>NZ_CP166798.1:4800000-6779538 GCF_059716055.1 Pseudomonas sp. LBUM1658
CGAGGTACTTGGGATCGGCATTGAACTTGGCAAAGGCATAGTGATAACCGCTGAACAGCGCCAGGCGCTTGCCTTTCAAGTCGGTGAAATAGCTCTGCTGGTGATCGGGTTTGCGTTGCGCGACAAAAATTTCGGCATCTTCCAGGCCCATGTCGACGCTGGTATGGGGGATCTCTTTCCAGCCCCAATCGGGGTTTTCGAAGATCGCCATATCCACCCGGCCTTGTTTGAAGTCGCCGAAACGCCGGGGAATCGAGGTAGGCACCAGCATGAATTGGTACTCGCTTTGCGACTGATTCAAGACCTCGACCAACTGCGGCAGGAGCCCCGTGTCGGCACCGGTTTCCGGGCGCACGGTATAGGGCGGGAAATGCGCTGCTCCAATCCTTACCAGCTGAGCCGCCGAAGTCGGCAGAATCCATAGCGCGCCGAGCGCAACCCACAACATCCGCGAAGCCGTGCGCATTGGCAAAGACATCAAAAGGGCCCATCCCAGGAAATACCGTCAAGCCAATCAAACTAGGCGTTTTCGCCCACTTAAACAACGTGGTGCCGAGTAAATAATCGGCGGTATTACAGCCGCTGCGGATCTGCAAGTACCAGAATCAGCGCTTCATCTGCCAGTTGATCGAGACTCATGCTCCCGCCAGCGCGGAACCAGGTGGTGGTCCAGGATAAGGCCCCGGTCAAGAAGCGTCGGGTGATAAACACATCGCCTCTGATGTAACCGGCGTCCTTGGCCTCTGCCAACACCTGCAGCCAGATCTGTTCGTAGATATCGCGCAGCGCCAGCACTCTGGCCTGGCCTTCCTCGGACAACGAGCGCCACTCATACACCAGCACCGCCATGGCTTCGCCGCTGCCGCCCATGATCGATTGCAGCTCACAGCGGATCAGTGCCAGCACGCGCTCGCGCACGCTGCTCGCCTCGGCCAGGGCTGCACGCATCAGTGCGGTGTTGTAGAGGATGGTTTCCTCCATCACCGCACGGAGGATTTCATCCTTGCTTTTGAAGTGATGAAAAATGCTGCCGGACTGAATGCCCACGGCGCCAGCCAGGTCACGCACCGTGGTGCGCTCGTAGCCCTTGTTGCGAAACAGGTGAGCGGCCATTTGCAGCAATTTGCCGCGGGCACTGTCCGGGTCGGTCAGTTGCCCGTTGTCGACCAGGTCGCGCATTACCAGCAGGGCTTTTTGCTCGTCCAAGCGTTATCTCCTGAATGCGCTTCAATCAAGTGTGCGGCCACCCGGTAAACCGGGAGGTTGCGCGGGCATTTTAGCTGGAGAGGATCACCAAGCAAGCGCTCGGGCTGAAGATATTTTCAGCATTTACAAACCAAGCGCTTGCTTGGTAGTCTTGATTCAATTCTACACCAGAGGGCCTGCGTCATGAGCAAGAGCGTGCGCATCGGTTGCGCCAGCGCGTTCTGGGGCGACACCTCTACCGCCGCAGGGCAGCTGGTAGAAGGTGGCCGCCTGGATTATCTGGTGTTCGACTATCTGGCTGAAATCACCATGTCGCTGCTGGCCGGGGCACGCATGAAAGATCCCCGGGCCGGTTACGCCAGCGATTTCGTCGAAGTCCTCAGCCCGTTGCTCCCGGAAATTTCCCGACAGAACATTCGCGTCATCAGCAATGCCGGCGGGGTCAATCCCCAGGCCTGCGCCGCGGCCCTGCAGGTGGCCTGCGATCAAGCGGGGATCGCGCTGAAGATCGCCGTGCTGCTTGGCGATGACCTGCAACCCCAGTTTCAGCAGCTGAGCGGCCGCGATATTCATGAAATGTTCAGCGGTGCAGCGCTGCCGCCACTGTGCGTCTCGACCAACGCCTATCTTGGCGCTCCGGGTATTGTCGAGGCGTTGCGTCTGGGGGCGGATATCGTCATCACTGGCCGAGTGGTCGACAGCGCCGTGGTCAGCGCCGCACTCGTGCATGAATTCGGCTGGTCCTGGCAGGACTACGACAAACTGGCCCAGGCCGCGCTGGCCGGACATCTCATCGAATGTGGCGCCCACTGCACCGGCGGCAACTTTACCGACTGGCGCGAGGTGCCGGACTACGAGCACATCGGTTTCCCGATCGTCGAAGTCAGCGCCGACAGCCAATTCATCCTGAGCAAACCCGAAGGTTCCGGCGGACTGATCACAGCGCTGACGGTGGGCGAACAATTGCTCTATGAAATCGGCGACCCGCGCGCCTATCTGCTGCCCGACGTGGTCTGCGATTTCACTCAGGTCAAACTCCAGCAACAAGGCAAGAACGCTGTCCGGGTGCACGGCGCAAAAGGCCTGCCGCCCACCGACCAATACAAAGTCAGCGCTACTTACCCGGATGGCTTTCGCTGCACCGCCAGTTGCCTGATTGCCGGGATCGATGCCGTTGCCAAGGCGCAGCGGGTCAGCCAGGCGATCATCGACAAGACCGCGCAAATGTTCAGCCTGCGCGGATGGGCACCGTACAGCGAAGTGAATATCGAACTGCTTGGCAGCGAGGCCACCTACGGTCCCCATGGCCGACGCCAGGACAGCCGCGAAGTGGTGATCAAACTGGCGGTGCGTCATCCGGAGAAACAAGCGCTAGTGCTGTTCTCCCGGGAAATCGCCCAGGCCGCGACCGGCATGGCGCCGGGGCTGACCGGGATAGTCGGTGGCCGGCCGACGGTGTACCCACTGATCCGGCTATTTTCGTTCCTGATCGAAAAATCCGCCTGCCATCTGGAAATCGACCTGGCCGGACAACGGCATGCCTGCACCTTGCCCGAACTCGATCAGCTGGATAGCGCCGCCCTGCCCGTCCCGTTCGAACCGCCCAGGGCCGAGGGCCGGGCCGACGCCAGTGTGGCGCTGGTCAAGCTGGCGGTCGCACGCTCCGGCGACAAGGGCAATCACAGCAATATCGGGGTTATGGCCCGTGAGCCGCACTACCTGCCGTGGATTGCCGAAGCCTTGACCCCGGCGGTGATCGTCGACTGGATGAGTCATGTCCTCGACCCGGTTCATGGGCGGGTCGAGCGCTGGTATTTGCCGGGCACCCACAGCCTGAACTTTCTCCTGGAAAACGCCCTGGGTGGCGGCGGTGTCGCCAGCCTGCGCATCGATCCACAGGGCAAGGCCTTCGCCCAACAACTGCTGGAAATCCAGATTCCGGTGCCGCAAAGCATCGCCGACCTTGTCAACTAGAGGACTGTCGTCGTGGCCTATAACTCCATTTTCAAAGCCGATCTGTTCGCCGGCCAGACCATCATTGTGACGGGCGGCGGCAGCGGCATCGGCCGTTGTACCGCCCACGAACTGGCAGCCCTCGGCGCCCATGTCATATTAATCGGGCGCAAGGCCGACAAGCTGAAAACCGTCATGGCGGAAATTCTCGAAGACGGTGGTAAAGCCAGTTACCAGACCTGCGATATCCGCGACGAAGACGCGGTCACGGCGCTGATCGGCCAACTCATCGACAAACACGGTTCGATTCACGGACTGGTCAACAATGCCGGCGGTCAGTACCCGTCACCCCTGGCGTCGATCAATCAGAAAGGCTTCGAAACCGTGCTGCGAACCAACCTGGTGGGCGGCTTCCTGATGGCCAGGGAAGTCTTCAACCAATCCATGAGCAAACACGGTGGCGCCATCGTCAACATGCTCGCCGACATGTGGGGCGGCATGCCCGGCATGGGTCACTCCGGCGCGGCGCGTTCAGGCATGGATAACTTCACCAAGACCGCCGCCTTCGAATGGGGTTACGCCGGGGTCCGGGTCAACGCTGTGGCACCGGGCTGGATCGCGTCCAGCGGCATGGACACCTATGAAGGTGCGTTCAAGGCGGTGATTCCAACCTTGCGCGAACATGTGCCGCTCAAGCGCATCGGCACCGAGTCGGAGGTCAGCGCGGCAATTGTGTTCCTGCTCAGCCCGGCGGCGGCCTTCATCAGCGGCAGTACCTTGCGCATCGACGGCGCGGCCAGCCTCGGCGGTCGCGCGTGGCCGATCCACCAGGCGCACAACAGTGAATCCTTCAATGGTTTTCACCGTGCTTATCTGCCGGACGTGCTCAAGGATAAGGAATAACCCATGCCGGTGATTCAGTCTCAGCTAGACCCGCACAGTGCGCAGTTCGCGCAGAACCGCGAGGCGATGTTGGCCGCGGTCGCGCAGGTTCGCCAGCTGGAGCAGAACCTGCTGGCCAAGACAGCCGAGGCCAAAGCGAAATTCGACAAACGCGGGCAGCTGTTGCCCCGCGAACGCCTGAACCTGCTGCTCGATCCCGGCGCGCCGTTTCTCGAACTGGCCAGCCTCGCCGGCTACAAGCTGCACGACGATAAGGACGGCACTCAGGCCGGTGGCGGATTGATTGCCGGGATTGGTTACGTGTCCGGGGTGCGCGTGCTGGTGGTCGCCAACAACAGCGCAATCAAGGGTGGAACCATCTCCCCCAGCGGCCTGAAAAAATCCCTGCGCCTGCAGCAGATCGCCATGGAAAACAAACTACCGGTGGTGACGCTGGCGGAAAGCGGCGGCGCCAACCTTAATTACGCCGCGGAGATTTTCGTCGAGGGCGCCCGCAGCTTTGCCAATCAGGCACGGATGTCCGCCATGGGCCTGCCGCAGATCACCGTGGTCCACGGCTCGGCGACGGCTGGCGGGGCCTATCAACCGGGGCTGTCGGACTATGTGGTGGTGGTACGCGGCAAGGCCAGGCTGTTTCTCGCCGGCCCCCCGCTGCTCAAGGCCGCCACAGGCGAAGTGGCCAGCGACGAAGCCCTGGGCGGTGCCGAAATGCACGCGCAAACCGCCGGTACCGCCGAATATCTGGCCGAGAACGATGCCGACGGCCTGCGTATCGTGCGTGAGATTGTCAGCCTGCTGGGGTGGAACGCGCAGTTACCAGGGCCGCCGCCCAGAACCTGTGCCGAGCCGCTCTACCCGATCGACGAGCTGCTGGGTCTGATCCCTGATGATCCGAAAAAACCCTATGACGTTCGGGAAATTATCGCTCGGGTCGCGGATGGTTCGAGCTTTCTGGAATTCAAGGGCGAGTACGATCAGCAGACCATCTGCGGCCACTTGCAGATCCAGGGCCGGCCTTGCGGTTTTATCGGCAATAACGGTCCGATCACCCCCAAGGGCGCAAGCAAAGCGGCGCAGTTCATTCAGCTCTGCGACCAGAGCCAGACGCCATTACTGTTTTTTCACAACACCACAGGGTTCATGGTCGGTACCGAGTCGGAACAACAAGGCGTGATCAAGCACGGCGCGAAGATGATCCAGGCGGTGGCCAATGCTCGCATACCGAAACTGACTCTGGTCGTCGGTGGCTCCTACGGCGCCGGGAATTACGCGATGTGCGGCCGCGGTCTCGACCCACGCTTCATCTTCGCCTGGCCCAATAGTCGCACCGCAGTGATGGGTGGTGCCCAGGCCGGCAAGGTGTTGCGCATCGTCACCGAAGCCAAGCAGGCCAAGGATGGTTTGATCGCCGACCCGAAGATGCTCGACATGCTCGAACAGGTCGCCGCGCAAAAGCTCGACAGCCAATCCACCGCGCTGTACGGCAGCGCCAACCTGTGGGACGACGGCCTGATCGATCCACGGGATACGCGGATCCTCTTGGGCTATCTGCTGGATATTTGCCACGAGGCCCAGGTTCGTCAGCTACAACCCAATAGCTTTGGTATCGCACGCTTTTGACCACCCGGCCCAAAGGAGAACAATAAAAATGATCTTCACCCAGGAACACGAAGAACTGCGTCGCACGGTGCGTAACTTTGTCGATCGCGAGATCAACCCTCATGTCGATGAATGGGAAAAGGCCGGGCGCTTTCCGATCCATGAGATTTTCCGCAAGGCCGGCGAACTCGGCCTGCTGGGGATTTCCAAGCCGGAGAAATTCGGCGGCATGGGTCTGGATTACAGCTATTCGATCGTTGCTGCCGAAGAGTTTGGCACCATTCATTGCGGCGGCATTCCGATGTCCATCGGCGTGCAGACCGACATGTGCACCCCGGCGTTGGCGCGCTTCGGCTCCGATGAGTTGCGCGAAGAGTTTCTGCGCCCGGCCATCAGCGGCGAACAGGTCGGCTGCATCGGCGTCTCCGAAGTCGGTGCCGGTTCCGACGTCGCCGGGCTGAAAACCAGCGCCCGCAAGGACGGCGACGACTATGTGATCAACGGCAGCAAGATGTGGATCACCAACTCGCCAAGCGCCGATTTCATCTGCCTGCTGGCCAATACCTCGGACGACAAACCCCACGTCAACAAATCGCTGATCATGGTGCCGATGAACAGCCCCGGCATCAGCCTCGGCTCGCACCTGGACAAGCTCGGCATGCGCAGCTCGGAAACCGCCCAGGTGTTTTTCGACAACGTGCGCGTGCCCCAGCGTTACCGCATAGGCCATGAAGGCGCAGGGTTCATGATGCAGATGCTGCAGTTCCAGGAAGAGCGACTGTTCGGCGCGGCAAACATGATCAAAGGCCTGGAGTATTGCGTCGACAGCACCATCGAGTACTGCAAGGAGCGCAAGACGTTCGGCAACGCGCTGATCGACAACCAGGTGGTCCATTTCCGCCTGGCCGAGCTGCAAACCGAAATCGAATGCCTGCGCGCGCTGGTCTATCAGGCCACCGAGCAATACATCAAGGGCCAGGATGTGACGCGTCTGGCCTCCATGGCCAAGCTCAAGGCCGGGCGCCTGGGTCGGGAAGTCAGCGACAGCTGTCTGCAATATTGGGGCGGCATGGGCTTCATGTGGGATAACCCGGTAGCCCGGGCCTATCGCGATGTGCGGCTGGTCTCGATTGGCGGCGGTGCCGACGAAATCATGCTGGGCATCATCTGCAAACTGATGGGCATCCTGCCCGGGAAAAAACCATGAGCCCGCTACCCGCCTGCGAAACGCTGCTGCTGGAACCCCACAGCGGCGTGTTGCATATCACCTTGAATCGACCTGAAAGCCGCAACGCCATGAGTTTGCAGATGGTCGCGGAGTTACGAGCGGTGTTGGCCGCGGTGCGTGACGACCGGCAGATCCGCGCCTTGGTCATCGGCGGTGCCGGCGGGCACTTCTCGGCCGGCGGTGATCTGAAAGATATGGCCAACGCTCGTGCCCAGGGGCCGGAAGCCTATCGCCAGTTGAACCGCGCCTTCGGCGCCCTGCTGGAAGAAACCGAACAAGCGCCGCAGGTGGTGATCACCGTGCTGCAAGGCGCGGTGCTGGGTGGTGGTTTTGGCCTGGCCTGTGTCAGCGATATCGCGCTGGCCGATCATCAAGCGCAATTCGGCATGCCGGAAACCAGCCTTGGTTTGCTACCGGCGCAGATCGCGCCGTTCGTGGTCAAGCGCATCGGCCTGACCCAGGCCCGCCGATTGGCGCTGACCGCCGCGCGGTTCGACGGCAACGAGGCCGAGCGTTTGGGGCTGGTGCATTTTGTCGAGCAGGATCCGCAAGCCCTGGCCGAACGCCTCGACGAAGTGCTCGCCCATGTTCTGTGCTGCGCCCCGGGTGCCAATGCCGCAACCAAAGCTCTGCTGCTGGCCAGTGTCGAACAGCCTCAAGGGGCATTGCTCGATCAGGCCGCCGACTGGTTCAGCTTTGCGGTGACCGGACCGGAAGGTGTCGAAGGGACCACCGCTTTCGTGCAAAAAAGACCACCGAGTTGGGCCCCCTAAAAGATCGCAGCCTGCGGCAGCTCCTACGCCAACCCCTTACACCCTTGAATTATCAGGTGTACGCAAAAACTGTAGGAGCTGCCGCAGGCTGCGATCTTTTGGGGCCGACGGTGAAACCGCAAACATTAAGGAATCACCCCATGCCCGCCTTCAGCAAAATCCTGATCGCCAACCGCGGTGAAATCGCCTGTCGAATCCAGCGCACCGCCCAGGCCCTGGGTTACCGCACGGTCGCGGTGTTCAGTGACGCCGATGCCGACGCCCGCCACGTGCAGCTGGCCGACGAAGCCGTGAACATCGGCCCGGCGCCCGTGCAGCAGTCCTACTTGAACATCGCCGCGATCATCGACGCGGCGCAGCGCAGCGGCGCTGATGCGATCCACCCCGGTTATGGTTTTCTCTCGGAAAACGCCGCGTTCGCCACGGCCTGCAGCAACGCGGGGATTACCTTTATCGGTCCCAGCCCCGAAGCCATCGAGCTGATGGGCAGCAAACGCCTGTCCAAAGTCGCCATGCTCGCCGCGTGCGTACCCTGCATCGGCGGCTATCAAGGCGTTGAGCAGGACGATGCCACCCTGAGCCGCGAAGCCGAGCGCATCGGTTATCCGTTGATGATCAAGGCCAGCGCCGGAGGTGGCGGACGCGGCCTGCGCCTGGTGCAACAAGCCAGCGACCTGCTGGAGCAAATCCGCACCGCCCGCTCCGAAGCCCTGCACGCGTTTGGCAGTGACGAACTGATCCTCGAACAAGCGCTGATCGAACCGCGACACGTGGAATTCCAGCTGTTCGGCGACCAGCACGGCAACCTGATCTACCTCGGCGAGCGCGACTGCTCGATCCAGCGCCGCCACCAGAAAGTCATCGAGGAGGCGCCTTGCCCGGTGATGACCGCCGAGTTGCGCCAGGCCATGGGGGACGCGGCACTCAAGGCTGGCCGCGCAGTGAATTATGTTGGCGCCGGCACCGTGGAATTTTTGCTGGATCAGCGCGGGCAGTTCTACTTTCTGGAAATGAACACCCGCTTGCAGGTCGAGCATCCAGTGACCGAACTGATTACCGGCCTGGACCTGGTCGCCTGGCAACTGCAGGTCGCCGCCGGGCGGCCGCTGCCCTTGCGTCAGGAGCAGGTCGAACTCAAGGGCCATGCCATAGAAGTGCGCTTGTACGCCGAGGACCCGACCGCGGACTTTCTGCCGCAGACCGGTCAGATCCTGCGCTGGGAACCGGCAATGCAAGACGGTGTGCGCATCGACCATGGCCTGCTCGAAGGCCAGACTGTGAGTCCGTTCTATGACCCGTTGCTGGGCAAAATCATCGCCCATGGCGCCACCCGTGAAGAAGCGCGGCGCAAGTTGCTGCGCGCGGTGCAGGACAGCGTCTTGCTGGGTCTGCAGAGCAATCAGCGCTTGCTGGCCACTTTGCTTGAACACCCGCAGTTTATCGCCGGTGAGTTCAGCACGGCATTCATCCCTCGGTATTTTAGCGACGCGCCCTGCCTGCACCCCCACACACCGAGCACCGAAGAACTGGCGATTGCCGTCGCGCTGTTCTATCAGCGTTCGGCCAGCCTCCATGGCGCCGGGCTGGCGGGTTGGCGCAACAACGCCAGTGTGCCGCTGCACTACCGGATCGGCCTGGAGGGAGGGCAATGGTTACTGGAACTGAACGTTCAACCGGGTGGACAGTTGCACATAAAGGTCGCCGAGCAAACGCTTGAACTGAAGGTGCTTGATGTCGACGGCCGCTGGGTCAGCCTCGAGGTCAATGGCATCCGGCGGCGCTACGCCTACCGGCTCGACGCCGGGCAATTGTCGCTGTTCACCCGTCCCGGCAGCCTGCAGCTGTGGGATCAGACCCAGGCGTTGGTCAGCAGCCAGCTCAGTGTCAGTTCCGGCACCCTGAAAGCGCCGATGGACGGCGCTATCGTCGAGGTGCTGGTCAGCGAAGGTAGCCAGGTCAGCAAAGGCCAGTTATTGCTGGTGCTCGAAGCGATGAAAATGGAGCATCCGCTCAAGGCCGGTATCGCCGGGGTGATCAAGCGTATCCGCGTCAGTCAGGGCGATCAGGTCCAAAACCGACAAATTTTACTGGAGGTCGAATAAGCATCTAGCTACGCTCAAGCCTCATCAGAACGCGGATATCAGGAAGCCTGCAATGCCTCATTGGCTGGTAATTGATCTCGAAGCTACAACCGACGACGGCGGCTGGCCGATCACCGAGATGGAAATCACCGAAATCGGCGCCACCCTGGTGACCCGCGACGGCCGGGAGCTGGACAGCTTTCACCGGTTCGTGCGGCCGTTGCGTCGGCCGCTGCTGACGCCATTCTGTCGTGAGCTGACGCACATCACTCAAGCCAATATCGACACCGCGCAGCCCTTGACCGAGGTCTGGCCACAGTTCGAACGCTGGCTTGGCCAGCATCAATCGCAGTTGGTTGGTTGGGTCAGCTGGGGGGAATACGATCGCCGGCAACTGGAACAGGATTGGCAGCGCCTGCAGTTGACCAGTGCCCTGAGTCAGGTGCCCCACATCAACCTCAAGCAGCGCTTTGCCAAGGCCCGCCGGCTGGAACGGCCGCTGGGGCTCAATGGCGCGCTGCAACTGGCCGGGATGCAGTTCAACGGCCAACAGCACCGGGCGCTGGAGGATGCGCGCAATACCGCACGCCTGTTACCGCTGAGTCTTCCGCTCCAAAGCTGAAATACGGGCTATATCCGTAGCAGCTGCCGAGCCTGCGAGGCTGCGTTCGAGGACGAAGTCCTCGCAAATCCTGGGTACGCGGTTTGCCTGAAAGAACTCGTTGCCTGATTTGACGACCGCTTCGCAGCCGAACGCAGCCTCGCAAGGCTCGGCAGCTGCTACCGGCCTCTACAGAGGGTGACGGGCTATTTAGGCTTGTGCATACTGGCCAGCCTTTTTAGCCCTTTTCGAGGAATCGCCCATGTTTAAAGTCAACGAGTACTTCGACGGCACCGTCAAGTCGATTGCCTTCGGCACCACCGAAGGTCCGGCCACCATCGGCGTCATGGCCCCGGGCGAATACGAATTCGGCACCAGCCAGCGGGAAATCATGCACGTAGTGTCTGGCGCACTAACCGTCAAACTGCCGGACAGCAGCGACTGGGAAACCTTCGCCGCCGGCAGCCAGTTCAACGTACCGGCCAACAGCAAGTTCCAGTTGAAGGTCGCGGTCGACACCGCTTATCTGTGCGAATACCGCGGCTGATAACCCCAAGCCCGTTTTTTTGCAGCGAATACAAAAATGCCCGTATCAAGCGATACGGGCATTTTTTATTCAGGCCAGACCGGGTCTCATTCGAGAATCGTCACCGGCATCCCGACTTCAAGCCAACCATTGCCGTCGTTGACCAGGTTTTGGCCGAACATCGCACCGTCCTCTTGCGAGCGGTACTTCTGCAGCGTGGCCAGAGGCTCGCGATCGGCGTTGCGTTCGCTGGTCTGCGGATCGATGGTGGTGAGGATGCAGCGTGAGCACGGCTTGACCACACGGAATTCGATATCGCCGATGCGGATGCGCTTCCAGCCGTCCTCGGCATAGGCGTCACCGCCTTCGATCACCAGATTGGGCCGAAACCGCAACATCTCCAGCGGACGGCCGACGCGATCCGACAAGTCATCCAGCGACGCCTGACCGATCAGCAGCAACGGAAAGCCGTCGGCAAATGCGACCTGATCATCGTCTCTGCCATAGCCTGCCTGAGTGGTGCGCGCACGTTCGACCGGCATCTGCACCAGCCGCGTGGGTTTGCCGATGAACTCGCTGACCCAGGCGCCCGCTTCATCACCGGCATCGGGAACCCGCAGGGTATCGCGCCAGATGGTCACGCCGCGCAGTTGCGCGTCGGCGGTGGGCAACGGGACCTCGATGGGCGAGAAGCCGGGGGCACTGAGGGATAGTCCGCCAGCCGCATTCCACAGGGCCGAGAACTGACTCATCTGCGGTACCGCGCGCTGGGTCAGGAAACGCCCGCTGGCCTCATCCACCAACATCCAGCGACGATCCCCGTCCAGCCCCAGTTTGTCCAGGCTGACCTGTTGCAGGGGTTCGCCCTTGCCGGACTTGAGTGGGTAACGATAAAGCGCGCTGAGACGCAGCATGAGCCAGCTCCCTGTTGGGCCAAAAACGCCACCCTATACGAGCTTGATCGCCGAATCAAAGGCCGAGGTGAAGTCTGCTCATCAGCATTAGTCTCTACACATCTCGTTGGCCGAACACTCTACCTGTGGCGAGGGGGCTTGCCCCCGCTCGGCTGCGCAGCAGTCGTAAAACCGGCGGATGCGTTCTACCTGGAAAACCGCGATTGTCGTTTTTAGGGCCGCTTCGCGACCCAGCGGAGGCAAGCCCCCTCGCCACAACATTCGGTAGCTCTTAAAAAATGTGTAGATACCTATGGCTCATCAGGCAGGCACTTCGTCCAGCATCAAGCGCTGACGGACCACATCGACCAGTTTGTCCGGCTGGAATTTGGAGAGAAAGTTGTCGCAACCGACCTTCTTCACCATCGAATCGTTGAAGCTGCCGGACAACGAAGTGTGCAGGACCACATACAAACCGCGCAGGCGTGGATCGTTGCGGATCTCGGTGGTCAGACGGTAGCCGTCCATCTCTGGCATTTCCGCATCGGTGAAGACCATCAGCAGCTTGTCGGTCATGACCACGCCGGTGTCGGCCCAGGCCTTGAGCATATTCAGTGCCTTCAGGCCATCGCGGGCGATGTGCATCTTCACCCCCAGCTGACCCAGGGTGTCGCGCAACTGCGACAAGGCCACGTTGGAGTCATCGACCAGCAGCACTTCACGACCACGGGCGCGCTCCAGCAGTGGATCTTCGAGTTTTTCCCGGGAAACCTTGGCGTTGTACGGGACGATCTCGGCCAGGACTTTTTCCACGTCGATGATCTCGACCAACTGATCGTCAACCTTGCTGATGGCCGTCAGGTAGTGCTGGCGACCGGCACTGGTCGGCGGTGGCAGGATCGCCTCCCAGTTCATGTTGACGATGCGATCGACTCCTCCCACCAGGAACGCCTGCACCGAACGGTTGTATTCGGTCACGATGATCGTGCTGTTGGGGCCCGGCACCAGCGGCCGCATGCCGATCGCCTGGGACAGGTCGATCACCGGCAGCGTCTGGCCGCGCAGATTGACCACGCCACAGACAAACGGATGGCGCTGCGGCATCAGCGTCAACTTGGGCAACTGCAACACTTCCTGCACCTTGAAGACGTTGATCGCAAAAAGCTGGCGTCCGGCCAGACGGAACATGAGAATTTCCAGGCGATTCTCACCCACCAGCTGCGTGCGTTGATCTACCGTGTCGAGAATGCCGGCCATTAATGACTCCTGGGCTTGTTCTGATGAATTCACTAAAGAGAGTTATCGGCCGATAGCGTTGGACCTTGACCCTTAACCCTGGGGTTGAGCTGAACCTCCCTGCCCAAGCAATGGCGAGTCCGGCGCAAGATGGACCCGCAATGCCGCCTGGCGCACCGAAAAACGCAGGTTGTCGCTCTGCATCGGCTCGCCATCCAGGTTGATGTCCAGGCCTTCCGAGACCTTGATTTCAACCCAAGGCAAACGCGCCCGGACAAACATGTTGTCGATACCCAGGCCGCCGGACAACAGGTCCCTCAGGGTCCCTACCAGCTCCTGCGGTGCCGGCAGAATACTGATATCGAGCAAACCGTCATTGACCAGTGCGTCCGGACACAACAGTTGACCGCCGCCGGCCTGCCGACCATTGCCGATGCCCAGCGCCAGGAGATCCCCTTGCCAATTGAAATCCGGTCCGTGCAACTCACCGTACGCGGCATGCAATTCACTAAAGCGCGATAGCCCGGTGAACAGATAGGCCGCCCCACCGAGAAGCTTCTTCAAGTCTTCGGAAGTGTTGGCCGTGACCTGGCTGCCAAAGCCGCCCGTTGCCATATTCAGAAATAGCTGCCCACCGACCTCACCCAGATCGATTGCATGGGCAGGTGCATCGAGCATTCGCAAAGCCTCATGCGGGTCCAGCGAAACGCCGGCAGCCCGAGCAAAATCGTTGGCAGTACCCAAGGGCAACAGCACCAGACTGGCATCGCTGGCGTTCAAGGCCATTGCCTCGGCGATGTCGCGCAAGGTGCCATCGCCGCCACCGGCAATCAGTTGCGTGTAGCCCGCGGCGAGCGCCTCATCGACCAGACGTTTCGCATCGCCCGCCTCCCACGTCAGCCGCACGGCCAGCTGCCAGCCTTCAGCCCGCTTGGCTTCTACGGCTTCGCGAACCTGCTCGTTGAGTGCCTGCTTGCCATGCAAAATCAATAGCGCCTTGCGCTCACTCATCGTTCATCACTCCACTGATTGGATGGGTCTTGAAGGATGTTGACCTGCTGCAGTCGAAAAAAAGCCCTGACAGATCGATTTTATTTCGAACACGGCAAGCAATCGCCGACGTTGGGGCAGCGCTATTTGAGGCAAGCGCGCAGGCCTTACAGAGAAATTACCTACAAGCCGGTGGGAATCAGACCAATTGACCAGAAAGAGTTAATGGTAGAACGTTCCGGTGTAGCGTTTATCAGGCCTGCGACGCCTTACACAAGGAAGTGAATTGACATGAACCATAAAAAGTTCTTCAAGGGCTCGAAGCAGTTGCATGCCGACCCCTCACTGACCCAGATGGAACACCGCGGCATGGAACTCGATAAAGCGCCCCATAACGGCAAATCCATCAAGACCAGACTTGCTTGGTCGGCAGGAGCAATACTGGTGTTGATTGCTCTGCTGACCTGGATTTCCCACAGCCGCTTTGGGCAGCTGCTGCAGGTGCTGATTCATTGAAGTCCCGTACGCGATTTACTTGAAAGAACCCGCTGCCTGATTAAACGACCGCTTCGTCCGAACGCGGCCCGGGTCGAACGCAGCCTCGCAGGCTCGGCAGCTGCTACGAAAGCCAGACCGAGCAATACCAGAACCTACCCCAGCACTTCACTCAACGGAATGAAGTTCACCCAATCGCCCTCGACCAGCGTGCGATCTTCCAGCACTTCGACCAGCCCTTCGGCCCAGGCCGCACTGCGCAGCACCCCGGAACTCTGGTTTCTATAGATGATTGCTCGCCCTTGCTCCAGTCGTCCTCGCAGGTACTCTCGACGGCTGCCAGGCTTGGGCCAGGCAAACCCTGCAGGCACTTGAAAGCGCAACGGCTCGACCTTCTCCACGCCTTGGCGGCGCAGCAGATAAGGCCGGGCCAACAAGGCAAAGGTCACCAGTGTCGACGCCGGATTGCCCGGCAAGCCAATGACCGGCACTCCTCGAAAATGCCCGAACGTCAGCGGTTTGCCTGGTTTTATCGCCAGTTTCCACAGCGCCAGTTCACCCTCCTCACGCAACGCGATGCCAAGAAAATCCGCTTCTCCCACCGAGACGCCGCCAGTAGAAAGGATCAGGTCAACGTCTCCCAGCTCAGCGAGTCGGTTTCGGGTAGTCGGCAAATCATCGGGCAAGATCCCGGCATCGATGACCTCACAGCCCAGACGCTGTAACCAGCTGCACAGCACCACTCGATTGCTGTTGTAGATCTGCCCCGGCCCGAGCGGTTGTCCCGGTTCGATCAATTCGTCCCCAGTGGACAGCACCGCCACCCGCACCCGACGGATCACCGTCAGTTGCGCGCAGCCCAAGGAAGCGGCCAGACCTTGCTCGATGGGCCCCAAGCGAGTACCCGCCGACAACACCACTTCACCGACGGTGGTTTCCTGGCCTTGTGGACGAATATTCTGTCCCGCGTGCAACTTCTCGGTGAAGCGCACCCGCCCATCGGCCAGTACTTCGGCATTTTCCTGCATTTCGACACAGTCGGCGCCTTCGGGCACCGGAGCGCCGGTGAAGATCCTCGCGCAGGTGCCAGGCGCCAAAGGTTCGGGGGCAAGACCTGCGAATATTCGCTGGCTGACCGCGAGCGCGTCACCGTTCCAATCGGCAAGACGCAAGGCATAGCCGTCCATCGCGCTGTTGGGCCAGGGCGGAAGATCCAGGGTCGAAATCAAATCCTCAGCCAGAACCCGGCCTTGGACCTGCGCCAATGGCAGCTGCTCGCACTCGCGAATCGGCGAAGCTTGCGCCATCGCCAGCAAGCGGGCCAACGCGTCTTCGACCGGCATCAATGCGCCGGTTTTGCCCGGCTTACCCACGGGATTCACAGGCTGCAGCCTGCTTTAGATGAGGGACAAAGTTGCAGGGCCGATGCCGCGAATCCAGTTGCTCGGCGAGGATCCCATCCCACCCGGTGCGAACCGCATTGGTCGAACCGGGCAGGCAGCACACCAGGGTGCCGTTGGCCAATCCGGCCAAGGCCCGGGACTGCACAGTCGAGGTGCCGATGTCCGCGACCGAAATCTGCCGGAACAACTCACCGAAACCATCGACCTGTTTATCGAGCAGGCAGCTGACGGCTTCCGGGGTGCTGTCGCGCCCGGTAAACCCGGTGCCGCCGGTAATCAGCACCACCTGTACCTGGTCCTCGGCGATCCAGGTCGCGACTTGCGCACGGATTTTGTAGAGATCATCTTTAAGCAGGACCCGCGCCGTCAGGTTATGCCCGGCGGCGCTCAGGCGGTCGACGAACAGCTGGCCGGAGGTATCGGTTTCCAGGGTGCGGGTATCGCTGACAGTCAACACCGCGATGTTCAACGGTGCGAAAGGTACATCAGCCTTGGCTTTCATAGGCTCGATCCAGTTGTAGGAGAAACAGCCCGGTGTTATATCACAGCGCCCCATTTCGCTGCCTCTGTGGAGACGCGCCATGAACTCGAACAATCAGCTGCCGCCATGCTCTATTCTGCTCCTGGCGGGTGGGCGCGGCCAACGCATGGGCGGCCAGGACAAAGGCCTGCTGGAATGGCAGGGTCAGCCGTTGATTGCGCATCTGCAGCGCAAGACCCGTGGCTTGAGTGACGATCTGATCATCTCCTGCAACCGCAACCAGGAGAAATACGCGCCATTTGCCGACCAACTGGTCCAGGACGACATCGATGATTTCCCGGGCCCGCTGGCCGGCATTCGCGCCGGGCTGGCGGTGGCGCGTCACGCCTTTCTGTTGGTACTGCCCTGCGATGTGCCGCAAATCGATGCCGGCCTGCTCGATTCCATGCGCGAAACCGCCAGTCAACATCCGGAAAAACCGCTGATGCTGCGCCACGGGGAGCACTGGGAACCGCTGTTATGCGTCATCCCCACGGCGCTCGCTGGCGCGTTCGAAAGCGCCTGGGAGGACGGTGAACGCAGCCCCGGCAGACTCATGCGCAGACTGGGGGCCGTGGCCCTGCAATGTCCCGAAAATGATCAGCGACTGGCCAACCTGAACACCCCTGAACTCCTGCGTCAGTACAGCGGCGTGTCAGAATGACACTAGCCACGGAACTTGCTCGTGTTGTATACGTCTCAAGGTCTAGTAGTTAAAAGTATTATTTTTGGAGAATAAAATGACTCAACGGACCCTCGCTGCTCTGATGCTTGCAATGGGCCTCGCCACCCTCGCCGGTTGTGCGTCGCCTACGGTGATCACCCTGAATGACGGCCGCGAAATCCAGGCTGTCGACACGCCTAAATTCGATGAAGAATCAGGCTTTTATGAGTTCGAACAACTGGACGGCAAAGAAACACGAGTCAACAAAGATCAGGTGCGTACCGTTAAAGATCTGTAAGCCCAACGGCTGCAGGTAGAATCGAGTAGGAGGCGGGGTTGCCCCTGCCGCCCTATTTCAAGCGGCTGGCGACCACATCGAACTGCAGCACACCGACGGCGCCGAGGATTATTCTATGTCCTGTTGAGTATGCTGTGTACGGCGCTCACGGCTCTATCGAGTACTGCTTCCTCACTAAGATCGGTAGTATCAATCTTCACCCAGCTTGCCAAACCACACTGTTCGTAGCTAGATCGAACCCGCTTCTGATACTTAATAAAGCTTTTAAGACGGTCGTCATCACCACCATCGTATGCTCCGCTCTCGCTAAGGAAGGTCTGAAGTACCCACCGATTTTTGATGCCCTCTCTGTGAGAGGTTCAAAAAACGCTGATTCGGTCGAAAATCGGACCTTTCCACTCTTTAATTCATGATTTTTCCTCTAATCGCGCTGTTTCAGGGCGATTAGCCCGCATTACAGGCGCACCTCTCCTGCATTCAACAATCGTTTTCGCACCATCCACAGGTTCGACAAGGCGAACAACGTCGTCTGCTGAGCGATGTTTTTCGCCAGACCACGAAAGCGCACTTTCGTATAGCCAAACTGGCGCTTGATCACTCGAAACGGATGCTCAACCTTGGCTCTGACTTGCGCTTTCGCATACTCAATCCCGCGTAGCACGCTACCGATCACCGTGTCTTTGCCATGCTCTTTGTACGAACTGGGCCGGGCAGAAATCGACCAAATCATCTTGCGATCCTGATGTTCTGGGCGTTTCTGCACCCCGGTGTAACCGGCATCGCCACAGACGTGAACTTCTTCTCCGTGAAGCAATTGATCCACTTGTGTCACGTCCGCCACGTTGGCGGGAGTACCGACAACGCTATGAACCAAGCCCGAATCCGCATCAACGCCAATGTGGGATTTCATTCCAAAATAGTACTGATTTCCTTTCTTGGTCTGATGCATCTCGGGGTCGCGTTTCTTGTCTTTATTCTTGGTTGAGCTGGGTGCATGAATGATCGTCGCATCCACGATCGTTCCGTGACGCAACATCAATCCACGGTCACCCAGATAACCGTTGATAACCTGCAAAATCCCACCCGCCAGCTCATGTTTCTCCAGCAAGCGGCGGAAGTTGAGAATCGTGGTTTCGTCAGGAATTCGATCCAGATGCAGCCCTGCAAACTGGCGCAGGATCGTCGTTTCATACAGCGATTCTTCCATCGCCGGATCGCTGTAGCCGAACCAGTTCTGCATCAGATGAACCCGCAACATGGCCAGCAACGGATACGCCGGACGACCACCTTCACCCTTCGGATAATGCGGTTCGATCAAGGCAATCAAACCCTTCCAGGGCACGACTTGATCCATCTCGATCAGGAAGCGCTCGCGGCGGGTCTGCTTACGTTTACCGGCATACTCGGCATCGGCGAAGGACATCTGTTTCATCGGGGCTCAACCGTTCGATTCGTGTGAGATGGGTATTTCACCAGAGATGGAAGTCTTTTTCAGAGTTTCCCTAAGACGAAAAGACCCTTTTCTCTCCGCTGCAAGAACTGGATCGACATCAAGGAAAATGACGGCATCAGGTTTTCTAATAGCTGAGAATATTGATATAGCTTCGCCAGCCAAACTGGAATCTTTAAGTAAAAAGCGTGCTAAATACTTATAGTACCAGCCATCAGCGATACAGCTAATTCCAGACTCCATCAGAGGCCTGACAGCAGCGTAATCTGTGGCTTGAAACCAGGCTGCTATAAGGTTCAACCAATGTCTATCGCCTAATTGTTCTAGAGGTGCGTCATCTGGATAATCCCAAAGAATCTCACGCATACGGGCCATATGAAATTCCGAATAACCTGATGGTACTGGCGGGCGATTCTTATCTATAAACTTCAATTCAGTATGGGTCTCGGAGACCCTGTCATATGTTGCCCGCGCAACTGTAGATTTTCCGGCACCGTCAGTGCCTTCAAAGACGATTAAAAAAGGTTGTCCAGTTAAGCTGCTCATACAAACCCTCCCAAGTATGCTTCGGTATCTAAAGAGTTCCTACCGCTTCCCTCAATTAATGGATGAAACCCTTCTTTACGATATATCTCCGACATTTTTTTCCCAAGCGTCATTAGGAAATCTATTGAGGGTCGCTGCCTGCTAGAGTATTGGGAACCGGCATCTGGGTGAAATACTGCAACGGCAGGCACCACCCCCATGCTCCCAAAATACTCGACACCTTCAATAATTGACTCAAGAGGTTCCATGCCGGCGACAAATCCTGCATATACATTGCCACGACCTAAAACTTCCACTGCGGCCTCGAAAGCGGCAAAGAATCGTTCGCGAGTATAATCTTGGGCTTTCCCTGGGCAAACTTCGGAAAACAATTTCGGATTGAACACCTCCAAGCTCATTGACATATTGTTACCAATTTCTTTGAAGCGATCAAAGAGACGAAAATCCTTAGGCGGCATAGAAATCAAATGATAGTCCAAACTGCTACTTGAATTTATATTTTTCACCCGCTCAAGTAGATCCATATGTATTGAATACCCTTTATCATAGTTCGGGATCGTACCGCCGTTCAACAAGACCCTTTCATATCGACGCCCCTCTTCCTTAATAGCCATACTTACTGCTTCGCCAGCCGCATCGCCCTTTATTCGCATCTTATGATCAGACAAACTTTCTCTAGCCGCCCCCAAAGAGCAGAATTTACATTCACGGCCATCATTAAAATAATAGCAGTGTCCTGGAGAAAAAATGCCGAGGGTAGAATTACCGTATACGGTTATATGCTGTTCAAATAGCTCACCATTGCTCAAATACTTTCCATAAGATCTAGGCCGCCTAGGAAATGTAACCCTCACAGTTTTATTTCCACATTTGAGCACTGGAGTTCCTTGCTCTAAATCTATGCAACAATTTGAGTTTGGATTGTAATTTGCTGCTACTATAATCTGTCTATCAAGAATTATCTCTTGTGGCGTACGAACACTCGAATTAAGGACAATACTGTCGCCTGTTCCGTAAGCCCGTCTTTTTTCGATATTATCAGTTTGAACTTTATAATACTCTAGAAAATCGCTAGTAAAGCTAACCCCCTTGCATAGCAATTCAAGTTTCAAACCTACAGTTTCGATTAACATACTTTATCTCCAAATAAATTAATCCAACACTACAAGCCGTATCAGCTCCTTGGAGGACAATGCAATCAACGTTCCACGGTCTGAGAGAGAAGCAGCTGATGGAGACAGGGAAAATCTAGGGTTCCCTGATCCATCAAATAGCGAGCCGCCTGCTTCTCTTAGAATCAACTCTGCTGCAGCAATGTCACAACTACGCTCATGCCCTGGTGCATCTATATCAATAAAAGCATCAAGAACCCCAGCAGCAATAAGACATATTTCCAATGATGAACATGAATAGACTCTAACCTTACTAGCCGCCCATATAAGCTTTTCTATTTTGGCCTTTTCTCTATCCATTTTGGGGCGATGAAAAGCGATACGCATATCTTCTATACAGTCGACTTTACGAGTCCGAAGTTTCTTTACAATAATTGGCGACTGAAGGTACGCACCCTCACCTAATGCGGCGGTATACACTAGATCTCTTGAAATATCATAAACCCAGCCAAATACGTACGCACCCTCATGATAAAGTGCCACGCTAGATGTATAAGCTGGAAACCCTAAGACTGCATTGTGCGTACCATCTAGAGGATCCACAAGCAGGTAAAAATCCCCATCGGCACCAAGTGTTAATGCTGAAGCTTCTTCTTCAGAAAAAATCGTGATTTGCAGGCCGATATTAGAAAGACTATCATATATTATTCTCTGACAATCTAAATCATATTGAGTTTGCGAGCCATCCCAGATTTTATTCCCTTCAATAGAGCCTGGCAAACAAGCTAAAGTGCCCGCCCAATAGCGACGCAATTCTTTTCTAGCCTCGTAAAGACATTTTTCTAATTCGGCAATTTGCCCACACCCAAATAATGGCCTCATATTATTTACCCCATAATCAATTGCTTATGCCAAAAATCCCTATCTAATCGCGGAGCGTATGCCCTGACTTCAAATAGCTTGCCAGCGTAAACTGCGTAATCAGCGCTCATAAACGCACTGAATGACTTTGGAAACAATGCTACTGTTTTAACCTCAATATCATACCCAAACCTTTTTCTAATCACGTTTGCCGCCTGCCTAAGGCTACCCCCGGTATAGGCCTTGTCTATAATCAGCCATGGATCGTTAGATGAGTTGGGTATAGGAAAAATTTCTTGAAATTCGATATCTCTATTTAGCAGGCTAGAATCGTTTTGCCGATGAATCTCTGAAAAGAAAATATTCTGGTCACCAGTTGCTGCTAAATAGCCAAGTGCAAGTGGTAAACCGGCCGACAGCAAAAATAGCTTATTTTTTGATATTTTTTCGATTTGACGCCAAACCGCGTGATCCTCGTAAATATATCTCGTATTGAGCGCGCAACTGCTATCCCAATGCTCATAAGATATGTACTTACTATAAAAAGCGCAGAACCTATTATGAAATTCCATGGTCTCGGCACTTGTATTGATAAGCAACCGACTCTTAGTTACGCCTCGAATAGTTTCTTTCGTGGTTGCGGGAAGTACATCACGGCGAAGATGCGCAAATGCCTCACTCACAAGTGAATTTTTTAGCTTGATAAGGTGCGATTTAGATGGGCCTGAAATAGCTATTTCTGGTGATAGCCCATCTCCTTCAATTCTACGCACCCCTCCACCCTTCATTCTTCTTGTGCTTGAATTCAAGTACTCCCATACTCTTACAATATCGTCACCGTACATGCCATTGTAAATGGGTTCGAGGTTGCTCAAATCACAAACCATTTCTTCTGGGTGGCGAAGGTCGAAAGAAGCTCTTTGAAGATGGCATCCATCGCGTATGGCGTTACGGTAGGCGTAATAGTCACTTGTTTGAATGCCGCTCAACGTTCGCCAACCATGATGTTCGCTAATGATAGTTATAAAGCTCGTTCGCTGACTTAACGGGCATAGAGGGGGATTAGCATAATCCATAGTTCAATCCTCACGACATAGTACGCAATATCAAAACCAACAGAAAACACTAAACTCACTCAAGCTAAAACCATTTTTAGCCTTCTTCGACCCTAGATTACCCGACATATTGTAAAGCCCATGTGACATATCCTGGTAATCGCCAAAACTATAGAACCAAATTCATCACAATTGTATTTTTCTCGGGCAACCGATTCGCCAGCAAACATAAGAGAGTATTTCTTGTAGGGTCAACCACACAAGCTTGCACTAAGTGAGCGCTGTTCATGTACTTTTAAAATACGCCCTAAACGTAAAAGCAAAAGCAGCATCAAAAAAAACGAACAAAGTACAAGAGCTATAAATATAGAGCGAACACTATAATCATAAAACGAAAGCAACCCCACAGAAAGAACCAAGCCGAGCATATTAAGCAATGAGATTGTAAGCAATGTCGGAACCCAGAAATCCCCCACACTTCTTAATGTCATTCGCGTTACAACATAAACATATTCAAAGACCAAAAAAGGTACCGAGATCAAAATATTGTTTTCAATCAATCGCCTTACCAACTCATCAGACGTATAAATCAGGGATATATCTTCCTTTAAGGAAACTCTGAAAAAGACTTCCATCTCTGGTGAAATACCCATCTCACACGAATCGAACGGTTGAGCCCCGATGAAACAGATGTCCTTCGCCGATGCCGAGTATGCCGGTAAACGTAAGCAGACCCGCCGCGAGCGCTTCCTGATCGAGATGGATCAAGTCGTGCCCTGGAAGGGTTTGATTGCCTTGATCGAACCGCATTATCCGAAGGGTGAAGGTGGTCGTCCGGCGTATCCGTTGCTGGCCATGTTGCGGGTTCATCTGATGCAGAACTGGTTCGGCTACAGCGATCCGGCGATGGAAGAATCGCTGTATGAAACGACGATCCTGCGCCAGTTTGCAGGGCTGCATCTGGATCGAATTCCTGACGAAACCACGATTCTCAACTTCCGCCGCTTGCTGGAGAAACATGAGCTGGCGGGTGGGATTTTGCAGGTTATCAACGGTTATCTGGGTGACCGTGGATTGATGTTGCGTCACGGAACGATCGTGGATGCGACGATCATTCATGCACCCAGCTCAACCAAGAATAAAGACAAGAAACGCGACCCCGAGATGCATCAGACCAAGAAAGGAAATCAGTACTATTTTGGAATGAAATCCCACATTGGCGTTGATGCGGATTCGGGCTTGGTTCATAGCGTTGTCGGTACTCCCGCCAACGTGGCGGACGTGACACAAGTGGATCAATTGCTTCACGGAGAAGAAGTTCACGTCTGTGGCGATGCCGGTTACACCGGGGTGCAGAAACGCCCAGAACATCAGGATCGCAAGATGATTTGGTCGATTTCTGCCCGGCCCAGTTCGTACAAAGAGCATGGCAAAGACACGGTGATCGGTAGCGTGCTACGCGGGATTGAGTATGCGAAAGCGCAAGTCAGAGCCAAGGTTGAGCATCCGTTTCGAGTGATCAAGCGCCAGTTTGGCTATACGAAAGTGCGCTTTCGTGGTCTGGCGAAAAACATCGCTCAGCAGACGACGTTGTTCGCCTTGTCGAACCTGTGGATGGTGCGAAAACGATTGTTGAATGCAGGAGAGGTGCGCCTGTAATGCGGGCTAATCGCCCTGAAACAGCGCGATTAGAGGAAAAATCATGAATTAAAGAGTGGAAAGGTCCGATTTTCGACCGAATCAGCGTTTTTTGAACCTCTCACAGAGAGGGCATCAAAAATCGGTGGGTACTTCAGACCTTCCTTAAGAAAAAACAAGCCAACAAAAACGGTACCAGTATAAAAAACCCAAACCTCATTCCTTGAACATACGTTCTACGCAACGAAGGGAAGTCTTTTAAACTATAATAGCGAGCAGCCACTATCCCAGTTGCATTCCCCACTCCAATTGAAACCATGTATACGACACTCAAAAAATGTAAAGATGCTTGATAGGCTGAAAGGCTCGAATCGCCTAAGCTTTTTGAAACAAAAGAGAGCGTAAAAAACAGAAAACTTTCACCACCAAAACAAAGTGCCAGTGGCAGCCCACCAAAAAAATAACTTACATACATCTTGTTCGAAATACTCCGCCGATACCGAAACCGATAAATATACAGATGAATTTTTCGATCAAACAATGTGAACGCTAGTGCAACAAAAACCCACCGCAAGGCAACATAGGCGGACACGAAATAAATAACATTTGAATTCAACTCCATCAAAACTAGCAGAGCGCCCATCAAAACAACAACAATATTGAAAAACCACGTATATAAAAGCTCATATTGCGCTTGCTTGATGGCATTAAAAAAATTGAAGATAACTATCTGCACATACATAGCGGGAATGGAAAATGAAAATATCAGCAGCACTTCAAGCCCTAGCAAACCACCGTTAGTCGCAAAAGAATTTGTCGCACTAACAACGTACAGCAATACTCCAACAACAATAATCGCTCCAAAAAAAATCGCGCACCTAAAAGATATATTTAAATCATGCTCAATATCATCAGCGTTTAAATCATTCGAACCAGCCACTTTCACCAGCAATATTGAAAAAAAACCAATACCGACAACCGTGATAAAGGAAACCAATGCCCACGCTAATGAGGCAAGGCTCAGCGAGCCAACTATAAAATGTCCAACAAAGGAGAAATAAAATAGCGATGCAACCATCTCACCCAGTCTGGAAAATATCAGCGGAACGGATATTCTGGCAACTTCCATATGTATTCACCAATGTATGGACCACCGCATTTAATCGAGAGTATCTAATTGCGGGCTGAATTGAGAGACCGCCGAGATTAATATTAATTTTAAAAAATCTTCATTTCATGCATACCATCCCCTCAATCCCACGCTTTAAGAAGACTAGTTAGAGATGGGGTGCCTTCCGCAGCAAAGTATTTTTTTCTGAAGTAGTACTCACACGTCGATATTTTATGATCTGTCTGCTTCCGACTATTAAACTCATCATTTAGTGCAGAAAGTGATTTTTGCACTGATGGGTATAATCTCGATTCTTTTAGCAATCCTTCGATTGCCAAAAACACTAGGTCCATATATTCGAGTGTGTCTTGAATGTATAAACGGCATTCATCCTCTGTGACAGCGCCCTTCCTGGCCAAAGTAAAAAATTTATTTTTAATTTCGTCGAATCCATCCACTCTAAACATATTTGAATAAACCCACTTATAGTGCTTGTTCGTTATTCCTGTTAAGTAGGTAAAACTCATTGTCGTCTTTAGCATCATATCTCTTGCAATTTCACACCCCATCCAGAGATTTCCCGACTGCCAGCAGCCTTGAACATCCTGGAATGCATAAAATACCGGGAGCTTTTCACGATGAGCCACATAAATATGCTTTTCGACCGGGATTTTTGACTTTAACCTATTAAATTCTCCCTCGTTCTCCAATGCATATCCAATTAATGATCTATGAATGGCATTATTTTCTGTATTTGATAATACTTGACTATATAAAAATCGCTGATCACAAGTAATTTCATCAAATGCCTTTTCAATCTTTGCAATAATCTCCTTCATCTCAGCAAACGTTATGTAATCAACATCAATATGAATACTGGTATCGCCGTAAAAATCTGTCGTATTATGAACCTTCTCATCCTGAGTAATAAAGTGATAATTAATATCAGTAACTAATGCATGCTCACTTGTCTTAACATCATTCGCTTTAGGCCGTTCGTCGCACAGGACAATGCAATCAATATCAGAATGAATGGTTCCAATACCCTCGATCAAAGATCCTGAAACAATCAGAATACTCGTACTTTCAAGAAAAACCCTATCTCGCAGGTAATTTTTCGGGATAGAAATTATTCCATCTAAAATGGAAATTTCATTGTCGAAAATTTTTGACTGCGAAGTTTTCACGAGAACGGTCATTGCACGAGACTCCCTGCACAGATGTCTACTTAAATAGGATAAAGCCCGAAGCGCTTTTGCAAAACCTGCGACATTGCACTTCCCAAGTGGCTTTAAAATATTGTGATGCATCCACCTCAACGCAGAGGAGGCAGCACTCACATGCTAAAATCCTAGTATCGATAGAGACAATTCGTCAATATTTTATAAAAAATCAGAAGTAACTTACAAACATTGAAATCCAAATCCTTGATCAACGAAAGAACCTTCCTGATTGTTTGTAATATTCTTCCTACAAACTATCCAGTTCTTTTTTCAACATCTGGCGTGAAAGGGTCTTGGTCTAGTTATATTGGCCTTCTTACCCGCTGCGCCGCCTAATCCGCTTCCTGTTCGTCAGGCCAGCATTTTGCCTAAGGCTTCCTTCAGATTCGCAGTCACCCGCGACATCCTTGCCTCTGGCTAACACTTCCCCTTGCCGGGTGTGGGACTGCACCTCCAAGTCACCAGCGTGGCCACCACAGCCAAGCTGGTTGCGCTTATGCGCAACGCGCCATGCCTGGCGCACGACAGATAAAACCCGCCTTATGCGGGTTTTATCGTTTTGACTCGAAAGAAAATTCCGATCAGCGCAAAAAAACTGACCCACGCGTTTCAGCAATTCACCATTGCAAGGTGATTTCGCTTTCGAATTGACGCTCCAAGCCGCTCAACGGGTCGATAAAGCGCAAGCCTTGCGCCAGCAGCTTCAGCGGGTTGGCATAGTCATCCTCGGCATCCTTGAGGACCGAGGGATAGAACGGGTCATTGCAAATACCCGCCCCCAGCGCGCTCATGTGCACCCGCAACTGATGCTTCTTGCCGGTGACGGGAGACAACGCATAGCGCCAAAACTCGCCGTTTTTCTCGCTGACTGCGACCGCCGTTTCGGTGTTGCTCGGACCGGGCCCCTCCTGCATGCGGAAGAAGGGTTCGCCGTCGACCAGTCGGCTTTTGTGAATCAGTGGAAATGACAACTCAGGCAAAGCCCGGGCAATAGCCTCGTAGCGCTTTTCGATCTTGCGTGTGGGAAACAACGACTGATAAGCCGAACGGCTTTCAGGATTGGCCGAGAACAACACCAGACCCGCCGTATGCCGGTCGATGCGATGCAAGGGCACCAGATGCGGATTGTCCAGGCGACGAATCAAACGTCGCAGCAAAGTCTGTTCGACATACTCACCCGCCGGGGTCACTGGCAGAAAATGCGGTTTATCCGCCACCACCAAATGCTCGTCGGCATAGAGAATCGACTCCAGCACCGGGATCGGCTTTTCGTCAGGCACTTCACGAAAATAGTGTATCCGCAGGCCTTCCTTGTACGGCAGGCCCAACGCAATCGCCACACCCTTGCCATCAAGCACGCGCCCACGAGCGATCCGGTCCAGCCATTGTTCACGGCTGATGGCGCTGAAGTGTTCACACAGGCAATCGAGCACCGTCGGCCATGAGCCCGCGGGCAAATACAGGGTGCTGGCTTGACTCTGTGCAGCGCAAAAAGATGACGTAGACATACAGGAGCTCTGAGCATGGGTGCAGGCTGCCATTATCCAGCAAGGGCACACGCGAACCTAGGGGCGATTGCATCACCGGTCTTCGTAGCCATCAGGCATGGGTCATCTCGGGCCGCGCGGCGTCGGTAAACTCTTTCAGCCAGCGCAGTACATCGACCGCCTCCCAGCGCGCCGGATCATAAAGTGCATATAACAAGCCCTGGTAACCCACGACATCCAGTTGCCGGTGGTAACCGGCACACTGGAACAAGGCTTCGATTTCAGCGAAACAGGTATTGAAATGCAGCTTGTTGAAGGGCGTCTTGCCTTCAGTAACCAGACCGTCCAGGCGCAGTTCGAGCACGGCCTCGCGGACGACGTCAGCGGACATCCGGTTCACGCTGCGCTTCAATTGTTCAACATTGACCAGCATGGTAGATCCCTCTGTTTTTCTTGATTTGCCAGGTGAGAGACATGGCAGAACACTCGATAACTGGACATGCATACAGTAACCGAATATTACGTCTCTCGCCAACGGATTGCGGAAGGATCGACAGGCGGGGAGCCTGTCATCGACACGGGATGCCGATCAACTCAGAAAAGCCACGACCTGGTCGGCGTTGAAAGGCCAATCCAGTTCGGCACCGGTATCAACGCGGCGCAGGACCGGGATGCGTAACTCGTATCTGTTGAAGAAATCTTCGTTTTCGGCAATGTCGACCAGTTCCACCAACAAACCGCCCTCGACAAAAGGCATCATTTCGGCTTCGGCGAGTTCACAGAGATGGCAACCAAGGGTACCGAACAGCTGGCATTCAGGGGGCATGACAAACAGACCGAAGAGGAATTGGTATTCATTCTAGGCCGGACGGGAAAACTCGTCGAGCCAAGGGATCTACCTGCCCAGACAAAGCCGCCGCAGCCGACATCAGGCAGTGCCACCAAAGAATGACGCATATCATTCTGCCTCAGCGTCAATTGCGCGATGCTCGCGGCATTCTTGCCTCTACGCTCTGTTATGCGAGACCCCGAACCGGAGACTTCTGTGTTTGCCAATCTGTTGATCATCCTTGCCTCATCACTGGTGGTGATTGCGCTATTTCGGCGCCTGCAACTGCCTCCGGTATTGGGTTACCTGTGCGTCGGCCTGTTGGTGGGGCCAACCGCATTCGATTGGGTGAATGACAGCGAAGATCTACCGGATCTGGCTGAGCTGGGGGTGGTCTTCCTGCTGTTTTCCCTGGGACTGGAATTCTCCCTGTCGAGAATGCTCGCGCTGCGGTCCGTGGTTTTCGGCCTGGGCAGCCTGCAGGTACTGGTTTCAGGGGCACTGCTGGGTGGGGTGTTATGGCTGTGTGGCGTACCGACCCTCTCGGCCATGTTGCTCGGTGCCGGCCTGGCGTTGTCCTCGACAGCCATCGTCAGTAAGGAATTGACCAGCCTCGGCGAAATATTCAGCAGCCATGGTCAGAACGCCATCGGCGTCTTGCTGTTCCAGGATGTGGTCGCGGTGCTTTTGCTGACCCTGGTCCCGGTGTTTGCCGGCAGCAGCGATCAGACCTGGTATTGGGCGCTGCCAATCACCCTGGGCAAGACCGTCATACTCTTTGTCGGCCTGCTGTTGGCCAGTCGCTGGTTGCTGCCGCGCCTGTTCCATGAAGTTGCCGCCTCCCACTCCGCCGAACTGTTCGTGCTGCTGGCCCTGGTCATCGTCCTGTTGACCGCCTGGCTGACTCACCTGCTGGGACTCTCGCCTGCCCTCGGTGCGTTTCTGGCCGGCATGCTGCTGGGGGAAAGTCATTACCGGCATCAGATCGAAGCCGACATCCGGCCGTTCCGCGACATCTTGCTCGGACTGTTCTTCGTCAGCATCGGCATGTTGATCGACCTGCAGTTGTTCCTCATCCACGGATTACTCATCCTCGGCTTGACCCTGGCGCTGTTGCTGATCAAGGGCACCGTAGTGGCGGCACTGGTCAAGTGGCGCGGCAGCGACGCTGAAACCGCCTGGCGCAGCGGCCTGGCACTGGCTCAGGGTGGCGAGTTCTGCTTTGCGCTGATGGCGCAGATGCAACAGAGCAAGCTGATGCCCGGCGACATCAGCGGCCTGCTGCTGGCGGCGACGTTCTGTTCGATGCTGCTGACGCCACTGCTATTGCGCGCTGCCCCCGGGATCGCCGCCCGCTTGCATCGCAAACCCAATGAGGAGGCGCAACTGGAGCACATCACCCAGCTCAACGCCGAACTGCACGGGCATGTGGTGATCTGCGGTTATGGTCGGGTCGGCCAGTCCATCGGGCGCTTCCTGCGCCGCGAACAACAGCACTTCATCGCGCTCGATGACGACCCGGTACGGGTTCAGGAAGCCGCAGCCGGCGAAAGCTGCGTGCACTATGGCGATTCACGTCGAGGCGAACTGCTCACCGCTGTAGGGCTCGAACGCGCCCGCTTGCTGGTGATTGCCGTGGACAAGAGCGAGATTGCCATGATCGTGCTTAAGGAGGCTCGCCGAATCAACAGCGAGGTGCCCATTCTGGTGCGGACCCGCGATGACAGCCAACTGGCCGAATTGAAAGCCGCCGGTGCCAGCGAGGTGGTCCCGGAGTTGCTCGAGTCAAGCCTGATGCTTGCCTCCCACGCGCTGATCATGCTCGGACTGCCCGAATTCCAGGTCCAGGCCAAGGTCGATGAAGTCCGGCACAACCGCTATCGACTGCTGCATGGCTTTTATCATGGCGCGCAGAGCAACCTGCTGGACAACCGCGGCCAGCCCAAGGTGCTGATGCATGCAGTCAATCTCGGAGCCGATGCCCACGCCTGTGGCCTGTCGTTAAACGAACTGGCCCTGGAGCCATTGGGCGTGGACGTTCAGGCCGTGCAGCGCAATGGCAACGAATTGACGGTGGATGGCGCCACCCATTTGCAGGCAGGCGACAAGGTGCTGATGTCCGGAACCCTGTCAGCCATCGAGGCCTGCGAAGCGCGGTTGCTGGGTGGGTCGTAGGAGCTGGCGAAGGCTCGGGCCGCGTTCGGACGATCTTTTCGGCGAACCCATGCGGTGACCGGCCGGACGCAAAGATCAAAAGATCGCAGCCTGCGGCAGCTCCTACAGAGGGATCGGCGAACCGAGGGCAAATGCGATGTTTGCCACACACCCTCAATCCTGGCTCACCGAACCGATCTTGTGTATCGATAGATCCGCGCCGTAATACTCCTCTTCCTGACTCAACCGCAGGCCATGGAAGTACTTGATCGCGCCATACACCACGAGTCCACCGATAAAGGCGATAGCCACCCCCAGCCCGGTTCCGATCAGCTGGCTGAGCAGACTGACCCCTCCAAGGCCACCCAATGCGCTCTGGCCAAAAATACCGCAGGCAATTCCGCCCCAGACTCCGCAAAGCCCATGCAATGGCCAGACACCCAGCACATCATCGATTTTCCATTTCCCCTGGGCCGCGGTGAAGCACCAGACGAACAACGCCCCGGCGATCACGCCCGTGACCAGTGCCCCAACCGGGTGCATCAGGTCGGAGCCTGCGCAAATCGCCACCAGCCCGGCCAATGGGCCGTTATGCAAGAAGCCCGGGTCATTGCGCCCGACAATCAACGCGGCCACGGTGCCGCCGACCATCGCCATCAACGAGTTGACCGCCACCAGCCCACTGACCCCTTGCAAGGTTTGAGCGCTCATGACGTTGAAGCCAAACCAGCCGACAATCAGGATCCACGAACCCAAGGCCAGAAACGGAATGCTCGATGGCGCGAAGGCAACCAGTCGTCCTTCGCGGTAGCGGCCCTGTCGCGGCCCGAGCAACAACACGGCGGCAAGCGCCAGCCAGCCACCCATGGCGTGCACCACCACCGATCCGGCGAAGTCGTGGAAAGTCGCGCCAAAGCGTGCGAGCAACCAGACTTGCAGACCAAAATTGCCGTTCCACACCATGCCTTCGAAAAACGGGTAAATGAACGCCACGATCAGCGCCGTTGCACAGAGTTGCGGGGCAAATCGGGCACGCTCGGCGATACCGCCAGAGATGATCGCCGGGATGGCCGCAGCGAAGGTCAGCAAGAAGAAAAACTTCACCAGCCCATAGCCGTGATCGGCGCTGATCACCGCCGCCGGTTGCATAAAGCTCACGCCGTAGGAGATCCAGTAGCCTATAAAGAAATAGGCCAGGGTCGAAATGGCGAAATCGCTGAGGATCTTCGATAGCGCGTTGACCTGGTTTTTTTGCCTGACCGTACCCACTTCAAGAAAAGCGAAACCGGCGTGCATGGCCAGAACCATGACCGCCCCCATCAAAATGAACAGCGTATTGGAGCTATGGACCAGACTGTCCACAGCGCTTTGCAAATTTTCCATGGAGTTGGCAGACCTGAATGCAGGAAAAAGCACCAAAGCAGTTCGGCGACTCCTTTTACGCACCAAATTGGCACCCACCAAGTTCGGGGTGAACCGCTTTGGCGCAGAAAGTACGAACAGGCAAATTGCCGCTAGGGGTTTTTCGCGGGTTTTAGTTTTTTAGGTTATGGTTTTCATGGCTCGCGCCGCACTGATGCTCAGTCTCGGCGCAAAACAGCTTCCCTGCGCACCACTACAAAGCAAAAGCTGTACCAGTCAATTGCACTGAACCTTCCAGCAAGCCTCATACTCGAAACATTCAGAAGCCCCCTACGGAGATAACCATGGCCAGCAAAACAGCAAAGACTGCTCAAGAAGTACTGATGGCGGATTTTCAAACCCTGGTCAATGACACGGAAAAGTTGCTGGAACACACCGCGACACTGGCCGGTGATCAAGCCGATGAACTGCGTTTGCAGATCCACGACAGCCTGTTGCGCGCCCGCGAAACCCTGCGACTGACCGAAGACTCCCTGCGTGAGCGCGGTAAAGCGGCGGTTACCGCCACTGAAGACTACGTCCAGGCCAACCCATGGCAATCGGTGGGCATTGCCGCCGGGGTAGGCTTTCTGATCGGCTTGCTGGCGACTCGGCGGTAATATGGCTATCGGTGAATCCGGCTCGTCCGCGACGGGCCCAAGCTCCTCACCGCGGCGCCTCGGTGCCGCTTTCCTGGGTTTGTTGCACAGCCATGTCGAGCTGTTCGGCATCGAGTTGCAAGAGCAGAAAGCCCGGACCGTGAGTCTGTTGTTGTTCGCAGGTCTGGCCCTGGTGTTTGCCTTGCTGCTGCTGATCGGGCTCTCGGCACTGGTGCTGATTCTGCTCTGGGACAGCTATCGCCTGTCCGGGATCATTGGTCTGTGTATCTTCTATACGCTTGCCGCAGTGTTTTGCGCTCTGCGTTTGAAAGCGGCAATCTTCGACGAGTCGTCGCCGTTCCATACGACCCTTGAAGAATTGGCCAACGACCGGGAGCGCCTCCTGCCATGAACCAGACCGAGCTACCACCCAGCAGTTCCCGGCGCGAAATGCGCAAGGTGTTGATCCGTCTGCGCATGGAAATGCACCGTCAGGAAATCCGCCATGAGTCCCAGAACCTGTTGCAACCGTTGCAGCGCGTCCGCGGGATGACCCAAGGCTTGCAGGAAGGTTTGCACTTCAAGCACGCGCCACTCTGGGGCGTCGCCGCAGTGACCTTGCTTGGTTTTCTGAGCGGCAAGGGCGCCAGGAGCGGGGGCGTCAGCAGCATTTCCCGGCTGGCAAAACTGAGTGCCAGCCTGGTGCCTTTGATCAAACTGGTGATGCAAGGCTCCTCCCGTAAGGACTAGTCCTGTCGGCATCTGGCTGCATTTTTACCAGGACCCTGGGTCGGACCTCCTTATCGAGGGGTCCGATCCTGTCTGTCTGTAGGGCAACAGACCTTCCAACAAGAACTGACCGAAGATCGCTGTAGTTCCCCTTGCAGCGCGACGCGCGAACCGGGAAGCTAGGACTTAGTGGCCTGAGTGGCTAGTTCTGTTAGTCAACTTGACGGAGAGTATCAGCCTTGGATTGGCAAACCCTGCTTACCCGCGAACGACTCGGAAAGCCGCTGCACAGCCCGGAAGAACTCGGTCGCAGTCCTTTCCATAAAGACCACGACCGCATCATCTTCTCCGGTGCCTTCCGCCGCCTGGGGCGCAAGACTCAGGTGCATCCGGTTTCCAGCAACGATCATATCCATACACGCCTGACCCACTCGCTGGAAGTCAGCTGCGTCGGGCGTTCCCTGGGGATGCGCGTTGGCGAAACGATCCGCAGCGCACTGCCCGACTGGTGCGAACCCAGCGACCTGGGCATGGTGGTGCAATCCGCCTGCCTGGCTCACGACATCGGCAATCCGCCGTTCGGTCATTCTGGCGAAGACGCGATCCGCCACTGGTTCCAGCAAGCCGCAGGCCGCGGCTGGCTTGATGCCATGAGCGAGGTCGAGCGCAATGACTTCCTTAACTTCGAAGGCAACGCCCAAGGTTTCCGGGTGCTCACCCAGCTCGAATATCATCAGTTCGACGGCGGCACGCGGCTGACTTACGCGACGCTCGGCACCTACCTGAAATACCCCTGGACCGCACGCCACGCCGACTCCCTGGGTTATAAAAAACACAAGTTCGGCTGCTATCAGAGCGAATTGCCGCTCCTGGAGCAGATCGCTCTCAAACTCGGCCTGCCGCAACTTGAGGAACAACGCTGGGCGCGTCATCCGCTGGTCTACCTGATGGAGGCGGCCGATGACATCTGCTACGCCTTGATCGACCTCGAGGATGGCCTGGAGATGGACCTGCTGGAATACGCCGAAGTCGAGTCGCTGCTGCTCGGCCTTGTGGGTGATGACCTGCCGGAAACCTATCGCCAGCTCGGCCCGCAGGACTCACGGCGACGCAAGCTGGCGATTTTGCGCGGCAAAGCCATCGAGCACCTGACCAACGCCGCCGCGCGGGCATTCGTCGAGCAACAGGATGCGCTGTTGGCCGGCACCCTTCCCGGCGACCTGGTCGAGCATATGCACGGCCCGGCCAAGCGTTGTGTGCTGAATGCCAAAGACATGGCCCGCAAGAAAATTTTCCAGGACAAGCGCAAGACCCTGCATGAAATCGGCGCCTACACCACGCTGGAAATCCTGCTGAACGCCTTCTGTGGTGCCGCCCTGGAACAGCACGGCGGGCGCACCCCATCGTTCAAGAACCGGCGCATTCTCGACCTGCTGGGAAACAATGCACCTGACCCGAGCTGGCCCCTGCACACGTCCTTCCTGCGGATGATCGACTTCATCGCGGGCATGACCGACAGCTATGCCAGCGAGATGGCACGGGAGATGACCGGACGCTCCAGCCCACAGTAAAAACTTTCGGTCAGCCGCGTGGCGACTCTTGCTGCGGCTGATCGAAAAACCAGCGATTGTAAACACGTCTGTAACAATGAAAAACTTGTAATGAATCCTGTCCCTCTCATCATCTATTCAGCCAAAACAAGCAACCCCATAGAAAACTCAATAACTATCGAAAACACAGCAACAACAGTCCTGCAGCGCAAAATCAAGAAACACCCAATATTGCGAGTAGGAATACTTACTAATACCGAATGAAAATACCCGCTTTAAAATCAGCCACACTTACATATGGTTTCAAACTCAACATACCCCTCATTAAACCTAGTCCATCCGTAATCCTTCGCCTTTTTTGATGTAGGACTTATCCTATATTGCACCTACGGGTCAGTCAGTTCATGCGTGCGCGCCTCCATCTGAGCTAAGGTGCCCGCTTTATTTGCGCTCGTATGGGATTTGATTATGAACTCAGTTTTTATTGTCGACGACCACCCCGTTATCCGCCTGGCAGTTCGCATGTTGTTAGAGCACGAAAATTACAAAGTCGTCGGTGAAACTGATAATGGGGTTGATGCCATGCAAATGGTCCGCGAATGTATGCCGGACCTGATCATTCTCGACATCAGTATCCCCAAGCTCGATGGCCTGGAAGTTCTTTCTCGCTTCAATGCCATGAGCCCTCCCCCGAAGACGCTGGTACTGACGGCACAATCGCCGACTCTGTTCGCGATTCGCTCCATGCAATCGGGCGCCTCCGGTTACGTCTGCAAGCAAGAGGACTTGAGCGAACTGATGAGTGCCATCAAGGCTGTTCTATCCGGCTACAACTACTTTCCGAGTCAGGCATTGAATCCTGTTCGTGGCTGTGACCCGGCCTCTCTCGAACTGGACCTGTTCAAATCCGTGAATGATCGAGAACTCATGGTATTGCAACTGTTTGCGCAAGGCCGTACCAACAAGGAAATCGCCAAGGGTATGTTTCTCAGCAACAAGACCGTCAGCACTTACAAGAAAAGACTGATGCAAAAACTCAAGGCCAAATCCTTGGTAGAACTTATCGAGATGGCAAAACGTAACGCGCTAGTGTGAGAAACAGGATGCCCAGGGGTTTAAAGGACTATCTGATACTACTGAGCGCAGGTTTATGCCTGAGCACCCTCGCGTGCGCGGGACAACCCGGGCCCGAAAACTACACACTGCTGAGTCGATCAGGCACTGGCCACATGGACGTCCAACTGGACAAAACACAACTGCAATGGGTTCAAAACAAGCGCGAATTGATCCTTGGCACTTCCGCTGCGGACTACCCTCCCTTCGACCTGACCATCAGCGGTCATGACTATGAAGGTCTCACCGCCGATTACGCCGGCATCCTCGGCAAGGCCCTGGCCCTGCACGTCAGCGTGCAACGTTTCACCTCAAGGGAGTTGGCCATCGAGGCGCTCGAGAAGGGTGAGGTCGACCTGCTCGGTACCGCCAACGGCTTTGAAGCGAGTAACCCGAACCTGTTGCTTTCAACGCCCTATGCCGTGGACCAGCCGGTGCTGGTGACTCGCGAAAAAGAAAGCCGCTCGCTGACCGAGGGGCTCGCCGACATGCGCCTGAGCATGGTGTATCACTACCTGCCGCAGGAGGAGGTCAAGGCGCTCTACCCAAAGGCCATCATTACCTCCTGGCCTTCGTACCAGAACGCAATCAACGCCGTGGCCTTTGATCAGGCAGATGTCTTCCTCGGCGACACCATCTCGACTCACTACATGATCAACAAGGGTTATCTGAAAAATATCCAGATGGCCAATTTTGGTAAACATGAGGCTCAAGGCTTCAGTTTTGCGGTACGCAAAGACAACCAGGTCCTGCTCAACCTCATCAACACTACGCTCAACGCCGTTCCAACCGGCGAACGAGAAAGTATTGCCAAACGCTGGAGCGCCGGCAGCGACATACTGCTCACTGATCAGAAGTTACAACTGACATCGCGCGAAGAGCGCTGGCTGAAGCAACATCCGACTGTGCGAGTCGTCGTCAACGAAACCTACGCCCCCCTCACTTTCTTTGACTCCGATAACAACTTCCGTGGCATTACCGCGGATCTGCTTGAACTGATCAGGCTTCGCACCGGCTTGCACTTCGAGGTTCAACGCAGCCGCGGCATCAATGAAATGATCAAGCAGATCGAAGAAAACCAGGCCGACATCATTGCCGCCATCCTGCCCAGCAATGAACGGGAGGGAAAACTCACCTTCAGTCGCCCTTACCTGCAGAATTCATATGTGCTGCTGAGTCAAAAGGGCGCCACACACCTGGGCAGCCTTGAACAACTTCAAGGCAAACGTCTGGCGGTCACCCAAGGCAGTCCGGTGGTGAATTTTCTGCGCAATGAATTCCCGCTCATCAGTCTGGTGGAAACCAGCGACACCTTCAGCGCTGCAAATCTACTCGCCCAAGGTCAGGTCGAAGGTGCCGTGAACTCGCTGGTGATTGCCAACTATTTCCTATCCTCGCAGGTGTTCCAGGACAAACTCCAGATCAGCGCCACCATCGGCACCCAGCAAGCCGCTTTCTCACTGGCCACCGCGCGCAGTGCAACGGAATTGAGTTCGATCATCGACAAGGCGCTGTTAAGTATCGCGCCGGACGAACTGGGCATCATCAACAGCCGCTGGCGTGGTTATAGCGCGGCCCCGGACAGCTACTGGCGCGATTATCAGCGGCTGATCTACCAGATCGTCATCGGCGCCGGTCTGCTATTGCTGATTTCCCTGGCCTGGAATGCCTACATGCGCAGGCAGATCAACCAGCGGAAAATCGCCGAACGGGCGCTCAATGATCAGTTTGAATTCATGCGCGCCCTGGTTAACGGAACACCGCACCCGATTTACGTCCGTGATCGGGATGGATGTCTCCAGAGCTGCAACGACAGTTATCTGCAAGCGTTCTGCGCCAGGCGAGAAGACGTCATCGGTAAAAACGTCATGCAGGGTGTATTGAGCAATGAGTTTGAAGCCCGCCAATACCAGGCCGATTATCAACGTGTGATAGCCGAAGGCATTCCGTTGATAATCGATCGCCCACTGCATATCGGCGAACGAAAGCTGACAATCTACCATTGGGTTCTGCCCTACCGCGATTCGACGGGAGAGGTACAAGGCATCATTGGCGGCTGGATCGACATCAGCGAACGCCGCCAACTGTTCGATGAGTTGCGATCGGCCAAAGAACAGGCCGATGACGCGAACCGCGCTAAAAGCACCTTCCTGGCAACCATGAGCCATGAGATTCGTACGCCGATGAATGCAGTGATCGGCATGCTCGAGTTGACCTTGAAGCGCGCGGATCAGGGTCACCTTGATCGTCCGGCCATAGAAGTGGCGTACAACTCGGCCAAGGATCTACTGGAGCTGATCGGCGACATTCTCGATATCGCCCGAATCGAGTCGGGCCGCCTGAGCCTTGCTCCGGAGCGAGTCGACCTGCGCGAGATCGTCGAGTCGGTCATGCGGGTATTCGACGGCCTGGCGCGACAGAAAAACCTCAGCCTGCTGCTGGAATTTGATTCCAGGGGACAGCAAAGCGATGTACTGATTGACCCTGTACGTTTCAAACAAATCCTGACCAATCTGGTCAGCAACGCGATCAAATTCACCGAGCACGGCCATGTCAGGATCCGGGTCCGGCTGGAACCCGGCGAACAGCCGCAACAGATTCAAATGCAGTTACAGGTTCAGGACACGGGGATCGGCATCAGTGAAGAAGACCAGCTGCGCCTGTTCGAACCCTTCGCCCAGGCCGACAGTCCGGGTCATCAGGCCCGGACTGGAGCAGGTCTGGGCCTGGTCATCAGCCGCAGCCTGTGCGAAATGATGGGCGGCCGCTTGAGTCTGACCAGCCAGATCGGGGCTGGCACTCAAGTTCATGTTTCGTTGGAGATGACCAACCTCCCTGCCGAAGTGGCCATGGACGAGGTCAAGCCAGCACTTCCCAGCACCAGCGCGGCATTGAACGTTCTGGTGGTTGACGATCATCCGGCCAATCGCTTGCTCATGTGCCAGCAACTTGGCTTCCTCGGACATCAATACACCGCTGCCCACCAAGGCGCCGTTGGCCTGCAGATCTGGAAGGACGGGCATTTCGACCTGGTGATCGCGGACTGCAACATGCCGGTCATGAATGGCTATGAACTCACCCGCGCCATCCGCCAAAGTGAACAACAGCAACAGCTGCCTCCCTGCACCATTCTGGGGTTCACCGCCAACGCGCAACACGAGGAAAAGCATCGCTGCAAGCAGGCCGGGATGGACGATTGCCTGTTCAAACCGATCAGCCTGAGCGCATTGAATCAACGCCTGGCAGAAATCAAGCCGTTACCCGCCAACAGCGCCTTCAATCTCGATGGTTTGCACTTATTGACCGGAGGTGATCCACGCCTGGTTCTACGCTTGCTCGCCGAACTCCTGAGCAGCACCCGTCGGGACCTGCAGGCACTGCTCGCACTGCCCCATGAGGGTGAACGCCAAGCCTTGATCGATATTGCGCACAAGATCAAGGGGGCTGCCCGAATGGTCCGCGCCTTTACTCTGACCGATCGTTGCGAAGCCCTCGAGCGATCCTGCACCCAAGGCGCCAGTACCGAGCACGTCGACACCTGCCGCAACGCCATTGAACAGGCCATGCTTGAACTGGAACGAGATCTGCAGACACAGATCCAGCGGCACACTGTGCAAACCGCAGACATGAACCCTGGTGCGAGCCACGGGCCTTGAAGAGCCATCACCCGGGAACCTGATACAAACCCTCACAGCCTGCGCTCAACGGCCAGGCTGTGTGATCTCCATACCGACCGCAATCGCAACCGCAACTCTGCCATGCAGATTGATCCAGCCTTAACTATGCTTGAGCGCTGAGCAGTGCGTATGACGACATGGAGAGACCTGCAATGCCCAAGCGCCGCCTGCCTCTGCATGTCCATATCAGTGTGATGTTCACCTTTCTATTGCTGGTCACCGGGGTGGTCCTTGGCCTCTTCAATTACCACCAAACCACGCAGATCATTCTTTCCAGCAGCCAAAAACTGTTCAACCGGATAGAACAGGATGTTCGGCTCGATCTGCAGGCCACCTATGAGCCGATCCGCCATCTGCTCAGCCTGTTGGCCGATTATCCGGACACCCAGGCCCCCGACCTTGAATACCGACTGGCCCTGCTCAAGCCCTTCAGCCAGGCGCTCAAAGACAATCCGGAACTGGCGTCGCTCTACCTCGGCTACACCGATGGCGACTTTTTCATGGTCCGGCCACTGCGCAACGCCGTGTTGAAGGAGCAGCTCAAGGCTCCGGACAACGCAGCCTGGCAAGTCTGGAGCATCGAGCGCGATGGCAATACCGGGCAAGTCCACTCCCGATCATTGTTTTTCGATCAGTCGCTGGCCCCGCTCGACGGTTACGACCATCCACAAGAAAGCTACGATCCGCGCACTCGCGCCTGGTTTGCCAGTGCCCGTGGGGAGGTCGATCAGATTACTACCGAGCCCTACCTGTTTTTTTCGACCCGCAATTTCGGCACCACCCTCGCCCGCCGTAGCGGCGACAGGGCCGTGATGGGTGCCGACCTGACACTGACTGAGTTGTCTGCCACGCTGGCCAAGCATGTGGTCACCCCCGACACCCAGATTGCGCTCTTCGATGCCGACGGCAATGCCGTTGCCTACCCTGATAGCAGCAGGCTGGTGGTCGATAGCCAGACCGCACGCCTGATCAAGGTCAATGAACTGAACCCGGCCCTGGATGCGCTGCTCAAAAGCGATATCAGCAACAACCGCCTGACGGTGGGCAACCGCCAATGGGTGGTTGCCCGCAGCAGCATGCAGGAAGGCGGACCGCGGGGTTTGCAATTGGCACTGCTGGTTCCTGAAGAGGAGCTGCTCGCCGATGCCTATCGAATGCGTTGGCAAGGCGCGTTGATCACCTTGACCACTTTGTTGCTGTGCCTGCCCCTGGGTTGGCTGACTTCGCGAATCCTGGTCAAGCCGCTGCGCGCACTGGTCCAGGAGGCCGATGCGATCCGCAGTTTCGATTTCAATTACCCGGTCAGTCGCCGTTCGCCAGTCCTGGAAGTCGACCAACTGAGTGTCTCCATGGCGCGCATGAAAGACACCCTGGCGAGTTTCTTCGAGATTACCGCCAGCCTTTGCGCCGAGACTCGCTTCGACTCATTGTTACACCGGGTGCTGTTCGAGACCGTGAAAATCGGCGAGGCCCAGGCCGGCTTGATCTATCTGCGCGAAGGTGACGGCACTCGGCTTGAGCCCCACGGGCTGGTCATCAACGGCACCGCCCAGAGCCTGGAGTCGTTCGCTATTCGGGCCCATGACCCGCAAGACCGGCAAAGCACCAACTGGCTGCAGCAGCTGACGAGCAACGAGAATGTCGTCACTACCCTGGGGTTCGAACAGGCGGCGGACTTGCAGAGCGTACTCCTGGCCCTCGAATGTCCAAGCGTTCACCTGATCGGCATCCGCCTGCACAACCGCCACAACGAGACGGTCGGCATCCTCACCCTGCTGCTGGCCGATAGCGGCAACGAAGCAGACCTGGAAAAGCTGCGCCCTGACCGGATCGCGTTTATCCAGGCAGTTTCCGGCGCAGCGGCGGTCTGCATCGAAAGCCAAAGGCTGCAAGCCAGGCAAAAGCTGTTACTCGATTCATTCATCCAGTTGCTGGCTGGCGCAATCGATGCCAAAAGCCCATACACCGGGGGCCATTGCCAGCGGGTACCGGCCCTGACCCTGATGCTCGCTGAAGCGGCGGCGGCCAGCCAGCTACCGGCATTCAGCACCTACCAGCCCACCGAGGAAGAATGGGAAACCTTGCATATTGCCGCGTGGCTGCACGATTGCGGCAAAGTCACTACGCCCGAATACGTAGTCGACAAAGCCACCAAACTGGAAACACTCCACGACCGCATCCACGAAATTCGAACCCGCTTCGAAGTGCTCAAACGCGATGCCTGGATCAACTACTGGCAAGCCTGTGCACTGGGCGCTGACGAACAGCACATGGCCGAGCTGCGCAACGCCTGCCTGGCGGATCTCGACGACGACTTCGCCTTCATCGCCCGCAGCAACCTCGGCAGCGAAACCATGGCCGAAGCCGACCTGCAACGGCTGCGCAGGATTGCTGAACGGACCTGGACCCGCACCCTCGATGATCGTCTGGGGGTTTCCTGGGAAGAGCGCAAGCGCCAGGAACGCACGCCTGCCCCTACCCTTCCGGTCACTGAACCCTTACTGGCCGACAAACCCGAGCACCTGTTCGAGCGCGCCGAAGCCGAGCTCATCCCATCCGACAACCCGTGGGGATTCAAGCTCGAGGTGCCGAAGTACAAGTACAACCGCGGCGAGCTCTACAACCTGAGCATAACCCGAGGCACGCTGACCCTTGAGGAGCGTTACATCATCAATCACCACATGGTGCAGACCATCAAGATGCTCAGTCACCTGCCCTTTCCCGGCCACCTGGGCAACGTCACGGAAATAGCCGGCGGCCACCACGAGAAAATGGATGGCAGCGGTTATCCGAAACAGTTGAAGCGCGAGGAGATGAGCCTGGCGGCACGAATAATGGCGATCGCCGATATCTTCGAAGCCCTGACGGCGGCGGACCGCCCCTACAAGAAAGCCAAGACCTTGAGTGAAGCCCTGAGCATTATGGCCACCATGTGTCGCGATGCCCATATCGATCCCGAGTTGTTCGGACTGTTCGTCCAGGATGAAATCTATCTGCAATACGCAAATAGATTCCTGCAGCCAGAACAGATCGATGCGGTAGACCCTGAGTGCCTGCTTGGCAAGGCCGGACTCAGCGCCTGATCAGCAGTCGGTCAAACGCAGGAAAATCGCCGCCAACTGCTCGATGCCGGCCTGGTCCTGCTCGGTAAAGCGCGCCAGGCTGGGGCTGTCCAGATCCAGTACGCCAATCAATCGACCGTCCTTGACCAGCGGCACCACCAGCTCACTGTTCGAGGCACTGTCACAGGCGATATGCCCGGCGAACGCATGCACATCCTCGACCCGTTGGGTTTGCAAGGTCGCCGCGGCAGCCCCGCAGACACCGCGACCGAAGGGGATTCGCACACAGGCGATCTGGCCCTGGAACGGACCGAGGACCAATTGCTCATCGCGATTGAGGTAGAACCCGGCCCAGTTCAAATCATCCAGCTGGTTGAACAAAAAAGCCGAGAACTGCGCGGCATTGGCAATGAAGTCGCGCTCATCGGCCAATAAAGATTCAAGCTGCGCACACAACATGGCATAGCCATCGAGACCCTCGGCGCTTTTCTGCAAATCGATCATGCTTGTTGCTCCAGCAATTTCAGCCCAACCCAATACCGCGCAAATTGATAGGCGCAACGCCCGTTGCGGTTGCCGCGTCCGGTCGCCCAGCGCACCGCGAGAATCTCCAGCTCTTCAGTGCGTTGCCATTGCAGGTCGGCCTTGCGCGCCAGCTCGCCGATCCAATGCTCGACCACATTGAGAAAGTGCTCCTGGCTGAAGGGATAGAACGATAGCCACAGGCCAAACCGGTCCGACAGGGCAATCTTGTCTTCTACCGCTTCATTGGGATGCAGCTCACCATCGACCATTTTCCAGTTCTCGTTGTCGCTTTGCTTCTCGGGAACCAGATGTCGACGATTCGAGGTCGCGTACAACAACACGTTGTCCGGAGCCTGCTCCAGCGAGCCGTCGAGCACACTCTTGAGGACTCGATAGTCGCCCTCGCCAGCCTCGAACGACAAATCATCACAAAACAACACGAAGCGCTGTGGCAGCTTTTGCAACTGCTCGACCACCCGCGGCAAATCCGCCAGATGATCGCGCTCGATCTCGATCAGCCGCAGACCGGCCTCGGCATGCTCGGCCAGCAAGGCCCGGACCAGCGAGGATTTACCGGTCCCACGCGAGCCCCAGAGCAAGGCGTGGTTGGCCGGCAGGCCATCGAGGAACTGCCGGGTATTGCGCCCCAGCTGCTCGCACTGTTTATCTACCCCGATCAGATCGGACAGGCGCGTGTCCAGGCTGACTTCCAGAGGCATCAGATAGCCGCTACGCCCTTCACGTTGCCAGCGGGCAGCCAGGCACCTGGTCCAGTCGATGGTTTGTCGCGGTGCCGGCAATAAAGGTTCCAGGCGAGCCAGGACCGCATCGGCGCGTTCGAGAAAAGCATTCAATCGAGAATCCACGACTTCTCCTCAGGCATGTTCACAGTAATGATGTTGTCCATACAAAATCAGCATCGATGCCGATTCAAGGTGCAGAACTGATACCAGAGCCTGCCGATAATCAGCGATGATCGGCTATGCTTGTCCAGCGAAGGGATACGGAAGTGGTTCAGCACCCCATGGATATCAAGTTCACCAACCGCCTGTCCTTCAAACAGGCCAGACTCACCGTACTGGTCGGTTTCATTCTCGGATTCCTGCTCAGTCTGCTGCAGATAGGCATCGATTATGCCAGCGAAGACGCCTCCATCAATCGAGAAATACTCTCTCTGCTGGAAATCAGCCATAACCCGGCCTCGCGAATCGCCTACAACATCGACGCCGAACTCGCCGAGGAGCTGACCCTGGGCCTGTTGCGTTCCCCGGCGATCATCGGCGCGCGACTGATTGATAACAACAATGCGATCCTTGCCGACGTTAAGCGCCCCGGCCAGCAAAGCGGTTATCGGCTGATCAGCGACTTCCTGTTCGGCGCCCAGCGACAATTCGAAGACCGGCTCTATCTCGATCACATGCCCGAGGAGTCGCTGGGCACCCTGCATCTGGAGGTGGATACCTACGCCTTCGGCAGCCGTTTTCTGAGCCGGGCCGAAGTGACACTGCTCAACGGTTTTACCCGCGGCCTGCTGCTGAGCGGGATTCTGTTGGCACTGTTCTACGTCATGCTGACCAAACCCCTGGTTCGGGTCATCCGCGAACTCAGCAGCCGGGATCCGCTAAGTACCGACCCGGCGCGGCTGGATTGTCCCCATGGCCACGAAAACGATGAAATCGGCGTACTGGTCAAAGTCGCCAACCAACAATTCAAAAACATGGCCACCGAAATTCAGCAGCGGCGCAACGCCGAGAACCGACTGACCGACTACCTCGGACAGCTGGAAAATGTCGTTTCGGCACGCACCACCGAACTCAAAGCCATCAACACCCGGTTGATCCGATCCAACGAAGAACTCGAACTCGCCCGCAGCACGGCCCTCGACATGGCTGAGGCACGCTCGGTATTCCTGGCCAACATGAGCCATGAGATCCGCACCCCGCTTAACGGTCTGCTGGGGATGATCGCCCTTTCGCTGGACAGTTCACTGACGGCTGAACAACGTCAGCAATTGGCGATTGCCCATGATTCGGGCAAGGTATTGGTGGAACTGCTCAACGATATACTTGACCTGTCGAAATTCGACGCCGGTCAACTGGAGCTTGAACGCATTCCCTTCGACCTCGGTGTGCTGGTCGAAGACACTGCCAATCTGTTGTCGCAAAACGCCGCTCCGAGCGTTGAACTGGCCTGCCTGATTGACCCGCAGTTTCCGGCATTGGTGCTGGGCGACCCGACACGGGTACGCCAGATCGTCAGCAACCTGTTGTCCAACGCCCTGAAATTTACCCGTTTCGGCCGCGTCGATGTACGCCTGAGCCATTACGAAGGGGGCGTCAGAATCGAGATCTGCGATACCGGCATCGGCATCGCCCAAGACGCTCAGGTCAAGATTTTCCAGCCCTTCACCCAAGCGGGTGCCGGCATTACCCGGCAATTTGGCGGCACCGGCCTGGGGCTGGCGCTGACCTACAACCTCTGCGAAGCCATGCAGGGTCGCCTGACCATCAGTTCCGAGTCGGGATTCGGCAGCCAGTTCTGCGCCGAGCTGCCATTGCCCTGCCACACTCCGGTCGCCGCTGCGCCGCAATTGCGAGGGCAGGTCGTTGCGATCACTGCCGCCAATAGCGGCCTGGCCGAACTGTTGCACAGCCTGTTGCCCGGTTGGGGACTGGACTATCAACGGCGCAGCATCGACGATTCGCTGGTCGGTCTTACCGCTGACCTGCTGATCACCGACTGCCCTGAATGTCTGTTCGGGATACGTCCCGCCATCCAGGCGCCGGTCCTGCTGGTGACTGCCTATGGCAGCTTCATGCCCAGTGAGCAAGTCAGCGCGCTGGCGCCTTTGCAGCAACAGGCCCGGCCCCTGGCACGTAATGCGCTGTATCAAACCCTGCGGCGTACCTTACAGGCCGAGACCAGCGCCATCGACGACCCGGCGCCTGACGCCCTGTCACCGCAACGGCGGGCGCGCATCCTGTTGGTGGAGGACAACCCGGTCAATCAGCTGGTGGCCAAAGGCATGCTCAGCAAATTTGGCTGCGAGGTCACAGTTGCAGCCCATGGCGGGGAAGCCCTGGACCTGCTCGAACACCGCAGCTTCGATCTGGTGCTGATGGACTGCAACATGCCGGTCATGGACGGCTATGAAGCCAGCCGGCAGATCCGCCGCAGTGGTCGCTGGCCCGATCTGCCAATCGTCGCGCTGACCGCCAACGCCATGCCCGAAGAACGTGAACGCTGTCGCGCGGCGGGGATGAGCGACTATCTGGCCAAACCGTTCCGCCGCGAAGAACTGGCAAGCCTGCTGGACCTGTGGGTACCCGCTACGGTAACGCTTTGATCTTTACCAGCAACTGGTCCAGACCGCTACGCAGTTCATCCAGACGAATCGGATCGACATCGCCGTCGCACAGCAAACGTGCCTTGAGCGGCGCAACCTGCTCGCGCAAGGCCGCACCGGCGGCGGACAGGCTCAAATGCACCTCACGCTCATCCCGCGCCGAGCGCTGACGCTGCACCAGCGCCATCTGCTCAAGACGCTTGAGCAATGGCGTGAGCGTTCCAGAGTCAAGGATCAAGCGCTCGCCCAGGGCTTTTACCGTCGGCTGCTCAGGCGGTGAATCCTGCCATTCCCACAACACCAGCATGGCCAGGTATTGCGGATAGGTCAGCCCCAGCTGGTCGAGCATCGGCTTGTAGGCACGAATGACTGCCCGAGAAGCGGCGTACAGTTTGAAGCAGAGCTGGCTGTCAAGCTTGAGCGAATCGACTGCTGACAGCTCCTTCATTTCAGCAGTGCTTCAATCTCACTGGTCAGATCCTGCGGCTTGGTCGCCGGAGCAAAACGCTTGACCACCTGGCCGTCCTTGCCGATCAGAAACTTGGTGAAGTTCCACTTTATGCCCTGGGAGCCCAGCACACCTGGTGCACGTTTCTTCAACTGCACGAACAGCGGGTGAGCCTCGTTGCCGTTGACATCGATCTTCTTGAACAGCGGGAAACTGACACCAAAATTCAACTCGCAGAACTCGGAAATGGCCCCTTCATTTCCCGGCTCCTGTTTGCCGAACTGGTTGCACGGGAAGCCAAGTACCACCAGACCGCGGTCTTTGTAACTCTGCCAAAGCTCTTCCAGCCCTTTGTATTGCGGCGTGAAACCGCACTTGCTCGCGGTGTTGACCACCAGCACGGCCTTGCCGGCAAAGTCGGCCAGGGTCTTTTGCTCACCCTTGATGGTGGTGCAAGGGATATCCAGCAGGTTGTCGGTCATCGCGCAGGCTCCTGAAACGGAAATGATCAGTAAACATAGCGAGCAATTGAATTGCGCGCAATGTAATTGTGTGGGAGCGAGCTTGCTCGATGATGGCGGCCTGACAGCCGGCCTGTGTTTTGTTGACCGAGTACATATCCATTCCTGCGGTAACGGCCACTAATGGTTCCGCTCTTACAGCGGGTCACTTTCGAAGAGCGCGAAAGTAACCAAAGCGCTCCTGCCCCTTTCGTTCGGTGCCTCGCCTAGGCTCGGCATGCCCTCGCTCCGATCCTGCTCCGTGGGCCCGCCGCCATCGGCCATCCATGGCCGGGGGCGGCTAACCCGGCATCCATGCCGGGTTGCCCACTGCGCAGAACCTACGCTCGGCCTCTCGAGGGGGCGTGCACCGCAAAAGCAAAAGCGAGGCGGCCGACCGGCCGGCCTGACCTGAGACAAACGCGTTCCCCTGGAGCTGCCGAAGGCTGCGATCTTTTGATTTTGCTCTGGCTCTGGCTCTGGCTCGGCTTTTGATCTTGATCTGCCTGCCCCTTTCCCAGAGGCCGAACGCAGGTATTGCGCAGGGGGCAGCTCGGCATGGATGCCGAGCTAGCCGCGCCCGGCCATGGATGGCCGATCGCGGCGGGCCCCCGGAGCAATGCCTTCGTTACGGCATGCCGAGCCTAGGCGAGGCACCGAATGGCGGGGAAGAAGCGCTTTGGTTACTTTCGCGCTTTTCGAAAGTGACCCGCCGTAAGGGCGGAACCATAGGTGGCCGTTACCGCGGAAATGGACATGCGACAACTACCCTGACACCCGCCTGTTGATTGTGGGAATGTCACAACTTAGCCAGTAGCGGGTTTCTCAGCTCCTCGGCACCAGATCCAGGCACACCGAGTTGATGCAGTAACGCAAACCGGTCGGTGCCGGGCCATCCGGGAATACATGGCCCAGATGCGCATCGCATTTGGCGCAGACTACTTCCGTACGAATCATGCCGTGGCTCACATCGCGGATTTCGACCATGGCGCTTTCGCCGATCGGCTCGTAGAAACTCGGCCAGCCGCAGCCCGAGTCGAATTTGGCTTTAGAGTCGAACAGCGGTTCATTGCAGCAAATGCAGTGATAAACACCGTCGGTTTTAGTGTCGTTGTACTTGCCGGAGAACGGTCGTTCTGTGCCTTTGAGGCGACAAACGTTGTACTGCTCCGGGTCGAGCATGTCGCGCCATTCCTCAAGGGTTTTTTCCAACTTTTCCATGATCCTACCTCGGCAACTGAAAAAGCCTGATCTGTATCTTTTCCACGGATCAGGCGGCACGTATGATTGCGCCTCGTCAAACGCCAGTCTGGCAGCCGTGTAACGCGCATTCAAACGGATTTTCACGCTGCGACGCCGGTTACAGGCCTGTGTGAGAACGCAGGATTCCCAGTACGGTAGTTCAAACACCGCCTGGATCGTTCATTTTCGGGAACACATCGCCATGCAGGTCAGCAAATCGAACAAGCTCGCCAACGTCTGTTATGACATTCGCGGCCCGGTGCTCAAGCACGCCAAACGCCTGGAAGAGGAAGGTCATCGCATCCTCAAGCTGAATATCGGCAACCCGGCCCCCTTTGGTTTCGAAGCACCCGACGAAATCCTTCAGGATGTCATCCGCAACCTGCCGACCGCGCAAGGCTACAGCGACTCCAAGGGCTTGTTCAGCGCCCGCAAGGCCGTCATGCAGTACTACCAGCAAAAGCAGGTGGAAGGCGTCGGCATTGAAGACATCTACCTGGGGAACGGCGTTTCCGAGCTGATCGTGATGTCGATGCAGGCGTTGCTCAACAACGGTGATGAAGTGCTGATCCCGGCGCCCGATTATCCGCTGTGGACCGCTGCAGTCAGCCTGGCCGGTGGCAATCCGGTGCATTACCTGTGCGACGAACAGGCCGACTGGTTCCCCGACCTGGCCGATATCAAGGCCAGGATCACGCCGAACACCAAGGCCATGGTGATCATCAACCCGAACAACCCGACCGGTGCGGTCTACTCCCGCGAGTTGCTGCTGGGCATGCTGGAACTGGCGCGCCAGCACAAGCTGGTGGTGTTCTCCGACGAAATCTACGACAAGATTCTCTACGACGACGCCGTGCACATCTGCACCGCTTCGCTGGCCCCGGACCTGCTCTGCCTGACCTTCAACGGCCTGTCCAAGTCCTACCGCGTGGCAGGCTTCCGTTCTGGCTGGGTGGCCATCTCCGGTCCCAAGCACAACGCCCAGAGTTACATCGAGGGCATCGACATGCTGGCCAATATGCGCCTGTGTGCCAATGTGCCGAGCCAGCACGCGATCCAGACCGCCCTGGGCGGCTATCAGAGCATCAATGACCTGGTGTTGCCGGCGGGTCGCCTGCTGGAACAACGCAACCGCACCTGGGAACTGCTCAACGACATTCCGGGTGTCAGCTGCGTCAAGCCGATGGGTGCGCTGTACGCTTTTCCGCGGATCGACCCGAAGATCTGTCCGATCCACAACGATGAAAAATTCGTGCTCGATCTGCTGCTCTCGGAAAAACTGCTGGTGGTTCAGGGCACGGCCTTCAACTGGCCCTGGCCTGACCATTTCCGCGTCGTGACCCTGCCACGACTGGATGACCTGGATCAGGCGATTGGCCGAATCGGCAATTTCCTGAAGACCTATCGCCAGTAGCACTATCAGGCTGTGCGACTTTTACCGAGTCGCACTCTGATTAATCCGGCAACACATCTCTGTTTCCCTTAAAACATTCCTCTCCCGGGCCTGTGCTGTTTTCGCGATCTGTCGTCACGCCCAACAATTACGGGCCCCGCAGCGCCAACAAAGAGTCAACTGGCTGCCCTGAGCCACACCGGAAAAACCCTGCAAACGTCTACAATCCAGCTGTACGACACAGTTTGAAATAGTCACTTGGTTGAATAGCCTGGTGCCGCACCTTATATACCCCGCAGTACGCTACATATTTAGCATGAGGAGATTTCTACAACCATGATGCGCATCTTGCTGTTTTTGGCCACTAACCTGGCGGTCGTGCTGATTGCCAGCATCACCCTGAGCCTTTTCGGCTTCAACGGGTTCATGGCGGCCAATGGGGTTGATCTCAACCTCAATCAGCTGCTGATTTTCTGTGCGGTCTTTGGTTTCGCAGGTTCGCTGTTCTCGCTGTTCATCTCCAAGTGGATGGCGAAGATGAGCACCAGCACCCAAATCATCAGCCAGCCGCGCACTCGCCATGAACAATGGCTGCTGCAAACCGTCGAGCAATTGTCCCGCGAAGCCGGGATCAAGATGCCTGAAGTCGGGATCTTCCCGGCCTATGAGGCCAACGCCTTCGCCACCGGCTGGAACAAGAACGACGCGCTGGTCGCTGTCAGCCAGGGTCTGCTGGAGCGCTTTTCACCGGATGAAGTGAAAGCCGTGCTGGCCCATGAAATCGGCCACGTGGCCAACGGCGACATGGTGACCCTGGCGCTGATACAAGGCGTGGTGAACACCTTCGTGATGTTCTTCGCACGTATCATCGGCAACTTCGTCGACAAGGTGATTTTCAAGAACGAAGAAGGTCAGGGCATCGCTTACTACGTGGCGACCATCTTCGCCGAACTGGTACTGGGTATCCTGGCCAGCTCGATCGTCATGTGGTTCTCGCGTAAACGCGAATTCCGCGCGGACGAAGCCGGTGCTCAACTGGCCGGTACCAGCGCCATGATCGGCGCCCTGCAGCGCCTGCGTTCGGAACAAGGCCTGCCGGTACACATGCCGGACACCCTGAATGCCTTTGGCATCAATGGTGGCGTCAAGCAAGGCCTGGCTCGCATGTTCATGAGCCACCCGCCGCTGGAAGAGCGCATCGACGCCCTGCGCCGTCGTGGCTGATAACGTTCACTGAAACACCCAAAGGGGCGACGCAAGTCGCCCTTTTGCGTTGGCCCTCCCAGTCAGTTCTTTAGCAGACGATATACCCGCTCATCCAGACTGGTGACCCCACCCTGGAGAAACTTCCAGCTCTCGCCGAGGATATCCCGCTCTTCCAGGACTTGAAGCTGCCAGTGATCGCCAAGCAGGCTTTTGACTTCAGCATCGACCACCGCAAATGGCGGCCCGGCCATCTGCATCTGGTCGTAGTCCAGAGTAATCAGCAAACCCTCACAACCCGACGGCAGGATCCGACGCAGATGCGCGGCGTACTGCTCGCGCATCGGCGACGGCAAGGCAATCAGCGCCGCCCGGTCATAGATCGCCGCGCACGCGGCCACATCCTCGGCAGTCAAGGCAAAGAAGTCTCCGCACCACAGCTCTATCAAGCCCACCTGATAGACCGTGAAAGCGCCCCGCTGGCTGATCTGTGGCTCAAGTTGCTGATCGCTGAAAAAGTCTGTCACAGCCTTTTCTGACAATTCGATGCCCTGCACCTGATGCCCACAACTGGCGAGCCACACAAGGTCCAGGCTTTTTCCACACAACGGCACCAGCACCCGCGAGCCTTGCGCCAAGCCCAACCCGGGCCACAACCGCAGCAGATATGGATTGACCTCCGGCAGATGAAAGCCGATCTGATTACGCGCCCAACGGTTGTGCCAAAACTCTGGCTGCATAAATCACCTCGAAAATTCGATCAAAAAGCCCTAAAACTTATATTAGATTTAGATCAATGATCTGACTGAAGATGGTCTCATCTTAACGCTCAGGAACTCATTCATGTTTCCCAGTCTGTTCATCTCCCATGGTTCGCCCATGCTCGCCCTGGAACCTGGTGCCAGCGGTCCGGCCCTCGCCCGCCTGGCCGCCGAACTGCCGAAACCCAAGGCCATCGTTATTGTTTCCGCGCACTGGGAAAGTAACGAACTGCTGGTCAACGGCAATCCGCAACCTGAAACCTGGCATGACTTCGGCGGCTTCCCGGCAGCACTGTTCGCCGTGCAATATCCAGCACCCGGTGAGCCACACCTGGCCACTGAGGTGGTCGATCTATTGAAGGCTGACGGGCTGGCCGCGAGCATCGATGCCAAGCGGTCATTCGATCATGGGGTCTGGGTGCCTTTGTCGCTGATGTATCCCAGGGCCGATATACCGGTGGTGCAAATCTCACTCCCAAGTCGCCAGGGTCCAGCCCTGCAATCCCGCGTCGGCCGCGCCCTGGCCAGCCTGCGCGAGCATGGCGTGCTGCTGATCGGCTCTGGCAGCATCACCCATAACTTGCGCGAACTGGACTGGCACGCCGGCCCGGAAAGCGTCGAGCCCTGGGCCAAGGCTTTTCGCGACTGGGTGATCGACAAACTCGCCGCCAACGACGAAGCCGCCCTGCATGACTATCGCCAGCAAGCGCCCCATGCCGTGCGCAGCCATCCCAGCGACGAGCATTTGCTGCCGCTGTATTTTGCCCGTGGGGCCGGCGGTCCATTCAGCATCGCCCACCAAGGCTTCACCATGGGTGCGCTGGGGATGGACATCTATCGGTTTGGTTGACGCTATCCCTTGTAGGAGCGAGCTTGCTCGCGATGAACCGCAAAGCGCTGCAGTGATTCAGGCGCCCCGCGTCATCGTTGACGACCATCGCGAGCAAGCTCGCTCCTACAAAGGGCAAAAAAAATCCCCGAACCAGTCGGGGATTTTTTATGTTCGATCAATCAGCCCGAGAGCGGATCAATCTTCGCGATAGCGACGCAGTTTCAGCTGCTTACCGGCAACACGAGTGTCCTTCAGCTTGGTCAGCAGACGCTCCAGACCATCTTCCGGCAACTCGACCAGGCTGAAGCTGTCACGCACCTGGATGCGACCGATAGCTTCACGAGCCAGGCCACCCTCGTTGAGGATAGCGCCCAGCAGGTTCTTGGCAGCGATACCATCACGCGCACCCAGCGCGGTACGGCAACGAGCACGGCCTTCAGCCAGTGGAACCGGAGCACGACGCTCACGATCACCACGGTCTGGACGATCACCGGTACGCTCTGGACGATCGCCACGCGGTGCATTGTTCGGCACCAGTGGACGTTCTTTCTCGATCGCGGCCAGGGTCAGCGCCTGAGCGTTGGTTGCCTTGCGCAGCAGAGCAGCGGCCAGGGCACGCGGGGTGCAACCGATATCGGCGGTCAGGCGATCCAGCAACTCACCGTGAGTCGATTCGGCGTCAGCCACCAGCGGCGACAGGCTGTTGGTCAGTTTCTTGATGCGTGCATCGAGAACGGCTTGAGCGTCCGGCAGGCGAACTTCAGCAACCTTCTGACCGGTTACACGCTCGATCACTTGCAGCATGCGGCGCTCACGTGGAGTCACCAGCAGCAATGCACGACCTTCGCGACCGGCACGGCCGGTACGGCCGATACGGTGAACGTAGGACTCTGGGTCGTACGGCATATCAACGTTGAAAACGTGAGTGATACGCGGAACGTCCAGACCACGAGCAGCAACGTCGGTGGCCACAACGATGTCCAGACGGCCATCCTTGAGGGACTCGATCACGCGCTCACGCTGGTTCTGAGCAATGTCACCGTTCAGCGCAGCGGCTTTGTAGCCTTTGGCTTCAAGGGCACTGGCCAGGTCCAGGGTCGCTTGCTTGGTACGCACGAACATGATCAGCGCGTCGAAGTCTTCCACTTCCAGCAGGCTCAATACAGCCGAGGTCTTCTGGTCAGCGTGAACCAACAGGTGAGCCTGTTCGATCGCGGTAACGGTCTGAGTCTTGGTCTGGATCTTCACGTGCTTCGGATCGCGCAGATGGCGCTCGGCGATGGCACGGATCGATTGCGGCAGAGTGGCCGAGAACAATACGGTCTGACGGGTTGCCGGCATGGCCTTGAAGATAACTTCCAGGTCGTCCATGAAGCCCAGTTTGAGCATTTCGTCCGCTTCGTCGAGAACCAGGTGGTTCACGGTAGCCAGGACTTTTTCGTCGCGACGCAGGTGGTCGCAAAGACGACCCGGAGTGGCGACAACGATCTGTGCGCCATTACGGATAGCTTTCAGTTGTGGGCCCATCGGCGCGCCGCCGTAGACAGCCACAACAGTTACGCCTGGCATTTGCTTGGCGTAGGTTTCGAAAGCGGTTGCAACTTGCAGCGCCAGCTCACGGGTCGGAGCCAGGATCAGAGCCTGTGGCTCGCGCTTGGCAGGATCGATGCAATGCAGGATCGGCAGGGCGAACGCAGCGGTTTTACCCGTACCGGTTTGCGCCTGACCAATCATGTCGTGACCGGCCATGATGATCGGGATCGATTGCTGCTGAATAGCCGAAGGCTCTTCATAGCCAGTCGCGATGACGGCTGCAAGAATGTTTGGGTGAAGTTCAAAAGCGGCGAAGCCGCCGGTTTCCTGGGTCATGGGTCTGCCTCTAAGTGCATCCGCAAAGACCCATGCTCCAAAGCTGCGCATGCCGTGTAAGACTCAAGAGTCGCCCTGGCTGCTTTGTCGGCGGGGATTTGCGAAAACGTTTGAATGAATGGAACGTCAAGGATCGTCCGCAGAGCGGACAAGCAGCCGAAGCTGGCTTCGGGGGAATTGCTATACCTGAACGTGGCCCGGTTAAAGGCCGGCGCGCACTATACCGGAAATACCGAAAAAAGGGAGAAATATTTATCAGAAAAATCACCTGTACACCTCTCTGTCACGGGCTTTGCGGATAATCCTCCCAGCGTCTATTTTTTAAAGGCCCGGTCTTGTTGGCCATGACGCTTAAACGGTTCATCTTTCAGCCTGAACGCTTCAGTCCGTAACCCCTTTGCCGCCCAAGGATATCCCCATGAATCCGCCCAGCCCAAGTCGCGTCAGCCGTGAGCAACGCGGTCATATCCTGTTGATCGGCCTGGATCGCGTTGCCAAGCGCAATGCCTTCGACCTCGACCTGCTCAATGAGCTCAGCCTGGCCTATGGCGAGTTCGAACGTAACGCCGAGGCTCGGGTAGCGGTAGTGTTCGGTCACGGCGAACACTTCACCGCCGGTCTCGACCTCGCAAATGTCGCGGCCGCCCTGGCTGAAGGCTGGCAGGCGCCGTCCGGCGGTTGCGATCCGTGGGGCGTATTCGCCGGGCCCAGGGTCAGTAAACCGGTGATTGTCGCCGTACAAGGCTACTGCCTGACGCTCGGCATCGAATTGATGCTGGCCGCCGATATCAACCTGTGCGCCAGCAACACCCGCTTCGCCCAACTGGAAGTCCAGCGCGGGCTCTTCCCTTTCGGCGGCGCCACATTACGCCTGCATCAGATCGCTGGCTGGGGCAATGCCATGCGCTGGCTGCTGACCGGCGATGAGTTCGATGCCCATGAAGCGTTGCGCCTGGGTCTGGTTCAGGAGGTGATGGCCAGTGAGGACCTGATGCCACGCGCACTTGCATTGGCAGAACGTATTGCCAGACAAGCACCACTGGGCGTCCAGGCGACCCTGATGTCGGCGCGCCAGGCGCGTCTTGACGGTGAAACCGCCGCTATTCAAGGGTTGCCGCCGGCGGTCAAGACGCTGCTGAACAGCGAGGATGCCAAAGAGGGTCTGCGGGCAATGCAGGAGCGGCGACCTGGGGTGTTCAAGGGGTGTTGAGAAGCACCAGAAACCCCTGTGGCGAGGGAGCTTGCTGTGGCGAGGGGGCTTGCCCCCGCTCGGCCGCGCAGCGGTCGTAATCCGGCTGGTGCGGTCTGCCTGAATAACCGCGATTGCCAATTTTAGGGCCGCTTCGCGACCCAGCGGGGGCAAGCCCCCTCGCCACAATAGCTCCCCACAAACCTTCAGGTAGCCGGGCGGATCACCTTGATCAGCGACTGCAGCGAGTAACCCAGTCGCGGCGCCAGGGCTTCGGCCCGTGCGCTCAGGCCGTCCATATCCAGGGTTTGATCGAGATCGGCGGGGACGAACAGGATCACATTACCCTCCTTCACCGGCAGCTCCCAGTAATGCCGGTGATAAAGACCACGCAGCAAAGCTGCACCCAACGGTTTGCCGTCGTCGGTGGCCCATTGATTGATCACCAGCCAGCCACCCGGATTCAGGCGTTTCTGGCAGTTCTCCAAAAAATTCCAGGCCAGATGCCCGACACCCGGGCCGACGTCGGTATAAAGGTCGACGAAGATCAGATCCGCCGACTCGGCCGTTTCGAGCAACTCGAGGGCATCGCCAATTCGGATATAAAGCCGCGGGTCGTCATCCAGACCCAGGTATTCGATGGCCAGACGGGGTACATCGGGGCGCAACTCGATGGCTTCGACGTCTTCCAGCGGCAGGAACTTGAGGCAGGCCTGGGTCAGCGTGCCCGCGCCAAGGCCGAGAAACAACGCGCTTTCCGGAGTTTCGTGACACAGCGCACCGACCAGCATGGCCCGGGTATAGTCATACTCCAGCCAGCTTGGGTCGGCGGTGAACACGCAGCTCTGCTCGATGGCATCGCCAAATTCGAGAAAGCGATAATCCGCCACTTCCAGTACCCGAATCATGCCAAAGTCATCGTGCACCTCGGCGAGCAGGTGCTCGACGCGCTCCTCAGTCATCTCATCTCCTAAACGTCACCGGGCTCAACCTCGGCAACGCGATAAATCCAGCCGCTCGGTGCCGAGCGGGAAAGGCGCGATTGTCCGCGAAGCGACTGGAACAGGTCACGCACTAATTGCTGATAACATAGCTATCCGACCGTAAAACACTAGAGTCCGTGATGAGCCAACCCTGGAGTCCTGACAGCTGGCGCGCCCTGCCGATCCAGCAACAACCCCGTTACCCTGACGCTGCGCACTTGCTGCAGGTCGAGCAAAGCCTGGCCAGTTATCCGCCGCTGGTGTTTGCCGGTGAAGCCCGGGAGTTGCGCCGTCAGTTTGCCGAGGTGACTCAGGGCCGGGCGTTTCTGCTGCAAGGCGGTGATTGCGCGGAAAGCTTTGCCGAGTTCTCGGCGGCAAAGATCCGTGACACCTTTAAAGTACTGCTGCAGATGGCGATCGTCATGACTTTCGCCGCGGGCTGCCCGGTGGTCAAGGTCGGGCGCATGGCCGGGCAATTCGCCAAGCCGCGCTCGTCCAACGACGAAACCATCAACGGCGTGACCCTGCCGGCCTACCGTGGCGACATTGTCAATGGCATCGGCTTCGACGAAAAGAGCAGGGTGCCGGACCCGGATCGGTTGCTGCAGTCCTACCATCAGTCCACCGCCACCCTGAACCTGCTACGGGCCTTCGCCCAGGGCGGGTTTGCCGACCTGCATCAAGTGCATAAATGGAATCTGGACTTTATCGCCAACTCGGCCCTGGCCGAAAAGTACAGCCACCTGGCCGATCGTATCGATGAAACCCTGGCTTTCATGCGGGCCTGCGGCATGGACAGCTCGCCGCAACTTCGTGAAACCAGCTTCTTCACCGCCCACGAAGCGCTGCTGCTGAACTACGAAGAAGCCTTCGTGCGTCGCGACAGCCTGACCAACGACTACTACGACTGCTCGGCGCACATGCTCTGGATCGGCGACCGCACGCGCCAGCTCGACGGCGCCCATGTCGAGTTCCTGCGTGGGGTGAACAACCCGATCGGGGTCAAGGTCGGCCCGAGCATGAACACCGAGGAGCTGATTCGCCTGATCGACATTCTCAACCCGGACAACGATCCCGGCCGCCTCAACCTGATCGCGCGCATGGGCGCGAACAAGGTCGGCGACCACCTGCCGCAGTTGATCCGCGCGGTGGAAAGCGAAGGCAAGAAAGTGTTGTGGAGTTCCGACCCGATGCACGGCAACACCATCAAGGCCAGCAGCGGCTACAAGACCCGCGACTTCGCGCAGATCCTTAATGAAGTGAAACAGTTCTTCCAGGTGCACGAAGCGGAAGGCAGCTACGCCGGCGGCATCCATATCGAGATGACCGGGCAGAACGTCACCGAATGCATAGGCGGCGCCCGACCGATTACCGAGGATGGTTTGTCGGACCGTTATCACACCCATTGCGACCCGCGAATGAATGCCGACCAGTCGCTGGAACTGGCGTTTTTGATTGCCGAGACGTTGAAGCAGGTTCGGCGCTGAATCAGTAGGTTTTTCGTCGTCTGATATACCGAATCGTCGGAACGCCGCCCGGAGCAAGCTCGCTCCCACAGGTACTGCACCAAACACATTTCTTGTGTACGATGCGGTCATTGTGGGAGCGAGCTTGCTCGCGATAGCGTCGGATCAGTCACCGCTGAGTTCAATCAATGCCACCCGCAACCGCGCCGCACTGGCCCTTGGGCAATTCAGCTGAATTTCCACCAACCCCAACCAATCAGCCATCTGTCGCAGATTCCTGGCTAACGCCAACATCCCCTGCTCATCCAGCCCTGGCTCTTCCTCATGCACGGCATGCACCGCTAACCGTCCCTGAGCCCGTTCGGCCCGCAGATCGACTCGGGCGGCAATCCGTTCGTTGTGCAAAAACGGCAGCACGTAGTAGCCAAAGACCCGCTTGGTCTGAGGTGTGTAGATTTCCAGCCGATAACGGAAATCAAACAATCGCTCGGTCCGGCTGCGCTCCCAGATCAATGAATCGAATGGCGAAAGCAAGGCGCTGGCCTCGACTTTGCGCGGAATTTTCGGCGCTGCCAGGCAATAGGCCGGTTGCCGCCAATCCTGAACCTCACACCTCTGCAACTCGCCCTCCTCGACCAACTCGGCCAGGCGCGCGCGGCTGTCGGCAGGCGATAGCCGGAAATAGTCGCGCAAGTCCTTGTCCGTACCGACGCCCAGTGCACTCGCCGCGTGCAGCAGCAGCCTCCGCTGGGCTTCAGCCTCGCTGAGTAGTGGTTGCTGCAGAATCGCCGCGGGAATGACCCGCTCCGGCAAATCATAAAGACGCTCGAACCCCCGGCGCCCCGAGACCGTTACCTCACCAGCGGCAAACAACCACTCCAGCGCATGCTTCTCGGCACTCCAGTCCCACCAGGGCCCCGCCCGTTCCTGACGAGTCGACAAGCTGCCAGCGCCGAGCGCCCCGCGTTCCTCAACCAGGGCCAGCACTCGACGAATCGTCTCCTGCTGCTCCCGACCGAAACAGGCCATCTGTTGATAAATACCCTCCCCTTGAGTCGCCCGCTGCATTCGCCAGCGCATCAAGGGATACATCGATAACGGCAGCAATGACGCCTCATGCCCCCAATACTCGAACAACGTCCGCCGCCGACCCTGACTCCAGGCCGCCTGATCCAGCAGATCGGCTGGGTAGTTGCCCAGACGAGAGAACAGCGGAAGGTAGTGCGAGCGCACCAGAGCATTGACCGAATCGATCTGCAGGATGCCCAGACGCTCGATCAACCGATTGAGCTGGATTGACTTGACCGTCGCTGGCGGCTGACGCCCGGAGAACCCTTGGGCGGCCAGCGCCAGACGCCGAGCCTGCTTCAGGGAAAAGCAAAGAGGAGTAGGCATTCAACGGCTCTTGGTGATGACTCACCCCACCTTAGCGGCCCTTGTATAAAACGCCAATGCCACCCGATCATCGCCGCAACGGGTCGTCCCAGAACGGACGGCTGGACTCCTTTAGTACATCGGCTCGACTCAGGCCAATGTCACGCAGCCTGTCGTCACTCAGTCGAGCCAGCTCGGCACGATCCTTACTCAGCTGCCGCCAGCGGCTCAGCTGAGCCTGTGCGGTGGATAGAACCTTACTTGAGGTTTGGAGAGCCAATCGGAGTACTTCTACCCCGACACTCCTTGCATGCTGCTGTCGTTCCATGACGCTACTCCTCAGAGATGAGGCCGCAGTCTTGTGCACGTGTCGGAGTGGGTCCAGCGAATGTCTATGACCTTCTATTACCAGATCGGCACAAACCCCAAGACCCGGGCTTGCGCCCTGAACCCTGGGGTAGTGACCGAACATTTCAGGACTATTGAGCTTATTTACCCTTACCCATGGGATCTTCCCAGAAGTGCCGTTCGGATTCCTGCTCGACATCCGCCCGACTCAACCCGATATCCTTCAGCGCTTCATCGCTCAGGCTGGCCAACAGCGCACGCTCACGATTGAGCTGGTGCCAGCGGGCGAATTTCTCCAGCAGATGGTGCAGGGAGAAACCATGGAATGAAAATTTGTCTACCAGTACAAAACCTTTTTGACCTTTCATCATGTTGCCCTCCAGTGGGGATGGCTAGAGTTTCGCGCTGGAGCTAAGATCAATCCAACGAATGTTTCTGATGCAACACATCTCGGAGATTGATCAATTGGCCTACCCGAGTATCGACACTGAAGTCCTGCGCACCTTCGTCGCAATCGCCGACCAGGGGGGCTTTACTCGCGCCGGCGAGCTGGTCAATCGCACCCAGTCCGCGGTGAGCATGCAGATGAAACGCCTGGAAGAAGATGTGTTGCAACGCCAGCTGTTTCAGCGTGATGGGCGCCAGGTGCGGTTGACTGCCGAGGGCCAGGTGCTGCTCGGCTACGCCCGGCGCATCCTGAAATTGCACAGTGAAGTGTTCAATACCCTGCGCGAACCGCACATGGTCGGCACCGTGCGCATTGGTACGCCGGATGACTATGTCATGCGCTTCTTGCCGGGGATTCTGTCGCGCTTCGCAAAAATCTATCCGCTGATCCAGATCGAAGTGCATTGCGAATCCTCCAAGCAACTGCTGCTGCGCCAGGACCTGGACCTGTCCATCGTCACCCGCGAACCTGGCAGCGAGATTGGCCAGTTGCTGCGCAAGGAGCGTTTTGTCTGGGCCGAGGCACAGTGCTTCAGCGCCCACGAGCAGACGCCGTTGCCCCTGGCGATGTTCAACAGCGATTGTTTTTGCCGGCTCTGGGCCTGCAATGCTCTGGATGCTGCCGGGCGCGACTACCGCATCGCCTACAACAGTTCCAGCCTCTCGGCGATCATGGCTATCGTCAGCGCCGGCCTGGCGGTCACCGCGCAACTGGAGAGCCTGATCACTCCGGATATGCGCATCCTCGGCGCCGCCGAAGACCTGCCGGTGCTACCTGAGGCCAGCATCATGCTGCTGCGTAACCTGAATACCCCCTCACCGATCACCGAATGCCTGGCCGAACACATCATCGACGGCTTCAAACTTTAAGCGCGAGCATCACCGCACAGAGCACCAGAAAGCCGCAGAACAGCCCGCGCAGCAGCCGCTCCGGCATGGCGTGGGCGATTTTCACCCCCCAACTGATGCTCAGCAGCCCGCCAGCCGCCAGGGGCAAACCGATCATCCAGTCCACCTGGTGATGGACCGCGTAGGTCACCAGCGTGACGCCGGTGCTCGGCAGGGCCAAGGCCAGGGACAGCCCTTGGGCGACCACCTGAGTGGTGCCGAACAGGCTGGTCAGCACTGGCGTGGCGACTACCGCCCCACCGACACCGAACAACCCACCCATGGTCCCGGACGCGGCGCCCAACACCCCCAGCCAGGGCCAGGGGTAACGCATCTGCGCCGATACTGGAGTGTTGGTCATGAACATTCGCGCAAGGTTGTAGGCTGACAAGGCGATCAGAAACGCGACGAATCCGATACGCATCACTCGCGCATCGATTCCCACTGCCCAAATCGAGCCCAGCCAGGCGAAGCAAAAGCCCATCAGCGCGAGGGGCAAGGCATGTTGCAGCTCAATCCGATTGCGCTGGTGATAGCGCCACAAAGCCAACATTACGTTCGGCACCACCATCACCAGGGCTGTGCCTTGGGCAATCTGTTGATCCAGACCGAACAACACGCCCAGGACGGGAATCGCAATCAGGCCGCCGCCAATACCGAATAAACCGCCCAGGGTCCCCAGGGCAGCACCAAATGCCAGATACATCACTAACTCGATCACAAGCCATTCCCTCCGTCTGGCTATGCATGCTACGCAGTCTGCTCTGGCGTGGAAACGCACAGCAACGCACAATGGCTATGCAAAAGCCGCATAAGCGAACTCAAGGCATGAACCCCAAACTCCTCACCGATCAACTCGGCCTGTTTCTGGATGTACTGGAAACCGGCAGTTTTTCCGCCGCGTCGCGGCGCCATCCACTGACGCCATCGGCAGTCGCCCGGCGCATCGACAGCCTGGAAAATGCCCTCGGCAGCCAACTGTTCATCCGCAGCACCCATGCGGTGCGCGCGACCCCGGCCGGGCTGGCCTTTGCCGAGCGAGCCCGGCGGGTAGTCGACGAATTGCGGCTGGCCCGGGCCGAAGCGGCGTCCCTTAGCGATGTCCCGGAAGGGCTGATTCGGGTGGATGCCCCGGCCGCTTTCGGCCGCCTGCACCTGGCTCCAGTGATTGCCGACTTCCTGGTGGTCTACCCGGGACTGGATGTTCAGTTACACCTGATCGACAGTTTTGTCGACATGCAGGGTTCGAACCTGGGCAAGGTCGATCTGGTGCTGCGGGCCGGACAAATGGCCGATACCCGGCTGGTCGCCACGCCTTTGGCCAGCATGGTGCGGATTGCCTGCGCCAGCCCTGCCTATTTGAAGCGGCGCGGCGCACCGACCCATCCCAGGGAACTCAGCGAGCACGATGGCCTCGATTGGGAGGGGTTGGCGCCGCCTTTCGCCTGGCGCTTCGAACTCGACGGACAGTTGCAATCATATCGTCCGCAACGCATACGGATGAGTGCCAACAATGCTGAAGCCCTGGTCTGCGGCGCGCTTGCCGGGTTGGGCATCGCGCATCTGCCGACCTGGCTGATCAGCGAGTATTTGCTGCGCGGCGAATTGCTGCCGCTGTTTTGCGAAAAGGGCCTGCCCAAACCGGAAACCACTGGAATTTATGCCCTGCGCCTGGAGCAGCAAGCCAGTTCCCGCAGCCGATTATTGCTGGAGTATCTCAAGGCCCGATTCAGCCCGATCCCGCCCTGGGATCTGGCCCTGCAGAGCGATCTGGGCTGGCAGTAAGGCGAAAATTACCTGGCGCATTAAAGATTAGCCCGCTAGATTCAGGATGAGTAATGATCAAGGTCCCAACATGAAAAGCGTTAGTTCCACCCCGGATAACTGCGAACAGCTGCTGCTCGACAATCAGCTGTGTTTTGCCCTGCATTCCACTTCGTTGTTGATGACCAAGGTCTACAAACCGCTATTGCAGGCCTTGGGTCTGACCTACCCGCAGTACCTGGCGATGATGGTGTTGTGGGAACGCGACGGATTGACTGTAGGCGAGATCAGCAACCGCCTGCTGACGGACCCTGGCTCACTGACACCGCTGCTCAAACGCCTCGAAGCCGAAGGCTTGCTCAGCCGCACCCGCAGCCGTGAAGATGAGCGGGTGGTGATCGTTGAATTGACTGCTCAAGGTCGCGCCTTGCGGGACAAGGCCCGGGATATTCCGCGATGCATCCTGGGCGCCAGTGGCCAGACCCTGGAGCAGATACGCAAGTTGCAAGGCGATTTGCTGGAATTGCGCGGGCATTTGCAAGACAGCCTTTAGGCAGCCAATCAAACCGCAAAGGATCGCAGCCTGCCTGCAGCTCCTACGCTGACCGCGTCCCCCGTGAAATCACGGATATACACCTCCCCCGTAGGAGCTGCCGCAGGCTGCGATCTTTTGATCTTGCTTGTGGGCGATTCCCGAAATCGCCAAAAGATCGCAGGCTTCGCCAGCTCCTACGCCGACTGCATACACCCGTGAAATCCCGGTTGCACACCTCCCGCAAGCTCCGATCTTTTGGGCTCTTTCGCCTTCTGAAAATGTTTTGTGAAAATTTATATTGCGTACAAACTATTTGCGAGCTACATTTATTTCGCACTTACTTAGCGCGCAAATATTTAGCGCAACAAAACCCATCGGAAAGAGGCTCCTGCCATGCAAACTCTCTATACCGCAGTCGCAACCGCTACCGGTGGCCGTGATGGCCGCGCGGTTTCCAGCGATAATATTCTCGATGTCAAACTCGCCACCCCGAAAGAACTCGGTGGCGCTGGTGGTGAGGCAACCAACCCTGAGCAGTTGTTCGCTGCCGGTTATTCCGCCTGCTTCATCGGCGCACTGAAATTCGTCGCCAGCCAGAGCAAACGCAAAATCCCCGATGACGCATCGATCACTGCCCACGTCGGTATTGGCCAGATTCCTGGCGGTTTCGGTCTGGACATCGACCTGCACGTCAATCTGCCCGGCCTGGAACAGGCTGACGCGCAAACTCTGGTCGATGCCGCGCATCAGGTTTGCCCGTACTCCAACGCCACTCGTGGCAATGTTGAAGTACGTCTGCACGTGACCGTATAAATCAGCGCCCACAAAAAAGTCCGGCTCATGCTCGCAATGCTGTAAGCAGTATCTGGCATCCAGCCATGGTGTCAGAGCCAGAAAAAACGCCGCTTTCCCGGTGAGGGATAAGCGGCGTTTTTTCCTTGAGTGAACAGCATTGCGCCCATCGGCGGGGTTTGTCGTTCAGGCGGCGACGCTACCGATTGGCTGCGGACGGTTGCGGGTGGCGCAATCCCGGCCTATGTTCCAAGCGATGCATTGCTTGTGACTGGCGCGCTTGACTGGCCGCTGGTTGCTGTCCATCCAGTGGGAATTCCCGCAGCGAGGTGACAACATGCCGAACGACTCCCGCCCCGCCGTGCTCGAACTGATCGGCAATACGCCGCTGGTGCGTGTCAGCCGCTTCGATACCGGCCCATGCACACTGTTTCTCAAGCTCGAATCGCAGAACCCCGGCGGTTCGATCAAGGATCGCATCGGCCTGGCGATGATCGACGCCGCCGAGCGCGATGGCCGCCTGCGACCCGGCGGCACCATAGTCGAGGCCACCGCCGGCAACACCGGCCTCGGCCTGGCCCTGGTCGGCCGCGCCAAGGGTTACCGGGTGGTGTTGGTGGTGCCGGACAAGATGTCCACCGAGAAGGTCTTGCACCTCAAGGCGATGGGCGCCGAGGTGCACATCACCCGCTCCGACGTTGGCAAGGGCCATCCCGACTACTATCAGGACGTCGCTGCGCGGCTGGCGCAGGAGATTCCCGACGCCTTCTTCGCCGATCAGTTCAACAACCCGGCCAACCCGCTGGCCCACGAGTGCAGCACCGCTCCGGAGATCTGGGCGCAGACTCAGCATGATGTGGATGCCATCGTCGTCGGCGTCGGATCGGCCGGCACGCTGACCGGGCTGACCCGCTTCTTTCGCCGCGTGCAGCCGAACCTGGTCATGGTGCTGGCCGATCCGCTCGGCTCAGTGATGGCCGAATACAGCCGCAGCGGCACCCTCGGTACGCCCGGCTCCTGGGCGGTAGAGGGCATCGGCGAAGACTTCATTCCGTCTATTGCCGACCTTTCCAGCGTGCGCCATGCCTATTCGATCAGCGACGAGGAAAGCTTCGATCATGCCCGCCAACTGCTGCGCGCCGAAGGCATTCTCGGCGGCTCTTCGACCGGTACATTGCTGGCCGCGGCACTGCGCTACTGCCGCGAGCAAACCGAACCGAAGCGGGTGGTCAGCTTCGTCTGCGACACTGGCACCCGCTACCTGTCCAAGGTCTACAACGACCAGTGGATGACCGATCAGGGCCTGCTTGCGCGCAAGCGCTATGGCGACCTGCGCGACCTGATCGCGCGGCGCTTCGAGGATGGCCGGGTGATCAGCGTGGGCCCGGACGACACGCTGCTCACCGCCTTCCAGCGCATGCGCCTGGCTGATGTGTCGCAACTGCCGGTGCTGGTGGACGGACAGCGGCTGGTCGGCGTGATCGACGAGTCGGATATTCTGCTTGGCGTACACGAAGACGCTTCGCACTTTCGCATGAGCGTGGCCAGCGCGATGACCGACAAGCTGGAAACCCTGCTTCCCGGCGCCAGTCTGGGCGAACTGGAGGCGGTGCTCGACCGTGGGCTGGTGGCGATCATCGCCGACGGTTCGGGCTTCCATGGCCTGATTACCCGCGTCGACATGCTCAATCACTTACGGAGATCCCTTGCATGAGTGAACACGATGAAACCGCCACGCCACGCGCCTTCGGCACCCGGGTGATCCATGCCGGCCAGACGCCGGACCCTTCCACCGGGGCGCTGATGCCGCCGATTTACGCCAACTCCACCTATCTGCAACAGAGCCCCGGTGTGCACAAGGGCTTCGACTACGGGCGTTCGCACAACCCGACGCGCTTTGCGTTGGAGCGTTGCGTGGCGGACCTCGAGGGCGGTACCCAGGCCTTCGCCTTCGCCTCCGGGCTGGCGGCGATCTCCAACGTGCTGGAACTGCTTGATGCTGGCGCGCACATCGTCTCGGGCAATGACTTGTACGGCGGTACTTTCCGACTGTTCGATAAGGTACGCCGGCGCAGCGCCGGGCATCGCTTCAGCTTCGTCGACCTGACTGACCTGGCGGTATTCGAAGCGGCGCTGCAAGACGACACGCGGATGGTCTGGGTCGAGACACCGAGCAATCCCTTGCTGAGCCTCACTGACCTCGCCGCCGTCGCGCGCATCTGTCGCGAGCGAGGCATCATCTGTGTGGCCGACAACACCTTTGCCAGCCCGTGGATACAGCGCCCGCTGGAGCTGGGCTTCGATATCGTGCTGCACTCGACGACCAAGTACCTGAACGGCCACTCCGACGTGATCGGCGGCATCGCGGTGGTCGGGCAGAACTTCGATCTGGCCGAGCGTCTGGGCTTCCTGCAGAACGCGGTGGGTGCTATCGCCGGGCCGTTCGACGCTTTCCTCACCCTGCGCGGAGTGAAGACCCTGGCGCTGCGCATGGAACGTCACTGCAGCAACGCGCTGGAGCTGGCGCAATGGCTGGAACGTCAGCCGCAGGTGGCGCGCGTCTATTATCCGGGCCTGCCGTCGCACCCGCAGCATGAACTGGCGCGGCGGCAGATGCGCGGGTTCGGCGGGATGATTTCCCTCGACCTGAACAGCGACCTGGCCGGCGCCAAGCGCTTCCTCGAGAGTGTGCGGATCTTCGCCTTGGCCGAGAGCCTGGGCGGGGTGGAAAGCCTGATCGAGCACCCGGCGATCATGACCCACGCCAGCATCCCCGCGCAAACCCGCGCGCAGCTTGGCATCGGCGATGCGCTGGTGCGTTTGTCAGTGGGTGTCGAGGATGTCGAAGACCTGCGCACCGATCTGGCCCAGGCGCTGGCGCGGATCTAAATAAATTCGCCATCGAGCAAGAGACTGCTGGCGGTAACCCCATACAAACCCTGCGCAACAGGCAAAAAAAATCCGGAATCTTTAACGGATTCCGGATTTTTCTGCTGATCAAGGATTAGTCGATAATCCTTGAGTGACCAGCATTGCGACTCATGGTCGGCTTTTTCGGGTGTCGTCGATTGCGCCAGAATTAATTCTTGGCGCGACCTTTGTACGAACCACCTTCACGGGTATCGATCTCGATCATGTCGCCGATTTCGATGAAATCTGCAACGCTCAGCTCGGTACCGTTTTTCAGTTTGGCAGGCTTCATCACCTTGCCCGAAGTGTCGCCGCGAGCGGAACCTTCGGTGTAGTCGACCTGACGCACGATAGTGGTCGGCAGCTCAACGGAAACCAGACGCTCTTCGAAGAAGATCGCTTCGCAAACATCGGTCATGCCTTCTTCGACGAATGGCAGAACAGCTTCGATGTCTTCGGCGTTCAGTTCGTACATGGTGTAGTCAGTGGTGTCCATGAACGTGTAGGTGTCGCCGCTGATGAAGGACAGGGTCGCTTCCTTGCGGTCGAGGATTACGTCGTCCAGTTTGTCGTCGGCGCTGTAAACGATCTCGGTCTTGTAACCGGTCAGCAGGTTTTTCAGCTTGGTTTTCATGATCGCACTGTTACGACCGGACTTGGTGAATTCAGCTTTCTGAACCAGCCAAGGGTCGTTTTCGAGACGGATCACCGTACCGGGTTTCAGTTCTTTACCAGTTTTCATTACGAATATCCGAATTTGGATGGGATTTACAAAAATCTAGGCCGCGTATCATATCCAATTTAGGTAAAACTGTACCAGTGTCGCAGCAAGATCCGCCCGCGAGGCTTGTTCCAGACACCACGCCTCGGCGTGCTCGGTCAGTTCAGGCCAGTTTTTCTGCACCGCCAGCCAGTGTTCAGCCATGTCCAGCCCGGCATTCCAGGCCCGCCACAAGCCATTGAGCGCTGACTTGGCGGACGCTGACAAGCCCTCGGTGTACAGCGCCAGGAAAGCTTCCAGCTTGTCCAGATGGACATCGTCTTCCTGCTGATAGATATGCCACAGCAATGGCCGCCCCGCCCACTGCGCCCGGACGAAAGAGTCTTCGCCGCGCACCGCATTGAAATCGCAGCACCATAGCAGCCGGTCGTAATCGTCCTGTCGGACGAACGGCAGTACCTGCACGGTCAGGGCATTACGCACTTGTACTGCGCCCACCGACAACCCGTCGACCCCGAGCCAACGCTGCACATCCGGGAGAATCCGCCCTTCGGGCACCAGCAAATGGGTCGGTTTCGAGTCCGCGGCCATGGCGTCGAGCCAACTGGCCAGCCCGGCATTTTCATAGGCGAACAACGAGATCAGTCGCGCTCCCGCTACCGGAGCAACGCCAAGTCCCTGCAGGAACTCCCGTTGGGCCAGAGGGTTCTGCTGAAACTGTCGACGCTGTTCGAGCAAGCCGGTCTCCCGCAGCAAGCCGCCAGTACCGGCCTGGAATCCCGGAAAGAAGAAGTATTTCTGCACATGCTGGTGCTTGACCGAAGGCAGGCCATGGCAGCCGATCGTCCAGTCCTCGGCACTCAAGTAATCGAGGTTGAGCCATAGCGGGGGCTTTTCCCTGGCGGCCATGGCTTCCATGTAAGCCGTCGGCAGTTGGCAAGCAAAGGCGGCGATCACCACGTCGGCGGCAGCCGTCGATTGCCACTCGGCGGACCAATGGCAAACCTCGACCCCCTGCTGCCACTGCCGGGCCGCATTGACCTCGATTGACGGACACAAGCGTTCAAAAGCGCGCAGATCATCGACCCACAACCGCACCGTGCAGGGATGCTCGGCAAGCAGTTGCCGGGCCAGGCGCCAGGTCACGCCGATGTCGCCGTAGTTATCGACGACCGTGCAGAAAATATCCCAGGTGGCTTTCATTCCGGGCTCCGTTTGGCAAAGGCGCCGATTGTCCGCATAAATGGTCTCGCGCAGAAGGGGGCGAAGTCGAATAATCTGCGACAATTGCTCCCTGCCCGATCAAAGACTGCCTGCCAGGAGGCCGCCATGCCCTTTCGTTCACACCCCCGTCGCTCAATGCCCGTCAGCCTCAATCTGCTACAGCTGAGCGCCAGCATCGCCCTGGGCATGTGGCTGGGCTTCATTGTGATCGCATTGACCTGCTGGTTGGCGTCGCGATTTCTTTTCAGCCAGCAGCTGGCGCCGCTGGCAGAGGCGGTTCAGCAGCTGACGAAACCACCCCTTGTCGAACCGAACCGCATGTTTGAGCAATACCAGCAAAATCTGCAAAAGAACGAGCAACAACAAACCCTGGACAATGCCCGCAGCAATCTGCGCAATCTGTCCAACCCCAAATGCCAGTTCTGGCTGCAACAAGACCAGACGGCCCCCAGCGACAAGAGCCGGGCCAATGTCCTGCAATTCTGCGATTGACCATGAATAAACACACCGTCCACAGCCTGATCCTCGAAAAGCTCAAGGTCGATCTCGATATCGCCCAACGCGCCGCGCAAACCGCCTACGAAACCGCGACCCACGAAGAAAACAAAGCCGAGAACAAGTACGACACCCTGGGCCTGGAGGCTTCCTATCTGGCGACAGGCCAGGCCAGGCGCGTGGAAGAGATCAGGCAGGCATTGGTGCTGTGCCAGAACCTGATATTGCGTGCGTATGACGAGCAGCAAGGCATCCAGATCGGCACCTTGCTCGGGCTTGCAGACGACAACGGCAATCAGCAGTGGCTGTTTTTGGGGCCTGATGCGGCCGGGCTGAAGGTCTATCTGGTGGGGCAGCTGATTACCGTCATCACCCCGCGTTCGCCGCTGGGTAAAAGCCTGCTGGGCAAGTTCGAAGGTGATGAGGTCGAAATCAATGTGGCGGGCACCCGGCAACAGTTTGCTGTCACCGAGGTGAAGTGAATCCTAGTGAACCGGCAGCTCGACGCCGTCGAACAGCTCTTCCAGTTCCTGTTTGTTATGGCACTGGATGGCCTTGGCCATGACTTCGCGCGTCAGGTGCGGAGCAAACTTCTCGATGAAGTCGCACATGAAGCCACGCAGGAAAGTGCCACGGCGGAAACCGATCTTGGTCACGCTGGATTCGAACAGGTCGCTGGCATCGAGCACCACCAGGTCGCTGTCGAGCTTGGTATCGACCGCCATTTTCGCAACGATGCCCACGCCCAGCCCGAGGCGCACGTAAGTCTTGATCACGTCGGCATCGGCGGCGGTGAACACCACTTTCGGGGTCAGGCCGCGATGGCTGAAGGCCTCGTCGAGTTTCGAGCGACCGGTGAAGCCGAACACGTAGGTGACGATCGGGTATTCAGCCAGAGTTTCCAGGGTCAGCTTCGGCAGCTTGGTCAGCGGATGGCCCTGGGGCACGACCACGCAGCGGTTCCAGCGGTAGCACGGCATCATCACCAAATCGCCGAACAGCTCCAGGGCTTCGGTGGCGATGGCAAAATCCACGGTGCCGTCGGCGGCCATTTCGGCGATCTGCATCGGCGAGCCCTGGTGCATGTGCAAGGCCACATCAGGGTATTGCTTGATGAAGCTGCTGATCACCGGCGGCAACGCATAACGCGCCTGGGTGTGAGTGGTGGCGATCGACAGGGTGCCTTTCTTCTCGTTGGAGAACTCCTGAGCGATCTGCTTGATGCTCTCGACCTTGCGCAGGATCTCGCCAGCCGTGGTGATGATGCGCTCACCGGCCGGGGTGACTCGCGTCAGGTGCTTGCCGCTGCGGGCGAAAACCTCGACCCCCAGCTCGTCCTCGAGCAGGCGGATCTGCTTGCTGATGCCCGGTTGCGAGGTGTAAAGGCTTTGGGCAGTAGCGGAAACGTTGAGGTCGTGGTGCGCCACTTCCCAGATGTAGCGCAATTGTTGAAGCTTCATATGTATCCCTCAAAGCAGGTAGACGCCACGGCATCAGCGACGATATATAACTATATTAATGGTTTGAAGAATAAATCTAGAACTTTTTTATCAAGCCTACCATTCCAGCCTCATCTATCCCCGTGCCGCCGACGCTGTACCAGTGGCACCAGGTACACCGGCACCTGAGCCAACTGCAAAACCCGGGCGGAGGTCCTGCCCAAAGGCGTTTCCCCTCCGGCACCATGGCTGTGACTACCTACGATCAACAAATCCACCGAGAGTTTCTGCGCCTGTTCGAGAATGACCTCTGACGGATCGCCCTGAAATACCCTGACCGACTTGATCAGCGCCAGCTCCTGCTGGCCCTCCCCCAACTCTTCGCGAAAGCTGTCGAGCACGCGCTGCTCGATATTGGCCATTACCGTGGACAGGCCCTGACTGTGCCATTCGCTCAACGCCTGCTCATCGAGATAACTCTGTAGCACCGATTCGGCAAACAGCCCCATGGGCTCGACAGCGTGAACCACATACAGGTCGGCATTGAAGGTTCTAGCCAGTGCCAGAGCATGTTGCATCACATAGGGGGCGTATACGCCGAGGTCAGTGGCATACAGCATCGAACGAATCATATGACCTCCTCGAATGCCAAATATGGCGGAGATTTGATTCAGCTTAGCAGTGCCTTGGCGAGTCGGAGATTTTGCGTAAAGCCTTGAACGGTCGGCTTAAACCTTCTGCTCATTGCTGATGCCATGAGGGACGTGACCGGTAGCGACCACCTCGCGGGCCAATTCGCAATGGCCGGCCTGATCGTCGAAAAACACGTCGGCGGCAAAGGCTTCAAGAAACGCCGACTTCGCCAGACCGCCGAGAAACAACGACTCATCCAGGCGAATGTCCCATTCGCGCAAGGTCCGGATCACCCGCTCGTGGGCCGGAGCCGAACGGGCAGTGACCAATGCCGTACGGATCGGACAGGCGTCGTCGGGAAACTCCCGCTGCAGCAAATAGAGTGCGGACAGGAAGCCTTTGAACGGCCCGCCGCGAAGTGGCTCGCGAGCCGACTCGCGCTCACTGGCCTGGAAGGCTTCGAGCCCACCCGCCTGATAAACGCGCTCGGACTCATCGGAAAACAACACCGCGTCACCATCGAAAGCGATCCGCAATTCGCCACTGGCCGCCCGTCGGGCGCCGCCGGAGAGGATGGTCGCCGCGGCGAAACCGGCGTCCAGCGCGCTGCGCACATCCTCGGCGTGGGTCGACAGAAACAGATCGCAACCAAATGCCGCCAGATAGGGATAGGGACTACGCCCACCGACAAAGGCGGCGCGGGAAATATCAAGGGCGTAATGCTGGATCGAGTTGAATACCCGTAAACCGGTATCGGCGCTATTGCGTGAAACCAGCACCACCTCGACTCGCGCGCGACCGAGACTGGCATTGAGGCTGAGCAGTTTTTTGACCAGTGGAAACGCATCGCCCGGCTCGAGGAACTCGTCCTCATGCTCGATCTGATACTGGCGATAGGCTTCGACTCCATTGGCCAGGTAAACCTTATGGCTCTCGGTTAAATCGAACAGCGCCCGCGAGGAAATTGCCACCACCAGCTTGTCGCCCACACCCTTTGTCATTTCGCTCCCCCTGGCCGACAGACTCAGCCGTTACGCCGATCGATAAAACTCAACGCCTGACACAACGCCTCGATTTTCGGCAGCTCACAGCCGGCAGCCCTGGCAACGGCCAGCGGCCTGGCATAGATCGCCGACAATTCCAGCCTGCGTTTATGCAGATAATCGTGGTACATGCTCGGCCAGTAATCGGGCATTTTTTCCGTCATCTTGAACAGATGTTCGGCATATCCGGGCGGCATCGTATGACCGCAGGCCAGCGCACCCTGCACCACTTCGGCCATCAGCGCCTGAATCAACTTGCGACTGCTGGCGTCGGCCATCAGCGGCGTGGTACTGGCGCCCAGCAGCACTGACAGACCGTTGTACGGTACATTCCAGACCAGTTTTTGCCAGCGCGCCTGCTGCAGATTGGCCATGGCCTGAGAGTCGATACCGGCCAGGCGAAACAGCCCGGCGCCTTGCTCGACGATGGCCTGGCGTGCCGGTTCATCGGCCAGGGCCGGGCCGCTGTGGTAACCGATATTCACCGCCCCCAGCGCCTGATGTTCGATCACCCCGGGGGCTGCGCGATGCACGCAGATAAAACACAGACCGCCCAGCAGGTGCAGCGAGTCGGGCAACAAGTCGCGAAGGCTGTCTTCGACGTCCAGACCATTTTGCAGCAACAGCACTTTGGCTCCCGCGGCGGCGGCCTTGATGATCGCCGGTGCAAGCTCGGCGTTACTGGTGGTTTTCGCGCCCACCAGCAACCAGTCACAGGGCGGCATGTCGTCTGCGCAGGAGTAGGCCTGGACCGGATTCAACCTCAACTCGCCATGCACGGCGCTGTTGAGTTGCAAGCCGTGTTCGGCAACAGCGGCAAATTCACTGCGCAACAGAAAGTGCACATCAAACCCGGCACGCGCCAGCATCACCCCGTAAAAACCGCCGATCGCCCCGGTACCGACAATGCCGATTCGCGGCGTCTGGCCCCCTGCACCCATCATGGCAACTCCTCTGGAATTCGACTCAGCGCCTGACCCACGCCCGCATTGAGCTCATTGCGCGTCAGCCGCGACTGTAAGGCCCCGTAGAACTCGCCGTCGCGCACCACGAACAGCGCCGGCAAATGAAATACCTGATAACGCTCGACCACTCCACCGTTGTCCCCCGCATCGATCCAGCACAACCGATCGACCGCCAGATCCAGGCCGGGCAGCTGCTGGCGGGCCCAGCGGCAACTGGCGCAACCGACACTGGTGAAGATCACCAGCGATACGCCGTTCATCGCCAACAGCTGTTGATCGGCGTCGAAATCAGTCAGCTGCGATTGGGCCACTATACTGGGTGAAACAATGTCAAATAACCGAGACTCGGAGTCCGCGTTCATGAGACGTTTTCTACCTCATCCTGATGATGTTCCGGTCGAGTTGACCTTACGTAAACGAGAGTGTATTTCTCGGCAACAGCTGCACTCTATCAGCCTCGGTGGTATGGCTTGCAATTATCACCGAGCCTGGCGCTACGGGACTGCACTGGAAGTGCGCATGCCAACTCTGGGCGAAAATGCCTGCTACTTGGGTTATGTGGTCTGGTGTCTGCGACGCAAGCGAGGGTATTTGGTCGGGATTGCTTTTGTCGACGAACAGACGTTGTTCTGCGCGCGCATGGGCGAACAGGTCTGCCAGATGGCGCGTTATTGTCGCCTGCACAAGCCGCAGACCGAGCAGGAGGGGGTCGAGGCCGTGGCACTGGAGTGGGTCCAGCAGCATGCCGACGAGTTCTCCCATGACAACGTCCGACAGGCATTTATGCAGCCAGTGCTGGATTAAACCCGCGCTTGCCCATTGTCGAGCCACAGTGTAACGCGCTAAGGTTCGGCTCCCCGACGCGCTTAAATCTGCTGTGCTCCGCCGCGCGGGGATCGCTGGCGGCCGGCACCCGTGACCTGACGAGTAAACGATGGCTGATTTACCGATCAACGACCTAAACGTCGCCTCCAACGAGACCCTGATCACGCCCGATCAGCTCAAGCGTGAGATTCCTTTGAGTGACGCTGCCCTGCGCACCGTGACCAAGGGCCGCGAAGTCATTCGCAACATTCTTGATGGCACCGACCACCGCTTGTTCGTCGTTATCGGGCCTTGCTCGATCCACGACCTCAAGGCGGCGCATGAATATGCCGAACGCCTCAAGGCGCTCGCCGCCGAAGTGTCCGACACCCTCTATCTGGTGATGCGGGTCTATTTCGAGAAGCCGCGTACCACCGTCGGCTGGAAAGGCTTGATCAACGATCCGTACCTGGATGACTCGTTCAAGATTCAGGACGGTCTGCACATCGGTCGTCAACTGCTGCTGGATCTGGCCGAGATGGGCCTGCCGACCGCAACCGAAGCCCTCGATCCGATCTCGCCGCAGTACCTGCAGGACCTGATCAGCTGGTCGGCCATCGGCGCACGCACCACCGAATCCCAGACTCACCGTGAAATGGCTTCCGGCCTGTCCTCGGCGGTCGGCTTCAAGAACGGCACCGATGGTGGCCTGACCGTGGCGATCAACGCCCTGCAGTCGGTTTCCAGCCCTCACCGCTTCCTCGGCATCAACCAGGAAGGTGGCGTGTCGATCGTCACCACCAAGGGCAACGCCTACGGTCACGTGGTGCTGCGCGGTGGCAATGGCAAGCCGAACTACGATTCGGTCAGCGTCGCGCTCTGCGAGCAAGCGCTGAACAAGGCGAAGATCAAGCCGAACATCATGGTCGATTGCAGCCACGCCAACTCCAACAAGGACCCGGCACTGCAACCGCTGGTGATGGAGAACGTCGCCAACCAGATCCTCGAAGGCAATCAGTCGATCATCGGTTTGATGGTCGAGAGCCATCTGAACTGGGGCTGCCAGTCGATTCCGAAAGACCTGGCCGACCTGCAATACGGTGTCTCCATTACCGATGCCTGCATCGACTGGAGCGCCACCGAAAATACCTTGCGCAGCATGCATGCCAAGCTAAAGGATGTGCTGCCAAAACGCGATCGCGGCTAAATGATCTGGGCAGGTAACTGTAGCGAGGGGGCTTGCCCTGCATCCCTGTAGGAGCGAGCTCGCGATGGACGTTAACGATAACGCGTGTTGTCTGAATAAACGCGCCGACCTTGAGTCCATCGCGAGCAAGCTCGCTCCTACAATAGACACCTCGCCACAAGGTGTGATGTTCGCCGCACAATTTGGGTGATCAAAAAAACCGGAATCCGTCAAAGGATTCCGGTTTTTTCATGCCTGCTGAACCCGACGGTCAGATAGCCGTCGCCCCGCCATCCACCGCCAGGGCGTGACCGGTGGTGAAGGCTGCGCCGTCGCTGCACAGATAGAGCACGGCACTGGCAATTTCTTCGACGGTACCGATGCGACCGACCGGGTGCATGGCGGCGGCGAATTCGGCTTTCCTGGGATCTGCCTCATAGGCCCGACGGAACATGTCGGTGTCGATCACTGCCGGGCAAACGGCGTTGACGCGGATTTTCTTCTTCGCATACTCGATGGCCGCCGATTTGGTCAGACCGATCACTGCATGTTTCGACGCGGCGTAGATGCTCATCTTCGGCGCCGCACCCAGGCCGGCTACCGAGGCGGTATTGACGATGGCGCCGCCACCTTGGGCAAGCATCAGCGGCAGCTGGTACTTCATGCACAGCCAGACACCCTTGACATTGACCCCCATGATCGCGTCGAACTCATCCAGGGTGCCATCGGCCAGCTTGCCCTTTTCGATCTCGATCCCGGCATTGTTGAAGGCATAGTCGACCCGGCCATAGGCGCTGACCGCCTGCTCCATCAGCTGCTGCACATCCGCTTCCAGGGTAACGTTGCAACGCACGAAAACCGCGTCGCCACCGGCCGCGCGAATCAGCTCCACCGTGCCCTCGCCGCCCGCCAGATCCAGGTCCGCGACCACCACTTTCAAGCCTTCGGCGGCAAACGCCTGGGCCGTTGCGCGGCCAATACCGGCCGCTGCGCCAGTGACCAATGCGACCTGGCCGGAAAATGTCATGCTCATTGTTATGTCCTCGATGGAATGCGGGTGAGCGCAGTCTAGTCACAGCGACCCGAGACGCGGCAGCACTATCAGAAGGCCGGTTGAACAGCTATGAGTTGCAGTGATAAACAGGCCCTGGTGGCCTGTACGGCTAGCCACACAGACCACTTGTGACTATCACCCGATTGGATCGCAACCTATTCGCTGCATCGGCAAACCTTGCGACATTGGCTTCCAGGGTCTATCAATCAGGCTTCAATTCATCATTGAGTGCCTGTCATGACTACCCAGACCAATCGCCAATTCCTCCTCGCAAAACGCCCGGTGGGCCCGGCGACCCGCGAGACCTTCACCTATCAGCAAGTACCGGTCGGTGAACCGGCGGCGGGTCAGATCCTGGTCAAGAACGAATACCTGTCACTGGATCCGGCCATGCGTGGCTGGATGAATGAAGGCAAGTCCTATATTCCGCCAGTGGGCATTGGCGAAGTGATGCGCGCACTGGGAGTTGGCAAGGTCGTGGCCTCGAACAATCCGGGCTTTGCCGTCGGCGACTACGTCAACGGCGCCCTGGGGGTGCAGGATTATTTCCTCGGCGAGCCGCGCGGCTTCTACAAAGTCGATCCGGAACTGGCACCGCTGCCACGCTATTTGTCAGCGCTGGGCATGACCGGGATGACCGCGTATTTCGCCCTGCTCGACGTCGGCGCCCCCAAGGCCGGTGACACCGTGGTGCTCTCGGGCGCAGCGGGTGCGGTGGGCAGCATTGCCGGGCAGATCGCCAAGATCAAGGGTTGCCGCGTAGTGGGCATCGCCGGTGGTAAGGACAAGTGCCAATTCCTGATCGACGAGTTGGGTTTCGATGGCGCCATCGATTACAAAAACGAAGATGTGGTCGCCGGGCTCAAGCGTGAATGCCCGAAAGGTGTCGACGTATATTTCGATAACGTCGGCGGCGATATTCTCGATGCGGTACTCAGCCGACTGAACATGAAGGCCCGCGTAGTGATCTGTGGCGCAATCAGCCAGTACAACAACAAAGAGGCGGTGAAAGGCCCGGCCAACTACCTGTCGTTGCTGGTCAACCGTGCACGCATGGAAGGCTTTGTGGTGATGGACTATGCCGCTCAATTCGCCGCCGCCGGGCAGGAAATGGCCGGCTGGATGGCCAAGGGGCAGCTCAAGAGCAAGGAAGATATCATCGAGGGACTGGAGACGTTCCCGGAAACCCTGATGAAACTGTTCAGCGGCGAGAACTTTGGCAAGCTGGTGTTGAAAGTGTCTTGAGACGGGGAACTGCGGTGCGTCCATAAAAAGATCGCAGCCAATCGGCAGCTCCTACAGGGACCGCGTACACCCACAAAGACAGGTGTATGCAAATCCTGTAGGAGCTGCTGCAGGCTGCGATCTTTTGATCTTTACGCCAGCTCGGCTACCACAGCCGCCAGCGCCTTGGCCGGATCGGCCGCCTGGCTGATCGGACGGCCGATCACCAAATAGTCGGAACCGGCATCCAGCGCCTGACGTGGCGTGAGGATACGACGCTGGTCGTCCTGGGCACTGCCCGCCGGACGAATCCCCGGTGTCACCAATTGCAGGGACGGATGCGCGGCTTTCAAGGCCTGAGCTTCCAGCGCCGAGCAGACCAGACCGTCCATCCCGGCTTTTTCCGCCAATGCCGCCAGGCGCAGCACTTGCTCCTGAGGCTCGATGTCCAGACCGATTCCCGCCAGGTCCTCGCGTTCCATGCTGGTCAGCACGGTCACACCGATCAACAGCGGCTTGGATCCGCTACGCTGGTCGAGCACTTCACGGCAGGCGGCCATCATGCGCAAACCACCGGAGCAATGGACGTTGACCATCCATACGCCCATTTCCGCAGCAGCCTTTACGGCCATCGCTGTGGTGTTCGGGATGTCGTGGAATTTCAAGTCGAGGAAGACTTCGAAACCCTTGTCACGCAGGGTCCCGACGATCTCCGCGGCACAGCTGGTGAACAGTTCCTTGCCGACTTTGACCCGGCACAGTTTCGGGTCCAGCTGATCGGCCAGCTTCAGCGCGGCGTCACGGGTGGGGAAATCCAGGGCGACGATGATAGGAGTCTGGCAGGCGGACATGAGTAGGCTCTCAGGCAAGTCGAAATCGGCGCGCATTGTAGCGGAACCCGCATCAATGCGGGACCCAATGATCGGTAATTCATTCTCGAGTCTGACGTGCGGATCAGCGCTTGTCGTCGACCTTTACCTGGCTGGTGCTCCAATCGGTCAACAGACTATAGGCCACGGCCAGCAGGGTCGGGCCGATGAACAGGCCGATAAAGCCAAACGCAATCAAGCCGCCAAACACCCCGAGCAGGACGATCACCAGCGGCAGATTGCCGCCGCGGCTGATCAGGTAGGGCTTGAGCACGTTGTCGACGCCACTGATGATGAACATGCCCCAGGCACCAAGGAACACCGCCATGCCGTACTCGCCTTTCCAGGCCAGCCAGGCGGTAGCGGGAATCCACACCAGTGGCGGGCCCATGGGAATCAGGCTGAGCAGGAAGGTGACGATGCCCAGCACCAGCGCGCCCGGCACTCCGGCGATCAGGAAGCCGATCAGCGCCAGCACCGCCTGCGCCGCCGCCGTGCCGATCACGCCATTGACCACCCGCTGGACCGTGCCCGCCACCAGTTCGATGTAATAACCGGCGCGGTCGCCGATCAGCCGTTCCAGCAAACGATGGACGAACATCGCCAGGCGAGGCCCGTCGCGATAGAAGAAAAACACAAAGACGATGCTCAAGGTCAGCTCGAGAATCCCGCCGCCGATCTGCGCGCTGCGCGCCAGCAACCAGTTGCCGACCTGCCCCAGATAGGGTTTGACCGCGAGCATCATCGCCGCGCCCTGTTGGTCGATGCTGTTCCAGATCCCGAGCAGCCGCCCGCCGACAAAGGGAATGCCACCTAGCCAGGTCGGTGCTTCAGGAAGACCATCGACTTGCACGTCCTTGATAAACGCCACGGCGTCCCGCACATGGTCGGCCAGATTGAAACCGAGCCAGACCAGCGGAACCGCCACCAGCAACATCCAGCCCAGGGTCAAGAGCGCTGCGGCGAGGGACTCGCGGTCATTGAGCCAACGGGTCAGCAAGCGCATCAGCGGCCAACTGGCAAAGGCCAGTACCGCGCCCCAGAACAGCGCCGACCAGAACGGCGCCATTACCCAGAAGCTGGCGCCGAACAACACCAGGAGCAGGATCTGCACCAACAGGCGATCGTTATTGATCATGAAAGATCTCGTGAAAGGTTCAACGAACAAAGAGTAGGCGAACGGCGCGCAGCTCAGAAGAGCCTATCGCAGTAATTCGATACGCAGACCCGTTGCTTTATCGCTTCCCGTCTCCATCCGCGCCTCTCGCACGCCCTGCCCGATCAGCGCCTGGCGCCAGGTCTCGGCATGGGGCCCGGAAACACTGACCCGCATCGTGGTATCGAGGTTCAGCCCGCGTGACAGCAACGTTAGCCAGGCCGGTAGCGGCTCACCGTCGAGCTTCGGGAAATCCAGTTCACCGGTGTCCTTGAGCTGACGCAACAAGGTCGCGGAAGTCGGCATCAACTCGCCAAGGGCGGTGCTGGCGTCAAACTGCTCGACGTGCAGGTAAGCCCGGCGATTACCGCGAGTGATGCTGTACAGGGCCACCAGCGAATTGTCCTGGGGTGCCGCCAGACGTAACAGCAGGTAAGCCTGCTGCTCATCGGAACCATAGAGTTTGGCATTGCCGAAGACCTCGTTGGCCCACAGGCTGCTTTCCCCGCAATCGCGGGCCTGGCACCAGAACAACAGCTGCGCACCCTGCTTCTGCAAGGCTTCACGGGCGGCGGTGAAGGCTTCGGTGGACGAATGCTCGGGCGGTAACTGGTAGGTCACGGAGCTGACTTGCCCGCGGGTGCTGACCTGACCGTCGAAACGCAGCTGGCCGCTGATTTTGCGGATCGAACCTAAAGGATAGATCCGTTCCAGCTCCGCGGTTGGCCGGTAATCGACAATCTGCGCATCGGGTAAACGCGGCACTATGGGTAAATCCTGGCTGCCGGGAACATCGGCAGCGAACAACAGCGGACTGAAACAGGCCAGCCCGAGCAAACTGATTAAACGCATGGGTACTCTCATCGGATCAGCATGGCCTGAGCGCCTTTGACGATACTGGCGTCGTCGACATATGGCGGCACCAACAAGCCGCGCTGCACTGCCGGGCGGGCTTCCAGGGTAGCCAACCAGCGCTGCAAGGCCGGCAAGCCATCTACCGAGACCCCGGACCATTCATGGCTACGGACCCATGGAAAGGTCGCGATGTCGGCAATGCTGTAATCGCCGGCCAGAAACTCGACGGCTTCCAGGCGGGTGTTCAGCACTTCATACAAACGGCGGGTTTCATGTTGATAGCGGTCGATGGCGCCCTGGAGCTTCTCCGGGAAATAACGGAAAAACACATTGGCCTGACCCTGCATCGGGCCGATGCCGCCCATCTGGAACATCAACCACTGGATCACCAGTGAGCGACCCTTGGGGGCCCCGGGCATGAGTTTCCCGGTAAGCTCGGCCAGATAAATGAGGATTGCGCCGGACTCGAACACGGCAAAATCGCCATTGGCGCGATCGACAATCGCCGGAATCCGGCCATTGGGATTGATCTTGAGAAAATCTGCTGCCTTCTGTTCCTTTTTGTCGAAACTCAAGGCATGCACTTTGTAGGGCAGGCCGAGTTCCTCGAGCACGATAGAGACCTTGTGGCCATTCGGGGTCGCAGCGGTGTAGAGATCTATCATGGTTGTCTCCCATTTCAACCCGCCCAGCCTCGACAGTTGCCCGCTGCAAGTCAAGGAACGGCGAAGAACCGATTGAAACAGTCTGCAACAAGGGCGGCGCCGGGCTCGTCATTCAGATGCAAATGATGGCCGCCAGGCAGCTGTTCACGGCTAAAGGGTAGACGCTCCAGCAATTGCGGATGTTGCGCCAGCATGCCGTCCGCGGCGACCACCAGCCGGGTCGGACAACTGATGCGCTGGACGAAGGTCATGGCCTGTTCTTCTGTCAGACGCAGCGGCGAAGCCAGGGTCAGGCGGCTGTCGCTGCGCCAGGTATAGCCGCCCGGTACTGGCATCAGCCCGCGCTGGGCCAGCAACTCCGCCGCTTCCCGACTGACCGCCACCAAGCCTTTCATACGGGCTTCGATGGCACGGTCCAGGGTGCTGTAAACCGGTTTGCGCTTCTCTTGCAGATCCAGCTGCGCTTGCAGGGCCATGCCCATTCGCTCGGCGGCATTGTCGCTTTTTGCGGTAGGAGGAATGACCCCGTCGATCAGCGCCAGATGGGTCACGCGCTCCGGCAGCGCGCCTGCCAGCACCAGCGATACGATCGCCCCCAGTGAGTGTCCGAGCAGGGCAAAGCGTTTCCAACCGAGCTGCTCGGCGACTTGCAGCACGTCGTAGACGTAATCCCACAGCGCATAACTGGCCCCCTGCGGTCGATGCCCGGAATGACCATGCCCGGCCATGTCCAGCGCGACAATGCGCAAACCCGAGAGTTTGGGCGCCAGCCGCGCGAAGCTATTGGCGTTGTCCAGCCAGCCGTGCAAGGCAATCACCGGCAGACCGTCTTCCGGGCCAAACAAATGTGCGGCCAATTCGATATGCGGCAGGCTCAGGCGGACTTCTTCAACTGGAGTTTTCATGCGCAATTTCGCTCGCTGCGGCTGTCCCAGCGACTGAACAGATTCTTCAGCAGCGTGGCAGTGTCCTGTGGGCGCTCGAGGGGAAACATGTGCCCACCCGGCATGGTCAGCGACTCGCCGTGGGGCAGACGCCCGACCGAGCTGGCGTGATGGCGCATGACCACCCGGCTTTGCCGCCCGCGGACTACCGCCAGCGGCACTTTCAACTGCCGTGCGCGACCGGGGCTGGTATGCGGAACGCCGCGGTAAATGCTGATTTCCGTCGCCGGATCGAAACTCAAGCGCAGACGATCGCCGACCTTGTGCAAGCCATGTTGCAGATAAGCGTCGAAGCATTCCGGATCGAAGCCGCGAAACAGGGTTTTCCCGGCGAAGTAATGGCGCGCGGCTTCCAGATCGGCAAACTCTTCCCGGCGCCCGAGGGTGCGGCCGGCAGGGGTCAGCCGATCAATAAAACCAAAGCGCTTGGCGGCGCGGATCACCCACTGATCGGCGCGGGTCAGCACCGGCGAATCGAGCATCACCACGCCGCGATAGAGTTGTGGACAACGCAAGGCCGCGTGCAGATGCAGAACTCCGCCGAAGGAATGACCGACGCCCCATACCGGCTCAGGCTGCTGCTCGAGGTGATGAATCAGCTCATCCACCAGGTTCAGCCAGTTGTCGTCCACCGGGAAACGCGGATCGTGAGCGTGTTGCTGCAGATGGGCAACCTCGTACTCCGGCGCCAGCGCGGCGAACAACTTGCCGTAGGTGGCAGAAGGGAAGCCATTGGCGTGAGCGAAAAATATCTGCTGCGGCATACCGGCGAATCCATAAGCGAAATCAGGCCTTGATTGTCCGCAAGACACTGGCCGACAGCAATGACCGTAACTGCCAGGAATGATGACAGTCAGGCCATCGCCCTGAACTTTTGGTGAGGGGGCTTGTTGTGGCGAGGGGGCTTGCCCCCGCTGGGGCGCGTAGCGGCCCTAAAACCTGCAACCGCGTTTGTATCAGGCACGCCGCGTTCACCGGCTTTACGACTGCTTCGCAGCCGAACGGGGCGATGCGGCGTTCCGACAAGCCCCCTCGCCACAGGGAAGCTACCTTGCTCTATCAGGGCTATCCCCGTGTCGGCGGCATATTTCCCAGCGGTACCACCGCCATGGTCAGCCGCGATACGCAGCTGGCCTTGCCTTCGTCGCTGCTCAGGCGGATGTCCCAGACATGGGTGGTGCGACCGATGTGAATCGCCCGCGCCACTGCTGTCACCCGCCCGCTGCGCAGGCCGCGCAAATGGTTGGCGTTGATCTCGAGCCCTACGCAATAGAACTTGCTGGCATCAATGCACAGGTAGCTGGCCATGGAACCGACGGTCTCGGCCAGCACGACCGAAGCGCCGCCATGCAGCAAACCATAGGGTTGATGGGTGCGATGGTCGATCACCATGCTCGCGCTCAGGGACTCTTCATCAAAGGCTTCGAAGCGGATATCCAGCACTTCGCCAATGGTGTTTTTCTGGATCGCGTTCAGTTGCTCGATGTTGGGAGTGGTACGCCATAGACTCATCGCTACATCCTTAATTGGTTTTATTCGCGTCAATCCTGCCACAGCACCACTCCGGAACGCTCGCTCCACTCCTGGAAGCGTGCGCCGTAGGTGGCCTCGATCACATTGCGTTTGATCTTCAAGGTGGGCGTCAGGAAACCGTTTTCCACGGCCCAACTGTCTTTCACCACCACCAGTCGACGCAAGCGTTCGTGTTTGTCGAGCATGCCGTTGACCTCTATCAGCAAGGTTTCCAGGCTGGCGTGCAAACCATTGCGGGCGGCACTGTCGGCATCCTGAAGGCCGACCGCCGACAGCACGCACAGCCCCAGCGGCGCGCTCAAGCCATCACCGACCACACACACCTGCTCGATCCGCGAATGCACTGCCAGGAGATTTTCAATTGGCGCTGGGGAGACGTATTTGCCTTTGCTGGTTTTGAAGATTTCCTTGAGCCGCCCGGTCAGGCGCAGATTGCCTTCGGCGTCCTGCTCGCCCTTGTCGCCGGTGCGCAGAAAGCCGTCTTCGGTCAGGGTTTCGGCGGTTTTCTGCGGGTCCTTGTAGTAGCCGAGCATGGTCGCAGGGCTACGCACCTGCACTTCACCCGCCTCGTCGATCCGCACTTCGACTCCCGGGCAGGGTGCGCCGATCCAGCCTGGTTTATGCTGCCCCGCACGACCGACATGGGAATAACCGCAATTCTCGGTCATGCCATAGACCTCCAGCACATCCAGACCGAGCCGCTGATACCACTCGAGCAAGGTCTGCGGCACCGGCGCGGCGCCGGACAAGGCGATGCGCAAGGCATCCAGCCCCAACCCGACGAGGACTTTGTGCCCTATCCGCCGGCCAATGATCGGCAAGCCCAGCAGGAAATCCAGGCGTTTGGCGGGCATCTTGCTGTAGACGCCCATCTGGAACCTGGTCCAGATCCGCGGCACGCCGAACAGCGCGGTCGGCCGCGCGCGCTTAAGGTCGGTGAGGAAAGTGTCCAGATTCTCGGCAAAAAACACCGTTTGCCCGGTATAGATCGATGCCATCTCGACAAACATCCGTTCCGCCACATGGCACAGTGGCAGGTAGGACAGCAGCCGATCCGACTCCCCCAGGCCAAACAATTGCGTGCCCTGGGTGGTGGCGAAAGCGAGATTGGCGAAACTGTGCATCACGCCCTTGGGCAAACCGGTAGTGCCCGAGGTGTAGATGATCGTTGCCAGTTGCGCGGCAGCGGGCAGCGGGTCGTCCTGGATCGGTGAACTGCGTTGCAGGTCGGCCCAGCTGTAATCGAACGAGCCGTCGGGGCTGAGTGGCAGGCTGATGGTCGGCAAGTCAACGCGGATCCCGGGCGACATGCCTGGCCAGTCATCAAGTTTGCCGACAAATACCAATACCGACTCCGAATGGTCGAGCACTTGCGCAACCGAGTCGGCCGTCAGGTTGGGATACAGCGGGACAGACACATGCCCGGCCATCCAGATCGCCAGGTCGGCGATAATCCAGTGCGCGCAGTTTTTCGAGATGATTGCGATGTGGCTGCCTTGCGGCAGCTCCCGGGCGCGGAGCCAGTGGGCTGCGCAGCGGGCCTGGTGACCGACGTCGGACCAGCTCAGGGTTTCGATCTGCCCGCCCCCCACCGGCTGGACCAGGAAGCGTTGACGGGCATGACGAGCTTCACGCTCGTAAAACACTTCCAGCGGCAAACGAAAAGCGGCAGACATGCGATGCGCTCCTTTTTTGTTCTGTATGGCGCAAAGCGTAGTCAACCAAGCAACTGCTTGGTCGACTATTTCACAGACAAATCAGAGCGAGCAAGTGGTGAACTTGTGGCGAGGGGGCTTGTCGGAACGCCGCATCGCCCCGTTCGGCTGCGAAGCAGTCGTAAACCGATCATCGGGTTCTAACTGAAAGAACCCGTTGCCTGGTTTTAGGGCCGCTGCGCGCCCCAGCGGGGGCAAGCCCCCTCGCCACAGGACCGGGTATGACCTTTACGGATGTTTGATGCTCTTGAGCGTCATCAACCCCGCCAGCGGCCAGTCACCTTCGAGCTCGACCAGGCCGGCGGTGCCCACCCGCTGCGGTTCGCGCCAGTTACCCTGTTGCAGATAGGCAATCAGGTTGCTGACCAGCGGGTTATGGCTGACCAGCAGCACGTTGTCCAACAAGTCGAGCTGATCCACCACCGCCGGCGGATCGTGGTCGGGAGTCAGCCACTGCACGGTGCGGACCTCAGGCTCGAAGCCCAGGGCTTCGCGCACCAATTGCGCGGTCTGCTGCGCCCGCGTGTAAGGGCTGGCGTAGATCGCGCTGAGCGGTTGGCCGATCAGCTGCGCGGTGCTGCTCAGCACTTCCTTGCGGCCATTCTCGGTCAGGTTACGCTCAGCGTCGCTACGGGCGTGGGGCTCGGCTTCGCCGTGACGCAGCACCCAGAGCTTCATAGCTTCGGCTCCTCATCCCGTACCGGGTGCGGTGCAGGTGGTACGGCATGCGGCGTTTCGCCTTCCGGTGCGCGCGGGGTCGGCCAATCGGCGAATGGCCAGGGTTTCTGGTCACTGTGGAAACTGCCGAAGCGCCCGATCTGCGCCAGGAACTGGCTCAGGCTGTCGCCGAAGTTCATCAGGCTGGCGCTCGGTGCGCCGTAGATCAGCCGGTAAATGAGCTGCACCAGCACCACGGCGCCGAGAATGAATTGCGCCACTTGCCAGACCAGCACGTACACCAGCATCCACAGGACGCGCAGCAAAATGGACTCATATCCGGCTTCGGTTGTTGCAGATGGATCCTTCGGATCGTTCATGGTCTCGCTCCTTTCCTGTCAGTTGAAACCACTGGTGGAGATAAAGTCGACATCGGTTTTCGGTTCACCACGCATCAACAACTCGATCACTTGGTCAAGCGTGCGCCCTTCGAACAGAATCGCATGCAATCCGGCGACCAGCGGCATATACACCCCGACTTCCTGGGCTTTGGCCTTGAGCACCTTGAGCGTATTGACGCCCTCGGCGACTTCGCCCAGCCGCGTCACCGCATCTTCCAGGCTCAAGCCCTGCCCCAGGGCAAAACCCACCTGGTAATTGCGGCTCTTGGGCGAAGAACAGGTGACGATCAAATCACCGACCCCGGCCAGACCGAGGAAGGTCATCGGATTGGCGCCCTGGTTCACCGCGAAGCGGGTCATTTCCGCCAGAGCGCGAGTAATCAGCATGCTCTTGGTGTTTTCACCCATGCCCAGCGCTACCGCCATGCCGGCGATGATTGCATAGACATTTTTCAACGCGCCGCCCAACTCGACGCCAAAGCGGTCGGCGCTGGCGTAAACACGGAAGGTACGGCCATGCAGCGCCTCCTGGACGCGCTGGCAAAGCTCCTCGTCTTCGCTGGCGACCACAGTAGCGGTCAGCGCATGTTCGGCAATTTCTCGAGCCAGATTCGGCCCGGACAACACCCCGATTCGCGCTTGCGGAGCGATTTCTTCGAGAATTTCACTCATCAGCTTGAAGGTGTGCGCCTCAATGCCCTTGGTCAGGCTGACCAGCAATTTGCCGCTCAACAGCGCGGCATGCGGGGCCAGTACCGAGCGCAAGGCGCTGGAGGGCAATGCGACAAAGCACAGATCGCAGTCGGTCAGGGTCGCCAGCAGGTCCGTTACCGGTTCCACCGGCGGGAGAACCTTGATGCCTTTGAGGTAGCGCGGATTCTCGCGATTGACCCGAATGGCCTCGGCCTGTTCCGGGTCGCGCATCCACAACCGCACAGCAAGACCGTTCTCGGCCAGCAGATTGGCCACGGCGGTACCAAAACTTCCGCCTCCCAGGACCGCAATAGGGCGCTGTTCAGTCATATGCAATCCATTAATCCATAGCAGTGGCGATATCGGCATTATACGGAGCAGTCCTCAGGCGGCCAGCCCTGCGATCAATTACTGGCAAATGACTGGATGTGACGGTTTCACCCTATCAATTGTGTAGCTGTTCACTGGAAAACCCGCCCCGCTCGGTTAACATGCGCGCCAATTACCTGTTATCAAGGCTGTGCCGTGTATTTTGGCCCTCCCACCCCTCGATCATCACTGGTCATGGCGCTGTTTTTCAGCACCCCGGTGTTGGCCGATGATCTGTTCCTCGACAGCCAGACACTGCCAAAAGTGCTGACTGCCACGCGCCTGAAACAGTCGCCGGCCGCAGTACCCGGCAGTATGACGGTGATCGACAGCGAATTGATCATGGCTAGCGGTTCGCGGGATATCAGTGAACTGCTGCGCCTGGTGCCGGGGATGATGGTCGGCAATATCAGCGGCAACCAGGCCGCGGTGAACTATCACGGCACCAATGCCAGCGAAGCGCGGCGCATGCAGGTGCTGATCGATGGTCGCTCGGTGTATCGCGCCGGCCTTGCGACCGTGGACTGGAGCGATATTCCGGTGGCCATGGAGGATATCGAACGCATCGAAGTCTTCCGCGGGCCCAATACCGTCAGCTATGGCGCCAATGCGCTGATGGCGGTGGTCAATATCATCACCCGCTCGCCAGCCAACAGCCACGGCACGCGGATGAAGGTCACCCGTGGCCAGCGCGGTATCAATGACTGGTACGCCAGCCAGGGCAGTGGCTGGGAAACCGGTGACCTGCGCCTGTCGCTTTCCGGTCAGGAGGATGACGGTTTCGATTCGGATCGCAGCGGCGCGGATTACCGCGACAGTCGCCGCTTGAACCGCATGGGCTTGTCGGTCAGCCAGATGCTCGACGATCAGCAAAGCATCGACTGGCAATTGAATGCCAAGGAAGGCACTAATCAGCGGCCTTACACCTACCGCCCGGTCTTCCCTGGAGTTAGCGCAGCGGGTAACAATTCCGATGTCATTGCCAAGGACTATGCCGGTTCGTTGCGCTGGAACCTGGAAATCAACCCGGATCACAGCCTCTATGTTCAAGGATCGGCGCAACACTGGGATCGCCAGCAGACCTGGCGGGCCTGTGACGCGGAAGTCTCATTCAGCCCGGAACTGACCCGGCTCTGGCAGCTCGACCCCAATTACGCCGAGCGCCTCGCCCGGCACATGGACAACTACACCGGCACCGGAGCACCGCCCGGGGCACCGGCGCAACAGGCGCTGGCCAATCAGGTTCTGCAGCAATGGAACGGCGGCGCGAATCAAACCCTGTGCGGCGATATCGACCAGAGCGCCCGCGAAACGCGCTATGACCTCGAACTGCAGGATACCCTCAGCCTGTCCGATAGCCTGCGGCTGGTCAGCGGGATCAACTATCGTTACGACCGGGCAGACTCCGAGACCTATTTCAATGGCACCCTGGACGACACCCTCTGGCGTCTGTTCGGCCAGCTTGAGTGGCGCGCCAGCGAACACTGGCTATTGCAGGGCGGTGCCATGTTCGAAGATACCCGGTTGATTGGCAGCTCGCTGACCCCGCGGCTCGCCGTCAATTACCTGATCACCCCGCGCCATGGCCTGCGTGCCGTGTATTCGGAAGCCATCCGTTCGCCCGACATGTTCGAAAACAATGTCAACTGGAGCTACCGGGTCACCAACCTGAATCCCCGCGCCTATGGACAATCCAGCGCCCGGTACTTCGTCAGGACCCGCGGCCCGGGTAACCTCGAGCAAGAACACATGCGCTCGCGGGAACTGGGCTACAACGGCTTCTTTGCCGATATCGGGCTGACCGTCGACCTGAAGGTGTTCTACGACGAAATCACCGGAATGATCAGCGAGCCGCTGCGCAACAACCAGTACATCGCCAGCAACTCGAATTCCTCACGCTTCACTGGCAGCGAAACCCAGCTCGACTGGCGCATCAGCGCCGCAGACCGCCTGCGCCTGACCTATGCCTACGTCGACGCCGAGGCGAGCAATCCCCTCGATCAGCAACAGACCGCCCGCAACAGCGGTTCGGCAGGCTGGCTGCGCGATTGGGGCCAGGGCTGGTCCAGCGCCCTCTTCTACTATGGTGACAACGCCCTCAACGGCTACCGCTTCGAACGGGTCGATACGCGGATCGCCAAGCGCATTCCCCTGGGCAAGGCCAGTCTGGAGCTGGCCGGGATACTTCAGCAACGGCTCGACGATCAACCCACCACCTTTGTCGATAACACCTACGACGAACGCCATTTGCTCTACCTCAGCGCGGAGTTAGAGTTCTAGCATGGATCAATGCCAATCATGGATGAAGCCAACCCTTGGCCGCCTCATCGGCTCAGTGTGCCTGGGGATTATCTGCCTGTTCGCAAGCCTTGCGGGCCGGGCCGCCGAGATTGTCCTGACGGGTGTTGAAAACAGTCCCGGCGTGCAGTCCTTCACTCAGGCCCTGAGCAATAAGCGGCCGGAAGATCGGGTGCGCTTCAGCGCGCTGGCCAATCTGCCGGCACCCAGCCAACTGCCCTCGGGCACGCGCCTGATCCTGCTCGACCTGCCAAGCCTCGACTGGCGCCTGCAGGACACCCAGGGGCCGGCAACCCTGGTGCTGCGCATCAGTCGGCTGCAAGCCCGGCAACGCCTGGGCAACAACCTGCCGGCCCGCCTCAGTCTGCTGTGGAGCGACCCGCCGCTGGACCGGCAATTGCGCCTGATCCAGAGCCTCCTGCCGCAAGCCCGGCGGATCGGCGTGCTTTATGACCGCCACAGCGAATTTCTCCTGAAAGAACTGCATCAACAAGCGCAACCGCTGGGACTGAAAATTGTCGCCGAGCGCTGGGACAACACCGGCGACAGCCGCCCACTCCAGGCCCTGCTGAAAAACAGCGACGTGCTACTGGGTCTCGACGATAACGACCTGTACAACCCGAAAACCGCGAAAAACCTGCTGCTCAGCAGCTATGCCCGGCAGCTGGCGCTGATCGGTCCCAATGCCGCTTTCGTCAAGGCGGGAAGTCTGGCCAGCACCTACAGCGATCAAAACGACTGGCTGGCTACTCTCGACACCTTGCTCGACCGTCCGACCGACAACTGGCCGCGGGCGCTGTATCCGCAACAATTCAAAGTGACGAGCAACCCGCAAGTGGCACGCTCACTGGGTATCGAACCGATTGACGAACAGTCTGTCGCCACCCGGCTGGCCGAAGGAGAGCAGCGCCCATGACCTTCCGTCGCCGTTGGGACATCAATACCCGCACCCAGATCATCAGCCTTGGCCCGGCCTTGTTACTGACCTTGCTTCTTATCAGTTTCTTCACCTTCGTGCGGATTCAGGACCTGCGCCAGGAGCTGAACCACACCGGTCAGCTGATTGCCAACCAACTGGCGCCCGCCACCGAGTACGGGGTGATTTCCGGCAATAACGAGGTGCTCGAGAGCTTGTTGAAGGCCACCCTCGCGACCCCCCATGTGCGCTTCCTCGAGGTACAGGACAGCGCCAACAATATTCTGGTGTACGTCGAACAACCTTCGGAAACCATCAGTCGCTCGCAGCAGGTTGAAGTGTTTCAGGCGCCCGTACGCTTGCAACAGATCCATCTGAACACTGATTTTTTCGGCGGCGGCAAAACGCAAACCAACGCCCCGCGGGAGGACTACCTGGGCCGGGTGATTGTCGGCATGTCAAATGACGCCTTCAGCCAGCGCCAGCAGGAAATCCTGCTCAAGGCCGGCGTCCTGGCGCTGTTCGCCTTGCTGTTCACCTTTCTCCTGGCCCGCCGTCTGGCCGCCAGCCTGTCGCGGCCGATCAGTGCCATGGGCAACGCGGTCAAGGCCATTCAACAGGGCGACTACGGCACTGCCCTGCCGATTGTCGACGATGCCGAGCTCGGCGACCTGTCACGGCATATCAACAACCTCGCCGATGGCCTCGAGCAAGCCAGCCGCGAACAGCATCAGGCAATGGCCCAACTGATCCAGACCCGCGAAGAAGCGGAAAAAGCCAACAACGCCAAATCCGACTTCCTGGCGATGATGAGCCACGAGCTGCGCACGCCGATGAATGGTGTGCTGGGGATGTTGCAACTGCTCGAAACCACCGAGATGACCGAGGAGCAGATCGAATACGCAGCACTGGCCTCGGAATCCACCGAGCACCTGCTTAAAGTGATCAATGACATCCTCGACTTCTCGCGCATCGAGCGCGCGGCGCTGGAACTGGAACATATCCCGTTCAACCTCGCCGAGCTGATCACCAGTTGCGCCCAGGCGTTCCAGCACAGTGCGGCGCAGCGTGGCCTCAGTCTTGAGCTGAAGAATCCGGACGGTATGGAGTCGCTGCAGGTTCAGGGCGATCCGACGCGGATCCGGCAGATTCTGGTCAACCTGATCGGCAATGCGCTGAAGTTCACCGAACAGGGCAGCGTGACCATCGAGCCGCAGTGGCAATCCCTGGATCACGAGTTGCTGTGGTTTACCTGCAGCGTGCGCGACAGTGGCATCGGGATTTCGGCGCAAAGCCTGGAGCTGATGTTCAATGCGTTCCAGCAGGCCGATAGTTCGATTTCCAGGCGTTATGGCGGCACCGGGCTCGGCCTGCCGATTGCCCGCACCCTTGCCGAGCGGATGGGCGGCACCCTGCGCGCCCAGAGTGAAGAAGGCCGCGGTTCGGTGTTCACTCTGGAGATACCGTTGGCGCTGTACTTGCAGAGCCTGCCAGTGCTGACACGCCGGGCGCAGTCGGCCAATGCCCATGGCGAGGATCGTAACGTACTGCTGGTCGAGGACAATCCGGTCAATCAGACAGTAATCGAAGCGATGCTGCGTAGCCTGGGCTATACCGTCAGCATCGCCACCGACGGTGCGCAAGCCATTCGCAGCGCCGAGAGCCTGATATTCGACGCGATTCTGATGGACTGTCGATTGCCGCTGATCGATGGCTATGAAGCGACCCGCCAGATCCGCCAACTGCCGGGCTGCGCCGAACTGCCAATAATTGCCCTGACCGCCAACGCCTTGCAGGGCGATCGCGAGGCCTGCCTGGACGCCGGGATGAACGATTATCTGGCCAAGCCGTTCAAACGCACTGATCTGCAGCAAATTCTGCAACGTTGGGTTCAGTAGAACCGAGGTTTCGACGATCTGTGACTGGCGTGAAATGCGAAAGTGCGGCAGTCTTAGGCACCCGAACAGGCCCATAAACAGGCCTGGATAATAATTTCAGTGCACAAGTGTACATTCGTGCCCTTTGTGCTGTGACTTTCACTACAACGCAATAGTCTATGAGTAGGCTGTCGATTCGAGGCATGAACGCTTCGATCGGTCGGGAAGATTTGCCCCACCCTGCCGCATGGGACTATTGAGGAGCTCGCATGACCAAACAAAACGCCTTTACTCGGGAAGACCTGCTGCGCTGCAGTCGCGGTGAGCTGTTCGGCCCAGGTAACGCGCAACTGCCCGCCCCGAACATGCTGATGGTGGATCGCATCACCCATATCAGCGCCGAGGGTGGCAAGTACGGCAAAGGTGAATTGGTCGCCGAGCTGGACATCAATCCAGACCTGTGGTTCTTCGCATGCCACTTCGAAGGCGACCCGGTCATGCCAGGCTGCTTGGGCCTGGATGCCATGTGGCAGCTGGTCGGTTTCTTCCTTGGCTGGCAGGGTTTGCCAGGCCGTGGTCGCGCATTGGGTTCAGGAGAGGTAAAATTCTTCGGCCAGGTCTTGCCGACTGCCGCAAAGGTTACTTACAACATTCAGATCAAGCGCGTCATGCGCGGCAAACTGAACATGGCCATCGCCGATGGTTCTGTCAGCGTCGACGGCCGCGAAATCTATACCGCCGAAGGCCTTCGGGTCGGCGTATTTACTTCCACTGACAACTTCTAAGGGTTATCCGCATGCGCCGCGTCGTTATCACTGGTCTGGGCATCGTTTCGTGCCTGGGCAATGACAAAGAGACCGTCTCCGCTAACCTGCGTGCAAGCCGCCCGGGCATCCGATTCAACCCGGAATATGCCGAAATGGGTCTGCGTAGCCAGGTTTCCGGCTCCATTGACCTCAACCTCGAAGAGCTGATAGATCGCAAGATCTTTCGCTTCGTCGGCCACGCGGCGGCTTACGCCTACCTGGCCATGAAAGACGCCATCGCAGACTCCGGTCTGACCGAGGAACAAGTCTCCAACCCGCGCACCGGCCTGATCGCCGGTTCCGGTGGTGCCTCCACGCTGAACCAGATGGAAGCGCTGGACATCCTGCGCGAGAAAGGCGTCAAGCGCGTCGGCCCATACCGCGTGACGCGGACCATGAGCAGCACCGTTTCCGCTTGCCTGGCCACACCGTTCAAGATCAAGGGTCTGAACTACTCCATCGCTTCTGCCTGTGCCACCAGTGCTCACTGCATCGGCAGCGCCATGGAACAGATCCAGATGGGCAAGCAGGACGTCGTGTTTGCTGGCGGCGGCGAAGAAGAGCACTGGAGCCAGTCGTTCCTGTTCGACGCCATGGGCGCGCTGTCGAGCCAGTACAACGAAACCCCGGAAAAGGCTTCCCGTGCCTACGACGCCAAGCGTGACGGTTTCGTCATCGCCGGCGGTGGCGGCATGGTCGTGGTTGAAGAGCTGGAACACGCTCTGGCCCGCGGCGCGAAGATCTACGCGGAAATCGTTGGCTACGGCGCGACCTCCGATGGCTACGACATGGTCGCTCCAAGCGGCGAAGGCGCCATCCGCTGCATGCAGATGGCCATGTCCACCGTCGACGGTCCGATCGACTACATCAACACTCACGGCACCTCCACTCCGGTCGGCGACGCCAAAGAGATGGAAGGTGTGCGCGAAGTGTTCGGCGACAAGGCCCCGGCCATCAGCTCCACCAAGAGCCTGTCCGGTCACTCCCTGGGCGCCGCCGGCGTTCATGAAGCGATCTACTGCATGCTGATGATGGAAGGCAACTTCATGGCGGGCTCGGCCAACATCGACGAACTGGACCCGGCCGTCGCTGACATGCCGATCCTGACCAAGACCCGCGAGAACGTCACGCTCAACAACGTGATGAGCAACAGCTTCGGTTTCGGTGGCACCAATGCCACCCTGGTACTGAAGCGCTGGCAGGGCAAGTAACCTGCCCATGAAGAAACGGCACCTGCGGGTGCCGTTTTTTTGCCTGGTGGTTTGTCCCTTGTAATACCACCCGATCTGGTCAACGATGCCAGTTGGCCTTCGTCCCTAGTCTTGTGCCCCGGACCCTGCCCCTTTTCCTGAATGTTCAGGACTAAAGTTCGCGCACATAGCCTGCAAGACGTGATGACAGCAGATACGACGGTCCTCGCGGCCCCTGCTGCACTCTCGACGAAAAGGGACGCCATGCCAGAATATGATCGCGCCGTCGGCTTCGGGCCCGGTATTGGATGCAGTGATAACCCCAAGTGTTTGCGCCCCTCCTGGATACTCAGGATCTCTTCGATTACAGCCTTCTGCCTTTTCACCGCCGCGCCCGGCTACGCTCAAAATTTATCGAATCCGCCAGCGGACATCGAAAAGGTTACGGTGAATCAGGCGCAGCAAATGGTTTCCAGGGCCACCCTCGAAGCCCTTCGCTGGAGCGGCCCGGTATCCGGCCCGTCTGCCCGGCGTGGCAAGAACATTGCCTTTGTCGCGGAAGATTTACGTAACGGGGGGATTGTCGGAGTCGCGCAGGGTGCCCGCGAGGCGGCTACGGCGATGGGCTGGACGCTGAAGATATTCGATGGCGGCGGATCCACGGTCGGGCGCGCGAAGGCTTTTGCCGATGCCTTGGCAGCAAAACCCGACGGGCTGGTTCTGTGTGGCTCCGATGCCCTCGAGAACAATGGGGAGCTGACTTCGTTCGCCCTCCAGGGTGTGCCAGTGGTTGGCTGGCATACTGGCGCACAGCCCGGGCCGATTCGTGGCACGCCGGTGGCGATGAACGTCACCACTGACCCGCTGGAAGTGGCTCGCCTCACCGCCATGGCGGCGGTGGCACAGTCAAACGGACAGGCCGGCGTGGTCATCCTGACCGACTCCAGATACAGCATCGCCACAGCGAAAGCCAAGGCCATGGAAAACGTGATCCGGGCTTGTCAGGAATGCACATTGCTGGAAGTACGCGATGTCGCGATCTCGCAAAGCAGCGAGCAGATGCCTGCAATCACCCGGGAACTGCTTCAGCGCTTCGGCAAGCGCTGGACCCATACGCTGGCTATCAACGATATCTATTTCGACTACTCGATTGTCGCCTTGACCGGTGCCGGGATTCCCAGTGACGGCATGAGCCTGCTGTCTGCCGGTGATGGCAGTGCTTCGGCATTTTTACGCATAAAGGCAAATACCTATCAAACCGTCACCGTGGCCGAGCCACTCAACCTGCACGGCTGGCAAGTGATGGATGAACTGAACCGGTTGTTTGCGGGGCAGCCAGTGAGTGGCTTCGTGGCACCGATTCACTTGGTCAATATCGACAATATCGCCTTCGATGGCGGGAACAAGTTTCAGTACGACCCGGACAATGGTTACCGGGATATCTACCGTCACCTATGGAATCCTTGACATTGGACGTGCCTTCACGGATCACCAGCCTGTATCGCCGGCTGCTGCCGCAATCGCTGCGGGCGCAGTTCAATTTGGCTTTTCTGGCATTGGCGCTGCTGATCCTGGCCGGTGGCGCGACTGCGGTCTACGCGTTACGGACCTCAAACAGCGCCACCCGCCAGCTGACGGATGAACGACTGGTCCGTATGCAATATGGACAGGACATGGTGCAGAACACACTGCTGATCGAACGCCAGACCGATCAACTACTGACGACCCGCTCTTTCGAGACCCTGCACTTAACCTATGCCGCGACCGTCGAACAGCTTGAAGCTCTTGATCGGCTGGTATTGCAGCTGACGGCCGCGAACAATGGCGTAGCCATACTCGACGTGCATCAGTCGAGCCAGTTATTCCGCAATACCGCCAACATCGTGGCACAACTGCGAGAAAGCAAATTGCAAACCGAAGTCAGGTTCGAGCAAAGCCTGCAGGAGCGCATCGTCCAGTTAACCGCGACCCGAACCCAGGTCAGCATGGGCCTGGCGGTTTTACTCTTTGAACTGCCACAAGCCGGTGACAGCAATGCCGTACAACTGTTGCGGACCCGCTACGAGAACCTGTCACGAACGGCAGGCAAATTACCCGAGGTGCAGCTGGATACACCCGATCTGTTCTCCCTGCGTCTGAGGATCATCAACCAGCACGATGTCATACAGCGTTTCCATGAGGAACTGAGAACTCAGGCCGGGATGCTGGTCGCGGTGGCCCGTGCACAATCGAGCGCCTACACCGAAGCCTATCGCGAAGCCGTGCAACGCTTGGTCGAAGCCTCCAATCGCAGTCAGCAATGGGTGCTGATCATGTTGGGCGCCAGCCTGATCTTCGCCTGGTTTGTGACCCGGGTTTTCATGGGCCGCCATGTACTCGCGAGGCTGAATGAGATCAGCCGGCAATTGCGCCAGGAGCAGGTCGACGACGCGCAATTGATGATGGCCGAACATGGCAAGGACGAGATTGGCAACATGGCTCGCGCGGTGAATCAGTTCCTTAAAAACCGTCACCAGCTGGAAAGAAGAACCACCCAATTGAGCACCGCCACAGAGCGGCTCGCGGTACAAAACAGCCAGTTACAGCAAGAAGCCGTGATCCGCGCCGGACAAGGTCATGTTCTCGAGCTGATTGCCAGGAGCACCGAACTCGAAGAGGTCCTCGACAGCCTCGCTCACCTGGTTGAGTCGCAGCTTGAGGGAATGATGGTGTCCATCCTGTTGCTGGACGAGGATGGCACACACCTGCTGCATGGAGCAGCCCCCAGTCTGCCGAAGGACTATACCCGGCTCATCGACGGGGTTGCGATCGGTCCGAAAGTCGGTTCCTGCGGAACCGCGGTGTATCGACGAGAACCGGTCATCGTCACGGATATCGAGCAAGACCCGTTGTGGGAAGAGTACCGTTCACTCGCTGCGCCTTATGGATTTCGCGCCTGTTGGTCAACGCCAATCCTGTCCCATGAACGCAAGGTATTGGGCACATTTGCCTTGTATTCCCAAACGGTGCGCAGCCCGACTACGATCGAGACGCAACTGATTGAAATGGCGACGCAACTGGCCGGTATCGCAATAGAACGCCAGCACACCGAAAAACGCATCCGTTTCATGGGCGACCATGATGCGCTGACCGGACTGCCGAATCGCATACTGCTCGAAGACCGTCTCAGGCAAGCGATACTTTACGCACAGCGCTACAAACGTCTGGTGACGGTGGTGTTCCTCGACCTGGATAAATTCAAACTGGTGAACGACAGCCTTGGGCACAGCGCCGGCGACGAACTGCTGAAAACCGTCGCCAAGCGAATGCTCGATTGCGTACGCCGCACCGACACGGTGGTACGGCTGGGTGGCGACGAGTTTGTGATCATCCTGTTCGACCAACCCACCAACCTCGACGGCATTACCCCGGCCGTGCACAAAATCCAGGAAGCCATCCTGCAGCCGATTCAGCTCAGCGGGCATACCCTCCACGTCACTTGCAGCATCGGGTTGGCCACCTACCCTGCCGACGGCCACGATACCGACACCTTGCTCTGCAATGCCGATGCCGCCATGTACCGGGCCAAGGAACTGGGCCGTAACAGTTACCAGTTTTATACCAGCGAGATGAACAACAAAGTTCAGGGCAAGCTCGCCATGCAAGACGGGCTTCGAAATGCACTCAACCATAACGAATTCCTGTTGCTGTACCAGCCACAGGTGGATTTACAGTCGGGTCGGATTATCGGCGTGGAAGCACTGATCCGCTGGCAGCACCCAACACTTGGCATTGTGTCTCCGGTCAAATTCATTCCGCAGGCCGAAGAGACCGGTTTGATCGTGCCCATCGGCGACTGGGTGATTCACACCGCGTGTCGGCAGAACAAGGCCTGGCAGGATGCGGGCAGACCGCCGATTACCATGTCGGTGAATATTTCAGCACGCCAATTCATCGAAAGGGACCTGATCGGCCGGGTGAGAAATGCCTTGCAAGAATCCGGACTGGACCCGATGTACCTTGAGCTGGAACTGACCGAAAGCCTGATCATGCAAGACCTTCAACAAGCCGTCAGCAAGATGAAGGAACTGCAAGCGATGGGGATTCGCCTCTCGATCGACGACTTCGGTACCGGCTACTCCAGCCTCGCTGCGTTGAAAAGTTTTCCCATCGCTCGGCTGAAGATCGACCAGTCTTTTGTGCGCGACCTCCCCGCCAACGAGAATGACAGAGCCATCGCCACCGCGGTGATTTCCCTGGGGCACAAGCTGAATCTCAAGGTCATTGCCGAAGGAGTCGAAACCGAAGAGCAGAAAATCTTCCTTTGTGAAAACGGCTGCGATGAGATGCAAGGCTACCTGTTCAGCAAAGCCGTCAGTGCAGAGCAAATCAGTCAATTGTTGCGCACACCCCGGCGGTCTCAACCGGGGCTTGTGCGGCATCGGCAGACCTGATCCCACCGAGGTCTGCGACGACTCAGCGCACGGTAAAACGCTGTTGCGCCAACAACCGGTCGCCCTGGAACACCATGAAGCGCCACTCGCCGGGGATCACTTCATGGCTTTCGGTGAATTCATAGGCCATCACGTCCTGGGGTGCGCCGGGCACCAGTTTCTGGGTCACTTCGAATTTATCGTGGCGCAAGCCGTCCGGGGTGCGGATGCCCGGCGTGAAGTAGAGCAAGGTCAATGGCTGATCTTCAGCGACTTTACCGGACAGCTGATAACGCAGGCCGAATTTGGTGCCCAGTTTCGCCGGGACGATTTCTGTCTGTTCGATCTGCTGGTTGTTGCGGCGCAACACCCGCTCACCCGACTGCAACTCGGCTTTCGGGCCTTCAAAAACCCCGTATTCCACCGGGCCTTGCACATGAACTTCGGCACTGGCCAGGCCACTGATCATCATCAGCGCCGCCAGCGCGGTTAAACGGGAGAGGTGCATATCGCGCTCCTTGATTGAGATGGGCGCGAGGTTATGACGCGAGCGTGACAGCCTGATGACAGATGCGAGTTCCCAACTGTGGCGAGGGTGCTTGCCCCCCCTACAGGGGGGGCGTGCGCGGCAGGATCGCCAGGAAGTTATCTCGCGCGACCTTACGCGCCACATCCTCCGGCAAGGCATCCAGAAACAGATCGAAGCTGTGCAGTTCCTTGCCCACCTTGTTGAAACGTCCCACCACGTCCGAACCCAGCATGAAACGCTCCGGGAAGCGCTCCACCAGCTTCAGCCATTCCGGTCGAGGCTGAGCCGCATCGTCCAGCAGATAAGGCCTGAGCATGCTCCAGGACAGGTCGATGTACAAATTCGGATAGGCCTCGAGCATCCGTGCCAGGGTCGGCAGTAAAAAGTCCATCTGCGTCTGATGCCGATGGATTTCCACACTGCTTCCGGCATGGGCCCAGATAAACCGCGTGTGGGGATGGTTGCGTAGCGGCTCCTCGACTTCTGCCAGGTACAACGGATTTTTCTCACGCTTGGAGGTGATGTTGGAATGCAGCATCACTGGCAAATCGTTTTCCGCCGCAAGGTGGTAGATCCGCGTCATCGCTTCGTTATTCGCCCGCGGAGTATCGCCAGACGTCAGCGCGGTCAGGTCGTCGTGGCGGGTAAAGACTTCGCCGATGCCTTGCCACAGACCCGGATTGAGATCGAGCATGCGCTGGATATGCGCTGCGGAGTTCTTGTCGTTGGGATTGAAACCCGAGAGAAACGGATGAAAGCGCGGACGCTGTTCGGGCGTCAGCTTGTTCACCGCCGCGGCAACAATCACATCAGTGGCGCTGTACCAATAGGCATCAGCGTCGTCACCGGCGTAATAACGCGGGCGCTTGGGTTCGTCTTCATGCCATTTCTTGGCCACTGGAAGCCCGGAAATCATCACATGCTCGATGCGGTTGTCGGCCATGGCCTTGAGCAATTTGTCCATGCCGGCGGACTCCTGGAAGAAGTCGACGTAATGCAGGTGCGCGTCGCTGTAGGTATATTCGCGGGCATCGGCACAGGTGCTCGAAAGGATCAGCAGCCAGGCGAAACTCAAGCGGGTCAGGGGCACGCGCAATCTCCGGAGGGTGTGAGCAGGATAGACCCTGCTCCGCAAGCAAGGGTTCAGCGGCAAAGAAAGTGGAACGCCTGAAGCACCAGATGTTCTATAACTGAATGCTGTTTCCCGCCGCACCCTGGTTGCCAGGTGCGCGATCTTTCCCACTGCCTATGAGGTTTACCATGACTGTTACCGTCAATACCGAATCCAGCGAAAGTTTTCGTCACAGCATCCAGGTCGGCGATCACCATTTCTTTACCGACCTGCCCAAGGACCTGGGTGGCGAAGACACCGCACCGGAACCCCATGATTACTTCGACGCGGCGCTGGGGGCCTGCAAAGCCCTGACCCTCAAGCTTTACGCGCAGAAGAAAGAGATCCCGCTGACCGGGGTCACTGTCGAAGTCAAACACGACAACAGCCAGGAACAGAAAGGCAAATACGCGCTGCAGGTCAAGCTGACCCTCAAGGGTGTGCTGACCGACGCCCAGCGCGACGAACTGCACCGCGTGGCCGATCGCTGCCCGGTGCACAAACTGATGACCACCAGCGAAGTCAGCATCGAGACCCTTTTGGCCGAAGGCGCTTTCAGCCAGTAGCGGAAAGTGCCGTCTCGGCGGGTTATGCTTTTGCCTATAACCCGCCGAGCCTGGAATGCACCATGAACACACCGACCGTGATCCGCCCGCGTGCCGAGGATGTCGAAGGTCAACCGATCCTGCGTCCGCTGCCGTCGGCCAAGTGCCGCAGCGTCGGGCCCTTCGTGTTTTTCGACCACATGCTGCAGACCCGCTATCCGGCAGGCAAAGGCATGAACATCCGTCAGCATCCGCATATCGGCCTGTCGACACTGACCTACCTGTTCGAAGGGGAAATCCAGCACAAGGACAGTCTCGGTTCGGACCAACGGGTAAAACCGGGTGACGTCAGCTGGATGACGGCCGGCAGTGCCATTGCCCATGTCGAGCGTACTCCCGAGTCGCTCAAGGCCAGCGGTTTCAGCATGCATGGGTTGCAAATCTGGCTGGCCTCGCCGAAAGAACATGAACAAGGCCTGGGTCATTACAGCCACTACCCGGCCGACAGCCTGCCGGTCAGCGATAACCTCGGGGTACAGATCCGGATGATTGCCGGGTCAGGCTTTTGCCTGGAGTCTCCGGTGCCGGTGCTCTCCCCTACCCTGTACGCCGAACTTCACCTGCAGACGGCGACCACCCTGCTGATCCCCGACGAACATGAAGAACGCGCGCTGTACGTGCTTGACGGTGACGCACAGCTGGATGGCGAGCCCGTCGAGGCACATTCTCTGGTGGTTTTACCTGCGGGAGAAGTCATGACGCTGTTTGCGCAAAGCGATTGTCATGCGGTGCTGTTTGGCGGCGCGCCCATGGACGGTCCGCGGCGGATCAACTGGAATTTTGTGGCCAGCGATCCCGCGTTGATCGACCAGGCCCGCGCACGCTGGGCGGCCGGGGATTGGCCGAAAGTGCCGGGGGAGACCGAGCGGATCGAGTTGCCTGTGGGTCGGGCCGCACCGACACCGCTGTAGATGTAGAAAGCCAGCGGCCCTAAAAAATCGCAGCCTGCGGCAGCTCCTACATGGACCGGGTTGACGCTGATTCTTCTGTAGGAGCTGCCGATAGGCTGCGATCTTTTGATCTTTGTGCGGCAAAACAAAAATCAGCCCTTGAACACTTCATCCAGCAAATTGTGCATCGACAAAAATGCCCGGTTCGCGGTCCTGGCGTCGTACATCATCTTGCCCGGCATGTTGGCCTGCGGATCGGTGAAGGAATGCACCGCACCGCCATAGCTGAGCAGTTGCCAGTCGACACCGGCGGCATTCATTTCGTCTTCAAAGGCCGGCAGCTGCTCTTTGGGCACCAGTGGATCGCTGGCTCCATGCAGCACCAGCACCGCCCCCTTGATGTTCTTCGCATCCGCCGGGTTCGGCGTATCCAGGGTACCGTGAAACGACACGGCGGCCTTCAACGGCGCGCCAGTGCGGGCCAGTTCCAGTGAGCAGCAACCGCCGAAGCAGAAACCGAAGGTCGCCAGTTTCGAGGTATCAACTGCCGCTTCGCCCTGATGTTTCAGCGCTTCGAACGCCGCCTGCATACGCTTGCGCAGCAAGGCCCGATCATTTTTCAACGGCATCATCGCCGCGCCCGCTTCATCGGCATTTTGTGGGCGAAGCACCTGACCATAAAGATCGGCAATCAACACCACATAGCCTTTGCCGGCCACCGACTCGGCAATCTTCTCGGCCCCCGCGCCGACACCCATCCAGTTTGGCGCCATCAACAGGCCCGGTCGCGGGTCCTTCTGGCTGGCATCAAACGCCACACGACTTTCATAGGGTTGGCCATCGATCTGGTAGACCACGGAACGAACAATGACTTGGCTCATTTCAGACTCCTGTTAAGGGATGTGTAGGAGCGACGCGTTTACTCAGAAAATACGCGTTATCGTTAACGTCCATCGCGAGCAAGCTCGGCTCCTACAGATAAAAAAACCCGCCGAAGCGGGTTTTTTTACAACCTTGTTAAACCGACAGCTCAACCAGCAGCTTGTTCAACCGGCGGACATAAGCAGCCGGGTCTTTCAAGCTGTCCCCGGCGGCCAGGGCTGCCTGGTCGAAGAGGATGTGCGAGAGGTCGCCGAAACGTTCTTCGCCCTGCTCGTTGTCGAGTTTCTCGATCAACGGGTGAGTCGGGTTGAATTCGAAGATTGGCTTCGAGTCCGGGACTTTCTGACCGCTGGCTTCGAGGATCTGGCGCATCTGCATGCCCAGGTCCTGTTCGCCGATGGCCAGGATCGCCGGAGAATCGGTCAGCCGGTGCGAAACCCGTACTTCGCTGACAGCCTCGCCCAACGCGGTCTTGATGCGTTCGACCAGACCTTCTTTGGTCTTGGCGACTTCTTCAGCGGCTTTCTTGTCCTCTTCCGAGTCCAGGTTGCCCAGGTCCAGGTCACCGCGCGCCACGTCGACAAAGCCCTTGCCGTCGAAGTCGCTGAGGTAGCTCATCAGCCACTCGTCGATACGGTCGGTCAGCAGCAACACTTCGATGCCTTTCTTGCGGAAGACTTCCAGGTGCGGGCTGTTCTTGACCTGCGCGTAGGTTTCGCCGGTCAGGTAGTAGATCTTGTCCTGACCTTCCTTGGCGCGAGCCAGGTAGTCGGCCAGGGCAACCACTTGCTCGCCGCCCTCTTCGTGAGTCGAAGCAAAGCGCAGCAGGCCGGCGATTTTCTCTTTGTTGGCGAAGTCTTCAGCCGGGCCTTCTTTCATGACCTGACCGAAGTTCTTCCAGAAGCCCTTGTATTGCTCAGGCTCGTTCTTCGCCAGTTTTTCCAGCATGTCGAGCACACGCTTGGTCAGCGCCGACTTCATGGAGTCGATGATCGGGTCTTTCTGCAGGATTTCCCGCGACACGTTCAGCGACAGGTCGTTGGAATCGACAACACCTTTGATGAAGCGCAGGTAGAGCGGCAGGAACGACTCGGCCTGATCCATCACGAACACGCGCTGCACGTACAGCTTCAGGCCTTTCGGCGCTTCACGCTGGTACAGGTCGAACGGGGCGCGGGTCGGTACGTAGAGCAGCGAGGTGTATTCCAGCTTGCCTTCGACCTTGTTGTGGCTCCAGCTCAGCGGGTTCTCGAAATCGTGGGCGACGTGCTTGTAGAACTCCTGGTATTCCTCGTCTTTCACTTCAGTGCGAGGGCGAGTCCACAGGGCGCTGGCGCGGTTGACGGTTTCCCATTCAAGCGCTGGTGCCTCTTCGCCTTCTTTGGCAGCCTGTTCTTTCGGCAGCTCGATCGGCAACGCGATATGGTCGGAGTACTTCTTGATGATATTGCGCAGACGCCAGCCATCGGCGAACTCGTCTTCACCGGATTTCAGGTGCAGCACGATGCGGGTACCGCGATCGGCCTTCTCCACGGTCGCGACGTCGAACTCGCCATGACCCTTGGACGACCAGTGCACACCTTCGCTGGCAGCGAGGCCGGCACGGCGGCTGAACACGTCGACTTTATCGGAAACGATGAACGCGGAGTAGAAACCGACACCGAACTGACCGATCAGGTGCGAATCTTTTTTCTGATCGCCCGAGAGGTGCTTCATGAAGTCGGCGGTGCCAGACTTGGCGATGGTCCCCAAGTGGGTGATCGCATCTTCGCGGCTCATGCCGATACCGTTGTCTTCGAGGGTGACGGTTTTCGCGTCCTTGTCGAAGCTCACACGGATTTTCAGCTCGGCGCCGCCTTCCAGCAAATCTGGCTTGGACAGCGCTTCGAAACGTAATTTGTCGACTGCGTCAGAGGCGTTCGAGATCAATTCGCGAAGGAAAATTTCCTTGTTGGAATACAGCGAATGGATCATCAGGTGCAGCAGTTGCTTTACCTCGGTCTGGAAGCCCAGGGTTTCCTTTTGAGTTTCCACGCTCATGGTCATCAAACTCCGATTGGATGGCATTGGCCGCACCCTGCATGGGTGGCGGCGGGATGTCATCAAAGTTGGGGGCTAAGACGAGGATTTCAAGACCCAGGTGTCTCTTCAATCTTGAAATGTGCGCGAGCCGTGGCGATAGGCTCGGCCTCAGTGGTCTGCCACGCAGTGATTGCCACGTTCGCCACGCGTCGGCCCTGACGGCAGACCTGGCATTTGGCAAAAGTGTCGCGAAACTGCCCGGCACGCAGGTAGTCGAGGGAAAAGTCGATAATCTTCGGCACCCCGGGGGACCCGGTAAAGACCAGCAAATGCAGGGCCGCGGCAAGCTCCATGAAACCGGCGATGACCCCACCATGGATGGCTGGCAATATAGGGTTTCCAATGTTGTCCTTGTTTGCCGGCAGACGAAACAGCAACTCATCCCCCAGTCGCGAGCACTCGACCCCAATCAGTTTGGCGTAGGGGATCCACTCCAGCAGTGCGGCGTAATCGCCCTGCGCGTGAGCCTGTTGCAGTTGTTCCTTGAATGAGTCCGTCATACCGCACCGCCACTGATTGCACCACCAAAACCTTTTGTTCCTTTAATGCCCTTGCCCATGCGCATAAAAGTACCCACCACATGAGCGATCGGTTGCTCGGGGTCGTCCTGATAGGCAAAGCCACGAGCGAATATCACGTCGGTAGTCACTCGATAGCATTGGGCAAAGCCATAAACATCCTTGTGGGGTTCAGCTGGATGCATGTAGTCAATGCGCAGGTCGAGGGTCGGACAAACCTCGAATTCCGCTAATACGCACAAGGTCGCCATGCCACAGGCGGTGTCCATCAAGGAAGTAATTGCGCCTCCGTGTATTACTCCGGTGAGCGGATTGCCGACTATGTGCGGGCTGTAAGGCAGAATCAGCGTGATGCCGTCCGTCGAGGCGCTGGAAACGCCGATCCCCAGCACCTGACAGTGCCGCAGGGCCGACAGGAAGCGCGTCGCGCGTTCAAAAACAAGGTTTTGCGGCATTTGGTTAACTCTCTTCTTAGTATCGCAGTGGTGCAATTATCGAATCAGGTAAAAGTTCCATGATCGGCGCCCTTAATATATCTATGCATTTCAAGGAACTTAACCTGTGAGCCTGTGCTCGAAAGGCCAGAAGATATCTTCACTAAGGAGAAACACCCCATGCGTAAGACTTTAGCTATTGCCTTGATGTTGACCGCGACCCTCGGTCTCGCTGCTTGCGATAAAAAATCCGAGGACAAAGCTCAAGATGCAACTCAACATTCCGAGGAAGCTCAGCAAAAAATGAACGAAGCTCAGGATAAAGTGAACGACGCAGCGAAAGAAAACGCCGAAGCTGCCAAAGCTCAGGCTGAATCGAACAAAGCAGCCACCGAAGAAGCTCCGGCCACGGCGCCTAAAACCAACTAATACGGTTTTAGCGCTTCCAAGTAAAGCCCGCCTGGTGCGGGCTTTTCTTTGTCCGCAAATTACTCAGATCAAGACAGTGCGAAAAGTTGGACTAAGCATCAATAGCAATGTGCAGACAAACCCGACACCCCATACCAGACTGCGCTGCCAGGCCAGGTCCACCCAATAGCAAAGCAGGTAAAGCACCCGGGCAATCACGAAGATGATCGCCAGCAAATCGATCAACCATCCCGCCGTCTGCGTAGTGTGCGCCATCAACACCCCCGCCGCGAACAACATGAAGGCCTCGAAACTGTTCTGATGGGCCGCCAGCGCGCGAGCACCGAAACCGGTCAATTGTGCCTGTTGGTTGCGCGGCAAATGGTTGTCATAACCACCCTGCGCCTGCATCTCCCTGGCGACCGGAATCTTGGCGATGATAATCAGCAGTGCGCTGATGAACACACACCAGAACGGAATACTCATTGGTTGATCTCCTTGACCACCTCGGGCAATGGCGCCTCAGTAGGGGTATAGACCATAACGTCCAATACGTCGGAGTGAAATTCCCGGCGATACAGCACGAACACCACCCCGGCACTCATCAGCATGAACAACCAGGGACTGACGAACCAGGCCAGCATGGTCATGCCGAAATAATAAGAGCGCAGACCGAAGTTGAACTGGTTGGCGGCCAGCGAGATGACTCGCGCGGCACGCATGGCGAAAGCTTTGCGCTCCTGCTCGGAAACATGCCGCTCGCCAACCATCGGTGCCGAGCCGACCAGAATCGCCGCGAAGTTGTACTGGCGCATGCACCAACTGAATGTAAAGAAGGCATAGACAAAGACCACCGCCAGGCACAACAGTTTGATCTCCGACATGCCCTGGGAGGCTTGCTGCACCATCGGAATGTCCGCCAGCAGCGACACCGCCCGCTCGGAAGCGCCGAGCACGGTTAGAATGCCGGCCAGGATAATCAGGGTGCTCGAGGCAAAGAACGACGCATTGCGCTCCAGATTGCCAATCACGCTGGCGTCGGCAATGCGGTTATCGCGCAATAGCATGCGGCGCATCCAGTCTTCGCGGTACAGGTGCAATACGCTGGCCAGACACGCGGTGTCACGGCCCTTCCACGTGGCATAACGGGTGTAACCACCCCAACAGATGACGAACCAGAGCGCGGCGATGATGTGGATCAGATTGGCTTGGATGAACGACATGCAGGTCCTTGGGATGTAGATGCGGATGGCCGGTAACCTGTGGGAGCGAGCTTGCTCGCGATAGCGGTGGATCAGTCAACATCTCTGCTGAATGTAAAGCCACCATCGCGAGCAGGCTCGCTCCCACATGGGATTTGCAATGCTTCGACGTTAGCTCAAGGAAAAAGACACCGCATCGCCCCCATAAAAAATGCCCCGTATCGATTGATACGGGGCATTTCTATTTTGTAGAGCGCAGCTCAAGGCCCGCTTGTGACGGGCCAAGCAGCGGCTTAGGCCAGCGCTTCTTCGCGCTTGCCCAGCAGACGATCGCAGACCACCGCAGCCACCAGGGTCATGACCGACGGCACCAGCCACGCCAGACCCTGCTCGCTCAGTGGCAGGTGAGCCAGCTGAGTCGGCATCCAGTCGGCCAGACCGGCGCCTTTGAGGGCGTCGATCAGACCGAAGATGAACGACACCAGCATCACCGGGCCGACGATCCGCCCCTGCTCCTGCCAGAAGTCCTTGCAGAAGCTCAGAGCGACCAGGGCGATGCACGGCGGATAGATCGCGGTCAGTACCGGGATCGAGAATGCAATCAGCTTGGTCAGGCCCAGGTTGGACACTAGCAGCGAGAACACCGCCAGGATGATCACCAACGTCTTGTAAGACAGTGGCAAGACCCGGCTGAAGTATTCGGCGCAGGCACACGTCAGACCAACCGCCGTCACCAGGCAGGCCAGGGAGATCAGCACCGCAAGAAAACCGCTGCCCAGGGAGCCGAAGGTGTGCTGGACGTAAGCATGCAATACCGCCGCGCCATTGGCTGCGCCTGCGGCTACTTCATGGCTGCCCGAACCGAGACGGAACAGGCTGACGTAAACCAGCGCCAGCCCCACGCCGGCAATCAGTCCGGCAATGATCGCATAACGGGTGATCAGCGCCGGCGACTCGACGCCACGGGAGCGGATCGCGTTGACGATGACAATGCCGAACACCAGCGCGCCCAGGGTATCCATGGTCAGGTAACCATTGATAAAGCCTTGGGAGAACGGCGCCGCAGCGTATTCAGGGGTCGCTACACCGATATCGCCAGCCGGCAAGGCAAACGCCGCGATGCCGAGAACGGCCAGGGCGATGATCTTCAACGGTGCGAGGAAACGTCCTACGGTGTCCAGCAGACGACCCGGATAGAGCGAGATGAAGAACACCAGCAGGAAGTACACCGAACTATAGAGGAACAGCGCCAGCGGGCTTTCCCCGGTCAGCGGCGCCAGACCCACTTCGAAGGATACGGTCGCGGTGCGCGGCGTCGCAAACAGCGGGCCAACGGCGAGGTAGCACGCGGCTGCCAGCAGGCCACCGGCGACTTTACCGATCGGACTGCTCAACGCATCCATTGCACCACCGACCTTGGCCAGGGCAACCACTGTGATCACCGGCAAACCGACCGCGGTGATCAGAAAGCCCAGCGCCGCCATCCAGACATGAGGCCCGGACTGCAAACCGACGATAGGCGGGAAGATGATGTTGCCAGCCCCGACGAACAAGGCAAACGTCATAAAACCAAGTGCCAGGATGTCCTGGCCTTTCAACACTTTCATTAAGGAAATACCACACTACTGAATCGGAATTTAGAGAGGGATCTCCCTATGGGTGAGGGAAATGCTGTCGGTCCGTATGGGACTAACCCGTTTAACGCGTAGCTGCCTTATGGGCCGCGGACGCAAAAATGGCTGCTAGCCTAACGAATTTGCCCGACAAACGCACTGTTAGGGTGCGAACTATCCGATACACGACATTTCCGCGTCGCGTTTACATACTAAAAAGATCAAAAGATCGCAGCCTTCGGCGCTCCTACGCCGACCGAATACACCCGAGGCATTGCGGGTGCACACAAATCCCGTAGGAGCTGCCGAAGGCTGCGATCTTTTGATCTTCAGGAACGACAAAGGCCACCCGAAGGTGGCCTTTGTCAGCAGAGCTACAAGCTAAGCACGAGGCTTACTTCATAGCCCAGCCAGTCAGCTCGGACAGAGCCTTGCCGATGTCTGCCAGCGAACGCACGGTTTTCACGCCTGCGTCTTCCAGGGCAGCGAATTTCTCGTCCGCAGTGCCCTTGCCGCCAGAGATGATTGCGCCAGCATGGCCCATGCGCTTGCCCGCAGGAGCAGTCACACCAGCGATGTAGGAAACAACCGGCTTGGTCACGTGTGCCTTGATGTAGGCAGCCGCTTCTTCTTCAGCCGAACCGCCGATCTCACCGATCATGACGATCGCTTCGGTCTTCGGGTCTTCCTGGAACAGCTTCAGGATGTCGATGAAGTTGGAGCCCGGGATCGGGTCACCACCGATGCCGACGCAAGTCGACTGACCGAAACCGGCGTCAGTAGTCTGCTTCACAGCTTCGTAGGTCAGGGTGCCGGAACGGGAAACGATACCGACCTTGCCTGGCAAGTGAATGTGACCTGGCATGATGCCGATCTTGCATTCGCCTGGAGTGATCACGCCTGGGCAGTTAGGGCCGATCAGGACCACACCCAGTTCGTCGCACTTGACCTTGGCATCCAGCATGTCCAGGGTAGGAATGCCTTCGGTGATGCAAACGATCAGCTTGATGCCGCCGAACGCTGCTTCAAGGATGGAATCCTTGCAGAAAGGAGCTGGAACGTAGATCACGCTGGCGGTGGCGCCAGTGGCTGCTACAGCTTCTTTCACAGTGTTGAAAACAGGCAGGTCCAGGTGAGTGGTGCCGCCTTTGCCTGGAGTCACGCCGCCAACCATCTGGGTGCCGTACTCGAGAGCTTGCTGGGTGTGGAAACTACCTTGCGAACCGGTAATACCCTGGCAGATAACTTTGGTGTCTTTATTGATCAGGACGCTCATTACTTGCCCTCCGCAGCTTTGACAACTTGTTGAGCAGCGTCGGTCAGGCTGGTAGCCGCGATGATGTTCAAACCGCTTTCTGCCAGTACTTTAGCGCCCAGTTCAGCGTTGTTGCCTTCAAGGCGAACAACAACCGGGATTTTCACGCCGACTTCTTTCACTGCACCGATGATGCCTTCGGCAATCATGTCGCAACGAACGATGCCGCCGAAGATGTTGACCAATACTGCAGCGACGTTAGTGTCGGACAGGATGATCTTGAACGCTTCGGTAACGCGTTCTTTGGTAGCACCGCCGCCCACGTCGAGGAAGTTGGCTGGTTTGCCGCCATGCAGGTTGACGATGTCCATGGTACCCATGGCCAGGCCAGCACCGTTGACCATGCAACCGATGTTGCCTTCCAGTGCCACGTAGTTCAGTTCGAACTTGGCAGCGTGCGCTTCGCGCGGATCGTCTTGCGACGGATCGTGGAAAGTCTTCAGCTTAGGCTGACGGTACATGGCGTTGGCGTCGATGTTGATCTTGGCATCGAGGCAATGCAGATCGCCGTCAGCCTTGATCACCAGCGGGTTCACTTCCAGCAGAGCCAGGTCGTGATCCTTGAACAGTTTGGCCAGACCTACGAAGATCTTGGCGAACTGAGCAACTTGCTTACCTTCCAGACCCAACTGGAAAGCCAGCTCGCGACCCTGGAATGGCTGAGCGCCAACCAGTGGATCGATAGTGGCCTTGAGGATTTTCTCAGGAGTGTCGTGAGCGATTTTCTCGATGTCCACGCCACCTTCGGTGGAAGCCATGAACACGATGCGACGGCTCGAACGGTCAACGACAGCGCCCAGGTACAGCTCTTTAGCGATATCAGTGCACGATTCAACCAGGATCTTGGTGACTGGCTGACCATTGGCGTCAGTCTGGTAAGTCACCAGACGCTTGCCCAACCACTGTTGAGCGAATGCCTTGGCGTCTTCTTTGCTGCGAACCAGCTTTACGCCGCCCGCTTTACCGCGACCACCAGCGTGCACCTGGGCTTTGACAACCCACTCGGTCCCGCCGATTTTGTCGCACGCTTCTGCTGCTGCTTCCGGGGTGTCTACTGCGAAACCCTGGGATACTGGCAGGCCGTATTCAGCGAACAGCTGCTTACCCTGATACTCATGAAGATTCATGCTTATTACCGTCTTCGTTAGGTACTGCGCATTCGGTGCTGCACTCGTTCAAGTGCCGCACCACCTGTGACTGCTGCTTGCGTAACCTTTCCGGGTACCCGGTGCAGCTACGCAAGACTGCGTCCGGCTCAAGTTCCGCGGTGAGCCTTGCACACAAGACTCACGACGGGCATAGCGCCGTGGTTTCTTATTGTCTTAACGCTTCTTGCGGTTGGCGATGTGAATGGCGCCGCCATTCACTGCCAAAGCTGCTTCGTGCAAGGCTTCGGACAGGGTCGGATGGGAGAAGACCATCATGCCCAGGTCTTCGGCACTGGTGCCGAATTCCATGCCGATTGCGCCTTGTTGCACAAGCTCTGCAGCGCTCGGGCCAATCACGTGGACGCCCAATACGCGGTCAGTCTTGGCATCAGCGATAACTTTTACGAAACCGCCGGTATCGTTGGCTGCCATGGCACGGCCACTGGCTGCGAACGGGAAAGTGCCGACGTTAACTTCAACGCCTTCAGCTTTCAAGGTCTGCTCGGTTTTCCCGACCCACGCGATTTCCGGGTGAGTATAAATAACCGAAGGGATCAGGTCATAGTTGATCTGGGCTTTGTGGCCCTTGATCCGCTCAACGACCATGATGCCTTCCTCGGAAGCCTTGTGGGCCAGCATCATGCCGCGAACCACGTCGCCGATCGCAAAAACGCCCGGAACGCTGGTGGCGCAATAATCGTCAACGAACACGAAACCGCGCTCATCGATGTTCACGCCGCTGTCGGAAGCCAACAGATCAGTGGTCACTGGACGGCGACCAACGGCTACGATCAGCTTGTCGAAAGTAATGGTCTGTTCGCCGTTGGCATCGGTGTAAGTCACTACGACTTCTTCGCCGTTGACTTTGGAACCGGTTACGCGAGCGCCGAGCTTGATGTCCAGACCTTGTTTGGTCAGGGTTTTCAAGGCTTCCTTGGAAACGGCGGCGTCGGCAGCCATCAGGAACGTATCCAGTGCTTCCAGGACAGTCACCTGAGCGCCCAGACGGGACCATACCGAACCCAGTTCCAGACCGATCACGCCAGCGCCGATGACGCCCAGACGCTTAGGTACGCTCTGGAATTCCAGAGCGCCCGTCGAATCAACGATCACATTCTGGTCAACCGGAGCCGGTGGAATATCGATCGGACGCGAGCCGGAAGCGAGAATCACGTTGTCGGCTTCGATGACTTCGACAGTGCCATCAGGCTTGGTCAGTTCGACTTTCTTGCCGGCCAGCAGTTTGCCGTGGCCTTGCAGGGAAGTCACACCGTTAGCCTTGAACAGGGTGGCAACCCCGGAGGTCAGGCCTTTGACGATATTGGCCTTGCGGCCGACCATGGCGGCTACGTCCATGGTCACGCCAGCGTGGTTGATACCGTGGATCGCGAAGCCATCTTGCGCTTCGTGGAATTTCCAGGAGCTGTCGAGCAGCGCCTTGGAAGGGATGCAACCGACGTTCAGGCACGTACCGCCAAGGGCCAGTTTGCCTTCCTTGTCGGTATATTTCTCGATGCAGGCAGTCTTGAGGCCAAGTTGCGCGGCTTTAATAGCAGCTACATAGCCGCCAGGGCCCGCGCCAATCACTACCAGGTCGAATTTCTGGGTCATGTAAAAAGATCCTCTTTTAGCGGCAAGCTTCAAGCCACAAGCTGCAAGCCGAAGCGAAACCGTACAAGGCTTGTCGCTTGCAGCTTGTAGCTTGCAGCTGCTTAATCAGATATCCAGCAGCAGACGAGCCGGATCTTCCAGCAGGTTTTTGATGGTAACCAGGAACGTCACAGCTTCTTTGCCATCGATCAAACGGTGATCGTAGGACAGAGCCAGGTACATCATCGGACGGATGACAACCTGACCGTTGATCGCCATAGGACGCTGCAGGATGTTGTGCATGCCCAGGATAGCCGCTTGCGGCGGGTTGACGATCGGAGTCGACATCATCGAACCGAAAGTACCACCGTTGGTGATAGTGAAGGTACCACCGGTCATTTCGTCCATGGACAGCTTGCCGTCACGGGCTTTCTTGCCAAAGGTGGCGATGCCGCCTTCGATTTCAGCCAGGCTCATCAGTTCGGCGTTACGCAGGACCGGTACAACCAGACCGCGATCGCTGGACACCGCAACACCGACATCGGCGTAACCGTGGTAAACGATGTCGGCACCGTCGATCGAGGCGTTGACAGCCGGGTAGCGCTTAAGCGCTTCGGTGGCAGCCTTCACGAAGAACGACATGAAGCCCAGGCGCACGCCGTTGTGGGACTTCTCGAACAGGTCCTTGTACTTCGAACGCAGGGCCATGACTTCGGTCATGTCGACTTCGTTGAACGTGGTCAGCATCGCCATGTTCGATTGAGCTTCAACCAGACGCTCGGCAACCTTGGCCCGCAGGCGGGTCATCGGCACGCGTTTTTCTACACGGTCGCCAGCAGCGAACACTGGAGCAGAGGCAGCAGGAGCTGCAGCCTTGGCAGGCGCGGCAGCCGGAGCGGCTTTCTTGGCAGCAACGGCTGCGACTACGTCTTCCTTGGTCACACGACCGCCTTTGCCAGTACCAGCAACGGAAGCGATGTTGATGGCGTTTTCTTCAGCCAGCTTGCGAGCAGCCGGTGCAGCAACCGGATCGTCTTCGCCAGCAGCGGCTGGAGCAGCAGCCTGGGCAGCGGCGGCAGGAGCAGCGGCAGCCGGAGCGGCAGCAGCACCGCCCGCCTGGATGGAGCCCAGAACTTCGTCGGACAGAACGGTTTCGCCTTCGCCCTTGACGATAGCGCCCAGCACGCCGTCAGCGGTGGCCAGAACTTCCAGTACGACTTTGTCGGTTTCAATGTCGACGATCAGTTCGTCACGCTTGACGGCGTCGCCCGGTTGTTTGTGCCAGGTGGCAACGGTGCCATCGGCAACCGATTCCGGGAAAGTGGGGGCTTTGATCTCGATAGCCATTATCTGTGGGTCCTTAAATTCGGTTTCAGGTGCGCGAAGGCGTTAAACAGTGAAAGCATCTTGCAGCAGTTTTTCCTGCTGCTCGGCGTGCATCGAAGCGTAACCGCAAGCAGGTGCGGCGGACGCCTCACGACCAGCGTATTCCAGGAACAGGCCTTTCTTGTGGTTGGTCAGGCTGCGACGCATGTGATGCTGGCTGCTGTACCAGGCGCCCTGGTTCATCGGCTCTTCCTGGCACCAGACCACGTGTTCGAGGTTGGTGTAAGGGGCGAGCGTCTCCATCAGGTCGTCCTCAGGGAACGGATACAGCTGCTCGATACGCACGATAGCGATGTCGTCACGACCTTCGGCACGGCGTTTTTCCAGCAGGTCGTAGTAGACCTTGCCGCTACACAGAACAATGCGCTCGACCTTTTTCGGGTCCTGAACATCGATTTCCGGGATTACGGTCTGGAACGAACCTTCGGCCAGATCTTCCAGGGTCGAGATGGCCATTTTGTGACGCAACAGCGACTTCGGAGTCAGGACTACCAGGGGCTTGCGCAGCGGACGAATCACCTGACGGCGCAGCAAGTGGTAGATCTGAGCCGGCGTAGTCGGCACGCAGACCTGAATGTTGTGCTCGGCGCACAGCTGCAGGTAACGTTCCAGACGAGCCGAGGAGTGCTCCGGCCCCTGCCCTTCATAACCATGTGGCAGCAACATGGTCAGACCGCAGAGACGGCCCCACTTGTGCTCGCCGCTGGTGATGAACTGGTCAACGACCACCTGGGCACCGTTGGCGAAGTCGCCGAACTGCGCTTCCCAGATAACCAGGGCGTTTGGCTCGGTGGTCGAGTAACCGTACTCGAACGCCAGAACCGCTTCTTCGGACAGCAGCGAGTCGTACAGGTCGAAACGAGGCTGACCTTTGTACAGGTGCTGCAATGGAATGTAGGTGCTGCCATCTTTCTGGTTGTGCAACGCCGCATGACGGTGCGAGAAAGTGCCGCGGCCTATGTCCTGGCCAGTGAGACGAATCGGGTGACCTTCGAACGCCAGGGTCGCGTACGCCATGGTTTCGGCGTAACCCCAGTTGATCGGCAGGCCGCCGGCTTGCATCTTCTGACGGTCTTCGTAGATTTTCGAAACCTGACGCTGAACCACGAAGCCTTCCGGAATTTCCAGCAGCTTGGCGGACAGTTCCTGCAAGGTTTTCAGATCGAAGCGAGTGTCATGACGCGCGGTCCAGGCGTGGCCCAGATACGGACGCCAGTCCACGAACAACTCTTTGTTCGGCTCTTTGACCAGGCTTTTTACAACATGCAGACCGTTGTCCAGCGCGTTGCGATATTCGTCGATCTTGGCCTGAACACGCGCGGCATCGGACACACCGGACTGGATCAGGCGCTCGGCGTACAACTCACGGGTAGTGCGCTGCTTGCCGATCTGCTGATACATCAACGGCTGAGTACCGCTAGGTTCATCGGCCTCGTTGTGGCCGCGACGGCGGTAGCACACCAGGTCGATCACGATGTCGCGCTTGTACTGCATGCGGTAATCGATGGCGAGCTGGGTCACGAACAATACGGCTTCCGGATCATCACCATTCACATGGAGGATCGGCGCCTGGATCATTTTCGCAACGTCGGTGCAGTACTCGGTGGAACGCGAGTCTTCCGGATTGCTGATGGTGAAACCAACCTGGTTGTTGATCACCAGATGGATCGTGCCGCCAGTCTTGAAGCCGCGAGTCTGCGACATCTGGAAGGTTTCCATGACCACGCCCTGACCTGCGAAAGCAGCGTCGCCGTGGATGGAAATCGGCAGAACCTTTTCACCGGTAGGGTCGTTACGACGATCCTGACGGGCACGTACCGAACCCTCGACCACTGGTGAAACGATTTCCAGGTGGGAAGGGTTGAAGGCCATGGCCAGGTGAACTTCACCGCCGGCAGTCATGACGTTGGAGGAGAAGCCCTGGTGGTATTTGACGTCACCGGAACCCAGCTCGACCTTTTTCTTGCCTTCGAATTCGTCGAACAGATCGCGCGGGTTCTTGCCGAAGGTGTTGACCAATACGTTCAGACGACCACGGTGGGCCATGCCGATAACGATTTCCTTGGTGCCGTAGGAGCCCGAACGCTGAATCAGTTCATCCAGCAACGGGATCAGGCTTTCACCGCCTTCCAGACCGAAACGCTTGGTGCCCGGGTATTTGGTACCCAGGTATTTTTCCAGGCCTTCGGCGGCAGTCACACGCTCGAGCAGGTGGCTCTTGATGTCCGCGGAGTAGCTCGGACGGCCACGCACGCTTTCCAGACGCTGCTGGAACCACTGGCGCTGCTCGGAATCGACGATATGGGTAAATTCAGAACCGATGGTGCGGCAATATGTCTGCTGCAACGCTTCGTGAATTTCGCGTAGGCTCGCTTCCTCTTTGCCGATGTATAGGTCGCCGGCACGGAAGGTCGTATCAAGATCGGCATTGGTCAAGCCGTAATGATTGATCGACAGGTCTGCAGGTGCAGGACGCTGCCACAGCCCCAGCGGGTCAAGCTGGGCTGCCTGGTGGCCACGCATACGGTAGGCCTGGATCAGTCGCAGCACTTCAACTTGCTTCTTCTCGTGCTCACTGCTCACGCTGCCGGCGGAAACCGGTTGGGCGCGGCGCTGGTTCTTTGCCAGCAAGACGAAATGATCGCGAATTGTCGAGTGCGAAACATCGATGGCAGAGCTGCCGTCAGTCGGAAGCTTCTGAAAGTAGGTGCGCCACTCTTCTGGCACAGCGTTAGGGTCGTGCAGGTAGAGCTCATAGAGCTCTTCCACATAGGCAGCATTACTACCGGATAGGTAGGCGCTGTTCCACATGCGCTGCATCACGCTTTCTTGCATGCTTGGTCACCCTCGGTTAGGGGAACACCACCGGCGTCGACACCGAGCAAACTTGCAGAAGTCCGAATGCAGCGACCAAAACAAGCCACTTAGGATCACGCTGATAGTCCGGGTACCAGCCCGGATGCCCCTGCTTGTCTCATTTCTTCAAAATAAGAGCCGCAGCTTCTTGAGCTGCTGCTCAGGTTAAAACTACGGCGCCGGTTGAAGCCTGCGCCGCAGCGTCTACGGGTACAGCGGTGCTACGGGTACAGCTGCTGAATCACACGCCGCTTTGCAGCAGCATGTTACGGATGTGACCGATGGCCTTGGTCGGGTTCAGGCCTTTCGGACAAACGTTGACGCAGTTCATGATCCCGCGGCAGCGGAATACGCTGAACGGGTCATCCAGCGAAGCCAGACGCTCGGAAGTCTGGGTGTCACGGCTGTCTGCCAGGAAGCGATAAGCTTGCAGCAGCGCAGCTGGACCCAGGAACTTGTCCGGGTTCCACCAGAAGGACGGGCAAGAGGTCGAGCAGCAAGCGCACAGGATGCACTCGTACAGACCATCAATCTTTTCACGCTCTTCAGGGGACTGCAGACGCTCGATGGCCGGAGCCGGCGTGTCGTTCTGCAGGTATGGCTTAACTTTTTCGTACTGCTTGTAGAAGATGCTCATATCGACGACCAGGTCACGGATAACCGGCAAACCTGGCAGAGGTCGAACGATCAGCTTGTTACCTTTTACGACAGCCGACAGCGGCGTGACGCACGCCAGAGCGTTTTTGCCGTTGATGTTCATGCCGTCGGAGCCGCAGACACCTTCACGGCAAGAGCGACGATAGGAGAAACCTTCGTCCTGCTCTTTGATCAGGGCCAGCACATCCAGCACCATCAGGTCTTTACCACCGGTATCGACCGAAAATTCCTGCATGAACGGCGTAGCGTCCCGATCAGGGTTGTAGCGATAAACACTGACTTTCAACATGGCGGCCACCCTTAATAAGTCCGAATCATTGGTTCAAAGGTCGGGACTGTTTTTGGCGAGAAGTTCACTGCACGCTTGGCAACGCGTTTCTCACCAGGGAAGTACAGGGTGTGGCACAACCAGTTGACGTCATCGCGATCTTCGAAGTCTTCACGGGCGTGAGCGCCGCGGGACTCTTTACGGATCTCTGCGGCAATGGCGGTTGCTTCAGCCACTTCCAGCAGGTTTTGCAGTTCCAGGGCTTCGATACGAGCGGTGTTGAACGCCTGGCTCTTGTCGTTGATCTTGACGTTGGCGATACGGCCACGCAGATCCGCCAGCTGAGCAATACCCTTCTGCATGTATTCGCCAGTACGGAATACACCGAAGTAGTTCTGCATGCAGCTTTGCAGCTCTTTACGCAGGGTCGCTACGTCTTCGCCTTCGGTACGCGAGTTCAGGCCATCGAGACGTGCCAGGGCAGCGTCGATGTCGGACTGGCGAGCGCGAGTGTAATCAACGCCTTCCTTCAGGGTCTGTTCCAGGAACAGGCCGGCGGCACGACCGAACACTACCAGGTCGAGCAGCGAGTTACCGCCCAGACGGTTGGCACCGTGAACCGATACGCAAGCCACTTCACCTACAGCGAACAGACCAGGGATGATCTGATCAACACCGTCGGCGTCCTGAGTGATCGCCTGGCCATGAATGTTGGTGGGAACGCCACCCATCATATAGTGGCAGGTAGGAACCACTGGAACCGGCGCGGTCACTGGATCGACGTGCGCGAAGGTCTTGGACAGCTCGCAGATGCCTGGCAGACGGCTGTGCAGCACTTCTTCACCGAGGTGATCGAGTTTCAGCAGAACGTGGTCGCCATCCGGACCACAGCCGTTACCGGCAATGATCTCTTTAACCATGGAGCGGGCTACCACGTCACGACCGGCAAGGTCTTTGGCGTTCGGAGCATAACGCTCCATGAAACGCTCGCCGTGCTTGTTGATCAGGTAACCGCCTTCACCGCGGCAGCCTTCGGTAACCAATACACCGGCGCCGGCGATGCCGGTCGGGTGGAACTGCCACATTTCGATGTCTTGTACCGGCACGCCAGCACGCAGAGCCATGCCGACGCCATCACCGGTGTTGATCAGGGCATTGGTGGTGGACGAGTAGATACGGCCTGCACCGCCGGTCGCCAATACAGTAGCGTTGGCGCGGATGTACGAGGTTTCACCGGTTTCGATGCAGATCACGATCATGCCGACAAAGGCACCATCTTCGTTCTTCACCAGATCGACGCCGTAGTACTCATTGAGGAATACGGTGCCAGCCTTGAGGTTGGCCTGATACAGAGTGTGCAACAGCGCGTGACCGGTACGGTCGGCTGCAGCGCAGGTACGGGCGGCCTGGCCACCTTTACCGAAGTCCTTGGACTGACCGCCGAACGGACGCTGGTAGATGCGGCCCTGTTCGGTACGGGAGAACGGCAGACCCATGTGTTCCAGCTCGAAGACCGCTTCCGGGCCTACGGAGCACATGTATTCGATAGCGTCCTGGTCACCGATATAGTCGGAACCCTTGACGGTATCGTACATGTGCCAGCGCCAGTCATCGTTTGGATCGGCGGAGGCGATCGCGCAAGTGATGCCACCCTGGGCCGAAACGGTGTGGGAACGGGTCGGGAACACCTTGGTGACCACGGCAGTCTTGTGACCGCCCTGGGCGAGTTGCAGCGCAGCGCGCATGCCAGCACCGCCGCCGCCAATGATGATGGCGTCGAATGCGAGTGTATTAACTGTGTTAGCCATGAATCAGATACCCCAAAGAATCTGCACACCCCAGACGAAGTAAGCGAACATCGCAACGCCGCATACTGCCTGGAAGAGGAATCGTACTGCCGTCGCGGACTTGCCCAGCGCCATCGGCGTCAGGTAGTCGGTCGCGATGGTCCACATGCCGACCCAGGCGTGAGCGCCAAGGGCAACCAGGGCCAGCAGGCTGAAGATACGCATCCAGTTGCTTGCGAACAGTTCGTGCCATTGGGTGTAGCCAATGCCAGGGTTCGCAACGAGGTATCCGATCAGGAAGATGAAATAAGCCGCGAGAACGACCGCAGACACACGTTGTGCCATCCAGTCATAGAGGCCGGAACGCGACAGATTCGTAACGCTGGTTACCATATCCAAACTCCCGCCAGAACGATCATCACCACGGAAATGGCGATAACGATTTTCGAGCCCAGCGTGCCGCCTTCCAGCGTCTCGCCGATGCCCATGTCCATCAACAAATGGCGTACACCGGCCACCAGGTGATACAGCAAGGCGGATAGCAGGCCCCATGCCACGAACTTGGCCAGCGGACTGGTCAAGCATTCTTTCACCTCGACGAAACCTTCCTCCGAACCCAGGGATTTGCCCAATGCATAAAGCATGATGCCAAGGCCCAGGAAGAGGATGATGCCGGAAACACGGTGAAGAAATGACGTAACGCCGGTGATGGGGAGTTTGATGGTCCTTAGGTCTAGGTTTACAGGTCGTTGGCTATTCACGGCTTTTTTCACACTGAAGAGCCCCTAACAATCAGGGCAAAGTTGTTGGGGAGTGCACTGGTCAGGTAACCACCACCCAGGGAGTGCGACCCCCATCAAAACGGGCCCAAAAGCCCCTGGCGGTCGGAGGCCGAGTATAGACAGTTAGGTCGCTAATGACAACGCAATCGCCTCCCCCTAATAGCTGATTGCGTTAGATGAATAAAAGGCGTAAATGGCAGGGAATTTCGAGGAAAAACTCTGGTTAAAGCCTTCTGGGGCAAGACTTTAGGCAAATTGACATTCAAATTTATCTCACTATAGTGGTGCGGGCCCTGCGTGGGGGGTCTGTCTGATGATTTCAAGCATAAATAGGAGGCCACATGGCTGACAAAAAAGCGCAGTTGATCATCGAGGGCGCAGCCCCCGTCGAGCTGCCCATTTTAACCGGCACCGTTGGTCCCGATGTTATCGACGTTCGGGGCCTGACGGCCACGGGCCGTTTCACCTTTGACCCTGGTTTCATGTCGACCGCCTCGTGCGAGTCGAAGATCACCTATATCGATGGCGACAACGGCATCCTGCTGCACCGCGGTTACCCGATCGAACAGCTGGCCGAGAAGTCGGACTACCTGGAAACCTGCTACCTGCTGCTCAACGGCGAACTGCCGACGGCAGAGCAAAAGGCCCATTTCGTCAGCACCGTGAAAAACCACACCATGGTCCACGAGCAGCTGAAGAGCTTCTTCAACGGCTTTCGTCGCGACGCCCACCCGATGGCCATCATGTGCGGCGTAGTGGGTGCCCTCTCGGCCTTCTACCACGACTCCCTGGACATCAAAAACCCGCAGCATCGCGAAATCTCCGCGATCCGCCTGGTTGCCAAGATGCCGACCCTGGCCGCAATGGTTTACAAGTACTCCATGGGCCAGCCCATGATGTACCCGCGCAACGACCTGACGTACGCGGAAAACTTCCTGCACATGATGTTTAACACCCCGTGCGAGATCAAACCGATCAGCCCGGTACTCGCCAAGGCCATGGACAAGATCTTCATCCTCCATGCCGACCACGAGCAGAACGCATCGACCTCCACCGTACGCCTGGCGGGCTCTTCGGGTGCCAACCCGTTTGCCTGTATCGCGGCCGGCATCGCTGCACTCTGGGGCCCGGCTCACGGCGGCGCCAACGAAGCGGTGTTGAGCATGCTCGACGAAATCGGCGATTTGTCGAACATCGACAAGTACATCGCCAAGGCCAAGGACAAGAACGATCCGTTCAAGTTGATGGGCTTCGGTCACCGGGTTTACAAAAACCGCGATCCACGCGCCACCGTGATGAAGCAGACCTGCGACGAAGTACTCAAAGAGCTGGGCATCAAAAACGATCCGCAACTCGACCTGGCCATGCGCCTGGAAGAAATCGCGCTGACCGACCCGTACTTCATTGAGCGCTCGCTGTACCCGAACGTCGACTTCTACTCGGGGATCATCCTCAAGGCGATCGGCATTCCAACCAGCATGTTCACCGTAATCTTCGCCCTGGCGCGGACCGTCGGCTGGATCTCCCACTGGAAAGAAATGCTCTCCAGCCCATACAAAATCGGCCGCCCGCGCCAGTTGTACACCGGCTACGAGTCGCGTGACATTCCCGACCTGGAAGATCGCAAGTAAGCAGCGCTACACCGATCCAAAAAAAAGGGCCTCTATATATAGAGGCCTTTTTTTTGGATCGGTGTAGCTGCAAGCTGCAAGCTGCAAGCCTTCAGTTTGCAGCAGATCGAGTAGGAGGCGGGATTACCCCCGCCGTCCTCTCACACCACCGTACGTACGGCTCCGTATACCGCGGTTCCTGCCTACTGACAAACAGTATCGGCGAGCTTGGTTGCATTGATGTACCTAAGCGCCTGGACCGGCCCTTGGAGCTTCCAGCTCCCACCTCCTGATGGTCTGCCGGAGTAATTCGCGCGAGCATCCTGCTTATGCCTGTCGGATCTATGTCGTAGCGTCCCGTGCAAGTATTGGGATTTAACGATTTGCACCGTCTTACGCGCAACGCGCCATGCCTGGCGCACACAAAAAAATACCCCTGCCTCTCGACAGGGGTATTTCGTTTCAGCCTAACTCAGCTTCTAGCCTTTGACTTGCAGCTTGTAACTTGCAGTTTGTGGCTGCTCTTAGTGCGACACCGCCCCACTCGCGCCCAGACCAGTCTGCGAGCGAACGAATTGCGGGTAGAACAGCGCCCGTTCCTTGTCTGCCGCGGCCGACTTGTCAGTGATGGAGAAGAACCAGATCCCGAAAAAGGCAATAGCCATCGAGAACAGCGCCGGGTACTCATACGGGAAGATCGCCTTCTCGTGATGCAGGATCTGCACCCAAATGGTTGGCCCAAGCACCATCAAACCAACTGCGCTTATCAGACCCAACCAGCCGCCGATCATCGCGCCGCGGGTGGTCAGCTTTTTCCAGTACATGGAAAGCAGCAGCACCGGGAAGTTACAGCTCGCCGCGATGGAGAACGCCAGGCCCACCATGAACGCGATGTTCTGGCTTTCGAACGCAATGCCCAGACCGATCGCCAGCACGCCCAGAGCGACGGTGGTGATTTTCGAGACACGGATCTCGTCCTTGTCGTTGGCCTTGCCCTTCTTGATCACGCTGGCGTAAAGGTCATGAGACACCGCCGTAGCACCGGCCAGAGTCAAACCAGCCACAACAGCCAGAATGGTCGCGAACGCTACTGCCGAGATGAAGCCCAGGAAGATACTGCCACCCACCGCGTTAGCCAGGTGCACCGCCGCCATGTTGTTGCCGCCCAACAGCGCGCCAGCCGCATCTTTGAAGGCCGGGTTGGTGCTGACCAGCAGGATCGCGCCAAAGCCGATGATGAAGGTCAGGATGTAGAAGTAGCCGATGAAGCCAGTGGCATACAGCACGCTTTTACGAGCTTCTTTAGCGTCACTTACGGTGAAGAAGCGCATCAGAATGTGCGGCAGACCGGCAGTACCGAACATCAGCGCCAGGCCGAGGGAGAATGCCGAGACCGGATCCTTCACCAGGCCGCCGGGGCTCATGATTGCTTCACCTTTAGGGTGAACCTTGGTCGCTTCGGCAAACAGCGCATTGAAGTCGAAGTTAACGTACTTCATCACCATGACAGCCATGAAGGTAGCGCCCGAGAGCAGCAGCACAGCCTTGATGATTTGCACCCAGGTGGTTGCCAGCATGCCGCCGAACAGCACGTACATGCACATCAGGATACCGACCAGGATTACCGCAATATGGTAGTCCAGACCGAACAGCAGCTGGATCAGCTTGCCGGCACCAACCATTTGCGCGATCAGGTAGAACGCCACTACCACCAGCGAACCGCTGGCCGACAGGGTGCGAATCTGGGTTTGCCCGAGACGGTAGGACGCTACGTCGGCAAAGGTGTATTTACCCAGGTTACGCAGGCGCTCGGCGATCAGGAACAGAATGATCGGCCAGCCCACCAGGAAGCCGATCGAGTAGATCAGGCCGTCATAACCGGAGGTGTACACCAAGGCGGAAATACCCAGGAAGGACGCCGCCGACATGTAGTCACCGGCAATTGCCAGACCGTTCTGGAAACCGGTGATCTTGCCGCCCGCCGCATAGTAGTCGGCCGCCGAATTGTTACGCTTGGAAGCCCAGTACGTGATGCACAGGGTCAAGCCGACAAAGGCGACGAACATCAGGATCGCCGAAACGTTGAGTGGTTGTTTTTGCACCTCGCCGGTCAGGGCTTCCGCCGCCCAGACTGCCGGGGCGAAGGCCGCTATACCGAGTGCCGCAATTAGACGCCGGATCATTGCTGAGCCTCCTTGAGAATCGCATTGTTCAGGTCGTCGAATTCGCCATTGGCGCGTCGAACGTAGATCGCAGTCAGGACAAAGGCTGAAAGAATCAGCCCGACACCAATGGGTATACCCCAGGTAATCGATGACTCAGGGCTGATTTTCGCCCCCAGTATATGTGGTCCATAAGCAATCAAAAGGATAAAGCCAGCGTAAAGCCCAAGCATGATCGCCGAGAGAATCCAGGCGAAACGCTCTCTTTTACTGACCAGCTCCTTGAAACGCGGGCTGTTTTGAATCGAGAGGTAAATGCTGTCGTTCATTGTTTTTGTCCTCGCAGCACAGATTGAATTGCAACGTATTCCACTCTATGCGGCTACAGATTCGGTTCCAGACGACCTTAGTATTAGAACGACATGACTGCTGTGACGCATTGTCGCCCCCAACAACGCAAAAGACCGCCTGGCGCGAACGCCAGGCGGTCTTGATAATAGCGGTTTAGACGTTTCGAGAGATTATTTGGCGGTCCACTCGGCAACCCGTTCCGGATGCTTGGCGACCCAGTCCTTGGCAGCCACTTCAGGCTTGGCACCGTCCTGAATTGCCAACATAACTTCGCCAATTTCGTCTTTCGATGCCCACTGGAAGTTCTTCAGGAACTTCGCCACATCCGGCGCTTTGGCTTCCAAGCCTTTGCTACCGATGTTGTTGACGGTTTCAGCCGCGCCATAAACGCCTTTCGGATCGTCCAGGAAGCGCAGTTTCCATTTGGCGAACATCCAGTGCGGCACCCAACCGGTGACGGCAATGGATTCCTGTTTTTTATCGGCACGGGTCAGCTCGGCAATCATGCCGGCGCCGGAACTGGCCTTGAGGGTGTAGTTGTCCAGGCCATAATCCTTGATCGCCTGTTCGGTTTTGAGCATCACGCCTGAACCTGCGTCGATGCCGACGATACGACCCTTGAAGCTGTCGTCGGTTTTAAGATCGGCAATAGACTTGGCTTTGACGTACTCCGGCACGATCAAACCGATTTTCGCATCCTTGAAGTTCGGACCGTAATCGACGACCTGATCCTTGTTTTTGCTCCAGTATTCGCCGTGGGTCACGGGCAGCCAGGCAGACAGCATGGCATCGAGTTTGCCAGTGGCTACACCCTGCCACATGATCCCCGTTGCGACCGCTTGCAGCTTCACGTCATGACCCAGCTTCTGTTTGATCACTTCAGCCGCCACATGGGTGGTCGCGACGCTGTCGGACCAACCGTCCACGTAACCGATGGTCAGGGTTTTGCTCTCGGCATTGGCGAATGTGGAGCCAATCGCAAGCACCAGAGCGGCACCTGCACCTAAAAGGCGTCGTATCTTCATCGTTACTTCCCCGAAAGTGCTGCGCTCGACGGATGCCGAATCGCGCTAACGTATTTTTATAGTGCACAGCGCCCCCATCACGCCTCACCGCAAACTCGTCCGAACATCAGTGGAGTACTGACGCACCGATCATCAACCTGCCGTGCTCGGCGACCTGCTCTGGCAGCGACCTCAAGGCAACGAGAAACGACATCAGAACGCCATTAACGACGGCAAGTAGAAATACGACAACGGATCCCGCCCGAACTTTGCATGTCAAAACCATGCAGCCGCCCAAGCGGGCGTCAAATGCAGGTAAGATGCGCGGCTTTGCCCCCATACGGCCAGACCATGCCCGCGACTGCACGCTTCGCTTTTTTACCTTACCTGTTCGCCTGTCTGCTTGGCCTGTTTGCCCTTTGCGGTTTCTGGTACGGCCTCGGCCAACCGGTGCTGCTGCCGGATGCGGCCAGCGCCACCCACAAGCTGCAATGCGCCTCCTACACCCCGTTCGATAAAGACCAATCGCCATTCGACCAGCCGTTCAAGCTGCGCCCCGAGCGCATGGACGCCGACCTTGCGCTGCTGGCAACCCGCTTCGAATGCATCCGCACCTATTCCATGACCGGCCTTGAAGCCCTCCCCGCCCTGGCGCGCAAGCACGGCCTGAAATTGATGATCGGTGCCTGGATCAACAGCAACCCGGTGGACACCGCCAAGGAAGTCGACTTGCTGATCGCTTCTGCCAATGCCAACGCCGATGTCGTGACCTCGGTGATCGTCGGTAACGAAGTCCTGTTGCGCAAGGAAATCACCGGGCCCCAGCTGGCCAAGCTGATTGTCCGGGTGAAAAGCCACGTCAAACAGCCAGTGACCTACGCCGATGTCTGGGAATTCTGGCTCAAGCATCCGGAAATCGCTCCAACCGTGGACTTCCTGACCATCCATTTGCTGCCGTATTGGGAAGATGATCCCTCCAATATCGACGCCGCCCTCAACCACGTCGCTGAAGTCCGCAAGGTGTTCGGTAATCGCTTCGCCCCCAAAGACGTGATGATTGGCGAAACCGGCTGGCCAAGCGAAGGCCGCCAGCGCGAAACCGCCCTGCCAAGTCGGGTCAACGAGGCCAAGTTCATTCGCGGCTTTGTCGCCCTGGCTGAACACAATGGCTGGCACTACAACCTGATTGAAGCCTTCGACCAACCGTGGAAGCGCGCCAGTGAAGGTGCGGTCGGCGGTTACTGGGGGCTGTTCGACGCCGACCGTCACGACAAGGGCGTACTGGCAGGGCCGGTATCGAACCTGCCCTTCTGGCCACTATGGCTGGGTATCGGTGGCTTGATCTTCCTCGGCACACTGATCCTTGGTGGTCGCGTGGGCGGCACTCGGGCTGCGCTGATCCTGCCGCTGCTCGGTGCAGTGGCGGCCTGCTCCATTGGCACCTGGGGTGAACTGGCGCGGGTCATCAGCCGTTTTGCCGGCGAATGGATCTGGGCGGGATTACTGGTGGGCTTGAATCTGTTGGTACTGGCACACGCTGCGCTGGCTCTGAGCAGCAAAACCGCCTGGCGTGAGCGTGCCTTCAACTGGCTGGAACAGCGCGCCGGCTGGCTGCTGGCGGCCGCTGGCTTCGCTGGCGCGGTGATGATGCTCGCCTTGGTATTCGATCCGCGCTACCGCAGTTTCCCGAGCGCCGCCTTGTTGCTGCCGGCACTGGTCTACCTGTGCCGCCCGGTCAGGGCGCCGCGCGCAGAGATCGCCCTGCTGGCCTTTATCATCGGCGCCGCCATCGCCCCGCAGCTGTATCGCGAAGGCCTGGAAAACCAGCAGGCTTGGGGCTGGGCATTGGTGAGCGGGTTGATGGTTGCCGCACTGTGGCGCAGCTTGCGGGTTCGCAAGGCCTGACCCAGAGCGCCTGTCGGCGCTATCGCGAGCAGGCTCACTCCCACACTGGAACTGCGTCGTACACATGATTTGTGTCTGGACACGGTCTAGTGTGGGAGAGCCTGCTCGCGATTCGATCGATCAGGCGCCGCGACTCGCCCTGACCAACCGCAACCCACCCATCACCACCGCAAACACCGCCATGCTGGTGTTGTACAAGGCCAGCGCCGGAAACCCGAACAGCAGTGCCAGCACCGCCATCCACCAGCCCCCACGCCCCGGCAGTACAAACCCGAGCACCGCTGCCGCCAAGGCCGCCCAGCCCAGGATCTGGAAATGAATCATCAGCCCCAGGTTCGAGCGCACCTGGCATTCCCAGCGACTTGCCTCGTCGACACAAATGCCGACCCACTGCCCATCCTCCATAAAGCCGTAACGCAGGCCATAGCTGGCGGCCAGCCATAACGGCAAAACAATAAGTAACAGGATCACGGGCAGGCGGCGGGACATGAAGCACTCCGGTAAACGAAAATGGCGCCCAGCTTAATCGCCCGACAGGGGTAAGCAAGCGAGATAACCAGATAACTGTTCACGAAATCACCGGAAAGTGTATCGTCCGGCTACTATTACCCCGATTTACGCCCCTGAACTGACACTTTGTCCGAAAAATGGCACTTCAGTACCATTGTGGTGGTCATAGCCTGCTAACTCTACCCGGCACCTTCCTCTAAGGGATTCAGTCATGCTCCGACCCTTGCGCTTCGCTGCCTTTTTTGGCGGCCTTATTCTGAGTGCGTCCGCACTGGCAGTGGATATCGACGCTGCGAGTTATGGCTATCCGCTGACCAATCCGTTCGAGGCAACGATTGCCACCACGCCACCGGAACTGCGACCAGAGCTGCCGGCAGATGAGGATATCGACCAGGCGGATTACAGCCTGAGATTGCGCCCGGAGCGTGAATTCACTTTGCCCGACAACTTCTGGGCGGTGAAAAAGCTCACCTACCGCATGGCCAAACAGGACCATGCGGCACCGCTGATTTTCCTGATTGCCGGCACGGGTGCGCCCTATCACAGCAGCATCAACGAATACCTGAAAAAGCTTTACTACAAAGCCGGCTATCACGTGGTGCAGCTGTCGTCGCCCACCAGCTTCGACTTCATGACTGCTGCTTCGCGCTTTGCCACACCCGGCGTGACCAAGGAAGACGCCGAAGACCTGTACCGGGTCATGCAGGCTGTGCGTGCGCAACACCCGAAACTGCCGATCTCGGAGTTCTACCTCACCGGTTACAGCCTGGGCGCCCTGGACGCGGCGTTTGTCAGCAAACTGGATGAAACCCGGCGCAGCTTCAACTTCAAGAAAGTCTTGCTGCTCAACCCACCGGTCAACCTCTACACCTCGATCACCAACCTCGACAAGCTGGTCCAGACCGAGGTCAAGGGCATCAACAACAGCACTACGTTTTATGAGTTGGTGCTGAACAAGCTGACCCGTTACTTCCAGCAAAAAGGTTATATCGATCTCAATGACGCGCTGGTCTACGACTTTCAACAGTCCAAACAGCATCTGAGCAACGAACAGATGGCCATGCTGATCGGTACCTCGTTCCGTTTCTCGGCAGCCGACATTGCCTTCACCTCGGACCTGATCAACCGCCGCGGCCTGATCACCCCGCCCAAGTACCCGATCACCGAGGGTACCAGCCTTACGCCGTTCCTCAAGCGCGCCCTGCAATGCGACTTCGATTGTTACCTCACCGAGCAGGTGATCCCGATGTGGCGCGCCCGCACCGATGGCGGCAGCGTGCTGCAACTGATCGACCAGGTCAGCCTCTACGCGCTCAAGGACTACCTGCACGACAGCCCGAAAATCGCCGTGATGCACAACGCCGACGACGTGATCCTTGGCCCGGGCGACCTCGGCTTTCTGCGTAAAACCTTCGGCGATCGTCTGACCGTCTACCCTCTCGGCGGCCATTGCGGCAACCTCAACTATCGCGTCAACAGCGACGCTATGCTGGAGTTCTTCCGTGGTTAAACCTCTCCTGCTTATCGCTGCGCTGCTCTGCGCAGGCTATGTCAATGCCGACAACAGCAAGGCCAACACACCCAGCGTGGTCGAACAGGACGGCTTCACCCTGCCGCTGACCAGACTCAAGTTCAACCCCGGCCTGGACCAGCGCGAATTCGAACGCTCGACGTTGAACGCGCTGAATGTCTATGACCCGCTGGAGTCGTGGAACCGCCGGGTCTACCACTTCAACTATCGCTTCGATCAATGGGTGTTCCTGCCAGTGGTCAACGGCTACCAATACATCACCCCGAGCTTCCTGCGCACCGGCGTGAGTAACTTCTTCAACAACCTTGGCGACGTGCCCAACCTGCTCAACAGCCTGTTTCAGCTCAAGGGCAAGCGCTCGATGGCAACCACCGGTCGGTTGTTGCTCAACACCACCGTCGGCATCGCCGGCCTGTGGGACCCGGCCAGCAAAATGGGTTTGCCGCGCCAGAACGAAGACTTCGGCCAGACCCTGGGCTTCTATGGCGTACCGGGGGGTGCCTACGTCATCCTGCCGATCCTCGGCCCATCGAACCTGCGCGATACCGGCGGTCTGGTGTTCGACTTCGCGGCGGAAGCGCAGATCAACTTCCTCAACGTCGCCGAAGTCAGCGGCAACCATCCGGAACTCCTGCTACTGCGTGGCATCGACAAGCGCTACCAGACCAGCTTCCGTTACGGTCAGTTGAATACACCGTTCGAGTACGAAAAGGTCCGTTACGTCTACACCGAGGCGCGTAAGTTGCAGATTGCCGAATAACGCGAAACGCGGGTAACGAAAAAGGCCATTCGATCAGATCGAATGGCCTTTTTGTTTGGCGCCTTGTAGAACGCCGTTTCAGGCCTTCGCCATCCGCCAGACCTTGCTGACTGCCATCACCCCCACCAAAACCACCGCGCCCGCGATAATCCCGGCCACTGCATTGAGCAGGGTCGGTACGATCAGCGAAAAGCCACCAGTGCTCTGACTCACACTTTCGATCCAGTGATGAGCCGCCGGCACGCCATGGGTGAGAATCCCGCCGCCGACCATGAACATCGCCGCGGTGCCGATCACCGAGAGACCTTTCATCATGTACGGCGCCGCGCGCAAAATGACGCCGCCGATGCTTTTTGCCATCTGCCCTGGTTTTTGGGTCAGCCATAACCCGAGGTCGTCGAGCTTGACGATACCGGCCACCAGGCCATAGACACCGACGGTCATGACGATGGCAATGCCCGACAGCACGATGACCTGCTGCATCAGCGGCGCATCGGCCACGGTGCCGAGGGTAATGGCGATGATTTCCGCCGACAGTATGAAGTCAGTCCGCACCGCGCCCTTGATCTTGTCTTTCTCGAAGGCCACCAGATCGACTGCGGGATTGGCCACCGCTTCGATCAACTCTGCGTGCTCAGCCTGGTCTTCGGCCTTGCTATGGAGGAACTTGTGCGCGAGTTTCTCGAAACCTTCGAAACACAGGTAGGCGCCCCCGATCATTAACAGTGGGGTCACCAGCCATGGCGCGAAGGCACTGATGGCCAACGCGGCAGGAACCAGGATCAACTTGTTGAGAAACGAGCCTTTGGCAACCGCCCAGACCACCGGTATTTCACGTTCGGCACGCACGCCCGAGACCTGCTGGGCATTGAGCGCCAGATCGTCGCCGAGCACCCCGGCGGTCTTCTTCGCAGCCATCTTGGTCATCAAGGAGACGTCGTCGAGCACCGCGGCAATATCATCGATCAACAGCAGCAAACTGCTTCCGGCCATGGATCAGGCTTCCTTTGCTAATAAATTTTGCCGAGCATAACGCGACCCAAGGCACCGTGGGGCATTCTTGAGCCTCGCGCAAAGCCGGTGCTACCATGCGCAACCGCCAGAACAGGCAAGGAATCACCTGGTTTATGAGCACCATCCGCGAGCGCAACAAAGAACTGATCCTGCGTGCAGCCAGCGAGGAGTTCGCCGACAAGGGCTTCGCCGCGACCAAAACCAGCGACATCGCGGCCAAGGCGGGGTTGCCCAAGCCCAACGTCTACTACTACTTCAAGTCCAAGGAAAATCTCTACCGCGAGGTGCTGGAAAGCATCATCGAACCGATTCTTCAGGCCTCGACCCCGTTCAATGCCGAGGGCGTGCCCAGCGAAGTGCTGAGTGGCTATATTCGCTCAAAAATCCGCATTTCTCGCGACCTGCCGTTTGCGTCCAAGGTATTCGCCAGCGAAATCATGCATGGCGCACCGCACCTGAGCCCCGACCAGGTCGAACAACTCAACGCCCAGGCCAGACACAACATCGACTGCATCCAGACCTGGATCGACCGCGGCCTGATCGCCCCGCTCAACCCCAATCACCTGATGTTCAGCATCTGGGCCGCCACCCAGACCTATGCCGATTTCGACTGGCAGATCTCGGTCGTCACCGGCAAGGCCAAGCTCGATGAGGCAGATTATGAAGCGGCGGCGCAGACCATTATCCGGTTGGTGCTCAAGGGGTGTGAGCTGGACTGATAAGTTGGGTCGCTCCTGAAAGATCGCAGCCTGCGGCAGCTCCTACAGAGGAACGCGTTTGGCGTAGGAGCTGGCGAAGCCTGCGATCTTTTGATCTTGATTAAGCCGTCACCCCCGCATCCGCCCGCAACCCCTGCGCCTCGATGGCGCTGATCGCGCATTGTTCGTCGATGTCGGAGGTGTCGCCGCTGATGCCGATGGCGCCGATCACCACGCCTTCCTGATCGCGAATCAACACCCCGCCCGGCGCCGGCACCACGCTGCCCTGGCCCAGGCTGTTGAGCGCGGCGATAAACGCCGGCCGCTGTTGCGCGTCCAGTGCCAATAGTCGCGATCCCTTGCCCAGGGCAATCGCGCCCCAGGCTTTGCCGATGGCGATCTGCGGCCGCAGCAGACTCGCGCCGTCTTCCCGCTGCAAGCTCAGCAAATGCCCGCCGGCATCGAGTACCGCGATAGTCAGCGGGGCCGCGGCGATTTTGCGCCCTGCGTCTATGGCTCGACCGGTCAGGCTGACTGCGACTTTCAAGGTTAAAGCGCTCATGGGTGCCGTCCTTACTTTGTTATGGAAAAAGCCTGTGGACCTCGGCAGGGCGAAATCCGATACAACAAATAGAACACAATGAGTTATTTTTTTGTATACAATAATTATCGAAAAGCTGCTCATGCGACGAAAAGCCACAGCACTTCCGGCTTCTGACGAAATGAAACAGCCGCTTGAGAAAATGGATTGACCTGCGCCGTCCGCCGTGAATACACTCTGCGCAAAGCCACTTGTATACAATTACAAAACGTAAGAGGCACAAAACCATGAGCAAAATGAGAGCAATCGAAGCCGCCGTTCTGGTGATGCGCCGTGAAGGGGTTGATACCGCCTTTGGCATCCCGGGTGCAGCCATCAACCCGTTGTACTCCGCCCTGCAAAAGGTCGGCGGCATTGATCACGTCCTCGCTCGCCACGTTGAAGGCGCCTCGCACATGGCCGAGGGTTACACCCGCACTAAAGCCGGCAATATCGGCGTATGCATCGGTACGTCCGGGCCTGCCGGTACCGACATGGTCACCGGGCTCTACAGCGCCTCGGCCGACTCGATCCCGATCCTCTGCATCACTGGCCAGGCACCCCGGGCCCGTATGCACAAGGAAGACTTCCAGGCAGTCGACATCACCAGCATCGTCAAGCCAGTGACCAAGTGGGCGACCACCGTTCTGGAACCGGGCCAGGTGCCTTACGCTTTCCAGAAAGCCTTTTTCGAAATGCGCTCCGGCCGCCCCGGCCCGGTGCTGATCGACCTGCCGTTCGACGTGCAGATGGCCGAAATCGAATTCGACATCGACGCTTACGAGCCACTGCCGCTGGCCAAGCCAACCGCTAACCGCGTGCAAATCGAGAAGGCCCTGGCCATGCTCGACCAGGCTGAACGGCCACTGCTGGTGGCCGGTGGCGGCATCATCAATGCCGATGCCAGCGAGCTGTTGGTGGAATTCGCCGAACTGACCGGGATTCCGGTGATCCCGACCCTGATGGGCTGGGGCACCATCCCTGATGATCATCCGCTGATGGTCGGTATGGTCGGTCTGCAAACCTCGCACCGCTATGGCAACGCGACCATGCTCAAGTCCGACGTGGTACTGGGTGTCGGTAACCGCTGGGCCAACCGTCACACGGGTTCCGTGGACGTTTACACCGAAGGCCGTCGGTTCATTCACGTCGACATCGAACCGACCCAGATCGGTCGTGTATTCACCCCGGACCTGGGCATCGTTTCCGATGCAGGAAGCGCACTGAAGGTATTCATCGAAGTCGCTCGCGAATGGAAAGCCGCCGGCAAATTGAAGGACCGCAGCGCCTGGCTGCAAGATTGCCAGCAGCGAAAAGCCAGCCTGCACCGCAAGACCCACTTCGACAACGTGCCGGTCAAGCCGCAACGGGTCTACGAAGAGATGAACCAGGTGTTCGGCAAAGACACTTGCTACGTCAGCACCATCGGTCTGTCGCAGATTGCCGGCGCGCAGTTCTTGCACGTCTACAAGCCGCGCCACTGGATCAACTGCGGTCAGGCCGGCCCTCTGGGCTGGACCATTCCGGCAGCGCTGGGCGTGGTCAAGGCAGATCCGAGCCGCAAGGTCGTGGCCCTGTCCGGCGACTATGACTTCCAGTTCATGATCGAAGAGCTGGCGGTGGGTGCGCAGTTCAAACTGCCGTACATCCACGTGGTGGTGAACAACTCCTACCTGGGGTTGATCCGTCAGGCGCAGCGCGGTTTCGAGATGGACTACTGCGTGCAGTTGTCCTTCGATAACCTCAACGCTCCAGAGCTCAACGGTTATGGCGTCGACCACGTCGCAGTGGCCGAAGGCCTGGGTTGCAAGGCCCTGCGCGTGTTCGAACCGGCACAGATCCAGCCGACGCTGCGCAAGGCTCAGGAGATGATGGAAGAATTCAAGGTTCCGGTGATAGTCGAGATTATTCTGGAGCGTGTGACCAACATTTCCATGGGCACCGAGATCAACGCCGTCAACGAATTCGAGGACCTGGCTCTGGTCGGCAGCGATGCGCCGACCGCGATTTCGTTGCTCGATTGACCTAATGTGAAAGATCGCTCCCACGTCGAGGCGAACCGTGATCAAACACAAAGCGTGGGAACGATCCAACAAAACACTAACAGGAGACCACCATGCCGCGTTTTGCCGCCAACCTGTCCATGCTGTTTACCGAACAGGATTTTCTTGCCCGCTTCGAAGCCGCCGCCAAGGCCGGCTTCAGTGGTGTCGAATACCTGTTCCCCTACGACTTCAACTCCGCCGAGATCAAGGCCCAGCTCGATGCCCACGGCCTGACCCAAGTGCTGTTCAACCTGCCGGCCGGTGACTGGGCCAAGGGCGAGCGCGGTATCGCCTGCCTGCCGGATCGGGTCGAAGAGTTCCGCGCAGGGGTCGATCTGGCGATCGCTTATGCGAAAGTACTGGGCAATACCCAGGTCAACTGCCTGGCCGGCATCCGCCCCCACGGCGTCGACGATGCCACCGTGGAAAAGACCTTTGTCGCCAACCTCAAGTACGCGGCCGACAAGCTGCAAGCGGTGGGCATCAAGCTGGTGATGGAAGCGATCAACACCCGCGACATCCCCGGTTTCTATCTGAACAACACAGCGCAAGCCCTGTCGATTCGCGAGCAGGTGGGCAGCAGCAACCTGTTCCTGCAATACGACATCTACCACATGCAAATCATGGAGGGCGACCTGGCCCGGACCATGGCCGACCATCTGGACCAGATCAATCACATCCAGCTCGCCGACAACCCGGGGCGCAACGAGCCGGGCACTGGCGAGATCAACTATCGCTTCCTGTTCGAGCATCTGGACCGCATCGGTTACCAGGGCTGGGTCGGCTGTGAATACAAGCCGCTGACCACCACAGAAACGGGTCTGGGTTGGTTGAAGACCCATAACGCAATCTGATCGAAAACACACTCATCACTGTAGGAGCTGCCGCAGGCTGCGATCTTTTGACTTTAAAAAGCTCAAGATCAAAAGATCGCAGCCTTCGGCAGCTCCTACATGAGCCACATAAAAACAAGAGGATTTTCTCATGGCTAAAATCGGATTTATCGGCACCGGCATCATGGGCCACCCAATGGCGTTGAACCTGCAGAAAGCCGGTCACAGCCTGTTCCTGTCGGCGCACCACGATGCCGCTCCTGCCGATCTGATCGCCGGTGGCGCGGTCGCTCTGGCGAGCCCGAAAGAAGTCGCCCAGGAAGCCGAGTTCATCATCGTCATGGTTCCGGATACCCCGCAGGTCGAAGACGTGCTGTTCCGCGCCGACGGCGTGGCGGCCGGTGTTGGCAAAGGCAAAATCGTGATCGATATGAGCTCGATCTCGCCGACCGCAACCAAAACCTTCGCGGCGAAAATCAACGAAAAAGGCGCGCAATACCTCGACGCCCCGGTGTCCGGCGGTGAAGTCGGCGCCAAGGCCGCAACCCTGAGCATCATGATCGGCGGCGACAGCAGCGCCTTCGAGCGCGCCCTGCCGCTGTTCCAGAGCATGGGCAAGAACATCACCCTGGTCGGCGGCAACGGCGACGGTCAAACCGCCAAGGTAGCGAACCAGATCATCGTCGCGCTGAACATCCAGGCCGTCGCTGAAGCCCTGCTTTTTGCCTCGAAAAACGGTGCCGATCCGGCCAAGGTCCGTGAAGCACTGATGGGTGGTTTCGCTTCGTCGAAGATCCTCGAAGTTCACGGCGAGCGCATGATCAAAGGCACCTTCGATCCGGGCTTCCGCATCAGCCTGCACCAGAAGGACCTCAACCTGGCCCTGGCCGGCGCTCGCGAGCTGGGCATCAACCTGCCCAACACCGCCGGTACCCAGCAAGTGTTCAGCACCTGCGCGGCCATCGGTGGCAGCAACTGGGACCACTCGGCGCTGATCAAAGGCCTGGAACACATGGCGAACTTCTCGATTCGCGATAAATAAGGCCTGCACCAAACCTGTGGGAGCGAGCCTGTTGTGGCGAGGGGGCTTGCCCCCGTTGGGGTGCGAAGCGCCCCTGAAGCCAGTCACCGCAATCTTGCATTAGAAATGCAGTGACCGGTTTTACGATTGCTTCGCAATCGAACGGGGGCAAGCCCCCTCGCCACACTGGATCGAGCCACACACAGAAGATTTAGCCACACCCCAATAACAAGAAAACCCGGGAGCCCGCCATGTCGGTCGATCCGCAACAATTGCTCCGTGAGCTGTTCGCCACAGCCATTGACGCCGCCCACCCGCAGCAAGTTCTTGAAGCCCATTTGCCCAGCGATCGCAGCGGTCGGGTGATCGTGATTGGCGCCGGCAAAGCGGCCGCAGCCATGGCGCAAGTAGTCGAGCGTTGCTGGCAGGGCGAGGTGTCCGGGCTGGTGGTGACCCGTTACGGTCACGGCGCCCCCTGCGAAAAAATCGAAGTGGTCGAAGCAGCCCATCCGGTGCCTGACGCCGCCGGTCTGGCCGTGGCAAAAAGAGTACTGGAACTGGTCAGCGACCTGGGTGAAGACGACCGGGTGATCTTCCTGCTCTCCGGTGGCGGTTCGGCATTGCTCGCGCTGCCGGCGGCCGGCATCACCCTCGCCGACAAACAATCGATCAACAAAGCCCTGCTCAAATCCGGCGCCACCATCGGCGAGATGAACTGCGTACGCAAACACCTCTCGGCGATCAAGGGCGGACGCCTGGCCAAGGCCTGTTGGCCGGCGACTGTCTACACCTATGCCATTTCCGATGTACCGGGGGACCTGGCGACCGTGATCGCTTCCGGTCCCACCGTGGCCGACCCAAGCACCTCGGCCCAGGCTCTGGCGATTCTGCAACGCTACGCCATCGACGTTCCAGCAACGGTGCGCAACTGGCTGCAAAGCGCGGAATCGGAGACGGTCAAACCCGGCGATCCGAGCCTGGCCCGCAGTCATTTCCAGCTGATCGCGCGGCCGCAGCAATCCCTGGAAGCGGCAGCGGTGAAAGCGCGTCAGGCCGGGTTCAGCCCATTGATTCTCGGCGACCTGGAAGGCGAGTCCCGTGAAGTGGCCAAGGTCCATGCAGGCATTGCCCGTCAGGTGGTCCTGCATGGCCAGCCGCTGGCTGCGCCTTGCGTGATTCTATCCGGCGGCGAAACCACCGTCACCGTGCGCGGCAACGGCCGTGGCGGGCGCAACGCTGAGTTCCTGCTGAGTCTCACCGACAGCCTCAAGGGTCTGCCCGGGGTGTATGCACTGGCCGGCGACACCGACGGTATCGACGGTTCCGAAGACAACGCCGGCGCCATCATGACCCCCGACAGCTACGCCCGCGCCGCGGCCATGGGCCTGAGTGCCAGTGACGAGCTGGATAACAACAATGGCTATGGCTACTTCGCCGCGCTGGACGCGTTGATCGTCACCGAGCCGACCCGCACCAACGTCAACGACTTCCGTGCCATCCTGATTCTCGAGAGCCTTGAATATGACGCCTGACAAGAAGGTCAAAATCCTCGCCACCCTCGGCCCGGCCACCGACGGGATCGACGCTATCCGTGAATTGGTCAAAGCCGGGGTGAACATCTTTCGCCTCAACTTCAGCCATGGTGATCACGCCGACCACGCTCAGCGTTACCAGTGGATTCGGGAAGTCGAACAGCAGCTGAACTATCCCCTGGGGATTCTGATGGACCTGCAAGGCCCGAAACTGCGGGTCGGCAAATTTGCCGCGGGCAAGGTTCAGCTGGTGCGCGGTCAGGCGCTGCGTCTGGATCTGGACCCGACACCCGGCGACCAACGCCGGGTCAACCTGCCCCACCCGGAAATCATCGCTGCGCTCGAACCGGGCATGGACCTGCTGCTGGACGACGGCAAGCTGCGCCTGCGGGTCACCGCCAAACACGCCGACGCCATCGACACCACAGTGCTCAACGGCGGTGAGTTGTCCGACCGCAAAGGTGTCAACGTGCCTCAGGCGGTGCTGGATCTGAGTCCGTTGACGGCCAAGGATCGCCGCGACCTGAGCTTCGGTCTGGAACTGGGCGTCGACTGGGTCGCGTTGTCCTTCGTGCAGCGCCCGCAAGACATCCGCGAAGCCCGTGAGCTGATCGGCGACAAAGCCTTTTTGATGGCGAAAATCGAGAAGCCGTCAGCGGTCGAACAACTGCGCGAAATCGCCGAGCTGAGCGATGCAATCATGGTCGCCCGGGGTGATCTGGGCGTGGAAGTTCCGGCCGAGAGCGTGCCGCAGATCCAGAAAAACATCATCACTATCTGCCGCCAGCTCGGCAAACCGGTGGTAGTCGCGACGCAGATGCTCGAGTCGATGCGCTTCTCCCCGGCACCCACCCGCGCTGAAGTCACTGATGTCGCCAATGCCGTGGCCGAAGGGGCCGATGCGGTGATGCTCTCGGCGGAAACCGCCTCCGGCGATTACCCGCTGGAAGCCGTGCAGATGATGAGCAAGATCATCCGTCAGGTCGAAGGCGGCCCGGATTATCAGGCGCAACTGGACGTCAGCCGACCACAGGCCGAAGCCACGGTGTCCGATGCCATCAGCTGTGCAATCCGCCGTATCAGCAGCATCCTGCCGGTGGCGGTGCTGGTGAACTACAGCGAGTCCGGCAGCTCGAGTTTGCGCGCCGCGCGGGAACGGCCGACAGTGCCGATCCTCAACCTCACCCCGAACCTGCAGACCGCCCGCCGGTTGACGGTGGCCTGGGGCGTGCATTCGGTGGTCAATGATCGGTTGCGTCAGGTTGACGAGGTCTGCTCCACCGCCCTGGAAATCGCCCAGGCCCAAGGCATGGCCAAGCGTGGCGATACGCTATTGATCACTGCGGGTGTGCCTTTTGGTCAGCCAGGGTCGACTAACTCGTTGCGCATTGAGACGTTGATCTAGCGAACAGCCCTTGTGGCGAGGGAGCTTGCTCCCGCTGGGTCGCGAAGCGGCCCCAAGACGGATCCCGAGTTTAACCTGCCGAATTGGGAGTTCCGGATTACGACTGCTGCGCAGCCGAGCGGGAGCAAGCTCCCTCGCCACAGGTTTATTCACAACCTGAGTTCTGCCTCTGTACTTAGACCCCACCCATGCCTGCCAACCACTTCAACACCCACTGCCCCGACTGGGCCACCGCCCTGCTCAACGGCTTTAGCCAGATTTTCCTGCAGCGCCATCCGCTCTGCGGTTTGCTGTGTCTGTTGGCGATTCTGCTGACCGCCCCGACGCTGCTCGGCGGTGCCCTGCTGGGCGGCGTCGCCGGTTTGCTCACCGCGCAACGGCGCGGTTATGCCAAGGACGAGCGCCAGGCCGGGCTCTACAGTTACAACGGCGTCCTGCTGGGCCTGTTGCTAAGCCAGCAGTTCGCCTGGTCCGCGATGCTGCCGCCACTGATCATTGCCTGCGGCGGTCTCGGCGCGATCCTCACCCAGCAGTGGCTCAAACGCACCCGCGTCCAGCATTGCCTGCCCGCCTACACCGCACCGTTCGTGGGCTTGAGCTGGTTGCTGCTCAGTCTCGCCGCGCCCCACCCGCTACCCTCCATCCAGCTGCCCGAACTGAATTGCCTCAACCTGCTGAGTGCCATGTTCAAAGGGTTGGGCCAGATCATGCTACTCGATCATCCATTGGCCGGTATGCTGATCGCCGGCGGGCTGCTGATTGCCAACCGTCGCGCTGCTGCCTGGGCATTACTGGGGTCCGGCGTCGGTCTGGCATGTGCATTACTGCTCAACGAAACCTCAACCGCTTTACTCGGCTTGAACGGCTACAACCCGGCACTGGCCGCCCTTGCCTTCAGCCAGCAACGTCGCCAACCCTGGTTGCCGTTGCTCGGCATCGCCCTGGCCATACTGCTGACACCCGGTTTCAGTGCCTTGGGTCTTGCGCCTCTCACCGCGCCTTTTATCATTGCTTGCTGGCTGGTCCACGCCGGCATTCGCGTGTTGCGTCAGGCGGCAATGGACAGTGCGCCTTGCGCAATCGAGGAGAATCACCCTAGGCTTCGCTGATCATCGGTTCAGGCGTTATCCATGGACAGCAGCAACAATTGGCGTGAACGGCTTTACGTCATGATTTTCCAGAGCGACACAGTGGCTGGACGGCGCTTCGACAGCATCTTGCTGTTGATCATCCTCTCCAGCCTGGTGATCGTGATTCTCGACAGCATCGACAGCGTTCACCAGAACTATGCAGATCTGCTGGCCTACATCGAATGGGGCTTCACTGTCATCTTCATCATCGAATACGGCCTGCGTCTGTACTGCTCGCCCAAGCCGATGCGCTACGCCTTCAGTTTCTACGGGCTGGTAGACCTGCTGGCGATCGTCCCGGGGATCCTTGCGCTGTATTACGCCGATGCCCAATTCCTGCTGATCATCCGCATCATCCGGATGCTGCGGATTTTCCGCGTGCTCAAGCTCAGTCCGTACCTCAAGCAAGCCAACTATTTGATGTCGGCCCTGCGCGGCAGCAAACAGAAAATCATCGTGTTTCTGCTCAGCGTGTCGACCCTGGTCACGGTGTTCGGCACGCTGATGTACGTGGTCGAAGGCCCGGAACACGGCTTCACCAGCATTCCCATTGGGATCTATTGGGCGATCGTCACCCTGACCACCGTCGGTTTCGGCGATATCGTGCCCAGGACTCCGCTGGGCCAGGTCATCTCGTCACTGGTGATGATCACCGGTTACTCGATCATCGCCGTGCCAACCGGGATCTTCACCGCCGAATTAGCCAACGCCATGCGCGGTGAACAGCTTCAGCACGACTGCCCGGTGTGCAAGAAAAACCATCACGAACATGGCGCAGCGTTCTGCTCCCGTTGCGGCAATGTGCTGTTCAAGAAAATAGAATAAGCAAAGTGCTTTTTAATCTTTAAAGAGCTATGCGGCCCCAGCTATAGTCGCTGGCAAATGGCCTCACATTGAATAGAACAAGGATTGCGCAGTGAAAAAACTCTTTAGCGCCTCACTTCTGGCCGCCGGTCTGGCACTGGGCAGCGTGGCTCAGGCCGCACCAACCCTGCTGAACGTTTCCTACGATGTAATGCGAGATTTCTACAAGGACTACAACGCTGCCTTCCAGAAACACTGGCAAGCCGAACACAACGAAAACATCACCCTGCAGATGTCCTTCGGCGGCTCCAGCAAACAAGCCCGCTCGGTGATCGACGGCCTGCCGGCTGACGTCATCACCATGAACATGGCCACCGACATCAACGCCCTCGCCGACAACGGCAAGCTGGTTCCCGAGAACTGGGTCACCCGTCTGCCGAACAACAGCGCACCGTTCACCTCGGCCACCGTGTTCATCGTCCGCAAAGGCAATCCGAAAGCCTTGAAAGACTGGCCGGACCTGCTCAAGGACGGCGTGCAAGTCATAGTGCCAAACCCGAAAACCTCCGGTAACGGCCGCTACACCTACCTCTCGGCCTGGGGCTACGTGCTGAAGAACGGCGGTGACGAGAACAAGGCCAAGGAATTCGTCGGCAAGCTGTTCAAGCAAGCCCCGGTCCTCGACACTGGCGGCCGCGCAGCCACCACCACCTTCATGACCAACCAGATCGGTGACGTACTGGTGACCTTCGAAAACGAAGCCGAAATGATCGCCCGTGAATTCGGTCGCGAGCAGTTCGAAGTGATCTACCCAAGCGTCTCCGCCGAAGCCGAGCCGCCAGTCAGCGTGGTCGACAAAGTCGTCGACAAGAAAGGCACCCGTGCCGTGGCCGAGCAATACCTGAAATACCTCTGGTCCCCGGAAGGCCAGGAAATCGCCGCCGCCAACTACCTGCGTCCACGGGACCCGGCAGTGCTGGCCAAGTACACCGACCGTTTCCCGAAAGTCGACTTCCTCTCGGTAGAGAAAACCTTCGGCGACTGGCGCACCGTGCAAAAGACCCACTTCAATGATGGAGGGGTTTTTGATCAGATCTACAGCGGGCAATAAGCGCTGAGGGTTGAGATCTTTAGCGACTGTTCAACCGCTTTCGCGAGCAAGTCGGATCGCCGCACCGCCGCTCCCACAGGTACAACTCAATACCTGTGGGAGCGGGCTTGCTCGCGATGGGGCCGGACCAGCCGACGCAAATTCTGATCAGTCGCCTCAACCGGCCATCATTCAGCAAGCACCGCTTCGGCTTCAATTTCGATCAACCATTCCGGTAGCGACAATCCACTGACGATAATCCAGGAGGATGGCGGAGGATTGTCCGGGAAACGCTCGCGCAGCACCTTTGCGATAGAGTCCTGCTCGTCGCGAGCCGATTCGGCGATGTAGATTCGCAACATGATCACATGGCTTAATCCCCTCCCCGCTCAGCCAATAGCTTTTCAATGTTATCGATGGCCGTGCAGCTCTGCTCGAACAGGCCAGGCCCAACCGTGCGTTCATTGGCATCGACGCCAACCTGACCGGAAAGGAGCAGTCGGCGACCGCCACGCACCTCTATCGCTTGACTGAACCCGTACTGCAACGAGTTGAAAACCGAGGGTGGATTGATTGCAGTCTTCTGCATGTTGCCTCCTGGCAATGGACTGACCAAATACCCTATCCGAATGCAGCTGGCAGTCCCAGCCGAAATCGGGCCCCTGAAAAATCCGGAAATACACCGTAGAGCACAGACATAAAGCGCAACCTGAACATTGCACCTAATGCCGAACCAGCTTCTCCATAGCCGCATCCGCTAGAAACGAAGAACGGCTCTTGACGTTGTGCTCACGCACGTAACGATCGATGCGCTGAATGACAAAACCTGGCAGCGTCACGTTGACCTTCTCGGTTTTGCCGAGATAGGGAGCGATATCCAGTTCCAGCATTCCCCAGCCCATGTCGGCGAACTCGGGATTATCACGGTGTGCCGCAGCCGAAGTCGGCATGGGAATCGCCTGCCCGTCGGCGGCAATCTCTTGCAGCATGATATGGGCAATCTCGACGGCCGCGTTGTAGGCCTCTTCGAATGTATCGCCTGCGGTCACGGCACCCGGTATATCGGGGATCTGAATACCGATGGCGGTGTTGTCGTCGCCCCATTCGATACAGATTGGATATTGCATTGAGGTTCTCCTGCGAAACTAACGTCGTGCTAAACAAGCCCGGCTCGTTTCCTGATGCTTTTGACCGTCCCGATCGGCAAGTCTTTCTTCGGATGAGGTACGGGTAGCGTGTGCGGACTGTAAGGGTGGACGAAGATGTGATGACTGCCGGTGACTCGATCGAGTATCCAACCCGCAGCTTCCAGCTCCTTGATCAATAGCCTGCTCTGCACCACCAGCCTCCTTGCTCCGGCCCAATAAAAATAACTCTGGAGTTACCTTTATTCAAGCACAAAAAATCGAAACGCGACTTTGTGGTGTTTTAGAGAGTATTTAACAGGACACATTTCGTTTATTGCGATTTTCGTTTGTTTCGAATAGAATTTTAGCATCGCCTATTCAAAATGACTGGAATTCACCATGTCCAAAGTTATCCACCCACCCATTCACCTGCCGATGGAGCGTGAAGTACAAGCCGCCATTGAGGGGCAGCGGGCCTTGGCCGCGTTTCTTGCTACCCACTTTGAAACTCAGCATATCCAGATATTTGATGAGCAGAACGAAGCTCACACTGTCGAGCTACCCACTTCGGCCCTTCGATTACTGGTGGATATCCTGGCGGAGCTGGCGGCGGGCAATGCGGTCAAGGTTGTGCCTGTCCACGCTGAGCTGACCACGCAAGAAGCGGCCGACCTGCTCAATGTTTCTCGTCCGCACCTGGTCAAGCTGTTGGAGTCTGGCGAGCTGCCCTTTCACAAGACCGGTAAACATCGTCGCGTAAGATTTGCCGAGTTGATGGATTACAAAAGCAAGCGCGACAGCGCCAGTGAGCAGGCAATGAATCTGCTGGCGGAACAGGCACAAGCGTTAAGGATGGGATACGAGTGAGGCATTCTCCCTTTACTGCTGTGTACGACGCCTGTGTTCTTTACCCTGCCCCATTGCGTGACTTCCTGATGTGGCTCGCACTTTCCGGCCGGTTCCGCGCGAGACGAGTTCGTCGATAATTTGTTCGATCTTGACCCCGCAGCCGTCGTGGCAGCAGCCCAACGGCAGCGCCAGCAACTGAAGATGCCGCCGATGGATGTCGACCCCTATCTCGAGCTTCTAATGCGACAGGGCCTTGTCCAGTCGGTCAAAGCGCTAAACCAATACCGAGCCATTCTCTAGCACACGGACTCGATCTCCACCCAATGCAAAAACGGCAACCCTGAGGCTGCCGTTTTTCTTTACTGACTGAACTGACGCCCCAATCCCGACGGCACGCCATGGATATCCGTCTCTTCCCAAGGCCCGTTCGGGCTGACGGAGCGGCTCCAGCCGTTGTTCCAGCGGTAGTAGGTACGCTGGCGGTAGAAGGTGTCGGTCTGGTCGTCGAGGACGTAGACGCCCAGCTTGGCATCCCAGTGGCTATTGCCGCCCGGTGGTGGGGCGAAGCTGGCTGAGGTGCGTGGCAGCGGCTTGGCCGGTTTGGCCGGTGCGGTCGGCTTGCTCGGCGCTTTGGGTGGCACCGGCTGAGTGCTCGGCCCTGACGGTGGGATCGGCGGCATGGGCGCAGGTGTCGGCCGTTGGACCGCGCATGCGCTTAGACCCAGGACCAGACTGAGCAGGGTGATTCGAGCAATGGCGGTCATAAGCGGTTCTCTATTATTTGTCCGGGCTGTCGATGGTCAGTTGCTGCGGCGCGGTGGTGCTGCTGGCCAGGGGCTGGCTGCGTCCGATCCATTCGCCGGCAGTCGGTTTACCGGCGCGGGAGATGCGCGCAACCAGTTGGACTTCAGGGAAGTTAGACAGTTTCAACTGCGGCATCATCGCGTCGGCATCGCCCAATTCGACGGTCGCCGGCAGATCCGCAACAGTCAGCCGCTTGGCGGCCAATGGCGCGGGCGGGCCGGAGGTGGCGCGGGCGAAGATGAATACGCTATCGCCCGGCTGGACCTTGGCTTTGACGTCCGCCGCCAGATCGACACGGACCTTGAGCAGCGCTGCGGTTTTCGCCACCGCCGCTGGAGCATCAGCAACTTTGCCGCCGCTCTCCTGCAGTTTCTCGCTGGCCCGAGTGATTCCGCCTTGCAGCGCGGCGCGGGAGCTGTCCTCCGGCGGCAGTTGCGCCAGCAGGCGATTCCAGTACTCGATCGCTTCCTGGTAGCGCTCGCCTTCGAAAGCGGCGATGCCCAGCAGGCCGAGGCTGGTGACTTCTTTCGGGTCGACCTTCAGCGCTTCATCGGTCAAGGCCTGAACCTTGTCCGACCATTTTTTGTTGTCGGCAAAGTATTGCGCCTGAGCCCACTGGCCGAGCAGTTCCGGCTGACGACCGGCCACTGCCACCGTGCGCTCGAAGATTTTCGCCGCATCCGCCGGGCGATCCTGGGCCATGTAGGTGCGACCAAGGAAGTACAGGCCTTCAGCCGAATCCGGCTGCGCAGCGACGGCACGCTCCAGACGACGGGTCATCTCTTCCATCGATTGCGGGGCCTGGGCGAATTCGCGGGTCAGCTCGACCTTGTCGCTGGCGCCAAAATGCAGGTACAGGCCAAGGCCCAGCACCGGCACCAGAATGGCCGCCAGCAACGGTGCCGGCTTGCCCAGACGGGAAACCCGCGGGGTCTCGGTGCCTTCGGTATCGGCCAGCAGTTCACGGGCTGCTTCGGCGCGGCCGGCGTCCATTTGCGCTGAAGTGAGAACACCTTCTTCTTGCTGAGTTTGCAACTCAGCCACGCGTTCCTGGTAAAGCGCTACGTTCAGCGCGGTACGATCCTCTTCACGCTGGGCACGGCGGCCGCGTAAAACCGGGATCAGCAGAAAACTCAGGGCTACCAGTAGCAGCAGACCTGCAGCGAGCCAGAAATCAATCATTCTTGGTCTTTATCCAACAGTTGATCGAGGCGCTTGCGCTCCTCGGTGGAAAGCGTGTCCGGGGTGTCGGTGCGCTGTACGCGACGACGGCGGATGATCACGGCAATGATCACGATCCCACCCAGCAGCAGCCCGGCCGGGCCGAACCAGAGCACCGCGGTTTTCGAGGTCAGGGCCGGCTTGTAACGCACGAAGTCGCCATAGCGCTCGACCATGAAGTCGATGATCTGCTGATTGTCCTTGCCCTCGCCGAGCATGCGGAAAATCTCTTTGCGCAAGTCGGCGGCAATCGGCGCGTTGGAATCAGCGATGTCCTGGTTCTGACACTTGGGGCAACGCAACTCTTTGGTCAGCTCGCGAAAACGCTCACGGTCGGTGTCATTGGCGAACTCGTAGGTATCGATCGCCGCGTGGGCCATACCGGCGATACTCAGGCCGAGAATGGCCGCGGCTATCCAGCGCTTCATGGCTTGGCCTCATCGACGAGTGCCTGATACTTGCCTGCCAGTTTTTCGCGCCAGACCGCTTCGTCGATCACTCCGACGAATTTGTCTCGAATGATGCCCTTGGCATCGATGAAGAAGGTTTCCGGGGCGCCGTAAACGCCCAGGTTCAGGCCCAGGGAGCCCTCCTCGTCACGGATATCCAGCAGGTACGGATTGTGGAATTCCTTGAGCCACTTCAGCGCATCGACATTGACGTCCTTGTAGTTGACGCCGTAGATCGCCACGCCCTGCTCGGCCAGTTTATTCAGCACCGGATGTTCGACCCGGCAGGAAATGCACCAGGTGGCCCAAACGTTGACCAGTGCCGGTTTGCCGAGCAGATCCGCCTGGGTCAACTGCTTGTCACCCTGCACGGTCGGCAGCGAAAAAGCCGGGAACGGCTTACCGATCATTGCCGACGGCAGCTCGGCCGGGTTCAGGAACAGCCCGCGGTAGAGAAACACCGCCACCAGCAGAAACACCGCCAGCGGCAACAACATTATCCAACGCTTCATGCGGTGGCTCCAGACAGGCCCAGTGCTTCCTGCACTCGGCTTTTCACCTTGACCCGATAACGTCGATCCAGGGCCGCCAGCAATCCACCGAGACCGGTGAGCAGGCCACCGAACCAGATCCAGCGCACGAACGGCTTGACGTGCACCCGCACTGCCCAGGCGCCTTCGCCCAGGGGTTCGCCGAGGGCGACATACAGGTCACGAGTGAAACCGGCGTCGATCCCGGCTTCGGTCATCACCGAGTTCTGCACGGTGTAGAGGCGTTTTTCCGGGTGCAGCACGCTGATTTCCTTGCCGTCGTGGATGACCCGCACGGTGCCTTTGTCCGAGGTGAAGTTCGGCCCTTCGTAGTGCTTGGCGCCTTCAAAGATAAATTGGTAACCGCCCAGGTCCATGGATTCTCCCGGTGCCAGGCGCAGGTCACGCTCGGCGCTGTTCTGGCTGGAAAGCACCACGCCCAGGGCGCAGACGGCGATCCCCAGGTGCGCCACTTGCATGCCCCAATAGCTGCGGGTCAGGGTCGGCAGGCCTTTGATCAGGCCTTTGTGGCGGGTCTTGTCGAAGATGTCGCGCACACCGGCAAGCAATACCCAGGCGGCGAGCATGAAGGTCGCCAGCACCGCCCAATTGAAATCGCCATAAGCGATGCCGGCCACCACGGCCAGCGCCGCGCTGCCGAGCAAGACCGGAGTCAGCATGCTCAGCAACCATTTGACCGGTGTGTCTTTCCAGCGCACCAGCATGCCAACCGCCATCACCACCATCAGCAACGCCATCAGCGGGATGAACAGTGCATTGAAGTACGGCGGGCCAACCGACAGCTTGGCGCCGGTCATGGCGTCGAGGATCAGTGGGTACAGAGTGCCGAGCAGAATCATCGACGCGGCGACCACCAATACCAGGTTGTTGCCCAGCAGCAGGGTTTCCCGCGACCACAGGTTGAACCCGACATGGCTCTTGACCACCGGCGCGCGCAGGGCAAACAGCGTCAACGAACCGCCGACCACGAACAGCAGGAAGATCAGGATGAATACCCCGCGTTCCGGATCGGAGGCGAAGGCATGCACCGAAGTCAGTACGCCGGAACGCACCAGGAAGGTTCCCAGCAGGCTCAAGGAGAACGCGGCGATGGCCAGCAACACCGTCCAGCTTTTGAACACACCACGTTTTTCGGTAACGGCCAGCGAGTGAATCAGCGCCGTACCGACCAGCCAAGGCATGAAGGAGGCGTTTTCCACCGGGTCCCAGAACCACCAGCCGCCCCAGCCGAGTTCATAGTAGGCCCACCAGGAGCCGAGGGTGATGCCGATGCCGAGGAACGCCCAGGCAACGATGGTCCATGGCCGCGACCAGCGCGCCCAGGCGGCATCCAGACGCCCGCCAAGCAACGCCGCGATGGCGAAGGCGAAGGCCACGGAGAAGCCGACATAACCCATGTAGAGCATTGGCGGATGGACGATCAGGCCGATGTCTTGCAGCAACGGGTTGAGGTCGCGACCATCGGTAGGTATTTGCGGCAGAATCCGCGCGAACGGGTTGGAGGTGAGGATCAGGAACAGCAGGAAGCCGGTGCTGATCATGCCCATCACCGCCAGCACCCGCGCCAGCATCACTTGCGGCAACTGCCGGGAGAATATTGACACCGCAAAGGTCCAGCCGCCGAGGATCAACGCCCAGAGCAGCAAGGAACCTTCGTGGGCACCCCATACGGCACTGAATTTGTAGTACCAGGGCAAGGCACTGTTGGAGTTGCTGGCGACATAGGCGACGGAAAAATCGTCGGCCATGAAGGCATAGGTCAGACAGCCGAAGGCGAAGGTCAGGAAAGCAAACTGGCCCCAGGCGGCAGGCTGGGCCAGGCCCATCCACATCCGGTCACCGCGCCAGGCACCGAGCAACGGCACCACGGCCTGTACCAGCGCAAAACACAGCGCCAGAATCATCGCCAGATGGCCCAGCTCGGGAATAAAGATTCCAGCAGTCATCGGTTAACCCTCTTTCACTGGTGTCGGTGCCGATTGACCGCTGTCTTTCAGGGCCTTGGTCACTTCCGGTGGCATGTACTTTTCATCGTGTTTGGCCAGCACTTCGTCGGCTACCACCACGCCATCAGCGTTGATTTTGCCGAGGGCGACGATGCCCTGCCCTTCACGGAACAGGTCCGGGAGGATGCCGCGGTAGGTGATGGTGACGGATTTGCTGAAGTCGGTGACAATGAATCGCACGTCCAGGGAATCCCCGGAGCGTTGCAGCGAACCCTTCTCGACCATGCCGCCGGCACGGATACGCGTGTCTTTCGGTGCTTCGCCATTGGCGATCTGGGTCGGGGTGTAGAACAGATTGATGTTCTGCTGCAGAGCGCTCAAGGCCAGGCCAACAGCAGCGCCGACTCCGACTAGAAGCGCGAGAATGATCATTAGACGCTTTTTACGCAGCGGATTCACTTGCCGTTCTCCCGGCGCAGACGACGCGCCTCTTGTTGCAGATAACGCTTGCGGGCCAGGATCGGCGCCGCGACGTTGAGGGCCAGCACTGCAAAACAGATGCCATAGGCTGACCAGACATATAGGCCGTGATGGCCCATGGCGAGAAAATCGCCGAGGGAGGCAAAACTCATCGTGCAGCCTCCAGAGTATTCAGCACCTGAGCCTTGACCCAACTGCTGCGGGCTTCACGTTTGAGCACTTCGAGGCGCATGCGCAGCAACAGCACCACGCCGAAGAAACAGTAGAAACCCAACACTGTCAGCAGCAGCGGCAACCACATCTCGGCGGGCATCGCCGGTTTCTCGGTGAGACTGAAAGTCACACCTTGATGCAGTGTATTCCACCACTCTACAGAGTATTTGATGATCGGGATGTTGATCACCCCGACAATTGCCAGCACCGCGCAGGCCTTGGCCGCGCTGTCACGATTACTGATGGCGTTGCCCAGCGCAATGAGACCGAAGTACAGAAACAGCAGAATCAGCATGGACGTTAGTCGTGCATCCCAGACCCACCACGAGCCCCAGGTCGGTTTGCCCCAGATGGCCCCGGTGACCAGCGCCACCACGGTCATCCAGGCACCGATAGGCGCGGCGCATTGCAGGGCGACGTCGGCCAGTTTCATCTTCCACACCAGCCCGACGATGCCGCACACCGCCAGCATCACGTAGCAGGACTGCGCCAGCATGGCGGCCGGGACGTGGATGTAGATGATCCGAAAGCTGTCGCCTTGCTGGTAATCCGGCGGCGCGAAAGCCAGGCCCCAGACCGCCCCGATGCCGATCAGCAGCACTGCGGCCACACTCAGCCAGGGCAGCATTCTGCCGCTGATACCATAAAACCACTTGGGCGAGCCGAGCTTATGAAACCAAGTCCAGTTCATTGCTGTTTCCATCACGGTTGCTTTTCGTCAGCACGAAAAGCCAGGGTCTGCCTTTTTTCAACAAAAAGTGATCAAAAAATGACCAGACCTCATTATTATTCGCCGACGCTGATCTTCAGGCCAGCAGCTATTGCAAAAGGTGTCAGGGTTACCGCCAGGGCGGTCAGGCTGCCAAGCCAGAGCAGGTAACCCGTTGCCGGCATGCCCTGCAATGCCGCCTGCAAGGCGCCACTGCCGAGAATCAGTACCGGGATGTACAAGGGCAGAATCAACAGTGCCAGCAACAAGCCACCACGTTTCAATCCCACCGTCAGCGCCGCGCCCACCGCACCGAGCAAACTCAGTATCGGTGTACCGAGCAGCAATGACACCAGCAACACCGGCAGACAAGCGGCCGGTAAACCGAGCATCAAGGCCAGCAAGGGTGCGAGCAAAACCAGTGCCAGGCCGGAAAACGCCCAGTGTGCCAGTACCTTGGCCAAAACCAGAAGAGGCAGGGGGTGCGACGAAAGGACCCACTGCTCCAGTGATCCGTCCTCGAAATCACTGCGGAAAAGCCCGTCCAGCGAGAGCAGGACGGACAATAAGGCCGCTACCCACACCAGCCCCGGAGACAAGGTTTGCAACAATTGAGTCTCAGGACCGACCGCCAATGGAAACAATGCGACGACAATTGCGAAGAAAACCAGCGGATTCGCCAGCTCGGCCGGACGCCGAAACAACAACCGCGCCTCGCGGGCAACCAGTAGTCCGAAAACACTCATTCGGCCCGGCCCTCAAGGTATAAGCCCAAATCGATGTCGCGATAACTCCCAGGCATGCGAGTCAAGGTGTGGTGAGTGGTCAACACCACCATACCACCCTGCTCACAGTGAACGGCGAGGTGCTCTTCGAGCTGCGCCACGCCTTGTTTGTCGAGGGCGGTGAAAGGTTCGTCGAGGATCCACAGCCGTGGGCTGTCCAGATAGAGCCGGGCCAGCGCCACGCGGCGCCGCTGACCGGCGGACAAGGTGTGACAGGGCACATCCTCGAAACCGCGCAGACCTACCGAACCCAGCGCTTTCCAGATAGCTTCATGGCTGGCCGGCTGATGCAGGGCGCAGAGCCAGCTGAGGTTTTCTTCCGGCGTCAGCAAATCCTTGATCCCGGCGGCGTGACCGATCCACAGCAGGTTATGCGCCTGGTCAGTACTTTGCGCTTTCAAGGGTTGGCCGTTGAACAAGACCTGGCCAGCAGTCGGCTGCATCAGGCCGGCCAGCAGGCGCAGCAGACTGGTCTTGCCGCTGCCGTTGGGGCCGCTGATCTGCAACATATCACCGCCCGCCAGACGCAATTCGAGGTTTTCGAAGAGCATCCGCCAGTCTCGCTCACAGGCGAGCGCTACGGCTTCTAGAAGTGGGCTGGTCAAGAGATCGCGGGCCTTTAGGGTTCAAGTCGGCGGTGGAGCGGCCGTTAAAGTGATGCAGAATAATTGAATTGGCGGCCTGCTCTGGAGAGCTGCGTCAACATTTGTGATGTTTTCAGCGCGCCCTTGATAACGGGGCGGCATTATACATGTCATGTCCTGATCCAAAGAGGGCAATTTCGACAGGTTGTGACCCGATGACAGGCGAAATGAACATACTCCCGCTGCCACCGCCCACTCCCGGCGCCACGCGCCCGGCCGCGGTGAGTGGCGAGTTGCTCAAACTGCTGCAACCGCTGGAAGGCCTGATCGCCGCCGGGCAGACCGCCAAGGCCGAAGTGTTGTCGCTGAAACAGGCGGATCAGACGTTCCAGTTGCTGCTCAAGCTGACGCTCGACAGCGGCCGCCAGACTACCATCCAGGCCACCAGCAACCAGCCCCTGCTCGAAGGCACGAACCTGGCGGTGAGCCAGCCGTCGGCCGGCAAACTGGCAATCAGCGTGCAGCAGGCCATCGCCTCCAGCGTCGCCACCCTCACCCGCCTGGATACCTCGCAACTGCCGGTCGGCAGTTTGCTCCAGGGCAAGGTGCTGACCACTCAGTTGCTGCCACAACCCCCTGGCCAACCCTCGGTTTATCGCTCGCTGGTGAGCCTGCTCAATACCGCCCTGAGCGGCAGCACCTTGAGCATCGACAGCCCGCAACCGCTGCGCGTCGGCAGCCTGCTCAGCACCATGGTCCAAGGATCACAGGCGTTGAGCTTCGTGCCCCTGAGCGGTCGTCAGGACCAACTGGCAGTGGCGCAACAACTGATCAGTCAACAGAGCCGCCAGGGTTCGCTGGAGGGCTTGCTCAACGCCTTGCAGAATCAGACCTCAGCCGGCACTACATCAACCGATCTGCGCGCGGCCATCGACAAGTTGCTGAGCGGATTGCCCGACGCCCAACAGTTGAGCACGCCCAAGGGCCTGGCCCAGGCGCTGGCCAACAGTGGTCTGTTTCTTGAAGCGAAGTTGCTCGCCGGGCAAAACCCGGCGCTGACCCCGGACATGAAGGGCAACCTGCTGCGACTGATCGGGCAAATGGCCCCCGGTTTGCCGGCCAACACCAACTTCAACGCAATCATTGCCGCCAACACCTTGGCCCAGGCGTTGCCGAGCTTTGTCCGCAGCGCCCTCGGCACCCTCGGCCAAGTCAGCGCCAAACCACACCCCGGCGGCTTCCCGCTACCTTCGCGCTTGCTGCAAAGTCAGGACGGCGAAGGTGATCTGGAACACTTGCTGCGCCTGGCTGCCGCGGCGGTTTCCCGCCTGCAAAGCCATCAGCTGTCGAGTCTGGAACAGACCGGCCTCACCGCCGATGGCAATCTGCAAAGCACCTGGCAGCTGGAAATCCCCATGCGCAACCTGCAGGACATAGTGCCGTTGCAACTCAAGTTTCAGCGCGAGGAAACACCCGAGAAAGAACCGAGCGAAAAACACCCGGAGCGCGAACCCAAGCAACTGTTGTGGCGAGTCGAGCTGGCGTTCGCCATGGAACCGCTCGGGCCGCTGCAGATTCAGGCACAGCTGGTTCAGGGCCGATTGTCCGGTCAGCTATGGGCCGAGCGGCCGTACACCGCCAGCCTGATCGAGAGCCACTTGAGCGGGCTGCGTGAACGCCTGGTCGCCTCAGGCCTGAACGTCGGCGATCTGGACTGCCACCTCGGCACACCTCCCCAAGGCGCACAAACCCGCCTCGAACAACGCTGGGTCGACGAAACCGCATGAAAAACCCCACCCCACCCCGCCAGGCCATCGCCCTCAAATACGACGGCCAGCACGCACCGACCCTCACCGCCAAGGGCGACGACGAACTGGCCGAAGCCATTCTGAAGATTGCCCGCGACTGCGAAGTGCCGATCTACGAAAATGCCGAGCTGGTGAAATTGCTGGCAAGAATGGAACTGGGCGACAGCATCCCGGAAGAGTTGTACCGGACCATCGCCGAGATTATTGCGTTTGCCTGGAACCTCAAAAGCAAGTTCCCCGAAGGCCATGACCCGCAAGCACCGATGATGGAGCGGGATGTAACGGCGCAGGGAGATGACTACTAGTCGAGAGGGATGTTGACTTTAAGGTCGTCTTCGCGGGTGCTGTGCCCCTGTAGGAGCAGCCGGGCGGCGTTCCGCTTGCTCGCGATGGTCGTCAACGATAACGCGTGTTGTCTGAATGAACGCGCCGCCCTCGAGTCCATCGCGAGCAAGCTCGCTCCTACACTTTCTGGGCTGACATCTTGTCGACCCTCAATAGACGCAACAGCATGAAAGACCGACCGACAATCAAGCCATTAATAAAACCCGAGGCAAGGGAGGAACAGACAATGGCCGAGACTTCATTGACTACTTCTGGATTAATTGCGGCGTGATAGCCGCTATAGTATCGCCATGCGAAAAAAAGCCAGTAGACAATCAATACCTTGGGCGATCCACCAATGACTAGATTGTCACCCTCTCGTCCGACATCACGACATGAGTAAAAATCGAAAGCTGCGAACCACCCCGTCACCAAACCCGTCCCATAAGACGCCAGAGGCATAAACAAGCCCTGAGATAGATTCAAGGAAAACAGCGATACCATTACGAAAATCAGCGACACTAACAGCAAGGACCTTTTGGTTTCATGATTTTCGAAACAGGCCAGAACTCCGTAGTAAGTTATTACGAAAAAAAACCGCATAAACCCAAAGCGGTGTACTACATAGCACATCCAGCATACAAGCCCCTTCACGACTTGGTTTTTTATTGGCCTTTTAGAGGCAGTCGCCGATATAGAGGCATCAGAATAATAGCGAAGCGGGATCAGAAATCAAGGTATCCAGCAGACAGATTACTTCCGAAAAACATGTAGGAATAGTCGCCACATAAATGCTTGCGCGACAGATATGAACGAATAACTTTCCAGGTGTCGTACCAGACCCTCGTCGAGATCATCGTCTTGGTCTGGAACCTGAAAGGCACGCTCCCGGAGGCCATCACCCGCAAGCGCTGATGATGGAGCGATATGTGACGGCGCAGGGAGAGGACTACTAGTCGAGAGGGATGTTGGCTTTTAGGCAATCTTCGCGGGCAAGCCCGCTCCCACAGGGTAACGCGGTGCATCAGTAACACAGCGGAATCTGTGGGAACGGCCAACACGACGACGCTAACTTCAATCAATATATTATTTAAGCGGACTGATTATTGTCTTCTCGTCGAATATCACCAGCTGTGACTTTGCCATTCCATATATAAAGAATAAAAGAAATACGTATCCCGACGAGAGGCAGGGACGCCCCCATAAAGTCCCTACCCAGCAAATCGTAAAGTTTACCATCAGGTGTAGACCTGACCGTACCTTTTGCTTTCGGAGTTACCACCGGCCAACCTGGATCTTCTAAATCAAATGACTCAATGACCCCTGTATGACGGACTGGCTCTTGTTCCATGTACGTTCTCCTTCGATCGCTAATCAATTATTCGAAACATATTGAAATCTCGCGCACTGACAGATAGTCAATACTCAAGCGGATTATGGAGAACCTTGACTATATGAACACTATCCAATGTGTAACATTTAAAATATCAATTACTGTCGAGCCATTAACTTGATGATCGACGAGGTAGACGTTACAAGTGACGGGATTCTATCTAAAAGAACGCAGTCGCAGGTTTCAGGGCTGCTTCGCAGCCCAGCGGGGGCAAGCCCCCTCGCCACAACAAGCTCCTTGGCTGCAATTGTTCATCGCCAGCAGCTCGTCTTCAGTTTTTGTGCACCTTGGTCATCAACTCGGCTTCGGCCTGGGTCAGGCCGCAGGACTGGGTCAGTTCGTCGACGCTGGCACCCATGCCCACCAAGCGCGCGGCCTGGGCGAATGAGAGGCTGGTCGGATCACGCTGTTCCAGCCGGGCCAGTTTGTCCGGCAATGGCTCGACCACCGCCCGCAGTTCATGCAGGGCATCGCCCATCCGCACATTACCGTTCTGGTAATCGTCGACGCGCTTGGCCAGGTCCTTGATGCGCTGATCGCGCAGTGCATCGGCCTGGGTTTGGGCCTGGACCTGGACCAGAGCGGCCTGCCGCTGGCGCTTGGCGTAGGCCAGGAACAGCCCCAGGGTCGTTACCCAGAGGATGCCCAGAACAATCACAGCCACCTCAAGAATCAATCAGATTTGCTCCAGGTCCGACCATTCTTCTTCGCTCATCATCTTGTCCAGCTCGACCAGGATCAGCAGTTCGCCGTTCTTGTTGCACACACCCTGGATGAACTTGGCCGATTCTTCGTTACCGACGTTGGGCGCGGTTTCGATTTCCGACTGACGCAGATAAACCACTTCCGCCACGCTGTCGACCATGATCCCGACCACTTGCTTGTCGGCTTCGATGATCACGATACGGGTGTTGTCGCTGATTTCAGCGTTCATCAGTCCGAAGCGCTGACGGGTGTCGATCACGGTGACCACGTTGCCGCGCAGGTTGATGATGCCCAGCACGTAGGCTGGTGCACCCGGGACTGGCGCGATTTCGGTGTAGCGCAGGACTTCCTGAACGCGCATCACGTTGATGCCGTAGGTTTCATTGTCCAGCTTGAAGGTCACCCATTGCAGGATCGGATCTTCGGAACTCTGTAGAGACGACGACTTATTCATACCCCTGACCCCTCAAAAAAACCGTTGGAAACGGTGTGTGTTCTGTCTGGCCGCACTCAAGGTGCAGCCTGTTGTTGGTTATGCAGGCTTGTTCGTCGGCTTGCTGCCGGGCAGATGCCTGGCCCCACCGCTGGCAATCAATTCGGCCAGTTCGGCGACATCCAGCAGCGCGCACATGTGCTCGATCACCGTGCCGGCCAGCCATGGACGCTGACCACGATGGCTGCGCCATTTGATTTCGTTCGGATTCAGGCGCAGGGAACGGCTGACCTGATGCACCGCCAGCCCCCATTCATAGCCCTGAACCGAGATCACGTATTGCAAGCCCTGACGGAAATCATCGCGGTAGCGATCCGGCATGACCCAGCGCGCGGTATCCAGTACTTTCAGGTTGCCGGCCTGGCTCGGCAGAATCCCGAGGAACCACTCCGGCTGACCGAACAGCGGCGTCAGTTCGTGGCCGGCGAGGGAATAGATTGAACCCAGGCAAACCAGCGGCACTGCCAGCGTCAGGCCCGCCACATCGAACAGCAGGCATTCGAACGGTTCGCCAGCCCAGGACGGGCGACCGTCGCTATCGACTGGCGGCGGCGTGTTGCTCGGTGGCAGATGAACTTCGGCCACTGGCGCGACCAGGGCTTGCACCTGCGGTGCGACAGTCAACACGGGCGGCAAAACCGCTGCAGGTGCTTCGACCAAGGCAACCGGGGCTCGTACCACTGGCGCTAGCACTGGCGCCGCGACCACCGCGGGTTGCTGCGCATCGCGGGCCTGCTCTTCGAGCACGGCGGCCTGAAACTCATCCAGCGTGTCTTGCGCCGCCACCCGCTCGGGCAACGCTTCAGGTGTCAGTTCAAGCTCTTCGGTCGCGTCCTGCAGCAGCGCGTCCAGATAAGACTGCAGCGCCAGTTGCGGCCGAGAAGTGATTTTTACCGGCCGGTTCATTGTTTTCTCCAGCAGATCATTCGGTGCGCCGGAAAAGATCGCAGGCTGCGCCAGCTCCTACGCCGATCCTCCACACCCCGGATGTCGGGGGTGTACACAAATCCCGTAGGAGCTGCCGAAGGCTGCGATCTGTTGATCTTGATGTGCGGCACTCCCGGTACCGCCAAAAGATCGCAGGCTACGCCAGCTCCTGCAAAAGCTGCGTCCGACCTCGGTCCCGTAGAAAGAAGCCTCATTTCAAGCCACCTGCGCAACGAGTTGTTGCGCCAGCAGGTGTTTGAGCAACGACCGATAAGCCAACACCCCACGGCTTTTGCCGTCGAACTGCGAAGGTGTCAGGCCGGCCCGGCTGGCATCGCGCAAACGGGTATCGACCGGAATGTAGCCTTGCCAGATGTCGTCGGGATACATGTCGCGCAGCACCCGTAAGGTGCCCAGGGAAGCCTGGGTCCGGCGGTCGAACAGGGTCGGTACGATGCTGAAAGGCAACACCTGCTTGCGCGAGCGATTGATCATCGCCAGGGTGTTGACCATGCGTTCCAGACCTTTGACCGCCAGGTGCTCGGTCTGTACCGGAATCACCAACTGCTGGCTGGCCGCCAAGGCATTGACCATCAGCAAGCCGAGCAACGGCGGGCTGTCGATCAGCGCGTAATCGAAATCCTGCCACAACTGCGCCAGGCTCCTGGCGATCACCAGGCCCAGGCCACTCTGGCCCGGCGACTGACGCTCGAGGGTGGCCAGCGCGGTGCTCGACGGCAACAGGGAAATGCGTTCGTCACTGGTCTTGAGCAGCAATTGACCGGGCAACCCGGCCGGCACACTGCCCTTGTGCAGAAACAGGTCGTAGCCGCTGTGTTCGAGGCTGTCAGGGTCATAGCCGAAGTAGCTGGTCATGGAGCCGTGGGGGTCGAGATCGACCACGACCACGCGCTTGCCCGCCTCGGCCAGCAAACCGGCTAGAGCGATGGAACTGGTGGTTTTACCAACACCACCCTTTTGATTGGCGACTGCCCAGACTCTCATTCGGATTGTTCCTCCCGGTCGAACAAGTTCAACCGAGAAATAGCGCTACGTTATAGAGCCGGCGACAGAGAATTGACGGCACTCTCAGGCCCCGGCGACTTTACAGACGTGGGTGCAGTTTGTGTGCCAGCACGCTTCAAGGCCGCATCCGGCTTGGCATTCGCCGCCCCGGTAGCGGTCAGGCTGCGACGCACATCGAGATTGCGCGAGACCACCAGCACCACCCGCCGATTGCGCGCACGGCCATCGGCGGTGGCATTGTTGGCCACCGGTTGAAACTCGCCGTATCCCACCGAAGCCAGGCGGCCGGGATTCACCCCCTGCATCGCCAGCATGCGCACGATGCTCGCCGAGCGCGCCGAAGACAGCTCCCAGTTGGTCGGGTATTGCGCGGTGCGGATCGGCTGATTGTCGGTAAAACCTTCGACGTGAATCGGGTTATCGAAGGGTTTGAGAATCACCGCGACCTTATCGATGATATTGAACGCGATATCGCTGGGCATCGCGTCGCCGCTGCCGAACAGCAGGCTGGAATTGAGTTCGATCTCTATCCACAGCTCATTGCCGCGGATGGTCATCTGCCTGGAGCTGAGCAGGTCGCCGAACGCCGCGCTGATGTCATCGGCGATCGACTTCAGCGGGTCATTGCTCGCCCCGGCGATGCCGGCATCGACTTGCTCGCTGTCCTTGACCAGGGGTTGCGCCGGGGTGACCGTCTTCGCTCGTTCGTCGCCAATCGGAATCGGCTTGAGGGCGCGATCCGAATCGGTGAACACGCCAATCAACGCCTCGGAAATCACCTTGTACTTGCCTTCGTTGACCGACGAAATCGAATACATGACGACAAAGAAAGCGAACAGCAAGGTGATGAAGTCGGCATAGGACACCAGCCAGCGTTCGTGGTTGACGTGTTCTTCAGTGTGGCGACGACGAGCCATAGTCCATTACCCCATCAGTCCATGAAACCCTGAAGCTTCAACTCAATGGAACGAGGATTCTCACCTTCGGCAATCGACAGGATTCCTTCAAGTAACATTTCGCGATACCGCGACTGGCGCATGGCTATCGACTTGAGTTTGCTGGCAATCGGCAACAGCACCAGGTTGGCACTGGCGACCCCGTAGATGGTTGCGACGAAGGCCACGGCAATCCCGCTGCCCAATTGCGAAGGGTCGGCCAGGTTGCCCATGACATGGATCAGGCCCATCACCGCACCGATGATGCCGATGGTCGGCGCATAACCGCCCATGCTTTCAAAGACTTTGGCAGCTTCGATGTCGCGGCTTTCCTGGGTGTAGAAGTCCACCTCGAGGATACTGCGAATCGCTTCCGGCTCGGCACCGTCCACCAGCAATTGCAGGCCTTTTCGCGAGTAATTGTCGGGTTCGGCATCGGCCACCCCTTCCAGCCCGAGCAAACCTTCCTTGCGCGCCGTCAGGCTCCAGCCGACCACCCGATCGACGCCGCCGGCCAGGTCGATCCTCGGTGGAAAAATGATCCATACCAGGATCTGCATCGAACGCTTGAAGGCGCTCATCGGTGCCTGCAACAACGCCGCGCCGACCGTCCCGCCGATCACGATCAAGGCCGCCGGACCGTTGGCCAGCGCCCCGAGATGACCGCCTTCCAGGTAGTTGCCGCCTATGATCGCGACAAACGCCAGGATGATCCCGATGAGGCTTAAAACATCCATCAGAGACACGCCTCGACCAGATGCTTGCCGATCTCGTCCAGGCTGTACACCGCGTCCGCCAGGTCAGCCTTGACGATCGCCATCGGCATCCCGTAGATCACGCAGCTGGCTTCGTCCTGGGCCCAGATCGCGCTGCCACCCTGCTTGAGCAGGCGTGCGCCTTCGCGGCCGTCGGCGCCCATACCGGTGAGTACCACCGCCAGAACTTTGTCACCGTAGGACTTGGCCGCCGAACCGAAGGTGATGTCCACGCACGGCTTGTAGTTCAGACGTTCGTCGCCCGGAAGGATTTTCACCGCGCCACGGCCGTCGATCATCATCTGTTTGCCACCCGGCGCCAGCAAGGCCAGGCCCGGACGCAGAATGTCGCCGTCCTCGGCTTCCTTGACGCTGATCCGGCACAGCTTGTCCAAACGCTCGGCGAAGGCCTTGGTGAAGGCCGCCGGCATGTGCTGGACCAGCACGATCGGCGCTGGAAAGTTTGCCGGCAATTGAGTCAGCACCCGCTGCAACGCGACCGGGCCACCGGTAGACGTACCAATCGCCACCAGCCTGTAGGCTTTGCGTTTCGGTGCCGGTGAGCTTGGGCTGGCCACTGGCGTGCGAGCCGGAATCGGCGCGGGAGCCGGACGTGTCGGCACACTGCTGCCCAGACTGCTGACCGCGGGTGACGGTGCCGCGAACGGTTGCGCCGCCGGAGCGCTGCTGTAGGCACTGAAACGCCGGTTGCTGTGGGAGATGCTGTGAACCTTCTCGCACAGCAGTTGCTTGACCTTCTCGGGGTTGCGCGAGATGTCTTCGAAATTCTTCGGCAGGAAGTCCACCGCACCGGCATCCAGCGCATCGAGGGTGACCCGGGCGCCTTCATGGGTCAGCGAGGAGAACATCAATACCGGGGTCGGGCAGCGCTGCATGATGTGCCGCACTGCCGTGATGCCATCCATCAGCGGCATCTCATAGTCCATGGTGATCACGTCCGGCTTGAGGGCCAGGGCCTGATCGATCGCCTCTCTACCATTGGTCGCCGTACCGACGACCTGGATATTCGGATCCGCTGAAAGAATTTCCGAGACGCGGCGGCGGAAAAAACCCGAATCATCCACCACCAGGACCTTGACTACCATAAACACTCCGTTAGGCAGGGCGGGGCAAGACTGCCCTGCTCCACCAGAATCAAATACGCCGCGCGGCGTAACGCTTGAGCATGCTCGGGACATCGAGAATCAAGGCGATGCGGCCGTCACCGGTAATGGTGGCGCCGGACATGCCCGGGGTTCCCTGGAGCATTTTGCCCAATGGCTTGATGACCACTTCTTCCTGGCCAACCAGTTGATCGACGACAAAGCCGATCCGCTGGGTGCCCACCGAAAGGATCACCACATGGCCTTCACGCTGCTCTTCATGAGCGGCGGAAGCGACCAGCCAGCGCTTGAGGTAAAACAGTGGCAGCGCCTTGTCGCGCACGATCACCACTTCCTGACCGTCGACCACGTTGGTGCGCGACAGGTCGAGGTGGAAGATCTCGTTGACGTTGACCAGCGGGAAGGCGAAGGCCTGGTTGCCGAGCATGACCATCAGCGTCGGCATGATCGCCAGGGTCAACGGCACCTTGATGACGATCTTCGAGCCCTGGCCCTTGGTCGAGTAGATGTTGATCGAACCGTTGAGCTGGGAAATCTTGGTTTTCACCACGTCCATGCCCACGCCACGACCGGACACGTCGGAAATCTCGGTCTTGGTCGAGAAGCCTGGCGCAAAGATCAGGTTGTAGCATTCGGTGTCGCTCAGACGATCCGCGGCATCCTTGTCCATCACCCCACGTTTCACCGCGATGGCGCGCAGGACGTGAGGGTCCATGCCCTTGCCGTCATCGGAGATCGACAGCAGGATGTGGTCGCCTTCCTGCTCCGCCGCCAGAATCACTTTGCCGCCGCGGGACTTGCCCGCAGCTTCGCGCTCTTCCGGCGATTCGCAACCATGGTCGACCGCGTTGCGCACCAAGTGGACCAGCGGGTCGGCCAGGGCTTCGACCAGGTTCTTGTCGAGGTCGGTTTCTTCGCCGACCAGTTCCAGGTTGATCTCTTTCTTCAGCTGCCGTGCCAGGTCGCGGACCAGTCGCGGGAAGCGCCCGAAGACTTTCTTGATCGGCTGCATGCGGGTCTTCATCACCGCGGTCTGCAGATCGGCCGTCACCACGTCGAGGTTCGACACGGCTTTGGACATGGCTTCGTCGCCACTGTTGAGACCCAGGCGCACCAGGCGGTTACGCACCAGCACCAGTTCACCGACCATGTTCATGATCTCGTCCAGCCGCGCGGTATCGACCCGCACAGTGGTCTCGGCTTCGCTGGCCGGCTTTTCCGCTGGCGGCGAAGTCGGGGCACGGGCAGGTGCAGCCGCTGCGGCAGGCTTCGGTGCTTGAACCTTGGGTTCAGCTGCCTTGGCGACAGGCTTGACCACTGCTTTGACCACCGGTGCGGCCACTGCAGCGCTGGCGCCCATTTCAGTGAACTTGCCTTTGCCGTGCAATTCATCGAGCAGCGATTCGAACTCGTGATCGGAAATCAGATCACTGCCCGCCGCTACCGCGCTGGGCGCGGCCGGAGCCGGTACCGCAGCGATAGCCGATTCCAGGGCTTCGACCGCGAAGGTGCCCTTGCCGTGCAACTGGTCGAGCAGTGCTTCGAATTCGTCGTCGGTAATTTCGTTGCTGGCCGCTACGGCCACAGGGGCTGCAGGCTCGACCGGTGTGGCGAGTGCGTCGACCGCGAACTGGCCTTTGCCGTGCAACTGATCGAGCAACGACTCGAACTCGGCATCGCTGATTTCATCGCTGCCCGCCGCTACCGGTGCTGCTGCAGGTGCTTCGGCTTGGGCCTTCACCGCATTGAGCGAGTCGAGCAACAATTCGAATTCATTGTCAGTGACGTCCCCCGAATCGCTCTCGGCGACCGGTTCGGCACTCACTTCTACCGCCACTGCAGCGGCGGGCTCAGCCAGGCGCGCCAGGGCCGCCAACAACTCTGGCGTTGCGGCGGTGACCGTGGTGCGCTCGCGGACTTCGGTGAACATACCGTTCACCGCATCCAGCGCTTCCAGAACCACGTCCATCAATTCCGAGTCGACCCGTCGTTCACCCTTGCGCAGGATGTCGAAGACGTTCTCGGCGATGTGACAGCACTCCACCAGCTCATGCAGCTGGAGGAAGCCGGCGCCCCCTTTTACAGTGTGAAAACCGCGAAAGATTGCATTGAGCAAATCCGCATCATCGGGTCGGCTTTCCAGCTCGACCAGTTGTTCGGACAGTTGCTCAAGAATCTCGCCGGCCTCAACCAGAAAATCCTGAAGGATCTCTTCATCGGCGCCGAAGCTCATGTGTATGGGTGCTCCTGATAGGTCGGCCTAAAATCCAAGGCTGGAAAGCAAATCGTCTACATCGTCCTGACCGGACACAACGTCTTCACGTTTATCGGCATGAATCTGCGGACCTTCACCCTGAGACAGATGTTTTTCTGGATCTTTTTCCGCGAGGATCGCTTCACGGTCATGTTCAATGCCGGCAAAACGGTCGACCTGACTGGCCATCAGCACCAATTTGAGCAGATTGCTTTCAACTTCCGTGACCAACTGAGTCACGCGCTTGATCACCTGACCGGTAAGGTCCTGGTAATCCTGCGCCAGCAGGATGTCGTTGAGATTGGCCGAGACGATACGATTCTGTTGCTCGCTGCGCGTCAGAAAACCGTCGACCCGCCGGGCCAGCTCACGGAACTCTTCGGCACCGATTTCGCGGCGCATGAAACGTCCCCAGTCGGCACTCAACGCCTGGGCGTCATTGGTCAGGCCGTTGACCAGCGGCGTGCTGTCCTCGACCAGATCCATGGTGCGATTGGCCGCAGCTTCGGTCAGCCTGACCACATAGGACAGGCGCTCAGTGGCATCCGTGATCTGTGAAACTTCCTTGGCTTGCGGCATGTTCGGGTCAATCTGAAAATTGACGATCGCACTATGCAGTTCGCGAGTGAGCTTGCCGACTTCCTGGTACAGGCCGCGATCACGGGTCTGGTTGAGCTCATGGATCAATTGCACAGCATCGCCGAATTGGCCTTTTTCAAGGCTGTCGACCAGCTCGCGGGCATGTTTTTTCAGGGTTAATTCAAAATCGCCCTGTGAAGTTTCGTAATGCTCCATAGCTCCCCCATGGCGAATTCCATCAACCGATGCGTTCGAAGATCTTTTCAATCTTGTCTTTCAACGCCTGGGCCGTGAAGGGTTTGACCACGTAGCCATTCACTCCGGCCTGAGCGGCCTCGATAATTTGCTCGCGCTTGGCTTCGGCCGTGACCATCAGCACCGGCAGGTGCTTGAGCTTTTCATCGGCACGCACGTGACGCAGCAGGTCGATACCGGTCATGCCGGGCATGTTCCAGTCGGTTACCAGAAAGTCGATGCTCCCACTGTTGAGGACCGGAATCGCGGTAGTACCGTCATCCGCCTCGACCGTGTTGGTGAACCCAAGGTCACGCAACAGGTTTTTAATGATCCGCCGCATTGTTGAGAAGTCATCAACGATGAGGATTTTCATGTTCTTGTCCAATTCGACCTCCAAGCAGTCTTAAAACGCGCCCAGCACCTGTACGCGCCATCGCTATCAATTCGGCGTAACACTCAACGGTTGTATGAAGCACAACGGGCCGTGACCGGTTCAGCAACAACGCCGTACCAGCCTCGTTCGCAGTGTCCCCACACTGCCTGTCAGCGCGCTCGCCACTCCCCCAAACGCCCCCGCAAGCGGGCCGCGCACTGGCTGTGTAACTGGCTGACCCGCGATTCGCTGACCCCCAGGACCTCACCGATTTCCTTGAGGTTCAGCTCTTCGTCGTAGTACAGCGCCAAGACCAGTCGCTCACGCTCCGGCAAATTGGCAATCGCGTCCGCCAACGCAGCCTGGAAACGCTCATCTTCCAGATCACGCGACGGCTCGAGATGAGCACTCGCGCCATCCTCATGCAGCCCTTCATGTTCGCCGTCCTGCAACAGATCGTCGAAACTGAACAGTCGGCTGCCCAAGGTATCGTTCAAAATCCCGTAATAATCGTCGAGACTCAATTGGAGTTCGGCCGCAACCTCATGATCTTTAGCGTCGCGACCGGTTTTAGCTTCAATTGAGCGAATGGCGTCACTGACCATCCGGGTATTGCGGTGTACCGAACGCGGCGCCCAGTCACCTTTACGCACCTCATCGAGCATCGCCCCACGAATACGGATACCGGCATAGGTCTCGAAACTCGCACCCTTGCTGGCGTCGTATTTGGTCGAGACCTCGAGCAGGCCGATCATCCCGGCCTGGATCAGATCCTCGACTTGCACACTGGCCGGCAGACGCGCCAGCAAGTGGTAGGCAATCCGCTTGACCAGCGGCGCATGACGCTCGATCAGCTCGTGCTGACTGTCACGTGCCGAGGCTTTGTAAAGGTTGTAGCCGCTGGATGTCATATGACGGGACCCGCTGTTTGATGCACCAGGCGCTCGACGAAAAACTCCAGGTGCCCGCGCGGATTGGCTGGCAACGGCCAGGTATCGACTTTCTGCGCGATGGCCTTGAATGCCAGCGAGCATTTGGAACGCGGGAACGCTTCGTAGACTGCACGCTGCTTTTGCACCGCCTTGCGCACGCATTCGTCGTAGGGCACCGCACCGACGTATTGTAAGGCGACGTCGAGGAAGCGATCAGTGACCTTGGTCAACTTGGCGAACAGGTTGCGCCCTTCCTGCGGGCTCTGCGCCATGTTGGCGAGAACCCGGAAACGGTTCATGCCGTAATCGCGATTGAGCAGTTTGATCAGCGCGTAGGCGTCGGTGATTGAAGTCGGTTCGTCGCAGACCACCAGCAATACTTCCTGGGCTGCCCGGACGAAACTGACCACCGACTCGCCAATCCCGGCGGCGGTGTCGATCACCAGCACGTCGAGGTTGTCGCCGATATCGCTGAAGGCCTGGATCAGCCCGGCATGCTGCGCCGGACTCAGGTGCACCATGCTCTGCGTGCCGGACGCCGCAGGAACGATGCGGATTCCGCCCGGCCCCTGCAGCAGCACATCGCGCAGTTCACAGCGCCCCTCGACCACATCGGCCAGAGTGCGTTTGGGTGTCAGTCCCAACAGAACGTCGACGTTCGCCAGCCCCAGATCGGCATCCAGCAGCATGACGCGCCGGCCGAGCTCTGCTAGAGCCAGGGACAAGTTCACTGACACGTTAGTTTTCCCGACGCCACCTTTGCCGCCGGTCACCGCGATCACCTGTACGGGATGCATGCTGCCCATGTTCGTTCTTTACCTTGTCTTACTTAGACGGAGGCCACATAACTGGCTGCGCGTTCCCATTGGAACAATGCATGGCAGACCATCGATGTAGGTACACTGCAATCTATTCATGATTACCTCAGCCGACCCGCTTGGTCGGACTGTGGTAGAGGTCAGCGAACATATCAGCCATGGCTTCTTCGCTGGGTTCTTCCTGCATCTGCACACTCACTGCGCGACTGACCAATTGATGGCGACGCGGCAAATGCAGATCATCCGGTATCCGCGGCCCATCGGTCAGATAGGCAACGGGTAACTGGTGACTGATCGCCAGGCTCAACACTTCGCCCAGACTCGCTGTTTCATCCAGTTTAGTCAGGATGCAGCCAGCCAGCCCGCAGCGTTTGTAACTGTGGTAAGCAGCGGTTAGAACCTGTTTCTGGCTAGTGGTTGCCAGGACCAGATAATTTTTTGACTTGATCCCGCGCCCGGCCAGGCTTTCCAGCTGCATGCGCAACGCCGGGTCGCTGGCTTGAAGGCCGGCGGTATCGATCAACACCACACGCTTGCGCAGCAGCGGATCGAGGGCCTGGGCCAGGGACTGGCCCGGGTCGAGGTGGGTCACCGGCACATTGAGGATGCGGCCCAGGGTCTTGAGTTGTTCCTGGGCACCAATCCGGTAGCTGTCCATGCTCACCAGCGCGATGTTCTGCGCGCCGTACTTGAGCACATAACGCGCCGCCAGCTTGGCCAGGGTGGTGGTCTTGCCCATGCCGGCGGGGCCGACCATGGCAATCACCCCGCCCTCTTCCAGCGGCTCGATTTCGGGTGTGGCAATCATCCGCGCCAGGTGCGCCAACAGCATGCGCCAGGCCTGACGAGGTTCTTCAATTTCAGTAATCAGTGCCAGCAAATCCCGCGACAGCGGACCGGACAAACCGATGCGTTGCAGACGGCGCCAAAGGTTGGCTTGCTGGGGCCGACTGCCTTGCAACTGGTTCCAGGCCAGCGAGCCCAACTGCACTTCCAGCAGTTCACGCAGGCCATTGAGTTCGAAGCGCATCGAGTCGAACGCCCGCTGATCCACTGAAGGCGCAGCCGATGGCGGCGCAGGGCGCGGTGGTTCGACGAAGGTCGGCTCGATCAGGGGTTCAGCGGCGGTCAGCGGCAAACCGGCGTACAACTGACGATTGTTCGTTGAATCGCCATCCCCGCGCAGGCTCAGTTCCGCCTGGGCGGTGACGATCCGCGACTGGGTTTTGCGCAGTTCGTCTTCGAGTTCGATATTTGGCACGCGCGGAGCCAGCGCGGACAGTTTGTAATCCAGGGCAGCCGTCAGCTCGACCCCGCCGGCGATCCGGCGGTTACCGATAATCGTGGCATCGGCGCCCAGCTCATCGCGAACCAGTTTCATGGCCTGACGCATATCGGCGGCGAAAAAACGCTTAACTTGCATAACCCACTACCTCAGCCGTTGGGCCCTACTGTCGCAACGATGGTCACTTGCTTGTTGTCAGGAATTTCCTGATACGCCAACACATGCAAACCCGGGACTGCCAGACGTCCGAACCGCGAAAGCATCGCGCGGACCGGACCGGCTACCAGCAATATCACCGGTTGACCTTGCATTTCCTGACGCTGCGCCGCATCGATCAACGAGCGTTGCAACTTCTCGGCCATGCTTGGCTCCAGCAGAACGCCCTCTTCCTGGCCTTGTCCTGCCTTCTGCAAACTATTGAGCAATATCTGTTCCAACCTTGGCTCAAGGGTGATCACAGGCAGCTCGGACTCAAGCCCTACAATGCTTTGGACGATGGCACGGGACAATCCGACGCGCACCGCGGCAACCAACGCGGCAGTATCTTGACTCTTGTTGGCGTTGTTCGCGATGGCCTCGGCGATGCTGCGGATATCGCGCACCGGCACCTGCTCGGCCAACAGCGCCTGCAGCACCTTGAGCAGTTGCGACAGCGACAGAATGCCCGGCACCAACTCTTCCGCAAGCTTAGGCGAACCTTTGGCCAGCAACTGCATGAGTTGCTGGACTTCTTCGTGGCCGATCAGCTCACTGGAGTGCTTGTAGAGAATCTGGTTGAGGTGGGTGGCGACCACGGTGCTGGCATCGACCACCGTGTACCCCAGCGATTGCGCCTGGGCGCGCTGGCTGACCTCGATCCACACCGCCTCCAGGCCGAAGGCCGGATCTTTGGCGGTAATGCCATTGAGCGTGCCGAAGACCTGCCCCGGGTTGATCGCCAGTTCGCGATCCGGGTAGATCTCGGCCTCGGCCAGGGTCACCCCCATCAGGGTCAGGCGGTAGGCGCTGGGCGCCAGATCGAGGTTGTCTCGAATATGCACGGTGGGCATGAGGAACCCGAGATCCTGGGAGAGCTTCTTGCGCACGCCCTTGATCCGCGCCAGCAACTGACCACCCTGATTGCGGTCCACCAGCGGAATCAGCCGGTAGCCGACCTCCAGGCCGATCATGTCGATCGGCGTCACGTCATCCCAGCCCAGCTCTTTGGTTTCCTGGGCGCGGGCTGGCGATGGCAGCAGCTCCTGCTGGCGCTGGACCTCTTGCAGCGCCTGGACCTTGACCACGCTCTGCTTCTTCCAGAACAGATAAGCACCGCCGCCAGCCAGGGCGGCCATGCTGAGAAAGGAAAAGTGCGGCATGCCCGGCACCAGGCCCATCACCGCCATCATGCCGGCGGCCACAGCCAGGGCCTTGGGCGAGGCAAACATCTGCCGATTGATCTGTTTGCCCATGTCTTCGGAACCGGAAGCACGGGTCACCATGATCGCCGCGGCGGTCGACAGCAACAGTGATGGCAATTGCGCCACCAAACCGTCACCAATGGTCAACAGCGCGTAGACCTTGCCCGCATCGCCAAAGCTCATGCCGTGCTGGAAGATACCCACCGCCATGCCACCGATCAGGTTGATGAACAGAATCAACAGACCGGCGATGGCATCACCGCGAACGAATTTGCTGGCACCGTCCATGGAACCGTAGAACTCGGCTTCCTGGGCCACTTCCATCCGGCGCGCCTTGGCCTGGCCCTGATCGATCAGGCCAGCGTTCAAATCAGCGTCGATGGCCATCTGTTTGCCGGGCATCGCATCAAGGGTGAAACGCGCGCTCACCTCGGAGATCCGCCCGGCACCCTTGGTCACTACCACGAAGTTGATGATCATCAGAATCGCGAAGACCACGATACCGACCACGTAGTTACCGCCGATCACCACCTCACCGAAGGCCTGGATCACCTTGCCGGCGGCGGCATGGCCGTCCTGGCCGTGGAGCATCACCACCCGGGTCGAGGCCACGTTCAGGGCCAGGCGCATCAAGGTGGCGACCAGCAGAATGGTCGGGAACACCGCAAAATCCAGCGGCCGCAAGGCGTAGACGCAGACCAGCAGCACGACGATCGACAAGGCAATGTTGAAAGTGAAAAACACATCGAGCAGGAACGGCGGGATCGGCAACATCATCATCGCCAGCATGACCAACAGCAACAGCGGCACGCCCAGATTGCCTCGACTGAGGTCCGCCAGGTTGCTGCGAGCACTGTTGACTAACTGAGAGCGATCCACCGGTATTCCCCGTCCCTTGAAGCAAACTTTTGACGCCGAAAGCAGGCGCAAAGCGGCTACTGCAAGAAGCCTTCCAACTTTTGCCCAGGCGGAAAATAGTGGAGCGATGAAGATGTATAAGGATCAAGGATTTGCGGTGCCTGGGAGGACGCTATCGCGAGCAAGCCCGCTCCCACAGGTGTTGTGTCGGTCGCGCTATTGCGATCTGGCATAGATCCCCTGTGGGAGCGAACTTGCTCGCGATGAGGCCAGCACTGCTACCAACCATCAAGAGGGGGCACGACCAGGAATTTTCCGACAGGCTTTTAAGGTTGTCGGTAGGAAATCCCGTGGTTAGCCTTCAAGAGTCGCTGCCAATTCAGCGATCGGATTTGACCGTCCGCATAAATCAAGGCGCATCAGCGCCCAAGACCTATTTCAGGCGCTTTTTTTGTACCTGAGGTATCGTGTCGCGGCAGCTGTGCGTGGGACACCTTCGGGTGTGCCGGGTCCCTTGATTCCCGGTCGGTCAACCCGCGTACAGCTGCCACCCATTCGTTTGAAGCCGGGCTTGCCCGCGATTGAGGCCGCAACTACCAAGGGGCAAACACCATCCCTGTGGCGAGGGAGCTTGATCCCACTGGGTCGCGCAGCGGCCCCAAAACCTGCAATCGCAGTGCTTCAGGTAGAACGCGTCAGCCGGAGATCCATGGCTTGCTGTTTTTCTTGAGTCGGACCAAACCAACCAGACTTAGTCCGACAAGGATTCAATCATGCACACTGTCAATATCCACGAAGCCAAAACACACTTGTCACGCCTGATCGAGCAGGCCGCAAAAGGGGAGCCTTTTATCATTGCCAAAGCCGGCAAACCGTTGGTCAAGGTCATGTCACTGACCACCCCGGAATCCAGCCAGGTGAAACGACTGGGATTCATGACGGGACAGATCAGCGTGCTGGATGACTTCGATCAAATGGGCAGCGCTGAAATCGAACAAATGTTTGTCGGTGAAGCATGAAGCTACTGTTGGACACGCACTTGCTGCGGGTGATCCTGATCGCTTATCCCCCGCGGCCCGTACACTGATTGGAGCGCCTGAAAATGAATTATTTTTCAGCGCCGCCAGCCTATGGGAAATAGCTATCAAGCATGGCTTGGGGCGTTCTGACTTTCAGGTGAATGCACGCGTACTGCGTCGTGGATTATTGGATAACGGATACAGCGAGCTACCTATCGCCAGCGAACACGCGGTCGCCATCGATAGTTTGCCATCGATTCATAAAGACCCTTTCGACCGGATTCTGATCGCACAAGCCACAGTGGAAGGCATTACCTTGTTGAGACTACGCGACCCAGCGGGAGCAAGCCCACTCCCACACTTGACCGAGCTCGGGCATTGAACTTCTATCCGACACAGATCAAATGTGGGAGCCGGGCTTGCCCGCGATGAGGCCGCAACTTTCACCGCAACTACCAAGGAGCAAGCTCCCTCGCCACAGTTAATCACCAGACCTTAGATTCCGTTAGCTGACCCAATCAAGAGTTTTCCGACAGGTTTTGAAGCTTGCTTTGCCACAAGCCGGCGGATAACCTTCGCCAGTCGCTGCAAAATCAGCGGACGGGCTTGGCGGCCCGACATTCGAAAGGCGCAACAGCGCCCCCAACACGATTGCAGGCGTTTTTTTTCGCCCGCATTCTTGTGTCATGGCGGGTTGCGCAAGGACCCCTTCGGGGGTGCCGGGTTCCTTTCGTTCCGGTCCGCCAACCTTGTGCAATCCGCCACCCAAATCTGCTTGGCGGCAGACGGTGGCGGCTCCCCAACGAAAGGAGCTTCACCATGACCAAAGTCACCCCCGATCCCCCTGAAACTGAAAACGTTTCCCCCTACCAATCCCTCGACTCCAAAAAACTCCACCAGGCCGCCCACCGCGCCCTCGACCACTACCTCAATCCGCCCTCCTCAGCCAAACCGCGCTCCAGCAACGATCGCCCCCAGATCTTCACCGTCGCCCCCGACATCAACACCCAAGCCTTGCTGGCCTATGCCTACGAAACCTTCTGTTCAGCCACCACCCTGACCCTGGACCTGTCCGACGACCTCGAAGGCAAAGACCGCAACCTGGCCCTGGCCATCCATCAAATGCTCGAACTGGGGTTGCTGTTGATCGAAAAGACGCTGGATAACGAAAATCCGCTGAAGCCGGTGGAAAATCGGGTCAAGCCAGTCAACTCAGCGTCGACCTGAAGACCATTCGCGAGCAAGCTCGCTCCCACACAGGATTTGTGCCGATCACACAATCTTGAACCAACACAGATCAAATGTGGGAGCGAGCTTGCTCGCGATGAGGCTGGCACTGCTAGCGCAACTATCAGGAATCACGCCGCAAATCCTCTGGAATCGGCAAATCCTTCAACGGATCCGGTCGCTTCCCCTTACCCGCCCGATGCTGGCGAATCTGATAGACATACGCCAGCACCTGCGCCACCGCCAGGTACAGCCCCGCCGGGATTTCCTGTTCCAGTTCGGTGGAGTAGTAGATCGACCGCGCCAGGGCTGGCGATTCTAGTAGGAGGATATCGTTGGCCACGGCGATTTCACGGATCTTCAAGGCGGTGAAGTCGCTGCCCTTGGCCAGCAGCACCGGGGCACTGCCCTTCTCCGGGTCGTACTTGAGCGCTACCGCATAGTGAGTCGGGTTGGTGATGATCACGTCGGCCTCGGGCACCGACGCCATCATCCGCCGTTGCGACATTTCGTGTTGCAACTGGCGAATCCGTTGCTTGACCTCCGGCCGACCTTCCGAATCCTTGTGCTCGTCGCGGATTTCCTGCTTGGTCATCAGCAGCTTCTTGTGGCTTTCCCAGAGCTGCACCGGCACATCCACCGCGGCGATCAGCAGCAGGCCGCAGGCCATCCACAGGGTACTCCAGCCGACCAGCTGGACACTGTGAATGATCGCCTGGTCCAGCGGTTCATGGGCGATGCGCATCAAGTCGTCGATATCCGCCGACAACACCGCCAAGGCCACGAACAGGACGATGAAAAACTTGGCCAGGGCCTTGAGCAACTCGACCAGGGCCTTGGTCGAGAACATACGCTTGAGGCCTGCCGCCGGGTTCATCCGGCTGAACTTGGGGGCCATCGTATTGGCGGCGAACAACCAGCCACCCAGGGCGATCGGCCCGATCAGCGCCGCCAGCAGCAAGGAGATCAACACCGGCTGCAGCGCCAGTATGGCGATCTGTCCCGAGTGCAGCAGGTAACGGCCCATGGAGCCCGTGTCGACGATCACCTCACGGGGCAAGGTGAAATTCAGCCGCATCAGCTCCAGCATCTCCTGCGCCAGCGCGCCGCCGTAGATCAGCAAGGCGCTGGCCCCGACCAGCATGATCGCCAGGGTATTAAGCTCCTTGGAGCGCGCGACCTCGCCCTTTTCCCGGGAGTCCTTCTTGCGCTTCTCCGTGGGGTCTTCTGTTTTGTCCTGACCGCTTTCGCTTTCTGCCATGACTCAGCGCGCCCGTGCCAGTTCGCGTAAAAACTGCAAGGCCTCGCTGGCCAGCGGTTGATACTGATTGAGAATGTCCGCCAGACCGACCCAGAAAATGACCAGCCCCAGGACCAGGGTCAGCGGAAAGCCGATGGAGAAAATATTCAATTGCGGCGCCGCCCGGGTCATCACGCCAAAGGCGATGTTGACCACCAGCAGCGCGGTGATCGCCGGCAACACCAGCATCAGCGCCGCCCCCAGCACCCAGCCCAGCTTGCCGGCGATTTCCCAGAAGTGATTGACCAGCAACCCGCCACCCACCGGCAGCGTGGTGAAGCTTTCGGTCAGCACCTCGAAGACCACCAGATGCCCGTTCATGGCCAGAAACAGCAGGGTCACCAGCATGGTCAGAAACTGCCCGATCACCGCCACCGACACGCCGTTGGTAGGGTCGACCATCGAGGCAAAGCCCATGCCCATCTGGATCGCGACGATCTGCCCGGCCACCACGAATGCCTGAAAGAACAACTGCAAGGAGAATCCGAGCAAGGCACCGATGATGATCTGCTCGGCAACCAGCAGCAGCGCACTCAGGTCCAGCGCGTGCACCTCGGGCATCGGTGGCAGCACCGGAACAATCACCATGGTGATCGCCAGCGCGAAGTACAAGCGGATACGCGTGGACACCAGGGTCGTACCGAAGATCGGCATGACCATCAACAAGGAGCCGACCCGAAACAGCGGCAGCACGAAGCTCGCCACCCAGGTGCTGATCTGCGTGTCGGTAAGCGCCAGCAGAGACACGGGTCAGCCAATCAGCTGCGGAATACTGCCGTACAACTGCAGGATGTATTCCATAAAAGTTTGTACCAGCCAGGGCCCGGCAACGATCAGGGTCACCAGCATCACCAACAGCCGCGGCAGAAAGCTCAGGGTCTGTTCGTTGATCTGGGTGGCGGCCTGGAACATCGCCACCAGCAGCCCCACCAGCAAACTCGGAATGACCAGCACCGCGACCATCATGGTGGTCAGCCAGAGCGCTTCACGGAACAGGTCTACTGCGACTTCAGGAGTCATAACGCGCTACCCGCGAAAAAGGTTTCAAACGCCACCAAAACTGCCGGCCAGGGTCCCGATGATCAACGCCCAGCCATCCACCAGGACGAACAGCATGATCTTGAACGGCAGGGAAATGATCAGCGGCGAGAGCATCATCATGCCCATGGCCATCAGCACACTGGCCACCACCAGGTCGATAATCAGGAACGGGATGAAGATCATGAAGCCGATCTGGAACGCGGTTTTCAGCTCCGAGGTGACGAACGCCGGGACCAGAATGGTCAGCGGCGCCTGATCGGGGCTGGCGATATCCGTGCGCTTGGACAGGCGCACGAACAGCTCCAGGTCGCTGCTGCGGGTCTGTGCCAGCATGAAATCCTTGAGCGGTACTTGCGCCTTGGCCACTGCGTCCTGAGCCGTGAGCTTTTCAGCCAGATAGGGCTGCAAGGCATCCTGGTTCACCCGGTCGAAGACCGGCGCCATGATGAACATAGTCAGGAACAGCGCCATCCCGGTGAGGATCTGGTTCGACGGAGTCTGTTGCAGGCCCAGGGCCTGACGCAGGATCGAGAAGACGATGATGATCCGGGTGAAACTGGTCATGAGCATGACGAACGCCGGAATGAAGCTCAGCGCGGTCATGATCAGCAGAATTTGCAGGCTGACCGAATATTCCTGAGCGCCGTCGGCGTTAGTGCCCAGGGTGATGGCCGGAATCGACAGCGGATCGGCAGCAAATGCCAATGGCGCAGCCAGCATCAGAACCAGGGTCAACAGAATGCGCAGCGGCATTTACTTCTTATCCTTATCTTTACCCAACAGCTCCATCAAGCGCTGGGCAAACTCGGGAGTCGCCTGCTCGGTGGTTGGCACCTGCACCGGCTCCTTGAGCACATGCAATGCGGTGATAGTGCCCGGGGTCAGGCCGAGCAGAATCTGCTCATTACCGACCTGCACCAACACCAGCCGATCCCGCGGCCCAAGCGCGCGCGAGCCGATCAGTTCGATGACTTGACCCTTGCCGCCAGGTCCGGCCTGTTGAACCCGACGCAACAGCCAGGCCAGGAAGAAAATCAGGCCCAGCACCAGCAACAGCCCCAGCACCAACTGCGTCAATTGCCCGCCCACGCCGCTACTGGCCACCGGCGCAGCAGCAGTCGCCAGCGGTTCGGCAGCCCATGCGTTGAACGGCAACGCCAGCACTACACCCAGTAGCTTTTTCACTCAGCGCAGCTTCTTGATGCGTTCGCTAGGGCTGATCACGTCGGTCAGGCGAATGCCGAACTTCTCGTTGACCACTACCACTTCGCCATGGGCGATCAGCGTGCCGTTGACCAGTACGTCCAACGGTTCGCCGGCCAGACGATCAAGTTCGATCACCGAGCCCTGGTTCAACTGCAACAGGTTACGGATGTTGATTTCGGTACTGCCGACTTCCATGGAAATCGATACCGGGATATCCAGAATCACATCCAGGTTCGGACCGTCGAGGGTCACCTGTTCATTGTTCTTCGGCACGCTGCCGAATTCTTCCATCGGGAAACGGTTGGAAGACGGACGGGCATCGGCTGCCAGCAAGGCATCGATATCGTCCTGGTTGGTGTCACCGGACTCTCCCAGCGCAGCAGCCCATTCATCAGCCAAGGCCTGATCTTCCGCGGAAATTACATCGTCATTAGCCATCAGTGGTCCTCGGCGGGCAAAAAAGCATTCAAAAAAAGCTAAGGGTGTGCGAGCCGCTTAACGGCGCACGATCGGCTCAATCACTTGCAGCGCCAGGTTGCCCTTGTGGGAGCCCAGCTTGACCTTGAAGGCCGGTACGCCGTTGGCGCGCATGATCAATTCATCCGGCAGCTCCACCGGGATCACATCACCGGGCTGCATGTGCAGGATGTCCCGCAGACGCAACTGACGACGCGCGACCGTCGCGCTGAGCGGCACATCGACGTCCAGCACATCCTGGCGCAAGGCGTTGACCCAACGTTCATCCTGATCATCGAGATCCGACTGGAAGCCGGCATCGAGCATTTCCCGCACCGGCTCGATCATCGAGTACGGCATGGTCACGTGCAGATCGCCGCCACCGCCATCGAGTTCGATGTGGAAGGTCGAGACTACGACGGCTTCGCTCGGCCCGACGATGTTGGCCATGGCCGGGTTGACCTCCGAGTTGATGTACTCGAAGTTCACTTCCATGATCGCCTGCCAGGCTTCCTTCAAATCGATAAAGGCCTGCTCCAGCACCATGCGCACCACGCGCAATTCGGTGGGGGTGAATTCACGACCTTCGATCTTCGCGTGACGGCCGTCGCCGCCGAAGAAGTTGTCCACCAGTTTGAACACCAGCTTGGCGTCGAGGATGAACAATGCGGTGCCGCGCAACGGCTTGATCTTGACCAGGTTGAGACTGGTCGGCACATACAGCGAGTGCACGTATTCGCCGAACTTCATCACCTGCACGCCACCGACGGCAACGTCCGCGGAACGGCGCAGCATGTTGAACATGCTGATGCGGGTGTAGCGGGCAAAACGTTCGTTGATCATTTCCAGGGTCGGCATGCGTCCGCGGACGATGCGATCCTGGCTGGTCAGGTCATAGCTTTTGACACTGCCGGGTTCGGCAGCGTTATCGGTCTGTACCAGACCGTCGTCGACACCATGCAACAGCGCATCGATCTCATCCTGGGACAGCAGGTCCTGCACGGCCATGTCGTGTTCCTACTGCAGTACGAAGTTAGTAAAGAGCAACTGCTCGACCACCACTTTGCCCACTTCTTTCTGCGCCACTTCCTGCACGCTGGCAGTCGCCTTCTGGCGTAGCATCTCCTGACCGACCGGGGTCGCCAGGGTCTCGAAGCTTTGCCCGGAAAAGAGCATGACCAGGTTGTTGCGGATCACCGGCATGTGGATTTTCAGCGCATCCAGATCGGCCTGATTACGCGCCAGCATAGTGATGCTCACCTGCATGTAGCGCTGACGACCGTTGTGGTTGTAGTTGGCCACGAAGGCCGGGGCCATCGACTCATAGATGGCCGCGGGCTTGATGAGGCTGACGACATCGGTAGTGGCTTCAGGCTTGCTCTTGGCGCTGTGCATGACGTACCAGGTTGCGCCGATGGACACTCCGACAACCAGCAGCAAAGCCAGAACAATCAGCAGAATGAGCTTGAGTTTGCCTTTCCCGGCGGGGTCTTTTACTGCTTCGCTCTTCGCCATGCCAATAATCCGTCACTATTCGGGTTTTCACAGTCCCACGGCAAGGCAAGAGCAAGTGTTATGCCAGAGTTGTCTGTAGGAGAAAGGATCTTGGGGGGTATGGATAGAGCAAAAGATCGCAGCCTGCGGCAGCTCCTACGGATTAGCGCATGCCTGGATATCCAGGGTGTACGCGGTCCCATGTAGGAGCTGCCGCAGGCTGCGATCTTTTCACAGGCACCGCAGATTCACTCAGGCGTAATAATCCACCGCACTGGACCCCAGCACTGTGGTGGTAGCAGCAGCCACTTCGGCCACGCTCCTCGGCAATTCTTCATCCGCCGAATCCAGACGACCACCGCTGGCGCTGGTACGCCCACCCTGCCCCTGTTGGGCCTGCTCCTGACCTTGCCAGCCCCGGGATTGATCGGACACGTTGACGTCGACCTGACCCATTCCCTGCTGGGTGAACATGTCGCGCAAACGGTGCAGTTGCCCTTCCAGTGCTTCACGCACCACCGCATGACCACTCATGAAGGTCACCTGGGTCTGCTGATCGGCGGACATGTTCACCCGAATATCCAGACGGCCCAGCTCGGCCGGCTGCAGCTGAATATCGGCTGACTTGAGGTTGGCACTGGACAGGTACATGACCCGGTTGACCACTTCTTCGGTCCAGCCACTTTGATGCATGGCCAACGGTTGATTCACCGGCAGCGCATTGGCAGTCTTTGGCGTGGCAGCCTGGGTCAATGCCGCCAGACGGTTGGCGAAGTCATCGACCCGGGTATCGCTGGAGGCATTGTTCAGGTCTTTGAGACCCTCATCGATCAAGCCACTAAAAGCCTTGTCCGTACCCTGTTCGGTACTGCCGCTATCCGCCTGCTCCAGCATGCCCGCCATCGCATTGGCGAAATTCTGCGCCGGGGTCAGCTCCGCCGCCGGCGCTGGAGTCTTGCCTTGCGCCTGACTGGAAGCCGAGACATGCCCGCCCTGCTCCAGGGCCAGACGCAACGCCGGTAACGCATCGAGGGGATCGGCTTCAGGATCGAAATCGGCATCGGCCTGAACCGCCAAGGCAGTTGCGGCAGCCAGCGCCGCCTCAACCGCAGTATCGGCTTGCGTCGATGCCGGGACCAAGGCCGAATCGACAGCAACACTGTCCGCCGACGCGGTATCGGTGGCAACCTTTTCATCCGCTTCGACCGCCTGATCGCCAGGCAAGGAATTGCCGCTATCGGCAACTGCCGGCTGCGGGGCGGCAGCCTTATCGGTGACCGCATCCTGCTTGTCGCGTGCCGGTCGAGTAGCTCCCTCCCCGGTGGCGGCAGGCTTGTCCTGAGCCTCTTTGGCAAAGACCCGGGAAAAATCTGAAGACTTATCCCCAGGCCCGGCAGCGGTTGCCTGGTTATTGGCGGACGCAGCCTGGGGCTTGGCCGTGGGCGCGGCCTGAAGAAGCATGTTCGGGGAAAGGGGCATAGACGGTCTCCGCTGCAGTGGGATCGTTGACACAGTTGCAGGCTCTTTAGCAAAGACAGAGCAAAGGTCGGGCCAGGTTCAGTGGATGGTGCCGAAAACCGCCGGGCGGCGTTTTTCAACAATGAAAGCGCTGACGCTCCTCCTTGAACAGAGGCCGGACGATAGCGAACTCTCCATCTATTTCTGCCACCAGCTTTTGGATACCACCCAGCGACGGTTGTTTGGCTCGCTGCTCAAGTTGATGGCACAACTCGGCGAGACGGACAGCACCCATATTGCTGCTACTGCCTTTAAAGCTATGGGCGGCGAGGATCAATTGGTCTGCATCATCGGCTTTGTGCAACTGCAGCAACCGCTCTTCCGAATCCGCAAGAAAGGTATCCAACAGCAGCGGATATTCGTCCTCCATGACTTCCCGCAATGCGCTCAACACTTCGTGGTCCAGATGAATCTCAGCCACTTGTTCGCTCCCTGATCAAGAATTCGCGGATTATGCCAGAGCCTCCCAGGAAAACTCTACGCGGGCACTTCGACCATCGTCAGACCAGCTCGCGCTATGGCTCAACTGCCGAATCAAGTTCAGGCCACGCCCCGACAACCGGTCGACATCGAGGGGTCCGGCCATGACTCGCTGCACATCAAAGCCCTCGCCACTGTCCTCGACCCGAACCACCAGAGATCCACCCTCGCCCCTTGGCACGACCTGCAAATGCACGCGCACATAACCCTCCTGCAGTTCGTCCAGACGGGCATTGCGCTGCTGGTAGTAGTGTGCAAAACCTCGGGCATCGCTTTTGATGCTGGAATCCAACCCCAGCACTCCATGCTCCAGGGCATTGGAATAGAGCTCGGCCATCACACTGTAGAGCGCACCGCTTTGCGCTCGCAGGCCATGCACTTCAAGCAACAACTGCAACAAATAAGGCAAAGGATTGAAACGCTTGAGGGTGGCCGCGCGAAATTCGAAACTCACCGACCAATCCAGCGGGCAGGACTGGCCACTGTCGGAATAGACCATCACCGGAGGGGTCAGCTGCGCGGCCTCCAACTGGCTCACCTCGACCATGCTCACATCGTCGTGGGCCTCCCCGCGAAAATCCCTCAGCGCCTGCTCGATTTCCTCGAACAGTCGATCCGGCTGTCGATTGGCGGCAAACACCTGCTCCAGGCGCTCGACGCCAAACAACTGTTCGTTGGCGTCGCAGGTATCGATCACTCCGTCCGACAGCAGGAAGACCCGGTCCCCGAGCGCCATGGGGAAGACTTCAGTCCGGTCATCGAAGGCCTGCGCGCCCAGGATACCCAAGGGTAAATGCCGCGACAGCAGCGGCGTGCATTCGCCCGTCGCGAAGCAATGCAGGTAGCCGTCCGGCATCCCGCCATTCCAGACCTCCACTGCGCGGCGCTGAAAACTCAGGCACAACATGGTCGCACAGCAAAACATATCCACCGGCAGGATGCGCTTGAGCTTGGCATTCATCTCGCGCAGGGTTTCCGACAGGCCATAGCCCTTGGCAGTCATGCCATAGAAGACCTCCGCCAACGGCATGGCACCGACCGCGGCCGGCAAGCCATGGCCGGTGAAATCGCCCAACAACACGTGCATATCGCCCGCCGGGGTAAACGCAGCGAGCAGCAAGTCGCCGTTGAACAGGGCATAAGGCGATTGCAGGTAGCGAATGTTCGGCGCCTTCAGGCAGCCGGAATGCGCCACCTTGTCGAATACCGCCTTGGCCACCCGCTGTTCGTTGAGCAGGTAATTATGGTGACGGGCAATCAGGTCGCGCTGCTCGAGTACCGTGGCCTGCAACCGGCGCAAACGGTCCATGGCCTTGATCTTGGCCGCCAGAATCACCTGGTTATAGGGCTTTGCCAAAAAATCATCGCCGCCGGCTTCCAGGCAGCGCGCCAGGGCTTCGCTTTCGGTCAGGGAGGTCAGGAAGATGATCGGTACCAGGGTTTCGCCCGCCAATTGCTTGATCTGGCGCGCCGCCTCGAAACCGTCCATCACCGGCATCATGGCGTCCATCAACACCAGTTGCGGGCGCTGTTGCTCGAACAGCGCCAGCGCTTCGGCACCGTTGCTGGCGGTCAGCACGGCATGGCCCTGGCGCCGGACGATAGTCGACAGCAGCATACGATCGGCCGCACTGTCTTCGGCGATCAGCACCGTCAGCGATTCGAAGCCTGATTGCATGCTGATCAACTGATGTCGAAGAGTTTGTCAAAATTGGAGATGGCGAGGATCTTGCGCACGTCCGAACTACCGTTGATCACTCGCACGTCGGAGTTTTCTCCGCCGGCATGATCACGCAGCAATAACAGCATGCCCAGCGCCGAGCTGTCGAGATAGGTGGCGTCTTTCAAATCCACCACAATCGCACTTGGCGTTTTATTGAGTTTCTCGTAGGAGTCGCGAAACTCCTGATGCTTGCCAAAATCAAAGCGACCCTTGATCAAGATCGTGAGTTTTTGCCCGTCCGGTGACACTTCTGATTCAACCGACATGATAATGCTTCCTTGTCATTGGCAATCTGTACATGGTTTAGCACCCTACAGGCCCGGGGGCAACTGGCAAAGTCCGAAATACAGGATCAATACGGATCCTGGCGCGGCAAGCGCTGCGACAACTCATCCAGCAGCTTCTGCTCGCGCTTGTCTTCGAGCTGTCGCGCCTCATCAATGTAGCGCTGAACCAGCTTGCGCAAGCCCTCGACCCGCGCATAAGCCTGTTGCCAGGTATCCCGGGCCTTGTTCAGGTTGTTCTGGTGCCAGACCAGGCTTTGCCGCTGCTGGCCGACCGCGGTTTCCAGCTGGTTGAGGAAGTGCTGGTAATTCATCAGCCATTGCCCGGACACGCCCTGGCTGCCGCGCTCGATCCATTGCTGCTGGTATTCGCCGCGAAAGCGTTCCAGGTCTCCCAGCTTGCTTTCGGCCAGGCGGACCTGGCCTTGAAAGTGTCCCAGACGCTGGGCGGCATTGCGCTCGGCGCTTTCGGCCATGTCGACCACTGGCGCCAGGCGCGCCGCACGACTCTTGGCCATGGCGCGTTAACCGCCGACCGCGGGGGCGAACACCGAGGCGAGATGGGCTTCGCTCTCGCCCTTGCTGATGTTGTCGTTCAAGCCCTGGCGCAGGTAGGTGACCATCGCGGGCTGCAAGGCAATGGCCATATCGGTTTCCCGATCGCCGCCAGGCACATAGGCGCCGACGCTGATCAGGTCACGACTTTGCTGGTAGCGCGACCAGAGCTGTTTGAAGTGTTGCGCGCGCTGCATGTGCTCGGCGCTGACCACCGATGGCATGACCCGACTGATGGAGGCCTCGATATCGATGGCCGGATAGTGCCCTTCTTCCGCCAGGCGCCGTGACAGCACGATGTGGCCGTCAAGCACACCCCGCGCGGAGTCGGCGATCGGGTCCTGCTGGTCGTCGCCTTCCGAGAGCACGGTATAGAAAGCCGTGATCGAACCACCGCCCGCCTCGGCGTTACCTGCGCGCTCCACCAGTTTCGGCAATTTGGCGAACACCGAAGGCGGATAGCCCTTGGTCGCTGGCGGTTCGCCGATGGCCAGGGCGATTTCCCGCTGGGCCTGGGCGAAGCGAGTCAGGGAGTCCATCAGCAACAGGACATTCTTGCCCTTGTCGCGAAAATATTCGGCAATCCGCGTGCAATACATCGCGGCGCGCAAGCGCATCAGCGGTGCATCGTCCGCTGGCGAAGCGACCACCACCGAGCGCTTGAGTCCCTCTTCACCGAGGCTATGTTCGATGAACTCTTTAACCTCCCGCCCCCGCTCGCCGATCAGCCCGACGACAATGATGTCGGCCTCGGTGAAGCGGGTCATCATGCCCAGCAGCACACTCTTGCCGACGCCGGTACCGGCGAACAGCCCCAGGCGCTGGCCGCGACCGACCGTCAATAATCCGTTGATGCAGCGAATGCCCACGTCAAGCGGCTGACTGATCGGGTTACGCTTGAGCGGATTGATGGTCGGGCCGTCCATCGGCACCCAGTCTTCAGCCTTCATCCCGCCTTTACCATCGAGCGCCCGTCCGGCGCCATCGAGCACCCGTCCGAGCATGCTCATGCCCATCGGCAAACGACCGGTATCGGCCAGCGGAACCACCCGCGCCCCCGGCGCGATGCCGGCGACGCTGCCAACCGGCATCAGAAAGATTTTGTTGCCGGAGAAGCCCATGACTTCGGCCTCGACCTGCACCGGGTTATAACTGTCATCGTTGATCACCACGCAGCGGCTGCCCATGGCGGCGCGCAGGCCTTCGGCTTCAAGGGTCAAGCCGACCATGCGCAACAAGCGTCCTTCAAGGATCGGCTGGCCGAGCAACCCGGTGGCCTCGGCGTAGCTGCCCAGGCGCTTGGCGAAGCTGGTTCGCTCAAGGCGCATCGGGGGTGTCCAGCTCGACGCTCAGGTCCGGGGCGGCCGGATGCAAAGCCTGCTCGTGCAACTGGTCGAAGAGCTGGGCCATGACCTGGCTGATACGCGTTTCGATCGATGCATCGATGCGGCTGTGGGCGGTTTCAACCCGCAGGCCCCCGGGATGCAACGTGGCGTCTTCGACGATTCGCCATTTTTCTTCATGCCGCTCGCGCAGGGCTTTGACCTGATCGAAGTCCTGGGGATTGATAAACAGCCGGACATTCTCCGCATCCAGCGGCAACAGCTTCAACGCTTCGCGCATCACCCGTTCGAGCTGCGTCGAGTCGATTGCCAGTTCCCGCTGAATGACTTGCCGGGTGATGTGCTCGACCAACCCGACCATGGCCTTCTCGATTTGCGAGTCCTGGTCGGCAATCGGCTCGAACAGGTTGCCCATCAGCCGTTCAAGACTGGCCAGCCGGGCACTCAAGGCGACTTCGGCTTCGTGGCGAACCTTGAGTTGGGTGCTGTGAAAACCCTCTTTCTCACCGGTCGCGAAGCCCTCGTTATAAGCCTCCTGGCGGATGCTTTCGAGTTCTTCAAGGGTCAGTGGCTGGACTTCTTCCAGCGGCACTTCTTCCATCTCGGCCGGCGCTTCTTCAACGATCGGCTCGGGCTCAGGCTCCGGTTGATGCGGGTCGAAACTGGGCAGCGACCAGAGGTCGAAACCACCGACGTCGCGGGCGCGAATCAGGTCGCTGGGAGACTCATCTTTGTTGGAAGGCGCCACTTAAATCATTTCCTCGCCGCCCTTACCACCGAGAACGATTTCTCCGGCTTCGGCCATACGGCGGGCAATGGTGAGGATTTCTTTCTGCGCGGTTTCCACATCGCTGACCCGTACCGGGCCCTTGGCCTCGAGGTCGTCGCGCAACAATTCGGAGGCACGCTTGGACATGTTCTTGAAGATCTTCTCTTTGACACCTTCGTCCGACCCCTTGAGGGCCAGCACCAGGACGTCCGAGGAGACTTCGCGCAGCAGCGCCTGAATACCGCGATCGTCGACATCGGCAAGGTTGTTGAAGACGAACATGAGGTCTTCGATCTGACCGGACAGGTCTTCGTCGACGTCGCGAATCGCGTCCATCAGCTGGCCTTCGATCGAGCTGTCGAGGAAGTTCATGATGTCGGCTGCGCGCTTGATACCACCCAGGGTGGTCCGCGAAGCGTTGGAATTGCCGGAGAACTGCTTCTCGAGAATCTGGTTGAGTTCTTTCAGGGCCGCAGGCTGCACAGTGTTCAGCGAAGATACCCGCAACACGATGTCGAGCCGAACCTTGTGGTCAAAATGACCGAGCACTTCGCCGGCCTGGTCCGGGTCCAGGTAAGCGACGACGATGGCCTGGATTTGCGGGTGCTCGAAGCGGATCACGTCCGCCACTGCCCGCGGCTCCATCCATTTCAGGCTGTCCAGGCCACTGGTATTGCCACCCAGCAGGATCCGGTCGATCAGGCCATTGGCCTTGTCTTCGCCCAGGGCCTGGGTGAGCATCTTGCGCACATAGTCATCGGAACCGACGCCGAGGCTGGTCTGGTCGCCGACGATTTCGACGAACTCGCTCATCACCTGTTCGACCTGCTCGCGGTGCACATTGCGCATCTGCGCCATGGCCACGCCGACCCGCTGGACCTCTTTGGGCCCCATGTGTCGCAAGACCTGCGCGGCATCGGTCGAGCCCAGGGACAGCAGCAGAATCGCGGCCTTGTCGACCCGGGAAAGTTTGGCGGCGGCGACTCGATTATCATTCATCTGCGTTAATCCACTCTTTCACGACCTGAGCCACGCGGCCCGGGTCTTCTGCCACCAGACTTTTGATTGCATTCAACTGTGCGTCATAACCTTCGCTCGGGCTCGGCAGCAGGATACTTTGCGGGCCACCGAGGCTGACTCGATCATTGGCCAGTTCGCCATCCAGACCACCCATGCCGCCCAGCTCGACGTCGCTGCCAATACCGGTCAGCTGCTTGCCTTTGCCGGTGATGTTGTTGAGCACCGGACGCAACACACCGAACACCAGCACCAGGATGAACAATACCCCGAGCAGCTGTTTGACGATGTCCCAGAACCAGGGCTGAGAGTAGAACGGAACTTCGGCAATCACCTCACCGCGCTCGGTCGAGAACGGCATGTTGATCACGCTGACGCTGTCGCCACGGCTGGCGTCGAAACCCACGGCGTCCTGCACCAGTCGAGTGAAGCGCGACAATTCGTCGGCGCTCCACGGCGCACGGGTGACTTCGCCATTGGCCCCGTTGAGCTTGAACTGATCATCGACCACCACCGACACCGACAGGCGATTCAACCGTCCCTGCTGCTGCTTGGTGTGGCTGATGGAACGATCCAGCTCGAAGTTCTTGGTCGATTGTTGACGCTTGTCCGCCGGGTACGGTGCCAGCATCGGCTGACCGGTGGCCGGGTCCATGATCTGTTGACCGTTGGCATCAAGCAGCGGCTGGCCGGGTTGCACCATACCGGCCGAAGCGCTGGCGCCGCCGGTGGTTTGTGGCGCGGAAGCCGACGATGGCGGCTGATTGCTCAAAGCCCCCGGGACGCCTTGCGGGCCATTGCTGGTGGTGCGTTGTTCGTTGACCGACTGCTCGCTGCGCAACGCTGGCTGGTCCGGGTTGAACTGTTCGGAAGTCGACTCGACGGCACTGAAGTCCACGTCAGCCGAGACTTCGGCTTTATAGCGGTCGTTGCCCAGTACCGGTTGCAGAATATTGTGCACACGCTGGGTGAGCATGCTTTCCATGCGCCGGCTGTAATCGAATTGCTTGCCGGCCATGGTCAGTTCGGAGTTTTCCGCCTGGTCGGAGAGCAGGCTGCCCTTCTGGTCGACCACGGTGATCTGCGATTTGCTCAGCTCGGGAACGCTGGTGGCCACCAGATTGATGATCGCCAACACCTGGCCCGGCTCAAGCGAGCGGCCGGAATACAATTCCACCAGCACCGAAGCGCTGGGCTTGCGCTCGTCGCGCACGAACACCGAACTCTTCGGAATCGCCAGATGCACCCGCGCACCCTTGACGTTGTTCAGGCTGGAGATGGTCCGCGCCAATTCACCTTCAAGACCACGACGGTAGCGAGTCGCCTCCATGAACTGGCTGGTCCCCAAGCCCTGGTCCTTGTCGAGGATCTCAAAGCCGATATTGCCGTCGCTCGGAGTCACGCCGGCACCGGCCAGTTTCAGCCGCGCCCGCGACAGGTCATCGGCCTTGACCAGCAAGGCACCGGAGTTGGGTTCGACGGTGTAGGCAATGTCGGCAGCGGCCAGGGTGTCCATGACCTGCTTGGCGTCCATACCGGCAAGGCTGCCATACAACGGCCGGTAATCAGGCTGCTGGGACCACAACACCACGGCAAAACCAATCGCCACGCTCGCGGCCAGACCGACCATGAGGCCGACCTGACGCAACATGGTCATCTCGGAGAGATTTTCCAGAAAGGACAAGCCGAACAGCGGCGGTTTGCCGTCCGCCGGGCTGGCCTTCGCCGGAATGTTATCGGAGATTGTTTCTGCCATGACTCAATCTCGTCCTTAAACCGGCATCTGCATGATGTCTTGGTAAGCCTGAACCAGCTTGTTACGGACCTGGGTCAAGGCCTGGAAGGAAACACTGGCCTTCTGCGAGGAAATCATCACGTCGGTGAGGTCGACGCCGCTTTTACCGATCTCGAAAGCGCTGGCCAGTTGGCTCGAGGCTTGTTGAGTCTCGCTGACCTTGTTGACGGCCTGGCCGAGCATGTCGGAGAAGCTGCTGCCGGCCATTTGCGGCACGGCGACAGTCGACTTCGCTTGAGCCATGGCGTCCATTTGCATGGAGCGCATGTCCAACATCAACCGATTAAATTCAATACCTTGGCTCATGGTCTGCTCTCTCTGACAACCCGCAATTTTTTGACGCTCAGGCAGCGGGTAGAGAGGTATTAGCAACAAGGGTGCCAGCTCCCTCCCCGAGCTGAACAAAAGCCAATACTGGCTGTTGCTTACAGATGGATCAGGTGGCGAACAGATAAGCCTCGACGTCCATTCCGGCGTCGCGCATTTGCGCCAGCTTGTAGCGCAAGGTCCGCGGGCTGATGCCCAGGCGTTCGGCCGCCTCTTTGCGGCGACCGCGCTCGGAGCGCAAGGTATCGATGATCATCTGGAACTCGCGCCGCCGCAGATCGTCACCCAACGCACCCACTGACTCCCCCGGCTCGATGTCGGCCGGTGCAGCACGCACCTGAGGCTGGCCAGGTAGCACCAACGACGGCAGAGGGGCGCAGGCCACAGGACCGCTCAGGCAAAAATCTTCCGGCTGAATCAAGCCACCCTGCTGCAGGATCAGCGCACGCTGGATCGCGTTATCCAGTTCACGCACGTTTCCCGGCCACGGATAGCCGATCAGGCAGGCCTGAGCCTCGGCCGACAGGCGCGCCGCGGCGTGCTTCATTTTATTGACGTGCTTGGCCAGCAGCCGCTCGGCCAGCGGCAGGATATCGGCGGTACGCTCGCGCAACGGACGCCAGGCCAGCGGAAACACCGATAGCCGATAAAAAAGGTCTTCACGAAAGCGCCCCGCCGCCACTTCGCCAGCCAAGTCACGGTTGGTGGTCGCCACCACGCGGATATCCAGGGTGATGGGTTTACGCCCACCGACGCGTTCCACCTCACGCTCCTGCAATACCCGCAGCAGCTTGGCTTGCAGGCCCAAGGGCATTTCGGAAATTTCGTCGAGCAAAATGGTCCCGCCATCGGCCTGCTCGAACTTGCCGGCCTGGGCGGCAATGGCGCCGGTGAACGAACCCTTCTCGTGGCCGAACAAGGTCGCCTCGAGCATGTTGTCGGGAATCGCCGCACAGTTGATTGCGATAAAGGGCCGGCTGGCGCGATGGGAATGCTGATGGATATAACGCGCCAACACTTCCTTGCCGGTGCCTGATTCGCCGGAGATCAACACCGTGGAATCACTTCGCGCGACCCGCGCCGCCAGTTCGAGCAACTGCGCGCTGGCCGGCTCGAAGGCCACCGGCCCTTCGTCCCGGGCAACGCCCAAGGAGCCCAAGGCATGCCGCGCCACCAGGTCGAGCAAAGCCTTGGGCTCGAACGGCTTGACCAGATAGTCGACCGCGCCCTGGCGCATGGCGTCCACCGCCCGCTCCACCGCTCCATGGGCGGTCATCAGCAGCACTGGCAATTGCGGTTGACGCGCGCGCAGCAAACCAAGCAACTGATGCCCGTCCATCCCCGGCATGTTTACATCGCTGACCACCAGATTGAACGCTTGCGCAGCAACTGCCTCCAGCGCCTCCTTGGCCGAGCCGACGGCGATGTATTCATGCCCGGCCAGCAGCAGCGTATCGGCCAGCGCCTCGCGCAGGGCTCGATCGTCTTCGACCAGCAAAACCTTGACCGCCATGACCTTCACTCCATTCCCCGAGCGCCGGGCTGCTCAACCGAAAAAAGCGGCAAGACCACCAGCGCACAAGTGCCGCGGCCCGGCCGCGAGCGCAACAGCAATTCTCCCTGATGAGCCTGTGCCACCGCCTTGACCACGGTCAGCCCAAGGCCGGTTCCGGTGGTTTTGGTGGTGAAAAACGGCTCGCCCAATTTCGCCAACACCGTCCCATCGATACCACTGCCGCTGTCGCTGACGCACAGACGCAAGGTGTTTTCCCGGGCATACAGATGCACCTTCAAACGGACCGCGCCGGCACTGGCCTGGATCGCGTTTTCAATCAGGTTGAGCACGGCGCCGACCAGCGTGTCGCGATTGCACAGCAACTCGCCGGCATGCACGTCGCACTGCCAGCGCAGCGGCAGGCCCTGCACATGTATCTGCGCCGCAGACTGCAGCGACTGCATCAAGGCCCTGGGGGTAATGCGATCGGTCAACGGCAATTCGCCACGGGCAAACACCAGCATGTCGCGCACCTGGTGCTCCAACTCGTGCAAGCGCTCTTTCAAGCGTCCGGCAAAGCGTTGCTGGGTGGCGACCGGCAGCTCCTGCTCAGTCAAATGACTGGCGTAGATCAGCGCCGCCGACAACGGCGTGCGGATCTGATGCGCCAGAGAAGCGACCATCCGCCCCAGGGACGACAGGCGTTCGTGACGGGCCAGTTGGTCTTGCAGATGCCGGGTTTCAGTCAGGTCGTTGAGCAGCACCAACTGCCCGGGTTCGGCATCCAGCGAACGGGTGGCAATCGACAGGCGCCGACCATCTTTCAGGGAAACTTCATGTCCGTCGTCTTCACGGGGGGCGAAGCTGCGGGCGATAACCTGGCGCCAGAGCTCCCCCTCCAGCGGCAGACCCAGCAATTCAGACGCGGCCGGATTGGCTTCACGAACCATGCCTTGCCCATCGATGACGATGACGCCACCTGGCAATAGATCTAGGAGGTTTTGCAGACGGTTGGCCAGGCGCTCTTTCTCGGCCAGCTCTTGCATGCGCTGGGCACTGACCACCTCCAGTTCACCCTTGAGCTCGGTGACGCGCGCTTCGAGCATGCTGTAGGAGTCGGTCAGCTGGCTCGACATCTGGCTGAACAGCGCAAACGCCTGCTCAAGCCCTTGCCGACTTGCCTGCTCTACGGACGACGATTGCCCCGAAGCTTGAGGGGCAGGAGACAGCTGGGCGGCTTGGGGCATCAGGCTTACTCGCTTGGCTGAGCGTCAGTTAAACGCAACGTTGCGAGAGCTATAGCAATACCCGTGCCTAAAAAAAACTACTTGCTTTTCAACCCCTTGAAAAACAGGCGTCAATCATCCGCCTGTTCATCACCCTCACGCCGGCTCATGCCGTACTTGCGCATCTTTTCCACCAGGGTGGTGCGACGAATCCGCAGGCGCTCGGCAGCCCGAGCCACGATGCCATTGGCATCATCCAATGCCTGCTGGATCAAGCCCTGTTCCAGACCACCGAGGTAGTCCTTCAAGTCCAGGCCTTCCGGCGGCAGCATCGCGCCGGCGGCGAAGTCTGGGGTGTGGCCGTTGATGGCCACTCGTTCTTCCAGGTCGCTGCGCAGATTGTCGACTGCCAGTTGCTCGTCTTCATCGTCCACGTAACGGAATTTCTTCGGCAGCTCGACCACGCCGATCACCCCGTACGGGTGCATGATCGCCATGCGTTCCACCAGGTTGGCCAGTTCGCGGACGTTGCCCGGCCAGCCGTGACGGCACAGCGACATGATCGCCGCCGAGTTGAAGCGGATCGAACCGCGCTTCTCGTGTTCCATGCGCGAGATCAGTTCGTTCATCAGCAACGGAATGTCTTCGACGCGCTCGCGCAGCGGAGCCATTTCGATCGGGAAGACGTTCAGGCGGTAATACAGGTCTTCGCGGAAAGTGCCGACCTCGATCATGCTCTCGAGGTTCTTGTGGGTCGCGGCAATGATCCGCACATCGACACTCTGGGTCTTGTTGCTGCCGACTCGTTCGAAGGTGCGTTCCTGCAACACGCGCAACAGCTTGACCTGCATCGGCAACGGCATGTCGCCGATCTCGTCAAGGAACAGCGTACCGCCGTTGGCCAGCTCGAAACGCCCGGCCCGACTGGTGATCGCCCCGGTGAATGCGCCCTTCTCGTGGCCGAACAATTCGCTTTCCAGCAGCTCGGCCGGAATCGCGCCGCAATTGACCGGTACAAATGGCCCGTCACGCCGCTTGGAGTGGTAATGCAGGTTGCGCGCGACCACTTCCTTGCCAGTGCCGGACTCGCCGAGGATCAGCACACTGGCATCGGTATCGGCCACTTGCTGCATCATCTGCCGCACATGCTGGATCGCCCGGCTGGTGCCGACGAGGCTGCGAAACAGATTGGGTTCGCGATGCCGACCGCGCTCACGCGCCTGATCGTACATCTCACGATAGACCTGGGCGCGATGCAGGGAATCGAGCAGTTTGCTGTAGCTGGGCGGCATTTCCAGGGTCGAAAGCACCCGGCGACGCTGGTCTTCTGGCAAGTCAGTGAGAGAAATATCGCCCATTAACAAAACCGGAAGGAACTCATCCCAGGTTGCGAGTGTCTTAAGCAAGCCCAAAACAGCGCCAGGAGTATTTACAGTCCCGATCAGGACGCAAATCACTTCACGACTGGATGACAAGGAGCCGACAGCCTGCTGCCAATCATGGCTTGCGCAGGGTAAATTTTCTTCGCCAAGAAAATTTAAAATCACCGCAAGGTCGCGGCGACGGACGCTATCGTCATCAATTAGCAGAATTTTGGTTTCACGCCACATGCAATAGCAACTTCCCTAGTCAACTCAATGCCCGGAAATACGGGGCAGCTAGACGTCTGCAGGCATTTTCCTACTAAATAGACGCCTGAAATCTTGAAACAGCACTAGTTAAGTCAAAAAAACGTGCACAGTCAAATTTATGGCGCACTATATTCGGATTAACTGAGCCAGATCAGCCGAACAGATGGTAAACCTTTGCCGCGCTCTTAGCTTGCTGGATCTGAGACATCTCGTCGACTATGCTCTGGCGTTCGCCCGTGGTCACTTCCAGTAGCTGGCGATAGACCACCAGCAGACTTTCAAGATTATCCCGCACCGCCGCCTCATCGATCGGCCCCTCGCTGAGCACATCATCGACACACGCCCGGCAAGTCATATCCAGCTCGCCGATCGCCTCCCAATTGCGTTCGGCCAGGGCGTAGACCAACGCCTCACGGGTTTCTTCAATACGCTGCAGTGCATGGCTCATGATGTCATCCTCAGGCGCGCGGGCCTATTGTGCTGCAATCGCATCCCAACCACTTTTGACGGTGATCAACAGACGGGCGACTTCGTCGATGATTTCCGGATCGTTGCTCACGTTGGCTTGCAACAGGCGCGTGCTCATGTATTCGTACAAGCTGTCCAACTGCTGGATCGCGGCCGGATCTTCAGCCTTCTCTTCGTCCAGGCCCTGACGCAGCCCGGTGATGATGTCGATCGCCTTGGTCAGTAACACGCATTTCTGCGCGATATCGCCACGAGCCATTGCACCCTTGGCCTGGGCCAAGCGATCGAGGCCGCCCTCGAGCAGCATCTGGATCAGGCGATGAGGGCTGGCCTCGGAGACCTGAGCGTGGGAATTGACCTTCTGATATTGGCGAAGGGCTCTCATAGGGTTCATGTTGCTACCTCGTTACAGGCCACAGGCGAAAGGGTTTTCTCTAACCAGTTTGTCGACTGCGCCAAATAAAACTTTAATCCAGAACCAAAAAACCCAGACCACCCGTGCATGTCTTCGCCGGGCGCTTTACCGCCCTTTTGATCAGTCTGACTTCGGATTATTCAGCGAGTTAAGAGTGGTCATGATGCTGGAGCTGCTGGCGTTGAGCTTGGCAATCAAGGTATCCATCGCCGTGTACTTGGCCGTCAGGGAGGTCTGCAGGCTCTCAATGCGACGATCGAGATCCTTCTGCTGGGTGGTCAGGTCCGTCAACTTGGTGTTGAGGTCTGTCACACGCGAGGCCAATAGCCCTGTTGTACCCACATAGGCGTTCGTCGCCTTGTTCATGCGCGTGACCAAACCGCTCTCACCAGTAAACAGCTTGGCAATATCACCAGCGCCCTTGACCACCGCCTTGTCCCACTCCTTGTCTTCCAGAGTCAACAAGCCGGTTTTCTGGTCAGTGGTAATGCCCATCTGCGACAGGCCGCTCATGGCGCTCGTACCCGAGCTGTTAACCAGCTCGCTGCGCAGACTGGCAACCAGTTGACGCATCGACGCATCACCGGTCAAGGCACCCGCCGTAGTGGTCGCGGCATCGCCGGTGGCGTTCACCTTGGTCTGGGTGTTGATGCTGGTCATCAGCGCGTTGTAGGCGGTGACGAACGACTGGACCGAGGTCTTCAGCGTGGCGGTATTGCTTTCCACGATGATGGTGATCGGCTTGTCCTTGTCCTTGGCGACCAGATCCAGGGTCACGCCACTGATGGCGGAAGTCACCTTGTTGCTGGTGGACTCCATCGCTATGCCGTCGATGGTGTATTTGGCGTTCTGAGCCGCCAGGCCCTGGTCATAGCCCTGAGCCAGTTCCGAGTTACCACTGAGGGTGATATCGGTGCCTACACCACTGTTGCTGGAGCCGATCACCAGGCGTGCGCCGTTGGAGTCGCTCAAGACGTTGGCACTGATACCTTGGGCTGAAAGCTGGGTATTGATCGACTCGCGCACCTCTTGCAGGGTTGCGCCACCCGGAACCAGTACATCGTAACTCTTGCCCGACTGGGTAATGGTCAGCGTCTGGGCTTCGTCACTGGCATTGGCCACACCCGAAGCGCCGCCCTCAATCATCTTGCTGGTGACTTTCGAAGAGGTCGCCAGATCCTGCACCACCACCACGTACTTGCCACTGGATGCAGCATCACCCAAGGTGACCTTGACGTTTTTTTCTTCGGACGAGGTAGCGGCCAGTCCGTTGAACGCGGACACATTGTTCAACTTGGCGATCGCCGCCCGGTAAGTTTCCAGCGCACTCTTCACCGTGCCAACGGCAGACAACTGAATCGTCGTGTCTTTTTGCTGATCGGTGATCTGGGCTTGCTTGGGCGCCTTTTCAGCACCGACCAACGCCTTGACGATGGCTTGCGTGTCAAAGCCCGAACCTGGGCCGGAAATCGTTGAGCTAGCCATTTCTATTCTCCTTGTCCTGTGGCTGCCGCTTTATTGGCTCACAAACACCTAAGCAGCAGTCAGAAACATATTTCGTGCCAGCTCAAGCCCTGGTCTGAAACAACAGGCTGCTGGCATCGCTCAGATTCTGCGCCAGCTTCAGCGCGGTCTCCGATGGAATCTGTCGAATCACTTCACCACTGTCGGTGGCGATCACCTTGACTACCACCCTGCCGGTGGAGTCATCGATGGAAAAGTCCAGGTTACGTTGGGTAGCCTGCACAAACTCACGAATATCGGTCACTGCCTTTTCCAGTGCTTCGCGCTGCGGCTCCTCGACAGATGTCGAATCAGTCTCTACAACAGGCGGTGCCTGAGTAGCAGAGGTGCCACTGGCCTGGGTTGCGCCAGCAGGGTAAGCCGCGTTCAGACTGATGCTCATGTCCATGTCATCACCTCAAAACTGAAAAAAACGAAAGGGCACGTATACGCGCCCTTCCGTTATTTAACCGCTACCGAGATTACTGAAGCAGCTTCAGAACAGCGGATGGCAGTTGGTTAGCCTGGGACAGGATCGCGGTGGAAGCCTGTTGCAGGGTTTGTTGCTTGGTCAGCTCGGCGGCTTCAGAAGCGAAGTCGGCGTCTTCTACACGGCCTTTAGCGGCAGTGGAGTTCTGCGAAATGCTCTGCAGGTTGGCCACGGTGTTGGCGAAACGGTTTTGTACGGCACCCAGCTGCGAACGCTGGCTGTCGATCTGCTGCATGGCGTCGTCCAGAGCCTGAACAGCCTGCTGAGAGCTAGCAGCAGAGAGGATGCTCAAGTCAGAAACAGTGGTTTCCATGGTCACGGCGACCTTGGTGCCGGCAGTGGATACAGTAGTCAGACCCAATGCGGCCAAGCCAGTACCTGCGCTGCCGTCCTTGACGGTAATGTCTTTGTCAGCAAACAGGTTCAGGGTGCCGTCAGCGTTTTTGCTGGCGTTTACACCGGTGCTGGCGCTGTTGATCGAAGCAACGATCGCGTCGGAGGTATCACCCTTCTTGAACTTGACTTCAACACCATTGACATCAATGGATGTATCTGCAGTCAACTTGGCTTCAGAAGTGCCTGCCGACAGGCCCAACTGCGACAGCGAACCGCTGGACGTGTTGGACAGCTTGATGTCTTCACCGGCACCCGAGGTAACCTTGACACGACCGTCAGTGAAGGTTGCTGTAGCGCCAGCGCCGGCGGCCCCTTGGATAGAAGTCAGTACGGTGGCCAGGGTGGCAGTGGAAGCCCAGGCCACAGCTGTGCCATTGACAGAGATGGCACCAGCAGTACCCATGACACTTGCGCTAGTCGTAGCTGCAGCTGCAGTCGTACCAGGAGCCCCCAAACCGAGTTTGGCCAGACCATCAGTAGCGCCACCAACAGCGGAGGCGCCAAGAACGATATCGTTCTTCGACGTCAGGGTCACGATACCGGCAGCATCGGTGCTGGCGGTAACACCTGTAGTGGCCGTTTGCGCGTTGATGGCTGTCACTGCAGCAGTACCAGCAGGAGCACCAGCAAGAGCAACACCGAGTGCGATCTCTGTACCGTTGATAGTGAAAGCATCGGTAGCAACAGTAGCCAAGGCCGCAGCACCTGTTTTGACAGCCTTGTCACCCAATACCGAACCAGTTGCAGTAGCAGCCAGGCCAGTCAGCGCAGTACTGTCGACGCTTGCTTCGCTGTAGTTGCCTTTCAAGCCGGTAGCGCTGATGTCGGTCATGCCGAACGAGATGGTTTCGTTGGCGTTGGCGCCGATCTGGAAGCCTACGTTGCTGAACGAACCGTCCAGCAGGGCACGACCACCGAAGGTAGTGGTGTTGGAGATACGGGTCAGCTCGCCGACTTTAGCGGTGAATTCTTGCTGCAGGGAAGTACGGTCAGCGTCGCTTTTATCACCGTTCGATGCTTGCAGGGCCAGCTCACGCAGACGTTGCAGCAGGTTGGTGGATTCTTGCATCGCGCCTTCAGCGGTTTGCGCGATCGAAACACCGTTGTTGGCGTTGGCAATTGCAACGTTCAAGCCTTTAATCTGGTTGCCCAGACGGTTGGCGATTTGCATGCCGGCAGCGTCGTCTTTGGCGCTGTTGATTTTCAGGCCGGAGGACAGGCGGTTCATCGAGGTGCTCAGGGCTTCGGAAGCCTTGTTCAGGTTTTTCTGAACGCCCAGGGAGGTGATGTTGGTATTAACTGATAAAGCCATGACGAATTCCTCGTTGGATGGGTGCTGCGGCTTCCGGCCCTGGCAACCGCCGGGTGTGGCCTAGAGAACCTTCGTAATAGTTATCGTCGTGAATGCAGGTTGCTTGAGGGGTTTTTTGAATTTTTTTGCTAGCACCGTGCCACCCCTTGGAATCCAAGGCGTTACGACTTTGAAAGATCGCAGCCTGCAGCAGCTCCTACAGGGGATTGCGGGCACTCATGATCTCGCGGGTGTACGCGGCGGGCGTAGGAGCTGGCGAAGCCTGCGATCTTTTGGCGGTTCTGAAGAGTGCCCAGGAGCAAGATCAAAAGATCGCAGCCTGCGGCAGCTCCTACGGGGGGATGTGTACATCCGATCCGGCAAGCCACCAGGAACGCAAAACGCCCAAGGTCTTTCGACCTTGGGCGTTTTTGTTGTTGCTCGGTAAGGCATCAAGGGCGATAGAGAATCGCCGAGCCCCAGGACAGGCCCACACCAAAACCACTGATGGCCACACGGGACCATACAGAGTCGAGCACGTGCCTTTCCAGCAGCAGCGGAATACTCGAGGAGACCGTGTTGCCGGTCTCGACCATGTCCTTGATGAACTTCTCCGGCTCGCCTTCGAAGCGCCGCGCCACGGCGTCGACGATTGCCGCACTGCCCTGGTGGATGCAGTAGGCGTCGATGTCTTCGGGCTTGAGGTCCGACTCATTGAGCAATTCGTGCAAGTGGGCCGGGACTTTCAGCAGGGCGAAGTTGAACACCTGACGGCCGTTCATGTAGAACACCCCGTCGCTGACTTTCAGGTACGGCGCGCCGGAACCGTCGGTGCCGAACTTGGCCTTGCCCAGCTGCCAGGGAGCGTCTTCGCCCATCCAGGTCGCAGTGGCCGCGTCGCCGAACAACATGGTGGTGTTGCGATCTTCCGGGTCGACGATTTTCGAGTAGGGGTCGGCGGTCACCAGCAGGCCATTCTTCAGGCCGGCGGCTTCCATGAAGCCCTTGAGTGCATAGATGCCGTAGACGTAGCCGGAGCAACCCAGGGAGATATCGAAGGCCGCGACGCGGGTCGACAGGCCAAGCTTGTCCTGGACGATCGCCGAGGTATGGGGCAAGCCTTCTTCGTCGCCGTTCTGGGTGACGACGATCAGCACATCGATGGATTCGCGATTGAGCTGCGGGTTGTTGGCAAACAGCGTATTGACCGCTTCGACGCACAGGTCGGAGGTTTCCTGGGCAGCATCCTTGCGCGGCAGGAATGCCGAGCCGATTTTGCCGAGGATGAATTCTTCGTCTTTATCGAACTTCGCGCCCTGGGCGTAGTTATCAAGCCCGCTCGCTGGCACGTAACTGGCGATGCTTTTTATGCCAATCATTGTGGCTTCCCAATACTGAAAAACTGGAGATCACCGCTCGCACGATCGAGAGGCGCTGACAACAAAGGGGGTAGCGGCGCAAACGAGCGCCGCAAGTGGATGCCAACACCCTGAAAATCGACCTTGCACAGGCCCGGCACCCGCCCATCCTTTTCACACGATACAGTGAAGATGCGCTTTATGACTCATAGGTCACTCAATTTTGCCTGCTTTGTGCAAAACCGTCTAACAGCTGGAACCTGCCGGCAGCTGACAGCCCTCTTCACACGTGCCAAATCAACGAAAAAACAAGGCAAGTAATAAGCCAAAACAGAACCGGCCCACCCTGGTTACAGGGCGGGCCGGCGTTCGAGCAAGCGAATCAGAGCTTGTTGAACAGGCTCAATTGGGAGATTTTCACAAAGGCCAGTTGCGAGGCTTGCAGCATCGCCTGCTGGAACGCCAGGTCAATGGCTGCGGTGGAGATGTCAGTGTCCGCGATAGCCGACTGGGTACTCTTGTTCGCCAGGCTCTGGCTGGTGTTCTCCGAGCTCTGGATATCGATGGAGTTGAGCCGCGCACCAATGGCGCCACGCACGTTATCCAATTGCGAACTGGCGTTGGACAGGTTGGTGATCGCGGCATCAGTCGCGTCCTTGAGCCGGGCTTCGGCCAGGATATCGCCATCGGATGGCGTTTCCAGGGCCTTGCGCAACTGGCTCAGGGTATCCAGCGCGCTCTGGCTGCGATGGCTGTTGGCGCCAATCACAAACTGATCGCCATCCTCAGGCACGCCGGTGATATCAAACTTCACGCCCGCTGCGGTGATCGAAGTGCCGGTCATGGTGCCACTGGCAATCGACTTGCTGTCGGTGCTGTACGGCTGAGCGTAGACCTCGTAGGCCGGTGCAGTGGTGAACTTGAGGACCACGCCACCCTTGGGAAAGGTGCTGGCGTAATCGGTCTTGCTGGCAACGCTGGCACCGGTGAGCTGAGCCATGGAGGTGTTGCCCGGGGTGCGCGACGGATTGAAGCTGTCAGGCTTGCTCTCCAGGACGAAGATGCGACCCCCGACCGTTGTATCCGGGATGTCCGTGTCCTTGAGGTTCAGGCTGATTTCGAACTTGACCCCGCGCAGCTCGACGCTCGACGCCCCTTCCTTCTTGGCATCGAACACACCGTTGCCGGGGATTTCCGAGGTCACGTCCAGATTGTCTTTGTCTGTCACTTTGTACTGAGTGCTACTGATGAACTCGATCTTGTAGGGTTCGCCAGTGGCAAAGCTCTTGGTATAGGCCGCGTTCGACGTCATCAGACCCGCCGACACCACTACCTTGCCGTCATCGACAGCAGGCGCCGTCACCTGCAAGGCGGTCTGGGTCCGGGCGGAGTTGACCGAGTTTTCCAGAATGGTCTTGCCCGTGTCATTGGTGGCAATCTTCAAGGTGTCGGAAACGTGCAGGCTCAGGGCCGTTTCATCGCCCTGGTAGGTGTAGGTGCCGTCGTTGTTGCGCACATAGGGTGGCGTCGAGGTCATGGAGCCGCCAAACATGTACTGACCAGAAGAGTCCTTGCTGTTGAGCAGGCTCATGACCTGGGCTTCCAGCTCACCGATCTCGACCGCAATCGACTTGCGGTCGGCATCGCTGATACCGCCACCGCCCGCACCGCCAGCCTTCAGGGCCAGCTCGCGACCGCGTTGCAGTGCGGTATTGACGCTTTCCAGCACACTTTCTTCGTTGCTCAGGGTGTTCTTCAGGGTGCTCATGTTGCCGCTGTACTGGGACAACATGTTTTGCTGTTGTTGCAGCAGCAGCAACTTGGCCGCGCCCACCGGATCATCCGCCGCCGACTGCAAGCGCACGCCCGACGTGACCTGCTCCTGGGTCTTGACCACGCTGCTGAAGTTCTCGGAGTACTTGTTCGCCGTGAACTCAAAATACTGGGCTGTAGAAATGCGCATCGTCGACGACTCCCTTAAAGACTGTTGATCAGCGTGCTGAACGTTTCTTGCGCGGCCTTGATGATCTGCGACGACGCGGTGTAGTACTGCTGGAACTTGAGCAAATCCGAGGCTTCGTCTTCCAGGTTGACCCCGGACACCGAGTTTCGCGCGGCCTTGGCGCCGGTGAGGATGGCGTTGTTGGCCGAGTCATCGACCCGCGCCTTGGCCGCCTGGCCACCTACCTGCTCCACCAGGCGACTGTAGGAGCTGGTGATGCTGAACCCGGAGTTGCCGCCCGTCATGCCGACCGTTGGCTTGTTCTGCAATTCCAGCATGGCGTTGGCGTTGCGGTTGTCTGACTTGCCCTGGGCATTGAACTTGACGTCGAAGCTGTCGCCCTCGGCGGGCGCGCCGCTGACTGCGGTATTGAAAGCGAAAGTTTTCGGCTGGCCTGAGCCATCGAGGACCGGCGCGCCGGTGGCATCGCGCATCCGCACATTAATCGTCAGTTCGTTTTTCTGACCCGGGATGATGCTGCCGCCGCCCATGGGGTTGCCCTTGGAGTCGGTCACCGTGTAAGCCTGGGTGCCGGTCAGCGGGTCCGGCTTGCCAAAGGAGATCTTGACCGGCATGCCGTGCTCGATACCGCTCTGCATCTGCGCCAGCGCGGCACCGCCATAAATATCCATCGGCACCGTCAGCGATGGCGCATCCATGATCCCGGTGCCGTCGTTGCCCGTGCTGCTGGCCACCAGCGGTCCGGCGAAACCGAGCTTGTTGGCGTCGGTCAGCTGGGTGCCCATGTCCACCGCGCCGGAGCGGGTCGGCGATACCTTGAAGCTGTCACCGGCGATAACCGGCCCGGTACCGTCCAGGGCCAGGGTGAAACCGTCGATCACCGGCGGGGTTGCTGAGTTGAGGTCGAAGGAACCCATGGCCGTACCGTCGGAACGGGTGACGCTGTAAAGGTTCGGCGGGTTGCTGAAGGTCACCTTGTAGTCGTAGATCGACAGCTTGCTAGTGTCCTTGATGGTGACATTCAGGTTGCCGGAGCCGGGGCTGTTGGTCGACGCGCCCTGGCTGCGTTGGCTGATGGCAGTGGCACTGTTGATGTTGTTGAACAGCGACGCGCCGAACTCACCGTTAGCGTCCAGGCCCTGGCCCAACTGAGTGTTGATCGCCCCGGAAACCACCAGCGCGGTGCGCCCCAGGTCGTTCATGGCGGGCGCCAGTACGTCATCGCGATAGCGAACCAGACCGCCGATCTTGCCGCCGGTGATGACCGAGGTTACGTCGGTGCTGGTCTGGCCGTAGCTGATGGAGATGTTGTACTGGTTCTTGTCGCCATTGGACGGCTTGGCGGTCAAGGTGTTGGCCGTGCTGCCCAGCACCAGGGACTGACCGGTGCCCAGGGAAATATCGTAGCTGCCATCGCGCTCGTGAACCTTGACCCCGACCAACTCGTTCAACGAACGCACCGCTTCGTTACGGGCATCCAGCAGGTTGGCCGGGCCACTGCCGCCGGTGCTCGACTGGGAGATCTGCAGGTTCAGTGCCGCAATGGACGTGGTCAACTGGTTGACCTGACTGGTCAAGGTGCCGAGCTGGCTGTTGATGCCTTCATTTTGCTGATTCAACTGCGAGGAGATCGAGTTGAACCTGTTGCTCAGGGTCTCGGCGCTGGTCAGCAGCAATTGCCGGGAAGAGACGTTATCCGGTGTGGCTGCCGAGGTTTGCAGCGCCGCAAAAAAACTGCTCAGGGCCGTGGTGATACCGGTGGTTTTATCCGACAGCAATTTGTCGACGGTGCCGATCTGGTCCAGGTAAGCCTTGGCATCACCGCTCAACGCAGTGGTGGTCTGCAACTGGCTATCAAGGTAGGAGTTGTAGATCCGGCGCACATCCGCCAGGGTTGTGCCGCTGCCGATAAAAACATTGCCGTACTGTTGCGAGGCTGCGCTGGTCTGAACGTTTTGCTGGCGTGAGTAACCGGCGGTGTTGGCGTTGGCAATGTTATTACCGACAGTCGCCAACCCCGCCTGGCTCGCGTTGAGCCCCGACATCCCGATATTGATCAAACTCATGGTTCAGACCTTATAAAGTCGTGGAGGAGCTCGCCGCAGCGTAGTTCTGGTAGCTCTTCATTTGTTTGGCTATCTGTGAAATCTTGCTGGCGTAGTCCGGGTCGGTGGCATAACCGGCCTTCTGCAACTCGCGCACAAACTGTTCCGGGTTATCGGCCGACTTCAGGACTTCTTGATAACGATTGTTGCTTTGCAGCAAGGTCACCAGGTCATGGAAGCTGTCCTGGTAAGAATCGTAGGAACGGAACTCGGCCGTCTCCTTGACCATCGCGCCATTTCTGAACTCGCTGGTGATCGCCCGGGCCTGGGCGCCCTTCCAGCTTTCGCTGGCCTTGATGCCGAACAGGTTATGGCTGCTGCTACCGTCTTGCTGACGCATGACCGATTTTCCCCAGCCGGTTTCCAGTGCGGCCTGGGCCACCAGGTAGCGGGGATCGACGCCGATCCGGTCAGCCGCTTGCTGCGCCATGGGCAACATAGTGGCGACGAATTCATCTGCCGAACTGAAGGCTTTTTTCGCTGGCGCCAGGGGCGGCTGGGCCATGGCCCGACCGTAGATCTGCATCCGGCCGTGCGGTGCGGCAAAGCTTTGGGCGGACTGCCAGTCGCCCTTGATCACCGCATCGGCAGCGGCCGTGGTGCGGGCTGGCAACGCGCTGTGATTAGTGGCAACGGCAGCGGTGGTCGCCGATGGCACGATCCCCGTCAACAAACGGTCGGCGAGTTTGGGCGGTAATGCCAGGCGGCGCTGATTGAGCAAGGTCCTGACGTCATGGGTCGCGCCCCCGGCAGCCGGTTGTGGCTCGCTGGCCGAGCGCGATGCCCACAACGGACGTTGACCGTTGAGACGACTCAAGGGGCCGTTTGTGCCGGTGGTCCCGGCAGCGATTGGAGTCGGGACCGGCGTCTTGGCCGCGTCTTGAGCAGCGCTCGACAAGGTCGAGTCCGCTCTGACTGGTTTGGTTTTCGACATCTGCCGCAGCAGTACATCCGCCAGGCCTATGCCGCCGCCCTCGCGGGACATGGAAACCGCCAGCTGCTGGTCGTACATTTCCTGGTACTGCTTGGCCGCCGGGGTGTTGAGCGGATTGTCCTGGCCCAGCGCATCGGTGGCCGAACGCATGGACTTGAGCATTTCGTTGAGGAACAGCGACTCGAACTCCTGCGCCACCTTGCGCATGTTGCCATCGCTGTCCTTGTCACCGACCTTGAGTTGGTTAAGCCGGTTGAGGTCGGAGTAGGAACCCGAATCGCCGCTGCTCACCCGCCCGCCTTTCTGGATATCCATGGCCGCCACCTCAGATCACGATCAGATCGGCTTGCAAGGCACCGGCTTGCTTCAAGGCTTCGAGAATCGCCATCAAGTCACCCGGCGCCGCGCCGACCTGATTCACCGCGCGAACGATTTCGTCCAGGGTGGTGCCAGGGCCGAACCTGAACATCGGCTTGGCTTCTTGCTCGGCACTGACCCGCGAGCGCGGCACAACGGCGGTCTGGCCATTGGACAGTGGCCCCGGCTGGCTGACGATCGGGTCTTCGGTAATGGTCACCGTAAGGCTGCCGTGGGTGACGGCGGCCGGTGAAACCTTGACGTTCTGGCCGATCACGATGGTGCCGGTGCGCGAGTTGATAATGACCTTGGCCACCGCCTGGCCCGGATCGACTTCGAGGTTTTCGAGGATCGACAGGTAGTCGACGCGCTGGCTCGGATCGAGCGGCGCCGTTACTCGAATCGAACCGCCATCGATGGCCTGGGCCACGCCTGGCCCGAGCAGGTCATTGATCTTGTCGACGATGCGCTTGGCCGTGGTGAAGTCCGAACGATTGAGGTTGAGGGTCAGGCTGTTGCCCTGGTTGAAACCACTTGGCACCGCACGCTCGACGGAGGCACCACCGGGGATCCGCCCGGCCGAAGGAACGTTGACGGTGATCTTCGAACCGTCTCGACCTTCCGCGTCGAAACCGCCGACCACCAGGTTGCCCTGGGCGATGGCGTAGACGTTGCCGTCGATGCCCTTGAGCGGCGTCATCAGCAAGGTGCCGCCACGCAGGCTCTTGGAGTTGCCGATGGAGGCCACGGTGATATCCACCGTCTGCCCCGGCTTGGCGAACGCCGGCAAATCGGCGCTGATCGAGACTGCCGCGACGTTCTTCAACTGGACGTTGCCCGAGCCGGGCGGCACCTTGATGCCGAACTGCGAGAGCATGTTGTTGAAGGTCTGCAGGGTAAACGGGGTCTGCGTGGTCTGGTCGCCCGTGCCGTTAAGCCCGACGACCAGGCCGTAGCCGATCAATTGGTTGGAGCGTACGCCGGAAATACTGGCGATGTCCTTCAACCGTTCGGCGTGAGCGCTGAAGGCCGTGGACAGCAAGAGCATGGCCGCCATCAGGTGCTTGAAGTTCAAGGTAGTCACCTAGAAAGGGAACAGCGGGCTGAGGAAGAAACGGTCGAACCAGCCTGGCTGACTCGCATCGGCAAACGAACCGGTACCCGAATAGGTAATGCGCGCGTCGGCGACCCGGGTCGAGGGCACGGTGTTGTCCGTGGAAATATCGTCGGAGCGCACCAGCCCGGCAATCCGTACCAGCTCATCACCGGTATTGAGGGTCATCCACTTCTCGCCGCGCACGGCGATGATGCCGTTGGGCAAGACATCCGCAACGGTCACGGTGATCGAACCGGTCAGGCTGTTGCCCTGGTCGGCCTTGCTGTCGCCCTTGGTCGCCCGGTCACCGCTGTAACCCACATCCAGGCTCAGGTCACCGCCGCCCACCGGGTTGTTGGTGCTCAGGCCGCCGCCAAAAAATGAGCTCAGACCGATATCGGCCTTGCTGTTCTTGCCTATTTGCGAGTTGGCGTTTTTGCTGGCTTGAGTCCTCTCGTTCAGGGTAATGGTGATGATGTCACCGACCCGGAATGCCTTGCGGTCGCCGTACAGGTTCTGCTCGAAGCCAGCCTGATAGATCGAACCGTTGTTCGCCGCAGCCGGCAACGGCGTACGTGGCAACACGGGCGCGTAATAAGGGTCATTTGGCTTCGGCGGCGGGGAGACACACCCCGCGAGCACAGCGATCCCACTCAGTACCAGAACAGAAACAAACCGACTCATGACCCTACCTCACGGTGTTGCAGACGACCTCAGGCCGCCCCATAGACTTGATTACAGATTCTGCGTTACGAACGAGAGCATCTGGTCGGCGGTGGAGATCACCTTGGAGTTCATCTCGTAAGCGCGCTGAGTGGTGATCATGTTGACCATCTCTTCAACAGTGCTGACGTTGGAGGTTTCCAGGGTGTTTTGCAGCGTCAGGCCCAAACCGTTCAGCCCCGGAGTGCCGACTTGCGGCGCGCCGCTGGCGGCGGTTTCCAGGAACATATTGCCGCCGGCCGCTTGCAGGCCGGCCGGGTTGATGAAGTCGGCGGTCTGCAGGTTGCCGATCACTTGGGAGGCCGGGTTACCGGCGATGGTGATCGAAACCGTGCCGTCCTGACCGACCGTGAAGGTCTGTGCATCGTTCGGAACGACAATCGCCGGCTCCAGCGCGAAGCCGTTGGCCGTGACGATCTGGCCATTGGAATCCAGGTGGAAGGTGCCGTCGCGGGTATAGGAAGTGGTGCCGTCCGGCTGCAGGACCTGGAAGAAACCGCGACCATTGATGGCCATGTCCAGCGGCTGCTCGGTGGTTTGCAGGCTACCGGCGGTGAAGTTCTTCTGGGTGCCGACGATGCGCACACCGGTACCTACTTGCAGGCCCGATGGCAACTCGCTGTCCTGGGTCGACTGGGCGCCAGGCTGGCGTTTGATCTGGTACAGCAGATCCTGGAACTCGGCACGGTCACGTTTGAAACCCGTGGTCGAGACGTTCGCCAGGTTGTTGGAAATAGTCGTCAGGTTGGTGTCCTGGGCGGACAGACCTGTTTTGGCAACCCATAGAGCCGGAAGCATTCGATTCTCCTCGCGCGCCTGTTTTACGGCGCTACGTTCTGATAATTAGCTGATCTGCAAGACCCGAGCCATGGCCTGGTCGTCTTCTTTGGCGGTGTTCATCATCTTGATGTGCAGCTCGAACTGCTTGGCCAGCGCCAGCACCGAGGTCATCTCCTCGACGGCATTGACGTTGCTCGACTCGAGGAATCCGGACACCAGTTGCACGTTGGCATCGGCATCTGCCGGCTGGCCGTCCTTGGTGTGGATCGAACCGTCCAGGCCCTTGGTCATGTTCTTCAGGTCAGGGTTGACCAGCTTGATGCGGTCGACTTGCGCCATCACCCGCGGGCCTTCGCCCATCGCGCGGATGCTGATGGTGCCGTCCTGACCGACTTCGATTTTCTGTTCAGGCGGCACGGCAATCGGCCCGCCGTTGCCCATGACCGGCATACCGTTGCCGGCCCGCAGCACGCCCAGGGCATCGACATTCAGGCTGCCGGTGCGCACATAACCTTCACTACCGTCGGGGGTTTGCACGGCAATCCAGCCGTTGCCACTCACCGCCACATCGAGGTCGCGCCCGGTTTCCACTAGCGCGCCTGCAGTGAAATCGGTGGCCGGACGCTCGGACAGGGCAAACGCCCGCGCCGGAAAGCTGTCACCAAACACCGGTATCGACCGCGCCTGCTCCAAGTCCCGCTGAAAACCGTTGGTGGAAATGTTTGCCAGGTTGTTCGCATGGGCCTTTTGCGCCAGTGCATTCTGGCTGGCGCCGGTCATTGCCACGTAAAGGTACTTGTCCACAGTCTTTCCTCTATCTGCCGGACGTTTGCCGCCCACCGCTGTACTGATGAGCCCCAAGCAATAACTGCACCAACTATTTTCTGGCGGCTGGAGGGCAGGCAAACAAAGGACTTGAGGGAATCAGAGGGGATTTGGGGACTGTAAGGGAGACGAAAAACCGGCGGGGATATGCCGGTTGGCGGGTAGGAGCTGCCGCAGGCTGCGATCTTTTGATCTTTCTTCTATTGCCGATCATTCCGCTGCAGCCGAAAAGATCGCAGCCTGCGGCAGCTCCTACAGGATTTGTGTACCCCCGCAATTTCGCGGGTTTACCCGGTCGGCGTAGGAGCTGCCGCAGGCTGCGATCTTTTGATCTTTAAAGGTCCCCCTTCCCCACCTCATACTCCCGCAACTTATTGGCAATGGTGGTATGAGAAACCCCGAGCCGCTTGCCCAGTTGCCGACTGCTCGGGTGCTCGGAATACAGGCGTTCCAGCACGGCCTTCTCGAAGCGCCCGACAATCTCGTCCAACCCGCCCTCGAGGGAAAAATCGCCAAGGGGTTGGCGCACGCCATAATCCGGCAAGCGAATATGCTCGGCCTTGACCGTCCCGCCCTCACACAACGAAACCGCCTGAAACAACACGTTCTCCAACTGCCGAACGTTGCCTGGCCAATGGTAATGACGGAGCCGATCCATCGCCGCCGGCGCCAGTTTCGGCAAGGGGCAACCGATCTGTCGGCTGGCCTGATCGAGGAAGTGCTCCACCAACGGCGTCAAACCATCGAGGCATTCGCGCAGCGGCGGGATATGCAACGACAACACATTGAGCCGATGGTAAAGGTCCTGACGGAATTCGCCGCGAGCACACAGCTCCGATAGATCGACCTGGGTCGCGCAGATCACCCGCACATCCAGATAGACCTCTTCATCACTGCCGACCCGGCGGAAACAACCATCCTGCAGGAAGCGCAGCAACTTGACCTGCAAGCGCGGGCTCATTTCCCCCACCCCATCGAGGAACAGCGTGCCACCGGCCGTCAGCTCCAGCAGACCCAGCTTGCCTTCGGCCCGCGCGCCTTCGAAAGCACCGGGGCCATAACCGAACAACTCGGTCTCGGCCATCGACTCGGGCAACCCGGCACAGTTGAGCGCCATCAATGGCGACTGCCCGCGCGGGCTGGCCAGGTGGCAGGCGCGCGCCAGCAACTCCTTGCCGGTACCGGTCTCGCCTTCGATCAGCAGCGGCGCATCCAGCGGCGCCATGCGCCGCGCTTCGCGAACCACCGCGGCCATGACCTTGGAGCTCTGGAAGATGCTGTCGAAGCCGCGTAGCTCCTGCTTACGCACATTGTAAATACGCTCGCCGACCCGATCCGCCCGATGCAGCGTCAGCACCGCACCGGCCATGGCTTCGCTGTCGTCATGCTCCGATTGCAGCGGCGCGATATCCGCCAGAAACACGTCGCCCTTGACCTTGACCCGCAAACCATTGATCCGCGATTTGTTGGCGCGCACCAGTTCCGGTAAATCGAAGTCTTCGGCATAACGCGACAGCGGAATCCCCGGCACCTCATCGACCCGCACACCGAGCAACTGGGCGGCGGCACGGTTGGCCGCAACGATCGAGCCACCCATGTCGATGGACAACACCGGAAACTCCAGCGCACCGAGCAACGCGTTAAGTTCCATATGCCGACGCTCGCTGGGCATCAGCCCGACGCGCTTGACGCCGAACACACCGTTAATAGCCTCGAACTTCGGGCGCAGCGCCTGGAACTGAATGTTGATCAGGTTCGGGCAATGCAGGTAAATCGCATTGCCATGCTCGCCGCCGACTTCTCCGCGGGCAACGTTGATCCCGTACTCCACCAGCAGATTGAGAATGTCGCGCAGGATACCGATGCGGTTCTGGCAGTGGACTTTGATACGCATATGAAGGTCCAAGAGTTATAGGGAGACCGAGCACCCCCTGTAGGAGCGAGCTTGCTCGCGATGGTCTCAAGGGCGACGCGTTTATTCAGAAAACACGCGTTATCGTTAACCCCCATCGCGAGCAAGCTCGCTCCTACAAGGCCAAGACCGGCGTTTTTTTTGCAGCCGGGCTCAGTTAGTCGTCAAGATTATGTGACAGCTGCAAGCCTTTTCACACCGACAAATCGCAATGAGTGCGGCATCGGAGTCATTCCGTAACGAATACTTTACGAAAAGCAGAGAAAAGTCCTACTCCTTCCCCTGCGCAGGTACTGCAACTGACTCTACCTTGGGTTATCTATATGGACATAGCTGGACATAAAACAAGAACGTTATCCCCTAGCAGGAGAGCAGCATGAAGCAGACGCACTACGTGGCTCGCGAGCCCGATGCGCAAGGTTTTATCGACTACCCCGCAGAAGAACATGCGGTGTGGAACACGCTGATCACTCGCCAACTGAAAGTGCTCGAGGGTCGTGCGTGCCAGGAATACCTGGACGGCATCGAAAAACTCGGCCTGCCTCACGACCGCATTCCGCAACTTGGCGAAATCAACGAGGTGCTGGCTGCCACTACCGGCTGGCAAGTCGCCCGCGTGCCGGCGCTGATCCCCTTCCAGACCTTTTTCGAATTGCTGGCCAACAAGCAGTTTCCGGTGGCGACCTTTATTCGTACCCGCGAAGAGCTGGATTACCTGCAAGAGCCGGACATTTTCCACGAGATCTTCGGCCACTGTCCGCTGCTGACCAACCCCTGGTTCGCCGAATTCACCCATACCTACGGCAAGCTGGGCCTGCAAGCCTCCAAAGAGGAGCGGGTCTACCTGGCGCGGCTGTACTGGATGACCATCGAGTTCGGCCTGGTCGACACTCCCGAAGGCCAGCGCATCTACGGCGGCGGCATCCTGTCCTCGCCCAAGGAAACCGTGTACAGCCTGTCGGATGAGCCGGAACATCAGGCGTTCGATCCGCTGGAATGCATGCGCACGCCGTACCGCATCGACATCCTGCAACCGCTGTACTTTGTCCTGCCGAACCTCAAGCGCCTGTTCGATCTGGCCCACGAAGACATCATGGGCATGGTCAAGCAAGGTATGCAGCTGGGGTTGCGCGCTCCCAAGTTTCCGCCAAAAGCGGCGTGACCCGCGCCTTTTGGCATCAGGTGAGTCTGTTACGGGCCAACGCTTTGCTTTAGCGTGGCCTTACTGACGACCGTTTTTCCAAACACTCGATTTCAGGAACCCAAAATGTCCACATTGAACCAAGCCCATTGCGAAGCCTGCCGCGCCGATGCTCCACAAGTCAGCGACGAAGAACTGCCGGTACTGATCAAGCAGATCCCTGACTGGAACATCGAAGTTCGCGACAGCGTGATGCAGCTGGAAAAAGTTTTCCTGTTCAAGAACTTCAAGCACGCCCTGGCGTTCACCAACGCCGTCGGTGAAATCTCCGAGGCCGAAGGTCACCACCCAGGCCTGCTCACCGAGTGGGGCAAAGTCACCGTGACCTGGTGGAGCCACTCGATCAAAGGCCTGCACCGCAACGATTTCATCATGGCCGCACGCACTGACGAAGTGGCCAAGGACGCCGAGGGCCGCAAATAATGCATTTCGATGCCATCGGCCGAGTGCCCGGCGACCCGATTCTCGGCCTGATGGAGGCCTATGCGCTGGATTCGAATCCGCGCAAATTCGACCTCGGCGTTGGCGTCTATAAGGACGCCCAGGGCCTGACGCCGATTCTTCAGGCGGTGAAACTGGCCGAACAACGGCTGGTCGATCAGCAAACCACCAAGACTTACATCGGTGGCCACGGCGACGTGGCCTTCGGCAAAGTCATCAATGATCTGGTGCTGGGTGCGGACTCGGAGCTGATTGCCGAGCAACGGGCCGGCGCCACCCAGACCCCGGGCGGCACTGGTGCATTGCGCTTGAGCGCCGACTTCATCGCCCGCTGCCTGCCCGGCCGCGGGATCTGGCTGAGCAACCCGACTTGGCCGATTCACGAAACCATTTACGCCGCGGCCGGCCTCAAGGTCAGCCACTACCCCTATGTCGGCAGCGATAACCGCCTCGACGTCGAAGGGATGCTGGCGACCTTGAACCAGGTGCCCAAGGGCGACGTGGTGTTGCTGCACGCCTGCTGCCATAACCCTACCGGGTTTGACCTTTCCCATGATGACTGGCGCCAGGTGCTGGAGATCGTCCGCAGCCGCGAACTGCTGCCGTTGATCGACTTCGCCTACCAGGGCTTCGGCGACGGGGTGGAGCAGGATGCCTGGGCGGTGCGACTGTTCGCAGAAGCACTGCCCGAGCTGCTGATCACCAGCTCCTGCTCGAAGAACTTCGGCTTATATTGCGATCGCACCGGCGCACTGATCGTCTGCGCGGCGAATGCCGAGAAGCTGCTGGATATCCGCAGTCAGCTGGCGTTTGTTGCCCGTAACCTGTGGTCGACTCCGCCGGATCACGGCGCCGCGGTGGTCGCGACCATCCTTGGCGATCCAGAGCTGAAAAGCCTCTGGGCCGATGAAGTCGAAGCCATGCGCCTGCGCATCGCGCAACTGCGTTCAGGCCTGGTGGAAGCCCTTGGGCCCCACGGTCTTGGCGAGCGCTTTGCGCACATCGGGGTGCAACGTGGAATGTTTTCCTACACCGGCCTGACACCGACCCAGGTGCAGCGCCTGCGGGAAAACCACAGCGTGTACATGGTCAGCAGCGGCCGGGCGAACGTCGCCGGCATCGACGCGACACGCCTGGATTTGCTGGCCGAGGCGATTGCCGAGGTGTGTCGCCCTTAAAAGATCGCAGCCTGCGGCAGCTCCTACAAGTTTTGCGTACACCTGATAATCCACAGGTGTACTGGGTTGGCGTAGGAGCTGCCGTAGGCTGCGATCTGTTGGCGGCACACGCTTGTCTATACAACCCCGCCCGTCGCAACAATCGGATTTAAAAGTCTTTTTGCCATTTCCAGTGCTGTATCCTCTACAAGCTTTTTTAACATCGCGGATTTACCAGCGATATAAAAACAGACCTTGCGAGGAGCGACGACGATGCATGAGATACCTAATCTCCCCTTCCCAAGCCTGCACGAGACTGAGCAGACAACCCCACAACAAGCCGGTGCTCAACAGCCCGAGCCGAATGAATCAGTTGATCGCCTCAAGGCTGATAGCGAAGACTGAGTGAGCTACCCAGACCGTGTGGAAAGCGCTAAATGATGCGCTTTCCACACAGCCTGAACGCCAGTCCTTCCGAGAACCGAACCATGACCGACAACTTCAGCGAAACCCAAGCCAGCGTGCTGATCGGCACCGCTGAAAAGATGATCGAGGTCTGGAATCGCCTAAGCCCGGAGAAACAAGCCGCCCTGCTGGCCCGTTTCGGCAATCAGGAAAATGCCCTGGCTGCTCTGGTCACCACGCAATTGCTGGCTCCCGGCAAATCCTGATCGCTCTTCCCTGAATCAATTCGCCGCCGCAACTTCGGGTCGGCGCGATAGTTTTTCATTTCCCCGCCCTGCATCGTCACAACCACCGGTATCATAAGCAGCCTATCTATCCTGCTGCGCCAGTGGACCTCTCCCCATGCCAGATACCCAGCGCCCCATGGCGGTCACGCTGCAAGTCGTTTCCATCGTACTTTTCACCTTCATCGGTTACCTGAACATCGGTATTCCCCTGGCCGTGCTGCCGGGTTACGTGCACAGCGATCTGGGCTTTGGCGCGGTGATTGCCGGCCTGGTGATCAGCGTGCAATACCTCGCCACCCTGCTCAGCCGTCCTTACGCCGGGCGCATCATCGACAACAAGGGCAGCAAACTGGCGGTCATGTACGGCCTCGCCGGTTGCGGCTTGAGCGGTGTGTTCATGCTGATTTCAGCCTGGACCCAAAGCCTGCCGACGTTGAGCCTGATCAGCTTGTTGATCGGCCGCCTGGTGCTCGGTAGCGCGGAAAGCCTGGTGGGCGCCGGCTCGATTGGCTGGGGCATCGGCCGGGTCGGCGCGGCGAACACCGCCAAGGTCATCTCCTGGAACGGTATCGCCAGTTACGGCGCATTGGCCATCGGCGCACCACTGGGCGTGCTGCTGGTCAATCAATTGGGACTGTGGAGCATGGGCGTGAGCATTCTGCTGCTGGCGGCGCTTGGCCTGTTGCTGGCTTGGCCTAAAACAGCTGCACCGATTGTCGTCGGTGAACGCCTGCCGTTCATGCATGTGCTGGGTCGCGTGCTGCCCCACGGTTGCGGTCTGGCGCTGGGCTCGATCGGATTCGGCACCATCGCCACCTTCATCACCTTGTATTACGCCACTCAGCATTGGTCCAACGCGGTGTTATGCCTGAGTCTGTTCGGTGCCAGCTTCATTGGCGCGCGGCTGTTGTTCGGCAACCTGATCAACCGCCTCGGCGGGTTTCGGGTGGCGATTGCCTGCCTGTCGGTGGAAACCCTGGGGCTGTTGCTGCTGTGGCTGGCCCCTGACGCGAACTGGGCGCTGGCCGGTGCGGCGTTAAGCGGCTTCGGTTTCTCGCTGGTGTTCCCGGCGCTGGGAGTGGAGGCGGTGAACCTGGTACCGGCCTCCAGCCGTGGTGCGGCGGTCGGCGCCTATTCACTGTTTATCGATTTGTCCCTGGGGATCACCGGGCCGCTGGCCGGGGCGATCGCCGCCGGTTTCGGCTTTGCTTCGATCTTTCTGTTTGCTGCGCTGGCCGCCCTGGCCGGTCTGCTGCTCAGCTTCTATTTGTACCGGCAAGCGCCGCGGCACCTGTATGAAAAGCACCGGGAACAACGCGAAGCGGGCTAGAAGTCGACCTTGCCGCGCCCGGCCTTGATCGAGCCGCGTTTGGTCTTGGATTCCAGCCGTCGGGTCTTCGAACCCAGGGTCGGCTTGGTCGGGCGACGCTTCTTTTCGACCTTGGTGGCGCTGAGGATCAACTCCACCAGACGCTCCAGTGCGTCGGCGCGGTTCTGCTCCTGAGTCCGGTACTGCTGGGCCTTGATGATCAACACCCCGTCGCTGGTGATGCGACTGTCGCGCAGCGCCAGCAGCCGTTCCTTGTAGAACGGCGGCAGGGATGACGCCGGAATGTCGAAGCGCAGGTGCATGGCACTCGAGACCTTGTTGACGTTCTGGCCACCGGCACCCTGGGCGCGAATGGCGGTCAATTCGATCTCGGCATCGGGCAGATGCACATTGTTGGAAATCACCAGCATGGAAAAGGGTCCGGAGTCAGGGCGTTCAGGATACCGCGAATGATGTGCTGACTGGACGGGCCCTTTCGCGATCAAGCCGGCTCCCACAGGTTTTGTGTTGCACACAAAAAACCCGGCACAGGCCGGGCTTTTTGTTTCTGCATGATGCGTTATTTCACCGCAGAACCAGCCATCAGCGCCTGTTGCGCACTGCGCTTGTTCTTGATGCCGTAGCAGACCCACATGAACGCCACCCACACCGGGATCGCGTAGACCGAGATCTGGATGCCCGGGATCAGCAGCATGACGCCGAGGATGAACACCACGAACGCCAGGCAGACGTAGTTGCCGTACGGGTACCACAGGGACTTGAACAACGGCGTCTGTTTAGTACGGTTCATGTACTGGCGGAACTTGAAGTGCGAGAAGCTGATCATCGCCCAGTTGATCACCAGGGTCGCAACCACCAGCGACATCAGCAGCTCCAGCGCATGTTGCGGGATCCAGTAGTTGAGCAGCACGGCGACGAGAGTCACCGCGGCCGACGCCAGAATCGAACGCACCGGCACGCCACGCTTGTCGATCTTCGCCAGCGCCTTCGGTGCATCGCCCTGCTCGGCCATGCCGAGCAGCATGCGGCTGTTGCAATAGGTGCCGCTGTTGTACACCGACAGCGCCGCGGTCAAGACCACGAAGTTGAGGATGTGCGCCGCGGTGTTGCTACCGAGCATCGAGAACACTTGTACGAACGGACTGCCGCTGTAGGCATCGCCGGAAGCGTTCAGACTGGCCAGCAAACTGTCCCATGGAGTCAGGGACAACAGCACCACCAGAGCACCGATGTAGAAAATCAGGATCCGGTAGATCACCTGGTTGATGGCTTTCGGGATCACGGTCTTCGGCTGGTCAGCCTCAGCTGCGGTGAAACCGAGCATTTCCAGGCCACCGAAGGAAAACATGATGACCGCCATGGCCATCACCAGACCGCTGACGCCATTGGGGAAGAAACCACCGTGCTCCCACAGGTTGGTCACCGAAGCCTGTGGCCCGCCGTTGCCGCTGACCAGCAGGTAGCTGCCCAGGGCGATCATACCGACGATGGCCACGACCTTGATGATCGCGAACCAGAACTCGGCCTCGCCAAAGACTTTTACGTTGGCCAGGTTGATCAGGTTGATCAGTACAAAGAACCCGGCTGCCGATACCCAGGTCGGGATGTCCGGTGCCCAGTAGTGGATGTATTTGCCGACCGCGGTCAGCTCCGACATGCCCACCAGGATGTACAGAATCCAGCAGTTCCAGCCCGACAGGAAACCGGCAAAACCGCCCCAATATTTGTGTGCGAAGTGGCTGAACGAGCCAGCCACCGGCTCTTCCACGATCATTTCGCCGAGTTGGCGCATGATCATGAAGGCAATGAAGCCGCAGATCGCGTAGCCGAGGATCATCGACGGTCCGGCCGATTTCAGCACGCCGGCGGAACCGAGAAACAACCCGGTACCGATCGCGCCACCGAGGGCGATCAGTTGAATATGGCGATTCTTCAGGCCGCGTTGAAGCGTACCGGAATGCGAGTTTTGTCCACTCATGAAAAGGGTCTCACGCAAGGTTTGATGATGTTCGTTGGACGTTGCTGCTTGGGTACGAAATTAAGCAGCGGGGATCAAACCCCAGCGCAGGCACCAGGAGTTCAGCGTTTTTTTAACCGTCATGCGTCACCTGTTTGTTTTTATCTGTGACGAAATCGAACCCGACACGCTTGTGACGCGGCGGAGTGAACAAGGCGGATAGCCTTGAGTTTATTGGCCTTGGGCAATCGAACGGAGTGCTGGGAGCAAACGAGTCACGACAGCCGACAGGCGCAAATTGCGCGGATACGCAGTTGAGTCACAGTTAAAACGCCGCGCATTGTACACCCGTAACCCGCTGCTGCCAGACACCGCCTGATCAGCGCGTCGGTTGCCGGGATGGCACGGGGCCGTCTCGCGGGTCGCGAACGGCGGCAATAAAATGGACGAACCGTTGTGGGCCGTCAGTGGCGACGATGGGGGAATCATCGCTTGGGGAGAGTCGGTGGGAATGGATCATGGCGTACATTGCGCCTCCTTCTTGTTATGACCTGCACGACAGGCATGACGCGCATAACACCCTCACCAGCGTCGGGAAACAACCGGGGTAGAGCCTTGTGGCCAGTGATTTGCGTAGGGATTCGGAAGGTTTTCCTTACGGCGCAGGAGTTCAATCGATTTCATGGGTGAAAAGCGCGACATTCGTAAACATTTCGTTACGATGCGGAACACGAAATTTCCACTGCAGATCGGCGCAGGGATGGTGTTGTTGCCACTGTCGCCATCGCGAGCAAGCTCGCTCCCACAGTAAACCTGTGTTGATCGCAAAATTTCGAACACACCGAAGATCCAATGTGGGAACGAGCTTGCTCCGGGCGGCGTTCCGACGATGACGGAGGCAGGAGCACCGCTGTTCTGAAGATGAAAAAAAACGCCAACCCTAGGGTTGGCGTTTCTACTTATCGCTTGAAGCTTACCGCTGCTTCACTCCGGCTTGCGACGGCCAAAGCCTGGACGCTGACCCGAACCGGCCGGTGCGCCACGGCGTTTGCCCGATGGTGCATCCTTGTTGACCAGGACGATGCCCGGACGCTTGGACTTCGGCGCCGGCTTGGCTGGGCGCTTGGTATCGGACGGGCGCTCTGCCACTGGCGTACCGCGACTGGAATCGCTGCGACCGCCTGCTGGCGCGCCACGATCGCTACGACCACCGGTTGGAGCACCGCGACCGGTAGCCGGACGCGGAGTGCGTGGACCACGTACACCATCCTGACGCGATTCCGCAGGCTTGCGCGCCGGGCGCTCACCTTCGATATGCGGCTCACGGACTGGACGCGGGCCGGCGGCAGGTGCGCCAGCGGCTGGACGCAAGGTCCGTACGCGCTCGGTCTTGCCCACCGGACGCGACGATTTGCGCTGCATACGCTCAAGCTTGTCTTTGCTCTTGGCGTTCAGCTGCGGCATGGCAACTGGCGTCAAACCGACTTCGGCGCTGAGAATGTCGACTTCGTACTGGCTCATTTCGCGCCAGCGACCCATCGGCAGGTCAGAGTTGAGGAACACCGGACCGAAACGCACGCGCTTCAGACGGCTGACCACCAGACCCTGGGATTCCCACAAACGACGCACTTCACGGTTACGGCCTTCCATCACCACGCAGTGGTACCAGTGGTTGAAGCCTTCGCCGCCCGGTGCTTGCTTGATGTCGGTGAACTTGGCCGGGCCGTCTTCGAGGACTACGCCGGCTTTCAGACGTTCGATCATCTCGTCATCGACTTCGCCACGTACACGTACCGCGTATTCACGGTCCATCTCGTAGGAAGGGTGCATCAGACGGTTGGCCAGTTCACCGTCGGTGGTGAACATCAGCAAACCAGTGGTATTGATGTCCAGGCGGCCGATGTTGATCCAGCGGCCTTCTTTCGGACGCGGCATTTTATCGAACACGGTCGGACGGCCTTCAGGGTCGTCACGGGTGCAGATTTCGCCGTCGGGCTTGTTGTACATGATCACGCGGCGTACCGACTCGGCGGCTTCTTCGCGCTTGATCACCTTGCCATCAATGGTGATGGCGTCGTGCAGATCGACGCGCAGGCCAAGGGTGGCATCTTTGCCATTGACCTTGATGCGGCCATGGCTGATCCAGGCTTCTACGTCGCGGCGCGAGCCGACGCCGATACGGGCAAGGACTTTCTGCAGTTTTTCGCCTGCTGGGCCGATTTCCTGGCTGTCTTTCTGGTCTTTAACACTCATCTGGGCACCTCCCGGTGTGGTCTGTTCAGGCCTGGCCTGAAGAGTTGAAAGCTGGGTACTTGGCGAAGGGATCGCCGAAGGGTCGCGAATCATACGCTCATGAGGGCATTCGCGCATCAGAGACTAGCTGATCGAGGCAAGGTTATTTACTTTTCCGCCGACCGGTGGTGCGATCTTTTAGCGGCCTTTTCAATCCTCCGACATTCTTCTTTCGTTCTCGATCGCTTCGGCCAGCGCCTGGGCTTCGGCTTCTTCGTCGCTCAGATGCGGCATGTGCTGGTCCAGCGCCGCGACGGCGGCCAGGAGTTTTTCCCGGGCTTCGGCGACGCCGATGAGGTCGTCTTCCAGCTCTTGCTCGATTTCGGATTCAGCTTCAGCCTCGACCTGAGGCTCGGCCTCGATCATGGGCTCTATTTCGGCTGGAACTTCAGACTCGGTCTCGCTCTGCGCCCCATCCCGATGCAAATCGTCGAAATCGGTTTTGAGACCCTCTTCCATCGAATCCAGCTCCAACAGCAAGGTATGGAAACTGGTTTCGTCCTTCGGCTCTTCCGGCTCGGCGCTGGCGTCGGCCAGGTCTTGCAGGGTTTGCGGCACTGGCGCGTCGTCGAAGTCGAGAACCGGATCCGGTTCCAGCTCACGCAGCTCGGCCAGCGGTGGCAGGTCGTCGAGGTTTTTCAGGTTGAAGTGGTCGAGAAAGGCTTTAGTGGTGGCGAACATTGCCGGCTTACCCGGCACGTCGCGGTAACCGACGATGCGGATCCACTCGCGCTCGAGCAAGGTCTTGACGATATGAGTGTTGACCGCCACCCCACGTACGTCCTCGATCTCACCCCGGGTGATCGGCTGACGATAGGCGATCAAGGCCATGGTTTCGAGCATGGCCCGGGAATAACGCTGCGGCCGCTCTTCCCATAAGCGACCCACCCAGGGCGAAAACTTTTCGCGAATTTGCAGGCGATAACCGGAGGCGACCTCCTTGAGCTCAAAGGCCCGGCCGTCACAGGATTTGGCCAGAATCGCCAGGGCTTTCTTGAAGACCTGCGGTTCTGGCCGTTCGCCCTCTTCGAAGAGTTCGAACAGGCGCTCCATCGATTGCGGTTTTCCCGAGGCCAACAGAAAGGCTTCAAGCAATGGCGCCAGCTCGCGGGGTTCAGTCAGATTCATTGTTTCAGCTCGTTATTCGGCTCGCGCCCGCACATGGATAACCGCAAAGGGCTCATTCTGCACCAGCTCGACCAAGGATTCCTTGACCAGCTCGAGGATCGCCATAAAGGTCACGACTACACCCAGGCGCCCTTCTTCAGCGGTAAACAACTCGACAAAGGGCACGAAGCCGCCGCCCTTGAGACGTTCCAGCACATCGCTCATACGCTCGCGGGTGGACAACGCCTCGCGACTGACCTGATGGCTTTCGAACATATCGCCACGGTGCAGGACCGCGGCCATGGACATCAGCAACTCTTCCAGGCTCACGTCTGGCAACAGCTTACGCGCTCGGGCTTCTGGCGCATCGAGCTTGGGCACCACCACGTCGCGCCCTACCCGACTCAGGCCGTCGATACCTTCGGCGGCGGCCTTGAACCGTTCGTACTGCTGCAGGCGGCGGATCAGTTCGGCTCGCGGGTCGTCTTCTTCGGCTTCGATCTCGGCGGCGCGCGGCAGCAGCATCCGCGATTTGATTTCGGCGAGCATCGCTGCCATCACCAGGTACTCAGCGGCCAGCTCCAGGCGCACCGACTGCATCAACTCGACATAGCCCATGTACTGGCGGGTGATTTCCGCCACCGGGATGTCGAGGATATTGATGTTCTGTTTGCGGATCAGGTACAGCAGCAAGTCGAGCGGACCTTCGAAGGCCTCGAGAAAAACCTCCAGTGCATCCGGCGGGATATACAGGTCCAGCGGCATTTCCATGACCGCCTGGCCATAGACCATGGCAAACGGCAGTTCCTGCTGCGCCCCGGCCTGGCTCTCGACGGTTTCGACGGTTTCGACAACGGACATTCAGGCTTCGACCGTAAACGGTGTCGGGTCGCCACAGCCGACGCGGATCACTTCCGGTTCGCCGTCGGCCAGATTGATCACCGTGGAAGCTTTGATACCGCCGAAGCCGCCGTCGATGATCAGGTCGACCTGATGCTCCAGCAACTGGCGCATTTCATAAGGATCGCTCATCGGCTCGGTCTCGCCGGGCATGATCAGCGTCACGCTCATCAGCGGCTCGCCCAGTTCTTCAAGCAACGCCAGGGCTATCGGGTGGCTCGGCACCCGCAGGCCGATCGTGCGTTTCTTGGGATGCAGCAACAGCCGCGGAACTTCGCGGGTGGCATTGAGAATGAAAGTGTAGGGCCCAGGCAGGTGAGCCTTGAGCAAGCGGAAGGTACCCGTATCGATCTTGGCGAACAGCCCCAGCTGCGACAGGTCGCTGCAAATCAGCGCGAAGTTGTGCTTGTCGTCCAGTTGCCGCAAGCGACGGACACGCTCGATGGCGTTCTTGTCACCGATCTGGCAGCCAATGGCATAGGAAGAGTCGGTTGGATAGATCACCACCCCACCGGACCTGATGATCTCGACAGCCTGTTTTATCAGGCGCGCTTGCGGGTTTTCCGGATGAATCTGGAAAAATTGACTCACATTCTCTACCTGTTCAGACGGCGGCAATAACTGGGTCATGTTTGAACCGACACCAAAGCGGCGGCAGATCTTCCGGGATCGGGCGGTATTCGCCTATCTCGGACCAGCCTCCAGGTCCATGAAAATCACTGCCGGCGCTGACCAGCAGACCGAACTCTCGAGCAAGAATAGCCAAGCTACCCACTTGCTCGGCGGGTTGATGACCGTTGACGACCTCGATCGCATGGCCACCTGCTTGAATATAGTCGGCAATCAGGCGGCGACGTTTACTGCGAGTGAAATCATAGTGCCAGGGGTGCGCCAGACTGACCCAGGCACCCGCCGCGCGCAGGGTCTGGACGGTTTCTTCGAGGGTCGGCCAGTGCTGCTTGACGTCCCCCAGCTTGCCGGCGCCCAGCCATTTGCGGAACGCTTCGGCGCGGTCCTTTACAAAACCGGCACGCACCAGGTAATCGGCAAAGTGCGGACGGGCCGGGGCGTTTGCGCTGTCGCCCAACTCTTGCTGAATCGCCCGGGCACCTTCCAGTGCTCCGGGCATGCCCTTGAGCTCCAGCTTGCGACTTATTTCTTCGGACCGCAGCCAGCGGCCGTGGTGCAACTTGTCGATGGCCTCGACCAGTGCCGGGGCGTTGACGTCGAAACCATAGCCCAACACATGAATGGTCGCCCCGCCCCAGGTGCAGGACAATTCGACACCGTTGATCAGTTGCATGCCCAGCGAAACCGCCGCGCTACGGGCCTCTTCCAGGCCTTCGAGGGTGTCATGATCGGTCAAGGCCAGGACTCGCACGCCTCTCTCGAACGCACGCGCAACCAGTACCGCAGGCGCGAGGGCGCCATCGGAGGCCGTGCTATGGCAGTGCAAATCAACATTCACAGGACTCTGTAACCTCAAATCAGCTGGCGCTTTCGCAACCAAGGATGTTTGTTATTATGCCGCCACATCCTGCTTCTGGCTGCCACTGTGAAACAATTCATCGACTTCATCCCGCTGCTGCTGTTTTTCATCGTCTTCAAAATCGACCCACAGGTCGTCGACATCGCCGGCCACCAGCTAACTGTAGGCGGTATTTATAGCGCCACGGCGATGCTGATCATAAGTTCCCTGGTGGTCTACGGCGCGCTGTTCTTTTCCCAGCGCAAGCTGGAAAAAAGCCAATGGCTGACCCTGATCGCCTGCCTGGTCTTCGGCAGCCTGACCCTGGCCTTCCACAGCGAAACCTTCCTCAAATGGAAGGCCCCGGTGGTCAACTGGCTATTCGCCCTGGCCTTTGCCGGCAGCCACTTCATCGGTGACCGCCTGCTGATCAAGCGCATCATGGGCCACGCCCTGACCTTGCCGGAGCCGGTCTGGACCCGCCTGAACATCGCCTGGATCGGCTTCTTCCTGTTCTGTGGCGGCGCCAACCTGTTCGTGGCCTTTACCTTCCAGAGCTACTGGGTCGACTTCAAAGTCTTCGGCAGCCTGGGCATGACCGTGCTGTTCCTGATCGCTCAGGGCATCTACCTGTCGCGCCATATCCACGACACCGAAACCACTACGCCAAAAACCGAGGACTGACATGCTTTACGCAATCATTGCTACAGACGTCGCCGATTCCCTGGAAAACCGTCTGGCGGCACGCCCGGCGCACCTGGAGCGACTGCAACAGCTCAAGGCTGAAGGTCGCGTGGTACTGGCCGGTCCGCACCCTGCCGTCGACAGCAATGACCCCGGTGCCGCGGGTTTTACCGGCAGCCTGATCGTCGCCGAGTTCGACTCGCTGAGCGCTGCGCAAGCCTGGGCCGATGCCGATCCGTACATCGCTGCGGGCGTCTACGCCAACGTATCGGTCAAACCGTTCAAGCAAGTCCTGCCGTAAAATGTCCCCTGCGCGGTGAACCTTGTCGGTTCATCGCGCGCTCAAGCGCTCATTATTATCGTTTAACGGCCGACAACCTGCCCAACACTCGATTGGAATCAGGAGTTCCGATGCGCCAAGGTCCGCTGTGTCTGCTGTTGGTCATGTTATCGCTCGGGGTTACGGCCCATGCCGAAGAACGTTCTGACTCGGGTAGTTCAACGCCTCTGTCCTTGAGCGCTGACAGCCAGATCGCCGAGTTGCAGCAGCGCTTGAAAGAAAGCGAACGGCTGCGTGATGAGCTGAACAAACAATTGCAAAGTGCCGATAGCGAACGCGAAAGTGCCCGGCTGACCGCGCTGCGCCAAGAGAATCAGCGCCTCAAGCTGAAACTCAAGGAAGTGCTGGCCAGCCCCGTACCGCGACTGCTGACCGAACAGCAGCAGTGGTTCGTCACCGGTGCCGGGGTAGCGCTATTGGCCGTGCTCTGCGGTATCTTCGCCAGTGGCGGACGTAGACGACGTCGGCAATGGCTAAATTGAGTGAGTCATGAGCGACCTGTTACTGATAGATGATGACCAGGAGTTGTGTGAACTGCTGGCCAGTTGGTTGAGCCAGGAAGGCTTTCAGGTGCGTGCCTGCCACGATGGCCAGAGCGCTCGCCGCGCCCTGGCCGAAACCGCGCCGGCCGCCGTGGTGCTGGACGTGATGCTGCCCGACGGCAGTGGCCTGGAACTGCTCAAGCAACTGCGCAACGATCACCCGGACCTGCCGGTGCTGATGCTCTCGGCCCGCGGCGAGCCGCTGGATCGTATCCTCGGCCTGGAGCTGGGCGCCGACGATTACCTGGCCAAACCCTGTGACCCACGGGAATTGACCGCCCGCCTGCGAGCCGTATTGCGCCGCAGCCATCCGACGGCAGTGTCCAGCCAGCTCGAACTGGGCGACCTGTGCTTCAGCCCGGCCCGCGGCGTAGTCAGTATCGATGAGCAGGAGTACACCCTGACCATCTCCGAAAGCCGCCTGCTCGAAGCGTTGCTCAAGCAACCGGGCGAGCCGCTGGACAAGCAGGAACTGGCGCAGATCGCCCTCGGCCGCAAGCTGACCCTGTACGACCGCAGCCTGGACATGCACGTCAGCAACCTGCGCAAAAAAATCGGCCCCCACCCCGACGGACGTCCACGCATCGTTGCCCTGCGTAGCCGCGGTTATTATTACAGCCTCTGAAAGCGCCACATGAAGCCCCGCTGCTACGGGGGAACGCGTATATCCAGGCCGGCCGGTGTACACCGACCAAAAGCCAGGATCAAAAGATCGCAGCCTTCGGCAGCTCCTACAGTGGGATTGTGTACATCCGCAAGAGACAGGCCGGCTGTCAGGCCCCCTTCGCAGGCAAGCCAGCTCCCACAATGAATCTGTGTACATCCGCCCACCTCTTTACCCAAGCTTTACGCTTCGCTGACCGCCGCTGACCTTGATCTCGGTAATCTGCACACATCCGGACTCACCGGGAACCGAGACAAAGGAGATACACCATGCGCAAGACTCTTATCGCTCTGATGTTCGCTGCTGCCCTGCCGACCGTTGCCATGGCCATGCCAGAAGGCTCAGGCCCGATGGGTCCGATGGACGGCCCGCGTCACGGTCAGCACGGCCAGCACGGTAAAGGCCCTTACAGCGAACTGGACCTGAGCCGCGAACAGCGCCAGCAGATCGGCAAGTTGATGGGCGAGCAAATGCGTGCGCGTCACCAGTTGATCGACACCTACCTGGAAAAACTCCCGGCGGCCGAGCAGAAAGCCCTGAAAGATGAGTTGGCGGCCAAGCACCAGAAAACCGAAAGCGAAATTCGCGGCCTGCTCAAGCCTGAACAACAGAAGGAATTCGACGCCATCCAGAAAAAACACGCTGAGCGGCGCGCCGAATGGGCCGAGTTCAAAGCCTGGAAAGCGCAACAACCTAAAAAAGCGCAATAATGCGTTAGCGTTCACCCCCAGCCCAATGGTCCCCCGCCGTTGGGCTTCTTTGTTTGAGGACTTCCCGTGCGTTCATTGTTCTGGCGCATCCTTGCCAGTTTCTGGTTGGCCATTGCCCTGGTTGCCGGGCTGTCGATTCTGCTCGGGCACATGCTCAATCAGGACGCCTGGATCCTCAGCCGTCATCCGGGCCTCAATACCCTGGCCGAAGAGTGGACGCAGACCTTCGAGGCCCAGGGCGAAGACGCTGCCCAGGACATTCTCGAGCAGCGCAAACGCCAGTATCACATCGACGTTCAGGTGCTCAACGAAAGCGGTGACCCACTGGTACGTGGCACCTTTCCGCAGCGCGCCGCGGCCTTCGAAGCGCGGCGCAACAATGATGACCGACGCCTGCCCTGGCGGCGTCTGACAGTCGAATACACCAGCCCGAAAACCGGCGAAACCTATCTGTTGATCTACCGCATTGCCCATCCGGAACTGGATGCCTGGCACCGCGAAAGCCTGCTCTGGCCCCTCAGTGCCCTGGGGATCGCGCTGGTGGTATTGACCCTGTTCAGTTTGTTGGTCACCTTTTCCATCACTCGACCGCTCAGCCGTTTGCGCGGCGCGGTGCACGACCTGGGGCAGACCACCTATCAGCAAAACAGCCTGGCGCAACTGGCCAACCGTCGCGACGAGTTCGGGGTCCTGGCCAACGATTTCAACCGCATGGGCGCACGCCTGCAAAGCCTGATCGGCAGCCAGCGGCAATTGCTGCGCGATGTGTCCCACGAACTGCGCTCACCTTTGGCCCGACTGCGTATCGCCCTGGCCCTGGCTGAGCGTGCCGGTCCCGAAGAGCGGGAAAAGCTCTGGCCACGACTGACCCGCGAGTGTGATCGGCTGGAAGCCTTGATCAGTGAAATTCTGGTGCTGGCTCGGGTCGACGCCGACAACGCCAGCGCTGAAGAGATCGATCTCAACGGGCTGCTGAACAACCTGCAAAAAGATGCCCTGCTCAACTCGGCCGAGCAAAACGTCAGGCTCGAAACCGAATCACAGCTGAGCCTCAAGGGCTGGCCGACCATGATCGAACGGGCCCTTGATAATCTGCTGCGCAATGCTCAGCGCTTCAACCCGGCGGGGCAGCCGATTGAAATGCTGGCATTGCGGCAGGGGGAAAGGATTGTCATCAGCGTGCGCGATCATGGCCCGGGGGTTGACGCTGAGCATCTGAGCCAATTGGGCGAACCCTTCTACCGCGCCCCCGGACAGACCGCCCCGGGCCATGGCTTGGGGCTGGCCATCGCCCGCCGAGCGGCGGAGCGGCACGGCGGCAGCCTGATACTGGCCAACCATCCGGAAGGCGGATTTATTGCCAGCCTGGAGTTGCCGCTGGAGCCTGGGGCTGTGGTTCAGCCTTAAGCTATTTGGTGCGCCAAAAAGATCGCAGCCTGCGGCAGCTCCTACAGATCCGGCGTACATCCGGAAATTTCGGGTGTCCGCGGTCGGTGTAGGAGCTGCCGCAGGCTGCGATCTTTTGATCTTCAGGCCTTGCCCGACCAACCACTGACAAACTCGGCGACATCGACCTTCGGCGCCGTGCGCGGTTCATTCAGCGGCGTGCCCAGGTACAGGAACGCAATCACCTGTTCGTCCTCGGCCAACCCCAGGCCTTTGGCCACGTGCGCGGTATAGGACAGCTCGCCGGTACGCCACACCGCGCCGATGCCCTGGGCATAAGCGGCCAGCAAGATGCCGTGGGCTGCACAACCGGCAGACAGCAATTGCTCGGACTTCGGCACCTTGGGGTGATCCTGCAAGCGCGCGATGACCACCACTACCAGTGGCGCGCGCATCGGCATGGCACGGGCTTTGTCCAGCGCAGCCTGGGGTACTTCGCCGCCTTGCAGCTGCGCCGCTTCGGCCAGCAACTCACCCATTTGCTCGCGGGCCGCACCTTCTACTGTCAGAAAGCGATAGGGCCGAAGCTGATTGTGATCCGGAGCACGCAAAGCCGCCGCAAACAGCACCTCCCGTTGCGCCGCAGTGGGCGCCGGGTCGAGCAAACGTGGCACGGAAACACGGTTGAGCAAAGCGTCGAGAGCCTGCATCGGTCACCTCCTGAAAAAAATGTCCGGCTATTCTAGCGGGAACAGCCCGAAAGGTGCCGGTTTACATGCCCTGCGTCGCAGGTAGAATGGCGCCCTTCCCTTATCAGCCCGAGCGGACTTCATGGCGTTGCCGACCTTACGGATCATTGGTTTCATTATCGGCATCTTCCTGATCACCCTGGCCATCAGCATGGTCGTGCCCATGGCGACCCTGGTGATTTTCGAACGCACCGGCGATCTGCCGTCGTTCCTCTGGGCCAGCATGATCACCTTTATCGCCGGCCTGGCACTGGTGATCCCCGGGCGTCCCGAGCACATTCACCTGCGTCCGCGGGACATGTACCTGCTCACGGTGAGCAGCTGGGTGGTGGTCTGCGTGTTTGCCGCGCTGCCGTTTCTACTGACCCAGAAGATCAGCTACACCGACTCGTTTTTCGAAAGCATGTCCGGCATCACCGCCACCGGGGCCACGGTGCTCAGCGGTCTGGACAAGATGTCTCCGGGGATCCTGATGTGGCGCTCCTTGCTGCACTGGCTCGGCGGGATCGGCTTTATCGGCATGGCGGTAGCGATTCTGCCGCTGCTGAGAATCGGCGGCATGCGCCTGTTCCAGACCGAATCCTCGGACCGCTCCGAGAAAGTAATGCCGCGCTCGCACATGGTGGCCCGCCTGATCGTGGGTGCCTACGTCGGCATCACCATCGTCGGTAGCCTGGCGTTCTGGTGGGCGGGGATGAGCCTGTTCGATGCGATCAACCACGCAATGTCGGCGATTTCCACCGGTGGTTTCTCGACCTCCGACCTGTCTCTGGCCAAGTGGCCCGAGCCAGCGGTGCATTGGGTCGCGATCGTCATCATGATTCTCGGCGCCCTGCCGTTCACCCTCTATGTCGCCATGTTGCGCGGCAACCGTCGGGCACTGATCAAGGATCAACAGGTTCAGGGTCTGCTCGGTATGTTGCTGGTGACCTGGCTGGTGCTCGGCACCTGGTACTGGTGGACCACCCAACTGCATTGGCTGGAAGCCTTGCGTCACGTGGCGCTGAACGTGACCTCGGTGGTCACCACCACTGGCTTTGCGCTGGGCGACTACAGCCTGTGGGGCAATTTCTCACTCATGTTGTTCTTCTACCTGGGCTTTGTCGGCGGCTGTTCGGGCTCGACCGCTGGCGGGATCAAGATCTTCCGCTTTCAGGTCGCCTACATCCTGCTCAAGGCCAACCTTAATCAGCTGATCCATCCGCGAGCGGTGATCAAGCAGAAATACAACGGACACCGGCTCGACGAGGAAATCGTCCGCTCGATCCTGACCTTCTCGTTCTTCTTCGCCATCACCATCTGCGTGATCGCACTGTTGCTGTCACTGCTCGGTGTCGACTGGATGACCGCTCTGACCGGCGCCGCCGCCACGGTTTCCGGGGTCGGCCCGGGGTTGGGCGAGACCATCGGCCCGGCCGGCAACTTCGCCACCCTGCCGGATGCCGCCAAGTGGATTCTGTCGTTGGGCATGCTGCTCGGTCGCCTGGAAATCATTACGGTGTTCGTTCTGTGCATTCCGGCGTTCTGGCGGCATTGAGCACGGTCGGCGCCCCCAGCAGCCGCGCCCGGTACTCGCCGGGCGTGGCATCGAACCAGCGCCGGAAGGCCCGGAAGAAGTTGCTCGGGTCGGCGAAACCCAGCAGATAGGCGATTTCCAGCAGGGTCATGGCAGGCTGCGCAAGGTACTGCTCGGCCAGCTCGCGGCGGGTGTCGTCAAGCAGCGTCTGGAAGCTGGTGCCTTCTTCCTGCAAACGTCGTTGCAGGGTGCGTTGGGACATATGCAGGGTCTGCGCGACGGTGTCACGCTTGGGCTCGCCCTGGGGCAACAAGCGACACAACACCTGACGCGCCTGGTGGGTTACGCGACTTTCCGAGAACCGCGCCAGATATTCCCCGGCAAACCGGTCATGCAACAGCGCCATCGCCTCATTGGCGGTCGGTAACGGCGCCTCCATGTCCGCACGCTCGAAAATCAGCGCGTCGTACGGCGCATTGAACACCAAAGGCGCGTGAAAGGCTTGTATGTAGGGTTCAAGATTGAGCGGTTGTGCGCCCTGGACCAACACCTTGCGCGGTTGCAGGGTGCGCCCGGTCAACCATCCGCATAACGTCAAGGCGCAGGCCAGCGAGGCTTCGGCACTTTGCCGGGTCGGCGGCAGATGGTCGCCATGCACCGTCAGAATCAGCGCATAACCTTCAGGCAGAAGACGAAAGCTCAAGTCAGCGCTTTCGGCGATGATCCGCTGATAACGCACCAACCGCTCAAACCCTTCAGCCAGGGTCCGACTGGACATCAAGGCATAACCGGCGACGTGAAAGGACGCCGGGCGTACCACCTTGCCCATGTTCAAGCCGATGGCCGGGTTACCCGACCGTTCCACGGCAAGTTGCCAAAGCCGTGTCATCGAGTCTTGAGGAAAACGGGCATCCGGATCATCCAGAGCGCCATAGTCGAGCCCCAGCTGCTTGAACATTGTCCGGCAATCCAGGCCGTCCATTTCCAGTGCTTTGACAATCCCCATCGCCCAGCTTGCAGAAGTCGTTCTTTCGCTCATGGCGTCTTCTTAAATGATGAGCCGCATCCCACGGCCGATTTTCGAAGGATACTAAAGTGGCGCCTATTGTCACTGGCTGTAACCACTGATCACTCTAGACTTAAATAAGTTCCCCGCAGAACATTCGGCTATCAGAACAATAACCACAGAGACCGCAGTCGTGGATAACATCAAGCGTTTCAACAGCTTCTCTGAGTTCTACCCTTACTATTTAAGTGAGCACAGCAACAGCACCTGTCGCCGGTTGCACTTCATCGGCACCAGCCTGGTCATTCTGATTCTCGCCATGGCCATTGCCCAAGGGGCCTGGCTGCTGTTGTGGGCACTGCCCCTCGCCGGTTACAGCTTCGCCTGGGTCGGGCATTTCTTCTTTGAGAAAAATCGCCCCGCCACATTCCAGCATCCGCTTTACAGCCTGTTCGGCGACTTCGTCATGTACCGCGACATGATTCTCGGCAAAGTGCCGTTCTAGGAGATAGTGCGTACTGGATTGGATCCAGGGTTTACACTGCAGAACGTCCCGTTAAAAAAAACAAGAGGATCGCTGATGAATGCCAGTGCGCGCTTCACCCATATGCAGGATGGCACGCAGGAAGACTGGGCGATCATCGCTGCGGACTTCAGTGCCTATGCCAGGCAACTACCGGCGCGAATCGTGACCCATCTCAAATTGCTCGAGGGGGATTTCGGCGGCTTCCCGGTGGATCGTCTGACCCACTCGCTGCAAACCGCCAGCCGCGCCTGGCGCGATGGGCGTGACGAAGAATATGTGGTCTGCGCCCTGCTTCATGATATCGGCGACACCCTCGGCTCCTACAATCACCCGGACATCGCTGCGGCGATCCTCAAGCCTTTCGTCAGCGCCGAAAACCTCTGGATGGTGGAAAAGCACGGGATTTTCCAGGGATATTACTTCTTCCACTACCTGGGAATGGACCGGCACCTGCGCGAGCAATTCAGCGAGCATCCGCAATATCTGCAGACCATCGAATTCTGCGCCAGGTACGACGCTGCCGCCTTTGATCCGAGCTACGACACCCTGCCCCTGAGCTTCTTCGAACCAATGATGGAGCGCCTGTTTGCCCAGCCGAAGAACTCGATCTACCTGGCGGCGATGGAACAGCATTCGCCGGCCTGAGGATTGTGTGAGGCAGGGAAACCGCCAAAAGATCGCACCTGTAGGAGCTGCCGAAGGCTGCGAACTTTTCGGCCTCACACCGGCTCCGCAACCTTCACCAACTCAGCCTTCAATTGTGCCTCCCGCGCCTGGGCATCGGCCAATCGATACAACTCGATCGAGCCATCCCAATGTTCGATCAAGGCAGTGCATGACTCCACCCAATCCCCGCAATTGAGGTAATCCACCTCACCGACCTTGCGGATTTCGGCATGGTGAATATGCCCGCAGACCACCCCGTGCAGGCCTCGTTTGGTGCATTCGTGGGCGATGGCCTCTTCAAAGTCGCTGATAAAGCTGACCGCGGTTTTGACCTTGTGCTTGAGGTAGGCTGACAACGACCAATAACCATAGCCATACCGTGCACGCCAGTGATTGAGCCAGCGGTTGAGGGTCAGGGTGAACTCGTAGGCCGAGTCGCCGAGAAACGCCAGCCAGCGGTGATAGCGAGTGATCACGTCGAACTGGTCACCGTGGATCACCAGCAGATGCCGGCCATCGGCAGTGACATGGATGGCCTCGTCGACCAACTGGATATTGCCCAGAATCAGCTTCGAATAACGCCGCAGGAATTCATCGTGATTACCGGTGACGTAGATCACCTCCGTGCCGCGCTTGCTCATGGTCAGCAAACGCCGGATCACGTTGGTGTGCGCCTGGGGCCAGTACATGCCGCTGCGCAGCTTCCAGCCGTCGATGATGTCGCCGACCAGATAGACCCGGTCCGCATGATAACCCTTGAGAAACCGTGCCAAATGCTCCGCCTGGCAATCCCGGGTCCCGAGATGCACATCGGAAATCCACAGTGTGCGCACGCGTTGCTTACGGCTGGGTCGGGTGAGCTCAGCGCTGGTCATGGGCAACCTCTCCGGTATTTTCAGCGAGCTTGCGCTACCACGATTAATAGCCCATGACACTAATGCGGCAGCCTGATGACAGCTAAGCCGGTGCGGTGCCGGTGTAGAATGCCGGTCTGCCAAGGAGACTGCGATGAGACCGATCCTCACGCTACGCCAATACACCCACGACTTGATCGTCCACAGCCATGAACACGCGCAGCTGGTGTTCGGTCTGTCGGGCCAGCTCGACTTCGAGGTCGATGGCCGCGGCAGCCAGGTGGTGCAACAGAGTTTCGTGGTAGTCCCCGCAGACGCCCACCACGCCTGTGGCAGCCCGAACGGCAGCCGCTGCCTGGTGCTGGATGTGCCCGGCGACCACTGGGTCACGCAATCTTTGGGCGAGCACGCCGATGCCAGTCGCCGCCTGCTCGACAACCCCGGTCGACAGCCATTGAATGCGGGGCAAAGCCAGCTGGTCAGCTGGCTGGCCGGCAGCCCGGTGAATGACCCGCTGATCGCTCAGCAGGGTGCCGTGCTGTTACTGGCCAGCCTCAATGATGCTGCGCCGAGCAGCGTCGGCGGTCGACGCTTGCCCTATGCCGCGTTGAACGCGCATATCGATCAATACGCCGCCTACCCGCTGCAAGTCGCCGACCTGGCCCGGGTCGCCGGTCTCTCCAGCGCTCGCCTGCACGCGCGCTTTATCGCCGAGTGCGGTCAGACGCCGATGGACTACATCCGCAGTCGGCGCCTGCATATCGCCGTGAGACTGTTGCGCGAATCCGCGCTGCCGATCGGCGAAGTCGCCAATCGAGTCGGCTACAGCTCCCAGAGCGCATTCGCCGCGGCGGTGCTGCGCGAGTTCGGCGCCTCGCCGGGCAAATTGCGGCGCGAGGCTTGAGACAAAAGACGCGAGGATCGCGACAGACAGACGTGAGAGCAACGCGGTTCAATGTATCCGCCCCTCTCTATCGCGATATTAAGGATTGCAATGACTCCGCGTACCGCCCTTGGCGCCCTGCATATCGGCGCACTGATGTTCGGCCTGACCGGTGTGTTCGGCAAACTCGCCGCCGCCTCGCCGGCCGTCATCGTCTTTGGCCGTGCCGCATTCGCGGTCGTCGCGCTGGCATTCTTCGCACGTTTTGCCAGCCGCACTCGCTGGCAGCAACTGCAGGCCACTGACTGGCGCCGTCTGCTGCTCAGCGGCCTGTTACTGGCCGGGCACTGGGTGAGCTTCTTCATTGCGGTGAAAGTGGCCGGCGTGGCGATCGCGACCCTGGGCTTTGCCAGCTTCCCGGCGTTTACCGTGATCCTCGAAGGGCTGATTTTCCGCGAACGAATCCGCGCCAATGAAATCCTGCTGGTGGTGCTGGTGAGTGTCGGCCTGGTGCTGGTTACTCCGGACTTCGACCTCGCCAGCGAAGCCACCAGTGGTTTGCTCTGGGCCGTAGGTTCGGGCTTGCTGTTTGCCCTGCTGTCGCTGACCAACCGCGCCAGCTCCGGACGGATTCCGCCAGTCCAGGCCGCGCTATGCCAGAACCTGGTGGTCGCCGCGTGCCTGCTGCCGGTAGCCGCACCGCAGTTGAGCGAAGTCCACGCCATGGACTGGCTGTGGATAAGTTTGCTCGGGGTGTTCTGTACCGGTCTGGCCCACAGCCTGTTCGTCGCCAGCCTGGCCGTGATTAAGGCGCGCACCGCAGCGGTAGTGTTTGCCCTGGAACCGGTCTATGGGATTAGCGTCGCCTGGCTGCTGTTCGGTGAAAATCCGACCCTGCGCATGTTGTTCGGCGGCGCTTTGATCATCGTCGCCATCGTGGTCTCCAGCAGCCTGGGCGCTACCCGCAAAAAAAACCCGCAGACTGCTTCAGCCCACTGAGGGCGCAGGGCTCACTGACTGCGGTCGTTATGCCCAAGGTCGCGCTGTGGGTCGATCTGATCGCGAACCCGTTGCTTGAGTACCTTGGCCTCGGGAAAACCACCGTCGGCCTTGCGCTCCCAGATTTGCACGCCGTCGCAGGCGATGTGAAAAACCCCGCCCGTTCCAGGCACCAGGGAGACTTTACCCAGATCGTCGCCAAAGGTACTGAGCAGCTCCTGGGCCAGCCAGGCGGCGCGCAACAGCCATTGGCATTGCGTGCAGTAGGTAATGACGACTTCCGCTTTGTTACCAGTCATGATGCGTTGAACTCCCGAGCTTGATGGCGTCGCTATAATAGCCGCCATTATCGCCGGCCCGAGACTGAAGATGCGCCGCCTGTTGTCCTGCCTGTTGCTGTGCCTTTGCCCGTTGCTTGTACAAGCGGCTGAAACGCCCCGGCCGAAAATTGGCCTGGTGCTGTCCGGTGGCGCGGCTCGCGGGCTGGCGCATATCGGCGTGCTCAAGGCTTTGGAAGAACAAGGGGTAAAAATCGACGCCATCGCCGGCACCAGCATGGGCGCGGTGATTGGCGGGCTCTACGCCTCGGGCTACAAGATCGATGAGCTGGAGAAACTGGCGCTTAGCATCGACTGGCAGCAAGCGCTGTCCGATGCCCCGCCCCGCAAGGACGTGCCGTTCCGCCGCAAACAGGATGACCGCGACTTTCTGGTGAAACAGAAGTTGAGCTTTCGCGACGACGGCAGTCTCGGCTTGCCACTGGGGGTAATTCAGGGGCAGAACCTCGCCCTGCTACTGGAAAGCATGCTGGCACACACCAGCGACACCCGCGACTTCGACAAACTGCCAATCCCCTTCCGGGCCGTCGCCACCGACATCGCCAGCGGCGAGAAAGTGGTGTTCCGCAAGGGCCACCTGCCTCAGGTGATTCGCGCGAGCATGTCGATTCCGGCGGTGTTCGCCCCCGTGGAGCTCAATGGACGATTGTTGGTAGACGGCGGCATGACCGACAACATCCCGCTGGATGTGGCTCGGGAAATGGGGGTCGACATCGCCATCGTGGTCGACATCGGCACCCCGTTGAGCGGCCGCAATCAGCTGACCACCGTGGTCGATGTACTGAACCAGTCGATCACCCTGATGACCCGTCGCAACTCCGAAGAACAACTGGCCACCTTGCATCCGGACGACGTGCTGATCCAGCCGTCGCTGGCCAGCTTCGGCGTCGCCGACTTTGGCCGCACCCGGGAAATGATCGACGCCGGTTACCGCGCCACACGCATTCTCGATGCGCGACTGTCCCGCCTGCGCCCGGCCGAACCGGTCGATGCACAGCTGGCCGCAGCCCGGACTCCCGGCCAGCGCACCCCGATCATTACCGCAATCAAGGTCGAAAACGACTCGAAAGTCGCTGACGAGGTGATCCGCTACTACATCCGCCAACACATCGGTGAGCCGCTGGACCTGGGTCGCCTGCGGACCGACATGGGCACCCTGTATGGCCTGGACTACTTCGATCAGGTGCAATACCGGGTGGTGCACAAGGGCCAGGACCATACCCTGGTGATCAATGCCCATGGCAAACGTAGCGGGACCGATTACCTGCGCCTGGGGATAAATCTGTCCGACGACCTGCGTGGTGACAGCGCCTTCAATCTCGGCGCCAGCTATCGGGTCAATGGCATCAACCGCCTTGGCGCCGAATGGCTGACCCGGGCGCAGATCGGCGATCAACAGGAACTGTACAGCGAGTTCTATCAACCACTGGACGTCGGTTCGCGCTACTTCATCGCCCCCTATGCCGCGATCGAATCGCAAAACGTCGAAACCATCCTGGACAACGATCCTATCGCTCAGTATCGCCTCGAGCGTTATGGCTTTGGCCTCAACGTCGGGCGCCAGATCGGCAACAACGGCGAGATTCGCTTCGGCGTCGGCGAGGCCTGGGGCAAGGCTGACGTGCGTATCGGCGACCAGGACCTGCCTAGCGAGGACTTCAACGAGGGTTTCTATGAACTCAAGTACTCGTTCGACACCCTGGACAATGTCTACTTCCCCCACGAAGGCGAAGACATCGGCCTGACACTGCGTCAGTTCGAACCGCAACTGGGCTCCGACAAACGCTACCGGCAATGGGAGTTCAAACTGGACAAGGCCCTGAGCAGCGCACCGGACACGTTCATCCTCGGTGGGCGTCTGGGGCGCACGCTGGATGAAGCCGATGTGGTGACTTCAAGCTTCCTGCTGGGTGGCGCACGGCAGCTCTCGGGTTTCCGCCAGGATGCGATTTCCGGGCAGAACATCAGCCTGGCCCGCGCCGTCTACTACCGGCGCCTGACCCCGCGCTCCTACCTGCCGCTGGATTTCCCGCTGTATATCGGCGGCTCACTGGAACGCGGCCGGGCCTGGAACAACGACAACGAGTTCGACAGTGGTTACATCAACGCCGCGAGCATCTTCCTCGGGTTCGATACGCCGCTGGGGCCGTTGAGCTTCAGCTATGGGTTGAACGATGACGATCAGCAGGCGCTTTACCTGAATCTGGGGCAGACGTTCTAGACCCAAGGGCTACCCCATTCTCGCCAACAAATTACGCGCGGTCCGGCGCTGGGGTTCGTTGCCTTCTTCAAGCAACTCATTGAGCAAACGACTGGCGCTGTCCAGGTCACCATCGTCGATACAACCCTGTGCCTGCTGCAATTTACCAGCACCCTCCTGTTCAAGTTCCAGCGCATCGAAATCCACCGACAACGGTTCGATCTCCAGCGCTAGCGGGGTACTGGCGAAACTATCGAGAAAGGCTTCGTCCAACGCATCCGTTTCCGACGTGGAAGCTGGCTCAGGCTCGCTGAAGTCACTCAGATACGGCTCATCGGACATCTCGAATACTTCAGGCAGCTCATTCAAATTCGAGGTAAAGAGTGGGTCGAAGTCGGGTGCCGCATCAGTGATTGCGGTGTGGCGTACCGGCGGCGTGGCGTCGAACGGGCTGATCAGTTCCCAGTCCGATTCTATCGACAGGTCATCCAGATTCAGCTGGAACTCATCCAGTGCGGGACTGACCGACTCTGCAGCCATCAAGGCAGGCAAAACCTGCGGCGCGAGCACCGAGGAGGTGGCCGGGAGTTTTTTCGCAAAGCGCTGACGAATGTCTTGCAGGGCCTCTTCGCTGACTCCTGACTCGCGCAATCGGCTTTCCTGCTCGGCATACTCTGCAACCGCGCCTTGCTGCCCGAGAACCTCCAGCAATCGCAGGCCCAGGTCGAGTCGTTCCGGCTCTTTGAGCAGCGCCTCGCGCAAGATCCCCGCGGCTTCGTCAAGGCGACCATAGGCAAGGTAGAGCCTGACCCCTTCAAGGACATCGGGCGCTTGGGTGGTTTTCCTGGGCGGTGCCACGTGCTCCTGAGCTGCAACCCGCTGACCGGCTTCATGACCAGCCACGTGCGTTACCAAGGGCTCCACTCGACTGACAACCGGCTCAGGGGCCACCGGCGGCATGGGCAGCGGCTCGGCCGGCGCTTGAGTGTGAGAGCGCTGACGGCGCAACCAGAAGGCGACGATCAATAGCAACAACAGCAGCACCAGACCCGCCATCAGCCAAAAGTTCGATCCCTCGGCCTCATCGGCCTCGGCAACAGGTGGCGAGCTTACTGGCGCTGGTACGACAGGTGCCGCAGCACTGGCAGGTGGTGCCTGGACTTCCGCCAATCGGGTTTGCAGGTCGACAATCGCTTTTTTTCCAGCAACGATTTCCTCATCCTGGGCCGCAAGCCTGGCCTGCTGCTCAGCGACGGTCGCTTGCAGGTGCTGGTTCTCCAGCACGCTGCTGGCCAACTGCTCGGAGGTGAGTGCCTGCAGTTGCTGCGCCGCTGCCAAGGCAGCTGCTTGAGCGCCGTCGGGCTTTGCCGGCGCCGCCGTTGCTGCTTTGCGGGGAGTCGACGCGGATGACTGAGAATTGGTGGACGACACTGGCACAAGGTTGCTGCTGGATTTGCTCCTGGGTTCGATTCCCGGTGAACCCGGTGGGTCGATCAATATCGTGTATTCGCGCAGCGAACGCCCACCGGGTTGGTTGACTTGCACCAGGAAATTCAGGAAAGGCTCAGTCACCGGCTTGTTCGAGACCACCCGAATCACGCTGCGGTTGCCTTGCAGGATCGGGGTGAATCGCAAGTCATTGAGAAAGAACACCCGCTCGACTCCGGCGCGACGGAACTCCTCGGCCGTCGCCAGGCTCACGGACATTTCGCCCTCGCTCAGTTCGCCCGGTTCCAGCAGGGCGATCTCGGCATCCAGCGGTTGGGTCAAGGCCGAGTGCAGCGTGATCTCGCCCAACCCCAGCGCCGGGACCAGTGCCGAGTAACCCAAGGCGCCAGCAGCCAGCAACAGCGAACGCAGGGTCAACAGCCGGAGCATTTTTTCGGAGGCGCTGTATCTGCCGCAACAGCGCAACACAGACTGCAAACTTCGGAGCATGGGCATCCCTTGGGTAACCGAAACCAACTGGAAAGCGCTCACGCGTCCTGCACGAGCACACTGTGGATCTGGTAGTTCTTATCGTCCGCCAATCGCTGAAGCTGAAAAATCTGCAGGTGGATCATGCCTCAGGATTTTTCCAGGTTGGTCAGAATGTGCCCATGTACCCGCATGCAGATGCGCAAGTCTTCTTCGTCGACACCTTGGAACAACTCATGACGCAACGCGTTGGCGATGGTTTCGATCTGTTCGATCAATGGCCGGGCCGGCGCGCAAAGGACGATCTTTTTCGCCCGACGATCTTCTACAACCGCTTGACGTTGCACCAGGCCCTGGGTCTCCAGACTGTCGAGCAACCGCGCCAGGGTGGGTCCTTCGACACCCACGCTTTGGGCCAGTTCACGTTGGGTCGGCGCTTCGTCAAAACGTGCCAGATGCAGCAGCACCAGCCAACGAGCCTGGGACAAGCCAAGCCCGGCCAGACGGCGATCCAGTTCAGCACGCCAGCCTCGAGACATCTGTGCCAACTGCATGCCAAAACGGTGTTGATCGGTTAACGGCATAAAACACTCATGATTAGACTGAAATAGAGAAAAACTAATTATTAGTCAGCTAAGCATGACCCTCGATGCCAGGCAAGGCTTGCTATGTACTGAATCGTTACATCACCCGATCGATCCCTCAACTCTCGAACTCCGCCTGCAAGGCGGCGCGCACACAGTAGAGGACGCCCTCGGGAACCCGACCAAAAAACAGCGGGACGATTTCTGCCACAGAGGGCAGTTCGCCCTCTGCGTCGAGGAATGCGTCCTGGATTTCACCGAGCGTATCTTCCGGCAAATCCAGCGCCTGCTCCAGTGACAACTGCTGCTTGGCAATGGCCTCGGCGAGCAAGGTGTAGACGTTTTTCTCCGAACACTGCAGCTGGCCAGCGATCTGCATCGGCGTCATGCCGGCGCGGGCCAGGGTAATCAGTTCGTGGCGAATATCGGCGACCACTTTCGGGGTCTCGGCCTGGCCGCCGAGTACTTCGAGGAACGCCTCGCCGTAACGCTCCAGTTTGCGCGCACCGACGCCGCTGACCTTGGCCATTTCCGGCAAGGAGCTGGGCTGGCTGCGGAGCATTTCCAGCAAGGTCGAATCGGGAAAGATCACATAAGGCGGCACGCCATGCTCCTGGGCCAGTTTGCGGCGCAGGGCACGCAAGGCTTCCCATTGCTCGCGCTCTTCGCCACGTACCAGCTGGCTGGCCTGACTGGTGTTGCTTTTCGCGGTGGTTTGCGGTTTCAGGTCGCGACGCAGCTCCAGGGTGACTTCGCCTTTGAGCAACGGCCGGCAACTGTCGCTCAAGCGCAGGCCGCCATAGCCTTCCAGGTCGATATCCGCCAGGCCCCGGGCGACCAGCTGGCGGAACAGTGAGCGCCATTCGCCCTCGGCCCGCGCCTTGCCGACACCAAACACCGAAAGATGTTGATGGCCGATGCTGCGCACTTTTTCGTTGTCTTTGCCCAGTAACACATCCACCAGATGCCCGACGCCATAACGCTGGCCGGTGCGAAAGATCGCCGAGAGCGCCTGGCGAGCAGGCTCTGTGGCGTCCCAGGTTTGCACGCCGTCGACGCAGTTGTCGCAGTGACCGCAGGGTTGCGGCATGTCTTCGTCGAAATACGCCAACAGGGTCTGGCGTCGGCAGCGGGTTTCTTCACAGAGCGCCAGCATGGCGTCGAGTTTGTGCTGCTCCAGACGCTTGTGGCGTTCATCGCCCTCGGACTTTTGCAGCATCTGCTTGAGCATCAGCACGTCTTGCAGGCCGTAGGCCATCCAGGCGTCCGCGGGCAGACCGTCACGGCCGGAGCGACCGGTTTCCTGGTAATAGGCCTCGAGGGACTTGGGCAAGTCCAGATGCGCGACAAACCGTACGTTGGGTTTGTCGATACCCATGCCGAAAGCGATGGTGGCGACCATGATCAGGCCTTCCTCATTGAGGAAGCGTTTCTGGTTGAAGGCCCGTGTTTCGTTGGGCAACCCGGCGTGGTACGCCAGCGCGGGATAGCCCTGCTCACACAGGAAGGCGGCCACTTCATCAACTTTCTTGCGCGACAGGCAATAGACGATACCGGCATCGCTGCGCCGCTCCGAGAGGAACGCCAGCAACTGCTTGCGCGGCTGCTCCTTGGGCACGATGCGGTAGAAAATGTTCGGGCGGTCGAAACTCGAGAGGAAACGCTCGGCGTCCTGCAAATGCAGGCGATTGACGATTTCTTCGCGGGTTCGCATGTCGGCGGTAGCGGTCAGGGCGATGCGCGGCACATTGGGGAACAACTCCGCCAACTGCCCCAGTTGCAGGTATTCCGGACGGAAGTCATGGCCCCATTGCGAGACGCAATGCGCTTCGTCGATGGCGAACAGGGCGATTTCCAGGCTCTGCAGGAACGCCAGCATCCGCGGCTGGACCAGACGCTCGGGGGCCAGATAGAGCATTTTCACTTCGCCACGCTTGATTCGCGTCGCCAGGTCGCGCTGCTGCTCGGCGTTCAGCGTGGAGTTCAGGGCGGCCGCGGCAACGCCCAGCTCTTCCAGGGTCGCGACCTGGTCGTCCATCAATGCGATCAACGGCGACACCACCACCGCCAAGCCTTCGCGCAGCAGCGCCGGGACCTGGAAACACAAGGACTTGCCGCCGCCGGTAGGCATCAGCACCAGGGCGTCGCCACCACTGGCCACGCGCTCAATGATCGCACCCTGGCGGCCACGAAAACTGTCGTAGCCGAAGATGTCCTTGAGAACGCGTTGAGCCTGCTCGAGCATGAAAAACTCCCAATATCGCCGTATATCCCTTTGTGCAGGCTGGATGAAAACGTCACGGTCTTCACGGAAAAAGTCGTAAGCGGACTTTTCCTGATCCCTCGCCACACCCTGCAGGGCATTACAAAACGCGGCAGTATACCCGAGGCCTTCCCGGCAAAGGGCGCCACTGACGAATAGCCCACCGGTTTTGAATGCAGGCAAATCTGCCCGGCGGCTGGCCTGAGCGCTCAAGAAGGCCTAGAATTCAGCATCGAATATTCCCAAGGTAGCCCTTTAATGTCCTTCGCTGAGCAACTAACCCGCCTGCAAGTCTTCCTCGACGCCGACGAGCTGCATGACGAGGCGCTGGACTACGTGGCCGCCCACGGCTATCTGACTGCGCTCTCGATCTGTTCCGAGGACGTTCCCGAGCGTGAGTGGATCGACGCCCTGTTCGCCGAAGAGCCGCATTACGCCGACGACGCCGAACGTGAAACGATCGAAGCCACCCTGGTGCTGCTCAAGGCCCACATCGCCCGGCAACTGGCGTCCGATGAGGAATTCGAGCTGCCGTGCGAACTGGAACTCGGCGAAGATCCGGACGACTCCGACCTGCGCGGCTGGTGCATCGGTTTCATGGAAGGCGTGTTCCTGCGTGAAGCGGCCTGGTTCGAAACCGCCGAAGACGAAGTCAGCGAAATGCTCCTGCCGATCATGGTCGGTTCCGGTCTGTTCGATGAGCAGCCGGAATTTTCCGACATCGCCAGCGATGCCAACCTGATGGACGACATGATCGTGCAGATCCCTGAAGCCCTGACTGCGTTGTACCTGCTGTGCAACGCACCGGACGAAAAACCGGCGATTCTCAAGCCTCGTCACCACTGAGGCTGTGCCTATGGCGCAAAACCCCATAGGCAATCGCCCCCTGGTAGTGCGTTACGTTCTGCTGGCCATCGGCTGGCTGAGCGTCGCTCTGGGGGTGATCGGAATCTTCCTGCCGGTATTGCCCACCACCCCTTTCCTGCTACTGGCGGCCGCCTGCTTTGCCCGCAGTTCGCCGCGCTTCTATCGATGGCTGATCGAGCATCCACGGCTCGGCCCGTGGGTGCGTGACTACCTCGACGGCAACGGCATCCCGCTCAAGGGCAAAGTCTATGCCATCGGCGTGATGTGGCTGAGCATCGGCTTGTCCTGCCTGCTAGTGCCCCTGCCCTGGGCTCGCGGCTTCATGCTGACCAGTGCGGTGCTGGTGACGATTTACATTTTGCGGCAGAAGACACTTCACCGGTCTTGAATCTCCAGCGCTCCTGGTCACCCACCAACCTCCCCGCCCACCAACAATCTGTCAGCCCTTTCAGAAAACAGCGCCTAGACTTCAGACATCTGCACATGAGCAGCCAGACATGTCCGGCAGTCCGCGTAGTCCAGGATGGTCAACGCTCCGACTTCGGCTCGGCGGATGGCTGCTGGTATCGGGGTTTCTGCTGGTCGGCCTGGACAATGTCCGGGCGAACTGGAATTTTTCGCTGATCCTGCAAACCGCCGAGCAACGCTATGGCGCCCTCGGCCCGGCCAAGGGGCGGGTCGAGGCCTGGAACCAGATGCTGCAAAGCGAAGCAGAACAACCGGAGCACGAGCAGCTTGGCGCCGTTAACCGTTTTTTCAATCAACAACTGAGCTTCCAGGACGACCCCCTTGTCTGGCATCAGATCGACTACTGGGCAACGCCCGTCGAATCACTGATCAAGGGTGCCGGTGACTGCGAAGACTACGCGTTGGCGAAATACTTCAGCCTGCGTCACCTCGGGGTTCTCAGCGAAAAACTGCGCATCACTTACGTCAAGGCACTGACCCGCAACCAGGCGCACATGGTGCTGACCTACTACGCCAGCCCCACTGCCGAGCCATTGGTGCTGGACAATCTGATCGACGAAATCCGCCCCGCGTCACAACGCAAAGACCTGCTGGCGGTGTACGCCTTCAATGCCGAAGGCCTGTACTTGCCTGGGGCAAATGGCGGTAAACGCAGCAGCGACTCGAAAAAACTCTCGCGCTGGCAGGACGTGCTGAAAAAGATGCAGGCCGAAGGCTTCAACATGGGTGAAGGCTGACGCCGCGAACGACAAGGAGCACTGCATGTCGCTACTCAAACAGTTGTTTCTCGCCATCTGCGTGTTCCTGCTGGTGGCGTTCAGCGGCAGTTTTTTTGTTGGCCTGGAGAGCTCGCGCGAGCAGATGCTCGGCCAGTTGCGCTCCCACGCCCAGGATGCCGCCACCGCACTGGGGCTCTCATTGACCTCACAAGTCGATGATCCGGCGATGATTGAGCTGATGGTCAGCTCGATCTTCGATAGCGGTTACTTCGCCAGCATCCGGGTGGTGGACATCACCGATGAACAGCCCCTGGTGGAGCGCAGTCTGCCTACCGTTGCCGAAAATATACCGGACTGGTTCGTGCAGCTGGTGGACTTGCGCCCGCAGGGTGGCGACGCGCTGATCATGCGTGGCTGGGAGCAAGCCGCGCGGGTCGAAGTGCTGAGCAATCCGCAGTTCGCCCTGGCCAGACTCTGGGACAGCGCCCTCGGCAGCCTGGTCTGGTTGCTGCTGTGCGGGTTGCTCAGTGCAGTGTTCGGTGGCTGGCTGCTGCGCCGGCAGTTGCGCCCGCTCGATAGCATGGTTAATCAGGCCGAAGCCATCAGCAAGCGCGAGTTCCTCAGCCTGCCGCAACTGCCCCGCACGCCGGAGCTCAAACGTGTGGTACTGGCCATGAATCAGATGGTCGAAAAACTCAAGGGGCTGTTTGCCGAAGAAGCCGCCCGCAGTGAAAAACTGCGGGCCGATTCCTACCAGGACAGTCTCACCGGGCTGGCCAATCGGCGCCTGCTGGATGAACAGCTGGCCGAGCAGTTATTGGTCACCGAACAGAGCAGCGCCGGTCACCTGTTGATGCTGCGAGTCAATGACCTGGCCGGTCTCAATCAGCGCCTGGGTGGCCAGCGTACCGATGCCCTGATCCGGGCGATCGGCGAGTTACTCAAGCGCTTGACCCAGCAACTGGATCGCCGTCATTGGCTGGCCGCGCGCAACCGCGGCGGCGAATTCAGCCTGCTGACCCCCGGCCTGGACAGCAAAGACGCCGCACGCTTGGCCGCCGAAATCAGCGCAACCCTGGAAAATCTGCGCCTGACCGGCGCCAGTGACTGCATGCCGGTCGCGCACCTGGGAATAGTCGCCTACCAGCCGGGCGAACTCGCAGGCACTGTGCTGCTGCGCCTCGATCAAGCGCTGACTCAGGCCCAGCGCCATCCGGAACGGCCCTGGGCCCATCTGGCACACTTCAATGGCGCGCCGAGCCAGACTCAGCACGATTGGCGCAACTGGATCGATGACGCCCTCAGCCACGGTAAAATGCAGCTGTATTTCCAGCCGGTGGTGCAGTGCGCCGATACCAGCCAGGTGTTGCACCACAAGGTACTGGCACGCCTGCTCGACCCCGAGGGCAAAGCCATTGCCGCCGGACATTTCCTGCCATGGATCGAGCGCTTGGGCTGGTCGGCGCGCTTCGACCTGGCGATGCTCGAACACACCCTCGACTACCTTGTCGAACATCCCTGGCCGCTGGCGCTGAGTCTTTCCGGCAGCACCCTGCGCCAGACGTCGCACCTGCATCAAATCCTGAGCATGCTCCATGCCCTCCCCGACCTCGCCCCCTTGCTGACCCTGGAAATCGACGAGCGCGATCTACCACCGCCGTCCGAAATGCAGCAACTGAGCCAGAGCATTCAAGCCAGCGGCTACCGGATCGGCCTGCAACATTTTGGCGGCAGCTTCAGCCAGATCGGCAACCTCACCCTGCTGGGGCTCGCCTACCTGAAAATCGACAGCAGCTACATTCGCGACATTGACCAGCAGAGCGACAAACGCCTGTTTATCGAAGCAATCTTTCGCGCCACCAACAGCATCGACCTGCCGCTGATTGCCGAGATGGTCGAGACCCAGGGGGAGCTGAAAGTGATCACGGAGCTGGGATTGTTTGGGGTGATGGGCAGATTGATCGGACCGCCGGAACCGATGTAGATCGGGGGCTGGCTGTTGAACCGCGTCATCGTTCATCGCGAGCAAGCCCGCTCCCACATAGGATCTCCTGCACACACAAATCTTGTGAGCGACAAAGGCCAAATGTGGGAGCGGGCTTGCTCGCGATGAGGCCCTCACAGTCACCCGCAGCGCTGGCGCCGAGAACATGGGACTTTTCTGACGAGATTTCGGGGTTGCGTCGAGATAGGTGCCCGGATAACCTTTATGGATCGCTGCAAAATCAGCGATCGGGACTGCAAGCCCGCCGAGAGTACGTTTGGCGCACAAGCGCCTCCATGAGCATGGCGCTTTTTTAGTGTCCATCGTTTTATGGTGGCTGTGCGTGGGAGACCTTCGGGTCTGCCGGGTGCCAAACGTCCCGGTCTTGCAGACCCGCGCACAGCTGCCACCCATCATCTGCAAGTGATGTTGGTAGTTCCTACTCATACGTTTGGAGCTTCACCATGATCAAAGTCACCCCGGATCCCCCTGAAACCGAAAGCACCTCCCCCTACGACCCCCTCGATCCCGGCAAACTCCACAAAGCCGCCGAGCGCGCTCTCGATTACCACCTGCCATCGTCCGACAAACCAAAGCTCGATCCGCAATCCGCCAATATCTTCACCGTGATCGACGGTATCGACACCGAACGCTTGCTGGCCAATCTCAGCGAAACCCTGGCCTCGGCCAATGCCATGGCCAGTGACCTGGCATTCGAACTGGAAGGTTCGCGGCGGCATTTTGCGCTGGGCATTCAGCAGATGATCGAACTGGGGGAGTTGTTGGCGAACCGGGCGCTGGATGATCTCGATCCGCGGTAGCGGATCAACAGCGAAAGATCGCAGCCTGCGGCAGCTCCTACAGGATTTGGGTTGCACCCGATCTGTGTAGGAGCTGCCGCAGGCTGCGATCTTTTGATCTTCAGCGTTGTTTCAGGTCACACGGTATCAACCTTCAACGAGTGGTCGTTGAGCATGCCATTGATGATGGTGGCGGTGTCATGACCGCCGGCTACCACCCCGCCCGCGCCCGGGGTTACGCCGTAGTGGCTGGCCAGGTTGACCCCGGCCAGGTCAATGGTCTGGGTCGGGACGGCGCCAGCTGTCGAGCTGACATCAATGCTGGTCACCAGTGAAGCGCCGCTGCCGGTGACCTTGAAGTGCAGGTAATCGTCGAGCGAAGCCGAAGTGGCGTTTTCGCCCTGCAACAGTTGCGACAGATCGAGCTTGTCGGTGCCCGGAGTGAAGTCGGTGACCACGTCATGCCCGCTGTTGCCTTTCAGCCATTGGAAGGTGTCGCTGCCCAAGCCGCCAGTCAGGCTGTTGTTGCCCAGCCCGCCGATCAGGAAGTCGTCACCGCCTCCACCGTTGAGCACATCGTTACCCAGACCACCGGTGATGATATTGGCATTGCTGTCGCCGGTGAGGGTGTCGTTGTAGCTGGAGCCGATCAGGTTCTCGATCGCCGTCAACGTATCACTGCCGGCGCCCCCGGTGTTCTGCGCACCGAGCAGGTTGAGGTTGACCGTCACTCCGGCCGTGGCATGGGCGTAACTGGCGGTGTCATTGCCAGTACCACCGTCGAGCAGGTCATTGCCCGAGCCGCTGAACAACAGATCGTTGCCCGCTTCACCGTGCAGTGTGTTATTGCCGGAACCCGCAGTGAGCACGTCATTGCCGTCGCCGGCATTGAGAATGTTGTTACCGCTGCCCGCCACCAGCACATCATCGCCGGCGGTGCCGGTGAGGGTGTGTCCATCCTGGTAGCTGATGCCCACCGCCGCGCTGTCACTGCCGCCATGGTTGTCGTTGGCGCTGTAGCTGCCATGGTAGTCCGGGGTAATGTCATGGGCTCCGGCATAGTTGACCGTCATGGTCAGCTTGTAGTTTTCCGCACCGGTGCCACTGTTACCCGGACCGTCGGCGATATTGGTAACGTGGATCCTGTAGGTCCCGTCCGCCCCAGCGGTGAAGGTCCCGTTGTCGCCAATTCCGGTGAAGGCCCCGTCGTTGAATGAATACTCCATCTTCACTTCGCCAGCGTTAAGGTTGTGATTGAGGTTGAGGGTCTCGCCCTGTTTCAGGGTGACGCTGATCATGTCCTCATCGTTAACGTTGGAACCACTCACATTGCCCAAGTAGCCGCTGACTATCACCACCGCGGTCATCGCGACTGTGTTGGCGTTGAAGGAGGCGCGGGCGACGTCTAGCGCCTGGTTGGTGCCAGAGAAGGGAATGGTCTTGAGGCTGGTTGCGGTGAACTCCGCGCCCTTGGCTGCCCAGCCGGTGTTGAACGTAGTGGGCGTGGCCGTCAGCGGATCGCCGTTGGCATCGCTGTCATTGGCCAGCAGCACGTCCCCCGCAATCACCAGGTTGTTGGACAGCACGTTGGTGATGATGTGGTCATCGACTGCCACCGGTGGCGCGTTCGGGTTGACCTTGATCACCAGGCTGGAACTTGCCAGGTCGCCGTCGTTGTCGCTGACGGTGTAACCGAAGTTCTCGGTCAGGACTACGCCGGTGACCTTCTGTGGGGTGTAGCTGAAATCGCCGGTGTCCAGGTTGATCACCAGGGTGCCGCCCTGGTTGGTGGCTATGCTGATGCTGTTGTTGGCGGTATTGAAGGTGCCGTGGTTATCCCCGCCACCGAATGTCAGCTGGCCCTGGTTGCTGTTGCCTTTGGGGTCATAGGTGTAGGTGGTGCCATCGACCACGATGGTTTTGATGAAGCCACCATCGGCGCCGAATGAGCCGCCTTCGCCCAGCAGCGTGCCGGTGACCGGTGCGCCTTGCACGGTGCCCGACAATACCGAGTTGAGTTGATTGAGGTCAGTCACCACCACTGCGTTGGTGTTGGTGTTGGTGTGGGTGCTGCCGTCATGGGCCAATTGGTCGAGGTTGGCGTTGCTGACGCCGCTGCCCAGGCCAATCGCGTAGTTCTTGATCCCATTGGCGTCGAGGAACGCCTTCCAGGCCGCCTCATCCGCAGCACCGGTTTCCAGGCCGCTATTGGGTTTGCCGTCGGAGAAAAAGTAGCCGACATTCTGCGCCCCGGTCAGTTGCCCAGGGGTTGCGAAGGCCAGCTTCGCCGTCGCGACAGCGGCGTCGTAGTTGGTGCCACCGCCCGCAGTCAGGGTGGCGATGATCGACTTGGCCGTCGCCACATCGACCCAGACCGGAGTCTTGTCGGTAGCGCTGCTGCTGAAGGTAACGATCTGCACTTTTACATCGCCCATGTCGTCGTACTGGTCGAGCAAGGCGCTGATCGCCTGCTTGGCCAGCCCCAGACGCGACAGCCCATCCACACCGGATGGGTCGACCATACTGCCGGACACGTCGATCACCAGTAACAGGTTCGTATCGATTTCGACCGCTGCCACCGAACGTTCGCTGGCGACCGCTTTGGGCACGTCGTCGACGATGCTCACCACGATGTTGCTGGTGGTGGTGTTGCCCAGTGCATCGGTGGCTTTGTAGGTGAAGCTTTCGCTGAGGGTATTCGCTCCATCGTTGGCATTCGGCGAGGTTTTCGGTGCCGACGTCAGGGTATAGGTGTAGGTACCGTTGGGGTTGAGCAGGAGCTGCCCGTAGCTGCCGGTGGCGCTGCCCACCAGACTGTAGGTGATGCCGCCGGTGCCACCGGAGACCGAGCCGACCAGTGTGCCGTTAGCGGTTTCCGCGCTGGAAGTCGGGTCGCTGCCGATCACATTGCCGGCGGCCAGGTCCAGGCCGTCCTTGTTGAGGTCCAGGGCTTTTTCGAAGACCTTGACGTCCTGATCGTTGAGCGCTTTGAACCCGCTGTCACAAACGTTGATGGTAAGAGTGGTGGTGCTTTGATCGCCATCGGCATCCCGGACGGTGTAGGTAAACCGGTCCGTGGCCCCCGGAGGGCTCACCGAGTTCGGGTTGCTGTGATAGACCGCATTGCCTGCGGCATCCAGGGTCAGGTAGCCGTAGGTACCATGGATGGTCGAGTTGAGGCCACCGACTGCCGAAGTCGACGTATCGCTGCCTGCCCGCACTCCGATCACCGCGCCGGACGGGCTGAACCCATCGGCGCCGGCACCGTCATTCAACAACACATTGCCGCTGACCACTCCGCCCTCGGCGACGCTTGCCACGTCGGCCCTGGCGCTCGGCAGGTCGTCGACGATGTTCACGTCAATCATGCCCGACGCCGTGCTGCCATCGGTATCGGTGACGATCACTTTGATGTGTTCGGCGATGCCGTTGGCACCCTGCCCGCTCGGGTGGTTTTCGTTGTCGACCAGGGTGTAGCTGTAGCTGACCACCCCAGTACCGGGGTTAATACCGGTGATGGTCAGGGTGTTGCCGAGGGCAGTGGTGATCGATTGCGGGAAGCCGGCGGCCACCCCGCCGATGACTACGTTGACGCCGCCGACCGTAAGGGTTTGCACGCCATCCAGCGCAGTGACGGTGAAGGTGCCGTGTTGGGTCAGCGCCGGGGTATTCGGGTGGCTGCCGTCGCTGAGGTTTCTTTCATAGACGGTCAGTTCGCCGCAGGCAATGTCGAGGCCTTTGATGATGACCGGATCGTTGTTGTTGTGGACCTGCAGCACCAGTTGGGCGGTGCTGGTATCGCCGTCGGAGTCGGTGAGGGTGTAGGTGAAGGTGTCGGTATCGCCTGCGCCACCGTGTCCCTTGAAGTCCGGGTCATTGGGATTCAGGGTGTAGGTGTAAGTGCCATTCGCGGCCAGCACCAGGGTGCCGTAGGTGCCGATGTAGGTCCCGGCAGTGACTGGCCCGGAGGGCACGCGGTCGGCGCCCTGGATGTCGTTGCTCAGCACATTGCCGCTCAGCACCAGATGGCTTTCCGAAGCTGTACCGGCGTTGCTGTCGTTGGCGGCAGCCGGCAGGTCATCGACCACATTCACATCCAGCGAACCACTGGCGGTGCTGCCATCGGTGTCCGTGACGACCACGTTGAAGTGCTCGCTGAGGCTGTTGGCACCCAGCCCGTTCGGGTGGGTTTCGTTGTCGGTCAGGGTGTAGCTGTAGCTGACCACGCCGGTGCTGGCGTTGAAGCCAGTGATGGTCAGGGTATTGCCGAGCCCGGTGGTCACCGATTGCGGGAAGCCGCTGGCCACCCCGCCGCTGACCAGCGTAATGCCGCCCACCGTCAAGCTTTGCAGACCATCCAGCGCCGATACGGTGAAGGTGCCGCTTTGGGTCAGTGCGCCGGCGTTCGGGCTGCTGCCGTCGCTGAGGTTTTTCTCGTAGACCGTCAGTTCGCCGCCTTCGGCGTCAAGCCCGCCAATGATGACCGGATCGTTGTTGTTTTGGACCTGCAGCACCAGTTGGGCGGTGCTGGTATCGCCGTCGGAATCGGTGATGGTGTAGGTGAAGGTGTCGGTATCGCTTTCGCCACCGTGTCCCTGGAAGTCCGGGTCATTGGGATTCAGGGTGTAGGTGTAGGTACCGTCTGCGGCCAGCACCAAGGTGCCGTAGGTGCCGGTGTAGGTTCCGGCTGTGATCGGCCCGGTCGGTATGCGGTCGGCGCCCTGGGTGTCGTTGGTCAGCACGTTGCCGCTCAAGACCAGGTTGCTTTCCGAGGCGGTGCCGGCGTTGCTGTCGTTGGCGGCGCTCGGCAGGTCATCGACCACGTTGACATCCAGCGAACCGCTGGCGGTACTGCCATCGGTGTCGGTGGCGACCACGGTGAAGTGTTCGCTGAGGCTGTTGGCGCCGTTGCCCGGATCATGTGCTTCGTTGTCGACCAGGGTGTAGCTGTAGCTGACCACGCCGGTGCTGGCGTTGAAGCCAGTGATGGTCAGGGTATTGCCGAGCCCGGTGGTGATCGATTGCGGGAAGCCGTTGACGGTACCGGCACTGATCACCGCGATGCCGCCGACCGTAAGGCTTTGCAAGCCATCCAGCGCAGTGACGGTGAAGGTGCCGCTTTGGGTCAATGCACCGGCGTCCGGGCTGCTGCCGTCGCTGAGATTTTTCTCATGGACGGTGAGCTCGCCACCGTCGGCATCGAGCCCGCCAATGGTGACCGGATCGTTGTTGTTGCGGACCTGAAGCACCAGTTGGGCGGTGCTGGTATCGCCGTCGGAATCGGTGATGGTGTAGGTGAAGGTGTCGGTATCGCTTTCGCCACCGTGTCCCTGGAAGTCCGGGTCATTGGGATTCAGGGTGTAGGTGTAGGTACCGTCTGCGGCCAGCACCAAGGTGCCGTAGGTGCCGGTGTAGGTTCCGGCTGTGATCGGCCCGGTCGGTATGCGGTCGGCGCCCTGGGTGTCGTTGGTCAGCACGTTGCCGCTCAAGACCAGGTTGCTTTCCGAGGCGGTGCCAGCATTGCTGTCATTGGCGGCGCTTGGCAGATCGTCGACCACGTTGACGTCCAGGGAACCACTGGCGGTGCTGCCGTCGGTGTCGGTGGCGACCACGGTGAAGTGTTCGCTGAGGCTGTTGGCGCCATTGGCTGTGGGGTGAGCTTCGTTGTCGACCAGGGTGTAGCTGTAGCTGATCACGCCAGTTGCCGGGTTGTAGCCGGTAATGGTCAGGGTGTTACCCAGCGCGGTGGTCACCGATTGCGGGACGCCGCTGGCAACGCCACCGCTGACCAGCGTGATGCCGCCCACCGTCAAGCTTTGCAGACCATCGGGCGCCGATACGGTGAAGGTGCCGCTTTGGGTCAGTGCACCGGCATCCGGGCTGCTGCCGTCGCCCAGGTTTCGCTCGTAGACAGTGAGTTCACCACCCTCGGCATCGAGCCCGACGAGGGTGACCGGATCGTCATTGTTGTGGACCTGCAGCACCAGGTTCGCGGTGCTGGTATCGCCATCGGCGTCGGTCAGGGTGTAGGTGAAGGTTTCAGTCCCGCTGCCGCCGCCATGCAGAGCGACAAATTGCGGATCGGCCGTGTTCAAGGTGTAGGTGTAAGTACCGTCCGCGGCCAGCACCAGGGTGCCGTAAGTACCGGTGAAGGTGCCGCCGATGATCGGTCCGCCCGGCACCCGGTCGGCGCCCTGCAGGTCATTGGGCAGCACGCTGCCGGTCAGGGTCGGCAGGCTTTCCGAGGCAGTGCTGGCATTGCTGTCATCGAACGCCTTGGGCACATCGTCGGTGATGTTGATGTCCAGCGAACCGGTGGTCGAATCACCGTTGCTGTCGCTGGCAACGACCGTGAACTGTTCGCTCAGGTTGTTGGCGCCATCGCCCGCGGAATGGTTTTCGTTGCCGACCAGGGTGTAGCTGTAACTCACCACGCCAGTGGCCGGGTTGTAACCGGTGATGGTCAAGGTGTTGCCGAGCTGGGTGGTGATCGACTGCGGGAAGCCTGCGGCCACCCCGCCACTGATCACGTTGATGCCGCCGATGCTCAGGCTGAGCAGCCCGTCCGGCGCAGAAATGCTGAAAGTACTGTTTTGGGTCAGCGCCGCCGGATCGCTCGCCGAGCCTTGGGCCAGATTGGCTTCGTTGAGGGTCAGCTCACCGCCTTGCACCGACAGACCGATCAGGGTCACCGGGTTGTTGGGCGGCACGATCTCATTGCCACCGTTGTCCGGGTTGCCGGCAATGCGTCCCAGGGGCAATTCGGGAATGTCGTTGAAACCGGCCGTAGGGAAACCAATGACCGGATCGACCCGGCCCGCCGTTTCTTCCAGCAACACAAAGGAGTGACCCCCGCCGGCATTGCCGTTCCCGCCTGATTCGACCGGTCCGGCCGCAGTGGCTTCAGCGGTCTGGGTCGGGTCGTCGCCCGCGGCGATGGCTTTCTGCAGCTCCTCGATATCGGTCAGTTGTGCCTGGCTGGGCGTCACCGCCTCCTCCCGCGTCTCCACATGCGGCACCTGATGCGCCGCCAGCAGTTGCTCGGTCACTTGCAGGCTGCTGTCGCGCCCCAGCGTCAGTTCCTCGCCATTTTGCAACTTCACGGCCACCGCGCCTGCGAAACCGGTGATCAGATGATCCCCGACAAACAAGCGATCCCCCTCGACCAGGGTGCGTCGGGACCCATCCCCCGCGACAGCGAAAACCTGACCGACCACCTGACCGACGATACCGATGAGCGTTGCCATGTGTATTCCTCCGCCGCCGACAGCTATCGGCATTTGGTTGTACGGAGAAAGTGTTTATGGCGTTACCGGGTTGCTTGGCGAACCATCTGCCTGGCAGCTCGTTTACTCGAGGTAAACTGCGCTCCGTCGCGATCTTCTCGCCTCACTCATCCCTCGCGGGGCCAGCTGTTTCTGCCGGGGTAACCGAATGAAATCAACTTCATTCAACCCGGACAGCCTTCCTGCGAAAGCAGTGTCACGATCCCCAAAGGCAGCGTCAAAAAACTGCCATCAAAAAAACCGCGTCACTCCATCCCCTCCACCACTTCCCCGCCCTATGTTGAAAAAATGGATTGAACTTTTCACAGAGCCCCACAAAGCTCCCTAGCGCTTGTAACTCGGGGCCCTCTGGATTCAACAATGTGCCGGATTTTGCAGAGCGCATAAGTTTTTTTTGGCATAAGTCTTATGAGAATTTCTTCTTAGCTTTTCTCCAAGATGTTCTTAGCTGTGATGTTACAAACCTGAAACGGTTTGAACTATAAAGATCGTCATTTTTTTGGCGACTGCTAGCACCATCAGGATCAGGGAGAAGTACCTATGGGCGTTTTGAAACCCCTCTGCAGCGCGATTTTATTGGCCATCGCTTGCTCGCATCAGGCGCAGGCCATGTCACTGACCGAAGCGATTCAGAGCACGCTGGATAATCATCCGGAACTGCATGCCAGTGAGAACAATCGCTTGTCCGCCGACGAAGACGTGAAAATTGCCAGGGGGGGGTTCTTCCCGACTGTCGACTTGAATGCCGCTTACGGCCGCGGCTACAGCGACAACACCAACACCCGCGCCTTGGGTAATCACAACACGGAAACCCTGACTTACACCCAGTCGGAACTGCGTCTGCGGCAAATGCTGTTTGATGGTTTCAACACCTCCAACGAAGTCGGCCGGACCAAATCCGTCGTCAACTCCAGGGCTTATTACACCCGTGGCACCGCCGAAAGCCTGGCCTTGCGCACCATCGAGGTGTACCTCGAAGTGCTCAAGCGCCGTGAACTGGTAACCCTGGCCAAAAACAACATGCAAGCGCACCTGCGGGTCAACGACCAGATCGGCCTGCGCACCGAACGCGGCGTCGGCAGCAACGCCGACCGCGATCAGTCGAGCGCCCGCCGGGCGCTGGCGGAAAACAACTACGACACTGCCCAGGTCGACCTGGCCGATGCCGAGGCGAACTTTCTCAGCGTAGTCGGGCGCCTGCCCGATGAACTGGAAACCCTGCCCTCGATCAGGGGTGAATTACCCGCCACCTTGCCGGATGCGCGGCAAAGCATGCTGGACAACAACCCCTACCTGAAATCGGCACAGGCTGACGTGCATTCCGCCGAGAGCCAGTACGAGGTTGCCAAATCGCCGTTTTATCCACGCTTCGATGCCGAGGCCGCCGTTGGCGCCAACGACAATATTCAAGGCGAAAAGGGCCACGACAACGAATGGCGAGTCGGTGTGGTGATGAACTACAACCTGTTCCGGGGCGGCAGTGACAAGGCCCGACTGCGATCGGATTCGCACAAGATCAATCAGGCGATGGATATCCGCAACAACGCCCTGCGCATGCTCAACGAGAACATCACCCTGGCCTGGAACGCCATGGTCAATGCGAAGAAACAAACCCCGACAGCCCGGGAATACGCTGAAACCACCACTCGCGTGCGATCGGCCTATCAGGATCAGTTCGGCCTGGGCCAACGGACTCTGCTCGACGTGCTCGATAGCGAAAACGAGTTGTATAACGCCAACCGCCGCTACACCGAAGTGCGCTACGTCGAGGAATTCTCCATGTACCGCGTGCTGGCCAACATGGGCGAATTGCTGAACAAGGAGAAGGTGGTGGTGCCGGCCGAAGCCATTGCGGCATCGGATGTAAGAAGCGAAGCCCGTTTGCCAGAAATGAAGTAGGTAAAAGGAGAGCTCAATTTGACCAGCATGGAACCTGTAAGCACTGGTGTTGATCCGCGCCTGAGCTTTGATGACCCGTTGTTGGACGGATTGTTGATCCTCTGCAAACTGCACGACTGCACCGTCAGCCGTGCCAGTCTGAGCGCCGGGCTGCCGTTGCCCCAGCAGCGTCTGAGCCTGGACCTGCTGCCCCGTGCGGCAGCCCGGGCCAGCCTGCAGGCGCGTCTGCTGCGCCGGGAATTGGGGGCCGTCTCGGCGCTCAATTTACCGGTGCTGCTGATTCTCAAGCATGGCCGCTGCGCAGTCTTGCGGCGTTGGGGCGACGACGGCAAGGCGTTGATCCTGCCGAGCGAAGCCGAGGGCGGCGAACAATGGGTCAGCTTTGACGAACTGGCCGACGATTACAGTGGCCAGGCGCTGTTCGCCCGGCCACGGCATGAACTCGAAGACTTGCGCGCTCCCCTGGTGCCGCGGGTCGAAGCCTGGTTCCGCGATACCCTGAAGCTGTCGCGCTGGCTGTACAGCGATGCAATTCTCGCCAGTTTCCTGATCAACCTGCTGGGGTTGATGGTGCCACTGTTCGTCATGCAGACCTACGACCGGGTGGTGCCGAATCAGGCGACCTCGACACTTTGGGTGCTGTCCATCGGGCTGTTGATCGGTACCGGATTCGAACTGGTGCTACGGGTGGTCCGCGCCCATTTGCTGGACCAGGCCGGGAAAAAGACCGATATCATTCTTTCCGCCACCCTGTTCGAACGCATCACCGGCATGTCGATGAAAGCCCGCCCGGCGACTATCGGCGGTTTTGCCCAAAGCATCCATGACTTTCAGGGCCTGCGCGAATTCCTCACCGCGGTGACCCTGACCAGCCTGATCGACCTGCCCTTCGCCGTACTGATGCTGGTGGTGATCGGCCTGCTCGGCGGCTGGCTGGTGGTGATTCCGCTGCTGGCTTTTCCGATCACCATCATCTTCGCCATGCTGATTCAAGTCCGCCTGCGCGACACGGTGCAGAAGAGTCTGAGCCTGGGCGCCGAACGCCAGGCCTTGCTGATCGAAACCCTCGGCGGCCTGGAAACCCTCAAGGCCTGCAGCGCCGAAAGCGAACGCCAGCACAAATGGGAAAGCACCCACGGCGCCCTGACCCGTCTGGACAGCCATGCGCGCAACCTGTCGGCACTGGCCACCAACGGTACGCTGTTCATTCAACAGTTCTCCGGCATGGCGACCATCATCGCCGGGGTCTACAGCATCATTGCCGGCAACCTCAGCGTCGGCGCCCTGGTGGCGACCTATATGCTGGGTAGCCGGGTGCTGGCGCCGCTCGGGCAAATCGCCGGGCTGATCACCCGCTATCAGCAAGCCCAACTGACCATGCGCAGCACCGATGCGTTGATGTCCTTGCCGCAGGAACGCGATGCCAAACAACGGCCGCTGGAACGCACCCAACTGCAGGGCGCACTGGACGTCAACCAGGTGACCTTCCGCTACAACGGGCAAAACGCCCCGGCCCTGGCCAATATCAGTTTCAGCATGAAACCCGGCGAACGGATCGGCATCATCGGTCGCAGCGGCTCGGGCAAAAGCACCCTGGCGCGGCTGGTGATGGGCTTTTATGCGCCGGAAGAAGGCCAACTGCTGCTCGATGGCCTGGACCTGCGGCAACTGGACGTCGCCGACCTGCGCCAGCAAATCGGCTACGTTGCCCATGACCTGCCGCTGCTGGCAGGCAGCCTGCGCGACAACCTGACCCTGGGTGCGCGCTACATCAGCGACTCGCGGATGCTTGAAGTCGCCGAGCTGACCGGTGTCACCGAACTCGCCCGCCAACATCCCCAAGGCTTCGACCGACCGGTCGGCGAGCGTGGCCAGTTGCTCTCCGGTGGTCAGCGTCAGGCCGTATTGCTGGCCCGGGCGCTGTTGCTCGACCCGCCAATCATGTTGCTCGACGAACCCACCAGCGCCATGGACAACAGCAGCGAAGATGTCCTGCGTCAGCGTCTGCATGGCTGGGTTCAGGGCAAAACCTTGCTGCTGGTCACCCACCGCACCTCAATGCTCAGTCTGGTGGATCGGCTGGTGGTACTGGACAACGGTCGGATCGTCGCCGACGGACCGAAAGAAGCGGTCATCGATGCACTGCGCAAGGGCCGTGTCGGCTCTGCGGCTGTTTAGGAGTCGCCTATGTCTGCTTCACAAGGTTCACGCGGCTATTTCGACAGCTTCGGCAAAAGCGCGGAAAGCGAATTCATGCCGGAAGTGGCTGGCGCCTCGTTGCAGGATTCGCCGCGCTGGTCGCGGATGACGGTATGGATCGCCGCGGCGCTGATTATCACCGCGGTGGTCTGGGCCAAGTACGCGGTGCTGCAGGAAGTCACCACGGGCGAAGGCAAGGCCATTCCGTCGAGCAAGGTTCAGGTGATCCAGAACCTGGAAGGCGGGATCGTCACCGAAATCTTCGTGCGCGAAGGGCAAATGGTCAACAAGGGCGATACCCTGCTGCGCCTTGATGACACTCGTTTCCTGTCCAACAAGGGCGAGAGCGAAGCCGATCGTTTTGCCTTGATCGCCCAGGTCGAACGCCTGTCCGCCGAGGCCGAAGGACGGCCTTTCAAGCTCTCCGCCGAAGTCATTGCCAAAGCCCCGCAAGTGGCTGAAGACGAACGTTCGCTGTTTGAACAACGGCAACGACGGCTGGCCAGCGAACAGCGCACGCTGACCGAACAACTTCGGCAAAAAACCCAGGAACTGGCGGAGTTTCGCTCCAAACAGGGGCAATTCAGTTCCAGCCTGGCGCTGCTGCAACAGGAAATGAACATGTCGGCGCCGCTGGTGGGCACCGGCGCGGTGTCGCCGGTGGAAATCCTTCGGCTCAAACGCAGCGCGGTGGAGATTCGCGGCTCATTGAACGCCACCACCCTGGCCATTCCACGAGCCGAATCGGCGATCAACGAGATCAAGAGCAAGCTCGATGAATCGGTGCAGGGCTTCCGCTCGGATGCCGCCAAGGAGCTCAACGAAAAACGTACCGACCTGTCGAAAATCACCGCGTCGAGCATCGCCATCGATGACCGGGTGACCCGCACCACGGTGGTCTCGCCGGTGCACGGGATCATCAAAGTGCTCAAGGTCAACACCATTGGCGGCGTCGTCCAGCCGGGCAGCGACATGGTGGAAATCGTGCCGCTGGAGGACAACCTGCTGATCGAAGCCAAGGTCCGGCCGCAGGATGTGGCCTTCCTGCATCCAGGGCAAAAAGCCATGGTCAAGTTCAGCGCCTACGACTACACCATCTACGGTGGCCTGAGCGCCAAGCTCGAACTGATCGGCGCCGACACCATCACCGACGACAAGGGCAACAGCTTCTACCTGATCCAGGTGCGCACCGACAAAAACCACCTGGGCGGCGACGTCAAACCATTGCTGATCATCCCCGGCATGGTCGCCACCGTGGACATCATCACCGGCGAGAAAAGTGTGCTGGATTACCTGCTCAAACCGGTGCTCAAGGCCAGGACCGAGGCGATGCGGGAGCGGTAGCACTTTCTGGGCCCTCATGTGGCGAGGGGCTTGCCCACGCTGGCTCGCGCAGCGACCCCAAAACCATTCACCCCGTTGTGTCAGGTTGATCGCATCAGCCGGTTTTACGACTGCTTCGCAGCCGAACGGGGGCAAGCCCCCTCGCCACAGGGGATCGCGCCGTTCTTCTAAATTTCCCCACCATGATTGCGCCGAAAAGTCTCCTCCCCCATTGCCGCAATCTGCCTCTCGATCAAGGCTTCGAACGGCCGCAACAACGGTTCGAACGAGGTCGGTGCCTCAAGGATCTGCAACGCCTGGACAATCGCCTCCACCGTCGACAACGCTCCAGGCCCCGGTGCCTTGCGCAAGCGATAACGCGACACCGCGCCCTCGGCCAATGTCACCCGCGGCAACGCCGCCAGCAGCGGATTGAGGTGCAGCATCTTGCGTGCCTTGCGCCAGGTACCGTCCGGCACCACCAGCAGCAGCGGTTGATCCGCCGGGGTGTAGGCCTGCAATGGCTGCGCATCCTGCGCCGGAAACAACAACCGCGCCTGATAACCCGGCTGATTGAGCAGCCCGGGTAAATCCTCGAACACCTCGCCGACGATCAACTCGGCATTGTTCAGCCCCAACGCCGCCAGCCGTGCGGTATTCAATGCATGGTTCACTTCACTGGGATGCTGCAACAGCAACACCCGGGTGCGGCTGTCCAGGTGCGGGATCAATGGGCACAGGCAATGGGTTTCAGGGCGCAGGCAACGGGAGCATTGGCGTCTGGACATAGGGTTCTCCCGATCAGGCCTGGTTGAGCTGGGCTTTGAGCAAGTCGCGGAAGGTCTGGATCAGCGGTTCACGGCTGCGACCACGGCGCACGATCATCGAGAACGGCGCCTGATAACCAAAGGTCGCCGGCAGCAACACCCGCAAATCGCCCTTGTCGGCCCAGGCCTGGGCATAGTGCTCCGGCAGGTAACCGATGTAGGCGCCGGACAGCACCAGAATCAGTTGCGCCTCCATACTCTCCACCGTCGCCGCGCTGTGCTTGAAGCCATGGCGAGCCAGTTCGGCCTGGCTCCAGTAACCGCGCCCGACCATGCGTTGCTGGGTGATGACTTGCTCGGGGATGCGCCGCTCGCTGAACAACGGATGACGACTACTGCAATACAACCAGTGCTGCTCGCGATACAGCGGCATATAGACCAGCCCGCTCATACGGGTGGAAAACGCGCCGATCGCCAGGTCCAGACGATTGTCCTGAACGCCGAGCTGCAGCTCATAGGGACTCATGACCGACAAGTGCAAATGAACCGCCGGGTGCTCCTGGCTGTAGGCGCCGATGGCTTCGGCGAACGGCAAGGCCTTGTCGCTGACGGTGGAGTCGATGACCCCGAGGTTGAGGGTGCCACGCAATTCGCCCTTGAGCGCCGCGGCGTATTGCTCGAAGCCTTCCAGCTCGCCGAGCAGGCGCAGGGTTTCCTGGTGGAACAGCTCGCCTTTGCTGGTCAGGCTGAAACCGCCCCGGCCACGATGGCAAAGCACCAGGCCCAACGCGGCTTCGAGCTGGCTCATGTAAGTGCTGATGGCCGACGTCGACAGGTTGAGTTCCTGCTGGGCATTGGCAAACCCCTGATGCCGCACCACGCTGACGAAGATGCGCAAAAGTTTGAGGTCGGGTAAAGCGTTGGCCATGGGGGCTCCAATTACAAGGTGACGCACAAAGCCTTTGTGGCTACGGGGATTACTGTGGCGAACAACAAAAGCTCCCTCGCCACAGGTTTGGCGTTCGCCTTAGATACCTGGTGCAAAGTCTAATCCGCCAAAGCCCATTAGTTTAGAAAAATCTGAACTAAGTATTTGCCCGTAGCGATTCTTCTCGCTCACTACATTTCGCAGAATCGGCCCCTGACAAATAAAACAACGATGAGGCCCTACCCGTGGACAAGATTCTTCACCAACCACTGGGCGGCAATGAAATGCCGCGCTTCGGCGGCATCGCCACCATGCTGCGACTCCCCCATTTGCAATCCGCTGCCGGCCTGGACGCTGCCTTCATCGGCATCCCGCTGGACATCGGCACCTCGCTGCGCCCCGGCACCCGCTTCGGCCCACGTGAGATTCGCGCTGAATCGGTGATGATCCGCCCGTACAACATGGCCACCGGTGCTGCGCCTTTCGACTCGCTGTCGGTCGCCGACATCGGTGACGTGGCGATCAACACCTTCAACCTGCTGGACTCCGTGCGCATCATCGAAGAAGCCTACGACGAGATCCTCGAGCACAACGTTATCCCCCTGACCCTGGGTGGCGACCACACCATCACCCTGCCAATCCTGCGTGCCATCCATAAGAAGCATGGCAAGGTCGGTCTGGTGCATATCGATGCCCACGCCGATGTGAACGATCACATGTTCGGTGAGAAAATCGCCCACGGCACCACCTTCCGCCGCGCCGCGGAAGAAGGCCTGATTGACTGCGACCGCGTGGTACAGATTGGTCTGCGGGCCCAGGGCTACACGGCTGAAGACTTCAACTGGAGCCGTAAACAGGGCTTCCGGGTGATTCAGGCCGAAGAATGCTGGCACCACTCGATGGCACCGCTGATGGCTGAAGTCCGCGAGAAAGTCGGCGGCGGCCCGGTGTACCTGAGCTTTGACATCGACGGCATCGACCCGGCCTGGGCACCCGGTACCGGCACCCCGGAAATCGGCGGCCTGACCACCATTCAAGCGATCGAGATCATCCGCGGCTGCCAGGGCCTCGACCTGATTGGCTGCGATCTGGTAGAAGTCTCGCCACCCTACGACACCACCGGCAACACCTCGCTGCTGGGCGCCAACCTGCTGTACGAAATGCTCTGCGTACTGCCGGGCGTGGCCCACCGCTGAGGATTGATCATGAGCGAACGTGATCAGGTGTTGAAAGCCGCCGCCGAACTGGTGTCGGCCTTCGCCCGTAACGATCGCGAAGCCTACTTCGGCGCGTTCAGCGCCGACGCCAGCTTCGTTTTCTACACCCTCGAACAGCCGTTGCTGTCCCGCGAGGCCTATCAGGCCTTGTGGGACACCTGGCGTCTCGAGGATGGATTCGAAGTGCTCTCGTGCACCTCGAGCAACGCCTTCGTCAGCCTGCAGGGTGACGTGGCGATTTTTATTCATGACGTCGCCACCGAGCTGCGCATGCAAGGGGAGCAACTCTTTAGCCAGGAACGCGAAACCATTGTGTTTCGCAAGCAACAAGGCCGCTGGCTGGCCTGCCATGAACATTTGTCCGCAATGCCGGATGGGCTGCCACCCCCTTAGCCTCGTGTGATCGGAGCAGATCATGAATAACAAAAACAAAGAAAACAGCATCAGTACTATTGAAACCTTCGGGGTCGAACAGATCCCGGACCATGAGCGTACCGCCAAACCAAGCGATCTGTTTCGCCTGATCTTCGGCGGTGCCAACACCTTCGCCACCGCTGTGCTCGGCAGCTTCCCGGTGCTGTTCGGCCTGTCGTTTCAAGCCGGGGTCTGGGCAATTGTGCTGGGCGTCTTGCTTGGCTCGATCATCCTCGCGCCCATGGGCCTGTTCGGCCCGCTCAACGGAACCAACAACGCTGTGTCTTCCGGTGCGCATTTCGGCGTGCACGGGCGGATCGTCGGTTCGTTCCTGTCGTTGCTGACCGCCATCGCGTTCTTCTCGCTGTCGGTATGGAGTTCCGGCGACGCGTTGATCGGCGGCGCCAAACGCTTGATCGGCCTGCCGGAAACCGACCTGAGCCTGGGCCTGGCCTACGGCCTGTTCGCGATTCTGGTGCTGACCGTATGCATTTACGGTTTCCGCTTCATGTTGTGGGTCAACCGGATTGCGGTGTGGGCTGCCAGCCTGTTGTTCCTGCTGGGGATCTTTGCCTTCGCGCCGGCCTTCGACAGCCAGTTCGCCGGCACCGTCAGCCTCGGTCAGGCCGGCTTCTGGGCCGCCTTCATCGGTGCCGCGCTGGTGGCCATGAGCAACCCGATATCCTTCGGCGCGTTCCTCGGCGACTGGTCGCGCTACATCCCGCGCGAAACCCCGAAAGGCCGGATCATGCTGGCGGTCATCGCCGCGCAGGCAGCCACCTTGATTCCGTTTCTGTTCGGCCTGGCCACCGCGACCATCGTCGCGATCAAGGCGCCGGATTACATCGCGGCGAACAACTATGTCGGCGGGCTGCTGGCGGTTTCACCGAGCTGGTTCTTCCTGCCGGTGTGCCTGATCGCGGTGATCGGCGGCATGTCCACGGGCACCACTTCGCTGTATGGCACCGGGCTGGACATGTCCAGCGTGTTCCCGCGGGTGCTGTCGCGGGTCAAGGCGACCTTGTTGATTGGCGTGATGTCGATTGCCTTCATCTTCATCGGGCGCTTTGCGGCGAACCTGGTGCAGAGCGTGTCGACCTTCGCCGTGCTGATCATCACCTGCACCACTCCATGGATGGTGATCATGATCATCGGCCTGCTGGTGCGCCGCGGCTTCTACTGCCCGGATGACCTGCAAGTGTTCACCCGTGGCGAGAAAGGTGGTCGCTACTGGTTCCAGCACGGCTGGAACTGGCGTGGCCTGGGCGCCTGGATCCCGAGTGCACTGGTCGGTTTGTGCTTTGTGAACCTGCCGGGGCAGTTCGTCGGTCCGCTGGGCGACCTGGCGGGTGGTATCGATATCAGCCTGCCGGTGACTCTCGGCTTGGCATCCGTGGTGTACCTGGCGCTACTGAGCCTGTTCCCGGAACCGGCTGCAGTGTTCGGGCCCAACGATCCACGCAGCAAGAGCACGGATTCGCTCGCTAAATCTGAATTAAGACAAGCAGCCTGATAAAGAACTATCTGTAGGAACGGGCTTTATGTGGCGAGGGAGATTTTGTGGCGAGGGGGCTTGCCCCCGCTGGGTCGCGAAGCGGCCCCAGAATCAGCAACGGTAATTTTTTAGAAAGAACCCGTGGCCGGTTTTGCGACTGCTACGCAGTCGAACGGGGGCAAGCCCCCTCGCCACAGCAAGCTCCCTCGCCACAAAAAAGCGGTTTAAACCTGGTTTCACCATAAAAAAGACAATCGGAGACACGTTGTAATGGCTTTGGATTTATTTGTTGTACTCATTTATGCCGCAGGCATGCTGGTGCTCGGTTACTACGGCATGCGCAAGGCCAAGACCCACGAAGATTACCTGGTGGCCGGACGCAACCTCGGTCCGACCCTGTACATGGGCACCATGGCTGCCACCGTTCTGGGCGGCGCCTCGACAGTCGGCACCGTGCGCCTGGGTTATGTCCACGGCATCTCCGGCTTCTGGCTCTGCGCAGCACTGGGTTTGGGCATCATCGCGCTGAACCTGTTCCTCGCCAAACCGCTGCTCAAGCTGAAAATCTTCACCGTTACCCAGATTCTGGAAAAGCGCTATAACCCGATGGCCCGTCAGGCCAGCGCGGTGATCATGCTGGCCTACGCGCTGATGATCGGCGTGACCTCGATCCTGGCGATCGGCACTGTACTGGAAGTGCTGTTCGGCCTGCCGTTCTGGATTTCGGTACTGCTCGGCGGTGGTGTGGTGGTGGTTTACTCGACCATCGGCGGCATGTGGTCGCTGACCCTGACCGACATCGTCCAGTTCGTGATCAAGACCGTCGGCCTGATGTTCATCCTGCTGCCGATCTGCCTGTACCGTGTAGGCGGTTGGGATGAACTGGTGACCAAGCTGCCAGCCTCGAACTTCAGCTTCACCACCATCGGGTGGGACACCATCATCACTTACTTCCTGATCTACTTCTTCGGGATCCTGATCGGTCAGGACATCTGGCAGCGGGTGTTCACCGCCAAAAGTGAAAAAGTCGCCCAGGTCGCCGGCACCGTCGCCGGGGTCTACTGCATCGCCTATGGTCTGGCCTGCGCCCTGATCGGCATGGCCGCCCACGTGCTGCTGCCGGACCTGGACAACGTCAACAACGCCTTTGCCGCCATCGTCAAAGCCTCTCTGCCGGACGGCATCCGGGGTCTGGTGATCGCTGCCGCCCTGGCCGCCATGATGTCCACCGCCAGTGCCGGTCTGCTGGCCGCCTCCACCACCTTGACCGAAGACCTGCTGCCAAGACTGCGCGGCGGCAAACAGTCGAGCCTGAACATCAACCGTCTGTTCACCCTGCTGACCGGCATCGCTGTGCTCGGTATCGCACTGGTGGTCAACGACGTGCTCAGCGCCCTGACCCTGGCTTACAACCTGTTGGTGGGCGGCATGCTGATCCCGCTGATGGGCGCCATTTTCTGGAAACGTGCGACCACCGCTGGCGCCATCACCAGCATGGGCCTGGGCTTCGTCACTGCCCTGGTGTTCATGTTCAAGGATGGTATGGAGGCCAACACGCCGATCTACTACAGCCTCGCGGTCGGTTTGATCAGCTTCGTCGTGGTCAGTCTGTTGTCCCCTCGCCCGGTAACAGCGAACGTGGCCAACGCGATCTAATCTGAGCGTAACAACGGTTTACCATTTTCTTCGATGGGTACGGCGTCGGTTGCCGTACCCTTTTTTTTCGCCTGAATTTTTCCTCCGAGGGAAGCGCAATGAAAATAGTCAGCCGCGATCAATGGTTCGAAGTCAAAACCCTGAGCGACGGCGTGCGCCTGATTCACGAGCCGTATATCCGCCCCTTCTACCGCTGCAACCTGTGGCACATCCAGGGCCGCGACAAGGACCTGCTGGTGGACAGCGGTTCAGGGCTGGTGAGCCTGCGCGAGCAACTGCCCTGGCTCACCGAACGACCGCTGCTGGCAGTCGCCAGCCACACTCATTTCGACCACATCGCCGGCCATCATGAATTCCCCGAGCGCCTGGTGCATCCGGCCGAAGCACAGATCCTCGCCGAACCCGATGGCGACAACACCCTGGCAACGGCGTTCGTCGGTGACGAGATGTTCGAGGCCCATCCGGATTGCCCATTGTGCTACGCCGAATACCGGGTCAAGGCCGCGCCCGCCACTCGCTTGATCGAAGAAGGCGACGTGCTCGATCTCGGTAACCGCACCCTGCAGGTGCTGCACACGCCCGGCCATTCACCGGGTGGCATCAGCCTCTGGGAAGCCGCTACCGGTACCCTGTTCAGCGGCGACATCATCTACGACGGCCCGTTGATCGAAGATGCCTACCACTCCAATCTCGAGGACTACGCGAAAAGCCTGCAGCGCCTACGCGAATTGCCAATCCGCACCGTGCACGGCGGACACTTCCCGAGTTTTTCCGGTGAACGCCTGCGCACGCTGATTGATGAGTGGAACCGGCAGCATCAGTAATCTGTGCTGTACTGGCGGTTAGCGACTGCCGTTTTTGCAGGAAGACGGTACAAGGATCGCTAGCGTCATCTCTGACAGCTATCGCAGTGCCCCCAGGACGGGTCAAACATCACGACAACCTCCCCCTGCCAGAGGTGTGTATGTACCGTACTCAAACACCACGAGTCATCTGCCGCGCCATCAAGAAACAACCCCCTCCTCCCGGTTCACCCCTGAAAAAAACTGCTCGTGACGAGCAACACCTGAGCCGCGCGAGGAATCAACATGAATAGAGCAGCCGTGCGTGACGCCGTGCATCGCTACATTGGTCGTCTACTGGACGGCAAAGATGGATTTGATGATGACATGAGCCTGGAGCAGTTGGGGCTGGACAAGCAGGATATCGAGGAGCTGATCTTCCGCCTGGAAGACGAGTTCGAGCTGAGCGCTTTCACCCGCGAAGAAGATCAACTGCTCAAGCGCGCAATCACAGTCGATGACCTGTGCCGGTTTCTGCTGGAGATTTCCGGGCGTTGAGCGGGTGGGCGGATGTACCCAATGATTTGGGTACATTCGCAAGAGACAGGTCGGCTGTCAGGCCGCCATCGCGAGCAAGCTCGCTCCCACAGTGGATCTGGGTACATCCATAGGAGCCAAGTTGGCTGTCAGGCCGTCTTCGCGAGCAAGCCCGCTCCCACAAGGCCAGCGAGCATCTATCTGCGCTGCTGACGTCGACGCTGTTCGTCGTCTGTACGGATTGGCACGGGTTGCAGAGGCGGTTCAATCAGGCCGAGAGCAACACCGAGGTCGTGGAGCCAGTTTTGAATTTTCTCTTTCATGGTGCCCCCTTCAGGGTAATGCCGAGCGACCGGGATTCTGTAGCCGCTTCTAACTGATAATAGTCCGAACTCCTACGCAATGCTCGCCCGGTATGACAATGATCTGTTACAGAATTATTTAGAATGTGCCGAATCATGCGCTGGCCCTGGCTAACGCCGGTTGCACAGGGCTTGCTGCCTGTTGCAGTTCGATCCAGGCATTGAGGTTCGCGCCGACCATGCCCTTGCGCCACATCAGCCAGGTGGTGGCGCTGGCGAACGGCTCGGCCAGCGGGTGCACCGCCACGCTTTCGCGCCCTGGCAGGCTGGCGAGCATCGACTCCGACATCAATGCCACACCGGAACCGGCAATCACACAGGCCAGCATCCCCTGATACGACTCGATCTCCATCGCCCGGCCCATGGTCGCGTGATCATTGGCAAACCAGGCCTCCAGACGCATACGGTACGAGCAACCCCGACGAAAGGTAAACACCGAGCGCCCTTGCACATCCAGGGCGCTGCGTACCGGCGGATGCTCGGCCTCGCTGATCAGCACTAACTTCTCGTCGCACAGTGGCACCCCGTCGAGTCCGGCCAGTTCCAGCGGCCCATCCACCAGTGCCGCGTCAAGCCGGCCGGTGAGCAAGCCTTCCAGCAGCTCACCGCTGGGGGCAGACTGCACTTGCAGGTTCACCGTCGGGTAGGTGCGGTGGTATCGCGCCAGCAACGCCGGCAGATGAATCGCCGCGGTGCTGTACATGGTGCCCAACACGAAATCCCCGGCCGGTTGGCCACCCTGTACCGCCGAGTGGGCTTCATCGTGCAAGGCAAATAGCCGCGCGGTGTAGTCCAGCAGCACCTTGCCAGCGGGTGACAACTGCAAGCGCTGCCGTTCACGGACAAAAAGTTCGACACCCAGTTGCTCTTCCAGCTGCTTGAGCCGGGTCGACAGATTGGATGGCACCCGATGCAGCCGCTCGGCGGCCCGGGTGATGGAACCTTCCTCGGCGACGGCCTGGAAGATGCGCAATTGGCTGAACTCCACACCTTTCTCCAAATATGAACAAGTTACTCACTATTATTCATTTTTAAAGAAAGTCAATCAGTCCTAGCCTGACGGTCATTGCTCCTTTGTCGGAATCCAGACCATGTCACCGCTGATTCGCCTGCTCGCCAGTTTCATAGCCTTGATGATGGCCATGGGTATTGGCCGCTTCGCCCTCACCCCGCAACTGCCGCACCTGCTCAGTGAAGGTCAGATCGACCTGACCGCCGCCGGGCTGATCGCAGCGGCCAACTACCTGGGTTACTTCATCGGCGCACTGGACGCGATGTTCGCCCGCCGTCCCGGGCAGGTGCGTCGTCGTTTGCTCGGCGGTTTGTGGTTGTGCGTGTTGCTGACGCTGGCTTCGTACTGGGCAACGGGCTTCTGGACGCATCTGCTGCTGCGTTTCGGCACCGGCGTCGCCAGCGCCTGGGTCCTGGTGATGATCACCGCGCTGAGTCAGCCATTGGCGTTGGCTGCCGGGCGTCCACGGCTCGGGGCACTGGTGTTCGCCGGGCCGGGGCTGGGGATTTTCCTGACCGGATTACTGGCCCTGGGCTCGAATCTGCTAGGGCAAAGCTCGGCTACCCTGTGGCTAATGTATGCCGCTGTGGGGCTACTGATGCTGCTGGTGATTCTGCCGATCCTGCCACAACCGGTAGCGAGCGTGACCGCTGTACCCATGGCGCTGACCTCGGGCAATGCCGGAATCCCTCGACTGGGGTTGATCTATGCCTTGTACGGGCTGGGTTACATCATTCCTGCGACCTTCCTCTCGCAGATGGCCAATGCGCAGTTCCAGGGGCAATGGCAGGCCGACCTGTTCTGGCCGTGTTTCGGCCTGGCCGCAGCCAGCGGTGTGGTATTGGTCAGCCTGCGTCGGCCCAATCCGAACACCACCCGGCATTGGTTGATCGCGACCTTATGGCTGCAAGCCGCCGGAGTCTTCGCTTGCCTGCTGGGCAGCGGGCCGGGACTGGCGCTGGGAGTGATTCTCTGCGGCACACCGTTTCTGGCCTGCATGCAACTGGTGATGCAACGCTCACGGGAACTGGCGCCTCACGCCACCCAACGTAATGCCGGGCTGCTGACCGCCTGCTTCGCCGTGGGTCAGCTCAGCGGGCCGTTGCTGGCGGCGCTGAGCAGTCATTTCAGTGGTGGGCTGCAGCCGGCGCTGATCGTGGCGGGGGGTGGTCTGCTGCTGGGGGGCGCGCTGTTATTGCGCCCGGTCATTGCCCGAGGGCTGTGTGCAAACGACGGCGCACCCACTGCTCTGCGCTGACAAAGGTGATGCCGAGCAAGACCAGCACGGCACCAACGATGAAGTTGAAACTCAGCGGTTCATTCAGCAGCACCACACCGAAGGTGACGCCGAACAACGGCGTCATAAAGGAGAACACCGCCAGATTCGCTGCCATATAACGGCGTAACAACCAGAACCAGGTCAGGTAACTGAAGAACGACACCACCAGGCCCTGGAACAGCACGCTGGCCACTGCCACGGTGGTCAGGCTGACATGGCTGATCTGCCCGCTCACGGCGGCAATCAGCAGCAGTCCGACGAAGCCGACGATCAGCTGGTAGAACAAGGTCAGGGTCGCCGGCGCTTCGGACAAGCGTGAAGCGCGCACTACCACTGTGGTCGCGCCCCAGGCTGCCCCGGCCAATATGCCCAAGACATCCCCCAGCAGCATCCGCCGGTCGAGATTATCCAGCGACAGCCCACCGGCAAACGCAAAGCCGATGCCGACAAACGCAAGGAGAATCCCCAACCATTGCAAGGGCCTCAGCCGCTCACTCGGCAACAGCCAGTGCACGCCCAGGGCGGTGAAGATCGGTGCGGTGTAGAGGAACACCGACATGTGCGCCGCCGTGGTCAGTTGCAGGCCTTCGGCGATGAACAGGAACTCGAGGCCAAACAGACTGCCGGCGAGCAGACCGCCGCGCCAGGTACTGCCGACCTGCTCCCAGCCGCCCTTCCAACAGATCAGCAACGCCACCAGTACCGCGGCGATGCCGGAGCGGCCGGCGGCCTGCATGATCGGCGCGATGTCCGCTGCCGCCCATTTGATCATCACCTGCTGCACGCCCCAGATCAGGCACAGACCGAGCATCACTTGCAGGGCAAAACCATCGGCGCTGCGCCGTGAATAACTCACCGCAGAACCTCGAAGACAGACAAAAACATTGGAGACACTCAGATCAGGATCAAAAGATCGCAGCCTGCGGCAGCTCCTACGCGGGAATTGCGTACACCTGCTCAGTCACAGGTGTACAGGGTCGGCGTAGGAGTTGCCGCAGGCTGCGATCTTTTCGGGGCTCAGCTCAATTCGATACGGTCGGCGTGAATCACGATCTGTCCGTTCTTGTAGAGCGCGCCAATGGCCTTCTTGAAGTTGCCCTTGCTGACGCCGAACAAACCGCTGATCACCGCCGGGTCGCTCTTGTCGCTGACCGGCAAGGTGCCGTTGTTTTCGCGCAACTTGCTGAGGATCTTCGAGTTCAGGCTGCTGGAAGCTTCTTCGCCAACCGGCTGCAGGCTGAGGCTGATCTTGCCATCGGCACGGATCTCCTTGATGAAGCCTTTTTCTTCCTTGCCGGCGCGCATGAACTTGAACACTTCGTTCTTGTGGATCAGGCCCCAGTGCTTGTTGTTGATGATCGCCTTGAAGCCCATGTCGGTCGCTTCGGCCACCAGCAAATCAACTTCCTGACCGACCTGATAGTTAGCCGTGGTCTTGTCCAGGTAGCGGTCCAGGCGCGCGGTGGCGGTGATGCGGCGGGTGTGCTTGTCGAGGTAGACATGCACCACGCAGTACTCGCCGGCTGTCATCTGGCGTTTTTCTTCGGAGTACGGCAGCAGCAGGTCTTTGGGCAGACCCCAATCGAGGAAAACCCCGATGCTGTTCACTTCAACGACTTTCAGACTGGCAAAATCGCCGACCTGAACTTTCGGCTTTTCAGTAGTTGCGATGAGTTTGTCATCGCTGTCCAGATAAATGAAAACGTTGAGCCAGTCTTCATCTTCACTGGGAATATCTTTGGGAATATAACGATTGGGCAAGAGGATTTCACCGTCCGCCCCACCGTCCAGATACAAACCAAAGTTAGTGTGTTTCACCACTTGCAAGCTGTTGTAGCGCCCGACTAAAGCCATTTCCAATACCCTCATTGCGTGGGCGGCATTCTACCCGAGTTTGCCGGTGCAGTTCTGCGGCCAGCCGGGTGGCCGATGAAAAACCTTTTGGAACCTTGACTTACGGGGCTTCGGGAACTCATTTTGGCCCGCTCGTCAGGCCAATCAAGGGGTTTTTTCACCTTCCAGGCTTTGCTCAGGACCGCTTACCGCGACCAAGGTTGTGATTTAAAACAGCGGCTTAGCTGTGTATTTCAAAGATTAACTTCTGAGTGACCCACCTGTGGGCCAGGTTATTTCAGGGAGATATTTACCAAGCAATTGTCAAGTATTTCCTGTACGATGCGTGGCCAAGTTAATTTTCTACAGGTTAATGGCCGCCATGCGTGTAAAAGCATCCAACAGCAAAGCAAAGCCAGCTCCAGCCGTTGAAACCAGCGAATCGATCAACAACCAGATTGCTGCGTTCCTCAAGTCTGGCGGCGAGATCCAGCAAATTGCCAAAGGCGTCAGCGGCCAGACTTTCGGCCCGTCCAAGCAGATCACCCTGGGCAAAAAGTAATACCTCGCGTCACCTGGTCCCTAAGCGCTTTGAGCTTCGAAGCGCTTGGACTGGAACCCTCTCGCAACACCCCCGCCAGCTGCTCAATCTCGCATAAACAGACGAACGGCCCTCTCCCCCGAGGATTCGCCGGTATGCTTGCACACGTCTAGATCGGGGGTTTCAGTAGGTTCTGCGGTTCCTGCTCCTCGCTTTCAACGGAGTGAAGCATGTTCAAACCCTCCCTTTTGCTGGCCGGCACCCTGCTGGCTTGTTCTGTTGCCGACGCGCAAATCTTCCAGCGCGAACTGGGCGACTTCGATCTCAAACTCGGAACCACACCCAGCCGCAGCATGGCCGAGGGGCTGGTCAAACCTTCAAGCTCCGGCTCATTCCATGGTGGCCTGGACCTGAGTCACGACAGCGGCTGGTACGTCGGCCAATGGGCGCCGAGCATGGGCGTGAGCCCGTCGAGCAATCTGGAAGTCGACTCCTATATGGGCTTCAAACAGTCCTTCGACTCGACCCTTGGCTACGAGTTGGGGATGATTCACTACAGCTACCCGAAGTTGAGTCTGCTCGACAGCCAGGAACTGTATGGCGGCCTGACCTTCCTCGGCAGCCGCTTCGGCGCAGCCTTCAGCAGCGATCCGGATAAAAGCAACAGCACCCTGTTCGCCGACCTCGGCGGCACCCAACCCTTCGGGATCGGGATCAGCGTCAAATACACCGCCCACCAACTCGGCTCAGCGGTATCCATCGCTGACGGCGGCTATGTCAGCAGCTTCAATGACTGGTCGGTAAAATTTTCCCGACCGTGGATGGGCATCGACCTGAACCTGATCTACAGCGATTCAAACCTCAGCGGCGGCGACTGTGCAGCCTACTCCGGGCATAACACGGAATGCGACGCCCTGCTGACGTTCAAGGCCGTACGCTCGTTCTATTGAATCGATGAACTGCCGGGTCCATTCTGGGATCAGATGCAGGACTACGCATTCGCAAGGATTCGCCCATGGCGCGCCGGTTGAAATACTTCAGTTTGCTGCTGATATTGAGCCTCGTGCTGTCCGGCTGTACTCGCGTAGGCCTGGCCTACCGCAACCTCGACCTGATCATCCCGTGGACGCTCAACGACTACCTGGTGATGAACAGCGAGCAAAAAAGCTGGTTCGACGAGCAGCTCAAGGAACACCTTAAATGGCACTGCAGCACACAACTGCCGGGGTACCTTGACTGGCTGGACCGCCTGCAATCGATGGTCGAGAGCAATCAGGTCACCGACGCCGGCCTGCAAAGCCTGGCAGTGGACGCCAGGCAGGCGATTGCCCAAACCGCCCGGGAAATCACCCCATCAGCCATCGAACTGCTTCGCGGCCTGGATGATCAACAAGTCAGGGAAATGAACGAGGCGTTCGCCAAAGACCGACAAAAGCGCCTGGAGGCCTACCTCCAACCCTCCCTGGAACAGCAGATAACACAACGCAGCGCACGGATGACTAAACGTCTGACTACCTGGCTAGGCCCGCTCAATGCCGGCCAGCAACAACGGGTGGTGGCCTGGTCGACCTCGCTAGGCCCACAGAACCGGCAATGGATCGACAACCGCGCCCATTGGCAGAAGCAATTCAGTGCCGCCGTGGAACAGCGTCAGAGCAGCGAATTCCCACAACGGATCGAGCAACTGCTGGTCAATCGCGAGAGCTTGTGGACTCCTGCCTATCGCCAGGCCTTCAGCCAGACCGAAGTTGCGGCCCGCAACCTGTTCGTTGACGTGATGGCTCAAAGCACACCGGCTCAACGCCAGCATTTAGTGAAGAAAATCGAGGGAGTGCGCAGTGATTTTAATGCATTGAAGTGTTTGAAAGCGGCGCAGCAGGGGTGAGGCGCTGGTGCTCATTGGATTGTTCGCCAGGCTCAACCCCCCCTCGGCCAATCACGCAATCTGCGCCCTGGAAGCCACTTCATCAAAGATCATCGGGTCCAGCGCATCCTGCTGCTCATCCAGCACCTGGCGCGGGTGATCATTGCCCGGAATACTGCTGTCGATCAGGCTCAGCAAACTGGAACCCCTTAACGTCAGCACAAAGTTCTCGCCATTTCCGCCCTCATCTTCCGGCCGGGGCTCGATAAAACCGCGATCCAGCAGAAGTTTTTCATACTCCGTGGCCGTGACCTTCAGTTCATCCAGATTGCCTACAGGCGCACCATTGGCCGCCTTCTCCTCCGCGTACTGCTCAGCGTAAGGCCGAGGGGTAAAGCTGTGCCCGGCACTGTTCTGTACTTCGTGGAGCAATCGTTCGATCAGCTCCCAGTTATAAGTCGTCATCCTGATTCAACCTCCAAGCATAAGAGATAGATGCCTTTCACAGGTTGTGACCGGTGACACGTTCAGCCGTTCAGCCGAGGTTCTGCGCTATTGCGTATCCAGCGAAAAAACCGCCGGGCGCCTTGTCGATTCAAGCCATGGCCAAACGACTAGGCTGTGTAAGCAGTCGCTTGGCAACGCGCTGCAATAGTCGCAGGAGGAAAGATCATGAACAGCTTGCAAGAGCACAAGGTCGTGTCCCGAGAACAATGGCTCGCGGCACGCAAAGAGCATTTGCTCCACGAAAAAGCCTTCACCCGGGAACGAGACAAACTCAGCGCCGAGCGCCGCGCCCTGCCCTGGGTGAAAATCGACAAGCCCTACCGCTTCCAGGGCCCGAACGGCGAGCTGTCGCTGGCCGACCTGTTTGGCGGGCGCAGCCAATTAGTCATCTATCACTTCATGTTCGGCGAAGGCTGGGACGAAGGCTGCCCCGGCTGCTCATTCCTGTCCGACCACATCGACGGTGCCAACCAGCACTTGGCTCACCATGACGTAGCCGTAGTAGCGGTTTCCCACGCACCATTCGCCGAATTCCAGGCCTTCAAAAAGCGCATGGGCTGGAAATTCGACTGGATCTCCTCCGCTGGCTGCGACTTCAACTACGATTTCGGCGTTTCAGCCAGGGCCGCCGACGTCGCTGCCGGCACTGCCACCTATAACTACGAAAAATCCGACGGCGCCGAAGAAGAATTACCCGGCCTGAGCGTGTTCTATCGCAACGAAGCCGGTGAGATATTCCACACCTACTCCACCTACGCCCGCGGCCTGGACCTGCTGGTGGGTACCTACAACTATCTGGACCTGACGCCCAAAGGACGCAACGAAACCGAGATCATGGATTGGGTTCGTCATCATGATCTTTATGAAGACCCACCTATGGACAAGGGGGCGTCCAGCTGTTGTTCCGAGTGAGACTGATGGGCTCTGTATTCGCCAGCTCAATCGCCTTCGCGGGCAATCGGAACGCCGCCCGGCCGCGCCCACAAGATCTGCGCTGAATCTGTGGTAGCGGGCAAGCCCCAATGCCAGTCAGTTAAAGGATTTTGAGGCGAACATTGCACCTGTGGCGAGGGAGTGGCCGCCGCGTCTTCGACGCTGCGCTGTCGCGCAGCAAACAGGCGTCCGACCTAAAATTGAAGTGAGCGATCGCTTCCGACGTGCGCCCGGGTTCGAAACTTGTCGGCGCAAATATGAATATGTATCATTTAGTTTCAAATTAAGGGCGCAAGGAGTGCATTACCCAATAAAAATAAGGTCAAGGCAATGCTTAAAATGCTACTCGTCTACGGTCATCTGCTCGCCACGTGTATTGCCCTGGGCAGGGTTTTACAGGCCGATCACAAGCTTTGGAGTTGGCGCAAGGAAGCGCTGGATCAAGTGCAACGTGAGTATCTCGAGGAAACCCAGAAAATCGTCACCCTCGCTCTGCTGGCCCTTTGGGGAAGTGGTTTGCTGTTGGTGCTCCAGGGTTACCTCGATGACGGGGCCGCTTACCTGCTCAATCAGAAGCTCTGGGCCAAGGTGACCATTGTCGCGCTGCTTAGCCTGAACGGCGCGTTGTTGCATCGAGTCGGTTTCCCACTGCTGCAAAAGGCTCCTTTTATCCTGTTGCACAGTTCTGCCCGCACCCGCCTTGCTCTCTTGGGTGCGCTCTCCATGAGCGGCTGGCTATTCGCCGCTTTCCTGGGCGTGGCTCGAGCGTGGAATCATGTGTTGCCGTATCACTATGTGATGGGTGCATTCGTTGCGTTCTCGTTGCTGGCTTGTGTCGTGGCATTTGCAGTTGCCAGTACGGCGGGCGCTGGAAGCAAGGAAGAACCCTCGGTATCGGGTTAGTTGTCGCCTGCTCGAGTCCGTCAGTGAAAAAGGAAAAAGAAGAAAAAGAGAAAAAGGGGACACCCATTTCCCCTTTTCCCTCTCTTGGCGCTTTATTGGTTTTCAGGTGCTTCCAGGCCCGGTTCTGAACTTTTACCCACACTCAGCCCTCAACCCAGTAACTGCGTCGTCCTGAATCACGAGGCCTGCCCCATGAAAACCCTGCTGAAGATGACCCTCGCCGCCATTTTGATCTGCGCCCTGCCCGCCTGGGCCTGTACCCCGGAAGAAGCCCTGGCCAAACGTGAGCAACTGGCCAAGGAGGTGGCCAAGATCACCGAGCAGAACCCGGCTAAAGCCAAAGAGATCAACGATGAGTTGCAGAAGATGGATCTGGGGACCGCGAGTAAAGACTTGCCGGACAAATGTCAGTTGATCGACAAGCGCCTGGAAGAGCTGAAAACCGCCGAGGTCAAGGCAGACAGCTGATCAAGCGAAAGATCAAAAGATCAAAAGATCAAAAGATCAAAAGATCAAAAGATCAAAAGATCGCAGCCTGCGGCAGCTCCTACAGGGGCGGTGCACCTTCGCAAGGTTGGGGTTGTATACGATTTTCCGATCATAAAAAAACCGGACAATGTCCGGTTTTTTTATGAATCAGTGCAGCGTTATTCAGCGGCCGGTGCTTCTGGCTTGCGGCGCTTGAGCGGTGCCATGCCGTCCTTGCTGACCAGCGACAGGGCGTCGGTCTTCGGCCGGTTGGTGATCCTGCGCTTGGTCGGTGCCTTGGCGCCGGTTTTCTTCTTCTCGCCCTTGGCGTCGACCTTTTTCTTCTTCACGCCGACGGCTTTGCCCGAAGCCTTGACCTTTTTCGGTCCGCCGTAGGTGCCTTTGACTTCCTTGATGGTGCGGCGCTCGAAGGTCTGCTTCAAGTAGCGCTCCACGCTCGACATCAGGTTCCAGTCGCCGTGGCAGATCAGCGAGATGGCCAGGCCATCGTTGCCGGCGCGACCGGTACGGCCGATACGGTGAACGTATTCGTCGCCGCTGCGCGGCATGTCGAAGTTGATCACCATGTCCAGACCGTCGACGTCCAGGCCGCGAGCGGCAACGTCGGTAGCCACCAGGATCTTCACGCCGCCCTGCTTCAGACGGTCGATCGCCAGTTTGCGGTCTTTCTGGTCCTTGTCGCCGTGCAGCACGAAGGCTTTGTATTCCATTGCCACCAGACGCCCGTAGATACGGTCAGCCATGGCCCGGGTGTTGGTGAAGATGATCGCCTTTTGATAGGTCTCGTTGGCCAGCAGCCAATTGACGATCTGCTCTTTATGCTGGTTGTGGTCAGCGGTGATGATCTGCTGACGAGTGGTGGCGTTCAGATCGCTGACGTTGTTGAGTTGCAGGTGCTCCGGGTTATTCAGCACCTTGGCAACCATCTCGCGCAGGTTCGAACCGCCGGTGGTGGCCGAGAACAGCATGGTCTGCTGACGGTTGGTGCACTCTTCCACCAGACGCTGGACGTCTTCGGCAAAGCCCATGTCGAGCATGCGGTCGGCTTCGTCGAGGACCAGCACTTCAACTTCTTTCAAGTCGAGGTTGCCGGCGTTCAGTTGCTCGATCATCCGGCCCGGCGTACCGATCAGGATGTCCGGCACCTTGCGCAGCATGGCGGCCTGGACCTTGAAGTCTTCACCGCCGGTGATCAGACCGGACTTGATGAACGTGAACTGGGCGAAGCGCTCGACTTCCTTGATGGTCTGCTGGGCCAACTCGCGGGTCGGCAGCAGGATCAGGGTCTTGATGCTGACACGGACTTTCGCCGGACCGATCAAACGGTTAAGGATAGGCAAAACGAAGGCTGCGGTTTTGCCGCTACCGGTTTGAGCTGTCACCCGCAGGTCACGCCCTTGGAGCGCGAGCGGGATAGCCGCTGCCTGCACCGGCGTAGGCTCGACAAATTTAAGCTCGGCCACGGCTTTGAGCAGGCGTTCGTGCAGGGCGAATTGGGAAAACACGGGTGCTACCTCGAAGAAATACAAAAAAACAGCTGCATAGGGTAACGGTTTCGAGCGCCAAGGCCGAGTTTCTTTGTACAAACGGCAGCAAACAGATGCTTTTTTGTTAACTATTTTGTCCCTGAACCCAACTTCGCTGGGCTTAAATGCTCTAATCGACCGGTCTCGTCCCGCAGAAGATCGTTTTAGTCCATGGATATCAAACAGCTCTGGCTCAATGCCCAAGACCTTTGGGGCGCCCTCGATCAGCATCCGCTGCTGCATTCCAGCCTGGCGCTGGCGTTGTTGCTGGTGGTCGCGCTGGTCCTCGGACGAGTGGCACGCTACCTCATTCTGCATGCGGTCAAACTGCTCGGCCGGCAACCGGCATTGCATTGGATCAACGATCTACGCCACAACAAAGTCTTTCACCGTCTGGCGCAGATGACCCCGTCGTTGCTGATCCAGTTCGGCCTGCACCTGGTGCCGGAACTGAGCAAGACCAGCCTGGTGTTCCTCGGCAATGTCGCGCTGGCGTTCAGCATCCTGTTCCTGGTGCTGGCCCTGAGCGCCCTGCTCAATGCCTTGCTGGATATCTACGCGCGCACCGAACACGCCCGCACCCGCTCGATCAAGGGCTATGTGCAACTGGCGAAGATGGTGCTGTATATATTCGGCGCGATCATCATAGTCGCGACGCTGATCGACCGTTCGCCGCTGTTGCTGCTGTCGGGCCTGGGCGCCATGTCGGCGGTAATTCTGTTGGTCTACAAGGACACCTTGCTGTCGTTCGTCGCCAGCGTGCAACTGACCAGCAACGACATGCTGCGGGTCGGGGACTGGATCGAAATGCCGCAAGTCGGCGCCGATGGCGATGTGGTGGACATCACCCTGCACACGGTCAAGGTGCAGAATTTCGATAAGACAATTGTCTCGATCCCGACCTGGCGCTTGATGTCCGAGTCGTTCAAGAACTGGCGCGGCATGCAGCAGTCCGGCGGTCGGCGGATCAAGCGCAGCCTGTATATCGACGCCAGTGGCGTGCGCTTTCTGCGGGATGAGGAAGAACAGAAACTGACCCAGATCCACTTGCTGACCGACTACATCGGCCGCAAACAGGCCGAACTGAAAAGCTGGAACGAAGCCCAGGGAAACGTCGCGGCGATGTCCGCCAACCGTCGGCGCATGACCAACCTGGGGACCTTCCGCGCCTATGCCCTGGCTTACCTCAAGAGCCAACCGGAGATTCAACCCAACATGACCTGCATGGTCCGCCAACTCCAGACCACAGCCCAGGGTGTGCCGCTGGAAATCTACTGCTTCACCCGCACCACCGTCTGGGCCGATTACGAGCGGATCCAGGGCGATATCTTCGATTACCTGCTGGCAGTGCTGCCGGAGTTTGGCTTGAGTCTGTATCAGCAGCCGAGCGGCAACGATCTACGCGCCGGGATGTTGCCGGCGGTATTGGGGACAAGCTTTATCCCAGAAAGCGAAAAACGCTCGATGTAAGGCAAGCGCCACCAGCCCTGTGGGAGCCGGGCTTGCCCGCGATGAACGATAACGCGCGGGACCTGAAAGACCGCATCGCCTGCATCGCGAGCAAGCCCGCTCCCACAAGAACACCGCCAGCCCTGTGGGAGCGTGGCTTGCCCGCGATTAGATCTGGTACGCGACACACATCAAGGGGGTGTAGAAGGTCTGAGCCGCCCTGCTTAATCTGGCTGAAAACTAACGCTTCTGAATATCCATTTTGTAACCTGCCCCGGGGATTCCTTCGTGTAACGCCGATTGGATTTTTTCGTACAAACCATTGGCCTCGGCGGTGGTTATCGAACGCGAACAATCACGCAGCACCACCCGTAAAAGCACGTTTTCCTGCCCAGGGAGAAGCCCCAGACGCTCAATTGCCTGAAGAGGCAGCTGCCCCACGGACCAGCGTCCCTTGATCTGCATCTCCTCGATCCAGTCCGAACATTCTCCTGCCGCCTGCAACATCTTTTCAGTCAACACTTCTTCGCTTTGCCCTGGCGTTACCGCCAAGGATATATCCCGAGTAATTGAAGGTAACCGCGATACAGCCTTCCACGGTTTCAAGTCGTTCATCTGCGCTTGTACTCGCGCATTGGAGTCACGAAGCAAGCGAATATCCGGAATGCCTTTACGCAGCATGGTCAAACGATCCAACCCCATGCCCAGGGCCAGTCCACCATGGCGCAACGGATCAATCTGCAATCGTTTCAATAACGAAGAAGCTATGCATCCGCATTCCAGCACCTCAACCGGCAGGCCATCGTTCAGAAGATTTACCTCGATTCCACCCTCGGTGTAGTGATGCGGGCTGTCGCTATAGACCCAAGGCTTGTCAGGAACGGCCAACTGGAGGATATCGCCGACCAGGCGCAACAGATGTTCACGCGCCGAAAGATCAGGATCGCCCAACACCCAGATATCCATTTGATGGGGTTCAGCGCAATGCCATCGATCACGACTGTCACGGCGAAAGGTAATACCGGGCGCCGCCAAAAGGATTGTTTCGCCCGGCTGTCGTCTTTGCGCCGCACGCTGGAGCGCAGCCGGGATTTGACTGGTGGTCTGCGTACGAAGCAAGGAGTGATCATCGATCCATCGTGTGTGTTCGCTCCCAAGCGTGATTTCAGCAGGGTCATACCCGAGCAAACCGTAGTTCTCCTGCGCGGAAACAATCCGTGGCCCTGTCTGCACTTCGGCGCGGGGCCAGCCTTTTTCAGCAAGACCCTCGAGGATTTCATTCAGCAATAGCCGGATGGCATGTTCGGGGGATGTTGGCGCAGTAAGATCAACCAGTGAAAGTGCCTGTTGAATGGAAACATCTGTCAGATATTTCTTCGAAGAGTGCATTCGCAATATTCCCTCTGCAATTGGCAGCGACAGCTCAACCACGACCTGCACACCAAAAATCGAAAGGACAAAACTACCTACAGACGCCACCCCCTACAACCGACCACAACTAGAAAATCAAAGTTACAGAGCGATACTACGGACGCAACTTACACAAATAACTCTAAGTTCTGAAAGAACTAGCAGAAGCTATAAAAAAAGCTAAGGCGCTGTACCTGATACACCGCATCGCCTGCATCGCGAGCAGGCTCGCTCCCACAAGGACACCGCAGGACCTGTGGGAGCCGGGCTTGCCCGCGAAGAACGATAATGCGGTGTGCCTGAAGAACCGCATCAACTTCATTCGCGAGCAAGCCCGCTCCCACAAGAGCGCCGCCAGCTCACAGATAGAGAATTAGCGGACTACCACTGCTTGTCTGATACCCAACCGACTTATCCACACCGCGCCCAATATCACCAGCCCGCCAAAAAACAACCGCCCCAATTCCTCATGCTGATTCCAGATCAGCAAATTGATCAATAGCCCAACCGGCACATGCAGGTTATTCATCACGGCCAGCGTGCCGCCATTGACCAGGCACGCGCCTTTGTTCCACCAGTACAAGCCCAAAGCCGTCGACACCAGGCCGAGGAAGACCAGCACGCCCCATTGCAGCGGCGCTTCGGGCAGGAAGTCGCTTTTGCCGAACAGCAGAAACGCTGGCAACGCCACTGCCAATGCCCCCAGATAGAAGTAACCGAAGCGCCGGTAATGCGGCAGATCGCTTGGGTAACGCGCCACTAGATGCTTATAAAGCACCTGCCCTGCGGCGTAGGTGAAGTTGGCCAGTTGCAGCAACAGGAAGCCCATGAGGAAGTCCGGGTTGATCCGGTCGTAGCGAATCACCGCGGCCCCGGCCACTGCCACCAGGGCGGCGATCAGTGCCCAATGGTTGAAGCGACGGTTCAGCGCGTCTTCGATCAGCGTCACGTGCAGTGGCGTGAGGATGGTGAACAGCAACACTTCCGGCACCGTCAGCACGCGAAAGCTCAGGTACAGGCAGACGTAGGTTACGCCGAACTGCAAGGCGCCGATCAGCAGCATCCCGCGCATGAACGCCGGCTCGACCTGGCGCCAGCGAGTCAGGGGAATGAACACCAGCCCGGCCAGCAGCACCCGTACCAACACCGCGAAGTAGCTGTCGACATGGCCGGCCAGGTATTCGCCGATCAGGCTGAAGGAAAACGCCTGAATCAGCGTGACAAAAAGTAGATAACCCATACGCGCCTCGTTCCGAATGGCGGCGACGATAGCGGTTTTGCCGCACACAGTGAAGGCTATGAAAGAACAGGCAAAAAAAAGCCCGATCTCGCAATGCGTTCGATCAGGCAGGAGCACTCAGGAGCAACAAGTGCAAAGGGAGGTTCGATGCGCGAACCGGCTTGAAGAGATGCGCCAGGTCACTAAAACATCTGGCGATTACCTGACGATTAACGCCTCAGGCAACCCGGGCCAGTTTGGCGTTGGCCTGGTTCAGGCCTTTTTCATGGAAGTCGCCGCCCAGGTTCATGCCTTCGGCGTGAATGAACTCGACGTCGTGGATGCCGATGAACGCCATGACCTGACGCAGGTAGGGTTCCTGGTGATCGGCAGCGCTGCCGGCATAGATGCCGCCGCGAGCGGTCAGGACATAGGCACGCTTGCCGGTAAGCAGGCCCTGGGGTCCGGTCTCGGTGTACTTGAAGGTCACCCCGGCACGCAGCACATGGTCCAGCCAGGCTTTCAGGGTGCTCGGGATAGCGAAGTTATACATGGGCGCAGCCATCACCAGCACGTCGGCCGCCAGCAGCTCATCGGTCAACTGATTGGAGCGCTCAAGGGAGGCGTGTTCGATTTCATTGCGCTGATCGGCAGGCTTCATCCAGCCGCCCAGCAGGTTGGCGTCCAGGTGCGGGACCGGGTTGAGGGCCAGGTCACGAACGGTGATCTGGTCAGCCGGGTGCGTGGCTTTCCACTGGCTGATGAAGGTTTGGGTCAGTTGGCGTGAAACCGAATCTTGCTGGCGGGCGCTGCTTTCGATGATCAGAACGCGGGACATGGGATGTAGCCTCCATCGGTGAATGCTGTAAGACGATGGAGTGGAGATTAAACAGTGTCATATCGATGAAAAAGCGCAAATAACTGCTATAACCCATCTATAAATTCGTTTATAAGCGGAGCATACCCGGCAGGCCTGCTCCACTTTGGGTTATTTGGGTTTGCAGGTGACGGTGATGTACAGCTTGATGATTTTGCGGTTGAACTTGGCCGAAAGGTCGGTGCTTTTACCCGCAGCCAGGCTCACCCGACGGGTCTTGGGAGATTCCGGGCCATTGCGAAAGATCACCGAGCATTCAGCCGCGGTGTCGCCGTAGTTGTTGAGGGTAATGGCGCCCAGGTCGTAGTCGGTGGCGTAGGTGGTGTAGTCGATCTTCATCCCGCCGAGGTCTTTTTGCACATCGATCGGGTAGGCAAACGCAGTCAACGGCAACATCGCCAGCAACACGCAACAGATTTTTCTCATTCGGCAGTCTCCAATAAGGACCGCCAGCTTAGGACAAGAGGAGCCCATCTTGAAAGCGCCCCGCGTTACCCTTGATCAATGGCGAACATTGCAAGCCGTGGTCGACCACGGTGGGTTCGCCCAGGCGGCCGAAGCGCTGCACCGCTCACAATCCTCCGTCAGTTATACCGTGGCGCGCATGCAGGACCAGCTCGGCGTGCCGCTATTGCGCATCGACGGTCGCAAAGCTGTGCTGACCGAAGCCGGTGGCGTGTTGCTGCGTCGCTCGCGGCAGCTGGTCAAACAGGCCAGCCAGCTCGAAGACCTGGCGCATCATATGGAGCAAGGCTGGGAGGCCGAAGTGCGGCTGGTGGTCGATGCCGCTTATCCAAGTGCCCGTCTGGTGCGTGCCCTGACTGCGTTCATGCCGCAAAGCCGGGGCTGTCGCGTGCGCTTGCGCGAAGAAGTGCTGTCCGGGGTCGAAGAAGTGTTGCTCGAAGGGGTTGCCGACCTGGCCATCAGTGGCTTCAGCATTCCCGGTTACCTGGGCGCGGAATTGAGCGACGTCGAGTTCGTCGCCGTCGCCCACCCCGAACACGCCTTGCACCGCCTGAACCGCGAACTGAACTTCCAGGATCTGGAAAGCCAGCTGCAAGTGGTCATTCGCGACTCCGGCCGCCAGCAACCGCGGGACGTCGGCTGGCTCGGCGCCGAACAACGCTGGACCGTCGGCAGCCTGGCCACCGCCGCGACCTTCGTCGGCAGCGGCCTGGGTTTTGCCTGGTTGCCACGGCACATGATCGAACGCGAACTCAAGGAAGGCTTGCTCAAGCTGCTACCGTTGGACCAGGGCGGCAGTCGTCACCCGTCGTTCTTTCTGTATTCGAACAAGGACAAACCACTGGGCCCGGCCACGCAGATTCTCATCGAACTGTTGCGCACCTTTGACACCGCGCCGCTGGATGCCCCCTTCGCCGCCCCACAGCAAGCCTGAATCCCGCTAAACCGAACAAGGAGTTGCGCTATGGCCTATTTCGAACATGAAGGTTGCACCCTGCACTACGAAGAGTATGGCCACGGTGAACCCGTGCTGCTGCTTCACGGGCTGGGCTCCAGTTCTCTGGATTGGGAGTATCAGATCCCCGAGCTGGCAGCCCGCTACCGGGTGATAGTCCCGGATGCGCGAGGCCATGGCCGTTCCGACAAACCCCGTGAGCGCTACAGCATTGCCGGTTTCAGCGCCGACCTGATCGCGCTGATCGAGTACCTGAACCTGGGGCCAGCCCATGTGGTCGGGCTGTCCATGGGCGGCATGATCGGCTTTCAACTGGCAGTGGATCAGCCGCAACTGCTCAAAAGCCTGTGCATCGTCAACAGCGGACCCCAGGTCAAACTGCGGACACCGGATGAGTATTGGCAATGGTTCAAACGCTGGAGCCTGATGCAACTCTTCAGTATGAGCGCGATCGGCGCGGCACTGGGCGCCAAGCTTTTCCCCGAACCGCAGCAAGCCGAGCTGCGCAGTAAAATTGCCCAGCGCTGGGCAAAAAACGACAAACGTGCTTATCTCGCCAGCTTCGATGCCATCGTCGGTTGGGGCGTGCAGGAACGACTTTCCCGTGTCACCTGTCCAACCCTGATCGTCAGCGCCGACCGTGACTACACACCGGTCGCGGTCAAAGAAGCCTATATAAAGCTGCTGCCCAATGCGCGGCTGGCGGTGATCGCCAATTCCCGCCACGCTACGCCGCTGGACCAACCGCAAGCCTTCAACCAAACCCTGCTTGAGTTTCTTACCGCAGTCGACACCACTAAATCAGGAACACTGACCCATGTTTAAAAAAATCGCCCTCGTCGCCGGCTCCGTCCTGTTCGCCGCTAACCTGATGGCCGCTACACCGGCCAAGGCGCCGCATGTGTTGCTGGACACCACCAACGGCCAGATCGAAATCGAACTGGACCCGGTCAAGGCGCCGATCAGTACCAAGAACTTCCTTGAGTACGTCGACAGCGGCTTCTACACCAACACCATTTTCCACCGGGTGATTCCGGGCTTCATGGTCCAGGGCGGCGGTTTCACCACGCAAATGCAGCAAAAAGACACTAAGGCGCCGATCAAGAACGAAGCCAGCAACGGCTTGCATAACGTCCGTGGCACGCTGTCGATGGCGCGCACCTCGAATCCGGATTCGGCCACCAGCCAGTTCTTTATCAACGTCGCCGACAACGCCTTCCTCGATCCGGGTCGTGATGCCGGTTACGCGGTATTCGCCAAAGTGGTCAAAGGCATGGATGTGGTAGACATCATCGTCAACTCCCAGACCACCACCAAAGGCGGCATGCAGAATGTGCCAGTCGACCCGGTGCTGATAAAGTCGGCCAAGCGCATCGACTGAGGTGTGAAGGGAGTTACGAGCGACTGAAGTCGCTCACATTTGATAAGGAGAGCCCGCCCTGCGGGCGTCGAACCAATGCTCTATCGTCGTTTTGAACAACTGATTGATATCTTCCGCGACGCACCGACGGCGGCTCCGCCGAGTCGGGTTCTCCCCTTCTACCTGTATTACCTGCGGCAAGTCTGGCCGAGTTTTGCCGCGCTGCTGGTGGTCGGCCTGGTCGGTGCGCTGATCGAGGTCGCGCTGTTCAGCTACCTGAGCCGGATCATCGATCTGACCCAGGGCACGCCGAATGTCGATTTCTTCAAGATTCACGGCACCGAGCTGATCTGGATGACGGTGGTCGCGCTGGTGCTGCGCCCGATCTTCGTCGGCCTGCATGACCTGCTGGTGCACCAGACCATCAGCCCGGGCATGACCAGCATGATTCGCTGGCAGAACCACAGTTACGTACTCAAACAAAGCCTGAACTTCTTTCAGAACGATTTCGCCGGGCGCATCGCCCAGCGCATCATGCAGACTGGCAACTCCCTGCGTGACTCCGCCGTACAAGCAGTGGATGCGTTATGGCATGTGCTGATCTATGCCATCAGCTCCCTGGTACTGTTTGCCGAGGCCGACTGGCGGCTGATGATTCCGCTGCTGACCTGGATCACCTGCTACATCGGCGCCCTGTGCTACTTCGTGCCACGGGTCAAAGAGCGCTCGGTGGTGTCCTCCGACGCCCGCTCGAAACTGATGGGGCGGATCGTCGATGGCTACACCAATATCACCACCCTCAAGTTGTTCGCCCACACCAACTTCGAACAGCAGTACGCCCGCGAGGCCATCGAAGAACAAACCCAGAAATCCCAGTTGGCCGGCCGCGTCGTCACCAGCATGGACGTGGTCATCACCAGCATGAACGGTCTGTTGATCGTCGGCACCACGGGCCTGGCCTTGTGGCTGTGGAGCCAGTCGCTGATTTCGGTCGGCGCCATCGCCCTGGCCACCGGCCTGGTGATCCGCATCGTTAACATGTCCGGCTGGATCATGTGGGTGGTCAACGGCATCTTCGAAAACATCGGCATGGTCCAGGACGGCCTGCAAACCATCGCCCAGCCAGTCAGCGTGACCGACCGCGACCAGGCAAAACCCTTGGCGGTGGGCCGCGGCGAAGTGCGGTTTGAACATGTCGACTTCCACTATGGGAAAAAAAGCGGAATCATCGGCGAGCTCAATCTGACCATCAAACCCGGGGAAAAAATCGGCCTGATCGGCCCGTCCGGTGCAGGTAAATCAACCCTGGTCAACCTGCTGCTGCGTCTGTATGACGTGCAAGGCGGACGGATCCTGATCGACGGTCAGAACATTGCCGAGGTCGCCCAGGAAAGCCTGCGCGAGCGGATCGGCATGATCACCCAGGACACCTCGCTGCTGCACCGTTCGATCCGCGACAACCTGCTTTACGGCAAACCCGATGCGACCGACGAAGAGCTCTGGGAAGCGGTGCGCAAGGCCCGGGCCGACGAGTTCATCCCGCACCTTTCCGATGCCCAGGGCCGCACCGGCTTCGACGCCCACGTTGGTGAGCGCGGGGTAAAACTCTCCGGCGGCCAACGGCAACGGATCGCGATTGCCCGGGTGCTGCTCAAGGACGCGCCGATCCTGATCATGGACGAAGCCACCTCGGCGCTCGACTCGGAAGTCGAAGCGGCGATCCAGGAAAGCCTGGAAACCCTGATGCAAGGCAAAACCGTGATCGCTATCGCTCACCGACTCTCGACCATCGCCCGCATGGACCGGCTGGTGGTCCTGGAAAAAGGCCGGATCGCCGAAACCGGCAGCCACGCCGAATTACTCGCCCATGGCGGGTTGTATGCAAGGTTGTGGCAGCACCAGACCGGTGGGTTTGTCGGGATTGATTGAGCGCCCAAGATCAAAAGATCGCAGCCTGCGGCAGCTCCTACAGGTGTTGCGTACACACGATAACTCAAGGCTGTACCGGGTCGGCGTAGGAGCTGCCGCAGGCTGCGATCTTTTGATCTAGACACGGAAGAGAGTTAATCGAAAGATCAGTCTTGCCGATAGGGCAAGGCGGTCCTCGCTTCTTCGGCATAGGCCAGAACGCCGAGCCGTTCCTGTTGCAGAAAATCCTTCACCGCCGCTTTCAACCCCGGATGGCGCAGGTAATGCCAGGAGTGAGTGATGACCGGCTCGAATCCGCGTATCAGTTTGTGCTCGCCTTGGGCTCCGGCATCAAAACGTTGGAAACCGTTGGCGATCGCGTAGTCCATGCCTTGATAGAAGCAGGTCTCGAAATGCAGGCGGTCGAACTCCGCCAGGCAACCCCAATAACGACCATAGAAGCTGTCGCCACCCACCAGGCTGAAGGCCATGGCCACCGGTCGTGAACCCTGTTTGGCCAACACCACTCTAATCGCTTCAGGCATGCGCTCGGCCAATAGACTGAAGAACTCCCGGGTCAGATACGGCGCCTGCCGGCGTATGGCGTAGGTATTGGCGTAGCAGGCGTAAACAAAGTCCCACTGCGCCTGGTCGAGTTGCCGGCCCTCGAGCCATTCAAATTCGATGCCCTGCCCCGCAACCTGCTCGCGCTCCTTGCGCATCTGCTTGCGCTTGCGCGAACTCAGGGCATCGAGAAAATCCTGAAAGTCCCGATACCCCCGGTTCTGCCAGTGGTACTGGCAACCCACCCGTTGCAGCCAGCCTGGCTGCTCGGCAAGTGCCGCATCGGTGAAGGGGTCGGTGAAATTGATGTGAGCACTGGAAAGCCCTTCGATTTCCAGATAGCCCGGCAGGCTTTTCAGCAACTCGAAACCATCCTGCACCTTGGCCGCCAGTAATCGTGGCCCGCTTACCGGGCTGAACGGCACGGCGGTCAAGAGTTTCGGGTAATACTCGATGCCGGCGCGCGCGCAGGCATCAGCCCAGGCGTGGTCGAACACGTATTCGCCATAGGAGTGCCATTTGCGGTAGCTGGGCAGCGCGGCAATCAGCTGATCGCCTTCCATGTGCAATAAATGTTCGGGCCGCCAGCCGGAATGCGGGCCAAGGCAGCCACTGTCTTCCAGGGCACCGAGGAAGGCATGGCGCAGGAACGGCTGAGCGTCGGGCACCAGAGCATCCCATGCTTGAGGCGCGATGGCGGACAGACTCTCCAAACGTTGTAGCGGCATCGCATTCCTCGACGATCATGACTCTCAGACCTGCCGAGTATCGCCCATCTCCCGCCCCTGCCGAAACAAAAAACCCCGCCGAGGCGGGGTCAAAACCAGAGGAGCTTTAACGGATGAAGAAAAAGCTCGTTAAGCTTTTGTTACTTAGAACACGTACTGAGCACGGACGACGAAACCGTCACCGCTGTCGTCGCCGGTACGCTGTGCCGGAGTACCATTGCTGGCAGCGGTGGCATTGGTCACGTTGTCGGTCTTGGACTTGAGGTAAGTCGCAGAGATTTTCACCGCTTCGTTGGCGTACCAGTTGACGCCCAGGTTGTGGACTTTGACTTCGGCATCGCCGACATCACGGGTCAGGCTGGCGGTGGTGATGTTGTCGTCTTCGACGGTCAGGCTGTCGTAGCGATAGAACAGTTCCCAGGCGCCGATGGACTTGTTGGCCGGCTTGATGGCGTCGAACTTGCCGACTTTATAGCCACGCGATTCACCGGTCAGGGTGTAAGCCGCCTGTGCATAGAAACCACGGCCCTTGATGTCTTCGAAGGCGCTGGAGTCAGACTTGGTCTCGCGGGCGATGTATTCACCCTGGATCGAAGCCGGGCCTATGGCGAAGGCGGCTTCCAGGCCGACAGCATCGTCGCGGTCATAGGAACCGGCAGGCGATGCGGAACTGCCGCCCAGCACCGGACGGTTGCCGTTGGTGCCGGCATCGTTGCCGCCGAGGGTTTCGACGCCACGCATGCCCATGCGGGTGCGATAACGCGAATCGAAGGCAGTGTCGGAAACATCGCGAGAAGCGACGTTCACGCCGAAGTGCAGCACGCTGCCCGCTTCATGCATAGGAGCGAAGACGAAACGACCGTTGGCCTGCTTGATGCTGTCGCCATCGGTATCGTCGGTGTCCTTGCTGAAGATGCCGGCGGAGGCGTAGAACGAATCAGCGAAGGTGCTGGAGGCTTGCAGGCCCAGACCATTCTGATGGCTGTTCGCCCAGTCGATCATGTCGTACGCCACGTTACGCTCTGGCGCGGTGACCCACTTGGAGCTGGTGGCTTTTTCCAGACCGAAGTCCGGGTCAAAACGACCGACCTTGATCGACACCGGCTTGAAGCCGTTGTAGGCCAGGGAAGCTTCGTCGAAGTAACCGTTATCGGTGTCGCCGGTATTGTGGGAGAAGTCGTAGTTGATGGTGTACGCCCAATCCGTGTACAGCACGCCGGACAGCTCCAGGAACGCGCGACGGAAGTACGCGGCGTCGGCGGTGTCACCATTCTTGGTGTAGACACCGTCGAACTGGCTGTAGTCAGCCTGCACACGTCCGCCCAGCTTGAAGCTGAACTCTTTATCGGCCGTTGCGACCTCAAGGCCGCCCTTGGTCTTGACAACGATATCGGCGCCGTCAGTCGTGACAGTGCCAGCGAAAGCCTGGGCGGTAACGGCCAGGGCCAGAGCGCTGGCAGCGAAACCGGCGAAGTGCTTACGGATCATCGAAGAGTTCCCCTAATTAATGGTCTTTAACCTGAAAAACACACGGGATCTGGCCCGCTTGTGTTGGGAGGGAATCTTGGCGATGGGATATTTCAGAAGGGTTGCTGATATATAAAGATTTGATGACAGGGGAACTTTTTTACTTCGAATGGAAATAAGAGGGGAGCAGCGGCAAGCTATAAGCTGAAAGCCGCAAGCTAGAGTGTTGAAGATCAAAAGATCGCAGCCTGCGGCAGCTCCTACGCCGACCGCATTCAACCGCGATTTAGCGTTTGAACCTCAATCCCGTAGGAGCTGCCGCAGGCTGCGATCTTTTCGGGCGCACCCTCACCCCGTTGTGAACTCAGCGCTTGCGCAGTATCACGCTACCAATCGAATAACCGGCACCAAAGGAGCTGAGCACCGCCAGCGAGCCGCTCGGCAGATCGTCTTGGTGCTTGTGAAACGCAATCACCGAGCCGGCCGAACTGGTGTTGGCATAGGTGTCGAGAATCACCGGCGCTTCTTCTTCCGTGGCTTCGCGGCCCAGCAGCTTCTTGACGATCAGGTGGTTCATGCTGAGGTTGGCCTGGTGCAGCCAGAAACGCTTCACGTCGCCGATGTTGAGGGTGTTCTCTTCCAGGTGGGTGGCGATCAGTTCCGCCACCATCGGGCAGACGTCACGGAAGACCTTGCGACCTTCCTGCACGAACAGTTTGTCCGGCGCACCGACGCCTTCTTCGGCGGCCCGGTTGAGGAAGCCGAAGTTGTTGCGGATATTGTTGGAGAACTTGGTCAACAGCTTGGTGCTGACGATATCGAACTGGTACTGCGAGGTAGCCAGATCGGCACGTTCGATGATCACCGCGGTCGCGGCATCGCCAAAGATGAAGTGGCTGTCGCGGTCGCGGAAATTCAGGTGACCGGTGCAGACTTCCGGGTTGACCATCAGAATCGCCCGGGCCTGGCCGAGCTGGACGCTATTGGCAGCGGCCTGGATACCGAAGGTCGCCGAGGAGCAGGCGACGTTCATGTCGAAGCCGAAACCCTGGATGCCCAGTGCTTCCTGGACTTCGATGGCAATGGCCGGGTAAGCCCGCTGCAAGTTGGAGCAGGCCACGATAACGCCGTCGATATCGGCGGCCGTCTTGCCGGCGCGCTGCAAGGCTTGCTCGGCGGCGCCGATAGCCATCTGGCACAGCACCGACCATTCGTCATTGGAGCGCTCGGGCAGACGCGGAGTCATGCGCTGCGGATCGAGGATGCCTTCCTTGTCCATGACAAACCGGCTTTTGATCCCCGAGGCCTTTTCAATGAAGCCGGCACTGGATTCGGTGAGGGCCTGAACTTCGCCGCGCTCGATGGCTTGGGCGTTATCCGCATTGAACTGCTGCACATAGGCATTGAAAGACTGCACCAGCTCTTCGTTGGAGATGCTGTTGGCCGGGGTGTACAGGCCGGTGCCGCTGATGACGACGTTATGCATGGTCGTTTCTCTAATCTGTTCAGGCAGAAAAAATTGGTACCGACGTACCAATACATAAAGGGTCCGACCCCGTTTAAAGGAATCAAACCTTGAGTCGCTTTATTCCGATCCGCTGCCGCCTTGAAGGCTCAAATCCGCGGGGCCGGCGTTTATAACCGCGAAGTTTGCCATAAACGCTGGCATTCCGCCCTAACACAAACCCGTAGGGGGTTAGGCGTCGACTTGGGTCCATTGTTTGCTCAAGCGCTTGTCGGAGATCGGCACCTTGGTCCCCAACTGCTGGGCAAACAACGAAACCCGATATTCCTCGAGCCACCAGCGATACAGCTCCAGCTGCGGATCGCGCTTGCCTTCCTGGGCGTGTTTGCTGGCCCGCGCCTGGTATTGCGCCCATAGCCCGACCAGTTCAGTGCTCCAGACCCGGTCCTTTTGTACCTGGCTCGGCAGTTTCTCCAGACGCAACTCGATAGCCTTGAGGAAACGCGGCAGTTCCTTGAACCAGACCGCCGGGGTTTCGCGAACAAAACCCGGATACACCAGCTGACTCAATTGTTGCTTGATGTCATTGAGGGCCACCGCCTGGGCCAGGTCGATCTTGCCCTTGAAGCGTTTTTGCAGGCCGTGCCAGAGCTTGAGTGTCTCCAGGGTCAGTTTCGCCAGGCGCTCGGCGTGTTCGGTCCAGCCGCCCCGCTTGCGCTCGGCCAACGCAGCCAAGCCCGCGCCATCGCGCGGCAGACTTGTTTCACCGTCGAGAATGCAGCTGTCGAGGCTGGCCAGCAGAATGTCTTCCACCAGGCTGTCGATACGCCCCAGCTCGCGGTACATCAGCCCCAGTTCAGTCAGCCCGGGCAGCTTGCCACGGAGGAATTTTGCCGGCTCGGCCAGTTGCTGCATCAACAAACGCTGCAAGGCCCGACGATGCTGAAACTCGGCCTCGGCGGCGGTGGAGAAGCGCCCTTCCTTGACCGTGCCGTTCTCTTCCACCAGTGCCGGGTAAACCGTCATCGACAACCCGGCGATCTTCTGCTGAGTCTTCTCAGCCACCGCAGCGAAGACTTTGGCCTCCACCGGCTGCTGGCTTTTCGCGGTTTGCGGCACGGCCAAAGCGGCCTGGCTGGCCTCGGCGAAACGTGCGGTCAGTTCGGCCAGGTCGCGGCCTTCACCAAGGAACTTGCCTTCGCCGTCGACGATTTCCAGATTCATCCGCAAATGCCCATCGACCTGCTGAGCCGCTTCGGCCCAGGCTTCGTCGCTGACCCGCACACCGGTCATGCGCAGTAATTCGCGGCCCAAGGCCTGAGGCAACGAGCCCTCGGCAAAGGTCATGCGCTGCAACGCGGCTTTGACGAAGTCCGGCACCGGCACGAAATTCTTGCGCAGGGCCTTGGGCAGGTTGCGCACCAGGGCGATGCATTTGGCCTCGATCACCCCTGGCACCAGCCATTCCAGGCGCTCGGACGGCAGTGCCGGCAACAACGGCGCCGGCACCCGCAGGGTCACGCCATCGCGTGGGTGATTGGGCTCGAAGTGATAACTCAGGGCCAACGCCAGATCGCCGAGGTGCAAGGTGTCCGGGTAATGCGCGGCGGTGACTTCACTGGCTTCGCGAGCCAGCACATCTTCTTCGCGCATCACCAGCAGTTGCGGGTCTTTCTGGCTGTGAATGCGATACCAGCTATCGAAGGTCGCGGTCTGGTGAATATCGGCCGGCAAGCGAGCGTCATAGAATGCGAACAGGGTTTCTTCGTCGGCGAGGATGTCGCGGCGGCGAGCCTTGGCTTCCAGTTCGTCGAGTTGTTCCAGCAGTTGTGCGTTGGCGGTCAGGCACTTGGCCCGGGACTGGATTTCCCCGCGCACCAGGCCTTCACGAATAAACATTTCACGGGACAGCACCGGATCGATCGGACCGTAATGCACCGGCCGGCGACCGACCACGATCAGCCCGAACAAGGTGATCTGTTCAAAGGCCACGACCTGGCCGCGCTTCTTCTCCCAATGGGGTTCGAAGTGATTTTTCTTGATCAAATGCCCGGCCAGCGGCTCGATCCAGTCCGGCTCGATCTTCGCCACCATCCGCGCATAAAGCTTGGTGGTTTCCACCAGTTCGGCGGCCATCAGCCATTGCGGGCGCTTCTTACCCAGCCCCGATGACGGATGAATCCAGAAGCGTCGTTGGCGGGCGCCGAGGTAGTCGCCGTCTTCGGTCTTCTGGCCGATCTGGCTGAGCAGACCGGAGAGCACGGCTTTGTGCAGTTTCGGGTAGTCCGCCGGTTCTTTATTGAGGCTCAGCTGCATGTCGCGACAGATCAGGCTCAACTGCCGATGGGAGTCACGCCACTCGCGCAAGCGCAGGTAGTTGAGGAAATTCTTCCGGCACCAGTTGCGCAGCGGGCTGGCAGTCAGGGCCTGGCGCTGTTCTTCAAAGCCGCGCCACAAATTGACCAGCCCGGCGAAGTCCGAGTCGACGTCCTTCCACTGGGCGTGGGCCTGATCGGCGGCCTGCTGCCGCTCCGGCGGACGCTCGCGCGGGTCCTGGATCGACATGGCACTGGCGACGATCAAGACTTCCTGCAAGCTGCCGAGTTTCGCGGCTTCGAGCAACATGCGGCCCATGCGCGGGTCCACCGGCAGCCGCGCCAGTTGCCGACCCAAGGGGGTCAACTGACTCTCGCGATCCACCGCCGACAGCTCTTGCAGCAGGTTGAAACCGTCGCTGATGGCCTTGCCGTCCGGCGGCTCGATAAACGGGAAATCGGTGATCTCGCCCAGGCGCAGGTGCAACATCTGCAGAATTACCGCTGCAAGGTTGGTGCGCAGAATTTCCGGATCGGTAAATTCCGGCCGGCCGATAAAGTCCTCTTCGGCATACAGGCGAATGCAGATGCCCGGCTCGACCCGTCCGCAGCGGCCCTTGCGCTGGTTGGCGCTGGCCTGGGAAATGGCCTCGATCGGCAGCCGCTGAACCTTGGCGCGGTAGCTGTAGCGGCTGATCCGCGCGGTGCCGCTGTCGATCACGTAACGAATGCCCGGCACCGTCAGCGAGGTTTCCGCGACGTTGGTCGCCAGCACCACGCGGCGCCCTGGGTGAGACTGGAAGATCCGCTGCTGCTCGGCCGGCGACAGCCGTGCGTACAACGGCAGGATTTCGGTGTGCTTGAGCTGGGCCTTGCGCAACATGTCGGCGGCGTCACGGATTTCCCGTTCGCCGGGGAGGAACACCAGCACATCACCGGGGCTGCGGCGCTCGCTGCGCTCATAGGCGGCAATTTCGTCGAGGGTGGCGAGGATCGCCTGATCCACCGTCAAGTCTTCTTCGACCCGGTTGCCCTCTTCGTCTTGCTCCAGGGTCAGCGGGCGATACCAGGTGTCCACCGGGAAGGTCCGGCCCGAGACTTCGACAATCGGCGCGTCGTTGAAGTGCTTGGAGAAGCGCGTAAGATCGATGGTCGCCGAGGTGATGATGACCTTCAGGTCCGGGCGGCGCGGCAGCAGGGTTTTCAGGTACCCGAGCAGGAAGTCGATGTTCAGGCTGCGTTCGTGGGCTTCGTCGACGATGATCGTGTCGTAGCGTTCGAGGTAGCGGTCGTTCTGGGTTTCCGCCAGCAGAATGCCGTCGGTCATCAGCTTGATCAGGGTGTTGGAATCGCTTTGATCCTCGAAACGCACCTGATAACCGACCAGCGCGCCCAATGGGGTCGCCAGTTCTTCCGCGACCCGACTCGCGACGCTGCGCGCAGCGATTCGCCGCGGCTGGGTATGGCCGATCAGACCGTATTGGCCGCGACCGATTTCCAGACAGATTTTCGGCAACTGGGTGGTTTTACCCGAACCGGTTTCACCGGCGATGATCAGCACCTGATGCTTGAGCAGGGCCGCTTTGATTTCGTCGCGTTTGGCGGCGATCGGCAGACTGTCGTCATAACGAATCAACGGCAGGCTGGCACGTCGCGCCACCACCCGATCACAAGACGCCTGCGCCCGCTCGACCCACTGCGCCAGCTTGGCCTCGTCGGGTTTCTTACGCAGCTCAAGCAACTGCCGCCGCAACCGGTGGCGGTCGGCGAGCATGGCGTGATCGAGGTTTTTCAGCAGTTGATCGATAGCAGGCGGTTGGTCAGTCATCAGGTACGCAAAAGTCGAGAGAGAGGCAGCGACAAGCTGCAAGCTAAAAGCTGCAAGATTAACGCAGCTTTTAGCTTTTAGCTTGTGGCTTGAAGCTTGAAGCTGCTCCTATTCGTTATCCAGCCCCTTGCGCCGATACGGGAACACATCGATCACCTTGCCAGCGCGAATCGCCGCTTGCAGGCCTTTCCAGTAGTCGGCGTTGTACAGCTCGCCGTGCAGTTCGTCGAACAACCGCCGCTGCCCGGCGTCGGCGAACAGGAATGGCGGGAACTCCTCGGGGAACACATCCAGCGGCCCGATCGAGTACCACGGTTCCGAAGACATCTCGTCTTCCGGAGTGCGCGGGGCCGGGATGTGGCGGAAGTTGGCTTCGGTGAGGAAGCAGATTTCGTCATAGTCATAGAACACCACCCGACCGTGACGGGTAACGCCGAAGTTCTTCAGCAGCATGTCGCCGGGAAAGATATTCGCCGCCGCCAGTTGCTTGATTGCCAGACCGTAATCCTCCAGCGCCTCGCGAACCTGCGCGTCGTTGGCGTTTTCCAGGTACATGTTCAACGGAGTCATCCGCCGTTCGGTCCAGCAGTGGCGAATCAGCACGGTGTCGCCTTCGACCTCCACCGTTTTCGCTGCCACTTCCAGCAACTCGGCCAGGCACGCCGGCTCGAACTTGCTCAGGGGGAAACGGAAATCGGCGAACTCCTGGGTATCGGCCATGCGCCCGACCCGGTCGACGCTTTTTACCAGGCGATACTTTTCGATCACCGTCGCGCGGTCGACGTTTTTCGACGGCGCAAATCGGTCCTTGATGATTTTGAATACGGTATTGAAGCCCGGCAGGGTGAACACGCTCATGACCATGCCGCGCACACCCGGGGCCATGATGAACTGGTCGTCGGTGTTGGCCAGGTGATTGATCAATGAACGGTAGAACTCGGACTTGCCGTGCTTGTAGAAACCGATCGAGGTGTACAACTCGGCGATGTGCTTGCCCGGCAGGATGCGCTTGAGAAAGCCGATGAACTCGGCCGGTACCGGCACGTCGACCATGAAGTACGAACGGGTGAAGGAGAAGATGATCGACACATCCGCTTCATCGGTGATCAGCGCATCGATCTGGATCCCGCGGCCTTCGCGGTGCAGAAAGGGGATCACCAACGGCCATTGCTCGTCGTGGGTGTAGATGCGCCCCACCAGGTAGGCGCCCTTGTTGCGGTACAGCACCGAGGAAAACAACTCGACCGCCAGCTCCGGGTCCTTGCAGACCCAGTCCGGCAGGTTCTCGCGCAACTGCGCTTCGAGGCGGCGCAGGTCCCCAGGCAAATCGGCATAGGGCTCGCTGAAGCTGTAGTCGACGAAGATCTGCTCGAGCATGCTCGACAGTTCGCCCTCGGGTTTATAGATGCGGGTTTGCGCCGCCCGGGCTCGACGCAGGCTTGGCCGGGTGGTGTGGATGAACATGCAGCCGTCGCTGATCTGGTCGTGACTGAACAGCCCGCAGAACGCCGAGTTGTACCAGGTCTCGGACAGCTCATCGTCGAAACGCAGGTCGATCAGGCTGATGTAGGCACTTTTCACCAGGGGCCAGTAGGTAACGTCCAGCATGGCCTCGCCGTCAAAGGCCTGGTGCAGTCGAGCGACCACTTCACTGACTTTTTCTTCATAGAGGTTGATCCGCGCCGCCGAGGCGACCTGCGCCTCCTGCCACTGCGCCTGCTCGAACCGCGCCCGTGCGCCGTCGGTGATCTGGCGGAAATGCTCGCGGTAATTGTCGAAGCCATCGAGGATCATTCGGGCGATATCGGCGGCTGGCCATTGCTGCGGCATAGATAAACCTCTGAAGGATGGTTCTTGGCATTAAAGGGCTGAGCTTAGAGGCGGAGTGTTACGCAACGCAACCATTGCCATGCGTTGCACCTGCGGCGACACTTGCGCGCCAATCAAGCAAGGAACAAGCCGTGAACCCCGTCGATATCCTGCGCCTGCTGTCATTGGCCGCCATCTGGGGCGCGAGCTTCCTGTTCATGCGCATTATCGCCCCAGTGATTGGCACTATCCCCACCGCCTTCTTCCGGGTATCGATTGCCGCCAGCGGATTGCTGGTGATCCTCGCGCTGATGCGTATCAGCTGGGATTTTCGCGGCAAGTTCAAGACGGTGCTGCTGCTCGGGGTGATCAACTCGGGGATTCCGGCGACCATGTATTCGGTGGCCGCCCAGGTGTTGCCTGCCGGCTACTCGGCCATCTTCAACGCGACGACGCCGCTGATGGGGGTATTGATTGGCGGGGTGTTCTTCAGCGAAAAACTTTCTCCGACGAAGATTGCCGGAGTCTGCTTAGGATTGTTCGGAGTCGGCATTCTGACCCGTGCCGGTCCCGTGGCCTTCGACCTGGAACTGCTGATGGGCGCCCTCGCCTGCCTGCTCGCGACCACCTGTTACGGCTTCGCCGGTTTCCTCGCCCGCCGCTGGCTCGATCAGCAAGGCGGGCTCGACAGTCGCCTGTCGGCATTGGGCAGCATGCTTGGCGCGACCTTGTTTCTGTTGCCGCTGTTCGGTTACAGCGCCATCAGCCAGCCACCGGCCAGCTGGGGTGGCTGGAGTGTCTGGTTGTCGCTGCTGGGATTGGGACTGGTGTGCACCGCCTTTGCGTACATCCTGTATTTCCGTTTGCTCAGTTCGATCGGCCCGGTCAAATCGATGACCGTGACCTTCATGATTCCGCCGTTTGGTGTGCTGTGGGGCGCGTTGTTCCTTGATGAGCCGTTGTCCATGGCCCATGTGTATGGCGGAGTGTTGATCGCCGGGGCGTTGTGGTTGGTGCTCAAGCCGACGGTGGTGAAGGTATCGAGTGTGGCTGCCAGATAGTTTTTGCGATTTTGAGGATGTAGGCATTTGTGGCGAGGGGGCTTGCCCCCGTTGGGTCGCGAAGCGGCCCTAAAACCAGGCACCGTGGTGTTTCAGGTGAACCGCATCTACCGATTTCACGGCTGCTGCGCACCCGAACGGGGCGATGCGGCGTTCCGACAAGCCCCCTCGCCACAGGGGATCTGTGCTGTATCCGTTACCCCGCAGTCATCCGCACCCGCCTGGCCTTCAACCCAGCCATCAGCGATGGCCCCAGGGCGACCAGTGCCGAGCCGAGCACCACCAGTACCGCACCGCCATAACCCAGGCCATTGATCTGCTCGGCCTGCACGTACTCAGGCCAGAGCCAGGCCGCCAGCGCCACCGCGCCGAAGGTCACCAACGGCGTGATTGCCAAGACCGCGCTGACCCGCGAGGCTTCCCAATGGGCCAGGGCTTCGGCAAAGGCGCCGTAGGCGATCAGGGTATTCATACAGCAAGCGAGCAGCAGCCAGCCTTGCAGCGGACTCAGTTGAACCGCCTCCAGTGGATGCGCCCAAGGCGTCAGCAGCAGCGCGCAAAACAGGTAGATCACCATCATCACCTGAAATGAATTCCACACCGTGAGCAACTGCTTCTGCCCCAAGGCATAAAAGGTCCAGACCGTCGACGCCGTCAGAACCAGCAAGACGCCAGCGGTGTAATCGGTGAGCGAGGTCAACAGTTCAACCAAGCGCTGATTGAAAAACAGCACGAAACCGATCAACAGCACCAGCAAACCAATGCCCTGGCCCAGGCTGAAGCGTTCCTTGAATACAAACAGACTGGCGATCAGCAGCAAGACCGGTCCCACCTGCACCACCAACTGCGCGGTGCCAGGGCTGAGCAGGTTTAGGCCCATCAGGTACAGCACGTAGTTGCCCACCAGCCCGAGGACCGCGATCAACACCAGCCAGCCGCCCTTCGGGCCGAGCACTCGCCAACTCGGCAAGCGTTTGACCGCTGCCAGATAAATAAACAGAAGTCCGCCGGACACTGTCAGTCGATACCAGGTCACCGTGACCGGATCCATCACCAGCAGCACCTGCTTGAGTTTGATCGGCAAGATCCCCCACAGCAGCGCGGTCAGCAGGGCCAGGAACAAGCCATAAACCCAGCGACCGGACGAAATATGCATGCAAACCCCACAGCCAGATGACGAGAAAATCATTCTAGGCCTGGACGGTCCCGCTACACAGTTACAGTTTGGCACCAGCCGCTAACGAGACTGTGCTGGTCGCAAGGTGATATTGGCGATGTGCCACTTATCGGAAGGCCAGGCGCCTCCGAGGATTCGGACATAGTCTGAGATCGAGGTACCACAACCCTTTCAGGAGATCCCGCTATGTTCAGCATGCGCGCACAAGACCCCGCCCCATCCATTCACTTTCGTTGTGGTCGGGTCTGTCGCGTCAATGGGGAGTTGTATTTCACCACCCGGGAAAACACCCTGGAAGGCCCATTCAACAATCAGAATCATGCCGAACAGGAGATCCTGGCTTATATCAAGCGGGTGCAGGCGGCGCGTACCAGCGAGTAAACCGCGGCGCCTTGAAAAGATCGCAGCCTTCGGCAGCTCCTACAGACGGCGGGGTGTCATGTCGTTCCGCAGCCCGTAGGAGCTGCCGCAGGCTGCGATCTTTTCGGCCGCGACTCAATTAAAAGAGCGACAAATTAACGCACCGCCTCAAACAACCCCGTAGCCCCCATCCCGCCCCCCACGCACATGGTCACCACGCCGTAACGCAAATTGCGCCGTTGCAGTTCGCGCACCAAATGCCCGACCTGACGCGAGCCGGTCATGCCGAACGGGTGGCCGATGGAGATCGAACCGCCGCTGACGTTGTATTTCTCATTGTCGATTTCCAGCCGATTGCGGCTGTACAGGCACTGCGAGGCGAATGCTTCGTTGAGCTCCCAGAGATCGATATCGGCCACCTGCAAGCCCTTGGCCTTGAGCAGTTTGGGCACCGAAAACACCGGGCCGATGCCCATCTCGTCCGGCTCGCAACCGGCGACAGCGAAGCCACGGAAAAACGCCCGGGGCTTGAGGCCAAGCTCCAGGGCTTTTTCCAGGCTCATCACCAGGGTCATCGACGCGCCATCGGACAGCTGCGAGGAGTTGCCCGCGGTCACCGAACCGTCTTCTGCAAACACGGGTTTCAATCCGGCCAGGCTTTGCAGGGTGGTCTCCGGGCGATTGCAGTCATCATGGTCGACGACGCCATCAAGGATCTGCACCTGACCGGTGGTTTTGTCTTCGACTGCGTATTTCACCGCCATCGGTACGATTTCATCGTCGAACAACCCGGCGGCCTGGGCTTGCGCGGTGCGCTGCTGACTTTGCAGGGCGTAGAGATCCTGCTCTTCACGGCTGATGCCATAGCGGCGGGCGACGATTTCGGCAGTCTGGAGCATGGGAAAGTAAATGCCCGGCACCTGTTCCTTGAGCAACGGGTTGATCAGGTTGTCGGTGTTGACGCTTTTCATGGTCAGGCTGATGGACTCGACGCCACCGGCGATGATGATGTCGCTGCAACCGGAAGCGATCTGGTTGGCGGCAATGGCAATCGCCTGCAAACCCGAAGAACAGAAGCGGTTGAGGGTCATGCCGGCGGTGCCGGTGCCCAGTTTCGATAACACCGCGACGTTGCGGCCGATATTGTAACCCTGGGCGGCTTCGTTGGAACCGGCGCCGACAATGCAGTCCTCGACGCTGGCCGGGTCGATGCCGTTGCGGATCAGCAGCGCATTGACGCAATGGGCCGCCATGTCATCCGGGCGGGTCCGGTTAAACTTGCCACGAAAGGATTTGGCCAGACCTGTGCGTACACTATCGACGATCACCACTTCACGCATGGCATACCTCATTGTTGTTATCGGTTAGAAGTGGACTGAGCATAAATCCACCCTATAACCGATCGCGACAATCATTCACCTCGCGTATGCGCAACCATCGGCTTACCTCTTGTTGTTCTTCGCCTTCCTCTCATGTTTGTCGGACTTCTCGAAGGCATCTTCCAGTGCCTGATTGATGGTGCGCAACACCTTGACCCGGGCCCAGCGCTTGTCGTTGGCCTCCACCAGGGTCCAGAGTGAAATCTCGGTGCTGGTGCGGTCGACCATGTCGCAGACGGCGGATTGGTAGTCATCCCACTTATCGCGGTTGCGCCAGTCTTCCTCGGTGATCTTGAAGTGCTTGAAGGGAATCGCTTCGCGGGCCTGGAAACGTTCCAACTGGGTTTGTTTATCGATGGCCATCCAGAACTTGACGACTATCACCCCGGCATCGCTGATCTGCTCTTCGAAGTCGTTGATCTCGGCGTAAGCGCGCATCCAGTCGGTCCGACTGCAATAACCTTCGACCCGTTCCACCAGCACCCGGCCATACCAGGAGCGGTCGAACACGGTGAATTTTCCGCGCATCGGAATATGCCGCCAGAACCGCCAGAGGTAGGGGTGCGCGCGTTCTTCCTCAGTCGGCGCGGCGATCGGCACGATGCTGTATTGCCGCGGATCGAGGGCCGCCGCCACTCGGCGGATCGCCCCACCCTTGCCGGCCGCGTCATTGCCTTCGAACACAGCCACCAGGGCGTGTTTGCGCATGCGCTTGTCGCGCATCAAGCCGGACAACCGCGCCTGCTCGGTAATCAGTTGTTCTTCGTAGTCGTTTTTGTCCAGGCGCCGGGTCAGGTCCAGGCTGCTGATCAGACTCGGTTGATTGTAACTTGAGGGCAGCGGTGCGGCAGTCACTGAGTGGGCTTTGACCTTGGGTCGGTTCAGGGCGCCTTGCAGCCCTTCGAGTAAAATCTTGCCCACCGTCAGACTGCGATAATGCGGGTCAACGCCTTCGATCACATGCCAGGGCGCATAGTCGCGGCTGGTGCGGCGCAGCACCCGCTCGCCGTACTTGACGAACTTGTCGTAGGTTTGCGATTGCTGCCAGTCCAGCGGGCTGATGCGCCAGCTGTGCAGCGGATCGTCCGCCAACACCTTGAGGCGGTTTTTCATCTGCTTCTTGGACAGGTGAAACCAGAACTTGAAGATCAACGCGCCTTCATCGCAGAGCATTTTTTCCAGGCGCTCGGCACCGCCGATCGCCTGATCCAGCACCGCGTCCTTGAACAGCCCGTGAACCCGGCCCTGCAACATCTGGCTGTACCAGTTGCCAAAAAAAATTCCCATCCGCCCCTTGGCCGGCAGCATCCGCCAGTAGCGCCAGGCCGGTGGCCGCGCCAGCTCTTCATCGGTCTGCTGATCAAAGGTGCGGACTTCGATCAGCCGAGGGTCCATCCACTCGTTGAGCAACTTGACCGTCTCGCCCTTGCCGGCGCCTTCGACTCCATTGATCAGCACGATGACCGGAAAGCGCCCTTGCTCGCGCAGTTCGAACTGCGCTTCGAGCAAGGCTTCACGCAAGGCCGGCTCCTCGGCTTCAAAGGTTTCTTTGTCGATGGCGTGACCGATTTCAGCGGATTCGAACATTGAGCGGCTCCCTTCCCAGATTGAGCAAGACTAGCGGATTGGGTAATTGTGCGGGGGAACAAATCCCTTAGGTGCCAGTCAGCGAGGCATTCGGTGCCGCCCAAAAGATCGCAGCCTTCGGCAGCTCCTACGCCGACCCAGTACACCTGAGAATTACCAGGTGTACGCAATACCTGTAGGAGCTGCCGCAGGCTGCGATCTTTTGGGGACGCTGCATACTCCACAGTTTCGACAGCCAGGGATTTTCACCCCCCTATCAACACCCAACCTTGCCACAGATCAATCCCGCTGACAGCGATCGGCTAGAATGGCCGCCTTGCCGTTGCCGAGCCGACCATGACCACTGAATTGCCCCACGCCCAGCTCGACTGGGATGACCAAGGCCGCCCGCGTTCGCGGGTGTTTGACGATGTGTATTTCTCCGACAAGTCAGGCCTTGAAGAAACCCGCTATGTGTTCATCGAGCAGAACCGCTTGAGCGAGCGCTTTGCTGCGTTACCGGCCAATGGGCGGCTGGTTATCGGCGAGACCGGTTTCGGCACCGGGCTGAATTTTCTCTGCGCCTGGCAGTTGTTCGAAGAGCAAGCCGTGGCCGGCGCACGGCTGCATTTTGTCAGCGTGGAGAAATACCCGCTGAGCCCTCCCGACCTGCAACGCGCCCTCGCCCTTTGGCCTGAGCTCAAACCCTTTGCTGATCAACTGCTGGCGCAGTACGTGGCCATCCACCAGGGTTTCCAGCGACTGGTACTCGATAGCGGGCGGGTGACCCTGACCCTGTTGATCGGCGACGTGCTGGAGCAACTGCCGCAACTCGACGCACAGATCGACGCCTGGTTTCTCGACGGCTTCGCCCCGGCGAAAAACCCGGAGATGTGGACCGCCGAACTGTTTGCCGAGCTGGCCCGCCTGGCAGCCCCCGGTTCCACCATCAGCACCTTTACCAGCACCGGCTGGGTCCGACGCCTGCTGAATGCGGCGGGTTTCAAAATGCGCCGCACGCCAGGCATCGGCCATAAATGGGAAATCCTCCGTGGCGAATTCCTTGGTTGGCCCGAAGACTCGCCTCGGCCGGTCACGAGCAAACCGTGGTTCGCCCGTCCAGATCAGCTGATCGGCGAACGCCGTGCCTTGGTGATCGGCGGCGGACTGGCCGGTTGCGCCAGTGCCGCGAGCCTTGCCGCGCGGGGTTGGCAGGTGAGCCTGCTGGAACGCCATGGCGATCTGGCCCAGGAGGCTTCGGGCAATCCGCAAGGCGTGCTGTACCTCAAACTGTCGGCCCACGGCACGGCGCTGTCGCAGCTGATCGTCAGTGGTTTCGGGCATACCCGGCGCTTGCTCGAACAGCTGCAGCGCGGTGTCGATTGGGACAGTTGCGGAGTGCTGCAACTGGCCTTCAACGCCAAGGAAGCCGAGCGCCAGGCACAGCTTGCCGCCGCCTTTGCTCCGGACCTGTTGCATTTACTGGATCAGTCGCAAGCGCAAGCCCGGGCAGGTATCGCGCTGGCCCATGGCGGCTTGTTCTTTCCCGAGGGTGGCTGGGTTCACCCGCCCGCCTTGTGCCAGTGGCAAGCGGCGCATCCGGCGATTGATGTGCTGGCCCATCATGATGCGCTGGAATTGCGCAAGGTCGGTGAGCAATGGCAAGCCTGGGACGGCTCAAGGCTGCTGGCCTGCGCCCCGGTGGTGATTCTGGCCGGTGCCGCCGAGATCAAGCGCTTCCCGGCCAGCAGCCAGCTGCCACTGAAACGGATTCGTGGGCAGATCACCCGCCTGGCACAAACCCCTGAAAGTACGAGCCTGGCCACCGTGGTCTGCGCCGAAGGTTATGTCGCGCCGGCACGCCTGGGCGAACACACCCTGGGCGCCAGCTTCGACTTCAAGAGCGACGACCTGACCCCGACCGCCGCCGAGCACGCCGGCAACCTGGAGTTACTCGAAGAAATCTCCAGCGACCTGGTCAAGCGCCTGCACGCCGAGCAACTGGACCCCGAGCAACTGCAAGGCCGCGCCGCGTTTCGCTGCACCAGCCCCGATTACCTGCCCATCGTCGGCCCCTTGGCCGATCACCAGGCTTTCGCCCAAACCTACGCCGCGCTGGCCAAGGACGCCCGACAAGTGCCGGACCTCCGCTGCCCGTGGCTGGACGGTTTGTACGTCAACAGTGGCCACGGTTCTCGCGGCCTGATCACCGCCCCGCTGTCCGGCGAACTGCTCGCCGCCTGGCTGGAAAACGAGCCGCTGCCGCTGCCCAGAAGCGTGGCCGAGGCCTGTCATCCGAATCGTTTTGCCTTGCGCACATTGATTCGCGGCAAGAGCTGATATCGATCATTTGCGCGAGGCGACCTTTTGCGCCTCCGGCTCCAACGATTCCCGCTCCCGATCGAATGCCAGGTAGTACTTGTTGACGCTGTTCACATAGCTGACGGCGCCCATGCCCACCTGTTCCATGGCAATGCGCTCCACCTGGAAGAACCACTGGTTGGGATTCAAACCGCGACGCTTGGCCTCGGTACGCATGCCCTGCACCCGCTCCGGGCCCATGTTGTAGGCGGCCAGGACAAAAGCCATGCGTTCGCGCTCGTTGAGCTTGGGACTGGAGAAGAACTTGCGGCGGATCAGCGCCAGGTACTTGGCCCCGGCCTGTACGTTGCTGTCGAGGGTTTGAATATTTTTCACCCCCACCCGCTGGGCCGCAGACGGGGTAATTTGCATCAACCCGGTCGGCCCGCTGCCGCTCCTGGCATTGGGTTGCAGCGAGGATTCCTTGAACGCCAGCGCGGCCAGGTTCAGCCAGTCCATGCCCTGTTCGCGAGCATGCTTTTGCAGAACCGGGCGCAGTTTTTCCAGGCGCTGGCGATCGGCGCGGGCCAAGGGATAGTGGACCTTGTAAAGGCGACGGTAGGTGCGCTGCAACGCGACGTCCTGATCCGACGGGGCTTTATAGGTTTTCAGGAAACGGTCGATGCTCGCTCGCAGCATTGACGCATCGCGCCGTACAAACCAGAACTCCTCGCCCGGCTCACTGATGATGACCTGCCGGTCGAAGCGCAGCTTGGGAAAAATCTTGCCCCAACGCTCGGCTATCGGTTGCTCGACGATGGTCAGGGGAAAAATCTTGCCCTGGACCATTTCCAGCACATCTTCGACGGCCAGGCTCGGATCGACCCACTCGATCTTGATCGGCGCTAACTTGTGCAACGCCAGTTTCTGATTGATCTCATTGATCGCATCGCCCGCCGCACTGCCCGTAGTCAGCGCCACCGTCCGTCCGGACAGTTGCTCAAGGCGGGTGAAGCGCCGCTCGCCCTTGATCCCGACCAATAACAACGGCACGTTACTGACGATCGGGTCACTGGCGCTGACCCCTTTAGTGGACTGCAGGTCGAGCAATTCACCGGGCGCCACCAGATCACCCTCGCCGCGCCGCAGGGCGCCGAGCAGTTGGTCCTTGGCTTTGGGAATGATTTTGAAGCTGATTTCCTGACCGTCGCGGACATGGCCGTTGAGGTATTGCTCGAACGCCCGCAGGCGATGGTATTCGACGCCGATGGCCTGGCCCTGGACTTCGCCGGAACTGTTGCGACTCTGGTTGACCAGCACCCGCAGGACTCGGCCGCTACGAATCTCCGCCAGGTCGCGCACCTTGCTCGCCTGTGCGGCCACCGGCGGGCCGGCCAGACGCGCAACCGCCGGCAGGGGCAGCAGCATCGACAAGCACAGCAACAGCAAAACCAAGGGTCGCGTCATCCGCTCTCCGGGAAGAATACTGTCCAGCTTCACCCGTAATGCCGGGAAGTTGGGCGACAGAAACAGAGCGCCTGAGCGCAGACATTGGTGCGCAAGACAACTCCGCGACGACTGGTTTTTCAGCCGAAGCTGTCTTCTGGCATCAACAGACAGCTTTAACTCATTGTAGTTCTGGTCTTTTCTTATAAATCTACAGCTCTGATATGCTTTCCGGCCTTGGCCTGAGGTAGCACCATGCAACTCATCGATATCGGCGTCAACCTGACCAACCCCAGTTTCGCCGACAAACACCAGGCAGTACTCGACCGCGCCTATGCCGCTGGGATCTGCCAGCTGGTCCTTACCGGCACCAGTATCGAGGGCAGTGAGCAGGCGCTTGAACTGTGCCAGCAACTGGACGAAAGCGGGCAGCGGCTGTTCTCCACCGCCGGGATTCACCCCCACTGCGCCAGCGACTGGAACGCCGAAAGTGCCCAGCGTTTGCGCGGGCTGCTCACGGAGTCGAGGGTGCGTGCCGTGGGTGAATGCGGGCTGGATTTCAATCGTGATTTTTCGCCACGCCCGCAACAGGAAAAGGTCCTCGAAGAACATCTGGCGATGGCCGTCGAGTTGCAACTGCCAGTGTTCCTCCACGAGCGTGACGCCAGTCAGCGACTGCTGGAGATCCTGCGCGACTTCCGTGATCGCTTGCCCGCCGCGGTGGTGCATTGTTTTACCGGCGAGAAGCGCGCGCTGTTCAGCTACCTCGACCTCGATTTGCATATCGGCATTACCGGCTGGATCTGCGACGAGCGCCGCGGCACTCACTTACACCCGCTGGTTCGCGAGATTCCCGGCAACCGCTTGATGCTGGAAAGCGATGCGCCCTATCTGCTGCCGCGCAGCCTGCGACCGAAACCGAAAAACGGCCGCAACGAACCGGCGTACCTGACCGAAGTATTGCGCGAAGTGGCGTTGCATCGGGGTGAGAGTCTGGAGGACGTGGCGGCGAATAGCACCGCGTGTGCGCGGGCGTTTTTCGGGTTGCCAGAGGTGATGTGAAGCCGAAAAGATCGCAGCCTGCGGCAGCTCCTACGCCGACCGTGTACACCCCGCAGATATCCAGGCGAGCGCAAATCCGTAGGAGCTGCCGCAGGCTGCGATCTTTTCCGGCACACGCAGACTTCGACAACCATCATTGACCCACATCAACACCCCCCTCTCTGGATGCCGGCACAATAATGGCACCTTGCCAAAACTGTTTCCGCTATCAGAGAAGACCTTCCATGGGTGCCTGGCTTAGCAATATCTCACTGAAGTACAAATTCTGGGCCGTCAACGCGGTCGCGTTTATCACTACCCTGCTGTTGGTGCTGTATGCCGTACAGCTTGAGCAGCAGGCCCGCAGCCAGGCTTCGCAAGCCTCGGCCCTGGCCCAGGGGCGTTTGCTCGATGCCTGGCCCGAGGGGCAAGCCTTGCCCAAGGCCGGCCACCTGTTGAGCTTCAGCCGTGGTGAGACGCCCTCCTTGAATGGACAATCCCTGGCCGAGTTGAAAAGCGCCAGCGGCTGGGTCGAGTTCAACGTTATGCCGCTGATCGGCGACAACCCCTTGATGGGCGCCCAGGTGGTGTCGCGAGCGGACGGTCAGCAGGTTGCGGTACTTGCCTACGGCCCGAGCCTGAGTCAGGTGTTCGGTGAGCGTCTGCCCAATTACGCGGTGGCAGTGTTCATCCTTATGCTGGCGATGCTCGGGGCCTCGCAGTTGCTGATCCGGTTTTTGCTCAGTCAGCTCAACACCTTGAAAGACGTGATGTTGCATGTGGAAAAGACCGGCGACCTGTCGGCCCGCGTGCCCCTGGCGTGCACCGATGAAGTCGGACAGATGGCCAGCGCGTTCAATGCCATGCAGGCCGGTTACCAACGGGTGGTCAATACCGTGGCAAACACCGCCAGGCAACTGGATGTCGGTGCCGCGCGCCTGGCGTCGAGCATGAACGAGGTACGCCAGGGCATGCTCGGTCAGCAAAGCGAGACCGACCAGGCCGCCACCGCGATCAACCAGATGTCCGCCACTGTCTATCACATCGCCCAGCACGCGGGAGCGACTCGTGACTTGTCACAGACCGCCGACACCCTGGCCGGCAGCGGGCAGGAAGTGGTCAGCCGCGTGCAGAAATCGATTGCCGGACTGTCCAGCGGCGTCCAGCAAACCGCCGAGATGATTCAGCGCCTGGCCGAAGACAGCCAGAAGATCAACGGCGTAGTCGGGGTGATTCACAGCATCGCCGAACAAACCAATCTGCTGGCGCTCAACGCCGCGATCGAAGCCGCGCGGGCCGGTGAAATGGGCCGTGGTTTTGCGGTGGTCGCCGATGAAGTGCGCAACCTGGCCAAACGGGTGCAGGCCTCCACCGACGAGATAACGCTGATGGTCTCCGCCCTGCAAGCCGGGACCCGGGATGCCGTGGACTTCATGCAGGAAAGCTCGTTCAAGGCCGACGATTGCGTGCAGCAGGCCCAGGAAGCCGGTGCGGCCCTTGCCGAAATCACCAGCGCCGTGGCGCAGATGCGCGAAAGCAATACGCAAATCGCCGTGGCGGCCGAGCAGCAAAGTCAGGTCGCCGAAGAAATGAATCGCGCGGTGGTGAGCATTCGCGACGTGACCGAAAACACCGTGCAACAGACCGTCGACTCGGCCACCACCAGTCATGAACTGGCGACTTTGGCCGGCGAGTTGAGCAAGGCGATAGGTCAGCTCAAGTTGTAGCCTGCGCCCTTGTAGGTGCGGGCTTGCCCGCGAAGCTTCTAAAAATTCAAGCGGATTCAGCGGGCGGCTTGTGCGCCACAAACCGCATCATCCATTCCGCCACGGTGGCGCCATGGTGTTCACGGTCCAGGCTGGCCACACCTTTCTGGTAGATCTGTTCGCCAAGGGCCTGCTGACGAATCTCCAGCAGCGCCCGGGAATAGTCGTGAATGAACTCCGGGTGCCCCTGGAAGCACAGCACCTGATCGTTGATGTGGTACGCGGCGAACGGGCAGAAGTCGCTGGAAGCGATCACCGTGGCGTTCTCCGGCAAGGCGGTGACCTGATCCTGGTGACTGATCAACAAGGTCAGCTCTTCGACCACCGGGCTCATCCACGGCGCTTTGGCGGCCGCGGCCATTGTGTAGTTGTGGGTGCCCACACCCCAGCCCTGGGGCGCGCGCTCGCTCTTGCCGCCCAGCAGTAGAGCCAGCAGTTGATGGCCAAAGCAGATGCCGAGCAATTTGTCGCCGCGCTCGTAGCGCGTCAACAGGTAAGTCCTGAGGGTTTCAATCCATGGATCGGTGCCGAAGGAATCGGCTTTGCTGCCCGTGACCAGATAGGCGTCGAAACTCAGCTCATCGCTGGGATATTCACCCTGCATCACGTTGTAGACCCTGAACTCGGCAGCGATCGGCTGCAGCGAGAACAGGCGCTGGAACATCTGCCCGTAACCCTGATATTGATCGACCAGTTCTGGACGCAGGATATCGGTTTCCAGAATGCAGATGCGTAACGACATAAAAAATACCTGACACGATTAAGGCGATAGTGCACACCTCAGAGCCTGCCTTGAAATACCGGTTCAAGGCAAGCTCCGAACGCGTCACTCACCTTGAACGCGTCAGAACAACTTCTCCTGGGCAGCCTTCTCCAGCAGCAGTGCCGGGGGCGCGAAGCGTTCGCCATATTGCTCGGCCAGGTACTGGGCCCGGGAAATGAAGTCCTTCAAGCCATACTGGTTGATGAACTGCAGTGCGCCGCCGGTCCAGGCCGCGAAGCCAATGCCGAAGATCGAGCCGATGTTGGCGTCGGCCGTCGACTGCAGCACGCCCTCCTCCACGCAGCGCACGGTTTCGATGGCCTGCACGAACAGCAAGCGGTCACGCACGTCCTGGGGCGAAATCTGCCCGTCGGCTTTCTCGAAGCGTTTTTTCAACTCCGGCCACAGATGCTTTTGCCCACCCGCCGGATAGTCGTAGAAACCGCCACCGGCCGCCTTGCCTGGGCGTTTGTATTGATTGAGCAGCAGATCGATCACCGCAAAGGCCGGATGCAGCGGCAGCGGTTTGCCTTCGGCTTCCAGGTCCCTGGCGGTCTGCTGGCGGATATGGCTCATGAGGCTCAGAGACACTTCGTCGGAAATCGCCAGCGGGCCAATCGGCATTCCGGCCTTGCGCGCTTCGGTTTCGATCATCGGAGCCGAGATACCTTCGCCGAGCATGGCGATGCCTTCGTTGGTGAAGGTGCCGAACACCCGCGAGGTGAAGAAGCCACGGCTGTCGTTGACCACAATCGGGGTTTTGCGGATTTGCAGAACGAAGTCGAAACCACGAGCGAGGGTTTCATCGCTGGTGTGAGTACCTTTGATGATTTCCACCAGGGGCATTTTATCCACCGGGCTGAAGAAGTGCAGACCGATGAATTTTTCCGGCTGCGGCACCGCGGTGGCGAGGCCGCTGATGGGCAAGGTCGAGGTATTGGAAGCGATCACCGCCTCGCTACCGACCACTTTTTGCGCAGCGCTGGTGACCCTGGCCTTGAGCTCACGATCCTCGAACACCGCTTCGATGATCAGGTCACAACCGGCCAGGTCGGCATCCTGCTCGGTGGTGCGGATTCGTGCGAGGGTAGCTTCGCGCTGCTCGGCGCTCAGTTGCCCGCGGGCGACTTTCTTGTCGAGCAACGCCGCCGAATGCGCCTTGCCCTTTTCGGCGGCGGCGAGGTTGATGTCCTTGAGCACCACTTCGATCCCGGCCACCGCGCTGACATAGGCAATCCCGGCCCCCATCATGCCCGCACCGAGCACCCCGACCTTGCGTGTCACATAGGCCGCAAAGCCTTGCGGTCGTGAGCTGCCGGCATTGATTTCATTGAGCTGGAACCAGAAGGTGCCGATCATGTTCTTCGCCACCTGGCCAGTGGTCAGTTCGGTGAAGTAGCGGGTTTCGATCAACTGCGCGGTATCGAAACCGACCTGGGCACCCTCCACCGCCGCGCAGAGGATTTTCTCCGGCGCCGGCAAGCAACCATTGGTTTTGGCGCGCAGGATCGACGGCAAAATAGCCAGCATCTGCGCGACTTTCGGCTGTGACGGGGTGCCGCCGGGAATCTGGTAGCCGCTCATGTCCCAGGGCTGTTTGACCGCCGGATTGGCGACGATCCACGCCCGGGCCTTGGCCAGTAGCTCATCAAGGTCAACCGCCAGCTCATCGATCAAACCGGCCTGCAGCGCTTGTTGCGGGCTGACTTTCTTGCCTTCGAGCAAGTACGGCAAGGCTTTTTCCAGGCCGAGCATACGGACCATGCGCACCACTCCGCCGCCGCCCGGCAGCAGGCCGAGGGTGACTTCCGGCAAGCCGATCTGCACAGATTTGTTGTCTAGTGCGACCCGATGATGACAGGCCAGGCAAATCTCCCAGCCGCCGCCCAGTGCTGCGCCATTGATCGCGGCGACTACCGGTTTGCCCAGGGTCTCCAGGGCGCGCAGCTGGCCCTTGAGCGACAGCACCATGTCATAGAACGCCTTGGCCTGGTCTTTGCCGACGCTGATCAGCTCATTGAGGTCGCCGCCGGCAAAGAAGGTTTTCTTCGCCGAGGTGATGATGACCCCGGCGATCGACGCTTGTTCGGCAACCAGTCGGGCAACGCAGGTCGCCATGGCATCGCGGTAGACCGCGTTCATGGTATTGGCGCTCTGGCCGGGCATGTCGATGGTCAGGACAACGATCTGGTCCTGACCTTTTTCGTAGCGGATGGCATCAGTCATGAAAGTGTTTCCTTGCAGTCAGGGCTCAGAGGCGTTCGATGATGGTGGCAATACCCATGCCGCCGCCGACACAGAGGGTCGCCAGGCCATAGCGCAGGCGCCGCACTTCCAGTTCATCGAGCAAGGTGCCGAGGATCGCGCAACCGGTGGCGCCCAGCGGGTGGCCCATGGCGATAGAACCGCCGTTGACGTTGACCTTGTCCGGGTCGATGGCCATGTCCTTGATGAACTTCAGCACCACCGAAGCAAAGGCCTCATTGACCTCGAACAGATCGATGTCTTCGACCCGCAGCCCGGCCTTGGCCAGGGCTTTGCGGGTGGCCGGTGCAGGACCGGTGAGCATGATGGTCGGATCGGTGCTGGTGACCGCCGTGGCGACGATCCGCGCCCGCGGCTGCAGACCCAGCGCCCGGCCCTTGGCCTCGGAACCGATGAGCATCAACGCCGCGCCGTCGACTATTCCCGAGCTGTTGCCCGGGGTGTGCACGTGGTTGATGCGCTCTACGTGGCTGTAAACCCGCAACGCCGTAGTGTCAAAGCCCATTTGCCCGATCATTTCGAAACTCGGCTTGAGATTACCCAGGCCTTCGAGGGTAGAGCCCGCGCGAATGAACTCATCGTGATCGAGCAGGACGATGCCGTTCTGGTCCAGCACCGGCACCAACGACTTGTTGAAAGAGCCGTCCGCCCTCGCCCGTGCGGCCTTCTGCTGGGAGTGCAAGGCAAAGCCATCGACATCCTGGCGACTGAAGCCTTCCAGCGTGGCGATCAGGTCCGCGCCGATGCCCTGAGGCACGAAATGGCTGTGCAGGTTGGTTTGCGGGTCGAGCGCCCAGGGTCCGCCGTCGCTGCCCATCGGCACCCGCGACATGGACTCTACGCCGCCCACCACCACCAGGTCCTCGAACCCGGAACGGACTTTCATGGCGCCCAGATTGACCGCTTCCAGGCCCGAAGCGCAGAAGCGGTTGATTTGCACGCCGGCCACGCTGAGGTCCCAATCGGCCACCAGCGCGGCAGTCTTGGCAATATCGGCGCCCTGGTCGCCGATCGGTGTCACGCAACCGAGCACGATGTCATCGACCTGACTGGTATCGAGCGCCGTGCGCTGTTGCAGAGCGTTCAGCAGCCCGGCCAGCAGGTTCACCGGCTTGACGCTGTGCAAGGCGCCATCGGCCTTGCCTTTGCCACGGGGAGTACGTAGCGCATCGAAAATCAAAGCTTCAGTCATGACGTCCTCGAACCGCTAGGGCAGGTGAGCAATACAGAGCTCCCACCTTAGGCTTGGCATCTGTGGATTCAATGACCGAAGCGCTCATTGGTCTTGACGGACACGCTCAGACGAACGGTAGCCAGCAATCGATCGCGCCGATGGAGCAACGGAACTGTCTAGCCAAGGGGCGGCCAAGAAGCTGGCAATAGGCCTCATACTTTTTTATACAGTTTTGTATCAGTGCTGATATGAAATGGATCTAAAGCAAGTGGGACGCGGCCCCTAAGGTAAACCTTGTACGAGGTTGTCGTCGGGTTTTGCCGGGGCCCTTGTCAGAAAGGAAGTACAGCGCTTTGCCATCATGGAGAAATGTAGGCAAGCAATTTGACGCTCAATAAATAACAAAAAAGGCAGTCAGCCATGTTCAAACAATCGAAAGTACGTCAAGCCGGACTCATTCTATTCGCCACTACGCTGCTCCTTATATTGCCGAACCTGACTAAAGTGATCGGCTAAAGGCGTGGCAGTTTCACAGCGCCGCACTCAACAATTTGTGCCCCGGCTCACTACCGGGGCCGGCGCTTGTGTGCCAATCTTCGAGCAAGACCCGGGAGCTCGATGGCGCCCTGTCCGGCTACGTCCCGCCGTCCCGGGACGAATTTACTGACGACATTACGGCGACCCATTGAAACCTTTCATTCTGCTCGGGGCCTTGCTGCTCTGCACGCCCCTGTACGCCGCGCAACTGGTCCTGGACCTGGGCGCTGGCAGCCGAACCTGGCAGACCGAGGAATTGCTCAAGCACCCTCAAGCCCAGACGATCCGGATTACTGACGATGTGTCCTACAAGCGGGACATGAGTTATCGCGCCGTGCCGTTGTCAGCGTTGCTCACTGGCATCGCCGCCGATGACCATCTGCAAGCGGTGGCGCTCGACGGTTTTGCCGCCGAGCTGGCCGCTGGCCCGCTGCTGAATGACAGCGGCGCCCAAGCCTGGCTGGCAGTGGAAGATCCGCAGCATCCCTGGCCGCCACTGGCCGCGGGGAAGCCGAGTGCCGGGCCGTTCTATCTGGTCTGGAGCAATCCCCAGGCCGGTCAGATCAGCCCTGAACAATGGCCGTTCCAGGTCGCCAGTATCAAGCTCCTGGCAGCAGTCACCGAGCGTTTCCCGGCCTTGCGCCCGGATCCGCAGCTGACGCCGAATGATCCGGTGAATCAGGGTTTTGCGCTGTTCCAGAAGAACTGCCTGGCCTGCCATCGCCTAAATGGCGCGGGTGATGCGCAGATGGGTCCTGATCTGAATATCCCCTTCAGCCCTACCGAATACTTCGGCGCCGACTTCCTCAAGCGCTATATCCGCGACCCGCAAAGCCTGCGCCGCTGGCCACAGGCGAAAATGCCCGGCTTCTCCGCAACCGTATTAGCGGATTCGGAGCTGGAGTTGTTGGTGGGGTATTTGAAGCATATGGCGGGGCGTAAGCAGCAGCCTTGATGGTTTGAGTCTTGTGTTGCCTGTTCTGGCCCCATCGCGAGCAAGCTCGCTCCCACATTAGATTTTCGGTGTGTGCCTTATCTGCAATTCACTGAAGATCAAGATGTGGGAGCGGGCTTGCTCGCGATGCGGTATCCCCGATTCTACTGCTGCTGCACCGAAAAAACCGGCGTCGGCGAGACGAAGACTTTGGCGTGCATCTGCTCGCTGCCACCGCCGCGGCGCATGCCGCGTACCGGGCAGGCATCCAGGTAGTCGAGGCCGACCGCCAGTTTCAGGTGACGCTCGGGCCGGGCCAGTTGATTGGTCACATCAAAGCTGTACCAGGCATCGTCGAGCCAGGCTTCGGCCCAGGCATGACTGGCCAGGTGTTCGCTGTTCTCGCTGAACAGATAACCCGAGACATAACGTGCCGGAATGCCCAGGCTGCGGGCGCAGGCCAGAAATGCATGGGTATGGTCCTGGCAAACCCCGGCCCCTCCGGCGAAGGCTTCGGCAGCACTGGTGTCGACTTCGGTGGAGCCTGGGGTATAGGTCATGTGCTGGTTCAAGCCGTGCATCAGATCGATCAACCCGGTGCGATCCCGGCGCTTGAGGCATTGCCTGGCAGCAAAAGCACGCAAGGCTTCGTCCGCCTCGGTCAAACGGGTAAAACGCAGGAATGGCAGTGCCGACTGGCTCTCATGCTCGGCTTCGTGCTGTTCATCGATATCCACTTGTCCGCGGGCGCCGATGACAATCGCATCATGGGGTTCATCCATGGTCAGCACGTGCAGGATATTGCCGAACGGATCCAGTTGCGCGCGCACCGGCCGTGGCAGGTCAAGCTGCCAGCTGAGCACGTGCTGACGCTCGCTGTCGTGGGGCGTCAGGCGTAAATACTGGATGCTCGCCCGCACCTGATCTTCGTAGTGATAGGTGGTCTCGTGGCTAATGGAAAGTCTCATGCAGCCTCCAGGTAGGAACTGTGAATGGCGTTGCCCAGCTGGCGCACCAGCGGGATGAATTCGGTCAGCCAGGCGTGCAGGCCTTCCTCGAGGATTTCGTTGATCCCGGTATAACGCAGACGCGCGTCCATTTCGGCGGCCAGGCGTTGCGCTGCCCGGCCGTTGGCGCCCGGCAGGCTGGCGAGGATCTGGTCGATCTCTTCGGTGCAGGCACGCAGGGAACGCGGGACATCGGCCCGCAACAGCAACAGTTCGGCGACCTGTCGCGCACCGGGGGCGTCGCGGTAGATCTCGGTATAAGCCTCGAACGAAGACAAGGCGCGCAGCAAGGCGCTCCACTGGTAGTAGGCGTGGGCCGTGCCGTCGCTGACCGCTTCGGCCTGGTCGCCGGCCATTTCGTAGCGGGCATCGAGCAGGCGCAAAGTGTTGTCGGCCCGCTCGATGAAGGTCCCGAGACGGATAAAGCGAAACGCATCGTTGCGCATGATGGTGCCGTAGGAAGCGCCACGGAACAGGTGGGAACGCTCCTTGATCCACTCGCAGAAACGGCTCATGCCATAACGGCTGAGGCCTAGTTCGGCGATCCCGCGAATCTCCAGCCAGGTGGCGTTGATGTTTTCCCACATGTCGGCGGTGATTCGCCCACGTACCGCATGAGCGCTGGCCCGCGCGGCACCGAGGCAGCTGTAGATGCTCGCCGGGTTGGCCGCATCCAGGGCGAAAAAATGCAGCAACCGTTCGGCATGCAACGCACCGTGGCGCTCCAGATAATCGTCCAGGGTGCCGGTGATCAACAGCGGCATCGCCAGCTCATGCAGACCGTCACCGCGGCCGTCCTGCGGCATCAATGACAGCGAATAACTGATGTCGAGCATCCGTGCGAGGTTTTCCGCCCGCTCCAGGTAACGCGACATCCAATACAAATCCGAGGCAGTTCTACTTAACATGGCAGGCTTCCTTCAATCCTCGACCACCCAGGTGTCCTTGGTTCCACCACCCTGGGATGAATTCACCACCAGGGATCCTTCGCGCAGGGCGACACGGGTCAGGCCGCCGGGCACGACCCGGGTTTCGCGGCCAGACAAGACAAACGGGCGCAGGTCGATATGGCGCGGGGCGATGCCGTTTTCGACAAAGGTCGGGCACGTCGACAGGCACAGGGTCGGTTGGGCGATGTAGGCATGGGGCTTGGCCTTGATCCGCGCGCGGAACGCTTCGATTTCCGCCGCCGTCGCCGCCGGCCCCACCAGCATTCCGTAACCACCGGAGCCCTGGGTTTCCTTGACCACCAGATCCCCCAGGTTCGCCAGCACGTGGGACAGTTCCTCGGGCTTGCGGCACTGAAAGGTAGGCACGTTCTTGAGGATCGGCTCCTCGTCCAGATAGAAACGGATCATGTCGGTGACGAATGGATAGACCGATTTGTCGTCTGCCACTCCGGTGCCGATGGCATTCGCCAACACCACATTGCCCGAGCGATAGGACGACAGCAGGCCAGGCACGCCGAGCATCGAGTCCGGATTGAACGCCAGCGGGTCAAGGAAGGCGTCGTCGAGGCGCCGATAAATCACATCCACGGCTTTCGGCCCGTCAGTGGTGCGCATGAATACTCGATCATCGCGGACAAACAGATCCGCGCCCTCGACCAGTTCGACGCCCATTTCCCTCGCCAGGAACGCGTGTTCGAAGAACGCGCTGTTGAAGCGCCCGGGCGTCAACACCACGACACTGGGGTTATCCAGCGCACTGGAGCTTTTCAGGGTGTCGAGCAACAGGTTGGGGTAATGGTCGATCGGCGCGATGCGCTGGGCGGCGAACAGTTCGGGGAACAGCCGCATCATCATCTTGCGGTCTTCGAGCATGTAGCTGACACCGCTTGGGGTGCGCAGATTGTCTTCAAGCACGTAATAGGTGCCGTCACCATCACGCACCAGATCGACGCCAGAGATGTGCGAATAGATATCGCGATGCAGATCCAGCCCTTGCATGGCCAACTGGTACTGCTCGTTGGCCAGTACCTGCTCGGCCGGGATAATGCCGGCCTTGATGATGCGCTGTTCGTGGTAAAGGTCGGCGAGGAACATGTTCAACGCCTTGACCCGCTGGATGCAGCCACGTTCGACGATCCGCCACTCGCTGGCGGGGATGCTGCGTGGAATGGTGTCGAAGGGAATCAGGCGTTCTGTCCCTTGCTCATCACCATAGAGCGTGAAAGTAATCCCGGCGCGATGAAATAGCAGATCGGCCTCGCGTCGCCGTTGTGCCAATAGCTCGTCAGGCGTATCGGCCAGCCAACGGGCAAACTCCCGATAATGCGGGCGGACCTGGCCGCCGGCATCGTACATTTCATCAAAATAGGTGCGGATCATGCCGTACTCCTTGTCACCCGGACACCTAGGCTTCGCAAGGCCCGTGCCAGTGGCATAAACGCTTTAATATCAATCGGTTGGATAAACGCCCAGGAAACACCGCACCATTGCTGTGCAGCAAACGCCCCCACCCGATCGTCCCCGCTTCATTGCGAAGCATAGCCAGCGTTGATTTCGTTGCACGGCAAAAAGATCGCAGCCTTCGGCAGCTCCTACGCCGACCGGGCACACCTCAAAATTGTGGTTGTACACAAACCCTGTAGGAGCTGCCGCAGGCTGCGATCTTTTGATCTTCTGTCAGCCACAAACGAAATCGGCCGACCCGAAGGTCAGCCGATGCTGAGTGTTGATGCTGTTCATAGATGTTATGCGAGTAACCCTCGTACCTCCTGCTTCACGCCCCAACCTTCGATTATCCCGCCCAGAGGCTCGACCACCGCCTCGAAATCCAGCTCGAAGTCACCGATGCCGCCGTAGGTGGCATACATCACCTTGCTCAGCTCCAGATACCAGGCGCCATCATCACGCACGCTGATCTGAGCATTGAGTGACTCACCGCGATAATGCCCTGCCGCTCTGCGTGCCCCCTCCTCGTCCGGGAAAATGGCGTAGAACTCGATGGGATGGAATCGTGAAAAGTCGAAACCGCCTTCTTTCATGCGGCGCAGCACGCTGCTGCTGATGTCTTCTTGATAGGCTGTGCTCATGAAAACGTCCTCCTAAAACTGAATGGATAGACTTTCCGTACTCCCCCGCGCTCGCAACCGAATGGTGAAAGCGATACGGCAATAAGACTGCCGCGGGGAAACAAGCATGTAGCTGACAAGACCAGACCTTAGCGATTCATTCGCTGATCTCGATTGCAGAGTAGCGCGAAGCCAGTACCTGTGCCAGAGGGGCTGGACAAGGATAGTGCGAGAAGCTCATCGAGCCTGGTTGATGCTGAGGATTTCAATGCTGCACTGTTCCTTCAGGTTTTTAACCGTGGGGTCTTCGGTACGGCCTTCCAGATCATTGAGATCCAGCGCGGCCGGGACTGGGAGAAGTTTTGCCCGAATCATTTGCGCAGCCTGCTCCAAGCTGGGCTTTTGCTCGCAATCGAAATGTTCAACGGTTTTAACGCCATGATCATCAACGAAGGTGACTTCCCACTTTTGCATCTGTCTCTCCTCGATAAATCCCGTTAATGAGCTTACAACATCTCGACCTTGAGCACCGGGCATCGTTCCACCCACAGTGCCAGAGGCTTTGCATAAAAAAGGCCGCCCTTAGGCGGCTTCCTTTCAAAGGGCAACTGGCTCGAGCCGTTACGGCTTTTCAGCCCTTGCTTTCAATGCTTTCAAGGTGTTGAACGGAGCATCGACCACAAACTTGTTGGCCAGCCACGACGGCACACTGCCGCCCGGATCGGTGTGAACCTGGTAGGTCACTTCGATCTGGTCCGCGCCTTTGGGGACGAACTTCCAGAAGCCTTGGACCTGAGCCACCCGCACGAAACCCTTTTCCTCGGGAAGATAGGTCGGCATACCTTCCAGATTGCGGGTCAGGCTGCCATCGGCACCCTCGACGGTCGTAATGTGCAGCACCGAATCACGGGCAGTCACCGGCCAGGGTGTATTGAACTGGGTGTAGGTCCAGCTTTGGTTGCCTTCGTGCTTGAGCAACTTCTGCGACTTACACTCATGGATCCAGGCGCAGGCACCGACGACGTCTTCCTGCAGGCCACGCAACTTGGCCATGGAGGTTTTCATGACTGTCACACCGCGGTAGGCCTTGTATTCGGAACCGGCGACTTCGCTCAAGGAAATCTTGATGTCGTCCGCCTCCTTGGCGGTTTTCCATTCCTCGGCCTGGGCCGTTGCGGCCAGCAAAACGGTCAAACCACAGAGCACAGCCATTCGATGCAGCGAACCCATTGTCTTTTTCCTTATTGTTGAAGTTCCGTTCATTGAAAATCCCTAAGCCGCCGTCATTTGCTCCCACCAACCGATCAATTTGATGGCTTCTTCACGACTGCTGCCGCAGACCTCGAGATCCGCCTGAAACAACCCGCAGACCGCTGGCCGCTCGGGCATTCCGAAAATCGCACACAGGTGTTCGGCCGAAAGGTGCAGGCAACGTTCTCCCGCGGCTTTGCCATTGGGCATACCGGGAATCGGGGTACTGATGGAAGGGGCAATGCAGCAGGCGCCACAGCCTTCACGGCATTTCATGACGACAGAACTCCTGACGACGGGCAAAGGGTTAATGACGCGGGATAGAGTACCCGCTAAAACAGTTGTTTGAAATTGGCCAGACCGTGGTTTTCTCGCTCAAACAGCCGTGACTGAGCAGTCTGCGACCAAGCGTCAAGGTCGGGCTCACAGTAGGAGTTGGTATTTACCGCTTGAACTCGAACTCAAGGGCTGCACCCTCGACATCGCGGCGCTCTTCATTACGCAGCTGCAAGCCCATTTCATTGTTGATCAAGCGACCGTTCAGCTGGAACGGGCCGCTTTCCCCGGCTTTATCGCCAAACAGCTGCGGCAGCAAAGGTGCATGCTGGGTTTGTACCAGAGTACCTGGCGGCTGCAACTGGCTGACCATTTCCGGGGGCAGGCTCAGATCCACTCTGGCCGGTGGCAGTGGGGTCTTTATCAATTCTCTTGCAGACTTTGACTTGGACGCGATGGGCGCGCGTTTTTTAACAGGCTTCGGTTTTTTAGCTGTAACCGCCTTTTTTACGGGCGCGACTTTCTTCACTGCCGCAGGCTTCTGCGATTTGGTCGCGGGGGGAGACGCCGCAGGCTTATCCGGGTTGGAAGCCGCCATTACTGCCCCGCTATTGAACGCGCTCAATAGACAGATTAAAAACCAGCCAACAACAGAAGTCGCTTTCATAGAAACTACAGCCTTAACGGCAGGGGGCCGTATGCTCGCTTGTTGGCCGGCTCATGACAAGCGTGCCGACCAGCCGATCATCCGACGGGGCCTGCGCCCCTTTCAAAAACCGCCCGCCGCCTCCTGACACAGTTGATTGGCGAGCATGCCCAGGGTCATCAACGTGCGCTCGGCTTCGCGATTCCAGGGGGTGCCGCAGTTCAATCGAATGCAGTGATTGAATTGCTCGGTATTACTGAAAATCAGCCCCGGCGCAATACTGATGCCCTGCTGCAAAGCGCGCACATGCAACTCCTGGGTGTTGACCCGCCCGGGCAGGCTGACCCAGAGGATGAAACCGCCCGTCGGCCGGGTCATCTGCGTGCCTTCCGGGAAGTACTGCTGCACCGCCAGCTGAAAGGCGCTGAGGTTCTTGCGGTACTCCTGACGGATATAGCGCAGATGGCGGTCATAACCGCCGTTCTCCAGATAAGCCGCGATGCCCATCTGCGTGACGCTGCACGCCGAATGGGTGCTGAAGGTCTGCAAGCGCTGGATTTCCTGCTGGTACTTGCCGGCAATCATCCAGCCAATCCGCACACCGGGCGACAGTGTCTTGGAAAAGCTAGAGCAATAGATCACCCGATCCAGCCGATCGTAGGCCTTGAGTGCCTTGGTACGGCCCTGCTCGAACATCAGTTCGCCGTAAATATCGTCTTCGACGATCTGGATATCGAAATCCGAGGCCAGACGCAGCAACTGTTTCTGCCGCTCTTCGGGCATGGTGCCGCCCAATGGGTTGCTCAGGCGCGTGGTCAGCACCAGCGCCTTGATCGACCACTGGTTCGCCGCCAGTTGCAGGGCTTCGAGGCTCATGCCGGTGGCCGGATCGCTGGGGATCTCGATGACTTTCAGACCCAGCAGGTCAGCCAGTTGCAGCAGACCGTAATAGGTCGGCGATTCGGCCGCGATCAAGTCGCCTGGGCGGGTCAGTACCCGCAACGACATCTGCAAGGCATCGACACAACCGTGGGTAATCACCACTTCCGACGGATCGACCACCACGCCGGCATCGCGCATGCGGATCGCCACCTGGCGGCGCAACGGTTCAAAACCCGGGCTGAACATGTAACTGAAGGCCCGCGGGCTATGAAAGCGCGTGACCTTGGCCAATTGCTGATGCAGCGCGCGCACCGGCAGATAGTCGACACTCGGCACGGCGGCGCCCAGCGGAAACACGCCTTCGCGCCGCGATTCGACCAGCACTTGTTGAATGATGCTGCTGCGAGTGACCAGACCGGGCCGCTCGACCCGGGCGATATCCGGGGTCGGCGCCGTCAGGGCCGGCGTCTGGTGCACGTAATAGCCAGACTGTGGCCGCGCCCGGATCAGCCCCTGATCCTCGAGATTGGCGTAAGCCTGAAGCACCGTCGCATGGCTGACGTTGAGCTGCGAGCTCATCTTGCGCACCGAAGGCACGCGCTCGCCCGGCTGATATACGCCACGACGGATATCCTCAGCCAACTGCTGAGCGATACGTTGATAGAGCAAGAGATTGGTCATGACGCGGCACTCGACTTCACGGGCATTTTATTTTTGTGTGGAACAATACCGGAACAGTTTAGAAGTGTACGGGGACAGTTGCCACAATAGTCGACCGTACAGTGCAGTGTCAGCCAAATCTGTACTGTTTTGTGCGGCAATTAGCCGGCATAAAAAAACCCGGCACCAAAAAGGGGCCGGGTCGTGTAGGAGCTGTCGAGTGAAACGAGGCTGCGATCTTTCCACGTCCACTTGAGTCCCAAGCGAACAACCCTTAGCGAGCAGCGCCGAGCTGGCCTTTTTCGTCGGAGAACACAATTTCCACCCGGCGGTTCTGCGCCCGTCCGCGTTCGGAAGCGTTGACCTCGACCGGATACTCATCGCCGTAGCCTTCGACCTGGATTCGCTTGTCCTCGACTCCCAGATCCATCAGCACGTTGGCCACTGCCTGGGCGCGATCGCGCGACAATTTGAGATTGTCCTGCTTGCCGCCGGTGCTGTCGGTATAACCTTCGATCCGCACTACGCGCTTGGGATTGAGCTGGAGGAACTGGACGATTTTCAGAACGGTGCGGTTGGCCGAACTCTTCAAGTCCGCCTGGCCGGTATCGAACAATACGTCGCCCAAGGTCATCACCAGACCGCGATCGGTCTGGGTCGTGGCCAGGTTGATGATCTGCTCTTCCAGCCATTTGCCCTGCTGCTGCACGCTGAGCAGCTTGGCTTCACGCAAGGCCAGTTGCAGGCGCTGACGCTCCAGCTCGAGCTTCGCCGCGCGTTCCTCATTGAGTATCTGCTGGCTGTGCTCGCGGGCGATTTCACTGTAGCGCTGGCTCAGGTAAGCGTAATGCTTTACATCCGAGCCACTGCCCCAGTAACTGGTCAGGCGATCGGCACGGGCCAGGGATTCACCGGCACGGATCACGTCCTTGGGCGCGATGCGCAGCACGTTGGAGTCTTCCTTGACCTTCTGGAAGTCGGCGCTGGCTTGCGCCAGAGCGGCCTCGCTTTGCTGGCCGGCGCAACCGTACAGGCTCACGCAACCGGCCACCAGCAATCCACCGAGTACTCGGGTCTTCAGGCTCATTGGGCATCCCCCAGTTGCTTGCGCAGGCGAGTGATACGGGTATCGAGCACGTTCAGTTGCTCCTGGCTTTTCAGGGTCAGGACCCGTGCCTCGGCCAGACGGGCGTCCAGCTCGGCCTGTTCAGCCCGCATGCGCGCATGCTTGAACGACAGATCGGTCATGTCGCCCTGAGCCCGAGCGTATTTGTCTTCCGCGAGCTTCAGCTCCGGCACATCTTCTGTCGTTGCACCCACGGCCCTGGCCTGCGCCAGGGCTTGTTCGGTCAAGCGCATTTGTTCATTCGGCGCCGGATCGGCTGCACAACCCGCCAGAGCCAGGACGGCCAGGGCAGCGAAAAGAGGTCGAAAAGTCACTAAGAATCCCTACTGTTTTTGGGTGCTGACGGGATTTTTCAACTGTGTTTTCCAACGCTCGAGATTGCGTTGCAGCACGGTTTCCGTCAGACCGGACGCGGGCAATTCTGTCATCTTTTTGGCCAACTGTCCGCGCAACCATGGGTCGTTGCAGGCGGAGTTGTGGGAAACGGCGAGGAACAGCCCCGGTTTATCGATCGGTTGCGGATGGGCTACCAAGTCATTGGCCATGCCCAGGGTCTCGACCATGGCCATCCCCGCATAACGCCCGGCCAGTACATATTCCACTTCACCCAAGAGCAATTTCTGAAAAGCCTGGGTCAGGTTGGGCATCGGCACGAGGCTCAATTGCTGCTCGGCGAAGGTTCTGAACGGCTGGGTCAAACGGGCTTTTTCCGAGATCGCACCGGGATGACCGTGCAGGTCCTGCGCCTGGTTGTAGACCAGTTGCGAGTCCTTGCGGGTCCAGACCAGATAGTCGTTTTCCATCAGCGGTGGATGAATGTAGTCCAGGGATTCCAGCTCACTCACCGTCAGGGGGGCATCGACGAGCATGTCCATACGCCCGCTGCGCACTTCATCCAGGGCCTGCGAGCGCTTGCCGGCATATAGCAGTTCGACCTTGAGCCCCAGCTCAGCGGCGATCTGCTGCAACCGATCAGCGCTGGCACCGATCAAGTGTTTCGGGTCTTGCGGGTCGCGCCACAGGTAAGGCGGTGCATCCGGACTACCGGTCACCACCAGGCGCTCGCACTTGCCCGCCGCGCCTGCCAGCGAAGACAACATCGACAGCCCCAGCAGCCAACACAAGCCGCTCCAGCGACGCAGTTCCATGGCGAAATTCTCCCGCTCAAATCAAAGGCATAAAAAAACCCGGCCAAAAGGCCGGGCTCTTTATAAGTCAAGCCGCTGGATTAGACCAGCTTCTCGAACTCGGGTATGGCTTCGAACAAGTCCGCAACCAGGCCGTAATCAGCCACCTGGAAGATCGGTGCTTCTTCGTCCTTGTTGATCGCAACGATCACCTTGGAGTCTTTCATACCGGCCAGATGCTGGATCGCGCCGGAGATACCGACCGCGATGTACAACTGTGGCGCAACGATCTTGCCGGTCTGACCGACCTGCATGTCGTTCGGTACGAAACCGGCGTCGACCGCCGCGCGGGAAGCGCCGACTGCCGCGCCGAGCTTGTCGGCCAGGGCGTACAGGTGCTTGAAGTTGTCGCCGTTCTGCATACCGCGACCGCCGGAAACGACGATTTTGGCAGCGGTCAGTTCCGGACGATCAGATTTTGCAAGCTCTTCGCCGACGAAGCTGGAAATACCAGCGTCATGAGCAGCAGCAACTGTTTCAACAGCAGCCGAACCGCCTTCAGCGGCAACCGGGTCGAAACCGGTGGCACGCACGGTGATCACTTTGATCGCAGCCGAAGATTGCACGGTAGCGATGGCGTTACCGGCATAGATCGGACGCTTGAAGGTGTCAGCGCTTTCTACCGAGATGATCTCGGAGATCTGGTCGACATCAAGCGCAGCGGCGACGCGTGGCAGGATGTTTTTGCCGTTGGAGGTAGCAGCAGCCAGGATGTGGCTGTAGCCAGCGCCCAGCTCGGCAACCAGAGGAGCAACGTTTTCCGGCAACTGGTGAGCGTAGGCAGCGTTGTCGGCTACCAACACTTTGGCCACGCCAGCGATTTTCGCCGCGGCTTCAGCCACGGCGCCAGCGCCAAGACCGGCAACCAGTACGTGGATGTCGCCACCGATTTTCACGGCCGCAGCTACGGTGTTCAGCGTGGCCGGAGCCAGCACTTTGTTGTCGTGTTCCGCTATAACCAAGATAGTCATGTTAGGCTCCTTAACTCAAAGCACCTTCGCTTCGTTTTTCAGTTTCTCGACCAGTTCAGCCACCGACTTGACCTTGATACCCGCGCTGCGTGCAGCCGGCGCTTCGACTTTCAGGGTCTTGGTGGTGGAGGCGGTAGAAACGCCCAAAGCGTCCGGAGTCAGCACTTCGAGAGGCTTCTTCTTGGCTTTCATGATGTTTGGCAGGGACGCATAACGCGGCTCGTTCAAACGCAGGTCGGTGGTGACGATGGCCGGCAGTTTCAGGGAAACTGTCTGGCCGCCGCCGTCGACTTCGCGGGTCACGGCAACGCTGTCGCCGCTGACTTCGACTTTCGAGGCGAAGGTGCCCTGACCGTAGCCGGTCAGCGCAGCCAGCATCTGGCCGGTCTGGTTGTTGTCGCTGTCGATGGCTTGTTTGCCAAGGATCACCAGTTGCGGCTGCTCCTTGTCGACTACAGCCTTGAGCAACTTGGCGACGGCCAGGGAGTTCAATTCATCAGCGGATTCGACGAGGATGGCACGATCGGCACCCAGCGCCAGGGCGGTACGCAGCTGCTCTTGAGCAGTAGACGGACCAATGGAGACGACGACGATTTCAGTCGCAACACCTTTCTCTTTCAGGCGTACGGCTTCTTCCACTGCGATTTCGCAGAACGGGTTCATCGACATCTTGACGTTAGCGAGGTCGACGCCGGAGTTGTCCGCTTTGACGCGAACCTTGACGTTGTAGTCGACCACTCGTTTGACAGCTACAAGAACCTTCATGGATTCCTCGTTACTCTCCGGTGAAAAGAAAGTCGCCCGGACGAACCTGGCGATTGATGCTCATCGGCACAAGGGCACCTCTAAAAACGCTGGCGCCTACAACAGCGACAAAAATGGCCCGCTCACGGAGTAATGACCGTTCGTCAGTGATGACCGATGAGTCATTCTTTTTCGTGGCGTGTAAACTGCGCGCCAAAGCTGCGCAATCCGTCACCTTGTACTGCCGTCGCCCTGTCTTTAGAGGTGCTCTTGAAACCAGAAGCCAGCCTACGGCGAGCGCAAAACCGACCGTATCTTGACCGGAACGCCTATTCCGGTCAATACGGCAAAATGGCCAGTTATAAGCCGCGCTTCTTTGATTTATCTGGCTTCCAGCAAATTCAAACAAACGTTTGTATTGGACGCTGAGGGTGGTGTAGATATAATGCGCCGCCTAGAGAGAAAGATGTCTCATCATTGATTCTGTGCCTCAACGCGGTGCAGGAACAATAGATGAAGTGCCAAACCTCCAATTAGAAAAAAACTGTGAGCCTTGAGTAGGAGATAGCCTGTGGAACGCGAATACATGGAATTCGACGTGGTCATCGTCGGTGCCGGCCCCGCTGGCCTGTCCGCCGCCTGCCGACTGAAGCAGAAGGCCGCCGAAGCCGGTAAGGAAATCAGCGTCTGCGTGGTCGAGAAAGGCTCCGAAGTCGGTGCTCACATTTTGTCCGGTGCCGTGTTCGAACCACGCGCCCTGAACGAACTGTTCCCGGACTGGAAGGAACTTGGCGCCCCGCTGAACACGCCGGTCACCCGTGACGACATTTTTGTCCTGAAAAACGCTGACAGCGCCACCAAAATTCCCGACCTCTTTGTGCCCAAGACCATGCACAACGAAGGCAATTACATTATCTCCCTGGGCAACCTGTGCCGCTGGCTGGCCCAGCAGGCAGAGAACCTGGGCGTGGAAATCTACCCGGGCTTCGCTGCCCAGGAAGCGCTGTTCGACGAGAACGGTGTAGTCCGCGGGATCGTCACCGGTGACCTGGGCGTCGATCGCGAAGGCAATCCCAAGGAAGGCCTGTACACCCCGGGCATGGAACTGCGCGGCAAGTACACGCTGTTCGCCGAAGGCTGCCGTGGTCATATCGGCAAGCAGCTGATCAAGCGCTTCAAGCTCGACACTGACGCCGATAGCCAGCACTACGGCATCGGCCTGAAAGAGATCTGGGACATCGACCCGGCCAAGCACCAACCGGGCCTGGTAGTCCACACCGCCGGCTGGCCGCTGGACATCATGGGCACCGAGAACACCGGCGGCTCGTTCCTGTATCACCTGGAAAACAACCAGGTGGTGGTCGGCCTGATCGTCGATCTGTCCTACAGCAACACCTACCTGTCGCCATTCGACGAATTCCAGCGGCTCAAGCACCACCCGGTACTCAAGCAGTATCTGGAAGGCGGCAAGCGCGTCAGCTACGGCGCCCGCGCCATCAGCAAAGGCGGTTTGAACTCGCTGCCGAAGATGGTCTTCAAGGGCGGCGCGCTGATTGGTTGCGACCTCGGCACTCTGAACTTCGCCAAGATCAAGGGCAGCCACACCGCAATGAAGTCCGGCATGCTCGCCGCCGACTCTGTGGCAGAGGCGCTGTTTGCCGGTTCCGAAGGCGGCGATGAACTGAACACTTACGTTGATTCGTTCAAAGCCAGCTGGCTCTACGATGAACTGTTCGCCAGTCGTAACTTCGGCCCGGCGATCCACAAGTTCGGCGCTATCGTCGGTGGTGGTTTCAACTGGCTCGATCAGAACATTTTCGGCGGCAAACTGCCGTTCACCCTGCACGACACCAAGCCGGATTATGCGTGCCTCAAGCTGGCGGCCGACTGCAAGAAGATCGACTACCCGAAACCGGACGGCAAGATCAGCTTCGACAAACTCAGCTCGGTGTTCATCTCCGGTACCAACCATGAAGAAGAGCAGCCTTGCCACCTGAAGCTCACCGATTCGAGCATCCCGATCGCCAAGAACCTGCCGCTGTACGACGAACCGGCGCAACGCTACTGCCCGGCTGGCGTGTATGAAGTGATCACCAAGGAAGACGGCGAGAAGCGCTTCCAGATCAACGCCCAGAACTGCGTGCACTGCAAGACCTGTGACATCAAGGACCCTGCGCAGAACATCACCTGGGTGGCACCGGAAGGCTCCGGCGGCCCGACTTACCCGAACATGTAAGTCGAATCACTGAACATCAAGGCTCCCGAAATGGGGGCCTTTTTGTTGCCTGCAATCCAGGGTTCACCACCGTTCAATTGTGGGAGCGAGCGATAACGGACTGGCAGCCGACATTGATGTTGAATCTTATGGCCCAATCGCGAGCAAGCTCGCTCCCACATTTGATTTGCGGTGCATCAAGCAGCGCGTTCATCCCCCGGATTGCGTTCGAAGTAGCGTTTATATTCGCGACTGAACTGCGAGGTGCTCTGATAACCCACCCGATGCGCCACCTGCGCCACGCCCAACCCTTCGGCCACCAGCAAGGTTTGCGCCTTGAGCAAGCGCAAGCGCTTCAAATACTGCACCGGCGACAGCAAGGTGCTGCGCTTGAAATGCTCGTGAAAAGTCGACGCACTCATGTTCGCGCAACTGGCCAGGGTTTCGACGTTCAATGGCTCGGTGTAATGCGCATGCAGATGACTGAGCGATGCCGCGATCCGCGCGAACTGCCCCTGCTGCTCGACCAGCGCCCGCAGCACATCGGCTTGCGGCCCGCGCAAGGCGACGAACAACAACTCGCGCAATCGAGCCTGGCCCATGACCTGGCATTCCAGCGGATCGTGCAGGCAATGTAACAGCCGCTCAACACAACCACGCATCGCATCGTCGAGTACCGCAGAGGTCATGGACTCGGGTGTCTGTGCCGGAATATTACGCCCCGGCGCGAGCCCCATGGCCAAGACCAACTCACCGAGCGCCACCCTGTCGATAGCAATGGAAATCCCCAGCATCGGCCCATCCGGCGCCGCAAATGTCTCGCATTCGAACGGCACCGGCAGTGCCTGAATCAAATAATGCCCGGCGCCGTACTCCAGCGTACGCGGGCCCAGATACGCCAACTTGCTGCCCTGGGCGATGATGACCAGGCTTGGTTCGTAGATTTGCGGGCCTCGGGCCACATCGCGACTGGCCCGCAAAACCTGCACACCCGGCAATGCGGTGGGAGCGAAACCATCGCGAGTGGTCAGAGGCTGAATCAGCGAAACCAGCGTGGAATTGGCGTCGAGATGACGGGTCAACAACATGGGAACTCTTCACAAAAAAAGTCACGGAAAAAGGGATGAAAACATCATCGCAGGTCTGACGACCAATGCGACCCATCAAAGGCACATGTCGGAGGATTAGGCATGACATGCAGAGGAATTGCCATGGCCGGTGACCGTAGCAACGCCCAGAATGCCCCACCTCACCTGTCACTGTTTCTGCGAGGTTCCTCATGTACACCGCCATCGGTTATGCCGCCCAGTCGGCCACCACTCCCCTCGCCCCCGTGAAATTCGAACGCCGCAGCCCTCGGGCCGACGACGTGGCGATCGAAATTCTCTACTGCGGCGTCTGCCATTCCGACATCCACCAGGCGCGCAACGAGTGGGGCATTGCTGTTTACCCGCTGATGCCGGGCCACGAGATTGTCGGCAAAGTCACCGCCGTCGGTGCGAAGGTCACCCGGCATAAAGTCGGCGATCTGGTCGGCGTGGGTTGCATGGTCGATTCCTGCCGTCAGTGCGAAGCCTGCCACGCCGACCTCGAGCAATACTGCCTGGAAGGCCCGACCATGACGTACGCCACCCCGGACCGGGTCGATGGCAGCAACACCATGGGCGGTTACTCCGACAGCATCGTGGTCAGCGAGCATTTTGTCGTGCGCATCCCCGAGAAACTCGACCTGGCCAGCGCCGCGCCGATTCTTTGCGCGGGCATCACCACCTACTCGCCCCTCAAGCATTACGGCGTCAAGGCTGGCGACAAGGTCGGGATTCTCGGCATGGGCGGCCTCGGTCACATGGGCATCAAGTTTGCCAAGGCCATGGGTGCCGAAGTGACACTGTTCACCCGTTCCGCCAGCAAGGCCGAGGAAGGTCGACGCCAGGGTGCGGACCACGTGATCGTGTCCACTGATGCGGCACAGATGGCCGCGGCGGCAGGACATTTCGACTTCCTGCTGGACACCATTCCGGTGCAGCACGACCTCAATCCCTATCTCGATACCCTGCGTTTCGACGGAGTGCACATTCTGGTGGGGTTGATCGAACCGGTAGAGCCACCGGTCCACGCCGGCAAGCTGGTGATGAGTCGCCGGGTACTGGCCGGATCCCTGATCGGTGGCATCGCCGAAACCCAGGAAGTGCTGGATTTCTGCGCCGAGCACAACATCACCTGTGACATCGAAATGCTCGACATCCGCCAGATCAACGAGGCCTTCAGCCGCATGATCGCCGGTGACGTGAAATACCGCTTCGTGATCGACATGGCGACCTTGAAGGTCTGACTCAGACCTTCGCGGCTTATACCTTGGCCCCTAGCTCCGCCGAGAGCCGGGCGGCTGCCTGTTTGATCAGCGGAATCAGCTCTGCCATTTTCTCCAGCGGCATGTACGGCACGGTACTGGCGATGCTGATCCCGGCGACGATTCGCCGGCTGGCATCGCGTACCGGTGCCGCTACACAGCGGATCGACGGTTCGTTGTCTTCCAGATCGAAGGCGTAACCGCCGGCCACGTATTCCAGCATGCGCTGGCGGAACTGCTCCCAGGATTGTTCCGGGTGCTGCGGCCACAACAGATTTTTCCCGCCCACCGGCAAGCTGACTTCGTACAGGCGCTGCCACTCTTGCTGAGTATCGTCGAGCATCAGCGCCTTGCCGATCCCGGTGCGCGCCAGCGGCATGCGATGACCGACCCGCGACCGCATTTCCGGACCATTGCGCCCTGGGTTCTTGTGCAGGTACAGCACGTCGTCGTCTTCCCGAATCGCCAGATGAATGGTATCGCCGGTCAATGCCGACAGCTCATCCAGAAACGGTCCGGCCAGGGTCACCAACGGCAACTCTTCGCGAGCCTGGAAACCCAGTTCGATCAGCTTCGGTCCAAGCAGATAGCCGATTTGCGGTACCACCCGCAGATAGCGTTCATCCACCAGACAACTGGCCAGCCGGTGGGTCGTGCTGCGGGTGGTTCCGATCAGCCGGGCAATTTCCTTGAGGTCGCGAGCGCCACTGGCCACGGCCTGAACCACACCCAGGCCACGCAGCAGCGTCTGGGTGCCGGTCGGAGCGGCGTCCTTGGCGTTTTTTGGGGCGTCTTCCTGCATATCCGGCCTTCAACAATGAGCGAGAGAACGGGCGGCATTATGGTCGCCCGCACTTGCGCTTACTAGAGTTTGATCCGCTCTACCTTGCCCACTAGCAGTACATAAGACAATGCACCGATCAGCGCCAGCACGGCGATGTAGGTGATCGCCGGGGCGAAGGAGTCGCCGCTGGCGAGAAATCCGATGACAATCGGCGTGGTGATCGCCGACAGATTGCCGATGAAGTTGAACACGCCACCGGTCAGTCCCAACAAACGAGCGGGTGCCAGGGTCGAGACCAGCGACCAGGTGATCGAGGCCAGGCCGTTGCCGAAAAACGCCAGTGCCAGGAAAGCGATCACCAGCGGCGTCGATTCGACAAAATTGGCGCCGATGATCGAGGTGGAAATCAGCAGACCGCCAATTATCGGCAGCTTGCGGGCAAAGCCGACAGTCGCGCCGCGGCGGATCAGCCAGTCGGAGAAGAACCCGGAGCAGAGCACTCCGACGAAGGCCGCGAGAAAGGGTAGCGACGCCAGCAGCCCGGACTTGATGAAGTCCATGCCGCGGTATTTCACCAGATAGGTCGGGAACCAGGTCAGGAAGAACCACAGGGTCGAGTTGAGGCAGAACTGGCCCAGATAGATGCCCCATAACTTGCGCTTGCTCAACACTATGCCCAGGTCCGTCCAGCTGAACGGGGCCTTGCGTTTGGCGGTCTCGGCCTGGATATCCACCAGCCCGCCGCCTTCGCTGATCAGGTCGATTTCCGCCTGGTTGGCGCCTTTGAAATCCCGTGGCTCGCGATAGACCGCGTACCAGATCACCGCCCAGATAATCCCCACCGCACCGGTGCTGACGAACACCATGTGCCAGCCATATTGATGCTGCAGCCAGGCCAGCACCGGGGTAAGAAACGCCAGCCCGACGAATTGCCCGGAGGTGTAGAAACCGATGGCGGTTGCACGCTCGCGCTCGGGAAACCAGGTGGTCACCACGCGGCTGTTGATCGGATAGGCCGGGGCTTCCAGCGCGCCGACGGCCATGCGCAAGACGAACAATGCGATGAAGCTCGCGGCGAAGCCCAGCATCACCGTGGCCACCGACCACAACAGCAAGGCCACGCTGTAGAGAATGCGCGGCGGCACCCGGTCCACCAGCCAGCCGCCGGGGATCTGCATGGCGGCGTAGGTCCAGCCGAACGCGGAAAAGATCAGCCCGACATGAATCGGATCGATACCCAATTCACTGGTCAGTGCCGGAGCAGCAATCGACAGGTTGCTGCGGTCCAGGTAGTTGATCACCACAGTGATGAACAACAGCAGCATGATGAAAAAGCGCTTGCGGCTCGGCGTCACCAACGACGCCTGCCCGGTAAAACTTTCGGGTTGCATGGGGAGTGCCTCTTTTTATGTTTATTGAGGGCGGTAAAGATAGAAACGACGCGGTCCTGTGGGAGCGAGCTTTTGTGGGAGCGGGCTTGCTCGCGATTGGGTCAACGCGGTTTGCCTGAAGAGTCTCGGCGTCTGAACCGAAGTCTTCGCGAGCAAGTCGGATCGCCGCACCGCCGCTCCCACAGGATTTGCGCGGCCCCTGTGGGAGCGGTATTGATTCAGCCAGGGATTACCACTCGGCAAAACTGCCATCGGCATGGCGCCAGATCGGGTTGCGCCAGCGGTGGCCGATGGCGGCGCGTTCGATGACGTATTCTTCGTTGATCTCGATTCCCAGCCCCGGGCCATTGGGGATTTTCACGAAGCCTTTGTCGTAGTCGAACACCCGTGGGTCCTTGACGTAATCCAGCAGGTCATTGCTCTCGTTGTAATGGATGCCCAGGCTCTGCTCCTGAATGAACGCGTTGTAGCAAACCGCATCCAGTTGCAGGCACGCCGCCAGGGCAATCGGGCCCAGTGGGCAATGCAGCGCCAGCGCCACATCGTAGGCTTCGGCCATGTTGGCGATCTTGCGGGTTTCGGTGATGCCGCCGGCATGGGAGGCGTCCGGCTGGATGATGTCGACGTAGCCTTCGCTGAGCACCCGCTTGAAATCCCAGCGGGAGAACAACCGCTCGCCCAGGGCAATCGGCGTGCTGGTCAGCGGTGCCAATTCCTTCAGTGCTTCATAGTTTTCGCTGAGCACCGGCTCTTCGATGAACATCAGTTTGTAGGCGTCGAGTTCCTTCATCAGCACCTTGGCCATGGGTTTGTGGACCCGGCCATGGAAGTCCACGCCGATGCCGACATTCGGCCCCACCGCATCACGCACCGCCGCGACGTTGGCCAGCGCCAGGTCGACTTTGTCGAAGGTGTCGACGAATTGCAGTTCTTCGGTGCCGTTCATTTTCACCGCGGTGAAACCACGCTCGACGGCTTCCCGGGCCGCCTTGGCGGTGTCGGCCGGACGGTCGCCGCCGATCCACGAATAGACGCGAATCTTGTCGCGAACCTGACCGCCCAGCAAATCGCTGACCGAGACGCCAAGCGCCTTGCCCTTGATGTCCCACAGTGCCTGATCGATCCCGGCCAAAGCGCTCATGTGCACCGCGCCGCCACGGTAGAAACCGCCGCGATAGAGCACGGTCCAGATGTCTTCGATGTTGCGCGGGTCCTTGCCGATCAAATAATCCGACAGCTCATCCACGGCTGCGGCGACGGTGTGAGCGCGGCCTTCGACCACGGGCTCGCCCCAACCGGTCACGCCTTCGTCGGTTTCGACTTTGAGGAACAGCCAGCGCGGTGGAACGATAAAGGTCGTCAGTTTGGTGATTTTCATTTTCAGCTCTCTTGTTATCAGCTCTTGTAGGAGTCGAGCTTGCTCGCGATGCAGACGGCGCGGTCTGCCTGTTTCACCGCAGTGATGCCATCGCGAGCAAGCTCGGCTCCTACAGGGATTGCGGCGCTATCGGCGCCAAAAAGTCTTAACGCAATGCGTTCCAGGCCTGTACATAAGCCTTGGCGCGAATCGCCACTTCATCAGGTGTCAGCCCCGGCTTGAACAGCCCGGAACCCAGGCCGAAACCACCGACGCCCGCCTCGACAAATACCTGCATGTTGTCCGGGGTGATCCCGCCCACCGGAAGCAGCAGCGTCCCTGCCGGCAGCACCGCCAGCCAGGCCTTGACCACCGCCGGGCCCATTTGCTCGGCCGGGAACATCTTCAATACATCGGCGCCTTCGGCCAGTGCGGCGAAAGCTTCGGTCGGCGTGGCGACACCGGGCGACAGGTACAGCCCCGCCGCCCTGGCAGCACGCAACACCTTGGGATCGCTGTGAGGCATGACGATCACCTGGCCGCCCGCGGCCTTCACCTGCTCGACTTGTTCCGGGGTCAACACCGTACCGGCGCCGATCAGACAATCGGTGGGCAAGGAGCTGCGCAGGATGCGAATGCTTTCGTACGGCTCAGGAGAATTGAGCGGCACCTCCATGACGCGAAAGCCCGCCTGATACAACACCTCGCCGATGGCCGCCGCCTCTTGCGGACGCAGGCCGCGCAGGATCGCGACCAGACCGTTTTTCGCCAGTGCTTGCTTGAGCATGTCAGACCTCTTGGTAGTTGAACGCAGACGGTTCAGCCGAGCAGCCCGGCCGCTTCGGCCAGGTGCCACAAACCGCGTTCGGTGGCGTGTTCGGCCAGGCTCACCTGAGCGAAACCGCAGGTATCCAGCGCCCGGCTGTAGCGAGCGCAGAGTTGGGAATTGCCGATCAGGATGATCGAGGGCAGATGCGCGCTGCGGCGTCGGCAGCACTGCATCTTGGCGAGGGATGAGAGCTCATGGCCGATCAACAGGCCCGAGAGATAGTTGGCCTGTTCGGCCGGACTCAGCTCGCCGGTCAGGCCGAGGCTGCGCGCACTGAACAAGGTCGACAGCGGACCGATCTCGCCGTCGGTGGACAATGCCACCTGGACACCGCGATCAAACGCCGCGCCATCAAAGGGCGCATCGTGTTGCTGGGTGCGACCGAGAATGCTGTGCTCGCTGAGCACGGCGAACAGTTCGCCAGTCATGAAAGTGTCGAAATGCACGATGCAACCGTCGGCCACTTCCACCCATTTCGAATGGCTGCCGGGCAAACCGATCAGCAGGTCATCCCCGGCCCCGGCTGGCAGACTCTGCAGCACGCCGAGGACCTGGGTCTCTTCACCACGCATCACATTCGGCAGCCGCGAGCGCTCAATCACCCCGGGCACGATATGCACATCGACGCCGCGCAGGCTGTGCAGGACTTTCAAGGAGCTACCCAGACTGGCGAGATTCGCCGGAGTGTCGCGGTAGGCGGCCTCCCCCCAACCCTGGGCGCTGCCGACCATGCCGCAGGCGATTACCGGAAGGCCGGGTTGAGCCTCCAGCCAGTCACCGCAGGCGGCATCGAATGCCAGTTCAAAACCATCGGCGCACAGCTGACCGGCGATCATCTGCGGCGCACTGGGCAACTGCATGATTCCCGAAGACAGCGAACGCTGTTCGAGCACCTCGCCGCCAGCAGTAAGTTTGTAAGCCCGAAGGGAAGTTGTTCCCCAATCGAGTGCGATCAATTGCGCCTGCATCGCTTCACCTGAAATTTGTTATTGAGCAGTGAGTGCGTAGAGCTGATGCAGGGGACTATAAACCTCGGAGAGGAAAAATCTCAATATATAAATTAGTATCCCATATATAGGGATAATCAAAGTGACGGATTTTGCCCGGTGACGGTCGGCGGTTATCTACGCCTACCGTCTATACCGATAAATGAATTAGCGCTGATTCAGCCTTGGGCAAACTCTCGCAATTTCTCCCCTTCCATGCGATAGCGCACCCACTCGTCCTGTGGCACTGCACCGATGGATTGGTAAAACTGGATCGCCGGTTTATTCCAGTCCAGCACGCTCCATTCGAAGCGCCCGCAGTCGTTGGCGCAGGCGATTTGCGCGAGATGGCGCAGGAGTTTCTTGCCCGCCCCGCCGCCGCGTTGTTCGGGATTGATGTACAGGTCTTCAAGGTAGAGGCAGTTGCTGCCCAACCATGTGGAATAGCTGAAGAAGAACACCGCGAAACCGATCGGCTGCCCGTCCCGCAGGCAGATCAGGCCATGGGCGGTTGCACCTTCGCTGAACAGGCTGCGCTCGATGTCGGCGACACTGGCAATGACCTCATGCCTGGCGCGCTCATAGTCCGCCAGTTCAGTGATGAACGCGAGAATTTGCGGGGCATCGCTGGGCACGGCCGGGCGGATTTCGATGGTCATGGACTTGCCTTGTGCAAAAGTGAAAACGCCATACTAAGTCGACTCGGAGCGCTCGTCACATTTCAAATGAAAACCTGGTTTATGGTTATCGGATTACTTGTGGCGAGGGAGCTTGCTCCCGCCGGCCGGTCCGCGCTCGGCTGCGAAGCAGTCGTAAAACCCGTCAATGCGGTGTGCCTGGGAAAAATGAAGTCGCAGGTTTTGGGGCTGCTTCGCAGCCCAGCGGGGGCAAGCCCCCTCGCCACAGGTCTTGTGCGAGATCGGCCAGGGCCGACAGCGGCCGTCTGCAATGGCAAAGCCGGACCGCTCGTCGTAATTCAGGCACCAACGAAAATCCGGAGCAGACTAATACGGGTAACGACTCTAGAAGTGGAGGCGACGCCATGAACATGTCAAAACTGCCTGCCCTTGTCCTTGCCGGATTGCTGTCCTCAGCAGCCATCGCCGGATCATCCGCTCCGACCAATCCTGTATCCCCCCCTTCCGCCACCGCGACCGATCCCCGAATCGATCGCAACGACTCCCAAAGACCCGACGGCATAGGCCCCAACGTCCCGGATAACGCCGGATTGGGAACCAGCTCTAAAACCACCACCGGTGGCTCGGGTTCAGACCGTGACGGCAGCGGCCGCAACTAAATCGAACGCAACCTTTCCAGACCCTGCGCATCAGGATCAGAAGGAGTAATCCCATGCCTCGAGGAAGCAAAGCCAAATACACGGCGGAACAGAAGCGCAAAGCCGCCCATATCGAAGCCAGCTACGAAGACAAAGGTGTCTCTAAAGACGAAGCCGAAGCACGCGCCTGGGCGACGGTGAATAAACAATCCGGTGGCGGAGAACGTGCCGGCGGCTCGGGACGTCGCAAGCCTGCGAGTGAAAAAGCCACTGATCGCAAGGAATCGGCCAAGCGCGCGGTAGCCAGCCGTAAAGGCCATTCGCGCAACAGTCCGGCGTCATTGGGCACGCAAACCAGGGACAGTCTGATGAAAGAAGCCCGAGCGAAAAACATTCCCGGGCGGTCGAGCATGCGCAAGCAGGAGTTGATCGAGGCGCTTAAAAAGGCTGGGTGACCCTTGGGAACGATATCGATCTCAATGGCCCCTTCGCGAGTTTGCTCGCGAATACGGTGGATCAAGCGCCAAAGTTATAAGGTCAATCCACCTCATTCAGCATCAACGCATCAACTTCAGCTATCCCAGGAGAGGTCGCCGGCCCCCACCGCGTGACCGCCAATGCAGCAGCGGCATTGGCGCGGCGGGCCGCCTGAATCGGGGTCAACTCACTCGCCAGCCCCGCGACAAATACCCCGGCATGAGCATCCCCCGCACCATTACTGTCCACGGCCACCACCTTGAATCCAGGCACATGCTGGCTCTGGCGTAGCTGACAAATCCAGCAGCCTTGCGGACCATCGCGCACCACCATCAGCGCGCCGGCTGGCAAATGCTCGCCGAGGCGAACCAGCACATCGGCAATCCCCTGCGCCCCGGTAAAGCGCAAGGCTTCAGCGCTGTTACTGGTCCAGATATCGATCCGTGGCAGCAACGCCGCCATCAGCTCGCAGGCCGGCGAATCCACCAGCGGGCCCGGGTCGAACACCACCTTGATTGTATCGGGCAACGCCAGCACCCAGTCGAGCAAGGCCTGCGCCTTGCCGCCATGCAACAGGCTGTAACCGCTGACGTACACATAGTCGTCAGCTTGCACCGCAACACTTTCCAGATCCTCTGCCGATAACTCCCCTTCCGTGCCGATATAGGAAATGAATGTACGCTCAGCCGTGGCTTCGGTTAGCGCCACACAGAGTCCTGTGTCCTGCTCGCTGCTGCTGACCATGCCGATCTGGATACCTTCAGCTGTCATCGCCTCACGGGCCAGGTCGCCGAAGCGCCCCTTGCCGTGGCGCCCGAGATAGACCACCGGCAATCCGTTGCGCTGGGCCGCCGCCATCACGTTGAAACCGCCACCGGCCTCGAAACTGGCGGATTGCGCCAGCACGTCACCGCCGGAACTCGGCAGTTTGTCCACGGACATCACCAGGTCGACCATCACCTGGCCGGTATGCAGCAATCTAGGCATTGGCATTCTCGACAAAAGCCGCGCGACGATCCTTCGCCCCGCCGAGCAAAGCATAAAGACCACCGGCCACCAGGAAGGTCACGATCCAGCCGAGGCCGTTATGCCCCAGCCAGGAATCGGACAGCGGGCCGGCAAACCAGATGTTTTCGGCCGTGGTGCCAATGGTGGTGAAACTGAAACCGAGCACGATCGCCATCGCCCAGGCACCGAAGGCACGCCATTCGATGCCGCCGCGATACCAATAGGCGCTGCTCGGGCTAACGTCCAGCAAGTCCCTGGCGCTGTAGTGGTGACGGTGAATCAGGTCGACCACGAAGATCCCCACCCAGGCGGTAATCGGCACCGCCAGCAGCGAGATGAAGGTAATGAACGGACCATAGAAGCTGTCGGCGATCAGCATGAAGTAAATCGACCCGGCGAAGATCGCCACGATGTCGACGATCACCGCATGCACCCGCTTGACCTTCAACCCAAGGGTCAACGTAGTCAGACCCGCGGAGTACACCGAGAGGTTGTTCGACAGCAGCAATCCGCCGAAGGCGGTAATCAGGTAGGGCACGGCCATCCAGGTCGGCAGCATGTCGCGGATCGCGATGATCGGGTCGGTGGCAGACGCCAGATCGTTATTGCCCACCGACAGCAGGCCACCCAGGGTGATCAGCAACACCAGCGGAATACCGGCACCGAACGCGGCTGAAGCGACCAGACGCGCCGCCTTGACGCTGCGGTGCTGGTAGCGCGACATGTCTGCACCGGCGTTGGCCCAGCCAATTCCGGTGCCGGCCGCCATAGTGCCGACGCCGATGATCATCGCGCTCAGTGGCGCTGGTGTGGCGTTGAATACGGCAGTCCAATCAATGGTCGCGCAAAGGAAGCCGCCCACCAGCAGGTTGAGTGCACCGAATACATAGGTGGCCCACTTCTGAATCACCAGCAAGGTCGCGTGACCGAGGCCGGAAACAGCCAGGGTCAGCAGCACGAAAATGCCGATGAACAGCAACGTGAGCAGCGGCGCGGTTTGGGCTTCCACCGGCGAGCTGAAGAGGATCGAGCACAACGACAGCAGTACGAATGCCGCCGTGGTTGTGTTGACGGTTTCCCAGCCCAGGCGAGACATCAGCGAGACCAGGGTCGGGCCAATGTTGCCGCGCACACCGAAGATCGCTCGCGACAAGGTCAGACTCGGTGCACGGCCACGACGGCCTGCTATCGAGATGATCCCGACCACCGCAAACGAGCCGGCCGCACCGAGAATGGCGACGATGATCGCCTGCCAGATCGCCAACCCGCGAAACGCTACCAGCGTCGCCCCCAGCGGCAAGCCAAGGATGCTGATATTGGCGGCGAACCAGACCCAGAACAATTGCAGCGGATGCCCGTTGCATTCCCCTTCCGGAACCGGCTCGATGCCACGGGTTTCCAGTTGCCCGGCACTTTGCCCGGCATTCGATGAACTCATTGAGAACTACTCCTGCTGCCATTTATTGTGGTTGTCGGCAATTTCGGAAGTCGATATGACATCCGGCATTCCTTGCCGTGTTCCTGCATTCCGTTGCGGTGGTTTTTCAGAATTGCGCTGAACTTGTGGCGAGGGAGCTTGCTGTGGCGAGGGGGCTTGCCCCCGTTCGGCTGCGAAGCAGTCGTAAAGTCGGTGAACGCGGTGTGTCTGATACAACGCGTTTGCAGGTTTCAGGGCCGCTGCGCGCCCCAGCGGGGGCAAGCCCCCTCGCCACAACAAGCCCCATTACCACAACAAGCCCATGAGCCCTTGGATTAGCGCAAGGCCAACAACCCCTGCACCAACGGTTCAAGCTCCAGATCATTGACCGCTTTCACCTGCTCGATCATCTCCATCGGCCAGCTCTGCATTCCCAGGCAAGCACCGAGCATCGCTCCCAGGATCGCCGCGATGGTATCGGTATCGCCACCGAGACTTGCGGCCATGCACAACGCTTCGAATGCGTCCATTTCGCCGACGGCCACTTGTTGCGCCAAGGCGAAGGAAACCACCACCGATTCCTGCGAAGCCACGGAGGTGCCGATCACGTCGTAGAGCAGATCGGCCAACAGCGCTTTGTCGCTGTCGACGCTGATGGTTCGCGCCCAGCTGATGCGCGAAGCAATACGCCCGCCAGCGACCCAGTGGCCATAGCCTTCGGCCTGTTGCGCCATCTGCATGCCCAGGTGCAACGCCTCGCCCAGGTCCATCCCGTTGATCCCGGCCGAGACCACCGCCGCCACCGCCGCCGCACTGGAAATCCCCAGTGTGGTGTTGTGGGTAACCTGACAGGCTTGCACCACCGCCTTGATAAAGTTCTCCGGATCGGTGACATCCGCGGCAATACCGACCGGGGTGATACGCATCGCCGCGCCATTGGTGGTGCCGTAGCGCCCGGCCTCTTCAACGCAATGACCGGCGAGAATCATTTCAATGGCGCGTTTGGTCGAAGGCCCCAAAAGGTCCTGCGAACCTTTGGCCTGCATCCCGGCTTCCCATTCGATCAAGCGTTGCGCCAACATGGCCGGTTCAATCTGACCCCGGCCGTCTATCAACAACTGACCGACCAGAATCGCCTGTTCAGTGTCATCGGTGATCGAGCCTTTGGGCATGTTCGCGGCGATCGGTTGATCGGGACCGGCATCTTCCAGAGCGCTGATTACGCCGAAGCGTTGCTTGATTTGCGCGCGACTCAAGGACTGGGTCGGCATGCCCAGGGCATCGCCCAGGGCCAATCCGTAGAAAGCCCCCAGGGCCCGATCGAGCGCGGTCACTTCTGCGCACCGAATTGCAGGTGCAGGCGAAAGTGCACGGGATCGAGCAAGCTTTCGACCTGCTCCATGAAGCGCTCACGACGGTCATAGGTGGTGCGCAGCGCTTTGAGAAACACTGTGCCTACCGGGCGTCCGAGCAACCGCGCATCTTCTTCATTCAGCGGCTCGGCGCCGATCCATTGATCGCCGCGCTCGCCAATGTAGCCGTAGGCAGCAAGGGTGATAGTCAGGGAGTTTTCGATCAAGCCGACCCGCGGCAGGCTTTCCAGACCTCCAGTCGCCGGCATCAGTGAGCGCTCGAGGGACACCAGCGTACCGTCGTTGCCGCGCCTACGACGCTCCAGAAGGATGAACTGCTCGGTGCCGAAACGGCTCGACAGGTCAGGCCGTCGAGTCGCTTCCAGGCGCAATACTTCGGTATTGATCAGCGCCCCGCTGTCGGCCAGCGCTTGCGCCCAGCCGCTGCGTTGATCGAGCACCACGCCATCGTAGGTCACGATGGAACCGACACCGCTCTGGGTGGCAATGTAGTTGCGCCGCTTCAACTCGGCCAAGGCTTCGCGCAACGTCCCGCGGCTTACGCCAAATTCTTCAGCCAACTGATGTTCGCCCGGCAATAGAAAACCGTCCTCCATGAGGCCGCTTTCGATGCGCCGGATCAACTCGTCGACCACCCGTTGTTTCTTGTCAAATCGTACATGTCTAATCATGTACAGTTTGATAACTGAAAGGGGTTGGCAGTAGCAAGTGAATTATTCAGAGGGATGTCAAAGGGGTGCTCTTGTAGGAGCGGAGCTTGCTCGCGATGGACGTTAACGATAACGCGTGTTGTCTGAATGAACGCGCCGCTCTTGAGTGCATCGCGAGCAAGCTCGCTCCTACAGATTTCAGGTCAACATGAGGTTTTTACGGCTCAAGTCCGATGGGAAAGAACTCGCCGCCACTCCAGACGCCCAACCAGCGCTGCCCGTCGATTTCCCGGGTCACGGCCAATTCGACCAGCTGGTAGAACACATTGCGATGGATCAGGGCTTCGAGATTGGTTCGCACATGCACGTAGGGCGCAGGCTCCTGGGTGTCTGGATCGATCACCACCCGCATCGGGTGATCAGGGCCGGCCTCGGTCTGCTCTTCAACGTTGGTGGTGAAGCGCAGTACCTGAGCCTCCCCATCGCCTTCGACCTCCAGGCTGACCGCGACAAACGGCGCGTCGTCGACTTTGATACCGACTTTTTCCACCGGGGTGATCAAGAAATAATCATCGCCATCGCGACGCATGATGGTGGAGAACAGCTTGACCATCGGCTTGCGCCCGATCGGTGTGCCCAGGTAATACCAGGTCCCGTCACGGGCGATGCGCATGTCGATATCGCCGCAGAAGTCGGGATTCCACAGGTGGACCGGCGGCAAGCCTTTGGATTTGGGGATTTGCCCCAACAGATCGTTAGCTTTTTGCGGACCACTCATGTTGTTTTTCTCCTGTAGTGCCTAGTCGCTCAAGCCCAGCAGGCTGCGAGCGTATTGCTCCAGCGGCGGGCCCAGCAAATCTTCTGGATGGGTGTCGTGGAACGTCAGTAAACCGCCACGACTGCGAATACGTGCAGTATCGATCAAATACTGGGTGCTGGTCTCGATCAACATGAGCTGAATCACGCCACTGTCGATTCCCAGGCGATCCACGGCTTCCTGATCGGCCCATTCATCGGAGTTGCCGATCCGGTTGTCAGCCTTGGCGAAACGGGTATAGAGCAGGTAATGCGCACCGGCTGCGCGGGCCGCGCTCATCGCGTCGTCCAGCCCTTCAGGGGCGCGGGCACGACGGACCATGGGGAAGTACTCGACAAATCCGTTGAAGGCCTCTTCGGCGACTACATTGGGCCGTGGATAGGCGTCGCCCGGAGGCGCGAATGCCCCTTGGGCGATGTAGATGAACGAGTCGGGCTGTATGCGGATAGAGTTCGAGCGGCGGGTATCGCTGTGGTCGAGCAGGCCTGCATCGCTCATGTGATAACGAGCGCCCTCACCCAGATCGCTGACTTTCATGCAGCCACCAAGCGCCAAAAAGGCCAGCAGCAAAACCAGGCTACGCATCCTACCCTCCAGAGGCCGGTGACGGAAAACCGGCGAATAGCCGCTGGATGCAGCTTCCGCGCCAGCTACAGGGTATGGGAGTGCTGGATGGATTGGAGGGTGTCAGAAATTTCTTTATTGATTGTTACTGTGGGGTCGATCAGCCGCCGATGATTTTCATGATGGTCGCGCCACCGGAGAACGCCACTTCCTGCTTGTCGCCCAGGGCTTTCACCAGCAGCCGCTGCAAGGCTGGCAACGCCTCGTGGCGCGGCTTGTCCAGCAGATCACCGACGTAGTGCCGGTTACTCGATGACAGACAGCCATGTAGCCAGCCGGTGGACGACAAACGCAAGCGCGAACAGGTCCGGCAGAATGGCACGCTTTCATTGGCGATCACCCCAAAAAAACCCTGGCCGGGAATCTCGTAGCGCACCGCGGTGGCATCCACCGGTGCGTCGGCCTGCAGATACTCGTAACGATCGCCAACCAGGCTCAACAGCTGCTGAAGGCTGACAAACTGCTGCAAGAAGGCATTCGAATCGCTGGCCAGATGGCCCATGCGCATCAGTTCGATAAAGCGCAGTTCATATCCACGCTCAAGACAGTAATCGAGCAGCGGCATCACCTGATCCAGGTTCTGCCCACGCAACGGCACCATGTTGACCTTGATCTTCATGCCCGCGGCCTTGGCCTGATCCATGCCATCGAGCACGGTAGGCAGATCACCACCACGGGCAATGTTGCGAAACGCGACAGGGTCAAGGGTATCGAGGGAAACATTGATCCGCCGGATGCCGGCATTCACCAGCAACGGCAGCTTGCGTGCCAGAAGCTGGCCATTGGTGGTCAGGCTGATATCCGCCAGGCCCATCTGCCCCACCGCAGTCATGAAGGCTTCCAGCTTGGGGCTGACCAGCGGCTCACCACCGGTGATCCGCAGCCGTTCGATACCGGCTGCTTCGATCAGATAAGCCACGCCGCGGGCCATGGCCTCGGCCGACAATTCATCCTGCGCCGCCACCAGCCGCTTGCCGTTCGGCACGCAGTAGGTACAGGCGTAATTGCAGGCTGAAGTCAGGCTGATCCGCAAATTGCGAAAACGCCTGCCTTGACGGTCAACGATCATGGATGACTCCGGCGAAAGAAGATTCGGACAGGCTAAAACTTGACTTAAAAATCAGGTTTTAGCAAGCCCAAGGGTGCGTTTTCGATAAATGACAGATCGCGTTGGAGTTGTGGTCGTGCCAGGCAAGGCGCGGGACGCAGGAGATGCTTACTGCCTCTTCAAGTCCCGCAACGCAGCATGGCGCGATCACAGCTTCAACCCGTAGGGCCTAGCCCCTGCCGCCAATACCGTCGGCCCACAATTTCAGCGGGGCGACGGCGCGACTGTCAGTTATCGAGAACGCACCCTTAGCCTGAGTATATTACTGAGGTACTGCGCCATGTAGGGAAACATGGCGCAATAAGACAACTGAATGACTCAGCTGCCGGGGGTGTCGGTATCGCGCTTGCGCTTGTTGCCCATGCGCACGCCGATATCCATCAGGAACTGGAAGAAACCTTCCTGATCTTCCAGCACATTGCTCCAGAACGGCGAGTGATACAGCGCAACGGCGCCATGTACCAGCGCCCAGGCTGCGCAATAGTGGAAGTAAGGCGGGACGTCTTCAAGCTTGCCTTCGCTGATCCGGCCCTTGATCAACAAGGTCAGGCGTTCGAAGTTGGAAGCACGGATCTTGTGCAGTTCCTCAACCATCTCCGGCACCTGATTGCCCTTGACCACCTTCTCTTCCAGGCGGTCGAACAGTCGATAGCGCGCCGGATCGCGCATGCGGAATTCGAAGTAGGCCCGGGACAGGGCTTCCTTATCCTTGTCGACATCGGCAGAGTGCAACAGCTCGTTCAGGTCGCGCTCGTAGTCGAGCATAAGGCGCAGGTAAATCTCCGCCTTGGACTTGAAGTGCTTGTAGATGGTCCCTTTGCCGATACCGACGGCATCAGCGATCATCTCGACGGTGACACTGTCTTCACCTTGTTCGAGGAACAGCTTGAGCGCGGTATCGAGAATTTCTTGCTCGCGGCGACGAAACTCACGGACCTTACGAGGTTCTTTCTGCATAAGAAAAGGTCTGTAGGGGTCAAAATCGAAGCCGCGTATTATGCCTAACTTGCGCCAAATTGCACGGATCATCCGACCATGTCTACGTTTCTTGATGAATTTGTACAGGCTCCGGGCCTGCGTTATTTGAATCATGCGGCCGTCGCCCCGTGGCCAAATCGGGCCGCCGAGGCGGTCGCCCGTTTCGCCCGGGAGAACGTTTTGCTGGGCGCGCGGGACTATTCGGACTGGATGACCCTTGAGCAGCGCCTGCGCGAACGCCTTACGCGCCTGCTTAACGCTCCGTCGACGGATGACGTGGCACTGGTCAAAAATACTTCGGAAGCGCTGTCTTTTGTCGCGTTCGGACTGGAATGGCAAAGTGGCGATCAGATTGTCATTAGTGACGAAGAATTTCCGTCCAATCGCATCGTCTGGGAAGCCCTTGCACCAAAAGGCGTGGAAGTGGTCCAGGTCAGCCTCAAGGGCGATGACCCCGAGGGCGCCCTGCTGGCCGCCTGCGGCCCGCGCACCCGGCTGATGTCGGTCAGTGCCGTGCAGTTCGCCAGCGGCCTGCGCCTGGACCTGCAGCGCCTGGGTGCCGGCTGCAAACAGCAGAACGTGCTGTTCTGCATCGATGCGATCCAGCAACTGGGCGCCCTGCCCTTCGATGTCCAGGCTTATCAATGCGATTTCGCCATGGCTGATGGCCATAAATGGCTGCTGGGGCCTGAAGGCCTGGGGGTATTCTATTGCCGCAGCGAATTGCGCGAGCAGTTGAAGCTGCATGAATTCGGCTGGCATATGCTCGAACACATGGGCGATTACAACCGCACTGGGTGGGAGCCGGCCAAAAGCGCACGACGTTTCGAGTGTGGCAGCCCGAACATGCTCGGGGCCATGGCGCTTGAAGCCAGCCTGTCGCTGCTCGAAGAAGTCGGCATGGAAAACGTCGCCGCGCTCATTGCCCAACGTGTGCAATGGCTTCAGGACGGCTTGAGCGCGATTCCCGGGATACAGCTGCATAGCCCGCTGAATCCCGCCCGACGCGGCGGGATCTTCTCGTTCAGTATCGATGGCATTGATAATCAGCTGGTTTACGAGCAACTCAAGCAGCAACAGGTTGTATGCATCCCCCGCGGCCCCGGGATTCGTTTTTCTCCGCATTTCTATACAGAAAAGCGCGTGATCGACGAAACTCTGCAGATCGTGGCGGCAATAGCGAGGTAATGAGAACCCAACCGAAGCGCACGTATTCCAAATCTGTTTAAAAAACACAGGGGTCAGACTGGACTCAGAGCGATAGTGATCAATACTTGAACTGTCGGCGCGACATCTCCCCCAAGTGGCGCGCCGATGAAGGTACCAACGGACGGCGTATCTTTGTTTTACTCCTAATGGTCTTAACCCGGATTCACCCCCCAGAACCCGGGTTTTTTTTGCCTGGAATTTGACCCAAAACCTGCGCTTTTGGATGTACGCAGATCCCGTAGGAGCTGCCGCAGGCTGCGATCTTTTCGGGCTCTACACCAACTCCCTGACATGCGCCAACGGAAACAACCGCTTGAAGTTCTCGGTCGTCTGCTCGGCAAAACGCTCGTACGATTCCCCCCGCAACATCGCCAGAAACTCTGCGACATCACGCACGTACTGCGGCAGGTTCGGCTTGCCCCGATGAGGGATCGGCGCCAGATACGGAGAGTCGGTTTCCACCAACAGTCGATCGGCCGGTACCTGCCTGGCCACATCGCGCAAGGCATCGGCATTGCGGAAAGTGACAATACCGGACAGGGAAATATAGAACCCCAGATCCAGTGCGGCCTTGGCCATCTCCCAGTCTTCGGTGAAGCAGTGCAGTACGCCAGCCTGGGGTAACGCCGCTTCACGCAACAGCGTCAAGGTATCGGCGCGCGCGCCACGGGTATGCACGATAACCGGCTTACCCGTCTGCTGCGCGGCTTGCAGATGCAGGCGAAAGGAATCCTGCTGCAGTTCGGCCGCTTCCGGTTCGTAGTGATAGTCCAGACCGGTCTCACCAATGGCCACGACCCGCGGATGGTTGAGTTCCTGCAGCAGCCAGTCCAGCGCCGGCGCGGCGCCCGGCTGCACGTCGAGCGGATGGACGCCGACCGAGCAGTCGACATCGGTATAACGCTCGGCCAGCGCCTTGACGTCAGCCGCATTCTCGACACTCACGCCGATACACAGGAAATGCCCGACCCCGCGCTGGCGCGCCGCGTCGAGGGCTGCATCGAGAGAACCGGCATGTTCGGCGAGGTCGAGGCGATCAAGGTGACAATGGGAATCTACAAGCATAAGACTGCAACTACATCGTATGAGTGGGACGGTCGGACTTCAGGGCTCCGGCCAGATGGGTTTCGATTCTGCTGCGGGCGCTATTGTCGCCGTCATTGAACTGCACGCCGACACCGGCGGCACGATTGCCCTGGGCACCGTTGGGGGTGATCCAGGTGACTTTGCCGGTAACCGGAATCTTTTCCGGCTCATCCATCAGACTCAACAGCATGAATACCTCATCGCCCAGCTTGTAGCTTTTGTGGGTCGGGATAAACAGGCCGCCGTTCTTGATGAAGGGCATGTAAGCCGCATACAGCACCGACTTGTCCTTGATGGTCAGGGACAAGATGCCGTTGCGTGGACCCGGATTGACCGCTTCGTTCATGCTGACCTCCGCTGCTGAATGCTTGATTCTATTCTCGGGCGATCAATTGCGGATAGGTAAACCTGCCCACTGCACCAGTAATGCCTCGAGCAACAGCACTCGATTGAGGTTGGCCTTGCTCAGCACCTTCTGACGCTGGGCAAGAATCCAGTCCTGGATATCCAGGACCTTTTCCTGAGAAGACTTCTGCGCGAGGTATTGCACGACCTTGCACATATCGTTCAAACCCAGGCCCGCTTCGTCCTGAGTAAGCTGATAGCGCAGGATCAGGCTCGACCAGTCGCAGAACCAGTCGAACAACAACAGCAAGGGGATGGTATTCCAGCCCTCAGCCAACTGAGTCGCCGATTGCTGCTGCTTGAGCAGTTTCTTCACCCCGTCGACCACCAGCGCACGTTGCTCGCGCACACCCTGGGCCTGCAAGGTGACCGCGGCCAGCGGCGAACCGGTGGCCAGCGCCAGCAACTCCATACGTTCCTCTTCAGCGCAGTCGGGCAAGGCCTTGGCCAGCCATGCCAGGCTCATCGCTTCGCTCGGCAGCGGACACGCCTGCTGCACACAACGACTTTTGACGGTCGGCAACAAACGACTCGGCTGATGACTGACCAGCAGCAATACGGTGTCGCCGGAAGGCTCTTCAAGGCTTTTCAGCAAGGCGTTGGCGGCGTTGTTGTTCATCGACTCGGCCGGCTCGATCAGCACCACTTTGCGCCCACCCATCTGCGCGGTCTGCACCACGAAGCTGACCAGTTCACGAACCTGATCGACCTTGATCGCCTTGTCCGCTTCCTCCGGCTCCAGGACGTAGTTATCCGGATGACTGCCGGCCTTGAGCAGCATGCAGGATTTGCATTGCCCGCAGGCGTCCAGGCCTTGCGGTTTCTGGCAGAGCAAGCGGGCCATCAAGCGTTCGGCCAGCGCGCGCTTGCCAATCCCGACCGGGCCGTGCAGCAGGTAAGCGTGGGCATGCTGGGCACGACCGGCCAGTTGCTGCCAGAGGCTGTCCTGCCAAGGGAAAGCCTCAGCCACGGTACAGCTCCAGCAATTGCGGAAGCAAGGCATCCAGCGACTGCTGGACCTGCGCCAGCGGCTGCGCGGCGTCCACCAGACGATAACGCGCCGGCTCAGCCTCGGCACGCTTCAGGTAAGCACTGCGAACTGCGTCGAAGAACCGCCGGCCTTCCAGCTCGAAACGGTCCAGCCGACCACGGGCACTGGCGCGAGCCAGGCCGACTTCAACCGGCAGGTCGAACACCAGGGTCAGGTGCGGACGCAAATCACCCTGGACGAAGGTCTCCAGGGCGGCGATGCGCTCCAGCGACAAACCACGACCGCCGCCCTGGTAGGCGTAGGTGGAATCGGTGAAGCGATCGCACAGGACCACCATGCCCTTGGCCAGCGCCGGGCGAATCACCTCGGCCAGGTGCTGGGCCCGCGCGGCGAACACCAGCAGCAGTTCGGTGTCGGCACACATGACTTCTTCGCCGGGGGTCAGCAGCACTTCCCGAATCCGCTCGGCCAAAGGGGTGCCGCCCGGTTCGCGGGTCAGCAATACCTCGATACCTTCGGCGCGCAAGCGCTCGGCCAGGTACTCGCGGTTAGTACTTTTGCCGGCGCCTTCCGGTCCTTCCAGGGTAATAAACAGGCCAGTCACAGGCAGTCCTTAGTCAGATTCATTGCGGGCTTGGCGGCTCGGTCGCGTCTGGCGCGGGATCCGTGGCCGGTTGTTCCGGAGTTGCTTCGGGAACCGGCTCCGAGGTCGGCTCTGGAGTCGTTTCGGGAGTCGTTTCGGGAGTCAGCTCTGGAGCAGGCTCCGGAGTTGGCTCCGGAGTTGGCTCCGGAGTTGGCTCCGGAATCAGCTCTGGAGTCGGCTCCGGAGTCGGCTCCGGAGTCGGCTCCGGACTCGTTTCAGGAGTTGGCTCTGGAGTTGGCTCTGGAGCGCTCTCAACCGGCGCTTCAGATTCCGGGATTGGGGTCTCGGATGCCGTCGCAGGGGTGATCGGCGCCGGGCTGGATCGATAATCCGCGCGGCGTTTGAGCTGGAATTCGCGCACCGCATTATTGTGCGCGTCCAGGTCATCGGAAAATACGTGGCTGCCATCCCCACGAGCGACAAAATACAAACTGCTGCCGGGCACCGGATTCAGCGCCGCATGGATTGCCTCACGCCCCACCATCGCAATCGGTGTCGGTGGCAACCCGGCGATCATGTAGGTGTTGTAAGGGGTTTCCTCGCGCAGGTGGGCGCGGGTCAGCTTGCCGTTATAACGCTCGCCCAGGCCGTAGATCACGGTCGGATCGGTTTGCAGCAACATGCCGAGCTGCATGCGTCGCACAAAGACCCCGGCAATCTGCCCACGCTCTTGTGGCACGCCGGTTTCCTTTTCCACCAGGGAAGCCATGATCAGCGCTTGGTAGGGTTGAGTGTAAGGTGCGTCGGCAGCACGCTTGCTCCACTCTTTGGCGAGGACATCGTCCAGACGGGCGTAGGCTTTTGCCAGCAGCTCGGCGTCGGTCATGCCGCGAACGAAACGATAAGTGTCTGGAAAGAACCGTCCTTCCGGGAATACGCCGGTATGACCGAGCTTTTCCATTACTTCGCTATCGCTCAAGCCGTTCAGGGTCTGTTCAAGTTTTTCCTGCTTGGCCAGGGCAGCCCGCACCTGACGGAAATTCCAGCCTTCGACCAGGGTTACGCTGTACTGCACCACTTCGCTGCGCTGCCAGACACCGATCAGGCCTTGGGCAGTCATGCCTGGCAACATGCGGTATTCACCACTGTGCAGGGGTTGCCCGGCCAGATTGAAGCGCCAATACACCCGCAACCAGAAAGAGTCCTTCAAGACCCCGTCAGCCTCCAGCCGATTGAAAGTCCCGCTCGGCGTCGCACCGGCAGGCACTTCAAGCAATTCCTCTTGCTTCAGGTTGAGCGGCTGGTCCAGCGCCGAGTTCACTTTCCAGGCCGAAGCGCCCAGCAGCAGGCCGGCCAGAACCAGTCCGGTTTCCAGCAGCAGCAAGAATTTACGTCTCACGAATCAAACATCCAATAGCGCGCGGGCAATATTTTGCAGTTTACGGGTGAGCGGCCCAACCGGCCAGCTCAGTGCTGAATAGCCGCATACCGGCCATACGCCATATACGCTATTGCAGACGAAGACTTCGTCGGCCTGTTGCAGTTGATCGAGACTGATGTCGGCAATTTCCACGGGAATGCCCAGTGACTCGGCCTGAAACAATATTTCAGCCCGCATTACCCCGGCGACGCCGCAGCGACTCAAATCGGCGGTCCGCAACACACCATCGCGCAGCAGAAACAGATTGCTGAAAACCCCCTCGATCACTCGCCCGGAAACGTCCAGCATCAAGCCTTCGGCATGCTCGGCATCCTGCCACTCGGAGCGGGCGATAACCTGCTCCAGACGGTTCAGATGCTTGAGCCCGGCGAGCAAGGGCTGCTCGCTAAGGCGCGTAGTACAGGGGAACAGGCGAATACCTTGCTGCCCATGGGCAGCGGGGTAAGCGGCGGGCGGATTGCCTTGCAGAATCCGTCGCGCCTGAGCAGCCGGATCGACGGCATAACCGCGCAGGCTGTCGCCGCGGGTGAGGATCAGCTTGAGCACCCCCTCACCCATGGCAGCGGCATAGGCCAGCAGCTCGCTGCGGACCTGGGTCTGGTCCGCAGCAATCGCCAGCCGCGAACACCCCTCGGCCAGGCGCTGCAGGTGCCGCTCCATCAGCAACGGCTGCCCGCCCTTGACCGCGATGGTCTCGAACAAACCATCGCCATAGGCCAGGCCCCGGTCTTTTACCGACAGAGCGTCAGCCGGCTGACCGTCGACCCAGCTGTGCATCACTCGGCGAACCGGCGGAACACCAGCGAGCCGTTGGTGCCACCAAAGCCGAACGAGTTGGACAGCACCACATCAATGGCCATGTTCCGTGCCTCATGAGGTACGAAATCGAGGTCGCAGCCTTCATCAGGCTCATCCAGGTTGATGGTCGGCGGAGCCACCTGGCTGTTGATCGCCAACACGCTGAAGATCGCCTCGATCGCGCCGGCCGCACCCAGTAGGTGACCGGTCATGGACTTGGTCGAACTGACTGCCATCTTGTAGGCGTGCTCACCAAACACCGACTTGATCGCCTGGACTTCCGCCAGGTCGCCGGCCGAAGTCGAGGTGCCATGGGCGTTGATGTACTGCACGTCATTGACGTTGAGCTGCGCATCACGCATCGCATTGGTGATGCAACGGGCCGCGCCTGCGCCATCGGCTGGCGGCGAGGTCATGTGGTAAGCGTCGCCGCTCATGCCAAAACCAATCAGCTCGGCATATATGGTCGCACCGCGTGCCTTGGCGTGCTCCAGCTCTTCGAGCACCAGGGCTCCGGCACCGTCGGAAAGGACGAAGCCGTCACGACCCTTGTCCCATGGACGGCTGGCGCGCGCCGGCTCGTCATTGCGCGTCGATAGCGCACGAGCGGCACCAAAACCGCCCATACCGAGGCCGCAGGCAGCCATTTCGGCGCCACCGGCAATCATCACATCGGCTTCGCCGTAGACAATATTGCGGGCCGCCATGCCAATGCAGTGCGTACCGGTGGTGCAGGCAGTCGAAACGGCGTAGTTAGGCCCCTGAGTACCCAAATGGATAGACAGGAAACCGGAAATCATATTGATGATCGAGCCTGGCACGAAGAACGGCGAAATCCGCCGCGGCCCTTGCTCGTGCAACGTGCGACTGGTCTCTTCGATATTGGTCAGACCGCCAATACCCGAACCTATGGCCACACCAATGCGTTCACGGTTGGCATCGGTCACTTCCAGGCCGGCGTTGCGTACCGCCTGAAAGCCTGCCGCCAGACCGTATTGAATGAACAGGTCGAGTTTTCGAGCTTCTTTGACCGACAGGTATTCCTCGACATTGAAGCCCTTTACCGAGCCGCCAAAGCGGGTGGAATAGGCAGAAAGGTCGGTGTGTTCGATCAGACCAATGCCACTGCGGCCAGCCAGAATGCCCTGCCAACTGCTCGGTACATCCGTACCCAGTGGCGACAACATACCCATACCGGTGACTACGACGCGTCTACGCGACACAGCACTCTCCTTTTTCTAATGACGACACTTTGCATCAGGCCTAAAGAAAAAACCGCACGCCAAGATGGCAGTGCGGTTTTTCCATGACAGCAAGCAACGACTACAAACTATTACGCCTGATGGCTAGTAACGTAGTCGATTGCAGCTTGTACAGTAGTGATCTTCTCAGCTTCTTCGTCAGGGATTTCGGTCTCGAATTCCTCTTCCAGAGCCATCACCAGCTCAACGGTGTCAAGGGAGTCGGCACCCAGGTCTTCTACGAAGGAAGCGCTGTTGGTCACTTCTTCTTCTTTAACGCCCAGTTGCTCAGCAACGATTTTCTTGACGCGCTCTTCGATGGTGCTCATACCTTGTTTTCACTCCTAATGGACAAATTCAGGCAGCTGGCCAGTGGGTAAGTGTATAGAAAGGCTTTTCGGTTTTTCAACTGAAAGCTTCACTCCTCAAACCCGACTGACCCTTTGCCTATAAATAGATTGCTGCTTTATAACGGATTTTAGACAGCTCGTATTACATTTTTTTGCATCAATCCGTCACATTTAACTCATGTACATCCCGCCGTTCACCGGGATTGTAGCCCCAGTAACGTAAGCCGCACCGTCCGAAGCCAAAAAAGCGACCACTTGCGCGATCTCTTGAGCCTGGCCCAGACGGCCCAGCGGAATTTGCGTCAGCAAGGCTTCCCGCTGCGCCTCAGGCAATTCGCGGGTCATATCGGTATCGATGAACCCAGGAGCCACCGAGTTTACCGTAATCGACCGCGAGCCGACTTCACGGGCCAGAGCACGACTGAAACCTTCCAGTCCTGCCTTGGCGGCTGCGTAGTTTACTTGGCCTGCGTTGCCCATGGCACCCACAACAGAACCAATACTGATAATTCGGCCCCAGCGAGCCTTGGTCATACCGCGCAGAACGCCCTTGGACAGGCGGAACAGACTGTTCAAATTGGTATCGACGACATCATGCCACTCGTCGTCTTTCATGCGCATCATCAGATTATCGCGGGTGATACCAGCGTTATTGACCAATATCGCCGGCGCACCGAACTGCGCCTGAATGCTCGCCAATACCGCAGCGACTGATTCGTCGCTGGTGACATCGAGTTCCAGACCGGTACCTTGAATACCGTTGTCTTTCAGGGTCGCGGTGATAGCCTCGGCACCCGAAGCGGAAGTCGCGGTGCCAACGACCACGGCACCCAGACGACCCAATTCAAGGGCGATGGCCTGGCCAATACCACGACTGGCTCCGGTAACCAGTGCAACTTTACCTTGCATGCTCATGCAGGCTTCTCCTAATTCAGGCCAGCGCTGCGCGAGCGGCAGCGAAAGCATCTGGGGTATTGAGGTTAGCGGTCGACACGCCTTCGGCGCAGCGCTTGTTCAGGCCCGCAAGGACTTTGCCAGGGCCGCACTCGACCAACGCAGTGGCGCCGTTGACTGCCAGGTACTGAACGGACTCGACCCAACGTACCGGCTTGTAGAGCTGCTCGAGCAGATCACGGGTGAGGGTCTCGAGATCCGGCGCCACATTGGCGCTGACGTTCTGCACCAAAGGGATCTGCGGCGTCTGCCAGTCGATCGCGGCAACTGCCTCGGCGAAACGCTCGGCAGCCGGACGCATCAACTCGCAATGGGATGGCACGCTGACTGGCAACGGCATAGCACGCTTGGCACCGCGCGACTTGCAACCTTCGATGGCGCGCTCGACAGCCGCCTTGGCACCGGCGATCACCACCTGGCCCGGCGAGTTGAAGTTGACCGCACTGACCACTTCGCCTTGCGCCGCGTCGGCACAGGCTGCCAGCACTTCAGCATCCTCCAGCCCCAGGATAGCGGCCATGCCGCCTTGCCCGGCCGGAACGGCTTCCTGCATCAACTGACCGCGACGCTCTACCAACTTCACCGCGTCGCCCAGGCTCAGGCTGCCCGCAGCGACCAGGGCGCTGTATTCGCCAAGACTGTGGCCCGCGACATAGGCCGGGCGTGCACCACCCTCAGCCAGCCACAGACGCCACAAGGCGATCGATGCAGTCAGAATGGCCGGCTGGGTCTTATCGGTTTGATTGAGTTGCTCTTCCGGTCCCTGCTGGGTCAGCGCCCACAGGTCATAACCCAGAGCATCGGAAGCTTCTTTGAATGTTTCTAGGATCAATGGGTACTGCGCGCCCAACTCGGCCAACATGCCGAGGGACTGCGAGCCCTGCCCTGGAAAGACGAATGCGAGGGAAGCAGACATGTAACAAGCCCCTAATGATCTTGTCGTCGGAAAGTTGACGTCCCCAATAAGGGACACAAGAAACTGACAGTTGGATGACAGATTAAACTGAACGGTCACATTTAAGCATTGTCGAACGAAAACGCCTAAAGCAACAGGTCCTCGAGACGACCGTGCAAGCGCTCTGGCAGGTTTTCCTGGATCTCGATCAAGGCTCGCTGGATGGCACTCTGGAAGCCCTGCACCCCGGCGGAGCCATGGCTTTTCACGACAATACCCTGCAAACCGAGAAAGCTTGCACCGTTATGCCGCGCGGGTGCCAGCTCTGCCTGCAAGCGGCGCATCAACGGCAACGCCAGGGCGCCGACCATTCGCGATGCCAGGTTTTGCTTGAACAACGCCTCGATCCGCGCGCCAATCATGGTTGCCAGACCTTCGCTGGACTTGAGCAGGATGTTGCCGACGAAACCATCGCACACCACCACGTCTGCCTCGCCCCGATATAACCCGTCACCCTCGACAAAGCCGATGTAGTTCAGGCCGCGGGCGTTCTGCAGCAACGTGGCCGCCAGCTTGACCTGCTGATTCCCCTTGATGTCTTCGGTGCCGATATTCAGCAAGGCCACGCGCGGGCGAACAACGCCCAGCGCCTCGGCCGCCACCGAGCCCATCACGGCAAATTGCAGTAGGTGTTCGGCGCTGCAATCAACGTTTGCCCCCAGATCGAGTAACTGACAGAAGCCACGCTGGGTCGGGATGGCCGCCACCATCGCCGGCCGATCGATGCCTGGCAGGGTCTTGAGCAAATAACGCGACAACGCCATCAGCGCACCGGTATTGCCGGCACTGACGCACGCCTGGACCTTGCCATCGCGCAGTAGCCCCAGGGCCACCCGCATCGACGAGTCCGGCTTGCCACGCAACGCCTGCGAGGGTTTTTCGTCCATGCCAATGACTTCGGCGGCCGGCACGATATTCAGGCGCGCGCGATCCACAGCCGGCTGACTGGCAATCAATTCTTCTAAAAGGGAGGGTTGACCGACAAGGGCCAGGTGCAGCGAGGGCGTAGCAGACAGGCAAGCAAGACTGGCCTGAACAATGCTGCGGGGACCGAAGTCCCCGCCCATTGCGTCAATCGCGATGACTTGAGCGGACAAGGATTACTCGTCAGCGCCTTTGTCGATCACTTTACGGCCACGGTATACGCCTTCTGGCGATACGTGGTGACGCAGGTGAACTTCACCGGTGGTTTTTTCTACAGACAGGGTGCTAGCCGAGAGAGCATCGTGCGAACGACGCATGTCACGGGCAGAGCGGGATTTTTTGTTCTGCTGAACAGCCATAATTGATTAACTCCTAAACGTTTGGGTCACGCTTTAACTGCGCCAATACACTGAACGGGTTGGACCGCGTTACCTCGTCCTCGCTCGGTTCGGGCTCATCGAGACCCGCCGGCTGCTGGCATTCTTCCGGATGATGAGCAGGCACAATGGGCAAGGCGAGCAAAAGCTCCTCCTCGATCAGTGACTGCAGATCCAAAGGATCTTCGCCCAGTTCCAGCACGTCATAACCTTTCGGCAACGACTGGGTATTCGCACCCTCTTTCACCACAGCATAACTGCATTCGCTGTGGATCGGCAGGGTGACCAGCTCAAGACAACGCTGGCAAACCATTTTGACCTCGGTGTCGATAAAACTGTGGATAACCACAGATTTACGTTCATCTCGCTCAAAAACGAATTTAGCCTGCACCGTACCGACAGTGTCGGAAAGCGGGTCGCAGAGTCTCTCCAAATCGGCCAGCAGCATTTCACCTTGAAGGGTGGTGCCACGATCAGCCAATTTGCGCGGGTCAACGTGAGGTGGAATCGGGTCATTCAACATAGGCGCAGCATTATAGGGATGCCCCCAGCCATGTCAAAGGAAATTCAGCCCTGTCCGTCACTTGCAAGCCTCGCTAGAATTCGCGGCCAACCTCAGGAGAGCCGCATGCTGCCTTTATTACTCGCTTCAAGCTCGGTTTATCGCCGTGAATTGCTGGCTCGCTTGCAGCTTGCGTTTACCTGCAGCTCACCGGATATCGACGAAAGCCACCGCCCTGGCGAGCAGGCCATCGACCTGGTCAAACGCCTGGCCATAGAGAAAGCCCAGGCCCTGGCTGGCAGCCACCCGGCGCACCTGATCATCGGTTCCGACCAGGTCGCCGTGCTCGACGGCCGGATCATCGGCAAACCCCACACCTTCGAGAAGGCCCGCGAGCAGCTGCTGACGGCCAGCGGCGCCAGCGTGACCTTCCTGACCGGCCTGGCACTGCTCAACAGCCAGAGCGGCCACTGCCAGATCGACTGCGTCCCTTTCACCGTGCACATGCGCACGCTCGATCCAGCGCGCATCGAACGCTACCTGCGCGCCGAACAGCCCTACGACTGCGCTGGCAGCTTCAAGGCCGAAGGGCTGGGGGTGAGCCTGTTTCAAAGCACCGAAGGCCCGGACGCCACCAGCCTGGTCGGCCTGCCGCTGATTCGCCTGGTGGATATGCTGCTCGCCGAGGGCGTGCAGATCCCCTGAACATCAAAAGATCATAAAAAAACCGGCCAAGCAGGCCGGTTTTTTTATGTCACTGGAGAATCAGCGCAATGCCGGCCCTTGAAAGCCCATCCACATTGCCATTTGCTGGGCAATGCTGGCCCCGAGCTTTTTCGAGAAACGATCGAACGGCGACTCCTCAATAGTGAAGTCCACCAGTTCTTTCTCGCCGACCACATCCCGTGCCACCGAACTGGCACTGCCCATGCCATCGATCAGGCCCAGTTGCAGCGCCTGTTCCCCGGACCACACCAGGCCCGAGAACAGCTCGGGATGCTCCTTATCCTTGAGCCGGTCGCCACGCCCCTGCTTGACGCTGGCAATGAACTGGCGATGAGTGGTGTCCAGCACACTCTGCCAGAACTGGGTTTCTTCAGGTTTCTGCGGCTGGAACGGATCAAGGAACGACTTGTGCTCGCCCGAGTTATAGGTCCGACGCTCGACTCCGAGCTTTTCCATGGTGCCGACAAACCCGTAACCGGCCGCCGTCACGCCGATGGAGCCAACCAGACTCGCCTTGTCCGCGTAAATCTGATCCGCGGCACTGGCGATGTAATACGCACCGGAAGCCCCCAGATCCGAAATCACCGCGTAGACCTTGGTGTCCGGATGCAGGCCGCGCAAACGACGGATCTCGTCATAGACATAACCCGATTGCACCGGACTGCCGCCCGGACTGTTGATCCGCAGCACCACGCCCTTGACCTTTTTATCTTCGAAAGCCGCTCGCAAGCTGCCGACGATGTTGTCGGCGCTGGCCGGCTCCTTGTCGGCAATCACCCCGATCACTTCGATCAATGCCGTATAGCCCGGACCGCGGGTCGCGCTCTTTTCCATATCCATCAACGGAGTGAACAGCAACAACGCGACGAACAGGTAAACGAACGTCAGCAGCTTGAAGAAAATCCCCCAGCGCCGCGACCGCCGCTGCTCCTGCACCCCGGCCAGCAGGGTCTTTTCCAGCAGCTTCCAGCTTTTGTCGTCAGCACCGTCAGCACCGTCAGTACTGGCTTTACTCGGTGTCTTCCATTCATCGGTCATGCCATCTACCCCAGCAAATCTTGATTCGCCGGCCGATTCAGCCAGGCGTGCAATTCGGAAAAATGATCGATAGCCAGCCGCGGTTCGTACGCGCGCAAGGCCTCCACCGATTGAGCACCATAGCTGACCGCTACCGAATCCATCCCGGCATTGCGTGCCATCAACAGGTCGAACGAAGAATCACCGACCATCAACGCCTGCTCGGGACGGACACCGCAATGGGCGAGAATCTGCTCCAGCATCAGTGGATGCGGCTTGCTGGCGGTTTCGTCAGCGGCGCGAGTGATATCGAAATAGCCTTCCCAGCCGTGGGATTTGAGCACTCGATCCAGCCCGCGGCGTGCCTTGCCGGTGGCCACAGCCAGGTGGTAACCCTCGGCACGAAAGGCTTCCATCGATTCCACCACGCCGGCAAACAGCGGCGAAGGCTCGGCCTCCAGCGCGATGTAGTGATCGGCATAGCGCTGGCGGAACGCCACCATCTCGGCATCGCCGATCTCGGGGTACAGGGTTCGGATCGCCTCCGGCAACCCCAGACCGATGATGCCCTTGACGGCAAAATCATCCCGCTGCGGCAAATCCGATCGTAGCGCCGCGACGTGCATTGCCTCGACAATCCGACCGATGGAATCGGCCAGGGTGCCGTCCCAATCGAAAATCAGCAGTTTGTAATCAGAGGGGTGCACTCAGGCGCTCCACGGTCTTGGCCCACATATCGTCCACCGGTGCCTGCAGCTTCAATTCACCGCCATCCGGCAACGGCACAGTCAGCATGTACGCGTGAAGGAACAGGCGCTTGCCGCCCAACTCGCGAATTTCTTTGCTGAAGTCTTCATCACCGTACTTGGTATCCCCGGCGATGCAGTGCCCGGCATGCAAGGTATGCACGCGGATCTGGTGAGTCCGCCCAGTGACCGGCTTGGCCTCGACCATCGTGGCGAAATCGCCGAAGCGGCGCAGCACCTTGAAGACCGTCAGCGCCTCCTTGCCCTCTTCGTTGACTTCGACCATGCGCTCGCCGGAACGCAGATTACTCTTTAGCAACGGCGCACGAACCTGCTTGATCGACGCCGCCCAGTTGCCGCGGACCAACGCCATGTAACGCTTGTCGACGCCATCGCCACGCAAGGCGCTGTGCAGATGGCGCAACATACTGCGTTTCTTGGCGATCATCAGCAGCCCGGAAGTGTCGCGATCCAGGCGATGGACCAGTTCCAGCTCCTTGGTGTCGGGCCGCAGCTGACGGAAGGCTTCGATCACCCCGTAGTTCAGACCGCTGCCACCGTGCACGGCGATCCCGGCCGGCTTGTTGATTACGATCAGCGCCTTGTCCTCAAAGACAATCGACGCCTCAAGGCGCTGCAACAAACCCTGAGCCAAAGGCACCGGTTCATCGCGCTCAGGCACGCGCACGGGGGGCACACGGACAATATCACCCGCCTGCAGCTTGTATTCGGGCTTGATCCGCCCCTTGTTCACTCGCACTTCGCCTTTGCGCAAAATGCGGTAAATCAAGGTCTTGGGCACGCCTTTGAGCCGAGCAAGAAGGAAGTTGTCGATGCGTTGGCCGGCATATTCCGGCGAGACCTCAAGCAGCTGGACGCTGGGGGTCGGGGGGGCAGTAGTCGTCATGCCGGGAATGATAACAATTTTTTATGGATTTGAAGCACTTAATGATTGCTGCTATAGTCGCGAACGCCGCCAAAAGCGGCCTGGGCAGCGGACCAACGGTCATCGACCGGCCCTGACCATCGCAATTCATCAGGACGCGAGGCCGTCCTACGGGGCTTTCGCTACAATTATGGAAGGTTCGCGATTGTAACAAGCGCAGGTGACATGAGGCCTGAAGCGAGCGCAAGAAGCAGAGTGATAACTCGCCTTTTACGCCGATATTCACGGCCAGTTCACAAAGTGCAGTCGATCGCGAATGAGCCTGAGCGAAGGCTTCGGAAACAACGCCTAAATTAGCCATGATGCGTGACCTCCCCTTTCGGAGCTCACGGTAAATGCCAACCCGCTGCGGATTCTGCGCGCGGCAGCACCCGAATTATCAGGGATACGTGTAGGGTGGAGATGCACAACCGTCGGACTGTGTAGCACTAGGCTTATATTTAGACGCTTCATATCGTCCACAGTCGATGGCTGATTCCTCCTCCTGACTGAGTGCTTAAGTAGCCACAGCAAGCAGGACGCGTAAGTCGCGACTTCGCCCCCTTTGGTCGAACCTCGCTAGACACTGGAGTGGCCAACCACTCCTTACGCACCTGACACCGACCGTGAGAAGTCGTGTGTGCCGAACGCCGTTTCCGGCAGCCCGGAAACCGACGGTACTACATGAAAAGAATGCTGATTAACGCAACCCAACCCGAAGAGTTGCGTGTTGCACTGGTAGACGGCCAGCGCCTCTACGACCTGGATATCGAATCCGGTGCACGCGAGCAGAAGAAGGCCAACATCTATAAAGGCCGGATTACTCGCATCGAACCAAGCCTTGAGGCTGCCTTTGTCGATTTCGGCTCCGAGCGCCATGGTTTCCTGCCCCTCAAAGAAATCTCCCGCGAATACTTCAAGAAAGCCCCTGAAGGCCGCGTCAACATCAAGGACGTCCTGAGCGAAGGCCAGGAAGTCATCGTTCAGGTCGAAAAAGAAGAGCGTGGCAACAAGGGCGCAGCCCTGACCACCTTCATCAGCCTGGCTGGTCGTTACCTGGTGCTGATGCCGAACAACCCGCGTGCCGGCGGCATCTCCCGTCGCATCGAAGGTGAAGAGCGCAACGAACTGCGTGAAGCCCTGAACGGTCTGGTTGCTCCGGCCGACATGGGTCTGATCGTGCGCACTGCAGGCCTTGGCCGCAGCAGCGAAGAAATGCAGTGGGACCTCGATTACCTGCTGCAACTCTGGACCGCCATCAAAGAAGCCTCGCTGGATCGTTCCGCGCCATTCCTGATCTATCAGGAAAGCAACGTGATCATCCGCGCGATCCGCGATTACCTGCGCCAGGACATCGGTGAAGTGCTGATCGACAGCGTCGAAGCCCAGGACGAAGCCCTGACCTTCATTCGCCAGGTGATGCCGCAGTACGCCAGCAAGATCAAGTTGTACGAAGACAGCGTTCCGCTGTTCAACCGCTTCCAGATCGAAAGCCAAATCGAAACCGCTTTCCAGCGCGTCGTCGAACTGCCTTCCGGCGGCTCCATCGTCATCGATCCAACCGAGGCCCTGGTGTCCATCGACATCAACTCGGCGCGCGCCACCAAAGGCAGCGACATCGAAGAAACCGCGCTGCAGACCAACCTCGAAGCCGCCGAAGAAATCGCCCGTCAGTTGCGCCTGCGCGACATCGGCGGCCTGATCGTCATCGACTTCATCGACATGACCCCGGCCAAGAACCAGCGCGCCGTGGAAGAGAAAGTCCGCGAATGCCTGGAAGCTGACCGCGCTCGCGTGCAAGTCGGTCGCATCTCGCGCTTCGGCCTGCTGGAAATGTCCCGTCAGCGCCTGCGTCCATCCCTGGGCGAAAGCAGCGGCATCGTCTGCCCGCGTTGCAACGGCACCGGCATCATCCGTGATGTTGAATCGCTGTCGCTGGCGATCCTGCGCCTGATCGAAGAAGAAGCGCTGAAAGACCGCACCGCCGAAGTTCGCGCACAAGTGCCGATCCCGGTCGCAGCGTTCCTGCTCAACGAAAAACGCAACTCGATCACCAAGATCGAACTGCGCACCCGCGCACGCATCGTCATCCTTCCGAACGATCACCTCGAAACGCCGCATTTCGAAGTTCAGCGCCTGCGTGATGACAGCCCGGAAGCCAGCATCAATCAGTCCAGCTACGAAATCGCTGCTGCCGCTGCCGAAGTGGAAGAAGTTCAGCCGGCCGCCGCCACCCGCACCCTGGTTCGCCAGGAAGCCGCAGTGAAAACCGCTCCGGTACGCGCCAATGCTCCGGTTCCGGTTGAAGTCGTAGCGCCTGTTGCTGCCCCCGCCCACGTTCCCGAGCCTAGCCTGTTCAAAGGCCTGGTGAAGTCGCTGGTCAGCCTGTTCGCGACCAAGGAAGAACCTGCAGCGCCGGTAGTGGTTGAAAAACCGGTTACCGAACGCCAGCCGCGCAATGAAGAGCGCCGCAACGGTCGTCAGCAGAGCCGCAGCCGTAACGGTCGTCGCGACGAAGAGCGCAAGCCGCGCGAAGAACGTGCCCCGCGTGAAGAGCGCGCGCCTCGTGAAGAACGTGCACCACGCGAAATCCGTGAAGAAGTAGCGGCCGTAGCCCCAGCCCCTCGCGAAGAACGCGCACCGCGTGCTCCCCGTGAAGAACGTGCGCCACGCCCTCCACGTGAAGATCGCAAACCGCGCGAAGGTCGTGAAGGTCGTGAAGAGCGTCCGGTTCGTGAACTGCGCGAGCCTCTGGATGCCGCACCAACCGCACCAACCCCTGTTGCTGCTGTTGCTGCTGTTGCTGAAGAGCGCCCGTCCCGCGCGCCACGCGAAGAGCGTCAACCGCGTCCACCGCGTGAAGAGCGTCAGCCTCGTGCCGAACAGCCTGTTGCTGCTGTCAGCGAAGAAGAGCTGCTGCCAAACGAAGAGCAACTGCAGGATGACGGTCAGGACAACGCCGAAGGCGATCGTCCGCGCCGCCGCTCCCGTGGCCAGCGTCGTCGCAGCAATCGTCGTGAGCGTCAACGTGATGCCAATGGCAATGTGATCGAAGGCTCGGAAGAATCCGAAGCCGGCGAAGCCAGCACCAGCGAACCAAGCAGCGCCGATCTGGCTGCCGGCCTGGCCGTTACCGCGGCTGTTGCCAGCTCTGTGATCAGCGCTCCCGCTGAAGCCCAGGCCAATCAGCAAGCAGAACGCGCCACTGCCGCTACCCTGGAAACTGCTTCGGTTGAAGCACCAGTGGTCGAAGCCACTACCGCGATTGAAGCGCCAGCCGCTCCTGCCGTTGAAGTGGCGCCGGTTCGTGAAGCCTATGTTGCCGAGCAAGCCGAAGTCGCTGAACAGCCAGCCGTCGCCGCGGAACCTGCGTTCGAAGCTCCGGCTTTCGAAGCTCCGGTTGCTGAAAAAGCCTTTGAACCGACTTACGACGCTCCAACTGCATTCGACCGGATCGCTGAATCGGTCGTCGTCGAAGCTCCAGCCCCGGTCGCTGAAGTGGTGGTCGCCGAACCAGTGGTTGCTGCACCGGTTGAAGCGCCAGTGGTTGCCGAGGTAGTCGAGCCAGTAGTTGAAGCCGCACCTGCAAGCGCCCTGACCGCCAGCGGTCGTGCGCCGAACGATCCACGTGAAGTGCGTCGTCGCAAGCGTGAGGAGGAGCGTCTGCAGAGAGAAGCCGAACTGGCCGCTGCTGCAGCTCCAGTTGAAGCAGTCGTTGCTGCCGAGCCGGTTGTTGCTGAAGTGGTTGAGCAAGCTGCACCTGCTCCAGTCGCTGACAGCGCACCTGAGCCAGCAGTCGTTGAATCTGCCCCGACCTTTGACGAAAACCTGCGTTCCGTCGAAGAAGTGGTAGAGCAAAAACCTGAAGTCCTGGAAAAAGAGCACGAGCCTAAACCCCTCGCCTGATTCCAACGGCTGTTAAAAAGCCCCGCCTGCTGATGCAGGCGGGGCTTTTTTTGGTCTTTTTGTAGGAGCAGCCGGTCGACGCTCGATTGCTCGCGATGGTCTCAAGGGCGGTGCGTTTATTCAGCAAACACGCGTTATCGTTAACGTCCATCGCGAGCAAGCTCGCTCCTACATTGGATCGCGCTGTTATTGAAAGACCAACTCTTCTGGCACATCAACATCCCACAACACCCCCGGATCCTCCACCGACACCTCCACCACCCTGGCCGAGGCAAACAGCGGTTTGGCCCCCTGATCACCAGACAACCCCATCAACGCCGGACCAAACGTTCGCCCGAACCCTACCGGATGCCCGTACTCCCCCTGGTGCACCGGCACAACGATGCAATCGTCCTCGATCTTCGCCAACACTTGTTCGATGCTCGAAGGCAGGATAAACGGCATATCCCCCAGCATTACCAGCCAGCCACCGAGCTGCGGACAAGCGGCCACCGCGGCGGCAATGCTGTCTCCCATGCCGCTCGACTCCAGCGCCACGATCTCGCAGCCATAGGCCTGGGCCATGCGCATCACTTGTGGGCGATCCTCGGTGGTGACCAACAGGCGTTTCTCGAGGCTGGCTGGCAGATTGACCAACACCTGCTCGATCACCGACCGCACGCTGCCATCGCGACTGGTGCAGTCAGTCAGCAGCTTGTCCTTCTGCGCCCCGGCGACCTGACGAAAACGACTGCCCTGCCCGGCGGCGAGCACGATCACGCCAATCGGTTCGTTCATACACCCTCCTCGCCCACGGCACTGAGCAACACCTCGCCAGTACGCAGATTCCCGGCATTAACAAAAAAGCCCTGCAACCAGGAAAGGTGTGCAGGGCTCTGAATCCAAGCTTATAGCTTAGCTCAATACTGGTTGGGCTCCATTTCCAGCTGGACCTTGAAGCGTTCGGCAATGTCTTTCTGGATTCGTTGCGCCAGGTGCAACAGCTCCAGCCCGGTCGCCGCTCCATAATTGACCAGAACCAGCGCCTGTAGCCGATGCACACCGGCATCGGCCTCACGAAAACCCTTCCAGCCAGCGCGTTCGATCAACCAGCCGGCCGCCAGTTTCATTTGTCCGTCGGCCTGTGGATAAGCCACCAGATCGGGGTACTCGAGTTTAAGCTCGGCGACCAACGCCGCGGCCACCAACGGGTTCTTGAAAAAGCTTCCGGCATTGCCGAGCACTGCCGGATCAGGCAGCTTTTCGCTGCGAATGCTGCAAATGGCCTGGCTGACATCGCTGGCAGTCGGATGGTCGATGCCTTGTTCGGTCAAGCGTTGACGAACCGGGCCGTATTCCAGGTGCAGATGCTCGACGCGATTCAAGGCAAACCGCACCCGCAGAATCACCCAACGCCCGGTCTCTTGCTTGAACAGGCTGTCGCGGTAGGCAAAGTTGCACTCATCCAGAGTGAAATCCCGCAGCTCGCCAGTCTGACGGTCGAGCGCGGTCAAACCGGCAAACACGTCCTTGATCTCGACACCGTAGGCGCCGATGTTCTGCATTGGCGCAGCGCCCACCGTGCCGGGAATCAGACTGAGATTCTCCAGGCCCGACAGCCCCTGCTCCAGAGTCCATTGCACGAACGGGTGCCAGGTTTCACCGGCCTCGGCCTCGACCACCACCTGGCTGCCGTCGTCACTCAACAGGCGAATGCCTCGGGTAGCCATGCGCAGTACCAACGCCGGAATATCAGCGGTGAGCAACAGGTTGCTGCCACCACCGATCACCAGTAGCGGCAATCCCTGTTCAGTCGCATACGCCAGCGCTTCGTGGACATCAGTGTCGCTATGGGCCTGGGCAAACACCTGCGCACGGACATCAACGCCAAAGGTGTTGAACGGTTTCAGAGAAACCTGGGGTTGCAGTTGCAAGGTCATAACCGTCCCTTCAATTCGAGCACCAGCAAATCGCTGGCACGCTCGATCAAATCCAGCACCTGCTCGAAACCCTGATCGCCGTCGTAATAAGGATCCGGCACTTCATCGACCACTGATTCATAACGACGCAGGAACAGGTCCAGCTCAGCCTTGCCCTTGACCGGTTGCAGGGCCTGAAGGTTGCGCAAATTGCTCTGGTCCATCGCCAGGATCAGGTCGTAGCTGGCGAAGTCAGCACGCGTCACTTGCTGGGCGCGCTGCGCGGACAAATCGTAGCCGCGCAACCTGGCGGCGGCCTGACTGCGCTTGTCCGGCGCCTTGCCGATATGCCATTCGCCGGTGCCGGCGGAGGCGACCTCCACCTGATCCGCCAGCCCCGCCTCACGCAACTTGTGGCGCAACACGCCTTCTGCCGTAGGCGAACGGCAAATATTGCCGAGGCAGACAAACAGAACCCGCATCAAGCCTCCAGCAGGCGCCGAACGCGCTCGAGGTCTTCAGCGGTATCGACGCCCGCCGGGGGTGCTTGCACTGCGTCGCCGACGTGAATCCGCACGCCATGCCAGAGTGCGCGCAATTGTTCCAGGCACTCGGTGTTTTCCAGCCAGCACGGGCCCCAACTGACGAAGTCATGCAGGAAACCGGCGCGGTAGGCGTAGATCCCGATATGTCGGCGGTAAGGCACGCCGGCCGGCAATTGCTCGCGGCCCTTGGCGAAGTCGTCCCGGGCCCAGGGCAACGTGGCGCGACTGAAGGTCAACGCCAGGCCATTGAGGTCGCTGACCACTTTGACCACATTGGTATTGAACAGGGTTTCAACGTCTTCGATGGGCTCGGCCAGGGTCGACATGCGTGCTTCGGGGTGCGCTGCCAGGTTGGCTGCGACCTGATCGATCACTGCCGGTGGAATCATTGGCTCGTCACCCTGCACGTTGACCACGATCGCATCGGCGGCCAGACCCAATTGCGTGGCGACTTCAGCCAAGCGATCGGTACCGGAGACGTGATCCTCACGGGTCAGCACCACTTCGGCGCCAAACGCCTTGCAGGCTTCGACAATGCGCGCATCGTCAGTGGCTACTACGACTCGCTGGGCATTGCTTTTACAGGCTTGCTCCCAGACATGCTGGATCATCGGCTTGCCGGCGATCATCTGCAGCGGTTTGCCGGGCAGGCGGGTGGAGGCGAAACGGGACGGAATGACAACGGTGAAGGCTGTGGTCATTTGTCCAGTCGCTCGTCAGTGCTGAGGGTACGGGCTTCGCTTTCGAGCATCACCGGAATGCCATCACGAATCGGGTAAGCCAGACCGGCGCCCTTGCTGATCAATTCGGTTTTATCGGCACTGAGTTTCAGCGGACCTTTACAGACCGGGCAGGCAAGGATGTCGAGCAATTTGGTGTCCATGAAAACTCCCTGGAAAAGCGTTAAGGCAAAAGACGATTCGGCAACAAGCGCATCAACTGCGTATCGAACCAGGCCACGAAGGCCTCGGACGGCGCCGCGTCGACTGCCAGGTACCACCAGTCGGCTGCCGCGAACCCACGGCACTTGACCGCATCTTTCTCGGTCATGACCAGCGGCAATGGCGGCATGAAATTCAGGGCCTGCACGCTGTACTCGGCGTGGTCGGCGAAAGCATGCGGGACTGGCCGCCAGTGTAGCGTTTCAAGCGTGTCGAAGAAACGTTGCGGGTTGCCGATGCCGGCCACCGCATGCATGAATTGCCCGGAGGGAAAGTGGTCCAGCGGGAGACGTTCGCCGGTCAGCAGATTGACCAGTGCCGTCGGTTCGAGCTGGAAGGCAAAACCGTCGTCGCGGTCGGCCCGGGCGCCGTTATAGAGCACGGCATCGACGCTTTGCAGGCGTTCGATCGGTTCGCGCAACGGCCCCGCCGGCAGACAGCGCCGGTTACCCAGGCCACGCGCAGCATCGATCAGCACCAGTTCAAGGTCACGGGCCATGCGGTAATGTTGCATGCCGTCGTCAGAGAGGATCAGGTCCAGTGGCTCGCCGGCCAGCAGCGCCTGCACGGCGCGGCTGCGATCCGGGTCGATCATCAGCGGCACACCGCTGCGTTGGACAATCAGCAGCGGTTCGTCACCGGCGACTTCAGCGGCCTGCCCGGCCTCGACCCGCCACGGCAGGTGCGGTGGCTTGGCGCCGTATCCGCGACTGACCACGCCCACCCGCAAACCGCTGCGCTGGCAATGCTCGATCAACCAGAGAATCAGCGGAGTCTTGCCAGTGCCACCCACGGTGATATTGCCTACCACCACCAACGGCACAGGCGGTTGGTAGATGTCACCCTCACCGGCCAGAAAACGTACGCGCTTGCGCATTACCACGCGTCGATACAGCCATTCCAGCGGCTGCAACGCCTTCAGCGCAGGATGGCCGGCATACCAGGCGGCGAGCAAACGATCGGAAAGTGCCATCAGGGAGTCGGCGCCGCCTCGACGGTGGTCATGCGCAAGTGACTGAAGCCGAGCTTGCCGGCTGCATCCATCGCGATGATCACTGCCTTGTGCTGGGCTTTGCCGTCAGCGCTGATCGACAGGGGCAGCGTGGTGTCGCCAGCGGATTCCTTCTGCAAAGCCTCTACCAGGCTGGCCAGGTCACTTTTGGGCAGCAACTGATTGTTCAGACTGAACACGCCGTCGGCGCTGATGGCGATGTCCAGGTGCTTGGCTTGCTGATCCTCGGCTGGCGAGCCGCTGACCGCTTCCGGCAGCTCGACGCGCAGCTGGGTTTCACGGGTAAAGGTGGTGGTGACGACGAAAAACAGCAGCAGGATAAACACCACGTCAATCAGCGACGCGAGGTTGATATCGATCGTCTCCCGCGGTTTGCGGCGAAATTTCACGCTTTTTTGCCCTCGGCCAGATCCACGTCACGGTCGCCCTGTACCACCTCGACCAGTTTGATCGCTTCCTGCTCCATGCCCACCACCAGTTCATCGACCCGACGCTGCAGGAAACGGTGGAAGAACACAGCTGGAATACCCACCATCAAGCCTGCGGCCGTGGTGATCAGCGCTTTGGAGATACCACCGGCCAGCACCGCGGCGTTGGTGCTCATGCCCGAGCCCATGAATGCGCTGAAAATATCGATCATGCCCAGGACCGTACCCAACAACCCCAACAACGGCGCCATGGCGGCGATGGTGCCCAGTGCGTTGAGGTAGCGTTCGAGTTCATGAATCACCCGCGCGGCAGCTTCTTCGATGCACTCTTTCATGATCTCGCGGCCATGTTTGGAGTTGGCCAGGCCCGCGGCCATGATCTCGCCCAATGGGGAGTGGGCGCGCAGTTCCCTGAGCTTGTCTTTATTGAGTTGCTTGTCCTTGATCCAGACCCAGACCTGCCCGAGCAAATGATCCGGGGAGACGCGGCTAGCCCGCAGGGTCCACAGACGCTCGGCAACGATGGCCAGCGCCGCAATGGAACTCAGGATGATCGGCAGCATCATCCAGCCGCCGGATTTGACCAATTCCCACACAGTGACAGCCCCCTCGAAAAAGTGGGTCACTCTAACATAGGGGGTCGATGCACCGAAGTACGGTATGTCGCATGGGATTTTGTAGCCTTTACCTGATCTGCGGCGGTGCCTCACGCCAAAAGCGCCGCTGCTCGCGTAATCCCCGGGGCCCCTCGAAAGCCCCGAGCTGCAAATGTAACGCGCCTTGCTCAACGCTGTCATAGGCCTGAATGCCCAACTCCCGGTAACGCTGCAGCACCTCCGGGTGCGGATGGCCGAAGCTGTTACCGAGCCCCCGGGAGATCAACGATGCCTTGGGCCGCAGCACCTCGAGAAACTCCCGGGACGACGAACTGCGGCTGCCGTGATGAGGCGCCTGCAACCAGTCCACCGGTTGCGCCATGGGACTCTTGAGCAGGGCCCGCTCGGCGCGGGCGTCGATGTCTCCTGCCAACAACAGACTTTCGCCCTTGGCCTCGACCCGTAACACGCAGGAATGCTGGTTGCTGTCACCGGCGGCCGACCATTGCCACAGGGAAAACCTGACCCCATCCCATTCCCAGTTTTCGCCGGTCACACAAGGCTCAGCCTGCAGCACTCGGGCCAGGTCACCTGGTTCGCCACTGAGCACCCGCTTGACCGGCAACCCGCGCTGCACAGCGACGGCGCCACCGGCATGGTCGGCATGAGCATGGCTGATCAGCAGCAGATCCAGCTTGCGGACACCCATCTTGCGCAAGGTCGGCAATACCACTCGCGCTCCCAGGTCGTGCTCGGCGAAACGCGGGCCGGCGTCGTAGAGCATCGCGTGCTGGCGAGTTCGCAGGATATAGGCCAGACCCTGACCCACCTCCAGTTGCCAGACTTCCACCTCACCCGCAGGCACCCTTGCTCCTGGCGCAAAAACGGCCAGCAACAGCATCGGCCAACCCAGCAATCGCAACGGTATGCCCTTGGGCAACAGCAACAGCACCGCCCCCAAGGCACTCAGCACCCAGGCCCAGATCGGCAGCGCCTGCGGGACCCAGGCTGGCAGACCGGCGGCCATCAGGCCCAGAACCTGGAACAGCCCGTCGAGCAGGCCGCCGGCTACCCACAACAGCCCTTCGCCGAGATACGGCACCGCTAGTAATGCGGTACCGAGCAAGGCCAGGGGTAATACCGCGAGACTGATCCAGGGCACCGCCAGCAGATTGATCAACGGTCCACTGAGGCTGACCGGCAGGCCGAGAATCAGCAGCATCGGCAACAAACCGATAGCGATCAGCCACTGGGCACGACTCCAGGCCTGCCACCACTGCCAGGCGCCCAGCCGACCGCTGAAGGTCAAAATCAATACCGCCACCGCGACGAAGGACAGCCAGAACCCCGGCTGCAAGCTGGCCAGGGGCTCCAGAATCAACACCCCGTTCAGCGCCAGCAGCAGCGGCCACCAGGCCCCCAGATGACGAAAGCGCAACCGCCAGAGCAATACCAGACCAAGCATCACACAGGCCCGTTGCACCGGAACCTGAAAGCCGGCCAACAGGCCATAGCCGAGTGCCGCAGCAAATGCCAGGCCGCACGCCCAGGGCAACCAGGGCCAACTTCGAGGCCAGCAGCCATAACGTGCCAGACCGGCGACCAAGGCGTAGATCAATCCGGCCAGCAAACCGATGTGCTGTCCGGAAATCACCAACAAGTGCACCGTGCCGGTGTCCTGCAGCACGCGCCAATCCTGCACCGTCAGACCGGAGCCATCACCCAGCACCAGCGCGGCCAGGGCACCGGCGCGGCCGTTGGCGTCGACATCCAGCAAGCGCTGGCGGAGTCGGTCCCGCCACGCCCACTGCGCCGGGGCCAGCAGTTGACCGTCCTTGACCGATCCAGTGGCACCGATTCGTCTGGCCAGCAATCCGGCTTCGTCATCGCTGGCGTGGGGATTGAGCAAACCATGGGGCCGCTTGAGCTTGACCGCCAGACGCCAGCGCTCGCCACTCTTGACCGGCGGCCCGCCGTACCAGCTCAGGCGCATTCGCCGGGGCAGCGCACCCCGCCGCGACTGGCCGTCCAGCAACTCGAAGCGCACGGACTGACCGTTGCTCTGCGGCAAACCCGTCACCCGCCCTTCAAGCCACAGGGTTTTCCCGTCGAGACTGGCCGCCAGACGGTCATCGAGTGCCCACTGCGCCGAGAGACAGGCCCAAGCCAGGCCGACCAGGAAAAAGGCCAGTGGATAAGTGCGAAACGGTAACAGCATCAGCGCCACTACTGGCAGCATCAGCAACAACCCGACCGGCGGCAACCACGGTAAAAACCGCAAAGCCAGAAGACCCAGCGCGAGCGCGAACATCCCTGTGCGCATACAACTATCCTTGAGCGATCCCCCTCTTGGATTAGCTGACTTGCAGGCGCTCCGTTTTATTAATTGTCACAAAGTCTGAATTTGCCTTCGGCAGAATCCGGGCATACTGAGCGCCTGAACCGACCGAGAAGCCCTATGCCCCGGCGCCTATTCAAACGCTACATGCCAGACCCGAACAGCATCAGGGAACACAAGTCCTTACGCTTTCTCGGCAAGCTGCTGCATGACCCGAACCTCTGGCACCTCAATCGCCACTCGGTGGCACGGGCGATGGCCGTCGGGCTATTTGCCGCGTTCATACCGATTCCATTGCAAATGCTGCTGGCGGCCTTTCTGGCCATTTCGGTGCGCGGCAACCTGCCGATTGCCGTCAGCCTGGTCTGGCTGACCAACCCCATCACCATGCCGCCGGTGTTCTTTTGCACCTATCAGGTCGGCACCTGGCTAATGAACGCGCCCGCCAGAACCCTGCCTGACGAGTTGACCTGGGAGTGGATCAGCGGGCAGTTGTCGACCCTGTGGCAACCCTTCCTGCTCGGCTCGGTAGTCGCCGGCCTGGTGCTGGGTGCCCTCGCCTATTGCCTGACCATGGTCTATTGGCGGTGGTGGGTCGGCCGGCAATGGAAGAAGCGCAAGAAGAGTCGCCTGTAGGAGCTGCCGCAGGCTGCGATCTTTTGATCTTCGGCGCCTATGCGACTGTTGAAGGTGCCGGGGAAGCCGAAGAGCAAGACCAAAAGATCGCAGGCTTCGCCAGCTACGTGCGCATACCACGGCCGCTGACCAGCAGCCGGGCGCAACCGACATACAGCACCACCGTTGCAACCAGCATGAAGGTGATGGCCACGCTGATCCTGATATCCGAGACTCCGAGGATGCCGTAGCGGAAGGCGTTGACCATATGCAACACCGGGTTGGCCAGTGACACGGTCTGCCAGAACGGCGGCAACAGGCTGATCGAGTAAAACACCCCGCCCAGGTAAGTCAGCGGCGTCAGCACGAAGGTCGGGATAATCGAGATGTCGTCGAAGTTGCGCGCGAACACCGCGTTGATAAAGCCCAGCAGCGAGAAGATCGTCGCCGTCAGTACCACCACCAGAATGGTCACGCCCAGGTGATGCACCTGCAGGTCGGTGAAGAACAGCGACAGCATTGTCACGATCACCCCGACCATCAGCCCGCGCAACACGCCGCCCAGTGTGTAGCCAATCAGTATGGTGTGCGGCGAAACCGGCGAGACCATCAGTTCTTCGATGGAGCGCTGGAACTTGCTGCCGAAGAAACTCGAGACCACGTTGCCGTAGGAGTTGGTGATCACCGACATCATGATCAGCCCGGGCACGATGTATTCCATATAGGTGAAGCCACCCATATCACCGATCTGCCGACCGATCAGATTACCGAAGATCACGAAGTACAGAACCATGGTGATCGCTGGTGGCAGCAGTGTCTGCGGCCAGATCCGGGTAAAGCGCCGGACTTCACGATAGACGATGGTATTCAGTGCAACGAGGTTGGGCTGTAGCTCGGAACTCATACCGCCACCTTCGCCAGATTTTTCTCCACCAGGGACACGAACAACTCCTCAAGGCGATTGGTTTTATTACGCAGGCTCAATACTTCGATGTTCTGTGCCGCCAGTTGACCGAACAGCGCGGTGATGCCCACCGCTTTATCGACCTGGACTTCCAGGGTGTGGCCGTCGACCAGGCGATTCGGATAGCCAATCAGCTGCGGCGCAACCTTCGTATCGTTTTTCAGGTCGAGCAGGAAGGTCTCGACATGCAGCTGGCTGAGCAACTGACGCATGCTGGTGTTCTCGACAATGGTGCCGTGGTCGATGATGCCGATGTTGCGGCACAGCTGCTCAGCCTCCTCCAGATAATGAGTGGTGAGGATGATGGTGATGCCTTTCTGGTTCAGCTCGGTGAGGAAGGTCCACATCGAGCGACGCAGTTCTATATCCACCCCGGCGGTCGGTTCGTCGAGGATCAGCAGGCGCGGTTCATGCACCAGCGCCCGGGCGATCATCAACCGGCGCTTCATGCCGCCGGACAGCGAGCGCGACGGCACATCGCGCTTGTCCCACAGACCGAGCTGGGTCAGGTACTGCTCGGCCCGCTCCTTGGCCACTTTGGGCGGGATGCCATAGTAGCCGGCCTGAGTCACGACGATGTCGAAGGTCTTTTCGAACTGGTTGAAGTTGAACTCTTGCGGCACTACGCCAATGCAACGCTTGAGCGCGGCGGGCTCGCGGTCGAGGTCATGACCAAAGATATTCACCGTGCCGCTGGTCTTGTTCACCAGGGTCGAGAGAATGCCGATGGTGGTGGATTTGCCGGCGCCATTGGGGCCGAGCAAGGCGAAAAAGTCACCTTCGGCGACATCCAGATCGATACCACTCAGGGCCTGGAAACCGTTGCCGTAGGTTTTGGTTAGCTGCCGGATGGACAGAGCGGAACTCATATCGGATTTATGCACCAGGAAGGGAAGAAAGTTACAAATAAGGGCGAACCGCACGGAATACAACGGCGGCGCACAAGACCAATGGTGCTTGTCGACGCCGCACAAGTACAGTCACCTGTATTGATAGTCAGTATTAAGTCAAAGCGGTCATGACCGCCTTGCGATAGGCCAGGCGCTGCTGCAGACGCTCGTACCAGGCTTGCAGATGGGGCATCGGTGGACGCTCGATAGGCATTTCAAACCAGGCATAGATGAAGCTGCCCAAGGGAATATCACCCAGGCCAACCTCCTCGCCGGACAGGTACGGCTGCTCAGCCAGCGCCTGATCGACCAGCGCCAGCAACTCGACGCAGGTATCGCGCGCCGCATGAATCTTGACCCAATCCTGCTGATCCGCCGGGGTGCGCAATACGCCCCAGAACACCTGACGGAACGGATCGGCAAAGGTCGAGGTGGTCCAGTCCATCCATTTTTCGGCAGTGGCACGTGCCTGCAGATTCGCCGGATACCAGACCGAGTCGGGGGCATGTTTGGCGCACAGATAACGCACAATGGTGTTGGACTCCCAGAGTACGAACCCGTCATCTTCAATGACCGGGACTCGGCCATTGGGGTTCATGGCACGGTACTCGGGGGTATCGACCACGCCGAAAGCGCCGCCCGCATCCAGCGCTTCGTAGGTCAGGCCGAGCTCTTCGGCGCACCAGAGTGCCTTCCTGACATTCGACGAATTTTTCCGACCCCAGATCTTCAGCATGACCGCTCCTTAGATAGATGAATGCCGGGGCAGTCTACGCCGGATCAGGTGCGAGACAAATCGGTCTGCGCGCGAAACGTCTCGGCGAACTCCACTCCCCAGGGATGGTCACTATTGAGACCCAGACATGACGTTTCGGCCAATTATCAGCGTCTGCTGCTCTGTTTGCGGAAGATTTCAACGGTCCGCCATCAAGATAGCCGTCAAATTTCATTCGATGTTTCCTACAAATTCAAACACATCGCTCTTACCTCCCTTTTTGCGGATGCCGTCTAAGCTCTGAGGGTGGTTTTGCCCCTGGCTTCACGGAGGATTAAATATGCTGTTGTTGTGGATACTGGTTCTGGTGGTCGGCATTGCGTATCTGGCACATCGGCGCATCGCGCCTCTGCCCGCGTTGGGCGTGGTTGCCGTCTACCTGCTGGCGATGGGCGCCTTCAGCCACGCACCAGGCTGGCTGTTACTGATTTTCTGGGTGCTGCTGGCCGCGGTGGCCGCGCCTCTGTTGCTGCCGGACCTGCGCCGCAAATACTTCACGGCGCCGCTGTTCAGCTGGTTTCAGAAAACCTTGCCGCCCATGTCGCAAACCGAGCGCGACGCGATTGATGCCGGTACGGTCTGGTGGGATGGCGAGCTGTTCAGCGGTCGTCCGGACTGGAACAAACTGCTGGCCTATCCGAAAGCGCAACTGAGTGAAGAGGAACAGGCGTTCATCGATGGCCCGACCGAAGAACTCTGCGCCATGGTCAGCGACTGGCAGATCGGCCAGTCCTTGGACCTGCCGCCAGAGGCCTGGGAACATATCAAGCAGCACGGCTTTTTTGCCCTGATCATTCCTCGGGAATTCGGCGGCAAAGGTTTCTCGGCCTATGCCCACTCCCAGGTAGCGATGAAACTGGCGACCCGTAGCGGTGACCTGGCCTCGACCGTGATGGTGCCCAACTCCCTCGGCCCGGCCGAACTGTTGCTGCATTACGGCACCGACGAACAACGCAATCATTACCTGCCCCGACTGGCCCGCGGCGACGACATTCCGTGCTTTGCACTGACGGGGCCGCTGGCCGGCTCCGACGCCGGGGCGATGCCGGACACCGGGGTAATCTGCAAAGGTGAATGGGAAGGCAAGGAAACCCTCGGCCTGCGCCTGAACTGGGAAAAGCGCTACATCACCCTAGGCCCGGTTGCCACCTTGCTCGGCCTGGCCTTCAAGGCCTATGACCCGGATCACTTGCTGGGCGACGAAGAAGACCTGGGCATCAGCCTCGCACTGATTCCGACCGACCTCCCCGGGGTGGAAATCGGCCGCCGCCATCTGCCGCTGGGTGCTTCGTTCATGAACGGCCCGAACGCCGGCAAGGATGTCTTCGTCCCGCTGGAGTTCCTCATCGGCGGCCAGGAGATGCTCGGCAAAGGCTGGATGATGCTGATGAACTGTCTGTCGGTCGGGCGCTCGATTTCGCTGCCAGCGGTCGGCACCGGTGCAGCCAAGTTCACCAGCCTGGTGAGCGGCCAATATGCGCAGGTGCGCGAGCAATTCAACGTCCCACTGTCGGCCTTCGAAGGGATTCAGGAAGCACTGGCGCGAATCGGCGGCAATGCGTGGCTGATGGACAGTGCGCGGATGCTCACCGCCAACGCGGTCGACCTTGGGGAAAAACCTTCGGTGCTCTCGGCGATTCTCAAGTACCACCTCACCGAACGCGGCCGCGAGTGCATCAGCCATGCGATGGATATTCATGGCGGCAAGGCCATTATCATGGGTCCGAACAACTATCTGGGGCGCAGCTGGCAAAGTGCGCCGATCTGCATCACCGTGGAAGGCGCGAACATCCTCTCGCGCAACCTGATGATCTTCGGCCAGGGGGCGATTCGCTGTCATCCGTTCGTACTCGAGGAAATGGCTCTCGCCGGCCGCGAAGACAAACACCAGGCGCTGAACGAATTCGATGGCCTGCTGCTCAAGCATATCGGTTTTGCCGTGAGCAACGCCGCCAGCACCCTGGTGCTTAACCTTGGCCTCGGGCACTTCGAACACGCACCAGGGGACAAGCTCAGCCAGGGCTACTTCCGTGCCCTCAACCGTCAGGCTGCAGCCTTCGCCTTGCTCGCCGACCTCAGCATGATGCTGCTGGGCGGCGAACTGAAACGTCGCGAACGCCTGTCCGCACGCCTCGGTGATGTACTGAGCAACATGTATCTGGCCTCTGCCGCACTCAAGCGTTATCACGACCTCGACTCACCGGAGCATATGTATCCGCTGTTCGCCTGGGCCATGGAGGAAAGCCTTGGCCAATCCGAACGAGCGTTGGACGAACTGCTGAGCAACTTCCCGAACAAGGTACTCGGCTGTCTGCTGCGGGTGGTGGTGTTCCCGTTCGGCCGTCGGCACAAAGGCCCGTCGGACAAACTGGGGGCTGAAGTAGCCGCGGTGATCGGTCGCGCCAAAGGCGATCCGACCCTCGAAGAGTTGCTCGGCGGCTGCTATCGCCCACAATCGGCGGACGATCCGGTCGGCGCCCTGCAACACGCGTGCAATCTGCTGAGTGCCGCGCAACCGCTACAGAAGAAACTGCAAATAGCCCTCAAAAGCGGCCAGGTCAAGTCCGCCGCCGGGGAATCTGTGATCGATGCCGCGCTGGAGGCTGGCGTCTTGCAACCGGGTGAAGCCCAGACTTTACGCGAGGCAGAAGCGGCGCGGCGCAAAGTCATTGATGTCGATGATTTTACCCAGGAGCAACTGACGCTCGGCGAGGGCAAAATCCGCTAAGCCAACCCGTACAGCTGTTCAATTATGAAAAGCGGGCGCCGGAGTTATATACTCTGGCGCCCGTTTTGCTTAAGTTCTAGAGGACTCCCGTTATGCTCGACCACACTCTCGCCCTGCTCGCACACCTGCGCAGCATCCTGGTCGCCTTGGGTGAAGCCGAACAGGTTCCGGAAGAAAGCCACGAGCTGTTCCTCGAACGCTTCGATGAACTGATGCTGCAACTGCCGGTCGATCCGATCGAAAGCCAATACCTGGGCCAGGACATTCTCTGCCAGGTCATCGCCCGTTATCCGCAGATTGCCCACTTGGTGCCACGTGATCTGCTGTGGTACTTCGCCGGCGACTGCCTGCACTTCATGCCCGACGACGAGATCGACCTGTACCAGGCCCTTGAAGATCGTCGTTATGAAGCCGAACAAAACGACGAACCCTTCGACTGGAACCAGGAAAAGCAGCTGCTGTCGATGTCGAATCAGGACAGCAAGCACTGATCCACGATCGGTAACGCAAAAGGCCCGCACGGTTTAAACCGGCGGGCCTTTTTTATTGCTGAAGATCAAAAGATCGTCCGAACGCGGCCCGAACCTTCGGCAGCTCGCCGACCGCGTCCATCCGCCATTTTGCGGGTGCAGACAAATCCCCTCGACCGCTTCCATCCGCCATTTTGCGGGTGTACACCAATCCCGCTGTAGGAGCTGCCGCAGGCTGCGATCTTTTGATTTTTGCTATTAAAGCACCCCATCTCTTTCCGGCAACTCGTACGCTCGCGCATCTTTGGCGCCAGCCGCCTTTGCAGGATTGCTCAGGGTCGGCTCCTTCTCCAGGCACTCCACCAGATAATCGATGAGCACCCGCAGCTTCGGTGGTAAATAGCGCGTCGGTGAATGCAACAACCAGGCTCCGCCGTGATACGACGCGAGAAAACTCCAGTCTGGCAGCACCTGCACGATCAGTCCCTGCTCCAGCGCATGGCGCGCAGTGAAGTACGGCAAGCTGCCAATCCCGATATGCTCCAGCACCGCCCCCAACCGCACGCCCGTGTGATTAGCCGCATAACGTCCGCGCACGCCCACGGTCACGGCCTTGGTGCCCTTCTTGAATTTCCAGCGCGCATCGCTCGGGGTTTCGCCCAGATAAATACAGCTGTGGTTGAGCAAGTCATGGGGATGAGTCGGTGTGCCGTGTACCGCCAGGTACTGCGGCGTGGCACAGAGCAAATGGTCGATGGTCAGCAACTGGCGTCCGACCAGGCCTGCCGGCGGGCGGTCGGTGATGCGGATCGCCAGATCGACGTTGTCATCGATCAAGTCGACCTGACGATCCTCGAGCATCAGTTCCACATCGACTTTGGGATATCGGCGCAAGAATTCCGGCATATACGGATGAATCACAAACCGCCCCACCGCCTTGGGCACACTCACCCGCACCAGGCCCTCGGCCTCATCGGTGTACTGGCCGCTGATTTCCATCACCGACCGGGCCGCACTGACCATCTCCTGGCAGCGCTTGAACACCTCTTCACCACCATCGCTGAGCCGCAGCTTGCGGGTGGTGCGTTGCAGCAGTCGAGTGGCCAGGGCCTTCTCCAGCCGCGAGATACTGCGACTCACCGCAGACGGTGACGAGCCCATTTGCCGGGCCGCTTCCGAGAAGCTGCCCGTCTCGACAACCTTGACGAAAATCGCCATTTCACCCAACAAGGGCAGCGGTAGATTTATGCTCACGGCGCAAAAGTCCATTGATGTTTGAATGGATTATCACGCAATTCCTCCCTCCTTATAATAAAAAACAGAAATTCAACAAGGGTATGGAAAATATGACGCTGCGCCTCTTTTTCCATAGCGATGACCTCAAAGCCAACGTGGAAGTCCTGGAATGCACGCCCTGTGAGAATGTATTTGCAGTGGTCCTGCGCGCGACACTCTTTCACCCCCAGGGCGGCGGGCAGCCCTTTGATACCGGCTGGATCGGCGAAAGCCAGGTATTACGAGTCGCCCAGGACCCGGACCGGATCGTCCATTACGTCAGCCACCCGGTAAATGTGGGAATGGTCCAGATTCGAGTGGATGAACAGCGCCGCCAGTTCAACAGCCGAATGCATTCGGCTGGCCACCTGATCGGCCACTTCGCCGAAACCCTCGGCTGGACTCCGATCAAAGCCCACCACTGGCCCGGCGAAGGACGGGTGTCCTTCAAGCCAGGAGAAAGCCCGCGGGAGTTTGACCTCGAGACCATCCAGAACGGCGTGAATCAATGGATCGCCAATGACCTGCCACGCTTGATTTCCCTGCGCGAGGGCTCCCGCGAAATCGGTTTCGGCGAGCTGCCTGCTTACGGCTGCGGCGGCACCCATGTACGGCGCCTGCAGGAACTGGGCACGGTCAAGATCACTTCCCTCTCGCAAAAGAAGGGAACGCTAACCGTTCACTACAGCGTGGACTGACCCCTCGGACGATGCCGCGCAACTAATCGCCTGGAGCAGGGATAGCCCCAGGGGGCGCGGAATTGATCACCAATCTGATAGATGGACCTTGAACATGATGCTTGACGTCGAGCGTCTCGATGAGACGTGCATAAAAAAACTTGCCCATGAAGAAGTGCTCGCCATTCGCCTCAAAGGCTTTCTGCCAAAACCCCAGGCGATCCGGATCGGCGACAAGATTCTCGCTCCCGGCTTCGAGGGCTATCTCAACGCCCCCAGCATTGGCCGCATAGGCATGGCGTTCTACGAAGCGCAAAACCAACCGCAGCTGATCGAAGACTACTTTCAACGCGCGGCGTCAAACATCGCGGAACTGCGCACGCGCTGCGCCCCTTACGCCTCACCGGTCGACACCCTGCGCTGCATGCTCGATGAGTGTTGGCCAGTCGGGGCGCACCTGCAGAATATCTACGGGCGCAAGATGTATGTCGGCCTGTCACGGGTGGTGAAACCTGGCGTGTGCTTCCTTGCCCACCATGACATTTTCGCCAAGGACGCCCCCGACAGCGTTCAGGCCCACAGCCTGGAGGCGCAACTGGCCTGCAACGTCTACCTGAATATGCCGCCCGAAGGCGGTGCACTGCAAATCTGGGAGGACGAGATTTCAGCGGATCGATTCGATGAAATGCGCGGCGACAGCTATGGCATCGACCCCGAGCTGCTCGGCCCTCCCTCGCTGGAAATTCGCCCGGAACCGGGCGACTTCATCATGTTCAATTCGCGGCGCATGCACTCGGTCACTGCGGGTGTATCCGACCCGCGCTTGAGCCTGTCTTTTTTTGTCGGCTATCGGGGTAACACTTCACCCCTTACTTACTGGAGTTGAAATGCTTTCGAACTACCTGGGCGAGTTTCTCGCATTAGCCACAATCCACTTTCTGGCGGTGGTCGCCCCCGGGCCGGACTTTGCGGTGACCATCCGCCAGAGCGTGCGTTACGGTCGAGTAGTCGGCCTGTGCACGGCCATCGGCATAGGTGCTGGCATTTCGGTGCATGTGCTTTACACCTTGCTCGGGGTTGGCGCGCTGATGCACACCACGCCCTGGCTGCTGAGCGTCGCCAAGGTCGTGGGTGGCGCCTACATCCTCTATCTCGGTATCAGCCTGCTGCGCAGCAAAGCGAAAACCGCGGTCGAAGGCGGCACTGCCCTGCCGGAGCAACTGGAACACCAGACCTTGCCCAAAGCCTTCATGACCGGATTCCTGACCAATGCCACCAACCCCAAGGCCACGCTGTTTTTCCTGGCGATTTTCACCACGGTGATCAGCGCTTCGACTCCGCTGAAGATTCAGGCGCTTTACGGGGTCTGGATGTGCTTTGTGAATGCACTGTGGTTCGTCATCGTCGCGCTGTTCTTTTCCAGCGCCCGGGTGCGATTACTGTTCATGCGCATGGGCCACTGGTTCGAACGGACCATGGGCGTGATCCTGATTCTGTTCGCCGGGCGTTTAATTCTGTCGCTGTGATTCGACACGCCACGCAGAAGGCACGCTCAGCACAGCTTGCGGGCCTTTTTTATAGTGTCGCGTTCAAACCGGGGACAAATAACGCACACACAAAAACGCCGCTCAAAGAGCGGCGTTTTTGTAAAAATGGAGCGGGAAACGAGACTCGAACTCGCGACCCCGACCTTGGCAAGGTCGTGCTCTACCAACTGAGCTATTCCCGCAAATGGCGTCCCCTAGGGGACTCGAACCCCTGTTACCGCCGTGAAAGGGCGGTGTCCTAGGCCACTAGACGAAGGGGACACGCTGCCCGGAACACATGGTGTGTGTTCCAGTGCCCAGCCCCGCATCCGAAGACTTGGTTCTGGTTTCACTCAGCCCTGCCCGAAAGCAACGCTGTTTAAAATTGGAGCGGGAAACGAGACTCGAACTCGCGACCCCGACCTTGGCAAGGTCGTGCTCTACCAACTGAGCTATTCCCGCAAATGGCGTCCCCTAGGGGACTCGAACCCCTGTTACCGCCGTGAAAGGGCGGTGTCCTAGGCCACTAGACGAAGGGGACACACGTACAACATTCACTACTTACTGCGTTTCGCTCTGTGCTTTACGCTGTAAGTGGCGCGCATTCTATGGATGGAATGGGAGGTCGTCAACCCCCAGATATAAATTTATTTAAATCAATGACTTCGCCGTCCTTTAGCGCACCGTTTCAGGCATTGCGGCGCCCAGGATCTGGCGCCTGTATTCCGGCACCTGACAAGGCGCTATAGTCCATGCCTACGAATGATGGCAATCTGTACCCCATACAGGAAGTAACCCCCAAATCCACGCAACGGCCCGACTCAACTCGTCGCACGAACCTATGCGCTTATTTACATAGCCACTACACTCGACTTGCACGCGAACCCTATATAAAGAGGTCTTAACGGTGACACCACTCATGATCACCCTGCTGGTAATAGCCGGGATCGCAATACTGATCGCCATTGGATACATGAACCATGTGGTGGAAAACAACAAACTGGAAAAGGCCCGTGCCAAGGTCGAACTCAATGATCGCTTGCGCCGTTGCGGGGAAATCACCGAGACCTTCCCCGGCCAGTTGATGACGCCGGCGCTCAAGCTGCTGCTGACCCGACTGGAACTCAATGTCAATCAGCGCTTGCTGCACCTGACCAAGTCCGACGCCTCGATAAAGGCGCGGATAGCCGAACTCAACGCACTGGTCTCCCAGGGCGAGTCGATCCCGGTCAGCAACCCGCCGACACCGATCCAGACCGAAGCCAAGGCCAAGGATGTACGCTTTCTATTGGAGGCCTTGCACGGCCAGGTGACTCGGGCGGCACAGGATGGTTTTCTGCCAACCAATGAGGCCAAGCACTGGGTCAAGGAGGTTCGTCATATCCTGGTACTGCTGCATATCGAGTTCTTCAACAACCTGGGACAACACGCCCTGCAACAGGAACAGCCTGGCCAGGCACGCCTGGCATTCGAGCGTGGCGTGCAGTACCTGCGCAAACAGCCGGATCCGGTGGCTTACTCCGAGCAACTCAAGCATCTGGAGAAACTGCTGGCGCGAGCCAACTCGATGGTACTGACCAACATTCAGCCGGCGGAAGATGAAGTCAACGAGCTGACTGAAGGCCTGAAGACCGTTGAGGCCGATGCTGACTGGAAGAAGAAAGCGATATACGACTAAGCGGTTACGGTGTCTGACCTCAGCGGACGTCCTCGTGGGTGAGATCGCCAAGATCGCAGCCTGCGGCAGCTCCTACGGTGGGATTGGCATCCATCCGCGAAATGGCGGATGGACGCAGTCGGCGTAGGAGCTGGCGAAGCCTGCGATCTTTTGGCAGGCAGCCAACACCTCGCTGACCGGCATCGACGCTCGCGCCTTACAGCCGGAAATGCCCAACCATCCCCTTCAGCTCTGCCCCCAACTGTGCCAGTTCGACACTGGATGCGGCGTTGCCCTGCATCGCCAGTGACGATTGGTCGGCACTGGCGCGGATGCTGGTCACGCTGCGGTTGATCTCTTCGGCCACTGAGCTTTGCTCTTCGGCAGCCGCCGCGATCTGCTGGTTCATCTGCTGGATCAACGACACTGCAGCGGCAATGCTGCCCAGCGCGCTTTCGGTCTGCAAGGCATCACTGACCGCCAGCTTGACCAACTCGCCGCTGCTCTGGATTTGCTGCACCGAAGCCTGCGCCGCCGAGCGCAAGGCGCTCACCAGCCGCTCGATTTCCTCGGTCGATTGCTGAGTGCGCTTGGCCAGCGCCCGGACTTCATCGGCAACGACCGCAAAGCCCCTGCCCTGCTCACCCGCACGCGCTGCCTCGATGGCCGCGTTGAGCGCCAACAGGTTGGTTTGTTCGGCCACGCTCTTGATCACCCCAAGCACGGTGCCGATATTCTGTATTTGCGCACTGAGGCTTTCGATGCTGGTGCTGGCCGAGGTGGCTGAGTCCGCCAGTTGCTCTATACGCTGCATACTCTGGCGAACCACCTGCTGACCACTCTCAACCTTGTCGTCGGCCTTTTGTGCAGCCTGCGCCGCCTCTTCGGCGTTGCGTGCCACGTCATGCACAGTGGCCGTCATCTGGTTCATCGCCGTGGCGACCTGGTCGGTTTCTTCTTTCTGGCTACTGACTTCGAGATTGGTCTGCTCGGTCACCGCCGACAGCGATTGGGCCGAGCTCGCCAACTGCTCGATACCGGCCTGCAAGCCACTGACAATGCTGCTGAGCCCGACGCCCATCTGTTGCATCGCCAGCATCAGTTGGCCGATTTCGTCACGTCGGGTGACCTCGACCGTCGCGCTGAGATCCCCCGCCGCTATTTGTTGCGCAACATGAATGACGCTACGCAGTGGCGCAACGATCAACCGGGTGATCACCCAGGCGGCGATCAATCCGACCAGCAGCGCCAATGCCGACGAGCCGACAATCAGCATCGAGTTGTTCTTGAGTTCCACCTGCATCGACCGGTCTTCAGCCGCATAAGCCTGATCGACCCGCTCGACCACCTGTGCGGCGCGTTCATGCAGTTGCAGATAGACCTGTTTCTCTTGTGCCAGCAAGCCGGTGTATTCGCCCAGCTTTTCGCTGAAACTGGCGATATGCCCAGCCACTTCGTTGAGGACGGTCTGGTACCCCGCATCCTTGACCGCCGTCTTGAGCTGCTCAGCCTGAGTCAGCGCCTGCGTAGCCTGTTCGATCTTGCCTTGCCCTGCGCTCTCGTCCTCGCCCTTGCGGCTCTGATCCAGGCGCACCCGCGCTTCGTTCATTGCCTGCAGCATCAACCGGGAGACCTGACTGACCTGATTGGCCTGCTCGATAAACTCGGCGCCCTCCTTGCCTTGGGATTCTTTCAGCGTATAGGCGCCATCATCGGCCAGACCGGCCTGGAGCACATCGAGGTTATTGGCGACACTGGAAACCGACCAACTGGCCATTTCCAGCGCCAGGTCCTTGGACTGGGCCAGTTCGACGAACTCATCGAAACTTTTGCGATAGGCAGCAAGCGCCTGTTCGACATCGTTCATCACCGGCACGTTGCTGGTCGACTGCGCCTTGAGTTGCGTCGCCAGCGCGATCAGGCCGTCAACGCCTTCATGTAAGGCATCAACGGTTTTCGGATCTCCATGCAAGGCATAGTCCTGCTCCAGCAAGCGCACTTTTAGCAGGCTACTGTTGAGTGCTGACATTTGCTTAAGACCATCGAAGCGCTGGCTGATGGTCTGCAGGGACCATACACCGATGGCCGCCACCAAGGCCGTCAGTAGCAACACCAGAGCAAACCCGACACCCAGTTTTTTTGCCATACCGAGGTTGGCAAAACGTCCTTGCACGGCCGAAATCATTGCGCTCAGTCCCCATCCAATGCCCAATGGCGCAAAGGCCATTTTCTATTGATGCAGATTCGCAATGGGTTGCCCTTGAGCACAAGTCTCTGGCGTCGGAATAATGGCAAAAAGCTACGCCAAGGTCGTTTTCAGGATGGTCAAGGTCGATCCGGCAGCGCCGTGGCGTGGGAAAACGCTCAGACTCGCAGGTGCAGACCACATTTGCTCGCCTGCCCAGTGGTGCAGCCATACCTTGGTTAAAACGCCGGCGAGGACAATGCTTTTTTTATAAAAAAACGCCCCGGACCAACAAGGCTCGGGGCGCTTTTAGAGCTCAATGACCCTGGATCCCATGCCGCAACGTAAACCGCATTGCCAGGCGGGCCCGGGATTACCGGTGTGCCGGATCAGAGTTTCGCGGCGTGCCGCTGGTGGCGCTCCATGTAGCGCTCCACATAGGAGCACGACGGAATCACTGTGTAGCCCATTTGCTCCGCATACTCGAGCGCCTGTTCAGTCAGCGCAGCCGCTATCCCGCGACCACGCAGGGCGTTGGGCACGAACGTTCGATAGATGTCCAGGGTCTGCTTACCCAGGTCCATATAGGTCAGGTAGGCACGATGACCGTCCACACTGGTCTCGAACTGATGACCGGCCTGGTCATGGTGGATGGACAACGCCTCGCTCATCACTACTCCTCGCGGGTCTTGAATTCTGACCCCTACCTTACCGATGTTTTTCCGGCGAAGGAACATCTACGCCACCCCGTGCCTGTCTGGACACCGAGAAGAGCTTACCAATCTCGCACAGCCGAGCACGTTTCAAATAGTAGGCACCATTGTTGAAATTGCTCAAGGCGCGTTCATCATTGCGCAGCTTTCGCGGGTACAGCCCGGTATCGCGTAGAGGCGGCCCGACCCGGGATTTCCTGGTCGATAGCCTGTATTGCCGGATGTTGAGTCTTAAGACGAACGCCCCTTCTTAAAGTCACCTCTACTCGAACAAAGATACGTGAAGCGCCCCGCAGATTCTGAACAAAAGTGTAGACCGATCAATAAAGACCGACTTTCACCAACAATCTGAAACAACATCGGACAGCAGCGCCAGCTTATGCTAGACAATGACGCGGCTCGCGCACCGTGGGCATCGCAGCTGCATACTTTTTATACAGCCTAATGAATAGTTGCTCGAAAAAGAATCAGGGATTAGAATTTTTACTGCTTCTTGCGCTAACTCAGTTTACTTACTACAAGTAATGGGTAGTATGTACGCCGGCTGTTTCCTCACTCTGAGAGATAGCTATTAATAGAAAGTCCTTGAAGGGGAACACGATGAACAACGTTCTGAAATTCTCTGCTCTGGCTCTGGCCGCAGTTCTGGCTACCGGTTGCAGCAGCGTCTCTAAAGAAACCGAAGCACGTCTGACTGCTACTGAAGACGCAGCAGCTCGCTCCCAGGCTCGTGCAGACGAAGCCTATCGTAAAGCTGATGAAGCTCTGGCTGCTGCTCAAAAAGCACAACAGACTGCTGACGAAGCTAACGAGCGTGCCCTGCGCATGCTGGAAAAAGCTAGCCGCAAGTAATAGTCCCTCGGGATTGTTATCAAGCCGATCCATTCTTGGGTCGGCTTTTTTATTGCCCGGCATTTCTGTCGACAATAAAAAAACCCGCCATAGCTGTGAAGCTGCGGCGGGCTGTTTTCAAGCCGTGACTATTGCAGATCGATCGGCGCGCTGGTGACCATGGGCGCAGTGCCCGGTATGGCAATCTCTACTGGAAGTCCATCTTCAGCGGCTACCACATCACGCACCACATCCCAGTTCATGCGCACGTTATTGGCCAGGTCTTCGCGCTTGAGCAAGGCATTGATCACCGCGGTGTGCTTGTCGACGACCGACGGATTGCCGCTGTCATCCAGCGGCGTATGCGCTTCCAGATAGACCTTGCCACCACTGATACCGAATTTGTACGGATCGCTGACGATGCGCACCGGAGTGCCCACCGGCACCATACCGGCCATCTCCAGCACGTTATTGTTGAACATGCGGAAGCAGCCATGGCTGGTACGCATGCCGATGCCGAACTTCTTGTTCGAACCGTGGATCAGGTACCCCGGAGTGCCCAAGGTGAACTTGAACGGCCCCAGCGGGTTGTCCGGGCCGGCCGGTACGACGTTTGGCAACGGGTCGCCATCGGCAAGGTGCTCGGCCTTGATCGAGGCCGGAGGGGTCCAGGTCGGGTTCGGGGTTTTCGCCACGATACTGGTGTGGGCTATCGGCGAGCCCCAGCCTTCACGGCCGATGCCCAACGGATAGGTGTAAACCACATCCCGGCCTTTGGGGTAGTAGTACAGGCGGTATTCAGCCAGGTTGATCACGATGCCTTCACGAGGGCCCGGCGGCAGGATGAAGCGCGTCGGCAGCACCACCTCGGTGCCCGCCCCCGGCAACCATGGATCGATACCCGGGTTGGCCGCAACCATTTCCAGATAGCCGAGGTCGTAGGTCGTGCCCAGGTCGGCGAAGGTATCTTCGTACTTGGCTTTGACCACTTGCACCTGACCGACGATATCTTCGCCTGGTGGTGGTAATGGCAGCTCCAGGGCTGCAACGGGGCCGGCAACACACAGTGCGGCAAGAGACAGGCAGCGGGTGACGGCAGGAAAACGCGGCAACATCCGGAAAATCCTTCGCATGATCAACGGGTAAAAAAAAGGATTGTACACCGCCGTCCACCGCTTCGGGAGCCGAGGCGACGAGGTTCGGGTTGCACACACGCGGTAGAAGTGCCGGATAAGGCCGAGATCTTTGCGCCCGGTTACAGCTCGAAACGCAATTCCGGCCAGATCGGCGAAGTGCCGCGCTTCTGTGACTCGAGGATTGCCCGACACAGCGAACACAGGCGCTGGTCCTGGAAAACCCTACGGTCGACACTCGACCAGCGTGGCTGGGCCGGCAACAAAGTGCCGCACAGCGTACGGTCCGCCGAGCCGCCCAGTTCCAATTGACGCTTCACCAGATGCACCCGGACTTCCTGGCAGGCGAACAGATCCAGCTGCTCATCAGGCTCGATCAGTTGGTAGGCAAACAGGGACCAGGCGGGACGTGGCATCGGGGTCTCCAAATCGGGGCGCCACCTTAGCCGAAAGCTTGCCTGTAGAAAAGTGTCAAAGCAGCGGTTTTAGCGTCGGCCAGACATTTTCCAGCAACTTGTCCTGGGCCACTGCCGCCGGGTGAATGCCATCGGCCTGCATCAGCTCGGGATTGCCGCCCACCCCCTCGAGAAAAAACGGTACCAGCGGGATGTTTTTCTCTTTGGCGAGCTGTTGGTACACCTCGGCAAAAGCCTGGGTGTAACGCACCCCATAATTAGGCGGCAACTGCATGCCGAGCAGCAGCACTTTGGCACCGCTGGCAACGGAGCTGTCGATCATCGACGCAAGATTTTGTTGCAATTGCGCTGGGAGCTGACCACGCAGGCCGTCGTTGCCACCCAGCTCGAGGATCACCAGCTGCGGCTTATGCTCTGCAAGCAGCGCTGGCAGGCGTGCCTGGCCACCGGCGCTGGTATCACCACTGATGGAGGCATTGACCACTTTATCGGTGAAACCTTCGCTCCTGAGCCTCTGCTCGAGCAGGGATACCCAGCCCAAGCGGGTATCCAGGCCGAAAGCCGCGCTGATACTATCGCCAACGATCAGGACAGTACCCGCCGCTGCGTTCTGGGCCATGCACATCAGGGCCAGGCCAGCACTCAAAAACCATACACGCATCGGACTCTCCATGGGCGCAAGCATTCTCACAGCGCGCAACCTTAGCAAAGTGGTTCCCAGCGCGGAAGGTGAACTGACCATCCTGCACGAACTCAGCCTGGAACTGAACCAGGGCGACAGCCTGGCCATCGTCGGCGCCTCCGGTTCCGGCAAATCCACCCTGCTCGGCCTGCTGGCCGGTCTCGATCTGCCCAGCAGCGGCGAAGTGGTGCTTGCCGGTCGAGCCTTGAGCACCCTCGACGAAGATCAGCGCGCGCGAATCAGGGCCGAGCATGTCGGCTTTGTCTTCCAGTCGTTCCAGCTGCTCGACAGCCTCAACGCCCTGGAAAACGTCATGCTGCCGCTGGAACTGGATGGCCGCTCGGACGCCCGCGAGCGGGCCAAAGAGCTGCTTGAGCGGGTCGGTCTGGGACAACGCCTGAGTCATTCGCCACGCCAGCTCTCCGGTGGCGAACAGCAACGGGTGGCGATTGCCCGCGCGTTTGCCGCGCAGCCCACCGTGCTGTTCGCTGATGAACCGACCGGCAACCTCGACAGCCACACGGGCGAGCGCATCAGCGACTTGCTCTTCGAACTCAACAAAGAAAGCGGCACGACCCTGGTGCTGGTGACTCACGACGAACGCCTGGCGCATCGCTGCCGGCGCCAGATCCGCCTTGAAGCCGGCCTGCTGGTCGTCCCACTGGAGCCTTGATGGCACGTCTGCCGCTGTTACGTCTGTTCAGTCTCGCCATCCGCCAATTGCTGCGCGATGCGCGTGCCGGCGAACTGCGGGTGCTGTTCTTCGCCTTATTGGTCGCGGTGGCGGCGAGTACCGCCATCGGCTATTTCGGCGCTCGCCTGAACGGCGCCATGCTGTTGCGCGCGACCGAATTTCTCGGCGCCGACCTGCTGCTCGAGGGCAGCTCGCCAGCGCGGCCGGAACAGGTTCAACGCGGCATCGAGCTGGGGCTGGAACATGCCAAGGTGGTCGAGTTCTCCAGCGTCATCGCCACGGACAATGGCATCCAGCTTTCCAGTGTCAAGGCCGCCGACGACGCCTACCCGTTACGCGGCGAGCTCAAAAGTGCCGATGCCCCTTACGCTCCGGAAGCCGTCGGTGGCGGCCCGAAACCCGGTGAAGCCTGGGCCGAGGCCCGGCTGTTGCCGGCGCTGAATCTGAAGATCGGTGACAGCATCGATGTCGGCGTGAAAACCCTGCGCCTGACCCGGGTGCTGACCTACGAGCCGGATCGCGCCGGCAACTTCTACAGCCTGACGCCAAGGGTACTGATCAATCTGGCTGACCTCGAAGCCACCGGAGTGGTGCAACCTGGAAGCCGGGTCAGCTACCGTGAACTCTGGCGCGGTGCGGCAGCCGAGCTGGAATCCTATCGAAAATCTATCGAACCCGGCCTTGCCGCCAACCAGCGATTGCAGGACGCCCGCGACGGCAATCGGCAGATCGGCGGAGCCTTGGGCAAAGCCGAACGCTACTTGAACATGGCCAGCCTGGTGGCGGTGTTGCTGGCCGGCGTGGCGGTCGCGCTGTCAGCCACGCGTTTCGCCACCCGACGCTTCGACGCCAGCGCCCTGCTGCGCTGCCTGGGATTGTCACGCCGGGAAACCATGCTGTTGTTCAGCGTACAGTTGACCGTGCTCGGGCTGCTGGCCAGCCTCTGTGGTGCACTGCTCGGTTGGCTGGCCCAGCACGGCTTGTTCTACCTGCTGCATGACCTGCTACCGAACGATGTCCCGCCGGGCGGCCTGCTGCCGGCATTCGCCGGGATCGGCACCGGACTGGTCGCCCTGGCAGGGTTTGCCCTGCCGCCATTGGCCGCCCTGGGGCGTGTTCCGCCGTTGCGGGTATTGCGTCGGGACTTGCTACCTATCCCGTCAAGCACCTGGATGGTCTATGGCGCGGCATTGGCGGCGCTGGCGCTGATCATGTGGCGGTTGAGTCTGGACCTGCTGCTGACCTTCGCCTTGCTCGGCGGCGGAGTGGTTGCCGCACTGGTGCTTGGCGGCCTGTTGTTGCTGTTACTGCAAAGCCTGCGCCGGTTGCTGGCGGGCGCGCCGCTGCCGTGGCGCCTGGGGCTGGGCCAGTTGCTGCGCCATCCGCTGGCGGCAGCCGGTCAATCCCTGGCATTCGGTCTGATTCTACTTTCGATGGGCTTGATCGCCCTGCTTCGCGGCGAGTTGCTGGACACCTGGCAGAACCAGTTGCCGAAAAACGCTCCCAACTATTTCGCGCTGAATATCCTGCCGGCCGACAAAGAAGCCTTCACCCAGCGCTTGATCGGGCTTTCCGCAAATTCGGCACCACTTTATCCCGTGGTGCCGGGGCGGTTGATCAGCATCAATGGCGAACCGGTGCAGCAAATCGTCAGCAAGGAATCCAGCGGCGACCGCGCGATTCAGCGCGATCTGAGTCTGACCTGGGCGGCCGAGCTGCCGACGGGCAACGCCATCACCGAAGGCGCCTGGTGGTCGCAACAACCTTCGGGCGAGGTACCGGGGGTTTCGGTCGAAGCCCAAGTGGCCGAAAGCCTCAAGCTGAAACTCGGCGATCACATGATCTTCACCGTCGGCGGGGTCAATCGCGAAGCTGTGGTCAGCAGTCTGCGCACGGTCAACTGGGACAACTTCCAGCCCAACTTCTTCATGATCTTCCAGCCGGGGACCTTGAAGGATCTGCCTGCGACCTACCTGACCAGCTTCTATCTGGCCGCCGGACACGACCAACAGATCATCGACCTGTCGCGGGCGTTCCCGGCGGTGACCATTCTTCAGGTCGAAGCCTTGCTCGCGCAGCTGCGCAGTATCCTCGCCCAGGTCACCCTGGCGGTGGAATACGTGCTGCTGTTCGTGCTCGCGGCGGGCATGGCGGTGCTGTTTTCCGGCTTGCAGGCAACCCTCGATGAACGCATTCGCCAAGGCGCATTGCTGCGGGCCCTGGGTGCGGAGCGGCAACTGCTGGTCAAGGCGCGGCGTATCGAGTTCGGTCTGCTGGGTGCGGTCAGCGGCCTGTTGGCAGCCCTCGGTTCGGAGCTGGTGAGCCTGGTGCTTTACCGCTTTGCGTTCGATCTGCCCTGGCACCCGCATCCGTGGTTGCTGCTGTTGCCGGTGATCGGCGCGCTGCTGGTGGGCGGTGCCGGGGTGTTCGGCACGCGACGGGCCTTGAACGCCAGCCCGCTGACCGTGTTGCGCGAGGGTTGACTGGTTCGGGCCGGGCTCCCTGAGCGCCGGCCCGAACGGCAATCTATTTGATGTATTCGATTTTGTTGATCCACCACTCCATGTCGCCATGGGGTGTCGGCACAACGAAGTCGTCTCCGACCTCTTTCTTCAGCAATGCACGAGCCATGGGCGAATCGATGGAGATGTAATCCATGCGCTCATAAATCTCGTCATAGCCGACTATGCGAAAGCGCTTGGTTTCACCGCCTTCGTTTTCAATCTCGACCCAGGCGCCAAAGAACACTCGCCCCTCCTGCTCGGGTGAGTACTCCACTACCCGCATATCTTCCAGGCGCTTACGGATGTAACGGACGCGACGGTCGATCTCCCTGAGCAGCTTCTTGTTGTACTGATAGTCGGCGTTCTCGCTTCGATCGCCCAGGGAAGCCGCCCAGGTGACCTTGCGGGTGGTGTCGGGGCGTTTCTCCCGCCAAAGGTAATCCAGCTCCTTTTTCAGGGCCTCATGGCCCTCCTTCGTGATTATTTTCGTGCTCAATGGATTGCTCGCTGTTCCGGTGCGCAGGCCAGCTTACCACCCGAAAGTTTGCTGCAAACCCGAGGCTCGCAGCATTTTCTTCATACGGGTGACCGCTCAAGCCTTCTCGACCAGAGGATAAAGCGCCTCATCGAACTGCGACAGGCGCGGGAACTCGATGGGCCGGTCATCGGCGATGTTTTCCAGGCGCTGCCGATAACTCTGCAGGAAGTCCTTGCGCGCCTCGTCGCTGATATAGGGCACATGCCAGGCAACGAACGGTTCCAGCACCTCGAAGCCGACGTAGGCCAGCGTGCCACGCAGGATCGGTCGCAACATGTCTTCCAGCGGGCCATGAATCGCGCCGTCGCCGAACATGTGTTCACGGCCGCCCAGGGTCACCGTCACCAGCGCCTGCTTGCCGCTGAGCCCGCCCTGATCGTAGAAACGCTTGCCGCCGTAGCAGACCCCCGATACCAGTACCCGGTCGATCCAGCCCTTGAGTATCGCCGGCGCCGAGAACCAGAAGATCGGGAAGTTGAGGATCAGCAGGTCGGCCCACAGCAGCTTGTCCAGTTCTTGCTGGATATCCGCCGCCAGCGACTGGCTTTTAACGCCCAGACGCTGCTCCAGGGCGTAGACCAGATAGTCGGGATTCTCCCGTGAGGAGAAGTCCTCGGCGCTGGCCACCGGGTTCCAGTTCATCGCATACAGGTCACTGACCTGCACTTCATGCCCCTGAGCCTTCAAGGTTTCTACCGCTTGATCGCGCAGGGCGGCGGTGAAAGAGTTTGGCTCTGGATGGGCGTGGACGATCAATACTTTCATGGCAATTCCTTAGACAATTTCAAGCTTGGAAGGCGCAGGTTGGCCAGCGCGCTGAGCGAGCAGGTGATCCAGCCAGTCCGGGTCCATCTCCGGTTCGGAGGAAAACAGCAGGCCGGTATAGTCCTGATGCGGCGGGGTGAAAATCGCGCTGCGGGAGCCGTGGTCGACCACCCTCCCGCGCTGCATCACCACCACTTCATCGGCAATCGCTCGCACGGTGGCGACATCGTGGGTAATGAACAGGTAAGCGACGCCGAGCTGCTGCTGAATACGATTGAGTAACTTCAGAACCCCTTCTGCCACCAGTTGATCGAGTGCCGAGGTCACTTCGTCGCAAATGATCAACTGCGGATCGGCCGCCAGCGCCCGGGCAATGCAGATGCGTTGCTTCTGCCCACCTGACAACTCACGGGGCTGACGCTCCATGAACGTCGCCGGATCCAGCTCGATCATTTCCAGCAACTCGGCGACCCTTGCGCGCAGGGCCTTGCCCTTCAGGCCGAGGTAAAACGTCAGCGGCCGACCGATGATGTCGACGATCCGCTGACGAGGATTCAAGGCGGTGTCCGGGATCTGGTAGATCATCTGGACTCGGCGCAACTGTTCCTTGCTGCGCTGACGGAAGTCCGCCGGCAGCGGTTCGCCGCCATACAGCACCTGACCGGAAGTCGGCGGCAGCAGGCCGGTAATCAACCGCGCGGTAGAACTTTTGCCACTGCCGGACTCACCAATCACTGCCAGGGTCTGGCCGCGATACAGACTCAAGGAGACATCGTGCAACACTGGCTGATGACCGTAGCTGGCACAGGCCTGGCGCAGCTCCAGCAATGGAGTTTCCTGTTGCGGGCACGGCTTGGGTTCGGTGCGAAAGCTGCGCACCGCCCAGAGTGACTTGGTGTAATCCTCCTGGGGGTCGCAGAGCATTTTGCGGGTCTCGGCCTCCTCCACCAGCTTGCCATGGCGCAGCACCATGATCCGGTCGGCCATTTGCGCGACGACGGCCAGGTCATGGCTGATGTAGATCGCGGCGCTGCCGAATTGCGCCACCGCGTCGCGAATCGCCGCCAGCACCTCGATCTGGGTGGTGACGTCGAGGGCGGTAGTCGGTTCATCGAAGATGATCAGGTCCGGATGGCAGGCCATGGCCATGGCGGTCATCACCCGTTGCAGTTGCCCGCCCGACACCTGATGCGGATATCGCTGGCCGATCTGCTCGGGATTCGGCAGGCGCAGCACCCGATACAACTCCACCGCCTCGGCTTCGGCCTGAGCGCGGCTGATGCCACCATTGTTGACTGCCGTCTCCACGTGCTGATCGATCAGACGGTGCGCCGGGTTGAAGGACGCCGCGGCACTTTGCGCCACGTAGGCGATGCGCAGGCCTCGCAGTTTGCGCAGGGTTTCGGGCTTGGCTTGCAATAGTTCCATGCCGTCGAAGCGCACCGAGCCGCCGGTAATCTTGCAGCCGTCGCGGGCATAGCCCATGGCTGCCAGGCCCAGGGTCGACTTGCCGGCACCCGACTCGCCGATCAGGCCCAGCACCTCGCCGCGTTGCAGCGTCAGGTCAATGCCCTTGATCAGCGGATGCCAGGCGTCTTCGTAATGACCTTCGATATGCAGGTCGCGGATTTCCAGCAGCGGCTGGTCATTGTTGCGCGTTGGCTTGTGCATGTTCAGCACTCCTTGAGGCCGCTGGATTTGTGCAGCATCCAGTCGACGACGAAGTTGACGCTTACCGTAATCAACGCCACCGCCAGAGCTGGCAGCAGCGGGCTGATGTCGCCGAAGGTGATCAGCACCGCGTTGTCTCGGACCATGCTGCCCCAGTCGGCAGTCGGCGGCTGAATGCCCAGACCGAGAAACGACAGCGCACTGATAAACAGAAAGACGAAACAGAAACGCAGGCCGAATTCGGCAATCAACGGCGCGGCGGCGTTGGGCAACACTTCACGGGTCACCAGCCACCACAGGCCCTCGCCCCGCAGCCGCGCCGCCTCGACGAAGTCCTGAACCACCACGTTCATCGCCACCGCCCGTGACAGACGAAACACCCGGGTGGCATCCAGCAGTGCGATCACCAGCACCAGGGAGGTGGCCGTGGTGCCGACCACACTGAGAATCAGCAAGGCGAAAATCAGTTGCGGAATGGCCATCAGAATGTCCACCACCCGCGACAAGCCTTGATCGACCCAACCACCCTTGATTGCCGCGATCAAGCCGCTCAAGCCACCGAGCAGAAACGCCAGCACCGTGGTCAGAAAGGCGATGCCCAGGGTGTTGCGGGCGCCATACACCAACCGGCTGAACATGTCGCGACCGAGGTTATCGGTGCCCAGCAGGAACTGCCCGCTCCAGGGGGCAAAACCCTCGCCGACCACTTCGGTTTCGCCATAGGGCGCCAGTACCGGGGCGAACAGCGCCACCAGGATGTACACAACGATGACCAGAATCCCGAACTTCGCACTCAGCGGTGCCCGGGCCAGTTCTTTGAGCAGGCTCATGTTCTACCCCTTCGGATGCATCAGGCGTGGATTGCTGGCGATGGACAGCACATCGGCCGTGGTATTGAGCAGGATGTAGGTCGCGGCAAAGATCAGGCTGCAAGCCTGGACCACCGGAATATCGCGTTTGGCCACCGAATCCACCAGCAACTGACCGAGGCCCGGATAGACGAACACCACCTCGACCACCACCACGCCAACCACCAGGTACGCGAGGTTCAATGCCACCACGTTGACGATCGGCGCCAGCGCGTTGGGCAAGGCATGCCGGAAGATAATCCGTGACTGACTGATACCCTTGAGCCGGGCCATTTCGATATAGGGGCTGGCCAACAGATTGATCAAGGACGCGCGGGTCATGCGCATCATCTGCGCGATCACCACCAGGCTCAGGGTCGCCACCGGCAGCACCGAGCGTTCCAGCACCGTGCCGAAGGACGCATCCGGCGCCAGATTGGAAATGCTCGGGAACCAGTTGAGCTTCACCGCGAACAGTAGTATCAGCAGGTAGGCGACGAAGAATTCCGGGAACGACACCGCGCTCAGCGCCGTAGTATTGAGCAGGCGGTCGAACCAGCTGTTGCGATACAAGGCCGCGAGCATTCCCAGCACCAGCGCCAATGGAACTGAAACCAGCGCCGCCAGTGCCGCGAGACTGAGGGTGTTGCCCAACCGTGCACCGATCAGCTCGGCGATCGGCCGCTGGTTGGCCAGCGAGACCCCAAGGTCACCTTGCAGCAGCTGCCAGATCCACTGCACGAAGCGGGTTAACGGCGGCAGGTCCAGCCCCAATTGGGCACGGAAGGCCGCCACGGTTTCGGCCGTCGCCGACTGGCCGAGCATGGCCTGGGCGATATCGCCCGGCAGCATGCCGACCGCCAGAAAAATAATCACCGACACCGCAAACAGCGACAACAGGCCCAGGGCCAGACGCTGCAACAGCAGCTTGAAAATACTATTCACCGCAGAATCCTCCGAGATGGCGCAGGGATCGCCGACCTGCGTGCAGGCCGGCCATCAACGATCAGATGCTCAGGCTTGCCACCAGCGCTCGATGACCCGCAAGCCATCCAGTTCGCCGTAAGGCGCGGTGAGTCCGCCATGGCTGACGCGGTTCGACCGGGCGGCGACGGAGCTGGCGAACAACGGCACAATCGCCCCGCCATCGTCACGGCACAGCGCCTGCATTTCGTTGTACATCTCGCGGCGCAGCGGATCGTTCATCTCGCCCCGGGCGGCGTTCAGCAGCTGGTTGAAGCGCCCGTTGTCCCAGTGAGTTTCGTTCCAGGCAGCACCCTTGGCGTAACCGATGCTGAACATGCGGTCGGCGGTCAGGCTGCTGTACCAGAACGAGGTGGTGAAGGGTTGCTTCATCCAGACATTGGAGAAGAAGCCGTCCGCCGGTTCGCGCACCACATCGATATCGATCCCGGCCTGGCGCGCTTGCTCCTTGAACAACACCGAGGCGTCCACCGCACCGGTGTAAGCAGCGTCGGACGCTTGCAGGCGGACCTTGAGCGACTCGACGCCGGCCTTGCGCAGGTGGAAACGCGACTTGTCCGGGTCATAGCTGCGCTGCTCCAGCGCGGTATTGATAAAGCGGCTGCCGGGCTGGATCGGATGATCGTTACCGACCAGGCCATAGCCGTGCAGCACCGAGGCCAACAAGGTTTCACGGTTGATGGCGTGCTTCATCGCCAGGCGGATGTCGTTGTTCTTGAAGTCCTGGCTGTCGCACAGCATCGGGAAGGTGTAGTGCTGCGCGCCTTTGGTTTCTTCGATCACCAGATTCGGATTGCGCTTGAGCAGCGCCACGGTTTTCAGGTCGACCTTGTTGATCACATCGACTTGCCCGGTGACCAGCGCATTGACCCGCGCCGCGCCGTCGGCAATGCCGATCAATTCGGCGCTGGCGAAATGCGCCCGGCCGGGTTTCCAGTAATCGGGGCTGCGTTCCAGTGCCATGCGCACGCCCGGATCAAATGCCTTGAGACGGTAACCGCCGGTGCCGACCCCGGCTCGCCAATCGGCAACCCCATCCTTGCTCGGCATGATCACCAAGTGGTAATCGGCCACCACATAGGAGAAGTCGGCGTTACCCGAATGCAGCTCGAAGACCACCGAGTCGCTGCCCTGTGCGCGCACCTGGGCGACATCCCCGAGAACGGTCTTGGCCGCCGAGGTGGATTTCTCGCCCAAGTGGTGATTGATCGATGCTACGACGTCTTCGACGGTCAGGCTCTTACCGTTGTGGAAGGTCACGCCCTGACGCAGTTTGAAGGTCCAGATCCGCGCATCCGGCGACGACTCCCAGCTCTCGGCAAGCTCGGGAATCGCCGTACCATCCACGGCAATTTCGCTCAGGGTGTTGTACACCGCCGAGAAGCCGACGAAGGTGAAGGTGTCGCTCCAGGAACCCGGATCCAGCGAGTCGGTGGTGCTGCCACCCGCCAGGCCAAGGCGCAGCACGCCACCCGGCTTGGGCGTGGCTTCCTGGGCGAAGGCTCCGAACGGCAGGCCCATGGAAAACGCAGCGGCCACCAGCCCGGCGGCGGCGCTGTGTTTGAGGAAATCCCGACGAGGAAGGTTGCAGTCATGGATTGCTTGAGTAATCTTGTTTTTGTTATCGCTCATTGCATTTGCCCCTGATTAGTCGCAGAGAAAATGATTCGAAGATTTACCGAAGCTGCTAGTATTCATAATTGTTACCGTAACAAATACATTAACGACTTCACAACGTAAATTCCACGCCCTGACGGGTATTTTTCATCGATGGAATAATCCGGTTTTTACAGGGAGCCTTTCGCCTCATGAGCCAGTCGACCCGATTGATCACCGCTTCTTACATCCTGTCGTTCGTTGCCGCCAACGCACCGCAGAAGCTGCGCACCGAAACGATTGCCAAGTGGGTAAAGACCCACCCGACACGGGTGCGCAACCTGGTTTCGCAGATGGTCAAGGCCGACATTCTCAAGTCCTGGCGCGGCGCCAAGGGCGGGCTGACCCTGGCCAGGCCCGCGAATGAAATCACCCTGCGCGAGGTCTATGACGCGGTGCAGGAAAGCTCGCTGATCGCCGAGAAAATCGACAACCCGTTCTCCGGCATGGAAGACCATTGCAAGGTCTTCGAAGTGTTCACCCGGCTGTTCGCCATGCTGGAAAACAACATGCGCCTGGATCTTGGAAGCATCACCGCCGACCAGTTGTTCGTGGCCTTTGATACCCCATTGGAAAACCGCGATAGAGCTTGATTTGGCCCCATACATAGCAGCTGGCGCAGGCTGCGATCTTTTCGGTGGATAGCACAATCGCCAAGATCAAAAGATCGCAGCCTGCGGCAGCTGCTACGGGGGGATGGCGGACACCCACGATATTGCAGGTGCATGCGGTCGGCATAGGAGCTGGCCGACCCCGGATCCAGCCCTTGCTGACTGGCGTAAACCGGTGCCAGGCCATGGAAGGCTCCGGAAAGCAGCCCAGTCAGCAGGATCGTCAACAGCGCCTGGGGAATTCGTCGCACAAACCCCAGCGGTCGTAGCCGGGCCTGCGGTGTAACGCTGTTCCGCGGCAGGCCAGCACCCTGCCCCGCTGCCCGTTGGGGGCCTGCTCGTTGAGCCAGCTTTCCAGCACGATGTACATGGTCATCAGCGCCAGCCCGACCAGAAACCGTAACAGCAGCCAGAGTGCCAACCCGTTGCTGAAGTCATGGCCCAGGCTTGCCGCGATCGCCAGCGCACCGCACAAGGCAAAGGCCCGCACGTGACCCAGGCGGGCTACCAGCCAGTAGCCGCTGAGCCCGCCGACCACCAGCCCGAGGGCATTCACCGCCATCAACGAGCCAATCACCAACCCGCTATTGCCCAGCGCCACCATGCGCAAGGCGACCCAGGAATTGAGCAACCCCGCCGCCACCTGCAGCAGCAAGGTGGCCAGGTACAACGCCATAAAGGCCTGCGGCCCGCGCACGCTCATGGCGAGATCACACTTGCATCGCCTTCACTTCGACAAACTCGGCCAGCCCTTCTTCACCCCACTCGCGACCATTACCTGACTGTTTGTAGCCGCCAAATGGCGCCTGATAGTTGAACGCCGCGCCGTTGATAAAGCACTGCCCGGCGCGCATCTGCCGCGCCAGCCCGAGCCCACGCTCAGTGGTTCCGGCCCATACGCCGCTGGACAAGCCGAACGGCGAGTCGTTGGCGATTTGTATGGCCTGGGCTTCATCCGCATAGGGGATCAGGCACAGCACCGGGCCGAAGATTTCCTCCTGGGCGATGCGCATCCGATTGTCGACGTCGGCAAACAGTGTTGGCTTGAGGTAAAAGCCGCGCTCGAACTCGTCAGCCGTTTCACCGCCACACAGCAGCCGCGCGCCCTCTTGCTGACCGACTTGAATGTAGTCGCGCACGGTCCGACGCTGCGCCGCAGAACACATCGGGCCAAGGAAGCTCTGCGGGTCGAGCGGATCGCCCATGCGCAGCTTTTGCGTCTCTGCCAGGGCCAGCTCCAGCGCCTCGGCATAGCGGCTGGCGGGTAGCAGCATGCGGGTCAAGGCAGTGCAGGTCTGCCCGGAGTTGATCATTACGTCCTGCACGCCGTAGCGTACCGCCGCCGCCAGATCGGCATCTTCGCCGATCAGCAATGGTGACTTGCCTCCCAGCTCCAGACAGACCCGCTTGACCGAAGGGGCTGCCGCCTGGGCCACGCGGACGCCGGCGCCGGTGGAGCCGGTGAACGAGATCATGTCGACATCCGGGTGTCTGGCCAAGGCTTCACCGACCTTGGACCCGGGCCCGCTGACCAGATTGAATACCCCGGCCGGCAGACCGATGGCCTCGATCATCTCCGCCAGCAGGAAGGCATGCAACGGGGTTTCCTGACTCGGCTTGACCACCACCGTGCAGCCGGCCGCCAGCGCCGGCGCGAGTTTGCCGATCAACTGGTGCAGCGGGTAATTCCACGGATTGATAAAGGCGCAGACACCGACCGGTTCGCGAATCACCAAAGAGTTGCCGACCTCGCGCACCTCATCCATCAGCCCGGCGATTTCGATGTACTGTTCCAACCCGGCAATCGGCCCCTCGACCTGCACCGAGCGACACCATTGCACCGGCATGCCGAGCTCGGCGGTGATCACCTGCGCCATCTCGTCTGCCCGCGCCTGCAACTGCTCGACCAGTGCGCGGATATAAGCCGCACGCACGCTGGACGAAGTTCGCGACCATGCACCGAAGGCCCTTCGTGCCGCGGCCACGGCACGTTCAACGTCACGCTCATCGCCCAACGGTACCGAGCCTGCGACCGTTTCAGTGGCCGGATTGATCACCTCGGCCAGGCCCTGACCGGAAGGCGTTTGCCAGGCGCCGTCAATAAACAGCCTGCTGTAATTACCCATCGACCCGGATCTCCATCAATTCATTGGCGCAGCGAGCAATCCGCTGGCAGGCATCGCGCAGCGGCTCGGTGCCCAGTACCAGCCCCAGGCGAATATGCCCGGCGGCACTCGGGCCGAACGCTTCACCAGCCAGCACCGATACTCCGTGCCGGTCCAGCAGGCGGTCGGCGAAGGCCTGGGCGCTGAGCCCGGTTTCGCGGATGTCGACCATCACGAACATCCCGCCATCGGGTTTCAGCGCGCGCACTCCGGGGCAGTCGGCCAGGGATTCGCAGACCAGATCCCGGCGCTGGCGATAGGCCTGGCGCATGGCTTCGAGTTCCGGCAACTGGGTCTCCAGCGCGACTACCGCGGCGTCCTGAATAAAATCCGGGGAGCCATAGAGCATGCATAGCGCGAGATTTTCCAGATGCCCAGCGAGTGACGGTGGCGCGACCACCCAGCCGACGCGCCAGCCGGTCATGGCGTGGGATTTCGACAGGCTGTTGAGGGTCGCGGTGCGCTCGGCCATGCCCGGCAGACTGGCCGGGCTGATGTGTTCGCCGTCGAACAACAGCTCGCTGTAGACCTCATCGGAAATCAGCCACAGATCATGGGCAATGCACAGCTCAGCCAGTGCCTGCCAGGTTGTGCGCGGCAAGCTGGCGCCGGACGGGTTGTGCGGGCTATTGAGCGCCAACGCCCGAGTGCGCGGGGTAATGCGCGCGGCAACGTCTTCAGGCAACACCCGGAAGCCGTTCTCGGAGCGCACTGGCACCGGAATCACCACCGCGCCGCAGGCACCGAACACTGCTTCATAGGTGACGTACATCGGCTCGGCGACTATCACTTCATCGCCGGGATTGAGCACGCACTGGGCAACGCTGAACAACGCACATTGCGCACCGGCCAGCACCACCACCTGATCGGCATCGACCGGTTGGCCGCTGCGTTGCCGATGACGTTTGGCGATGCTCTCGCGCAGGGCACGCTTGCCGCGCACTTCGGCGTAATGGGTATTGCCCGCCAGCAGGCTATCGATGGCCGCTTGCACAATGGGCACCGGGGTATCGAAATCCGGGTCGCCCACCGACAGCAACAGAATGTCGTGGCCTTGTTCCTGAAGTGCCAGGGCGCGGTAATGAATCTCCCAGGCGGCGGCACCGTCACCGGCGATTCGTTGGGTCAGATTGGAAAAACGCATGGGGGTTTATTCCTTATTGATGGTTTAACCGACCAACGCACAGGCGTGCTTGAGCTCGATCAGGGTCACGCCGTTTCGTTTGAAGCCGGTACGCAGGTCGGCTTGCAGTTCGTCCAGGCTCTGGGGTTGGGTCACGGTGCAACCAAAGGCCCGGCCCAATGCGGCGAAATCCGGGTTACGCGGCAGCACACCAATCGGCTCGATATCCAGGCCGAGCATGTCGTCGCGGATCTGCCCCAGGGCATCGTTGTTCCACAGCAGCACCACCAGCGGGCTGTCCAGCTCTTCCACAGCGGTCGCCAGTTCTTGCGCGGTGTAGAGAAAACCACCGTCGCCGACCAGCACCAATCCGGGCCGGTTTGGCGCGCCGAACTTGGCGCCGATTCCCGCTGGCAAGCCATAACCCAAGGTGCCGTAACCGGTCGGGTGCAGCCAACTGCGCGGCGCCTTGCTGCTGAAGGCGTAGTTGCCGGTGTAGGCCAGTTGGGTCATGTCGCTGCTGATAAAGGCGTTGTCCGGCAATTCGGCCGAGACCCGGTCGAGGATCACCTGATGGATCGACTGCAAGGTGCCGTGCCCGGCCTTGACCGCTTTACGCAAGGTGTCGACTGCTTGAATGGCAGCGCTCGCATCGCGGGCCGATTCCGGCAGACGTTCCAGCAAGGCAGCGACCGTTTGCTGCGCATCGCCCTGCAAGGCCACCGCGCACGGGTAGAAATCATTGAACTTGCGCGAGTCGATATCCACCCGCAGCAGCTCGGCGTTCAGTGGCAGACGTTCACGCCAGTAATCGGTGTCGGCCATTTCGGTACCGACCGCGAGCACCACATCGGCCTGGGCGATCAGCTCCCAGCCGGGTTCCACACACAGGGTGGAACCCGCATTCAGTGGTGCATCCGGCGGCAACAAACCCTTGCCGGCGACGCTGCTGAAAAATGGCGCAGCCAGCCGTGTGCTCAACGCCTCGAGCGCCTGGGCGGCATTCAGCGCACCGCCACCGGCGATGATCATCGGCCGGCGGGCCGCCTGCAGTTTCGCCACCGCCTGATCCAGCACCTCGGCCGCCGGTACGCCGCGTCCCGGACGGCGCACTACTTCATTGCTCCAGTCACGCGTGACGGGCGCGGCCAGCACATCCAGCGGCACCGAAATATGCACCGGGCGCGGACGCTCGCTGTCGAACACCGCGTAAGCACGGGCGATCAGTTCGGGCAAATCCTCGGCACTCAAGGCCACCGCCGAGAACGCGGTGATCGGCGCGGTCATGGCGCGCTGGTCCTGGGTCTCGTGCAGGCAGCCCCAGCCTTTGCCAAGACTGGCCGTATGGTTGACGCTGGAAATCACCAGCATCGGGATCGAGTCGGCATAGGCCTGGCCGATCGCGGTCGCGGCATTGGTCACGCCGGGCCCGGTAATGATGAAGCACACCCCCGGCTTGCCGCTGACCCGCGCATAGCCGTCGGCCATGAAACCGGCCCCTTGCTCGTGCCGGGTCAGCACATGGCGAATGCCACTGCCGGGCAAGCCGCGATACAGCTCCAGGGTATGCACGCCGGGAATGCCGAACACGGTGTCGACGCCGTAATTGGCCAACAGGCGCACCAGGGTCTGGCCGCCGGTCAAGGTTTTGCTTTGCATGCTCAGATCCTCAGGCTTGGCCGAGGCGTATCAACGCATCGACCGCAGTGGTGCCTTGGGCACCGACCAACAATGGGTTCACATCGAGTTCGAGCAACTGCCCGGCGTTTTCACAGGCGTAGTCCGCCACAGCGCGGATCGCCGCCACCAGCGCGTCCAGATCCGCCACTTCGCGACCACGAAACCCCTGCAGCAAAGCGGCGCTGCGCAGGCTCAGCAGCGCGTTGCGAATGGCCCCGTCAGTGGTCGGCAACAACAGGCTGCGGCTGTCCTTGAGCAGTTCCACCAGAATCCCGCCGGCACCGATGACCAGCGCCAGGCCGAACCCGGTTTCGCGCTTGATACCCACGATCAACTCGGCCAATGGCGGGGTTGCCATGCGCTCCAGCAGCACCTGATCGAATGCGACCCCCGGTGCATAGGCGGCGATCCGAGCGCGCATCTGTTCCAGGGCGTCGCTCAAGGCTTGCGGATCGCGCAGGTTCAGTGCCACGGCTCCGGCTTCGGTCTTGTGCGGCAGTTCGGCGCTGACCGCCTTGAGCACCAGTGGATAACCCAGCGAATTCGCTGCGTTCAACGCCTCGCCCGGAGTGCTCAGCAAGCCTTGCGGAATCGGCAGGCCAAAGGCGCGCAATGCCTGTTTGGATTGCCATTCATCGAGCAGTTGCCCCTCGCCTTCCAGCGCCTGTGGACAAAGCGGCACCAGCGCCGACTCACCCAGCGCGAGCAAAGCCTGACGCTTGCGCTGATAACCGGCGATTCGGCCCCACGCCGCCAAGCCATCCTCGACGCCCTGCAATGCCGCCACACCGCGAGCATGCAGACGCTCGCGGGCGCTGGCCGGCAGCAATTCAGGAAAGGCCGAGGTGACGAAACCGCTCTTGCCGTGACGGCTCAACGCCGCGCAATACAGCTCCAGCAGCAGGTCACATTCCTTGCGTTCACCGGTGGCTTGCGAGGGGTAATCGAGCACCAGCACCGCGGCGTCGGCTTCAGTACGCAGGGCACTGTCGAGCATCTTGTCCAGCGCTTCGCGGTCACCCCAGATCGCCGTGGTGAAATCCAGCGGGTTGACCAGATTGGCGTAGCTCGGCAGCACTAGATCCAGTTCGAGCCGCTGGCTTTCATCGAGCCTGGGCAGGCTCAGATCGTTGCGTTCGGCATAGTCGGCAATCAACCCGGCATCGCCACCGGAACAGGCCAGAGCGATCAGGCTGTTGCCAGCCGGTAAATTGCCGCAGGCAGCGGCTTTCAGGGTTTCGACAAAACTCACCGGACCACTGACGCGAATCACCCCGAGGCGCTCGAACAGGCTGTCGTACAACACATCGGAACCGGCCAGGGAGCTGGTGTGACTGAGGGCCAATTCGGCGCCGATCTGCGACACCCCGGTTTTCAGCGCGATGATCGGAATACCTTTTTCCAGCGCCTTGTGTGCCGCGCGAGCAAAGCCCGGGACGTTCTTCAGCCCTTCCAGGTGCAGGCCGATCGCGGTGACGCGGGGCTCGTCGAGCAGTACATCCATCAGCTCGGCGATGCCCAGCTGCGCCTGATTGCCGACTGAAGCCATATAGGCCACTGGCAACGAGCGGTCACTCATGGACAGGTTGTAGGCGAAGTTGCCGCTCTGGGTCAGCACCGCAACGCCCCTCTCCACAGTCCTGCCGCCATGGGCCACCGGCCACAGGGCCGAGCTGTGCAGGTAATCGAGCAAGCCATAGCAGTTGGGGCCGAGCAAGGCCATGTCGCCGGCTGCCTGGAGCAGCTGGTCTTGCATCGCCTGACCTTCAGCGCCGGTCTCGGCGAAACCCGAGGCGTAGCAAATCGCCCCGCCCGCGTCCTTGGCCGCCAGTTCGGCGACGCAGGTCAAGGTCAGCTCGCGGTTGGTGGCAATGAATACCGCGTCCGGCCCGCACGGCAGTTCTGCCACGCTGGGCACACAGGGCACGCCTTCGAGGCTGTCGTGCTGCGGATTGACCAGCCACATCTGCCCTTGATAACCGCCCTCGGCACAGCGCTTGAGAGCACGGGCCATGCTCCGGCCGCCAATGAATGCCAGGTGGCGCGGCGCGAGCAGGCGTTTAAGGTTGTCGCGAATCTGTTGGGACATATCCGTTCTCCGACCCGATCAGCGCAGCAGCGGCCGCAGCAGTTCGCGGGAAATAATGTGACGCTGGATCTCCGAGGTGCCTTCCCAGATCCGCTCGATCCGGGCGTTGCGCCAGATACGCTCGACCGGACCTTCGTCCATCAAGCCCATGCCGCCGAAAATCTGTACCGCTTCGTCGGCCACGCGACCGAGCACTTCACTGGCGAACAACTTGGCCATGCCGGCTTCGCCGTCGGTCATGCTGCCCTGATCCATTTTCCAGGCGGTGTGCAGGGTCAAGAGTTCGGCAGCGCGGATTTGCGTGGCCATGTCGGCGAGCTTGAACGACACCCCTTGGTAGGTGCCGATGGGTTGGCCGAACTGTTTGCGATCCGCCGCCCATTGCAGCGAAACGTCCAGCGCCCGCTGGGCCTGACCGACACAGTTGGCGGCAACCATCACTCGCCCGGCGGTCAGCCAGGCGTTGGCCACTTCCCAGCCCTTGCCGACTTCGCCCAACACTTTGGAAGCCGGTACGCGGCAGTCGTCGAAGAACATTTCGTAGGTGTGATAACCGCGGTTGCTGACGCACTTGGGCCCACGGCGGATGGTCATGCCCGGCGTGCCTCGGTCGACCAGGAACGAGGTCACGGCGTTGCGTTGGCGACCGTTGTGTTCGTAGGTATCGGTCACGGCAAAGACAATCGCGAAATCGGCGTGCCCGGCATGGCTGATGAAGTGTTTGCTGCCGTTCAACACAAAGTCGTCACCGTCGCGCACGGCACGGGTCTTGATCGCATTGGCGTCAGAGCCGGCGCCCGGTTCGGTGAGCGCGAAACAGTCGATCTTTTCACCCTGGATGCACGGCAGCAGATAATCCTGAATCTGTTGGCCGGTGCAGGCCATGAGGATTTTCGACGGCCGCGCGACGAACACATGCAGCGCCCACGACACTTTGGACAGTTCGCGTTCGATCAGCGCCTGGGACAGGTAGTCGAGCCCGCCGCCGCCAACTTCTTCCGGCATGTTGAAGGCATAGAAACCTGCCGCCAGCGCCTTGCCGCGAATCTGTGCGGCGAGCTCCGGGGAAACTTCATCGGCGCGATCGACCGCTTCTTCATGGGGCAGCAGTTCCTTGGCAACAAAACTGCGAACCGCGTCCACCAACATTTCTTGTTCTTGGGTCAGCTGGAAATTCATAACGCTACCTGCTCTTCGATAATCGTTTTATTCGTGGGCTGCGACGCCGCATTTATTGGCCAATAAAGACCGGCGGGCGTTTTTCCATCGCCGCGCGCAAGGCCTCGGCGCCGTCTTGACTGCGACCACAGAGCAAACCGGCGGCGAGTTCCGCGCTCAGTTGTTCCGGCAGACTGCGCTGGGCGCCTTCACGCATCAGCTTCTTGGTCTGGGCAAAAGCGAAGGTCGGGCCGCTGGCCAGGCGCGCGGCCAGTTTGCCGGCCACGCTCAGCAGTTGCTCATCGGCGCAGACTTCACTGACCAGGCCAGCAGTCAGGGCGCGATCGGCACTCCAGAGTTCATCGAGGAACAACAGGCGCTTGGCCTGCTCGGTGCCGATCAGACGCGGCAGATGCCAGCTGGCACCGGCATCCGGCGAGTAGGCCATGCTGGTGTAACCGGCCTTGAACCGGGCGGACTGCGCGGCAAGGCGCAAGTCGCAGCACAGGGTCAAATCCATCCCGGCGCCGACGGCGGTGCCGTTGATCGCGGCAATGGTCGGTTTATCGAGGCTGTACAGACGGCTCATCAGGGCGTGGGCGGTTTCGGTCCAGCCGTAGCTTTCCAGCGCACCGCGGGCCTCGGCTTCGGCCCATTCGGCGAGGTCGGCACCGGCGCAGAAACTGCGACCGGTTCCGGTCAGCACGATCACCCGTACAGCCGGATCGGTGTTGAATTGATCGAGCAAGGCGTGAAGGCTTTTCAGCGTCGGAATGTCCAGCGCATTGCGCTGTGGCGCACGGTTGAGGGTGATCCAGGCAACGCCTGCTTCGACCTGACTGAGCAGAGAAGATTGAGTAGTCATACGAGTCCTCGAATTGTTGTGTTTGGCATGAGGGGGGAGCGACATGGCGACCATACTAAACGACTGTTCAGTAAGGCGGCAATCCTGCGGCCGGGGCGCCTGTAACAGCCTTAAAACCTAAATAACTGATTGTTTTAAAAGAGAATAATTAGATATTTCGAATACCCGCCGGAAAAGTTGTTACATCTTTGAACAACTGAATACGAGGCTATTTGCGAGGGTCTTGAGGTCGAGGAGATCCAATGTAGGAGCGAGCTTGCTCGCGATGGTCGTTAACGTTAACGCGTGCTGCCTGAGGAAACGCGTCAACTTCAAGTCCATCGCGAGCAAGCTCGCTCCTACAGTGTTTTTTTATTTGCAGGCTTAGACCGTCGGCAGTGTCTGCGCCATTGCCGCCTGGCGTTTGCCATTGGTCACGAAGTAAGCACCGTAGCAAATGGCGATAAAGCCAAAGCCCCAATACAGCGACGGACGCTGCGTCTCGTCCAGCGCCAGGAACACGAACAGCGAGCAGCACAGGGCGATGCACAGCAGCGGCAGGAACGGAAACCAGGGTGCGCGATATTTAAGATCACTGAGCTTGCCGCCTTCCCTGAGGTAGGCGCGACGGAATTTGTATTGCGCCAGGGCGATCACGATCCAGGTCACGGTACCGGCCATGCCGCTGACAGCCATCAGCACCATGAACAGGGTGTCGGCGGCAATGAAGCTGGTCAGCAGCGACACCAGGGCAAAGCACAGGGTGATGCTCAGCGCCCGCAATGGCACCCCGCGAGAACTCAAGGGCGAGAGGCTTTTCGGGGCCATGCCGGTTTTCGACATCGCCCAGAGGATCCGCGTCGAGGCGTACAGGCCGGAGTTACCCACCGAGAGAATCGCGGTGAGGATCACGAAGTTCATCAGGTCGGCGGCGTAAGGAATGCCGACCATGTCGAACACCTGCACGAACGGACTTTCCATCAAGCCGGCCTGTTGCCATGGGACAATGGCCGACAGCACCACGATGGCCAGCACATAGAAGATCAGCACCCGGAACACCACGTTGCGCACCGCCTTGGGGATGCTCTTCTCCGGCTGGTCGGTTTCGCCAGCGGCAACCCCCATGATTTCACAGCCCTGAAAGGCATAGACCACGGTCATCATCACCGCGAACACCGCCGACAGACCGTTGGGGAACAGCGAGTCGCCGATCAGGTTGGTCATCATCGGCGCCGGGGCGCCGCTGGTCAGTGGGATCGCGCCGAAAATCACCAGTACGCCAACGATGATAAAGCCGAGGATCGCCGCCACCTTGATCCCGGAAAACCAGTATTCCGCTTCACCGAAAGCGCGAGTGGCCAGGGCGTTCAGCCCAAACAACACCACCACAAAGAGTGCCGACCAATACCAGATAGGGATGTCCGGGAACCAGCGCACCATCAACATGCCCGCCGCGGTGAATTCCAGGCCGACCGTGGTCGCCCAGCTCATCCAGTACACCCAGCCGATCATGAAACCGGTGGCCGGTCCGATGTACTTTGTGGCATGGGTCTGGAACGAGCCGGACACCGGCATCTGCACCGACAGCTCGCCGAGGCAGACCATCACCAGGTACATCAGGAAGCCGGCCACCAGATAAGCCAGAATTGCCCCCATCGGACCGCCCTGGTTGATAGTGACGCCCGAGCCCATGAACAGCCCGGTGCCGATGACCCCGCCCAGCGACAGCATGAAAATGTGTCGGCTTTTCAAGGCACGGGTCAGCTGTATGCCTTTAGGTTCGATAGAATCGCTCATGACGGCACCTCTCAAGACTGGGAAAGGTGCGCGGCGGATGACAGGAGGTCATCACGCGGGGAAAGATCAGCTTTACGGCAGTTCATTATTATTATCTCCAATAAGCTTCGAAGACCGCGTCCGGCGCGGTTGTGCCGATTATTGGAAAGCCATGTAAGTTCGCGTTGAAGCTGAAGATCAAAGTTGTAAAAAGTCGTAACGATTTTGTATGTCAGGCGCTCAACACGTCCGCCAGCACCCCTTGCGAATCCTGCAACACCCCATGGAATCGGGGCACCAGTGCCTGTACCGCCGCAGTATCGTTGCTCAATGCAGCCTCCTCGAGGGCTCGCAAGACTTCGGCCAAGGCGCGAAAGCCCAATGAATCGCTGCTCCCGGCCAAACGGTGGGCCAAATGCGCAACCTCGGTACAGTCACCGGCTTCAATCGCCTCAGTAAGCGCCACGCGGTGCTGGGCAATCGAGTCGCGCAACACTCCCAGCAGGCCCTGCAGTTTCTGCTCGCCGAGCAAGCTGCGATGGGTGTGCAGTAACTGCCAGTCCATCAGTTGCCAGCCCCTCACATGAGTATCCGGCGCAGGTTCGGGCATGGGTGATTCACCGGCCAATGCCTGGCGCAGGTTTTCCAGCTTCAGCGGCTTGGCGAGAATGCCCTGCATACCGACATCCAGGTAGCCGCGAACCAATGCCGGCTGCACACTGGCGGTCAGGGCGAGAATGCGACTGTGTCGATTAGGTCCCGGTGCGCTGCGGATCAGCTTGCACAGTTCGACGCCACTCAAACCCGGCAGGTGCACATCGAGCAGGATCAACTCGAAGGACTGCCTGTGGCAGAGTTCCAGGGCTTGCTCGGCATCTTCCGCGAGGCTGACGCGATGTCCGTCGCGTTCCAGCAGGCCACTGACCACCTCGCGATTCAACGCCACATCTTCGACCACCAGAATGTTCAGAGCCTGAGTCGGCGCACTGGCAGGCGCGAGATTGGCAGCGACCAGGGCCGGTTGCAGGGTCAACTCGAACCAGAAGCAACTGCCCTGCCCCTCCTTGCTGTCGACTCCGATGCGCCCGCCGAGCAACTGCACCAGGTGTTTGCTGATGGCCAATCCCAGCCCGGTACCGCCATAACGCTGGGTCACGTCTTCGCTGGCCTGGGTGAAACGCTCGAAGATCTTTTCCTGTACCGACGCAGCGATACCGATGCCATTGTCGGTCACGCTGAACCGCAGGCGTTGCCCTGCGGGCTGGTCGCCCGCCGCCAGTAGCACGACTTCGACGGTAATCTGTCCGGCCTCGGTGAACTTGATGGCGTTGGCCATTAGATTGCTCAGCACCTGACGCAAAAACTGTTCGGCGCCATGGCAACGATCGACGACCCGCGGATCAACCCGACAATGCAGTTGCGTGCCATTGCTCAGCACTCGCGGTTCAAGCAGCGTGAGCACCTCATCGAGCAGTTGCCTGAGAGAGAAGTCGACCCGCTCCGGATGGCTTTCGCCCTCCTCCAGCCGGGCGAAATACAGCACTTCGTTGAGAATCGCCAGCAGACCTTCGCCGGCTTTGTACAGCGCTTCCAGGCGTTTGCCATCGCGTTCGTCGAGGCTGGCGCCGCGCAGCAATTGGGCCATGCCGAGAATGCCGTTGAGTGGAGTACGCAGTTCATGGCTCATGGTCGCGAGGAAGCGCGACTTGGCGAGGTTGGCCGCTTCGGCCTCCTCCTTGGCGCGCAACAGACTGGCCGTGCGCCGCTCGACCATTTTCTGCAATTCGTCGCGTTTGTCCTGCAGTGCCAGGCGGTCGCCTTCGCGGCGGTCGATATCCCTGAGAATCGCCCGGCGCATGTCATCCAGGGCGTGGGCCACGGTATCGATTTCGTCTTCGCTGCCGGTGCTGCTTTTGTCCAGGCGCAATGGCTCGTGCCAGTCACCGGCGGCGATGCGCCGGGCAAAGTCGGCCATGACCTGCAAGTGCCGGGTCACCAGCCGGTAAAATAACCCCGACAGCGCCACCGCCAGACCGCAGAGGAACACGCTCATCCATAACAGGCTGGTCAGCCCGGTGGCGTACAACCGGCGATACACCGCGCCCAGGTCGATACTGACTTCCAGCTCACCCAAATGCCGTGACGGCCCGGCCGGTGGCTGATAATTCAGCTGGAAACGCTCAATGCGCAGCGGGCCGACCGGCGCGGCGCTGCCTTGCAGCAGGTCGAAATCCGGGCTGCGCAAACGCACCCGGGCCACATCGGAAAAGTCCACCAGGCCGCGTAGTTGCACATTCAACTGCTCCTGATTGAGATCCCAAAGGCTGCGCTCCAGGCTTGCCAGGTAGCCCGCGCGGATCAACTCCATGCGCGAATCGATATCGCGCATTTCACGGCGGTACTCGAAATACAGCTGCACGGTGCTGGCGAGGATGGTGAAGCACAGGCTGAACAGCAGAATGAACAGCAGCAAGCGCCGTAACAGGCCGCCAGGACTGGCGCGGCTCATTGTGCGTCCGCCGGCAGTTTGATCATGTCGCGATAGGTGGCTTCGCTTTCGTTGAGCCAGCGTTCGATCTCGCCCGCGTCGACCATCCGCTGCAGTTCGGCGTCGATCGCCGGCATGCGCTCGGCCAGCGCAGAACGACGCGATACGGCGATCCGCAAATAGTCGACGCTCAATGAATTGGGCAAGGCCATGATGTCCGCGGCGCCCGGCAGGTTTTCCACAAGCAGCTGCCCGGTGCGCCGCTCCTGGGTGATGAAGTCGATCCTGCCGCGAATCAGCTTGCCGAAGTTCTGGCGACTGTCGGACACCCATTCGATATTGCCGTGCCGGGCGACGAAGCGATCGAAGTCCAGGCCATAGCTTTCGCCAAACAGCAGGCCGCCGCGGTAATTGCCGAGGTCTTCAAGCCGTTCGAACTTCACCGGGTGCTGGCGGTTGATGAACACCGCAACCTCTTCGCGCAATACCGGCACCGTCGAGAAGCGCATGCTCTGTTCACGCTGCGCCGTGCTGTAGGCCAGGACCACGTCGACCAGGCCTTCGGCGGCATCCAGCAGGCAGCGCTTCCAGTTGCCCAGCACGACGATCTCGACCTCGTAGCCCAGGTTGCCAAATAACCTCTTCACCACGCTGGGCGCCAGGCCGCGCACCTGCTTGCCGTCGCTCCAGGAAATCGGCGGGTAGACCGGATAATCGCAATAACGAATTTTCTCGCTCGCCACAGCCGTTGTGCCCGCCAGTGCCAGAAGTAACCAGAGCAGCCGCCACATAGAATTCAGGCAGCCACGCTGGCGGTGAACAGATAGCCGGCACCATGGATGGTAATGATCAATTGCGGCTCGGCGGGATCGTCATGCAACTTGCGCCGCAAGCGCCCGACCAGCACGTCGATGGAGCGGTCGTTGGGCACCCATTCACGGTTGCGGATCTGATCCATCAACTGATCGCGGCTCAGGGTATGCCCGCTGTTGCGCAGAAACACACTGAGCAACTGGAATTCACCATGGGTCAGTAAGGTTTCGCCACCGGCATGATCGATCAAGCGCCGGCGATCGGTATCCAATCCCCAGGCAGCGAACTGTTTGACCTGACGTGGCTGCACCGGTGCCGGTGTCGACTGCTGCAGCTGGGCATGGCGAACCCGACGCACCAGGTTCTTCGTCCGAGACACCAGTTCACGTGGATTGAGGGGTTTGATCACGTAGTCATCGGCGCCGCATTCGAGGCCGACGATGCGATCGATTTCGTCGTTGCGCCCGGTAATCAGGATGATCCCGACTTCCGAGCGCACCCGCAGCTCGCGGGTCAGGGTCAGGCCATCCTTGCCCGGAAGGCGGATGTCCAGCATCACCAGGTCGACAGCGTTGGTCGCCAGAAAGGTTTCGGCCAGTTCCGCCGTCGCGGCGCAGTGTACGTCATAGCCTTCCTGGGAAAGATAGGCGTGAAGGAGTTCGCGAATCAGCGGATCGTCGTCGACGATCAGTACCCGAGGAGTCATCGCTTGGTGTCCTGCATATGCCCGAAGGGCGCGTTTCTTATTAGAGTTTTCCAGCTTCAGCGGCAGAGAGTAGCCATTGCTGAACGAACGATCAACAGCCCTCTGTCTGCAGCCGGAAACGCTGGCGCCCGCCCGCCTGCAAACCGTCGACCCAGGCTTCGCAGATCTGGATGCCCTGGCTCGGGGTAAAGGTGCCGGGGTTGAGTCCCGACTCCAGCCACAAGCCGTCGAGCAGCGCGCTCAGGCTGATGGCGGCAAGGTCGGCATCGAAGGCTTCCCAGCCCTCTTGCCGAGCCAGATCGTAGAGCACCTGGCGCAATTCGCTGCGATATTCGCCATAGGAATGCTCATGGGCGAGGTTGATCGCTTCGGCGGTCTTTACCGCACCCCAGAATGCCAGCCAGGCATCCAGCAGTTGCGGATCCAGCAGTTCGGCCGAGAACGACGCGCGAAAAAATGCTGACAAACGCTCACGGGCATTCGGTGCCGCTTGCTCCATGGCGTCGCGTAACAGACTCATGACCCGCCCGGTGACCGCCATATAGGCCTCCGCCACCAGCTCATCCTTGCCGGAGTAGTGATGGCTGATCAACCCGACCGACACCCCCGCCTCAGCCGAGATCTTGCGGATCGAAGCCCCCTGGAAGCCATGGCGCTTGAGGCACACCAGTGTCGCCTCGATCAGGTTGGCCTTGCGCAACTCCGGCTCCATTCGGGAAAAGCGGGCTTCCTGGGTCATGGGGATCAATCTCCTTGGAACAGTCGTTGGGCTAGTCTTTTTGCAGCCACTGAGCTGAACGACTGTACAACAAGAGCGCTGATTGTGGCGAGGGAGCTTGCTCCAATGCCAGTCAGTTAAGAAAATGAGGTCTCTATTGTAGGGGCGCACCTTTCACTTAACTGACTGGCATTGGAGTAAGCCCCCTCGCCACAGGGCATTGCGCTCAATCCCGATAACCTGGCGCCACTCGATCCGCCAACCGCAACAACGCCGCCCATGCCAACTGCATGGCATCCGGATCATTCAACTCGCCCTCCGCCAATGGCCGCCCCGGCTCATTGAACTGGCGCTCGGTGTGTTCGCATACGGCCGCCGGCGGCAGCACCAGTTCGCCACAGGCCTGGGCCGCCAATTGGATCTCGCAGGCTTTTTCCAGGTAGTACATGCGCAGAAAGGCCTGGCCGACGCTTTCACCGACGGTCAACAAACCATGGTTGCGCAGCATCAACACCGTCTTGTCACCCAGGTCGTGGACCAGTCGCTGCTGCTCGCCGAGATCCAGCGCCACGCCCTCATAGTCGTGGTAAGCGACCCGTTCGTAGAACTCCATGGAAATCTGATTCACCGGCAATAGCCCGCACTTCAATGCCGCCACCGCGCAACCGGCCTTGGTGTGGGTGTGCAGCACGCACTGCGCATCTTCGCGGGCACCGTGGATGGCGCTGTGAATCACGAAGCCTGCCGGGTTGACCGGATACGGCGACGCCTCCACCGCGCGTCCATCAAGGTCGATCTTGACCAGGCTGGACGCGGTGATTTCGTCGAACATCAGCCCGTAGGGATTGATCAGGAAATGATGCTCAGGCCCCGGCAGACGCACCGAGATGTGGGTGAAAATCAGGTCACTCATGCGAAAGTGCGCGATCAGTCGATAGCAGGCGGCCAGCTCCTGACGCAGGCGTTGTTCGGTCAGCGTTTGTTCGGTGGCGGAAAAGGCGGCGTGGGCGATCTGGTTCACTGTTTTGGCTCCTCTGGCTGATCGATTGCGCGAACAATAGGGCTGGACGCTCCAGGCGTCCAGCCACTGGTGGCTACTTGCTCGCCCAGGCGATGAAGTGTTCTTCGCCGTGATCGACCCAGAACGACATTCATCGTCAGCGCCGGGTACCGCTCGAAGCTACTCAACCGATATTAAAAAAACAAGTTGATTTTTTACTTAGGGTAAATTTCTATAGGGCAATAATAACAACGCCGAAAACCCAGTTTTCCGGCTTCAGCTAGCCTGGAGTACCGCACCATGCCAACTTCAAACCCAGCGTTTGCGCACCTCTTCGAACCGTTGGAGATCCGTGGCAAGCGCCTCAAGAACCGCATCATGTCCAGCGGTCACGACACTTCGATGCCGACCGACAACCTGGTCAACGAGCAATTGATCGCCTATCACCGGGCGCGTGCCGAAGGCGGCGTCGGGCTGATCGTGCTGCAAGTGGCCGGGGTGCATGACAGTGCGCGCTACACCTCCCATGTGCTGATGGCCACCGACGACGCCTGCATCGACGGTTATCGAAAGCTGGCCGAAACCTGCCATGCCCATGGCACCGTGGTGCTTTCGCAAATTTTCCATCCGGGGCGGGAAATCATGGAGTCCAGCGATGGTCTGCTGGCTGTCGCCTACTCGCCTTCGGCGGTGCCCAACGAACGTTTCCGGGTCATGCCGCGTGCGCTGGATCAAGCCATGATCGACGACATCGTCGCCGGTTATGGCGCGGCGGCCCGGCGTTTGTACCAGGCCGGGCTGGATGGTGTGGAAGTGGTCGCCAGCCATGGTTACCTGCCCGCGCAATTCATCAACCCGCGGGTCAACCAGCGTACCGACGGCTACAACGGCGACCTGCAACAGCGCCTGCGGTTTCTGCGCGAAGTCATTGCGATGGTGCGCGCAAACACTGATGAGCAGTTCATCATCGGTTTGCGCATCAGCGCCGACGAGCGCGACCCCGAAGGCCTGACCGAAGACGAGTCGCTGGCAGCGGTCCAGTCATTGCAGCAGCATCTGGACTACGTGCACATCGTCGCCGGCACTTCGGCATCGTTAGGCGGTGCGGTGCATATCGTGCCGCCGATGGCCATCGAAGCGGCCTATCTGGCCAAGGAGGCCGGGACGTTCAAGGCCAGTCTGTCGATTCCGCTGTTCGTCACCGGTCGCATCAACCAGCCCCAGGAAGCCGAACTGATCATTGCCCGCGGTCAGGCCGATGTCTGCGGCATGACCCGCGCATTGATCTGCGACCCACAGATGCCGAACAAGACGGATACCGGGCGCAGCGAGGATGTACGAGCCTGCATCGCCTGCAATCAGGCGTGCATCGGGCACTTCCACAAAGGCTTGCCGATTTCCTGCATCCAGCATCCGGAAACCGGTCGTGAGCTGATTTTCGGCAGGCTGCAAGTGACGGCCAAACGCAAGCGCATCATGATCGCCGGCGGCGGCCCGGCAGGGATGAAAGCCGCAGCCGTGGCCGCCGAACGTGGCCATGAGGTCACGCTCTACGAAGCCGGTTCGCAGCTCGGCGGCCAGGTCCTGCTCGCGCAGCTACTGCCTCGGCGCAGCGAATTCGGTGGCGCCAGCACCAACCTGCAGCGGGAAATGGAGCTGGCTGGCGTGCGCGTGGTGCGCAACACCCGCGTCGACCGGGCGTTGGTCGAGCGCGAACGGCCAGATATGGTGATTGTTGCAACCGGTGCCGAACCCTACTGGCCGACCTTCGAACGTGGCGGCGAACTGCAAGTGGTGGATGCCTGGCAAGTGCTGCGCGACGAGGTCAAGCTCGGGCGCTCGGTACTGGTTGTCGACTGGCGTTGCGACTGGATCGGCCCCGGCATCGCCGAACGCCTGGTGCGCGCCGGCCATCAAGTGCAGCTGGCGGTCAATGGCACCCATTGCGGGGAAAATCTGCCGCTGTACGTGCGCGATCATCTGGCCGGCGAGCTGCATCGGCTGGGTATTCCGATCACCCCCTATGCCCGTCTTTACGGCTGCGATGACAGTACCGTCTACATGCAGCACACCGCCAGCGGTGAACCGATCATGTTCGAGGACATCGACACACTGGTGCTGTGCCAGGGCCATCAGCCGGTGGATACCCTCGGCGCGGAACTGCAAGGTCTGGTGGAGTTCCGGCGGATTGGCGATTGCCTGGCGCCGCGCACTGCCGAAGAAGCGATTTATGAAGGGCTGAAGGTTGCCTGGGAGCTTTGAGGCTGCTTTATACTCCGGGCCTTTGTCAGCACCCTTGCTGACTTGCCATCGACAGGCTCGAGCGTTTCAATGCGCTCGGCCAACACCCGGTTCGGAGCACGCAATGAGCAACAGCAGCAACCTGCCGCCTGCCAGCGCCGCGCCCGCCAAACAGGGCGGCGCAACAGAGCCGCACTTCCTCGGCACGCGAATTCGCGGTCTGCGCAAACGCCGGGGCATGACCCTGGCCGCCCTGGCCGAGATGAGCGAGCTGACGGCGGGCTATATCAGTCAGCTCGAACGCAACCTGGCCTACCCGTCGATTCCGGCGTTGTTCAACATCGCCCGCAGCCTGGGCGTGACCATCCAGTGGTTCTTCGCCAGCGAAGCCAGCACCGCGCCTGAAGACAACGGCTATGTGGTGCGCAAAAACAGCCGAATGAGCGTGCATTACGAAGACGGCATCGTTGACCAGTTGCTGACTCCGCAGCCCAATCGTCAACTGGAGATCCTGCATTCGCGCTTTCCGCCAGGCACCTACAGCCAGCAAAGCTATAGCCATGAAGGCGAGGAAGCCGGCTACCTGCTCAGCGGCAGTTTCGAACTCTGGGTTGGCGAGCGCCATTTCCAGCTCGATGAAGGCGACAGTTTCAGTTTTTCCAGCCAGGAACCTCACAGATACGGCAACCCCGGCGAGGTTGATGCGGTGGTGATCTGGGTGATCACTCCGCCATCCTTTTGAACCGGCAAAACCCTGAACGCCCTGGCGCGAAGGGCCTCAGCGACGGGTAATCAGCCCTTGACGGGAGATCCGCGTCAGCTGCCGGATGACTTCTGCCGCCTGCTCGGCGCTGGGCGCCTGGATCACTGCCAGATCGAAACTGTCGCTGGGAAAACGCGCCAGCGACTCGCCGTCTTCGACAAACTGAATCAGAAAGGCCGAAGGACGACCGGTGCGACGCGGCCAGCCATCGAGATAACGCAGCAAGGTGGGCTGGTGGTTACCGCCGAGAAGGATTTTCGGATTGCGCTGGACGAGGTCCGCCGTGATCGGCGCCAGTCGGATAAGGGGGCGTAGTGCAGTCATCGTGTCGTGTCTCTGCCTCAAAAGTCTGCATGGCAGGTGAGAGGCAACACCGAACCAGCGCTTTAGCGGTATTTCGAAGCCTGCTTCAGGCTTCTATCGGTGACCCTTCGAGTCACCTGGCGCCCCGCAAGTAGCTGTTTAAATCGGCGCATGAGCAGCATCCTAGAGAAGCCGATGGGGCGGTGTCAAGAATCTCGACAAGCGGCATTCCAGACATTCCTGCTCATCATCGGCGGCGAGGTCTTTCCAGCGCTTGATCGGAGATAGGCTAAGGTTTCGGCAGCCCTCCCTTCGACACCGGTGCCCGGATGACTCAAAACCCGCCGATCAAACATGTCCGTACCTCCATGCTCGACATTGCCTACGAAGAGCACGGCCCGTCAAACACTGAGGTGGTGATTCTGCTGCACGGCTTCCCGTACGATCCGCGTGGCTACGATGAAGTCGCCCCAGCTCTGTGTGCCCACGGTTATCGAGTCATTGTTCCGTACTTGCGCGGCTACGGTCCGACCCGTTTCGTCAGCCCGCAGGTGATGCGTTCGGGTCAGCAAGCGGCACTGGCGCAAGATCTGCTGGAGTTGATGGATGGCTTGTCGATCCAGCACGCGGCCCTCGCCGGTTACGACTGGGGCGGACGCGCCGCGTGTATCGTCGCGGCGCTCTGGCCGCAGCGGGCCCAGCATCGGAGATTGATCAAGATAGCGGATTTTTTTCCGAGCACTACGAGCGTCGGGTGTTGCCTGGGGTCGGACACAACATCCCCCAGGAAGCGCCCGATGCAACGGTGAAAGCGCTGTTGGACTTGCTAGTACACAGCTGAATCGGCCTCTTCGCGGGAAAACCGCTCCCGATAAGCCTGCGGCGTCACCCCCATGGCCCGCAGGAAGCTGCGCCGCAGGGTTTCTTCACTGCCAAACCCGCACTGCAGCGCCAGCCGTTTGATCGGCACGCCGGTTTCACTCAACAAGCGCCGCGCGGTCTCCACCCGGATCAGCTCAATCGCGCGAGCCGGGGTCTGGCCGGTCTCGACCCGGTAATGCCGGATAAAGCTGCGCTCACTCATTCCGGCTTGTAGCGCCAGGGTTGGAATGCTGAGATCCATGCTCAGGTGTTCGGCAATCCAGGCGTGGAGCTCGTCGAAGCGGCCGCCGTGTTTTTGCAGGGCCAGGGTCACGCTGAATTGCGATTGCCCGCCAGGGCGCTTGAGGAACACCACCAGTTGCCGGGCGACTTCCAGGGCCATGGCGCGGCCAAGGTCGGCCTCGACCATCGCCAGCGCCAGGTCGATGCCGGCCGTCACACCGGCCGAGGTCCAGACCGGGCCGTCATTGATGAAGATCGGATTGGGCTCGACCCGCAGCAGCGGATGTTGCTGCGCCAGCTGTTCGCAACGAGTCCAGTGAGTGACCACCCGCCTGCCGTCGAGCCAGCCGCTGGCGGCCAATAGAAAAGCCCCGGTGCAGACCGAAGCCACGCGTCGCGATAGCGAGGCCTGTTGGCGAACCCAGTCCACCAGACCGGGGTCTTCGGCCGCTGCGTAGACGCCCCAGCCTCCGGCGATGATCAGCGTGTCGCAGGCTGCGCCCTTCGCCGGCAGCGGATCGGCCACTAGCGCCAGCCCGGCCGAAGACATTACCGGCCCGCTCTGCGCGGCAATCACCCTCGGCGTATAGGGCTGCGGTAAGCCTTGCTGGCGCGCCAGGTCATTGGCCGAAGCGAAGACCTGCAACGGTCCGGTCACATCGAGCAGTTGCACCTTGGCAAAGGCCAGCACATAAATGGTTTTCGGTTGGCTCGGCATTATTGGCGTAAATCGTGGGCTTATTGGCGTATGCGCCAAATCCTACGTGGATAAAGTGAAGTCGTCCACCCGTGCCGGGTGAGTGCATTTGATCGACCAAGGGGATAACGCAATGACGCTGCAGATCGGTTTTCTGTTGTTTCCACAGGTTCAGCAACTGGATCTGACCGGGCCCTATGACGTGCTGGCCTCGCTGCCGGACGTCAACGTGCATTTGCTCTGGAAGGACCTCGAACCCGTGAAGTCGAGCACTGGTCTGGTGTTGCTCCCGACCACCCGCTTCGACGATTGCCCGCCACTGGACGTGATTTGCATTCCCGGCGGCAGTGGCGTCGGGCCCTTGATGGAGGACAGCGAGACCCTCGACTTCATCAAGCGCCAGGCCGCCAGCGCGCGCTATGTCACTTCGGTGTGCACCGGCGCCCTGGTGCTGGGCGCCGCCGGCCTGTTACGCGGCAAACGCGCCACCACCCATTGGGCTTATCACGAACTGCTGGGCCCGTTGGGCGCCATTCCAGTTCGCGAACGCGTGGTGCGCGACGGCAACCTGCTGACCGGTGGCGGCATTACCGCTGGGATCGATTTCGCCCTGACCCTGGCCAGCGAATTGTTCGGCGAAGACGCCGCGCAACTGGTGCAACTGCAACTCGAGTACGCCCCTGCCCCACCATTCGAATCAGGCAGCCCGCAGACCGCACCACGCGGGGTAGTGGAGGAAGCCAATCGGCGGGCGGCGGGGTCGCTGAAGCTGCGGGGAGAGATCGTCGACCGGGTCGCGGCCGGGTTGAGTCAAAACTGGTAACGCGGATTACTGTGGCAAACACAAACCCTGTGGCGAGGGAGCTTGCTCCCTCGCCACAATTGCACTTGCCGGCAGACCTTTCAGCAGCCATAAAAAAACCCGCCGAAGCGGGTTTCTCAAGACCATCACGACTCCCTGTCGGCTGCATTCCATGCAAATGGTCGATCATCCATGATCCTGAGCGCATCCTGCACTTCAGTTGATGGGGCTAGATTAAGCGCAATGCGCAAGCGGCAACAGACGACATAGCACCCACCACCTGTAAGCCATTGGCCATTATGCAAGCCGTCCAAGTTACTTCTACACTGAATGGCTCTCTAACCAACAGGATTAAGCGTGATGCTCAAGACCTATGGTGGAAGCTGCCATTGCGGCAGGGTTCGATTTGAAGCCGATATCGACCTGAGCCGTGGCACCGAAAAATGCAACTGCTCGATCTGCACCAAAACCCGCAACTGGGGCGTCATCATCAAACCCGGTGCGTTCCGCTTGCTGTCCGGCGAGGATGAATTGAGCGACTACCAATTCAATACCAGAAGCAGCCATCACCTATTCTGCAGGCACTGCGGCGTGCGCTCGTTCGGCCGCGGCCATGTTAAGGAAATAGGTGGTGATTATGTGTCGGTACAGGTCGCCGCGCTGGATAATCCTGACTTGGCGGAACTGCTCGCTGCGCCTGTTCGATATGCCGATGGCCGGCATGACAACTGGGGAGAAGTACCTGCCGAGACTCGCCATCTGTAACCGGCTCGAGACGCAGTATTGCGCAGATGAAAAAAAACCCGCCGAGGCGGGTTTCTCAAGACCATTACGACTCCCTGTCGGCTGCATTCCATGCAAATGGTCGATCATCCTTGATCCTGAGCGCATCCTGCACTTCAGTTGATGGGGTTAGATTAAGCGCAATGCGCAAGCGACAATAGACGACATAACATCGACCGCGTGTAAGCCATTGGCCATAGTTGTGTCGCCGTAAGCCCTCTGCGTCCTCAAGCATCAATGTCTGAGCGGTAATGATCGGCTCGCCGTCGGCCCAATAAACGTCATAGTTTCAGGCAAGATCCTGAACTCAGGGTGCGGCAAGATACGTCTCGATGTTGTTCATCTGCTCATCCCAGCCCCTGCTGTTCATGCGGAAGGCTTTCAGACGACGTTCCGCGGGGATGCCATCGAAACCGGACTCCACGACCCGCAGCAAGGTACCGCCATCCATGTCCTCGAGCTCAAACTTCACCAGCGTGGTGGGTTCCCCGGAATAGTCGACACCTGGCTCCACGGGATAGGGATGCCAGCTGAAGGAAAATACCCGTTCGGGTTCGACTTGTTCGACCAGTGCATTCCAGAGCAGATGTTCGTAGCCGGGATAGGTAATTTGCCCTTGAGTACGCTGACCTGCAACGAAACGCTGCCCTTTGAGCGCCACGCCGAACCACTCACCAAAGGCGTCGGCATCCGATAGCGCCGCCCAGACTCGCGAGCGTGGCGCCTTGAGCAGGACCTTTCTTTCAATGCGATCTGATGGGTTCATTGGCCACCTCCTGGATTCACAGTAGGCCTGCTCGCCCGGAGGATCAACCTTCACGTTGTGAAAGACTGGTTCGGATCAACTGCTACAGGGAAAATGCCTGGTTCGTCAGAACACGACCTGTACCCACACCATATCCCTATGTAGTCGCTGCCGCAGGCTGCGATCTTTTGATCTTCGCCACACTTCGGAATCTATGCTGCCTGCAGAAAAGATCGCAGCCTATCGGCAGCTCCTACACCGACCGTGTACACCTGGGAAGTCCGGGATATGCACTTCCCTACGCCAATCGTGTACACCCGTGGAATCGCGGATGTACACCTCACCGCGTAGGAGCTGCCGCAGGCTGCGATCTTTTGATTTCAGCGAATAAAAATCTGCGCCGTAGTAATCGCCATATCACCACCCGGCAGTTTGATGCTGCCTATCTGCTTCAGACTGTCGGCATCAAAAATCGCCACATCGTTGAAGGTCCCCGCCAGGTAGATTTTGCTGCCGGCCTTGTTGAAGGAAATGCAGTAGTAGGAGTGATCCAGGGTCGCCGCCTGGAGCAGTTTTTTCTGTTTGATGTCGTACTTGGCCAGGCGGTTGAGGACACCGAACATCAGGTTCGGATCTTTCGGCGAGCGCATGCCGCTGAAGTAGATTTCGGTCAACGGACCGAAGTCGGTGGTTTCGGTTTTGCCGGTTTTCAGGTCGATACTGAACAGCCCGTAAAGGTATTCGGCGGTCGCCGGATCTTGCTTTTTGTCCTTGAATTTCGCCGCGGTGTAGAGCAGCGAGAAGTCATGCCGATAAGTCTGCTGGTTCCACACGTAGAGCACGTCCGGCGCACTGTACAACGGGCGTTTCCAGTGGCGGCTGGCGATCAGCACGTCGAACTTGCCGGTTTTCACATCGACCTTGTAGACGTCCGCGCCCGCCACATACAGCGTGCCGTCATCGCCGCTTTGCATGATGGTCAGCTGGCGTGGTGCCGGGAAGCTGCGCACAGGTTTGGCGCTCAGGCCGGCGTCAGTGGCGTAGACGTCCAGTCGCGGAGGCTGCACTTCGTAGCGGTCATTGAGCATCCGCGTCGGGTTGGCGACAGTGTAAAGCTCCTTGCCGTCGTGGCTGACGGTGAAGGCGAACATCGAGCGGGCTTTCTCCCCAGGCTGCTGGGTGATGCTGGCGTGGAACACCTGCTTGCAACTGTCCAGTTCGACACCATAGACATCCGCGTAGTGGTTATTCAGCACGTAGGCGATCTTGCGGTCCGGCGACAACTGGATGCTGCCCGGGCCGAAGGCGTCCGGCAGTTTGCAGGTCTTGTACAGGCTGTCGCTCGCCAGGTCGATGACGTGCAGGTTGTTCGGGTAATTGGTGGTCACCATGTACTCGTGACCGGTTTCAAGTGTCGGGTTTTCATCGGCCAGGGCTGTGAATGAACACACAGACAGGATGGCGAAAGCGGCCAGGCCGCAGGCATTGGTGCGAAGCATGCTGGAATCCTTCTGTCCGATTATTTGTCTTTCGGGAACACGGTGCCGAGATTGCGCCAGCTGTCGTTGGAGGCCTGCGCATCTTTGTTCCAGTCCGGATAGGTGCTCATCATGTCCGGCACCTGGGCCGGCCACCAGCAAGGGTCGGAGCAACCATAGAGGTCGGCTTCCATCGGCTGGCACAGCGACGAAACACCACCGAAGGCATCGATCTCCCAACCCGGGTCGGTGGTCGAAGCGCAGCCGGCGACGGAGGTCATCGCCACCACTTCTTCGATACGATTTTCGGCGGCGGCCTGCTCAAGTTTTTGGGCTTTGTTGTTGATTGCCTTGAGATGTTTCATATCAGTGAGCCTTGCGCGGAGTGAGGTAGCTGCTGATGAACGCAGGGTTGTGGGCCATGATCCGGGTGTAGACCTCGATGCCGAAGTCGACCCAGTCACGCATCAACTCGCAGTAGTGATAGGTCGGGTGGGTCGGGTCGCCATAGCGGGCGTAGCTCTCGTGGTAGCAGCCGCCGGAGCACAGATTACGGATATGGCAGTCTTCACAGCCGGTGTTGCTGCGGTCCAGACGTTGGGACAGGAAGTCATTCAACTCGACCTGCTTCACGCCGCTGTGGACGTTGCCGAAAGTCGGCAGACTTGAACCGGTAAAGCGATGGCACAGGTTCAGTTCGCCCTTGTGATCCACCGCCAGCATCTTCAGACCGGCGCCGCACGGCAGGGCTTTTTTGTGGCCTTCGTGGATGTCGGTAATCAACTGATGCAGATTGGAAAACCCGATATTGCGGTGCTCCAGCGCCGCCTCCAGATAGCGCCGGCCGAGGGCCTTCATGTTGGCGAAGACTTCGATCAGTTCCTCACTGGAGAGGTTGAAGGTACTGATGTCGCCGGAGGTCACCGGAGCGAAGCCGACTTCGGCAAAACCCAACTCATTGAACAGGTGATCCCAGATGGTTTCGACGTCGGTGATACCTTTGGTCAAGGTCACCCGCGCGCCCACCGGACGGCTGTTGTAGCGTGACAGCAGCATTTCGGCCTTGCGCCGGACCACGTCATAAGTGCCCTGCCCGCCCACGGTGATGCGGTTGCGGTCGTGCACGGTTTTCGGGCCGTCGATGCTCACCGACAGACCGAAGCGGTGGGCATTCAGGTAATCGACGGTCTCTTCGGTGAGCAACGTGGCGTTGGTGGTCATCACGAACTCGACGAACTTCCCGGCCTCGGAAAAACGTTTCTCGCAGTAGTCGACCATGTGCTCGATCAGCTTGCGGTTACTCAGCGGTTCGCCACCGAAGAACACCACGGTGAAGCGCTCTTCGTCAGGGGATTCCCTGAGCAGCATTTCCACTGAGGCGATCGCCGTGTCGACGTCCATTTTCTTGCCGGCCGACGGCTTGTCGAGGTCTTCCTTGTAGCAGTAGGTGCAACTCAGGTTGCAGCCGGTGTTGACGTTCAACACCACGGTATTGATTGCCGTGCGCTCGACCCTTTTGACACCGATGTCCGGAGTCAGTGGCGAGCCGTCGCTGACCAATTCCAGGGCGATCAACTCGCGCAGGGTCTCGGTGATTTCCTCACCACCATAACGCGCGGCCAGGCGGTCGATCAGATCATCCGAAGTGCAACCGGGACCGCGCAGGGTGTCGATAATAGTGCCCGTCAGTTCATCGCTGGCAAACAGCGAGCTGCTCGGTATGTGGAACAACATGCGGTCGGCATCGACGTGCACTTCGTGCAGATTCCGCTCGACCAGATTCAAAATAGCGCCCATCGCAACCTCCTGTGCAAACCTCGCTTGGCGGGGCCTGCGGTCATTCCAAAAAAAGTGTCTGAAACCTTTGAGATCAGCCAACTCATGGAATGGATGGATTGTTCCAGCGTTGCACGGTGACGATCATGTGGCCTTCGCCGGTCAGGGATTTCCCTGCGTCGTCGATGGCGGCGATCACCTTCAGGTTGCCGGCATTGTTGGTGGACATTTTGCGTTGCGGGTTCGGTCCGGCATCGCCCGGGGTGAACACGCCACTGTCAGCCTGCATGGTGCCGGCGAACTGGACGTCTTCGTCTTCCTTGGCGCGATCGTCGAAAGCTTCGACTGTCCACTGCGCCGGGAACACACCGATCCGATACGGCTTGCCGTCGGCGCCCTTGCCCCAGGCTTCGGCATCAAACTCGATTGTGTGCTGATTGCCCGTAGCGGACGGCGCTTTGACCTGACCGAAACCGGGGAAGAAGTGCTGCGCATTGCTGCGGATATTTACGGAGATATTTCGCGATTGGGGACGGTGGTCGAGAGTCGGCATGACGATCTGGTGGGCAAAATTCGCCTGCTTACCGTCAGCGGTGTGCAGTCGTCGCACTACGATGAGTTTCTGGCGGACTTCCACGTCACCCACCCAAACGTCGAGCTGGAAGTCGAAGTGATGGGCAGCTCGAACATCATCAGTTCGCTGCTGCAAAAAACCGCCACGGTGGGGGTAGGCTTGTGCCGGTTGGCACATCCACGACTGGAGCAACGGGTGCTGTTTCGCGAGCGTTACGCGTACTTTTGCGGACAACGCCATCGGCTGTTCGGACAGGAGAATCTGACTCTGGAACAGATTGCCGCGGAGAACTTCGTCAGCTTCACCAGCGATCAACTAGGCGGCAATCTTTCACCCCTGACGCTGTTTCGCGACCAGCAAGGGTTTACCGGCAAGATTGTCGCATCTTCCACTAGTTTCGAGGAAATTCACCGCTTGATTTGCGCAGGATATGGCATGGGGTGTTTGCCCATTCATCTGGTGCGACGGGATGTCGAGCAGGGTCTGCTCTGGCGTCTACCACCTGAAGAGGGGGTAGTGGATTTCGATATCCAGTTGCTGTGGAATCGCGAGCAGCGAATGAGCCAGGCCGAGAGTGTGTTTCTGGAGAGCTTCCAGCACATGCTCAGTATTCGTGAGCAGGTGCTGTGACGGCCTAGTGGCCTGTGTGGCGGGCCTCAAACGTGGGGAGCGCCCGGCGCTTTGCCCGGAGCGGCATATTGCGGCTTCAGGTGGCCGTCCTGATCCAGTAACCAGGCGTCCATGATCTCCCGCACCACGGGACCGGCGACGCGACCGCCCGCCTCGCCGTTTTCAATCATGACCGAGATGACAATCCTTGGATGTTCCGCCGGGGCGAAGCCGACGAACAAGGCGTTGTCCCGATTGCGCTCAAGGGTTTTCAGTCGGTTGTAGCGCTCGCCCTGTTTGATCGCGACCACTTGCGCGGTACCGCTCTTGCCGGCAATTCGGTACTGCGCGCCGGCTGCCGCCGCTCGGGCAATGCCGCGCGGATCGTGCATGACCATCTGCATGCCATGATTGACCTGCTCCCAATCCCGCGGGTCCTTAAGCAGTATGTTGGGCATCGGGTGCTCGTCTACTGGGGTCATACCGTCCACGGTCTTGGCCAGGTGCGGACGATTCCACACACCTTTGTTGGCGATCAACGCAGTCGCTTGCGCCAGCTGCAGTGGCGTCACCTGCATATAGCCCTGGCCGATGCCGAGGATTACCGTTTCCCCGGGGAACCACGGCTGGCGTCGCGTGGCGCGTTTCCAAGCCTGGGACGGCAACAGCCCGGCCGACTCTTCGAACATGTCCAGCGAGACCTTCTCACCGAGACCGAACATGGCCATGTAGTCGTGTAACCGATCGATGCCAAGCTTGTGCGCCAAGTCGTAGAAGTAGGTGTCGTTGGAGCGCATGATCGCCGCGTCCATGTCGACCCAACCGTCGCCGCTGTGATTCCAGTTACGGTACTTGTGATCGAAGTCCGGCAGCTGGTAATAGCCTGGGTCAAAGACCCGGGTCTGGGGCGTGACCACGCCGGCATCGAGCCCGGCAATCGCCATTTCCGGCTTGATGGTCGAACCCGGTGCATAGAGGCCGCGCAGGACCCGGTTGAACAGGGGCCGGTCGATGGAGTCGTGGAGTGCCGCGTATTCCTTGAAGCTGATACCGGTAACGAACAGGTTCGGATCGAAGCTCGGCTTGCTGACCATCGCCAGTACTTCACCGGTGGCCGGATCGAGTGCGACGACCGATCCGCGCCGATCACCCAGGGCTTCCTCGGCCGCTACCTGGAGTTTGCTGTCGAGGCTCAGCACGATGCTTTTGCCCGGAGTCGGGTCGGTGTGCTTTAGCACCCGCAGCACGCGCCCCTGGGCATTGGTTTCGACTTCTTCGTAGCCGACATGACCGTGCAACTCGGATTCGTAGAAACGCTCAATGCCAGTCTTGCCGATCGACTGCGTGCCGCGGTACTCCACCGAGTCCAGGACCTTGGATTCTTTCTCGTTGATTCGCCCGACATAGCCGATGGAATGGGCAAAGTGTGCACCCATCGGATAGTGACGAATGAACTGCGGCTCGACCTCGACCCCCGGCAAGCGGAACTCGTTGACCGCCAATACAGCGATCTGCTCTTCGCTCAGTTCATAAAACAGGGTGACGGGAACAAAGGGATGGTGCGATTGCTTGAGTTCCTTGTCGAACAGCGTCCGCTCTTCAGCCGGCAGGTGCAGCAGACTGACAATCGAGTCCAGCTCGCCTTTCAAGTCGTCGGTACGCTCGCGGGTGATGGTCAGATTGAAGCTCGGCCGGTTATCCGCCAACAACACGCCATTGCGGTCGTAGATCAGGCCTCTGCTGGGGGTGATCGGCAGCACATGCACCCGGTTGTTTTCAGAGATGGTCGAGTGATAATCGAATTCGACCACCTGCAGGAAATACATGCGGGCGACCAATGTGCAGGAGATGGCGGCGACAAACAGTGCGCAGGCCAGCAGCCTTTTATTGACCAGGCGCGATTCTTTCTGGTGATCCTTGAGCGGTATCGGTGCAGGCATTTCTACGGCAGCTCTTTAAATGAGGTGGGCGCCGTTCCCTGGGCATTGAATCAATCCTTTCGAAAAAAGAGCTGCACCATACCAAAAAGTCCTCGGGCATTTTCGGGCGATTTCCCCGAATGGTAATCACCGATTACCAAGAGATGAATTAGCTGAAGAGCAATTCATGCGTTTCATTCAATATTATTGTTCCGATTCATGCATTTTTCTTCAAGTTGGTCCAATGGATACTTTGCGCTGTCATCCATAGAACCGTCTTGCCTTGAGCGAGATGCTGGAGCCATTAATGCATTCCCGTTTTGAAAGATTACTCGGCAAGAACAACTTCTCCATTGGCCTGGAATTGCCCCTGGACAACGACTGGTCCAGCGCCGGACAGCGTTTGCGCGCGGAACAGGACCGGCCTTTCGGCGTTCCTGACCTGAAACAGCATGCCGAGCTGGCCCGACTGGCCGATAGCAGCGGTTTTCGCGCACTGTGGGTACGTGACGTACCCGTTTACGATCCCGATTTCGGCGATGCCGCACAGGTCTTCGAAACCTTTTCCTATCTTGGTTACCTGGCCGGCATTACCCACAACATCATGCTGGGTACCGCTGCAGTGGTGCTGCCCCTGCGCCAGCCATGGCTGACGCTCAAGGCGGCCAACAGCGTCGATGAACTGAGTGACGGCCGCTTGCTGCTGGGCGTGGCCAGTGGCGATCGGCCGATGGAATATCCGTTGTTTGGGGTGGATTACGCTCAACGTGGGGAGATTTTCCGCGATACCGTGGAGTTACTGCGCAGCCAGGGCCAGGGTCGCCTGCCCCAAGGCGCTCGCCTGTTACCGGAGCGCGAAGAACCGGTGCCATTGCTGGTAGCGGGATTGGGACAACAATCGCCTGCCTGGATTGGTGAACATATGGATGGCTGGCTCGCCTACCCGGGCACCCCGGACGAACATCGTCGGCGTGTCGGGCTGTGGCGAGAGGTGGGTGGCGATAAAGCCTACATCAGCTTCGTGCATCTGGACCTTGCAGCCAATCCTCATGCACCGATGCAACGCGTGCGCTTCGGCGGACGTTGCGGGCGCCTGGCGTTGATTGATGAGCTTCAGGCCCTGCGTGAAGCCGGGGTGCAGCACGTGGGCCTGCATCTGCGACGCAGCGAGCGTCCGGTGGCCGAAGTGATAGAAGAGATTGCTGAACACGTTCTGCCGAAGTTTCACGAAGCATAAATGGGTTTGCTGCTTGGGGCTGGACACAAGGCGGGGGGCAGCGAACTGTGGGAGCCGAGCTTGCTCGCGATGGCGATTTCGACGACGCCATCGCCGGCAAGCCGTTCTCCTGTAAATCGCCCACAAAAACAAAACCCCTACCTGCATACGCAGATAGGGGTTTTGGAATTTAATCTTGACGATGACCTACTCTCACATGGGGAAACCCCACACTACCATCGGCGATGCATCGTTTCACTGCTGAGTTCGGGATGGGATCAGGTGGTTCCAATGCTCTATGGTCGTCAAGAAATTCGGTAGCCGGGTCGTGGGCCTTTTCAGGTTCACGCTCCAGCGAATGGGTATGCGATAGCTTGGTGTTTTGTGAGTATCTCGAACTTTCGGTTCGTTTCGTCTTCACACACCGCAATCTGGTGCTCTTTCGAGTCAGCAAATTGCTTGGGTGTTATATGGTCAAGCCTCACGGGCAATTAGTATTGGTTAGCTCAACGCCTCACAGCGCTTACACACCCAACCTATCAACGTCGTAGTCTTCGACGGCCCTTCAGGGGACTCAAGGTCCCAGTGAGATCTCATCTTGAGGCTAGTTTCCCGCTTAGATGCTTTCAGCGGTTATCTATTCCGAACATAGCTACCCGGCAATGCCACTGGCGTGACAACCGGAACACCAGAGGTTCGTCCACTCCGGTCCTCTCGTACTAGGAGCAGCCCCTCTCAAATCTCAAACGTCCACGGCAGATAGGGACCGAACTGTCTCACGACGTTCTAAACCCAGCTCGCGTACCACTTTAAATGGCGAACAGCCATACCCTTGGGACCGGCTTCAGCCCCAGGATGTGATGAGCCGACATCGAGGTGCCAAACACCGCCGTCGATATGAACTCTTGGGCGGTATCAGCCTGTTATCCCCGGAGTACCTTTTATCCGTTGAGCGATGGCCCTTCCATACAGAACCACCGGATCACTAAGACCTACTTTCGTACCTGCTCGACGTGTCTGTCTCGCAGTCAAGCGCGCTTTTGCCTTTATACTCTACGACCGATTTCCGACCGGTCTGAGCGCACCTTCGTACTCCTCCGTTACTCTTTAGGAGGAGACCGCCCCAGTCAAACTACCCACCATACACTGTCCTCGATCCGGATAACGGACCTGAGTTAGAACCTCAAAGTTGCCAGGGTGGTATTTCAAGGTTGGCTCCACGCGAACTGGCGTCCACGCTTCAAAGCCTCCCACCTATCCTACACAAGCAAATTCAAAGTCCAGTGCAAAGCTATAGTAAAGGTTCACGGGGTCTTTCCGTCTAGCCGCGGATACACTGCATCTTCACAGCGATTTCAATTTCACTGAGTCTCGGGTGGAGACAGCGCCGCCATCGTTACGCCATTCGTGCAGGTCGGAACTTACCCGACAAGGAATTTCGCTACCTTAGGACCGTTATAGTTACGGCCGCCGTTTACCGGGGCTTCGATCAAGAGCTTCGCGTTAGCTAACCCCATCAATTAACCTTCCGGCACCGGGCAGGCGTCACACCCTATACGTCCACTTTCGTGTTTGCAGAGTGCTGTGTTTTTAATAAACAGTCGCAGCGGCCTGGTATCTTCGACCGGCATGGGCTTACGCAGTAAATGCTTCACCCTCACCGGCGCACCTTCTCCCGAAGTTACGGTGCCATTTTGCCTAGTTCCTTCACCCGAGTTCTCTCAAGCGCCTTGGTATTCTCTACCCAACCACCTGTGTCGGTTTGGGGTACGGTTCCTGGTTACCTGAAGCTTAGAAGCTTTTCTTGGAAGCATGGCATCAACCACTTCGTGTTCCAAAAGGAACACTCGTCATCAGCTCTCGGCCTTAAGATCCCGGATTTACCTAAGATCTCAGCCTACCACCTTAAACTTGGACAACCAACGCCAAGCTGGCCTAGCCTTCTCCGTCCCTCCATCGCAATAACCAGAAGTACAGGAATATTAACCTGTTTTCCATCGACTACGCTTTTCAGCCTCGCCTTAGGGACCGACTAACCCTGCGTCGATTAACGTTGCGCAGGAAACCTTGGTCTTTCGGCGTGGGTGTTTTTCACACCCATTATCGTTACTCATGTCAGCATTCGCACTTCTGATACCTCCAGCAAGCTTCTCAACTCACCTTCACAGGCTTACAGAACGCTCCTCTACCGCATCACCTAAGTGATACCCGTAGCTTCGGTGTATGGTTTGAGCCCCGTTAAATCTTCCGCGCAGGCCGACTCGACTAGTGAGCTATTACGCTTTCTTTAAAGGGTGGCTGCTTCTAAGCCAACCTCCTAGCTGTCTAAGCCTTCCCACATCGTTTCCCACTTAACCATAACTTTGGGACCTTAGCTGACGGTCTGGGTTGTTTCCCTTTTCACGACGGACGTTAGCACCCGCCGTGTGTCTCCCATGCTCGGCACTTGTAGGTATTCGGAGTTTGCATCGGTTTGGTAAGTCGGGATGACCCCCTAGCCGAAACAGTGCTCTACCCCCTACAGTGATACATGAGGCGCTACCTAAATAGCTTTCGAGGAGAACCAGCTATCTCCGAGCTTGATTAGCCTTTCACTCCGATCCACAGGTCATCCGCTAACTTTTCAACGGTAGTCGGTTCGGTCCTCCAGTTAGTGTTACCCAACCTTCAACCTGCCCATGGATAGATCGCCCGGTTTCGGGTCTATTCCCAGCGACTAGACGCCCTATTAAGACTCGCTTTCGCTACGCCTCCCCTATTCGGTTAAGCTCGCCACTGAAAATAAGTCGCTGACCCATTATACAAAAGGTACGCAGTCACCCAACAAAGTGGGCTCCCACTGCTTGTACGCATACGGTTTCAGGATCTATTTCACTCCCCTCTCCGGGGTTCTTTTCGCCTTTCCCTCACGGTACTAGTTCACTATCGGTCAGTCAGTAGTATTTAGCCTTGGAGGATGGTCCCCCCATATTCAGACAAGGTTTCTCGTGCCCCGTCCTACTCGATTTCATGACCAAGAGATTTTCGCGTACAGGGCTATCACCCACTATGGCCGCACTTTCCAGAGCGTTCCGCTAATCTCAAAGCCACTTAAGGGCTAGTCCCCGTTCGCTCGCCACTACTAAGGGAATCTCGGTTGATTTCTTTTCCTCAGGGTACTTAGATGTTTCAGTTCCCCTGGTTCGCTTCTTACGCCTATGTATTCAGCGTAAGATACCTAACTTATGTTAGGTGGGTTCCCCCATTCAGACATCTCCGGATCAAAGTCTGTTTGCCGACTCCCCGAAGCTTTTCGCAGGCTACCACGTCTTTCATCGCCTCTGACTGCCAAGGCATCCACCGTATGCGCTTCTTCACTTGACCATATAACCCCAAGCAATCTGGTTATACTGTGAAGACGACATTCGCCGAAAATTCGCAATTTAACTCGCAAATTTTACCTTAGCCTGTAACAACACCAGTGAAAGTGTTGTCCAGTCTATCTTTCTATCACATACCCAAATTTTTAAAGAACGATCTAATCAAAGACTAGAAATCAATATTCACATTGGAATATTCATTTCTAAACTCTAACGGTACGAAGCAGTAAGTGGTGGAGCCAAACGGGATCGAACCGTTGACCTCCTGCGTGCAAGGCAGGCGCTCTCCCAGCTGAGCTATGGCCCCGTATTTCTACAGGCGTGTCCCACACAAAATTGGTGGGTCTGGGCAGATTCGAACTGCCGACCTCACCCTTATCAGGGGTGCGCTCTAACCAACTGAGCTACAGACCCAATTTCGAGCTTGTAACTGTTAGCGTGAGCTATCAGCGTGGAGCTTAAAGCTGCTTCTATCGTCTTCTTCAATGAATCAAGCAATTCGTGTGGGAACTTATGGAGCAGCTGATGTCGTCGATTAAGGAGGTGATCCAGCCGCAGGTTCCCCTACGGCTACCTTGTTACGACTTCACCCCAGTCATGAATCACACCGTGGTAACCGTCCTCCCGAAGGTTAGACTAGCTACTTCTGGTGCAACCCACTCCCATGGTGTGACGGGCGGTGTGTACAAGGCCCGGGAACGTATTCACCGCGACATTCTGATTCGCGATTACTAGCGATTCCGACTTCACGCAGTCGAGTTGCAGACTGCGATCCGGACTACGATCGGTTTTCTGGGATTAGCTCCACCTCGCGGCTTGGCAACCCTCTGTACCGACCATTGTAGCACGTGTGTAGCCCAGGCCGTAAGGGCCATGATGACTTGACGTCATCCCCACCTTCCTCCGGTTTGTCACCGGCAGTCTCCTTAGAGTGCCCACCATTACGTGCTGGTAACTAAGGACAAGGGTTGCGCTCGTTACGGGACTTAACCCAACATCTCACGACACGAGCTGACGACAGCCATGCAGCACCTGTCTCAATGTTCCCGAAGGCACTCCGCCATCTCTGGCAGATTCATTGGATGTCAAGGCCTGGTAAGGTTCTTCGCGTTGCTTCGAATTAAACCACATGCTCCACCGCTTGTGCGGGCCCCCGTCAATTCATTTGAGTTTTAACCTTGCGGCCGTACTCCCCAGGCGGTCAACTTAATGCGTTAGCTGCGCCACTAAGAGCTCAAGGCTCCCAACGGCTAGTTGACATCGTTTACGGCGTGGACTACCAGGGTATCTAATCCTGTTTGCTCCCCACGCTTTCGCACCTCAGTGTCAGTATCAGTCCAGGTGGTCGCCTTCGCCACTGGTGTTCCTTCCTATATCTACGCATTTCACCGCTACACAGGAAATTCCACCACCCTCTACCATACTCTAGCTCGACAGTTTTGAATGCAGTTCCCAGGTTGAGCCCGGGGATTTCACATCCAACTTAACGAACCACCTACGCGCGCTTTACGCCCAGTAATTCCGATTAACGCTTGCACCCTCTGTATTACCGCGGCTGCTGGCACAGAGTTAGCCGGTGCTTATTCTGTCGGTAACGTCAAGACCATCACGTATTAGGTAACGGCCCTTCCTCCCAACTTAAAGTGCTTTACAATCCGAAGACCTTCTTCACACACGCGGCATGGCTGGATCAGGCTTTCGCCCATTGTCCAATATTCCCCACTGCTGCCTCCCGTAGGAGTCTGGACCGTGTCTCAGTTCCAGTGTGACTGATCATCCTCTCAGACCAGTTACGGATCGTCGCCTTGGTGAGCCATTACCCCACCAACTAGCTAATCCGACCTAGGCTCATCTGATAGCGCAAGGCCCGAAGGTCCCCTGCTTTCTCCCGTAGGACGTATGCGGTATTAGCGTCCGTTTCCGAACGTTATCCCCCACTACCAGGCAGATTCCTAGGCATTACTCACCCGTCCGCCGCTCGCCACCAGGTACAAGTACCCGTGCTGCCGCTCGACTTGCATGTGTTAGGCCTGCCGCCAGCGTTCAATCTGAGCCATGATCAAACTCTTCAGTTCAAACATCTTTGGGTTTTTAGAAAACCCTAAATTTAGCTCAGCAATCGTTGGTTACATCTTTGATTTCTCGCGGAGTAACTTGTGATGCTGATAATCTTGTTGACTATCAGTCTGACTCCACAAGCACCCACACGAATTGCTTGATTCAGTTGTTAAAGAGCGGTTGGTTAAGATCTTTCGTCTCAACCGAGGCGCGCATTCTACGCTTTCCTCTGCTGCTGTCAAGCGGTTATTTTCAGAAGTTTTCAAAGTTTCCTTTGTAACTTCAACCACTTGGCGCTTCCGATCACTCGTTGGCGGGAGGCGAATTCTACAGCGTTACTCGCTGCTGTCAACACCTGTTTTACACCGCTTTCGACCGAGTGGATCGAACCGTTGATAACGTCAAACCAACCGACCTTATCAACTCCTTCTGGGCTTCGATGAACTGAAGCAACTCGCTGCCGAAAACTGCGTAACTCTTTGTTTACCAAGGAGTTTTCCGTTTCGACTGCGCCGGAAGTGGGGCGAATTATAGACTTCCAGAATCTGCCGTCAACCACTAATTGCGCTTTTCTATCAACAACCGGCGGAAACCTGAAAACCTGCTTATATATAGAGGTGCAGCAAACTGTTTGCGCACTATATTGCTCATTCTCCAATAGTTGAGCATCATGTGTCCTGCACACCTACCAGCCCACTTGCGGATGACGCCTCTTAATGACTGACCAACCCCGCAGCCTTGCCTCGATTCTGTTCCCGGTCGGCCTGCTGCTTATCGCCATGGCTTCCATCCAGTCCGGAGCATCCCTGGCAAAAAGCATGTTCCCGGTAGTGGGAGCACAAGGCACCACTACCCTGCGGCTGATTTTTGCCAGCGTCATCATGCTGATCCTGCTTCGCCCGTGGCGCGCCAGGTTCACGGCCAGCACCCTGCGCACGGTTATCGTCTACGGGATGGCGCTTGGCGGGATGAATCTGCTCTTCTATATGTCACTCAATACCGTCCCACTGGGGATTGCGGTTGCCCTGGAGTTCACCGGCCCCCTGGCGGTCGCTATCTATGCTTCACGTCGGGCAATGGATTTCCTCTGGATCGGCCTGGCAGTCATCGGTTTGCTACTGCTGATTCCCACCGGCGATAGCCGCTCCGGGATCGACCTCGTCGGCGCCGCTTATGCGCTGGGCGCAGGAGTCTGCTGGGCGGTGTATATCCTGTTCGGGCAAAAGGCCGGCGCCGACAACGGCATTCAAACCGCTGCGCTGGGTGTGATGATCGCCGCGTTGTTCGTCGCGCCGGTGGGCATCGTCCATGCTGGAGCAACTTTACTGACGCCCTCCTTGATCCCGGTCGCCATTGGCGTGGCAATTTTGTCTACTGCCGTGCCCTACACCCTGGAGATGGTGGCCCTCACCCGGATTCCAGCCAGGACCTTTGGTACGTTGATGAGTATGGAACCGGCTTTCGGCGCCCTGTCCGGCCTGTTGTTCCTGCATGAGTACCTGTCTGTGGCCCAGTGGCTAGCCATCGCCTGCATAATTCTCGCCTCCGTCGGTGCCACCATGACCATGCGCCGCCAATCTCCCCAAATGCTCGCAACCGATTAAAAGCGGGGTTGACGAAACTCTGGCATTTGCCGCTCAATTAGGCCATGTTTAGCCCTAACTCTGTGTAAGCCATGGATTTTTTCAAATAGGGACATCATCCACGCGACACGCAAGAGCGGATAAAGCCAGACTCGGGCGCCAGACCCGAAGTCAGCTATAGAGGAAGGGAATGAAACGAGTTTTGATACTGCTCGCCATACTTGCCGTTGCAGGCTGTGCTGCAACTTCAAAAACCGAGGTAAAGCACGGTAAGAAAGGGCTGCATATCAACTGCTCCGGCCTGTCCTCTTCCTGGGACAAGTGTTACGCCAGCGCCGTCAATTCTTGCGGCACCAAGGGCTACAAAGTGATCGCCAAATCCGGCGACTCAGTGGAAGAGCCCGGCGATTACCCCTTTGGCCTCAACCCCGCCGGCTATACGAGCCGCAGCATGATCGTCATCTGTAAATAAACCGGCACGATTTTATTCAATGCTCTGAACCGCAATCTGGCGACCGATCTCGGCGTAGCTCGAGTCCAGGACTTTGCGCTGAAGGTCTGGACTGACCAGCATCCGCGCCACCACCAGAGCGCCTACGCACTGCGAAAGAATTGCCCACGCCAGCGCGTCGCTATTCAGTATACGAGCCCAGTTTTCCTGCAATCGACAGATCCACTGCTCTGCCTGCTGCCGGACAGCAACGTCGGCACGGGCGATTTCCGCTCCCAGCGCTGGCAATGCACAACCTGTCTCGGGGTGTTCCACATGGGCCATGCTTAAATAGTGCTTGAGACAGCGTTCAAGCCGTGCCCGATTCTGCTCGCCATCCCCGCTTAACCGTTCAAGGCTCTGCCGTAGTTCACGCTCGACGATCGAACTGAACAACTCATCCTTTGAAGAGAAATGGCTATAAAAGGCACCGCCGCTGAGCCCGATCGCTTTCATCAGGCCATCGACGCCAACCGTGGCGAAACCGGCTTTTTTTGCCGATACAGCACTGCTTTCCAGCAATCGCTCCCGGGTTTCCTGCTTGTGGCTGACTGAATAACGCATCGCTCTCCCCCATGGATCTATCGCCTTGACGCCATTCAAATCGTAGCATAACGTTCGCTTAGTTAACGATCGTTTACTAATAAGGCGATACCCATGACTACAGCTATCAATAACAACAAAGTCGTTTTGGTCGTCGGTGCGGGCGATGCCACCGGTGGAGCAATAGCCAGGCGCTTCGCCCAGGAAGGATTTATCGCCTGCGTCACTCGGCGCAGCGCTGACAAATTGCAGCCTTTGGTCGATAGCATTCAGGCTGCGGGAGGTCAGGCCCATGGCTTCGCCTGCGATGCTCGCAAGGAAGAGGAGGTGATTGCGCTGGTCGAACAGATCGAGAGCCAGATCGGCCCGATCGAAGCCTTCGTCTTCAACATCGGCGCCAACGTGCCATGCAGCATTCTTGAAGAAACCGCGCGCAAGTATTTCAAGATCTGGGAAATGGCCTGCTTCTCCGGATTCCTCAACGCTCGTGAAGTCGCCAAACGCATGGCCACCCGCCAACGCGGCACTATCCTGTTCACCGGAGCCACTGCCGGGATGCGCGGAGCTGCCGGTTTTGCTGCGTTTGCCGGGGCCAAACACGGGATTCGCGCGTTGGCGCAAAGCATGGCGCGCGAACTGGGGCCAATGAATATCCACGTCGCTCATGTCGTCGTTGACGGCGCCATCGATACCGATTTTATCCGCAACAGCTTTCCGGAAAAGTACGCGCTCAAGGATCAGGATGGCATCCTCAACCCGGAACACATCGCCGAGAACTACTGGTACCTGCACAGCCAGCCACGTGACGCCTGGACCTTTGAACTGGACCTGCGGCCCTGGAGCGAACGCTGGTAAGCCTTGCCCCATAACAATAATCAGAGAGCCTCGACCATGAGCAAAACCCTGGAATTCTTTTTCGACCTTGGCAGCCCGAGCACTTACCTGGCCTATACCCAGCTACCCAAGATCTGCGCCCAGACCGACAGCCATCTCATCTATCAGCCGATGCTGCTGGGAGGCGTGTTCAAAGCCACCGGCAATGCCTCGCCCATCACCATCCCGGCCAAGGGCCGCTACATGCTGCAAGACCTGGATCGTTACGCCAAACGCTACCAGGTCCCGCTCAATTTCAATCCGCACTTTCCGATCAATACACTTTTGCTGATGCGAGCGGTCACCGGCATGCAACTGCGGCACCCGCAACGCTTCCTCGATTTTATCGACTGTCTTTTCCGTGCGTTGTGGGTCGATAAGCGCAATCTCAATGATCCTGCAACAGTCGCTGCGGTTCTGACGGAAAACGGCTTCGACCCGACCGAGGTCCTGTCACTGGCCAACGATGACGAAGTCAAGGCCGCCCTCAAGGACAAGACCGAACAGGCCTTGCAACGCGGCGTGTTCGGCGCGCCGAGCATGTTTGTCGATAACCGGCTGTTCTTCGGCCAGGACCGTCTGGACTTTGTCCTCGAAGCCTTGAGTTAAATTTCGATCACCAGCCGCCTCACCCGCTGCGAGCAGGGTATAGGCGGCTTCGGCGAGGTCGACGCAATCAGCGAAGCGCTCGCTCAAGCACCTGAGCTGGCGCCGCCCTCTTGATGAAGCCGCAAAGCCGACTTAAATAGCCGCCGTCCGGGTGTTCAACCATTCCAGAGCCGCGCCTTCAAGCAGCGGGCTCAAACGCTCACGGACCTGCGCGTGATAGCCGTTGAACCACTCTTTCTCGTCTTGAGTCAGCAATGCCGGCTCCAGGCAACGGGTGTCGATCGGGCACAGGGTCAGGGTTTCGAACTTGAGGAATTCACCGAACTCGGTGCTGCCTGCTTCGCGATTCAACACCAGGTTCTCGATTCGCACACCCCAACGGCCAGGACGATAAGTGCCCGGTTCGATGGAGGTGATCATCCCCGGCTGCATCGCGGTTTGTGGTGCCGCTGCTGCCTGATAGGCAATCACCTGCGGACCTTCATGGACGTTGAGGAAATAACCGACGCCATGCCCGGTGCCGTGACCGTAGTCGACGCCTTCAGCCCAGATAGGCGCACGGGCGATGGAATCCAGCAGCGGCGACAGGATGCCTCGCGGGAACTGTGCGCGGGACAGCGCAATCACTCCCTTGAGTACCCGCGTGCAGTCACGCTTCTGCTCCTCGGTCGGCGTGCCGACGGGGACCATGCGGGTAATGTCCGTGGTGCCGCCCAGGTACTGACCGCCGGAGTCGATCAGCAACAGGCCATCGCCTTCGATCAGCGCATGTTCTTCTTCGGTGGCGTGATAGTGCGGCATCGCACCGTTGGCATTGAACGCCGCGATGGTGTTGAAGCTCAGCGAGACATACCCCGGGCGGCGGGTACGCTCCGCGGTCAGGTGCTCATCGATAGTCAACTCAGTGATTCGCTCACGACCCAATGCGCTGTCCAGCCAGGCGAAAAACTCGCACAGCGCCGCACCGTCCTGCTCCATGGCCTGACGAATATGTTCGGCATCGGCGAGGCTTTTTTGCGACTTGGCCAGAGTGGTCGGGTTCAGCCCTTCCAGCAGCTTGACGCCACTGCCCAGGTTATCCAGCAGCCCCGCCGTTACCCGCGCCGGATCGACCAACAGGCTCGAGCCGCTCGGTACCGCGCTCAATGCCGCGGCCACTTCGCTGTAATCGCGCAAGGTCACGCCATCCTGTTCAAGGACCGCGCGCAATGGCCCATCGACTTTGCTCAGCGCGACAAACAGCGTCGCCTGCTGCTGGCCGATCAAGGCGAAGGAAACGAATACCGGGTTGAACGACACATCGGCGCCACGCAGGTTGAACAGCCAGGCGATGTCATCGAGGGTCGCGATGAAGTGCCAATCGGCGCCACGGGCTTTCAGGTTCTCGCGCAGTTTGGCGAGTTTCTCGCCACGGCTGACGGTGGCCTGGGGCGGCAAGTGTTGGTAGATCGGCTGATCCGGCAGCGCTGGACGGTCTTGCCAGACCTGGTTCAACACATCGATATCGGTGCGCAGTCGAGCACCACGTTCCTGGAGCTTGCTGCCCAGGGTACGCGCTGAAGCCACCGCCATGACCGCGCCATCGACGGCGACCACGCCGCCTTCGGGAGTCTGCTCGGCCAGCCAGTCCAGCGGGCCTGGTTGTCCGGGCTGAAGTTTTACCAGCTCGATGCCACTGCCCTTGAGTTCCTTGCTTGCCTGCTCCCAGTAACGGCTGTCAGCCCAGACGCCAGCGAAGTCAGGGGTCACGATCAGCGTGCCGACCGAACCATGAAAGCCCGACAGCCATTGCCGTCCCTGCCAATAGCCCGGCAGGTATTCCGACAGGTGCGGATCGGCCGACGGCACCAGCAGGGCATGAATGCCCTCCCGGCTCATCAGCTCGCGGGTTTGCGCCAGACGCCGGGAAACCGTTCCGTTACTCAAAGGTTGCGTGCTCATTGTGTCTCCTGCTAATCACTCATCATTTTTATTGGGTGCCGGTGTGGAACAGCCCTTATGGCTGGGCAACGGCCCAGAACGCCGGTGCACTGGCGGATGAAGCCTTGATCAATTGTGCCGCTTGGTCGATATCCTGCTCGGTGGTGAAACGTCCGAGGCTCAGACGGATGGTGCGACTGGCCGCCCGAGCATCATGCCCCAGGGCCAGCAATACATGGGACGGTGCATTACTCGCCGAGTTGCAGGCCGAGGTCGCCGAAAAGGCGATCGATGCACTCAACGCCGCCGGATTGAACTCGCCCTCGTTGAAGGTCAGGCTCAAGGTATGGGGTATGCGCCGGGTCGCGCTACCGTTCAAGCGTACACCGGGAATGCTGAACAATTGCTCAAGCAAACGCTGACGCAAACCGGCGATGGTTGCAGCTTCTTCGTCGAAGGATTCTGCCGCCAGGGCAAAGGCCGCGCCCATGGCCGCGATCTGGTGAGTCGCGAGCGTCCCGGAACGCAAACCGCCTTCGTGCCCGCCACCGTGAATCTGCGCCTGCAGGCGCTGTTGCGCACGGGGGCCGACATACAGCGCACCGATGCCCTTGGGGCCGTAGATTTTGTGCGCGGAGAACGACATCAGATCCACCGGCCACTCGGCCAGATCAATCGCCACCTTGCCAGCGCCTTGTGCGGCATCGACGTGGAACAACGCGCCATGCTCACGCACCCGCTGGCCGATGGCCGGGATGTCGTTGACGGTACCCAGCTCATTGTTGACCAGCATCAGTGACACCAGGAAGGTGTCCTCGCGCAGCGCTTCACTGACCGCCTGCGCGCTGATCAGACCCTCGGCATCCGGTACCAGGTAAGTCACGGCGACCCCGCCATCCTGCAACTGCCGGGCGGTGTCGAGAATCGCCTTGTGTTCGATTTGACTGGTGATGATATGCCCACCCGACACACCGCGAGCCTGGGCGACGCCTTTGAGCGCGAGGTTGTTTGACTCAGTGGCGCCGGAGGTCCAGACGATCTGCGAAGGCTCGGCATTGACCAGATCGGCCACCTGCCGGCGGGCATGCTCGACCGTTTGCCGGGCCTGCTGGCCGAAGGCATGGGAGCTGGAGGCCGGGTTGCCGAAGTTACCGCTGAAACCCAAACAGTCGACCATCACATGGATGACTCGCTCATCCACCGGCGTGGTGGCGGCGTAGTCGAAATACAAAGGGCGTTTATTCATAAAAGAAGACTCGCTGAGCGTGTTCCGGGATCAGGCGTGCTCGGTGATGAACGTTGACAGGCGCCAACTCGAAAGCGGCACAAAACGGCACACCGTTAGCAATACCTGATCGGATGCAGTTAAAGAAGGGCAACCTCTCTTAAAAGTGCGTAGGAACGCTCCTGAAGTTGAGCTTAACAGGCGGCACAAGGGGCTAGCGAGAGGTGATCGGCCAGTAGCTGCGCCTATCGGCGGATCAAACATACACACCGGAAAGCCCGACACTCAGACTTTCCGGTTTTTTGAGCAGCAAGACGTCATTCAGACATTGGTGAATATACCGGTCACCGGAGTGATATTGCCTGCGTAAGGCACACTGGTTCCCGCCGCCTTGGCGATGGTGGCCCAGATGCGTTGCATATCGACGAAATTCTTGCCGATGACCGGATTCCCCGAGTGATGCGATCGATCGAACTGTGAAGTGATATTGAAGTAGCGTCCCGCACCGTCGCCACTCTTCAGTAATCCACCGGCTCCGCCCATAAGCACCATAGGCATGTCGATCATGTGCTCTGGCGCGCCGTCGGCCATTTCGCTGGTCACTACGACAAGCGTATGTTTCAGCAGATTGTCACCCGGCACATCAGGGTCGGGATGTTTTGCCAGTTCGTCCATGAACAGTTTGACCTGCTTGACGTACCACTGACGCGTGCCTTTCCAGAAGGCTTCCCCGGAACGCCGGTGCGCGCATTCATGAGGATTACTGGTGGGGCTGACGTCGATAATGTTCAGCGATTCAGCCGAACGCCCGACCTGAATCGTGGCAACGCGACTGATCCCGCAACTCAAGGCAGTAGCGACGACCTGGTGATGACTGCCCTGTACTCGAGTCCGGTACTCCGCCGACTTGAACGGCAGGGGCTCCAGGCTCAACGGTTCACACTCGCCATCCGGCGGCAGCGTATCGTCGATATCCTTGATGACCTGCTCCACCGAGTCCATATGGGTTTCCAGCTTCTGTCGCTGAGCGCCGGAAAGCTTGCCTTTGAGCTCCTGGATTTCGATCCGCGCAGGATCAAATACGCTGGCATTATGGACTTGCTGTGCACGCGCCGCACGGTTGGGAATACTGAGTATCGATTCATACATCCGCACCGGATCCTGATAGGGCGTGCGAATTGCATTGCCGGTCCATGAAACAAACCAGGGCGTACCGTCAACTCCAGCATGAGGACCTGAAAACAGGCTGCGCTGAGATGGAACATGGCCTTCTAGAGCCTGCCCCAGCAACACGTCGATGGACGACATGCTGGCCGCACTGTCACGCAATGCCCATTTCCAACCATCATGGCCGACATTTCCGGGTCCAAGGATGATGCCGCGAAGGTACAGGGACTGACTGCGATAAGCTGCCAATTCGCGGCTGACCTCATTCAACTCGAACACGGTGGTGTCCATGCCCTGCGTCAGCGGATGCCACAGGCCGCCCCCATCTCCAAAGCCAACGCTCTTGATAGAATCCACCGCCAGGCCATCCGGCAAAACCACAAACACCACCTTCAATTTTGGCTGTTGGGTTTGCCCCGCCAGGGCCATGCGCGCAAGACCGAACTGAGTCAGGGGACCATACACTCCAGCCGCGACCAAGCCAGCGAGAAAACGACGACGACTTTTCAAAATGCCCATGATCACTTCCTCTCGGTCTTGTATAGGAATGCATTGGAAGTGCCCAGGGCTCTGAGCATTTCACGCAGAGAACCGGAGGCCTGCAAACCATCGGCGATAGCCTTGACGGTCCCGGAGGTCGCCTCATCGGATTTGTTGCCGAACGCGAAACGGAAGTAGCTATCCGCCATGCAGAACAACGACGCGGGATTGCGCGGAATCAGTTTTGCGATATCGCGGACGTCATTGATGTGTTCAGTCCCGGTGGCGCTCAAGAAAGGACCGGAAGACTTGATCGGCAACATTTGCGGGTATTGCGCATAGTTGTGGGCCGGTTCCTCACGGCGATAGCGCCCCGCCGCGTCGTAGTGCTCCATCGAAGAACCCGTGTCATTCATGTATTGATGGCACTGCCAGCAACGCCCCCCCGACGCCTGCTCACCGTTGACCAGATCCCAGTGCTCGCGGGTGGTGATTGCACGTGCAGGGTAGTCCGGCCCCGTGGGATCTGGTTCAACCGGTGCGCCAAACTCACGGCAGAACATCTGCTCGCGAATCATGATGCCGCGCTTGACCAATGACGTAGCCTGGTAGTCCGAGGTGGCTGCCTGAGTGAGTCCGAGATGGAGCAACCCTCCTCGCTTTTCATCGACCGCGACTTTGTGCAGGGTGTCACCACTGACGCCACTGATCCCGTAATGCGTTGCAAGAGGGGCGTTGAGGTAGGTGTACCCAGGGTTGAACAGTTCATTAAGCGTTCCTTGCCCATCCAGCATCACATTGCGCGTTAACAGATACTGTTCCCGAGCCATCAGCTGGATCATGGCCGCGGTCAACCCCGGCTTCTCCTGCACGCCGCGATTGGTCTTGATGTAGTAGCTGATAAAGCGGTTGAACTGTTCGACGCCTCGCTCGGAGCGCATCATCCGCTCGACCTCGGCCCCGATTTGTGGCGAGGTCTCCAGTTCGTTCCTTTCGGCCTTGGCTAAAAGCTCAGTACCTGGCGTGGTTCCCTCAAAGGCATAGGAGAGCGCCGTCGCCAACTCGAACGACGTAAGTTTGAACGCGGTTGGGCGACCTGCCACCGTCTGCCCGAGCTCCGAGCGATACAGGAAATGAGGCGACAGCAACATCCCGGCCACCAGGCCAGTCTGCCCATCCTTGTCCAGCAAAGACTTATAGCGTGCATGTTCTGCATCACTCAAAGGCCGCCGGAACAACCGGTAACCCAGAGCGGTCACGAGGTCAGGCTGGCTGGCCAATTTGAGTGAGGCCAATTGCTCGGGAGCAACCTTGGCAGCCACGAACAACGCCATGTCGTAGAACAGCTTTACATCTTCGGTCTGAAGAATGCCTTTATCGGCCTCGCCTGGGTATTTGAAATCCTTCTCCGATTTGTCCGCCGGTAACTTATCGGGATTGATCTCGACATCCAGTATGTCTTTAACGCTGGCGGCATACTCCGCGGGTGTCAGCAGTCGCAGTTGCCGCTCACCATAGGACTCGGCCGGATCCAGGTAAGGCGCCCACACCACGTTATACAAGTGCTCGCTGATTTTCGAGGCACAGGTGTTATCGCAATGCCCATCTACCGGCATGCTCTTGATCTGTTTTACCAAGGCATCCTGGCCCGCCACACTCCAGGCAAGGGCCATGCGCAAGCTATTGAAATACTCCACAGCGTGACATTTGGTGCAGGTCTCGGCCAATACCACAGGGCCCAGTTCTTCTACCTTGCGGTACGACATGGGTAAAACCTGCATATCCTCGCTTGACTCATCGATCACTACGCTCACCAGTTCAGGCTGAGGTTTTTCCTTGGCGTAGAATGGATAAAGAATCTCGTGCTGACCGTAGTCCAGAGTCTGCGTAACACTTCCCCCCCACGGCATGTTTACCGTACGTGGTTGCGCAGCAGGATCGGCCTTGTTCCTGATGGTGATATGCCATTGATCATCGGTTACTGATGCAGGTTTTGGCGGAGCCGGAATAGTTACCTTGACCTCCAGCTTTATCGGCCGCTCGCGGTACCGCAAGTTAATCGTTTGAGTTTTGTTTGCAGCAGACAATGTAAAGTGGGTAGTGCGAACCTGCGGAATCCAGTTTTTTACATCGTTGAGCTTAAGCTGATAATCCCCATAGTCGAGCCCCTTGAGTGACAACCCGGCCTCATTGTCAGAGGGATTCCATGACATATGAAACAGTCGGCTATTCCCTCCCGGGGAGATCAAATAACCGCTGATCATCTCGTTGCTCAACTCGGGCGCAGGCGCCAGCATCGGACGCAATGTCAACTGGGTATCCAGCACCGCGCTGGCGTCGTAGCGCACGCGATAAATCATCCCGGCCACGTCATCGGAAATCAGCAGGCTGTTGTCTGCCAGTACGAGGAAGTCCGTCGGGCGCCCCGTTGAACCATTCAGTGCATACACATCGTTTTGATCAAGGTCCTGCCCGGAGCTATTGATCAACGGGATCTGATTGACCACCCGGGTCCCGTCCTGAATCGTCAGCATCCGCACATCCATTCCCGGCCTTTCGGCTGAACCAGCGCCGTGTGCTGCCACCAACAAACGCTGAGTGCCGGCCTGAGTCGGGTAACCATCCCAGAATTTGACACCCAATGGCGCGGTATTGGTACCCAGCGCAAACGCCGCAGGCACGTAATCCGGTGAATGGATCTGCTCCAGCGACTTGTCTGAAACAATCGCACCCGGGACCAACGGCGGCTGAATCACCCCAGGCTTTTCGAACTCCTCTTTTGTGAATCCCGGCGTATCCTTGCCAAACCGGTAGGGAACCCCAAAATGCAGACCAGGACCACTGACACGGTTGACCTCATCCGGATTGGGAAAGCCCTGGCGATTGTTATCGCTGAACCAGATCTCCCGGGTCGTGGGATTCCAGTCAAACCCCACGGAGTTGCGAATCCCCTTGGCCAGCACTTCAGCCTTTCTGGTCTCCGGGTCATAACGCAGCAACGCGCCGTAACGCCCATCGGCGGGAATCATGCACAGGTTGCAGGGAGTTCCGACTGCCGTGTAGAGCCCCTTGTCCGTCGGATCGAACGGGTTGAAATGCAGCGGATGCTTCATATGCCAGATGCGTGTTGAAGAACCTGACGCCTGGGACGGCAGAGGAAATAGTGTGTCGTCTGCCGGAAAGTTCAGAACACGTTCAGGCTTGGGGTCTTTGTAGTTTTCATCGGCATTGCTCAGGCGATAAAGCCCACCGGTGGTCGAGTAATACAAATCGCCATCGCGGTAAGCCACGCCATGGGGCTCCTCCAGACCGCTGGCGATCACGTAGATTCCCGTCGGCTTGCCAGCGCCATCCAGAGGCAACGCATAAATCATGTCGGCAATTTTCCCGTCATAGACATACGAGGGAATTGCACTGGAGCCTACATAGAGTACGTGCTTGCCCATGGCCATTTGCCGAGGCTGAATCAGCCCTTGGGCAAACATCTCGATCTTGATTCCGGGCAAACCACTGAGTTTGCCAATGTCGATCGGCGGACGATATTTCACGGTCAACGTCTGATGATCCCCCTCATCCTCTTTGAAGGACACGATTCGCGGCGTGTTGAGCGGCGCAAAACCATCGGCAACATTCATGACCAGCTGATAGTCGCAGGCTTTCAGACCATCGATATCGAGCGTTTCATTGGCTTTGGCACTGATGGGGATTTCCTGCGCCTTGCAACGCAAGACGCCGGTGACGACCTGATCGGCCCGAGCCACACCGATCACCGCCTCTTTCAACGGTGCTTTGCCACTGAGGGTGGCAAAATTCAGACTTAGACGGTTGCCTTCAAAGCCACCGCATTCGAGTTCTTTCCAGGCGTCAGGCCAGTTCGCTGAGTTTTCGGGTTTGCCGGGGGCGTAGACTGCCTGTTTACACCACTTCCAACTGTCTGGACCAAGCGGTGCCTCGTCATCTTTCCAACACTCGAAATACCGGTCGAGGTTCTTTACCTGATCCCCTTGCTGATAGTCCGTGCCCACAATATAAGGATCCGCCGCACACGCTGCCGGTGGCTTTTGCGCTGACTTGGAGGGCGCCGCAAGCGTTTGGCCGGTGGACGAGTCAGAGAAATAGGCAAAGACAAACCAGACGCCCAGTAACAGGACCGGTATGGCAAGACATGCAATCCAAAAAAAGCGGTGAAAGACGACAGGCGCACGCATATATAGCTTCTCCTTGCTAACCCGATACGCCCCCTGCATGGCAGACAACTTGTTCGCTATTGCAAGAGAGTATTCGGAGCCGAAACTCGATGTTCAACACTGTTGAGCAGTGATGTTTCTGTTGAAAGCAAGCCCAAACTATTCCACTACGTCTACATCAAGACAGGAACGCGCAAGCACTCACTTTATTATCAAGTGCGCGACCAAAAGACTGTTTTTATCGCCGCGCTTCTTAGGCTTAGTTCGGCTCTATAACGGCGTCAAAAAAGACTATCAGAACTACTAGTCACTTCATTCCGGCTATTGACAAAACTAGTGTCCTGCACTCTCCAGTAATAACGGGTACAGCGAGACCACCAGCAGCAAGGCCATGCTCAAATTGAACACCCGCAACCAGCGCGGATCGCGCAATACCTTACGCAACAAGCTGCCACAGGCGACCCAAAGACTGACGCTCGGCAAGTTGATCACGGCAAAGACCGCGGCGATAACCACCACGTTGGTGAAGTACCCCTGCAAGGGTGTGTAGGTGCTGATGGCGCCGACCGCCATGATCCAGGCCTTGGGATTGACCCACTGAAACGCTGCCGCGCCCCAATAGCTGATCGGTTTGCCTTGACCCTGCTCTGTTTCGGAAACCGGCCCGGAGTGGGCGATTTTCCAGGCCAGGTACAGCAGATAAGCCGCGCCGACATAACGCAGCACGTTGTAGAGCAATGGATAGGTCTGAAACACCGCACCCAGGCCGAAGCCGACCGCCAGCACCAGGACGAAAAATCCACAGCTGATGCCGAGCATATGAGGAATGGAACGGTTGAAACCGAAATTGACACCCGAGGCCAGCAGCATGGTGTTGTTCGGTCCGGGGGTGACGGAGGTGACGAGCGCGAACAGGGCAAAGCCCAGCAGCAAATCCGGTGAGAGTGTCATGGGGGCAGTCCATCAAGGTCGGTCAGGAGTTGACCCTATCCCACCAAGCAGGTGAAACCCACGGACAGTTGCGCAAAACTTTGAGCAGTACAGTCCGCTCAGCTTGGATGCCCGTCCAGGGGAATGCCGCGCTCGGCGTTCATTTCGCCCAGGGCATCGAAGCCAAAGGCTTTTTGCGGCTGGCCGAGCAACTCGGCTTTTTTCTGGTGGTATTCATCGAATGACAACCCGCGACGATTTAACGCCTCCAAGGCCAGTTCCCGACTTTCTTCCGCCGTGTAGGGCCGTAACTCGGGAGAATAATGAGTCCCACAGCCGGCGAGAACCGAGGCGGCAAGCAGCAAAGAAGTGGCGAGAAAACGATTCACGGGAAACTCCGGACAAGCTGGCGTTAGGCAATGAACACAGGCTACTCCCAGGCTTGGGCCGACAAAAATCACCGCTCTCAATAGTCGCTATCGACTTTTGCATAAGTGGATCAATCCCGACCCTTATATTCCTTATAGTTCTATTAATATCTTTTTACGATATTTTACGGAATAACAAACAGCCTTTATAACGAACCTGCACTGCATGCAGTGTTGGCCGGGCAACTGTTCGCTCAGCAACAGTCGATCAACAAAACCGCTCCCAAGCAACACAGCAGTCCCTATGGAACTCGCTGAAAGCCCCCGCAGATAAAGGCTTCGACGGTTTGGTACAGCTCTTGCTCAAGCCCAGTCACTACTCACTGCTCCTTGAGCAACTGTTTGAAAGGAACTGATCATGTCGCGCCCGTTGAAAGTCGTAGCCGTCTGCGGTAGCACCTATCGCCCTTCCCGCACGCTGGTGCTGACCCAGGCCTTACTCGCGGACCTGGCCCGGCAGCTACCGATCGAGAGCAGGCTGATCGAGTTGGGAGATATCGCCCGCTCATTGGGCACCGCGCTATCTCGCCAGGAGCTGACCGCCGAGGTCGAAGCCGAGCTGCAAAGCATTGAAAGCGCCGACCTGCTGATCGTCGCCACACCGGTGTATCGCGGTTCTTACCCGGGGCTGCTCAAACATCTGTTCGACCTGGTGGACCTCAATGCACTGATCGATACCCCGGTCCTGCTGGCGGCCACCGGCGGCAGCGAGCGCCATGCGCTGATACTCGATCACCAGTTGCGTCCGCTGTTCAGCTTTTTCCAGGCCCTGACCTTGCCGATCGGTGTGTACGCCACCGAGGCCGATTTCTCCAACTATCAAATAACCAGTGAGCCTTTGAAGGCTCGCATTCAACTGGCTGCAGAACGCGCCGCACCGCTGCTGTTCGGCGTGCACTCAAACCCTCTGCTGAAAATCGCTTAAGGATCTGTTCATGGATGTTTTCTGGTTTCTCCCTACTCACGGCGACGGTCATTACCTGGGCACCACCCAGGGCGCGCGCCCGGTCACGCTGAATTATCTGAAACAGGTGGCCCAGGCCGCCGACAATCTCGGCTATCACGGAGTGCTGATTCCCACCGGGCGTTCATGCGAAGACTCGTGGGTCATCGCCTCGGCCCTGGTGCCATTGACCGAGCGCTTGCGCTTCCTGGTGGCGATTCGTCCGGGGATCATCTCGCCGACTGTTTCGGCGCGCATGGCCGCAACCCTCGACCGGCTGTCCAATGGCCGCCTGCTGATCAACGTGGTGACCGGAGGCGACCCGGACGAAAACCGTGGCGACGGCAGCTTCCTCGATCACAGCGAACGCTACGAAGTCACCGATGAATTCCTCAAGATCTGGCGCCGGGTGCTGCAAGGCGAGTCGGTGGATTTCGAAGGCAAGCATCTGCGTGTACAGAACGCCAAGGCGCTGTATCCACCGGTGCAGAAACCTTATCCACCGTTGTACTTCGGCGGTTCTTCAGAGGCGGCCCACGATTTGGCCGCCGAGCAGGTCGATGTGTACCTGACCTGGGGCGAACCACCGGCCGCTGTCGCCGCGAAGCTGGCTGATGTCCGTGAACGCGCGGCGCGTCAGGGCCGTACGGTAAAGTTCGGGATTCGCCTGCATGTGATCGTCCGCGAAACCGCCGAGGAAGCCTGGAAAGCCGCCGACAAACTGATCGAGCACATCAGCGACGAGACCATCGCCTCGGCACAAAAGTCCTTCTCGCGCTTCGACTCCGAAGGCCAACGCCGCATGGCCGCGCTGCATGACGGTCGACGTGACAACCTGGAAATCGCCCCCAATCTCTGGGCCGGAGTCGGCCTGGTACGTGGCGGTGCCGGCACCGCACTGGTCGGCGATCCGCAGCAAGTGGCGGCACGGATCAAGGAGTACGCGGACCTGGGCATCGAGAGCTTCATTTTCTCTGGCTACCCGCACCTGGAAGAGGCGTACCGCTTCGCCGAACTGGTGTTCCCGTTGCTGCCGGAACCCTACGCCAGCCTCGCCGGTCGCGGGGTCACCAACCTCACCGGACCGTTCGGCGAAATGATCGCCAATGATGTTTTGCCGGCTAAAGCCAGCGCCTGATCGTTTGCCTCGGGCTGAACAGGACTGTGTGACACAGGAGCTTTTTTGTGGCGAGGGGGCTTGCCCCCGCTGGGCTGCGAAGCGGCCCCAAAACTGGCGACCGCGTTATGTCAGGTAAAACGCATCAGCCGGTTTTACGACTGCTTCGCAGCCGAACGGGGGCAAGCCCCCTCGCCACAACTACATTCACCACAAAGTCAGTGTCCGGCCCTGTTGAGTCATGTCGATTTCGACGCCCATTACCAAGGAGCACCGCGTGACTGCCAAGCCGCAGGGAGCCCTGCTGTCCCCTTTGCAAACCGCCCGCCAGCTGGCGGCCGAGTTTGCCCTGACAGCTGTCGAACGCGATGAGCACGGCGGCACGCCGAAAGCCCAACGTGACGCATTGCGCCAAAGCGGGCTGCTGGCCCTGAGTATTCCAAGCCAATCTGGTGGCCTCGGCGCCAGTTGGAGCGAGACCCTGAACATCGTCCGCGAGTTCGCCAAGGTCGACAGTTCGATCGCCCATGTCTTCGGTTTCCATCACCTGATGCTGGCCACGGTCCGACTCTTCTCTCGACCGGAGCAATGGCAGCCGTGGTTCGAGCAGACCGCTCGGCAGAACTGGTTCTGGGGCAACGCCCTGAACCCGCTGGACACCCGCACCCAGGTAAAAAACTTCGGCGGCTGGCGAGAATTTTCCGGCAAGAAAAGCTTCTGCTCCGGCGCCAGCGACTCGCAAATGCTGATCGCCTCGGCAGTGGATGAAAGCCAAGGTGGCAAGCTGGTGATCGCTGCCATTCCCAGCGGGCGCAGCGGCATCACTCTGCACAACGATTGGAACAACATCGGCCAGCGCCAGACCGACAGCGGCAGTGCCAGCTTCGAACGGGTGCGGGTAGAGGAATCGGAGTTGCTGCTCGACCCGGGTCCGCTGAGCACACCCTTCGCCTGCTTGCGGCCGTTAATCGCGCAGCTGACCTTTACCCACATGTTTCTCGGGATTGCCGAAGGAGCCTTTGACGAAGCGCGGCAATACACCCTGACGGAAACCCGACCCTGGCATAAATCCAGCGCCCTGGACGTGCGTCAGGACCCTTATGTGCTCGGCCATTACGGCGAGTTCTGGGTCGCGCTGGAAGGCGTTCGGCTGCTGGTGGAGCGGGCCGCCGACTTGCTCGACAAAGCCTGGGCCAAGGGTCCCGACCTCAGCAGCGACGAACGCGGGCATCTGGCCACCGCCATCGCCACCGCCAAGGTCGCCGCCAGCCGTAACGGTCTGGAGCTGTGCAGCAAACTGTTCGAAGTGACCGGCGCACGCTCCACCCACGCCTCGCTGCGCCTCGATCGCCACTGGCGCAACCTGCGCACGCAAACCTTGCACGACCCTGTGGACTACAAACTCCATGAACTGGGTGACTGGGCCTTGAACCAGTCCCTGCCGATTCCGACCTTCTATTCATAGCCTTCTATTCATGGAGTGTGCCCATGCAACTGCTGACCTTACCGCCCTCCCCCGCGCTGGCGACCTCGATCCGGGCCACCGCCCAGGTCTTCGAAGACCCTAAATCCCAGGCTTTGCTTGCGCATGTGCAACAGGTGGCGCCGAGTGAGGCCAGCGTGCTGATCATCGGTGAAACCGGCACCGGCAAAGAGCTGGTGGCTCGTCATATCCATAACCTCAGCGCCCGACGTAATCGGCCATTTGTGGCAGTGAACTGCGGTGCGTTCTCTGAATCCCTGGTGGAAGCCGAACTGTTCGGCCATGAAAAAGGCGCCTTCACCGGCGCCCTCAGCGCCAAGGCCGGTTGGTTCGAAGAGTCCGACGGGGGCACGCTGTTCCTCGACGAAATCGGCGATTTACCGATGGCGATTCAGGTCAAGTTGCTGCGGGTGTTGCAGGAGCGCGAGGTGGTGCGCCTGGGTTCGCGCAAAAGCATTCCGATTGATGTACGGGTGCTGGCCGCGACCAACGTGCAGCTGGAGAAAGCCATCAATGCCGGGCATTTCCGCGAGGATCTGTATTACCGCCTGGATGTGGTGAGCCTGGAGCTGAGTCCGCTGCGCGATCGTCCGGGAGATATCCTGCCGCTGACCCGACACTTTATCGAGTCCTACAGCCAGCGCCTCGGTTATGGCGCGATCGGCATCAGCAGTGAGGCCGAACACAAACTCCGGACCTACAGTTGGCCGGGCAACATCCGCGAACTGGAAAACGTCATTCATCACACCCTGCTGATCTGCCGCAACGGGGTGATCGAACGCGATGACTTGCGCTTGTCGAACATGCGCATCGAGCGTCAGGACGACAGCCATTCCCAGCTCAATGATTCGGCCGAAGCCTTGCTCGACCGGGCGTTGCAAAAGCTCTTCGAAGAACAGGCTGGCGCGCTGCATGAGAAAGTCGAAGACGCGTTATTTCGGGCCGCTTACCGCTTCAGTCATTACAACCAGGTACACACCGCCAACTTGCTGGGCCTGAGCCGCAACGTCACCCGCACCCGATTGATCAAGATCGGCGAACTGACCGTGAACAAACGCCGGGCAGTGGATAACCCTCAGGGTGAGCGTATTTTGCAGTTGTCGATCTAGTGGCCTGTACGGCTACAAGCCACACCGGCCACTAGCCCACCAAGTTGCAGTGCAATGCATCGTCATGGCTGCGCTCAATGCTGCACAGCACCTGGAATGAACCAAAGGTGACGGTCCTGGCTTGATAGGCGCGGATCAACGTCCAGAAATCCTGTTCGCCATTCTCGAAACCCTGGAATGCCGCCTCACCCGCCTCGCGCGATTGCCATTGCAGATAATTGAGTACCCGCCGGCCGTCATCGCTGGCCTGCACACTGGCGCTGAGAAAACCGCTATAGACCTGGGCCAGACGTTCGGTCTGTTCAGACAAAGCCGAGACCAGCCCTGGCTGCTGATGAGGTTCGATTTCGAATTCGATCAGTTGCGTGAAGCTGCGATTTTTCTCTAGTGACTGCATGAATAGTCCCCCACTGACAGGTAAGCGGAATCTTGCGATCCGAGGCCATGCAGGGTAAAACCTCTAGTTAACTAGAGGTCAAGCGGCAATTTTCAATGATCAGCAAAGAAACTATCCACAAAGAACTGACGGTCGGCCAATTGTCGGCTCGCAGTGGCGTCGCGGTTACCGCCCTGCACTTCTACGAGTCCAAGGGGCTGATCAAAAGCACTCGCAACCAGGGCAACCAGCGCCGTTATCCGCGGGAAGTCCTGCGGCGGGTGGCAATGATCAAGGTTGCACAACGATTGGGCATTCCACTGGCGGAGATCGGTGATGCCCTGAAGTCACTGCCCAACCATCGCGCGCCGACAGCGGCGGACTGGAAGCGGCTCTCAGAGCAGTGGAGCAAAGATCTGGATGAGCGGATCAATCAGTTGATCATGCTGCGCGACAAGCTCAACGGCTGCATTGGTTGCGGCTGCTTGTCGATGGAGGCCTGCCCGCTGCGCAACTATGGCGATATGTTGGGCGAGCGCGGGCCGGGGGCGCAGTTGTTGGAGCCGGCGGTCGATCCGGAATAGCGTCGCCCCTCTTCGCGGGCAAGTCGGACCGCCGCACCGCCGCTCCCACAAAAGCAGACATTGCGCGAATTGATGGCCGAGCAGTGGCAATGCTGCTTTCCGTCGGCCTCTCGGCTGCCCGGTTTGTCGTGACCTATAGTGAATCGACCGGAGCGGTGAAGGATTACGTTATCCCCCAACAAAAAGGAGAACCGACATGCGCGTTAAACCGATACCTGAGGGCTATCACAGCATCACGCCATATCTGGGCATCAAAAAAGCCGCGGAGGCTATCGACTTCTACAAAAAAGCATTCGGCGCCACGGAAATCATGCGCCTGGTTGCACCCAACGGCGACATCGGCCACGCCGAACTGCGCATCGGCGACTCGGCCATCATGCTCGCCACCCCCTGCGAGGCTGCGTCTCTGCGCAGTCCTGAACAGACCGGCATCTCGGTGGGTCTGCATTTGTATGTCAACGATGTCGACAAACAGTTCGCCCAGGCGATTGCAGCCGGAGGTGAGATGGTCTCTGAAGTCAAAGACCAGTTCTACGGCGATCGCACCGGCACGCTGAAAGATCCATACGGTCACTTGTGGTTTCTTGCCACCCATAAGGAAGACTTGTCCCAGGAAGAAATCGCCAAGCGCGCCGCTGAGATGTTCAAGCAAGCCAAGTAGAGCCTTTGCCTCGGACCGAGAAGCTCTGCAGTTTGTTTGCAGGGCTTTTCTGCTTTCAGGCATCCGTACCAGCATGATGGCCGCCCTAATACCCAACCCTGGCTACTTATAACTTATCGATCTAAAACTCCAGTGATTCAACTGGGTCAGTTTCAGAGTACCTGCCATTTGGCGCGGTAATGCTTGACCCCTCCCCAACGGAAAAACCGGTAAGGAATTTATGTGCGGATTAGCTGGAGAGTTACGTTTCGATCACCAACCTGCCGACCTGGCTGCGGTTGAACGGATCACCCATCACCTGGCACCTCGCGGTCCTGACGCGTGGGGCTTCCATAGCCAAGGGCCGATTGCCCTGGGCCATCGTCGTTTAAAGATCATGGATTTGTCGGACGGTTCGGCGCAGCCGATGGTCGACAGTCAACTGGGCTTGTCCCTGGCCTTCAACGGCGCGATCTACAACTTCCCGGAACTGCGCGCCGAACTGGAAAGCCTGGGTTATGCCTTCTACTCCAGCGGCGACACCGAGGTACTGCTCAAGGGCTACCACGCCTGGGGCGAAGACTTGCTGCCCAAGCTCAACGGCATGTTCGCTTTCGCCATCTGGGAACGTGACAACGAACGGCTGTTCATCGCCCGCGACCGTCTGGGCGTCAAGCCTTTGTACCTGTCGCGCACCGGCCAGCGCCTGCGGTTTGCCTCGGCATTGCCGGCGCTGCTCAAGGGCGGCGATATCAACCCGGTCCTCGACCCGGTGGCGCTCAATCACTACCTGAATTTCCACTCGGTGGTTCCTGCGCCGCGCACCTTGCTGGCAGGTATCGAAAAGCTGCCGCCAGCCACCTGGATACGCATCGATGCCAATGGCAAAACCGAACAGAAAACCTGGTGGACCCTGCCCTACGGCCCTCGCGCCGATGAAATGAATCTGACCCTGGAAGACTGGCGCGACCGCGTGCTCGAAAGCACCCGTGAAGCGGTGGCGATTCGTCAGCGGGCCGCGGTGGATGTCGGTGTGCTGCTTTCGGGCGGTGTCGATTCGAGCCTGTTGGTCGGGCTGCTGCGAGAAGTCGGCGTGGAAAATCTGTCGACCTTCTCCATTGGCTTCCAGGATGCCGGCGGCGAGCGTGGCGACGAGTTCCAGTACTCGGACCTGATCGCCAAGCACTACGGCACCCAGCACCACCAGTTGCGCATCCAGGAAAAAGAGATCATCGAGCAACTGCCCGCGGCGTTCCGCGCCATGAGTGAGCCAATGGTCAGTCATGACTGCATCGCCTTCTACCTGCTGTCGCGGGAAGTGGCCAAGCATTGCAAAGTGGTGCAGAGCGGCCAGGGTGCGGACGAATTGTTCGCCGGTTATCACTGGTATCCGCAAGTCGATGGTGCAAGTGATCCGTACGCAGCCTATCGCGATGCGTTCTTCGACCGCAGCTACGATGACTACGCCGCCACCGTGCAACCGAAATGGTTGACCGCCAACGATGCCGCTGGCGATTTTGTCCGCGAACACTTCGCTCAGCCCGGTGCCGATGCCGCGGTGGATAAAGCACTGCGTCTGGACAGCACGGTGATGCTGGTGGATGACCCGGTCAAACGCGTCGACAACATGACCATGGCCTGGGGCCTGGAGGCGCGCACGCCGTTTCTCGACTATCGACTGGTGGAACTGTCGGCCCGCGTTCCGGGAAAATTCAAACTGCCGGACGGTGGCAAGCAGGTGCTCAAGGAAGCCGCTCGGTTGGTGATCCCCAGCGAAGTCATCGACCGCAAAAAAGGTTACTTCCCAGTGCCGGGCCTCAAGCATTTAGAGGGCGACACGCTGCATTGGGTTCGTGAACTGCTGCTCGATCCAAGCCAGGATCGTGGCCTGTTCAAACCGGCGATGCTCGATCGCCTGTTGACCGATCCACAGGGCCAGTTGACCCCGTTGCGCGGTTCCAAGCTGTGGCAACTGGCGGCGCTGAATCTGTGGCTCAGCGAACAAGGAATCTGAACCATGAAACCCCACGCTACGGCCTACAGCCAACGCCTGCTGCGCGGTCAGTCGCCCTCTTATGAGCGCCTGCAAGCACGCTTCGCCGAAGACGGCAGCGAATCTGGCCCTGAGCCCATCGCCGTGCATTGCGGCTGGGGTCGGTTGCTGATCGGCCATACCTTTCCAGACGCGGCAAGCCTTGCCGAGGAATTGCTCCATGAGCAACCGGGCGAGCGTGACATCGCGTTGTACGTGGCCGCGCCCCAGCAGGTATTGGGGCTGGAGCCGGCGCAGTTGTTTCTTGACCCGTCCGACACCTTGCGCCTGTGGTTCAGCGATTACCGCCCGGCCACCCGGGTGTTTCGCGGCTTCCGCATCCGCCGGGCACAGAACGAAGCGGACTGGCAGGCCATCAATCAGCTGTACCACGCCCGCAGCATGCTGCCCATCGATCCGGCCCTGCTGACGCCCCGTCATGAAGGCGGCCCGGTGTACTGGCTCGCCGAAGACGAAGACAGCGGCACGATCATCGGCAGCGTGATGGGGCTCAATCATCAGAAAGCCTTTCACGACCCAGAGAACGGCTGCAGCCTCTGGTGCCTGGCAGTCGACCCGCATTGCACGCGGCCGGGAGTCGGCGAAGTGCTGGTGCGCCATCTTATCGAGCATTTCATGAGCCGCGGCCTGAGCTATCTCGACCTTTCGGTCTTGCACGACAACAGTCAGGCAAAAGGTCTTTATACCAAGCTAGGGTTTCGCACCCTCTCGACCTTCGCCATCAAATGCAAAAACGGAATCAACCAACCGCTGTTTCTCGGGCCGGGACCGCAGGCGGAGTTCAATCCTTACGCGCGGATCATCGTCGAAGAAGCCCATCGTCGCGGCATCGATGTCCATGTCGATGACGCCGACGCCGGAATGTTCACCTTGAGCCACGGCGGGCGCCGGGTGCGCTGCCGTGAGTCGCTGAGCGACCTGACCAGCGCCATCAGCATGAGCCTGTGCCAGGACAAAAGCCTGACCCACAAAGTGCTGAAGGCCGCCGGGTTGAATTTGCCGTCGCAACAACTGGCGGGCAGTGCCGACGACAACCTGGTGTTTCTCGATGAGCACCGGCGAGTGGTGGTCAAACCGCTGGATGGTGAGCAGGGTCAAGGCGTGGCCGTGGACCTGCAAACGATCGAAGAGGTGCAGCAAGCCATCGAGGGTGCTCGTCAGTTCGATAGCCGCGTGCTGCTGGAAAGCTTCCACGAAGGCCTCGATCTGCGCATCGTGGTGATTGGTTTTGAAGTGGTGGCCGCCGCCATCCGCCGCCCGGCGCAGGTTGTCGGTGACGGTCAGCATTCGATTGGCGAGCTGATCGAAGCACAGAGTCGCCGACGCCAGGCAGCCACCAGTGGTGAAAGCAGAATCCCGCTGGACCACGAAACCCGGCGCACCTTGCGTGCCGCTGGATACGACTACAACAACATCCTGCCAGCGGGCGAACATCTGTTTGTGCGCCGTACTGCCAACCTGCATACCGGCGGCACGCTGGAAGATGTCACGGCGATTCTGCATCCCACACTGGTGAATGCCGCGGTGCGAGCCGCGCGGGCGCTGGATATCCCGATGGTCGGGCTCGACCTGATGGTGCCGGCGGCCGATCAGCCGGACTACGTGTTTATCGAAGCCAACGAACGCGCCGGGCTGGCCAACCACGAACCGCAACCGACTGCCGAGCGTTTTGTGGATTTGTTGTTTCCCCATAGTCAGCCGACGGTTTAGACGGTCGTTCGCTTAAGTACAAACCCTCGCCACAAAAAGCAGCTACTCGCCTCAGAATTCCTTAAGGCCCTCCTTTCCAAAATCAGGAGTTTCCATGACCAGCAAAATTCCCGAACCGGATCTCAATTACCTGCAGAAAGTCCTGCTGGAAATGCTCGCAATCCCCAGCCCCACCGGATTCACCGACACCATAGTGCGCTATGTCGCCGAACGTCTTGAAGAACTGGGCATTCCCTTCGAGCTGACCCGTCGCGGCACTATTCGCGCCACCCTCAAGGGCCAGAAAAACAGCCCGGACCGTGCGGTGTCGGCGCACCTGGACACCATCGGTGCCGCCGTGCGCGCAATCAAAGACAATGGTCGCCTGACCCTGGCGCCGGTCGGCTGCTGGTCCAGTCGTTTTGCCGAAGGCAGTCGCGTCAGCCTGTTTACCGACAGCGGCGTAGTGCGAGGCAGTGTATTGCCGCTGATGGCCTCCGGGCACGCGTTCAACACCGAGGTGGATGCAATGCCCATCAGCTGGGACCACATCGAACTGCGCCTGGATGCCTACTGCACCACCAGGGCCGACTGTGACTCGCTGGGCATTGGCATCGGTGATTTCGTCGCCTTCGACCCGCTGCCGGAGTTCACAGAAAGCGGCCACATCAGCGCTCGTCACCTGGACGACAAGGCCGGGGTAGCAGCCCTGTTGGCGGCGCTCAAGGCGATCGTCGACAGCGGCGAGCCATTGATGATCGACTGCCATCCACTGTTCACCATCACCGAAGAAACCGGCAGCGGCGCGGCAGCCGCCCTGCCATGGGATGTCAGCGAATTCGTCGGCATCGACATCGCTCCTGTCGCCCCTGGCCAACACTCCAGCGAACATGCGGTGAGCGTGGCCATGCAGGATTCCGGCGGGCCGTACGACTATCACCTGTCGCGGCACCTGCTGCGACTGGCCAGCGACAACGAACTGCCGGTGCGCCGCGACCTGTTCCGCTATTACTTCAGCGATGCCCATTCGGCGGTGACTGCCGGTCACGACATCCGCACCGCCCTGCTCGCCTTCGGCTGTGACGCCACCCATGGCTATGAGCGCACCCATATCGACAGCCTCGCCGCGCTCAGTCGCCTGCTCGGCGCCTACATCCTCAGCCCACCGGTATTCGCCAGCGACGCACAACCGGCCAAAGGCTCGCTGGACCGGTTCAGTCATCAGCTTGAACATGACGCGCAGATGGAAAGCGATACCCGGGTGCCGTCGGTGGATAGCCTGGTGGGGCAACGGTCGACGTAGGAGCTGGCGAAGCCTGCGATCTTTTGGCGGTTCTAGAAGCAAGATCAAAAGATCGCAGCCTGCGGCAGCTCCTACTGGCCCTGCAAGCCCAAGCCCAGTAGCATCGCCGGGATTGTTTACCCGAGGTACCTATGCTGATCCCCTACGACCAACTTGAAGTCGACACCCTGACCCGTCTGATCGAAGATTTCGTCACCCGTGACGGCACCGACAATGGTGACGAAACACCGCTGGAAACCCGTGTGCTGCGGGTTCGCCAGGCGTTGACCAAAGGTCAGGCGCTGATTGTTTTCGATCCGGAAAGTCAGCAATGTCAGTTGATGCTCAAGCACGACGTGCCCAAAGAGCTGTTTGATTGATCCATCAGCTGCGCTTGGTTTGCCCCGTTCGCGTCTGGATGCGTTCGTAGACTTCCGCCCGGTGGACCTCGACTTCCTTGGGCGCCTCGACGCCGAAGCGAACGTTGTTGCCGTTCACCGAGAGTATGCGTACGGAAATGTTGTCACCGATGGAAATCAACTCGCCCACAACGCGGCTTAATACAAGCATGGCACTGGTCCTTTAGGGTTACCGGACGTTGAAGATGCCCGGAGCGCCGGCTGCCTTCAATGCGCCAGTACTAAATCAGTATCACCCTACGCCGCACGCAGACGCGCCTGTCAGAAAATCCTTTCAAGTCTTGGTTTTCGCCGTCGTTTAAACCGACCTTCGTCTAAGCAAGCGCTTTCCTACGATCACGCAGAGACTTCATTTCCGATCGCGGGCAGAGTTCAGACATTGGAAAAACGCGGACCCAACAGGATGATGCTCGCGCCAAGCACACAGAGCGCGACACCCAGCCAATCGGTACTCAAGGGACGAATCCGCTCGACCATGGCCAGCCAGCCGATGGACGCAATAATGTAGATGCCACCGTAAGCCGCATAGGCGCGGCCGGCGTAGCTCGCTTCGACCTTGGTCAGTAGCACCGCGAAGAGGGTCAGGCTGAGCAACGCCGGGGCGATCCACCAGGCGCTTTTACCCTGGCGCAACCACATCCAGAACCCATAACAACCGGCGATTTCAAACAGCGCCGCGAGAAAAAACCACAGGTAATTGAGCATGCAACTGTCTCGTCAAGGCTGCCGGAATGGGCAACCCTAACGATGCAGGTTCACTCGAGCAAGTTCAGCCGGCAGTTTGTTTAGTCTTGGCGCGCATCTTGTCGGCCATCTGGGTCATTTCGTTGTAGAGCAATTGCGGATTCTTCTGCTTCAACGCCCAGGCCATGCGCCCCTGTTCGTGAGGCAGAATCATGAACTCGCCTTCGGCAACATGCTGGTAGATGTAATCGGCGATGTCGCTGGCGCTGATCGGAGAGCTTTCCAGCAGTTTACCGACCTGGGCTTTCATGGCCGGTGTCGGGCCACGGAAGGAATCCAGCAGGTTGGTCTGGAAGAATGACGGGCAGACCACGTGTACCGCGATCTCCAGGTGTGCCAGTTCAATCAGCAGGCTTTCGGATAACGCCACCACACCAGCCTTGGCCACGTTGTAGTTGCTCATGGCCGGGCCCTGCATCAAGGCCGCCATTGAGGCGATGTTGATGATCTTGCCTTGGCTTTTTTCCAGCAACGGCAAGAACGCCTTGCAACCTTTGACCACGCCCATCAGATTGATTGCGATCTGCCAGTCCCAGTCTTCGAGGGACAGTTCACTGAAGAAGCCGCCCGAAGCCACGCCGGCGTTGTTGACGATCACATCAATGCCACCCAGCTTCTCTTCGCAGGCCTGGGCAAATGCGGTCAGCTGGCTGTAATCGCGCACATCGCAACGCTGCACAAAGCCGTCGCCACCGGCTTCGCGTACCAGTTTCAGGGTTTCTTGCAATCCGGGTTCACTGACATCCGACAAGGCCAGCTGCCAGCCTTCACGGGCCCAGCGCAGAGCGATTTCGCGACCCAGGCCGGACCCGGCGCCAGTGATCATCATGCGATTTTGCATAGGAGTAGCCTTGTTGTTCTGGGGAAGATAAGCCGCAGTGTAGCGAAGGTTTTTCCGCCACCCACGCACCATCAGAGTGCTGAATGCCTCAGGCAAACTTTCGCCCGATAACCGGCCGATGCGGCTCGCAGGAGCGTGCTATACCCAAGAAGAACGATAACGCTGTCGGGTGAATAAAAAGAAATAAGCCTGGCATCGAAAAAACATTAGGAACAACTTGAATTATCTGCCGATCGGGAGAGTCGGAGATATTAAGGGGCTCGGATATTGCAGTCGGGCTTGTCGTTAAAACCGCTACGGTCTTTCCAGCAAATACCATTAAGGAAGTCGACATGAGCACCATTCTTATCGTTATTCTGATTCTCCTGCTGGTGGGTGGCCTGCCGGTCTTCCCGCACTCCAGAAGTTGGGGGTATGGCCCGTCCGGGATCCTCGGTGTGATTCTGGTAGTGCTATTGATCCTGCTGCTACTCGGCAAGATATAACGCTCTGCCGTCTTTCAATGCTGCAAAAAAAGAGGCCCGCATGGGCCTCTTTTTTATTGAGCCGGCCCCTTAGTCCGGCATACCGTTCACAACGCCTGCGGTGTTATCGAGCAGACTTTTGGTGGCTGTCTGCAGGAAAGACTCGAGCTTTTTCTTCATCTCGGCAGTTTCCGGCGCATCCGGGATGATCGCGGAAGTCGGCTTGGCACCCAGTTCGTACTGGTACATCTTCGGCTCCATACCTTTGGGAAGAACCAGAATGCGGTCGGCCGTGACAATCGCTACCGTCTGTTCGCTGCCCGAAGGTTTGATCACGCCAAAACCAGTGTCGCCTTGCGGCAGGTTCAGCATATCGCGGCCCCAGCACTGATGACGCACTTCACCACCGAGCCGGCCCATGATGGTCGGCACGATGTCGATCTGATTGCCCACGGTGTGGTCAAGCTTGCCGAACTTCTCCTGGATGCCCGGCCCGATCAGCAGAAGCGGCACGTTGAAGCGGCCCAGGTCCATTTCGGTGATCTGGCGCTCGTCACCGAAACCGTGGTCGCCAACCACGACGAACAGAGTTTCCTTGAAGTAAGGCTCTTTGCGCGCCTTCTCGAAGAACTGACCCAGCGCCCAGTCGGAGTAGCGCATGGCGGTCAAATGCTCATTCAAGCTACCGCGACCAGTGACCGGATCGACCGGTAGCGGGTTGGGCAAGGCATAAGGCGTGTGGTTGGACAGGGTTTGCAGCAACGCATAGAACGGTTTTTTGTCTTCGCGGGCTTTCAGTTCTTCCAGGCCACGATTGAACATGTCCTGGTCGGACACGCCCCAGGTCGAGTCGGAAAACACCGGGTTGACGTAGTCTTTGCGGCCGATGAAGGTGGTCATACCCTGGTTACTGAAAAAGCCCGCCTGATTGTCCCAGGCAAAATCGCCGTTATAGACATAGACGTCGTCGAAGTCACGGGCGCTGAGCAGTTGCGGCAGGCCGGACAGCTTATGGCTGCCTTCCGGAGTCTGCATCAGGTATTCAAAGCCCGGCAGGTTCGGGAAGCAGCCCATGGTGGCGAACATACCCTGGTGGGTATGGGTGCCGTTAGAGAAGAAACGGTCGAACAATAGGCCTTCTTTCGACAGTTCGTCGAAGTACGGCGTGATGTTGCTGTCTGCACCCAGGGCGCCTACCGAGTGACCGGCGAAGCTTTCCATGAGGATGATCACCACGTTCTTGATCGGCAGGGTCTTCTCGGCCGGTGGTGTGTAATCGCGGCGTACGGCCGCAATGTCGGCGTCGACCAGTTTTTCGTCGGGTGTCACCAGCATTTCGCGCACGGTCTGCTGAGCTTCCGGCTGCGGCAGAGTGGCCTTCCATACATTGTCACGGTGTTCGGAAAACCGGCTCTTGGCGGCCTCGACCAGCGACAGCGAACCGTTCAGGCCCAACTGGTTGGCGAAGTTCGAATCGGTGGTGTAGACGTCACCCCAACGCAGTGGCGGACCTTGGCGCAAGGTGCCACGGGCAGCCACGACGCAGACCAGCAGGCACACCACGAAGACGCCGACGCGGGCGTACCACGGAGCGATCTGCCGCGTGCCGATGCTGCCACCGCTGAATGGACCACGGGGCCGGGTCGCACGGTCGGCACCCTTGAAACCCAGGCTCAACAGCCAGGTGCCAACGGCCCAGGCCAGCAGATAGCGGACCACCGGAAAACCATACCAGAGCATGCTCATCACGGTTTTCGGGTCTTCCTTCACGTACTGGAAGACCAGCCCGTTGAGGCGCTGGTGAAACTCGCGATAGAAGTCCATCTCCATCAGGCCCAGGAACAGCGCGATGCTGGAAACGAGGGTCAGCCAGAAACGGAAGAATCCGCGGGCAGCCATGGCCCGGGCACTGAACAATGCCAGCACCAGCGGGATGCTGAGGTAGATCACCAGGCGCAGGTCAAAGCGCAGGCCATTGGCAAAGGCTTCGAGGAAGGTCGAGGCCGGGGTGTCGAGGATCATCTCCCGGTTATAAACCAGCAACGCCACGCGCAGCAGGGAGAGCATGACCATCATGACCAGGGCACAGAGCAAGGTATAAGCCAGATGCGATTTGACGGTCGGTTGCAGCAGGCGACTTGAAGCTCGCTGCTGACTCAGGGCGTCCGGGATTGACATGTCGTTTTAGGACCCATTGGAAGTTGAAGTTTCAAAAATACAGCTGCGTCTGCCCTCTCATTGCCAATGATTGGCAGCGGGGATTACGCGGTGCGCAAATGTTGCACGATCACTCGCGGCATTGCCATTGATTACTGGCATGCCCTCAACCCGGCCTTGCAGGGTCTGGAAAAGAGACCATAGGAGGTTGAAAGCAGGAAACATCGCGGGCGAATTGTCTTGGAGCGGTTGTGAAAATTTCGTTTAACGAATATTTGGACACATAAAAAAGGGCCTTGCGGCCCCTTCATCAACATGACTGCTTAGTCATTGCTCGGTTTGTTGACCGCCTGCAGTACATATTGCGGCAAGGCAAACGCACCAATATGAATTTCAGGATTGTAATAACGGGTGATGATGCCGCTGCCGGCGAAACGCTGACGCAGGGTGTCGAGGGGCAATTTGCGGTAGGCGGTATTGGTCGCGCCCCAGGCGAAGGTCATCGCGCCGCCGATATAGGTCGGCACCGCCGCCTGATAGAAGTGCCAGTCCGGGAACAGGCTACGCATACGGCCGGCAGTGGTTTGCACTTCGCTCAGCTGCATGAACGGCGTGCCGTTCTGAGTCACCAGAATGCCGCCTTCGTTCAGGCAACGGCGGCACGCCTCATAGAAATTTTCCGAGAACAGCACTTCGCCCGGGCCGATCGGATCGGTGGAGTCGGAAATGATCACGTCGAACTTCTCTTCGGTGGTCGCGACGAAACGCATGCCGTCGTCAATCACCAGGTTCAGGCGTGGATCATCGAACGCACCCTTGGAGTGGTTCGGCAGGAATTCCTTGCACATCTCGACCACAGTGCCATCGATCTCGACCATGGTGATGTGTTCAATGCTGCGGTGCTTGGCCACTTCACGCAGCATGCCGCCGTCACCGCCGCCGATGATCAGCACACGCTTGGCAGTGCCGTGGGCGAGGATCGGTACGTGGGTGAGCATCTCGTGGTAGATGAACTCGTCGGCTTCGGTGGTCTGGATCACCCCATCCAGCGCCATCACGCGGCCCATGCGCGTGTTCTCGAAGATCACCAGATGCTGATGCTCGGTGCGCACTTCATGCAGCAGCTTTTCCATGCGAAAACGCTGGCCATAGCCTTCGTAGAGGGTTTCCAGGTATTCGCTGTTCTGGGTAATGCTCATGGGTAAGTCCCCCGGTGAATGCTGGTGGCAACGGACGGTTACCCGCCCATGATGGGCAATCGACAATAGGCTGTGCGTTCAATTGGCCAGGAAGGCGCGCATTCTACGTCGCAGAACATGACAGGTCGAACCTTCTGGCTCTATCTTTGTGTCTGATCTTTCTCCGGAACCCACTCGATGTTTTACCGTTATCTACCCAGCCCGATCGGGCCGCTGCTGCTGGCCGGCGATGAACAGGGGCTGCGCCAGCTGTACATGGACAACCACCAGCACTGGACGCCGCCGCAGCAATGGGTCGAAGCCGGCAATCAACTCGATACCGTCTGTCGGCAACTGGATGAGTACTTCGAGGGCAAACGCGAGTGTTTCGATGTACGCCTGGCGCCCCAGGGCACGGCATTCCAGCAAAGGGTCTGGCAGGCTCTGCAGGAAATACCTTATGGCCATACCTGGAGCTACGCCCAATTGGCCGAGCACATCGGCAACCCGAAAGCGGTACGTGCGGTCGGTACTGCCAATGGCACCAACCCGATATCGATCATCATTCCCTGTCACCGAGTGATCGGCAGCAACGGCACGCTTACCGGTTATGGTGGAGGACTGGAGCGCAAGCAGGCACTGCTGCAGCTTGAGGGTGCGTGGTTGATTTGATACGGCATAGGGTCAGTGGTGCGACCAATAGATCGCAGCCTTCATCGTCCCGTTATATCCGCACATTGCCCCGCGGCCCGGCGATCGCCCAGATGATCAGGCCCAGTACTGGCAACAAGAGAATCAGCAGCACCCAGACTATTTTCATCCCGGTTTCGACGCCGCTCTTAAGAACGTTGATGATCGCCCAGATATCCAGGGCGAGGATGATCAGCCCGACCAGGCCATTGAAGGTAGAACCCATGGTGTCGCTCCTTAGTGAGGGTTTGCACACTTAGGATAGCCGGGCTTGATAAGGGTTCCGTTTTATTGCACTCAGACGTGAATTGCCACTCGCAACGCTTCCAGGGAAGGCGCAGCGTTGATACCGACTTCAGCGCACAACTCCAGTACCCGTGGCACGTCGTTGCCATACACCAGCACCGCCTGGATTTCGTCATCGAGCAGTTGGCTGAAGTTCATCAGCACATAACCGCCCTTTTCCGGATTCATGGCGCTCAGCTGGATCTGGATCCGGTTGAGCGCGGTCAGCGCTTCGACCTTGGCCAATTGCTTGGGCTTGATGTTGAAGGTTACGCCCGGGCCGAACGAGGCGACGATCTGTGCGAACAGGTCCATATAGGTGTCGGCCTGGAACAATACGGTTTCCGGCAGGCTGCCGACTACGATCCACTCGCCCAGCGGGATCGGAAAGGTTTCGTCGTAGTTGATGTCCGGATTGGCTGCCAGGAAAGCATCCGCGTCGGCGTAGGCCTGCGCGGCTTCGTCGGCGATCCGTACCACTTCATCCTCGTCCATGCACCCGGAGCTGATTTTGCTGATGAGTTCAACGAGCGTGGTTTTCATGGGCGGATCCTGTAGCGAGGGAAATTTGAGGGCGCGAAGGATAGCGCATTGCGGGCTTGCTGTGGCGAGGGGGCTTGCCCCCGCTGGGGCGCGCAGCGGCCCTAATACCTGAAAACGCGTTGTATCAGGCACACCGCGTACACTGGGTTTACGACTGCTGCGCAGTCGAGCGGGGGCAAGCCCCCTCGCCACAGGGAATTTCGTTTGCCCGAAATACTCAACCCAGCAACTTTTCCAGCTGCGCCGTGGTATCTGCCGCGCCCATGGTCTTGGCAGCGTCCAGTGCGGACACGCCATTGGCGTCTTTGGCCTTCGGATCGGCGCCTTTGCTGATCAGGTAGTCGACGATTGCCGTGCGGTTGAACATCGCCGCCATCATCAACGCGGTGCGACCGTCAAAAGATGAACCTTCGACCTGAGCGCCGCCTTCGACCAGCACTTTGACCACCGCCAGGTCACCTTTGAACGCGGCACCGGCAATCGGGCTTTGGCCATTATCGTTGCGGATCTCCGGGTCGGCCTTGTGCTCGAGCAGCACCTTAACGGCATCGGCATGCCCGTGATAGCTGGCGAGCATCAACAAGGTATCGCCCTTGTGATTGCGCAGGTTGACCGGCAGACCCTTGCTCAGCAATGCGGCGAGCATGGCCGCATCGCCTTCACGCGCCTTGTTGAACACCTGCTCGGCAAACTCCGCAGCTTCTTCTTCGGTCATCTGGCGGCTTTTGTCTGACATTCGGGACTCCACATTCACTTCGTAAAACCGTTAGTTTCCCGAGCCGCCCCGAGCCTGTCATCCCTTTTTTCTCAAATCGAGCAATAGCCAGAATCAATAGCGGAACTTGCCACCGTGAATATCCGCCAGCACCTGCTCGGTGACTTGCACGTATGTATCCGATCCCGGCAACCAGGCATAGATCGGGTCATCTCCGGTTTTTGCCGGGTCAAAGGCTTCGTCCTTGAGCCGGACTTTCTGATATTTGAAGGTGCCGGTGGTCTCCATTTTCACTTTCACCCGCAAGAACAATGGCACTGCATAGGCTGGCATTTGCTCTCTGGCGAATTGCAGCAGTTCACTGAAATCCAGGGTGGCCAGGGATTCGGCCGGAGTAATCGCGGCCATCCCGGCACGCCCGTTGGTATTGCTGATCTCGACGCCATAGGCCACCGCCTCGGCGATATGCGGATGCTGCAGGAGAATGTTCTCGACCTCGGTCGTCGAGACATTTTCGCCCTTCCAGCGGTAGGTATCGCCCAGGCGGTCAACGAACTGTGCATGGCCAAAACCGATATTTCTCAGCAGGTCTCCGGTATTGAAGTAGCGATCGCCCTTCTCGAACACATCATGAAGGACGACCTTTTGGGTCTTCTCGGGATCGGTGTAGCCATCGAGCGGGGCCTTGTCGTCAATCTTCGCCAGCAGCAGCCCCTGCCCGCCCTTGGCGACTTTCTGCATGAAGCCGGCCTGGTTGCGAATCGGCGCACAGCTGTCATGGGCATATTCCACCAGCTCCCAGGACATCAGGGAAAAACCGATGGTGTTGTCAAAGTTGAGGATGTTGGTGAAGCCGATATTGCCGTCACTGGCGGCGTACAGTTCGCAGACGTGCTTGACCCCGAAGCGCTTCTTGAACTCACCCCACACCCCTGGGCGCAAGCCGTTGCCGATCATTTTTACCACGCCGTTGTGAGGGTCTTCGACGCTCGGTGGCTGGTCGATCAGGTAACGACACAATTCACCGACATAGCCAATGGTGGTGGCGTTGAACTTGCGCGCGTCATTCCAGAACTGACTGGCGCTGAATTTGCGGCGAATGGCAAACCCTGACGCCCCGCAGATGGCGGAGCCCCAGCAGACGCAAAGACCGGTAGCGTGGTACAGCGGCAAGGTGCAGTAAACGACATCTGCCGGGCCCATGTTCAGGGCGATCATGCCGAAACTGACGGAAGTCCTCGTCCAGCGCCCGTGCTTGAAAACCCCGGCCTTGGGCAAGCCGGTGGTACCTGATGTGTAGATATAGAAACAAGGGTCATCGAAATAGATCTGCTGGCTGCTGAGCGGATTATCTGTCGAGCACTCGGCACTGGCGGTCATCAGGTTGATAAAGCCTGCGGGCACCTTGCCGGGGTCGCGGCAAGTGTCCTGGTCGGCGACACACCAGACTCTGCCCGGATCAATGGCGACCTGCTGGCGGACTGCCGTAAACGCCTGCGCCAACTCCGCCCCGACCACGATTGCCAGCGGTTTTACCAGATTCAGGCTATGCACCAGCACATGCTGGGTCTGCGAGGTGTTGAGCATGGCGCCGATAGCGCCCACCTTGGCGACGGCCAATACCGTGACCAGCAGTTCGGGTCGGTTCTCGATAAAAATCCCGACCACGTCACCTTTGCCGATGCCTTGGGCAATCAGGTGATGGGCAATACGGTTGGCCCACTGGTTGACCTGTGTATAACTTAACGAAACGTTACTGTAGAGCAGTGCCGAACCTTGGGGATTGCGCAACGTCGCTTGCTCGAATGCCCGACCCAGACCACAGGGTTGATTCGGCTTGCTTACATTGGCGACCTTGAGCCCCTTGACCATCCGTGGGATGGTTTTGGCAATGGATGGCAACTTTCGAAGCATCATGCCCCAGGTAATCATGCCGTTTGAGTTGCTGCTCATGGTTGCCACATTCCCTGTCCGCTATTAAAACCTATGGGGGTTCTGTAGACCGTTAAATGTCAAAAGACACTCTTTGCTGTTCAACTAAAACAGTTAACAAAACCCGTGAAACAGGATGAAAAATACGCCAGCCATTCTTCGGCTGTACATGGAGGATTTGAAAAGTTTTGTATCTCTCAACCGCATTGCCCGCTATCTCGCGGACCCATGCCGGGTTTCTACAAACCGGTATCCCGTCCGCGCAATGGAATTTTTCCCGCCGGGCGACGGTCTGACCTTTACCGGGAATTCTCTGCGTGCCGAAAAAGCCGGAAAACCACGCAAAATGCAGGATGCACGATGGCCATTCATGCAAATTGCACGGAATCGGAATTTTACGGTATCTGTAACTTATTGATTTATAAGAGCTTTCAAAAAATCAAATACTGGCACAATCACTGCACCTATCACTCCACGCTTGCCATTCACGAGCTAACGGAGCTGATAGACATGAGCATGATCCAAGAAAAATTCGCTTCCCTGTTCTCCAACTTCGAAGTCACCATCCAGGCACGGCCGGACGGCGGTATTTTGCTTACACTGCGCAATAGCGAAAAACAGCTCAAACGATCGATTTCCTATGCGCAGCTACATGCCGGTGACCAACTGTCCTGGGTGATCAGCGCCATTCGCCGCGACCTGGCGGAACAGGCCAGCGAGTTGCCACAGATTTCGATGTTGCAAAGTCAACACCGCTTTGCCCTGCCGACCTATCACTCGGTCTGAGACAAATATCTGCTGCACCTGCCCAGGTCGTGCAAGCCTTCAGGCTTCACGGCCTGGTGTCGTTTGGGGGGTCAATTCAACAACCCCCTGTTCAGCGCCTCGCCCACAGCCTGAGCTCTGTTGGTCACTTCCAGCTTGCAGTAGATATTGCTTAAGTGGAATTTGACCGTAGCTTGGGATATGTCCCGAATCACACTGATCTCCCACACCGTTTTACCGGCCTTGGCCCAGCGCAGGATTTCCAGCTCCTTGGCGCTCAATGGCTTGCCCACCGGGCGCTGTCGACGTCTCATTCATGACTCCCCCTCTCACCTTGAACAATCGCACCGCTGCCAACATAAACACTGCGTTTGACAGCCATGCACACAAAGGCGAAAGGGTTACACAGACATGAGATTTAACAAGGAAGAAAGGCACTAAAGAGCGAAGCCCTACAAACTAACAAGCACCTTCCTACGCGACCTAATAAACACAACTGAGTCAGCGTCTATCAAGTCGACTGTCGGCCTGTTCGAGTTCGGCTGGATACCAAGTATCAGTGGTCAGCCGTTGCAACTCAGAACGTTGACGGGTCTATTGGCGCAAAGCTGCTCAGGTTCAGATGCCCGACCAGTTCACCACCCTCGCGCACCAGCCCACAGGTGACCATCCCCGCTTCCCGAGCCGCGTCCAGTTCCTCGACGATATCGGACAAAAACAGAATCTGCCCAGGCTGACAGCCAATCGCTTGAGCAATGCGCTGATAGGACTGCGCTACGCGCTTGGGCCCCGAGGTGGTATCGAAATAGCCACTGAACAACGGCGTCAAATCACCCGCCTCGGAGCAACCGAAAATCAGTCGTTGAGCCTGAATCGACCCGGATGAATAAACAAAGAGTTGATAGCCATCCTGATGCCAGCGTTTTAGCGCTTCGACCGCATCCGGGTAGACGTGCCCTTTGAGCTGCCCGGCCTGATAACCCTGCTCCCAGACCATCCCTTGCAGGGCCTTGAGCGGTGTGGCCTTGCGGTCTTCGGCAATCCAGTTCAAGAGAATCTGGATTACCCGCTCGACGTCAGCCGTCGGCTCGCCACTGTCCTGACGAACCGCCTGCAGTTGCTCGGCGACGTCCGACCGATCGGCGTTCTGCCGGACAAACTCCGGAAGATGTTTTGCGGCATAGGGAAACAGCACCTCGAACACGAAACTCACCGCGCTGGTAGTGCCTTCGATGTCGGTGAGAATGGCCTTGATCGACATTCGCTCAGTCCTCCAGCCCAGGGAAACGGCGGGCGATATCTTCGCCGGTGAACTGCGCCACCCAGCCCTCGGGATTGTTGAACATGCGGATCGCCACGAAGTGCGGGTTCTCGCCCATGTCGAACCAGTGCGGCGTACCGGCGGGAACCGAGATCAGGTCGTTCTTCTCGCAGAGTACGGCGTACACGTAGTCATCGATGTGCAGGGTGAACAGACCACGGCCGGCGACGAAAAAGCGCACTTCGTCTTCGCCATGGCGGTGCTCATCGAGGAACTTGGCCCGCAGTTCGGCTTTTTGCGGGTGATCGCTGGTGAGGCTGATCACATCGACGGTGACGTATCCGCGCTCGGTCATCAAACGGTCGATCTGCTCCTGATAGGTGGCGATTACTTCTTCCTGACTGGCGCCCGGCTGGATCTTTGCGGCGGCTTGCCAGCGGTCGAAGCGCACACCTTGCTCGGCCAGGGTCGAGGCAATATCGTCGAAGTGGGTCAGAACCTTGTTCGGCAGTTCCGGACTGGATACGTGGTAAACGGACAGGCTGCTCATGCTGGCAACTCCTCGGTATCGGCAGCGCCCTTCGGCTTTTACAGGCCGGTCAGGTGGTGCGTTTCATCAGACGGTAGGCTACTTCTGAAGAAGTAAGCGATTAACGGTTGAGCACGGAGCGGGTCTTCAACTCGCACTCGAACAAAAACTCAAAGGCTTCGATCTGCCGTAGCGCATCACTCATCCGCGCGCCCCAGGTGTAGACACCATGGCCGCGGATCAGGTAACCCACGCAATCGGGGTGTGCCTCAAGCCAAGGCTGCACCTTGGCGGCCAGTCGAGCAATATCCTGATCATTATCGAAGATCGGCACCCGTACTCTGGATTCGTGGGTGGAGACGCCGCTGAAGGCTTTTTGCAGTTCGTAATCTTCGAACTCGATAAAGTCTTCAACGGTCAGCCGCGAAAGCACCGTGGCATTCACCGAGTGCGTGTGCAACACCGCGCCGATGTCCGGGCGCCAGCTGTAGAGCTGGGTGTGCAGCAGGGTTTCGGCCGAGGGTTTCTTGCCCGGCTCCAGGCTGTTACCGGCCAGGTCGGTGGCCAACACGTCATCCGGACCCAGTTGCCCCTTGTGCTTGCCGGAGACCGTCAGCAAGGCCTGGCTGGACGACAGGCGGGTCGAATAATTGCTGCTGGTGGCCGGCGACCAGCCGCGACCGTAGAGAAAACGCCCGGCTTCGATGATTTCCAGGGTCAGCTGTTCACGGGTAAGGCTCATGGCCTGTCCTCTTGCATACGAATGGCAATGATAACGGCTGCGGCCAGGGCGGCGAGGCTGGCAATACTAAAGGTCAAAGTCGCCCCCAGGACATTCCAGCTATAGCCGGAATACAATGCACCCAGCGCACCGCCGGTGCCGGCCAGTGCGGCATACAGCGCCTGGCCCTGACCTTGCTGGCGCGCGCCAAAGCTACGTTGCACGAAATGGATGGCAGCTGCGTGAAAGCTGCCAAAGGTGGCCGCGTGCAATATTTGCGCGAACAGCAGCACCCACAAAAACTCGGCAAAGGAGCCGAGCAACAGCCAGCGCAATGCGGCCAGCAGGAAACTCGCCATCAACACCCGGCGCACCGAGAAGCGCGCCAGAATCTTGCTCATGGCCAGGAACATCAATACTTCGGCGACCACACCCAGGGCCCAGAGCATGCCGATCAAGCCACGGCTATAACCCAGGTGCTCAAGGTGCAGGGTCATGAATGTGTAATACGGCCCATGACTCAACTGCATCAGCGCCACGCAGACATAAAACGCCAGCACGCCGGGGCTGCGCAACTGCTTGAGAAACCCCTCTCCAGTCAGACGACTGCCCTGGACCGGCTGGGCATTCGGCACCCAGACGCTGCTGACGACGATCCCGGCCATGATCACCACCAGTGTCACCGGGTAGATGTCCAGGCTCAGCCATTCGAACAAACGCCCAAGCGCCACCACTGTGATGATAAATCCGATGGACCCCCACAGGCGGATCTGACTGTAACGGAAAGTCTGGCCGTTCAAGTGCGCCAGGGTAATGACTTCGAATTGCGGCAACACCGCATGCCAGAAAAACGCATGCAGCGCCATGACCATCGCCAGCCAGGCATAGCTCTTGCTGACGAAGATCAGCGAGAAGGTCAGCAGTGTGCAGACCGCGCCAAAACGCACGATAGCCAGTCGGCGTCCGCTGTAGTCACCCAGCCAGCCCCAGATATTCGGCGCCACGCAGCGCATCAGCATCGGGATTGCCACCAGTTCGCCAATGCGCGCACTGGAAAACCCCAGGTGATCGAAGTACAGCGCCAGAAATGGCGCCGTCGAACCTAGCAAGGCGAAATAGAACAGATAGAAACTGGATAGCCGCCAGTACGGGAGCGCCGCCACGGCTGTCAGACCGTGGCGACTGCGAAGGCCGCCATTACAATTGGCCCAGCACCGGCGTGCTCACCCGCACGTCGGCGTTCTGCCCGCGGTGGCGCAGCAGGTGATCCATCAGCACGATGGCCATCATCGCCTCGGCGATCGGCGTGGCACGAATGCCGACGCACGGGTCGTGACGGCCCTTGGTGATGACATCCACCGGGTTACCCTGGACATCAATGGAACGGCCCGGCGTGGTAATGCTCGAGGTCGGCTTGAGGGCCAGGTGCGCCACGATCGGCTGCCCGGAGGAAATCCCGCCGAGAATGCCGCCGGCGTTGTTGCTGAGGAAACCTTCGGGGGTCATTTCGTCACGGTGTTCGGTGCCGCGCTGGGCAACACTGGCGAATCCGGCGCCGATTTCCACGCCCTTGACCGCATTGATGCTCATCAGCGCATGGGCCAGTTCCGCGTCGAGGCGGTCGAAGATCGGCTCGCCCAAACCCGGCATCACGCCCTCGGCGACCACGGTGATCTTCGCTCCGACCGAATCCTGATCACGCCGCAGCTGGTCCATGTAGGCTTCAAGCTCCGGCACCTTGTCCGAGTCCGGGCAGAAGAAGGCGTTCTCTTCCACCGAATCCCAGGTCTTGAACGGGATTTCGATCGGCCCCAGCTGGCTCATGTAGCCACGGATCACGATGCCCTGGCTGGCCAGGAACTTCTTCGCAATCGCCCCGGCTGCCACGCGCATGGCGGTTTCCCTGGCCGAGCTGCGTCCGCCGCCGCGATAGTCGCGCTCACCGTACTTGTGGTGGTAGGTGTAATCGGCATGGGCCGGACGGAACAGATCCTTGATCGCCGAGTAGTCCTTGGACTTCTGGTCGGTATTACGGATCAGCAGACCGATCGGGCAACCGGTGGTCCGGCCTTCGAAAACTCCGGAAAGAATTTCGACTTCGTCGGCTTCCTGGCGCTGGGTGGTGTGACGGCTGGTGCCAGGCTTGCGCCGATCCAGATCGCGCTGCAGGTCCTCCAACGACAGCTCAAGGCCCGGCGGGCAGCCATCGACAATGGCGACCAACGCCGGACCATGGCTTTCGCCAGCGGTGGTGACAGTGAACAGCTTGCCGTAGGTATTGCCGGACATGCAGGGCGCTCCGTGTAATCGCTGAAGTTACTCAACCTGATAAACTAAAACTTATGAATCAGCCTTGGTGACCAAGTGCGCGCCAGTATACGCAGGCTACCCAACTAGTTCATCCTCGAACCTTATCGGTGTCTGTGAGTCCAACCGGCACCTTGTTCATGATGGCGTGATGATGCTGCGAGTTCTTGCCTTGAGCCTTACCCTGTTTACCGGCCTGGTCCAGGCCACCGTTCTGCAACGTCCTGTCAGCCTGGACACTGGCAACGGCGAGTTACATGGCTCGTTGTTGCTGCCCAAATCCGACACCCCGGTGCCGGTGGTATTGATTATCTCCGGTTCCGGTCCCACCGACCGCGACGGCAACAACCCCGACGGCGGGCGCAACGACAGCCTCAAGCGCCTGGCCTGGGTGCTGGCCAAACACAACATCGCCAGCGTGCGCTACGACAAGCGCGGAGTAGCCGCCAGCCTCGCGGCCACCCCCGACGAACGCAACCTGACACTCGATGCCTATGTGTCCGACGCCGTGGCCTGGGGTCGACAGCTCAAGACCGATCCACGCTTCGGCAAACTGATTCTGCTCGGGCACAGCGAAGGCGCGCTGATCGCCAGCCTGGCCGCTCCTGCCGTGGATGCCGCAGGAGTGATTTCCGTTTCCGGCAGCGCCCGCCCGATTGATCAGGTACTGCGCCAGCAGCTGAGTTATCGCCTGCCACCGCCCCTGGTGCTGCGCAGCAATCAGTTGCTCGACAGCCTCAAGGCCGGTCACGTCGATAACGCGGTGCCGCCACAACTGGAAGTGATTTTCCGCCCGAGCGTGCAACCGTACCTGATTTCGCTGTTTCGCCAGGATCCGGCAGCGGCCTTCGGCAAACTGAAAATGCCGGCCCTGGTTATCCAGGGCAGCAACGATATTCAGGTCGGTGTCGGCGATGCGCAGATGCTCAAGGCCGCCAAACCGGATGCGGAACTGGCGCTGATCGAAGGCATGAACCACGTCATGCGCATCGTGCCCCCCGATATCAAGCGTCAATTGGCCTCATACAAAGACCCGCAGTTGCCATTGGCAGCCGAGTTGGGCGCGCATATCTTGAGTTTTATTGAAGGACTTCGCGCCAGTTAAGCGGCCTTCACCCTCCAGTCCTGAAAAAAACGGCCGATAAGCCTATGCCGACAGTTCATTTGCTGTCGGCAAGCAGGGCTTGGACAGGATCTCGCCGTTATGACAGAAACCCCGAACTCAGCCGAAACCGCAGTCGATGAAGCCGCCCCTGAGGCGGTCGAACTGCCGTGGGCGGACGTCCATGCAGAGCACCACCGGATGCTCCGCCTGGCGCCGCTGCAAACGGACCGTACCACTGGCGGACGGCCGCTGCGCTTTGTCGAGTTCGGTTATGCCGAGCGCAATAACAAGGAGCGCAGCCTGTTCCGAATGAGCATCCAGTTGCCAAATCAGCGGGTGCGCAAAGAGCAGAACCACCTGGACGTGTGGGTCGATCACGCCACACACCGGGTGCATTTCGGCCCTGAAAGCGGTTTGCAAATTGAGCCTTTGAACCGTGGGATCGGCCGTTTCCTGATGGCTCAGGGCATCGCCTGGGCGCAAAGAAAATGGTCGCACTACCAGGTCGACGGCTTCGATCTGGCGAACAAGGACGCCCTCAACGAGGACACCCGGCTGCGCCGCGATCACTCTCTGAAAACCCATGGTTTCGAAGTGGTTTACGCCGATGCCCAACACTTGAAAGGCAGCGTGAAAGACACGCCGGTCGGTGAACTGCGGGCGGGCTGGAATAAGGAAAAGCTGCAGTTCGTGGAAATCCTCGAAGCCGCACAGATGCTCCAGCAAGCCGAGCAGAACCTGGCGGAGCAGGAAGTCAAACTGCGTAAACAGGCAGAAACGGTCACCCGATTCCAGCGCGACGACACCGGTTTGCGCTTCACCATCACCTGCCTGGTGGCGTTCTCGGTGTTCCAGGCCGGGTTATTGATCTGGATTGCTACGCAGCGTTGACAGCGCCAGACACAATTCCTGTGGCGAGGGGACATGAGATTTCTATTGTAGGAGCGAGCTTGCTCGCGATGGACTCAAGAGCGACGCGTTTATTCAGACAACACGCGTTATCGTTAACGTCCATTGAGAGCAAACGGAACGCCGCCCGGCTGCTCCTACAGGGGCGCATCAGGCGCGTCAGCCGAACAACCAGTAACCCAGCAATGTCAGCACGGTAACTGCCAACACTGGCCGCAAAATGCGATAGAGCTTGGGATCGCTGCGCTTCCACTGCTTGATCACGCCACTGAAGCGATCACTTGAGGTTTTGCTCCAGGCATAGACCTGGTTGACCCCGCCGACACGTTCGTCATCGAGGTTCTGTGGTGCAGTGGCGCGTCCCAGCAAGCCACTGATCCAGCGGTTGATGCCGGTCATGAGGCGATTGCTCAACGGGCGCTCGATGTCACAGAACAGGATGACCCGGGTCTTGTCGGTGTCGTTCTTGACCCAGTGCACATAGGTTTCGTCAAACATCACGTCCTCGCCATCGCGCCAGGCATATTCCTGACCGTCGACGAAAATCCGGCAATTGTCGGAATTGGGTGTCGACAACCCGAGGTGATAACGCAGGGAGCCGGCGAAAGGATCGCGATGGGGGTTGAGGTGACTGCCGCCTGGCAGCAACGCGAACATCGCGCCTTTTACGTTGGGGATAGTACTGAGCAACGCCACCGTTCGTGGGCACAGCGCCTCGGCTGATGGCAACGGTTTGTCGTACCACTTGAGATAGAAGCGCTTCCAGCCCTTCTTGAAGAACGAACCAAAACCGGCATCGTTGTTTTTCTCGGCGGCGCGAATGTAGCCTTCGTCGAACAGGTGCATGGCTTCATCGCGGATGACTTCCCAGTTGTCCTTGAGCACATCCAGTTCCGGGAACTTGCTGCGATCCAGATAGGGTTTGGACGGCACCCCGGAGAACAGATACATCAACGCATTGTAAGGAGCGAACAGTGCCGAATGGTTGACGAACTGACGCAATAATGGCAAACGCGCCTTGCCACGCAAATGGACATAAAGCGTGCTGCCCATGAACAGCAGCAACACCGACGCCTTGGCAGCGAAGGAAAAGCTCATGGCCAACTCCTCGATAATCAGTAACTCTTCACCCTGTCATTTACCCGACACGGCAGCCGGCCATGATAAACACTACCGGCATCGGGAATAACCCGTTTGAATCAACATTCAGTGTTGAGGAATACGTAATAAAGCACTTAATAACATAGGGTAGCTGAACAAGAGCTGAAGGAGAGCTGATGCCGATCAGCAAATGCCCTTTGGAGGTGTACTCGGTCGGTGTAGGAGCTGGCGTAGCCTGCGATCTTTTCGAGCCAGCCGATGATCAAAAGATCAAAAGATCAAAAGATCAAAAGATCAAAAGATCAAAAGATCGCAGCCTGCGGCAGCTCCTACGGGGGGAATGTGTTGCCGTCGTTATTGGTGAATCTCCTGCTCGGTGAACAGATCACTGAACAACATGCTCGACAGGTAACGCTCTCCCGAGTCTGGCAGAATCACCACGATGGTCTTGCCTTGCATTTCCGGGGTTTCGGCCAGACGCACCGCGACCGCCATGGCGGCGCCACAGGAAATGCCGCTCAAAATCCCCTCTTCCTGCATCAAGCGCAGGGCCATGGCCTTGGACTCTTCATCACTGACCAGCTCGACCCTGTCGACCATGGACAAATCGAGGTTTTTCGGTACGAATCCGGCACCGATACCCTGGATCTTGTGCGGACTTGGCTTGATCTCTTCCCCGGCCAGTGCCTGAGTGATCACCGGCGAGACGATGGGCTCCACCGCCACCGACAGAATCGGTTTGCCCTGAGTCAGCTTGATATAGCGCGACACCCCGGTAATGGTTCCCCCGGTGCCCACGCCCGCAACCAGCACGTCTACCGCGCCGTCGGTGTCATTCCAGATTTCCGGGCCGGTGGTCTTTTCATGGATAGCCGGGTTGGCCGGGTTATCGAACTGCTGCGGCATGAAGTACTGGGCCGGATCGCTGGCGAGAATCTCGGCGGCCTTTTCGATCGCGCCTTTCATGCCTTTGGCCGGTTCGGTCAACACCAGCTCGGCACCCAGAGCCTTGAGGACTTTGCGCCGCTCGATGCTCATGGACGCCGGCATGGTCAGCACCAACCTATAGCCACGGGCCGCAGCGACGAACGCCAGGCCAATGCCGGTATTGCCCGAGGTCGGCTCGACGATGGCCATGCCTGGCTTGAGCTTACCGCTACTTTCGGCGTCCCAGATCATGTTCGCGCCGATCCGGCACTTGACCGAATACCCGGGATTGCGCCCTTCGATCTTGGCCAGGATGGTCACGCCACGGGGTGCGATGCGGTTGATCTGTACCAGCGGCGTATTGCCGATGGAATGGGCGTTGTCAGCATAAATGCGGCTCATGGCTGGGTCCTTATTCAGCGTTGAAGAAGCATTCAAGGGTATGCCTCGGGGCCCATGGGCGTCCAGTTGCGACGAACGACTACTTGTTGCAGCAGTCACAGGCTTTATACGGCTGGAGATTGAATACCATGAAACGTCGCTATAGTTGGCCCCTCTGGACCCTGGCCGGCATCGTCGTGCTGTTGGTAGCGCTGCACATCGCCCTGCCCTTGCTGGTTCGTGACTACTTGAACGACAAACTGGCGGACATGGGTGACTACCGCGGCCAGGTTATCGATGTCGACCTGGCACTGTGGCGCGGCGCCTATCGGATCAATGGCCTGAAGATCGTCAAGGTCGACGGTAAGGTGCCGGTGCCTTTCGTCAATGCGCCGCTGATCGACCTTTCGGTCAGTTGGCATTCGCTCTGGTACGACCATGCGGTGGTAGCCGAAGTGCTGTTCGTCAAACCAGAGCTGAACTTCGTCGACGGCGGTGCCAACAAGCAGGCCTCCCAGACCGGTCAGGGCACCGACTGGCGAGCACAATTGAGCAAGCTGCTCCCCATCACCCTGAACGAAGTGCGGATCAACGACGGACGAATCACGTTCCGCAACTTCAACTCGAAACCGCCAGTGAACATGAACGCCACCCAGGTCAACGCCAGCGTCTACAACCTGACCAACGTCGTCGACGTCAAAGGCAAGCGCGACGCCCGCTTCGAAGGTAAAGCCCTGCTGCTTGGGCACGCTCCGCTGGAAACCACCGCCACCTTCGATCCGCTGAGCAATTTCGAAGAATTCGATTTCCGTCTGCGCGCCAGACATATCGAGCTCAAGCGCATGAATGACTTCGCCTCGGCCTATGGCAAGTTCGACTTCAATGCCGGCCACGGCGATGTCGTTATCGAGGCGCAGGCCAAAAAAGGCCAGCTCACGGGCTATATCAAACCGCTGTTGAGGGACGTCGATGTGTTCAATTGGCAGCAGGACGTCGAAAACGAGAAGAAAGGCCTGTTCCGTTCGGTATGGGAAGCCTTGGTTGGCACCACTGAAACAGTGCTGAAGAACCAGGGGAAAAATCAGTTTGCCACCCGCGTCGAGCTCAGCGGCAGCGTTCACCAGCGAGATATCAGTGCGTTCCAGGCGTTTTTGCAGATATTGCGCAACGGCTTCGTCCAGGCGTTCAACGCCCGCTATGAACAGTCCAAGCCGTCGGCTGACTAGTTTGAGGAAAAAATGGCGCTTCGCCCTGACCGAGTCAACATGTGACGGCCCATTCAGAGACTGAATGGGCCGTCTGCGTTCACAGTCGACCGGGCGCCGCGTTATAGTCAGCTATGAGATTTAATTCGCCCGCCCTGCTTTGCTCAGGTCGGCGTTACCGTTCGAGGAATTGCAGATGAAGTTCGAAGGCACCAGCGCATACGTAGCTACCGATGACCTCAAGCTTGCGGTCAATGCCGCCATCACGCTGGAGCGGCCACTGCTGGTCAAGGGCGAGCCAGGCACCGGCAAGACCATGCTTGCCGAGCAGATGGCCGAGTCCTTCGGCGCGCGGTTGATTACCTGGCATATCAAGTCCACCACCAAGGCTCACCAGGGCCTCTATGAGTACGACGCGGTCAGCCGTCTGCGCGACTCCCAGCTGGGCGTGGACAAAGTTCATGACGTTCGCAATTACCTGAAAAAGGGCAAGCTCTGGGAAGCCTTCGAATCCGAAGAGCGGGTGGTCCTGCTGATCGACGAGATCGACAAGGCCGACATCGAGTTCCCCAACGACCTGTTGCAAGAACTCGACAAGATGGAGTTCTACGTTTACGAGATCGACGAGACGATCAAGGCCAAGAAGCGCCCGATCATCATCATCACCTCCAACAACGAAAAAGAATTGCCGGACGCCTTCCTGCGCCGCTGCTTCTTCCACTACATCGCCTTCCCCGACCGCGTCACCATGCAAAGAATCGTCGACGTGCATTACCCGGACATCAAGAAGGATCTGGTCAGTGAAGCGCTGGACGTGTTCTTCGACGTGCGCAAAGTACCGGGCCTGAAGAAAAAGCCTTCGACCTCCGAACTGGTGGACTGGCTGAAACTGCTGATGGCCGACAACATCGGCGAGGCCGTGCTGCGCGAACGCGATCCGACCAAAGCCATTCCGCCCCTGGCCGGCGCGCTGGTGAAGAACGAACAGGACGTGCAATTGCTTGAGCGCCTGGCGTTCATGAGCCGTCGCGGCACTCGCTGATACTTCTTTTTTACGATCTCAAGGGCGACAGCCATGCTGCTCAACCTGTTCAATGAAATGCGCGCAGCCAAGGTCCCCGTCTCGGTACGCGAGCTGCTTGACCTGATCAACGCCCTGAAACAGCGGGTGATCTTCGCCGACATGGACGAGTTCTATTACCTCGCCCGGGCGATTCTGGTGAAGGACGAACGGCATTTCGACAAGTTCGACCGGGCGTTCGGCGCCTATTTCAATGGTCTGGAAAAACTCGACGATCACCTTCAGGCCTTGATCCCCGAAGACTGGCTGCGCAAGGAATTCGAGCGCAGCCTGAGCGATGAAGAACGTGCGCAGATCCAGTCCCTCGGCGGCCTGGACAAGTTGATCGAGGAGTTCAAGAAACGCCTCGAGGAGCAAAAGGAACGCCATGCCGGCGGCAACAAATGGATCGGCACCGGTGGTACCAGTCCGTTCGGTTCCGGCGGTTTCAACCCGGAAGGCATTCGGGTCGGCGATGCCGGCAAACGTCAGGGCAAGGCGGTCAAGGTCTGGGATCAGCGCGAGTACAAAAACCTCGACGATTCGGTCGAACTCGGAACGCGCAACATCAAGATCGCCCTGCGTCGTCTGCGCAAATTCGCTCGCCAGGGCGCGGCGGAAGAGCTGGATATCGACGGCACCATCGATCACACCGCACGTGACGCCGGGTTGCTGAATATTCAGATGCGCCCGGAGCGGCGCAACACCATCAAGCTGTTGCTGCTGTTTGACATCGGCGGTTCGATGGACGCCCACGTGAAGATCTGCGAAGAGTTGTTTTCGGCCTGCAAGACCGAGTTCAAGCATTTGGAGTATTTCTACTTCCACAACTTCATTTATGAATCCGTGTGGAAGAACAACATGCGTCGCAGCTCGGAGCGGACCTCGACCCACGACCTGCTGCACAAATACGGCGCCGACTACAAAGTGATCTTCATCGGCGACGCCGCCATGGCGCCCTACGAAATCACCCAGCCCGGCGGCAGCGTCGAGCACTGGAACGAAGAAGCCGGTTATGTGTGGATGCAGCGTTTCAGGGAGAAATACAAAAAGCTCATCTGGATCAACCCGTACCCGAAAGACACCTGGAACTACACCGCCTCGACCAACATCGTCCGCGAACTGGTCGAAGATCAGATGTTTCCGCTGACCTTGCGTGGGCTGGAAGAAGGGATGCGGTTCTTGTCGAAATGATTGGGTGATGGGCAAAAAGATCGCAGCCTGCGGCAGCTCCTGCAGGTTTTGCATACACCCGATAATTCGCGGGTGTATGCATTCGGCGTAGGAGCTGCCGCAGGCTGCGATCTTTTCGGGCTTTACGCAAATCTGCGCAAATAACTCACCTGCTGCTGATGCGCCGTCTCCTGCACCACCGGCGTCAATCGGACCTGCTGTCCCGGCAGACATTGCGCCAGCCGCGCCAGTGCCAAAGGCGTCAACGCTCCCAACCGCGGATAGCCACCAATAGTCTGTCGGTCATTAAGCAGCACGATCGGCTGCCCATCCGGCGGTACTTGAATCGCCCCCAGCGGGATGCCTTCGGAGATCATCGGCTGGCCCTGGTACTGCAACTCCGGCCCCTGCAAACGAATGCCCATTCGATCGGCGCGGCTGTCGATGGTCCAGCTGCTGTTGAAGGCATCGAACAGGCTTTGTCCGCTGAACTCGCCAATCTGCGCGCCCAGCACCACCTCCAGTGGTAGCTTCAGTTTGAAGTCCGGGATCTGTTCGCGAGGCAGTTCGCGCAACTCAACTGCCGGCCGCAAGTAACTCAGCTCGTCACCTTTGGCCAACGCCCGGCCAAATCCATCAAGGCCGCCCAATTCTTCACGCACGACCGTGGCGCAACTGCCCAGCACTTTGCTTGCGGCGAACCCACCCGGCGCGGCGAGATAAGCCCGTGCACCGAGCAACGGCTGGGTGAACTGCAGGCGCTGACCCTGCTTAAGGCTGAAAGCGCGCCAGGATGCCAGAGGCTGGCCGTCGAGTTGCGCGCCAAGATCCGCCCCGGCCAACGCCAGGCAGCAATCCTCTTGCGCCACCAGGGTAAAACCACCGAGGGTGACTTCGACCACTGCCGCGTCCAGCGAATTGCCCAGCAGCCAATTGGCCCAGGACATCGACACCCAGTCCAGCGCCCCGCCCTGAGTCACTCCCAGATGCCGCACGCCGAAACGCCCGGCGTCCTGCAGCAGGCATAACGGCGTGCTGGCTTCGATCAATAGTCGGCTCATGCCAGGTTCTCCAGCGGCGTGTCATCACCGCCCAGGCGGATGAATTCTGCATGGTTGATGGCTTCGAAGCGTACTGTGTCGCCCGGTTGCATCAGGCTGTAACCGTCACGTTCGCGGTCGAACAATTTGCTCGGAGTACGACCGATCAGGTTCCAGCCCCCCGGAGACACCACCGGATAAGCGGCGGTCTGGCGCTCGGCGATGCCGACACTGCCGGCCGCCACGCGCTTGCGCGGCGTACTCAAACGCGGCGCGGCCAACACCTCGTCCACCAGACCCATAAAGGCAAAACCCGGCGCAAAACCCAAGGCGAAGACCTGATACTCACGCTCGCTATGGCGACGAATCACCTGATCGACCGTCAGCCCGCTACGCTGGGACAGCAGGTTCAGCTCAGGCCCGACGCTCAGGTCGTACCAGACCGGCAACACATGGCACTGGCCGCGGGCCTGCGGGTTCGGCGACAGGTCAGTCAAGGCTTCGGCTATCAGTTCTCGGGCCTGTGATGGAGTCAGCGCGGTCAGGTCGTAATGCACCATCAAGGTCGTGTAAGACGGCACCAGATCGATCAGATGCCTGCCGAACCCGGCGCGCAATCGCTCAGTGGCGGCGAGCATCCACGGCATATTGTCTTCGGTAATGACCTCAAACAGACGCACCATCAAGCAATCGACAGCCACCACTTCAATCCGTGGCTTCATGATTGAGTCTGCTGGTTCAAGGCCTCGCGGATACGCCGCACGGCCGCCACGGAACTGGCATTGTCGCCATGTACGCACAGCGTGTTGGCCTGCAGATGCAAGGCGCTGCCGTCGCTGGCAATCAGGTTGTCACCACGGGCAATGATCAGCGCTTGTTCAATGATTTTCTCGGGATCGTGGTGCACCGCCCCCGGAAGCTGCCGCGAGACCAGGCGCCCGGCACTGTCGTAGGCACGATCGGCGAAGGCCTCGAACCACAGCGACACTCCGTATTCATCGCCCAGGGCTTGAGCCGCGCTGTTGTCGCGGGTCGCCATCAGCATCAATGGCAATTGCCGATCATAGGCGGCCACGGCCTGGATCACCGCACGCAACTGCTCAGGGTTGGCCATCATGTCGTTGTACATCGCACCATGGGGTTTGACATAACTCACGCGGCTGCCCTGGGCCCGGCAAATGCCATCCAGGGCGCCGATCTGATAGTGCAACAGGTCCTGAATTTCCTGTGGGGTGCAGGCCATGGAGCGACGGCCAAAACCCACCAGGTCCGGATAGGCCGGATGGGCGCCGATCTGTACCCCGTTGGCCAGTGCAAGGCTGACCGTCTTGCGCATGATGCTCGGGTCGCCGGCATGGAAACCACAGGCGATGTTGGCGCAATCAATGAAGGGCATCACCTCGGCGTCCAGACCCATGGTCCAGTTGCCAAAGCTTTCGCCGATGTCGCAGTTCAATAGCAGGTGGTTCACGGTGAACACTCCTGTAGGCCTTTGAATATTTTAGTGCGGGACCGTTCGTCAGCGTCCCGCAAATTATCAGTCACTGCGCATCGAGTTGTTTGCCTTGGGTTTCCGGCAGGCTCAGGGCCGCGAGAATCACCACGCCGTAAGAAACGGCCGCGAACACCCCGATCCCCATGCCTAATGGGATTTTCTGGCTGAGCAGACCGATCAGCAGCGGGAAGAACGCCGCCAGCGCCCGGCCGATGTTGTAGCAGAAGCCTTGGCCCGAACCACGAATCCGGGTCGGGAACAGCTCAGTCAGGAAGGCGCCCATGCCGCTGAAAATCCCCGAGGCGAAGAACCCCAGTGGAAAGCCCAGCCAGAGCATCACGCCGTTGCTGACCTGCAGCTGGGTATAGAGCACGACGATGATGAAGGAGCCGACCGCGAACAGGATGAAGTTCTTTTTGCGACCCAGGATATCGGTCAGATAAGCGCTGATCACGTAGCCGACGTAGGAGCCGACAATCACCATGGCCAGATAACCGCCGGTCCCCAGCACGCTCAAACCGCGCTCGTTCTTGAGAAAGGTCGGCAGCCACGAGGTGATGGCGTAGTAACCGCCCAGGGCACCGGTGGTCAGCAACGAGGCGCGCAAGGTGGTGCTGAGGATGCCCGGGGCAAAGATCTCGTAGAACTTCGCCGGGTTGCTCGGTTCCTGCTTGGCCTTGGCTTCACGGTATATTTCCGGATCCTTGACCAGGCGACGAACGAAAATCACGAAGATCGCCGGCACGATGCCCAACAGGAACAGCGCACGCCAGGCATCTTCTGGCGGCAGCAGGGAGAACAGTATGGCGTAGAGAATTGCCGTCAGACCCCAACCCAGCGCCCAGCCCGATTGCACCATGCCCACAGCCTTGCCGCGATCCTTGGCGCGGATTACCTCGCCCATCAGCACCGCGCCGGCAGTCCACTCACCGCCAAAGCCGAAGCCCATCAAGGTGCGGGAGATCAGCAGTTGCTCGTAGTTCTGGGCAAACCCGCAGAGGAAGGTGAAGAAGGCGAACCACAAAACGGTCAATTGCAAGGTACGCACGCGACCGATGCGGTCCGAGAGAATCCCGGCGACCCAGCCGCCGATGGCCGAAGCGATCAAGGTGCTGGTGTGAATCATCCCCGCCTCACCGGTGGTAATGCCCCACATGGCAATCAGGGTCGGCACGACAAAACTGAGCATCTGCGTGTCCATGCCGTCCAGGCCATAGCCGATCTTGCAGCTCCAGAATGTCCGACGCTCCTGCTTATTGATATTGCGGTACCAGTCGAAGGGACCGGGTCGGGCTGCGGGCTTGGCGACGTCGAGGGTGTCGGGCGCACTCATGGCAAAATCTCCACGTTAATTTTATTGGTATTGTTCTGAGCCCCGACGACGCATATCGTGAGGAGGACTGATTTTTGGCACCCCTGCCCTCCTGCGTCCAACTAATAAAAACCACCCCAAGACATCAGAAAAAGTTGATCCCATGAATCTCAAGTTTCTCGAAACCTTCGTCTGGGTAGCCCGGCTCAAGAGTTTTCGCCTGACCGCGGAAAAACTCTTCACCACCCAGGCCTCGATATCCAGCCGCATTGCCGTGCTCGAAGGCGAGCTGGGGGTGAAGCTGTTTCTGCGTGATTCGCGGGGAGTACGGCTGACACCGGAAGGCTTGAAGGTGCTCGACTACGCCGAACAGATGATGGACACCATGCAGGCGCTCAAGCAGTCGATCGAGACGAGTTCGAGCAAGGTCGGGCGGATTCGCATCGGCGTGATGGATACGGTGATCCATACTTGGCTCAGCCCATTGGTGGCGGAAATAATGGACACCTATCCTCTGGTGGAAATCGAGTTAGTCGCCGATACCGCGCTGAACCTCTGCGATCAGCTGCAAAAAGGCTTTCTCGACATCGCGTTGCAAACCGATCTGCTGCGTCAGGAAACCATTCGCAGCCTGGAGCTGGCGAGTCATCCCATCGGCTGGATCGCCGCCACCAATTCTATTTACAACCGCGATTACTCGAGCGTCGCCGACCTTGGCCGCGAACGGATCATTACCTACTCGAAAAACTCCCACCCGCATCAGGACGTGGTCAGCCTGATGCAGGCCAACGGCGTCACTGCCCCGCGGCTTAACTGCGTGAATTCGGTGTCAGCGATCACCCGCCTGCTGCGGGACGGCTTCGGCATTGCGGCGCTGCCGCCGGTGCTGGTCAGCGAAGAGCTGGCGCGGGGCGAGTTGACCTTGCTGGCGATTGAACAACGACCGCCGAACTTACAGGTGGTGGTGTCATGGCGAGTCGGGGTGGAACTGGTCGAGGAGATAGTGGTGTTATGCCAGGAGGTCCTGCGCAGTTATGCGCAGAAGGTTGGTGAGGGGTATATCGTGTTGGGCAAGCCTTCGAGCAGTTAAAGCGAAGATCAAAAAGATCGCAGCCTTCGGCAGCTCCTACAACCCCTTCAAATCCCGCTCTTCAATCGGCCGGCTCTGGCGCAGGCGTTTGCCGCCGAGCACCACCCAGTCGATCAAACGAAACAGGCACTCCAGACCGAACGACAGCAGCATCGCACCGCCCAGGCCCCAACCCATCGCTTCGGGGGTCAGCAGGATCTGATAGCTGTAGCCGTTCCAGGTTTCCTTGCGAATCTCCGGATCGGCGGCCAGTACCACCTGCAGCACGCGGATGTACCACGGGCCTTGCATGGCCTGATACTGCTTGTCGAGTGCCAGCTGGCGACCGAGCAAGGTACTCAGGCTGTCGGCATCGCTGCGAAACACCGGGTCCTCGCTGGCGCGATAATGGGCTACCAACGCCTGCAAATCACCCTTGAAGAACTGCTGGGCAGTGCCCTGAAAGCCGCGCAAACCGGTTTGCGCTTCGATCAAGTGCGCTTCGACGCGCTTGGCGTAGTCGCTGATGAAACCCGGCACTTGCACACCGACCAACAGGCCAATGGCAAACAACACCAGTCGCAGATAACTGAGCAACATACGGGACGTCCTTATTCGGTCTGGCCCTGGCTGACGCATTCGCCGCGTCGCCACAGGCTCCATTGGCCCGGTTCGTAACGGGTCCAGGTCTCGTTTTCAGTCAAGGGTTCGGTGGCAATCACCGTCACCACGTCATTGGGCGTGGTTTCTGCCTGGAAGTCGACGATCACATCGACATCCTTCAAGCGCGCCGGGCCGAATGGTGCACGGCGGGTTATCTGCGCAAGCTTGGTCGAGCAATAGCAAAACAGCCAGTCGCCGTCGCTGAGCAGGCAGTTGAACACGCCTTTGCTGCGGTATTCGGCGCAGGCCGCCACCAGGTCCGGGAGCAATTGTTCGACGTCCACCGGTTCGGGAAAGGCCTGACGCACCCGGTTGAGCAAATCGCAGAACGCCGCTTCGCTGTCGGTATCGCCGATCGGCCGATAGAAACTGGCGATCGACTGGAAATCGGCCAACTGGCCATTATGGGCGAAACACCAGTTACGCCCCCACAGTTCTCGCACGAACGGATGGGTATTGGACAGGCAGACCTTGCCGACATTGGCCTGACGGATATGGCCAATCACCACTTCGCTTTTGATCGGATAACGCTGCACCAGTTGCGCCACTTCGGAGTCGCAACTGGCCGCCGGGTCCTGAAACAGACGCAAGCCGCGGCCTTCGTAGAATGCGATGCCCCAACCGTCACGGTGCGGACCAGTGCGGCCACCGCGCTGCATCAGCCCGGTAAAGCTGAACACGATATCAGTCGGTACATTGGCGCTCATGCCCAACAACTCACACATGCTCGGACTCTCGCTTCAATGCCGGGATAGGGTTACAAACGCGGTTCGACTCGCAAACGCTGGGGGTTACCGGGGACCGGCGGGCGACCATAACGGTCATCACCGGCACCACCGAAAGGTTGCTCCTCCTCGGGTTCCTGCGCCGACACCGCAGCTTTCGCAGCAGCGGTCTGTTCCTTGCGAGCGTTGGAGCCACGCTCGATCAGCCAGCGAATCAAGGCGAATATGAGGTAGATACCGAAGGCGATCATGCCGTACATGAACAGATCGGAGACCGCGCGCCAGACGTTGTTGCCGACCTTGAACAGCAGGTCCAGAGCAGTAATGGCCAGTGCCGGGGCGTATTTTTCCTTCACCGGGTCGATAATAGTCGGGGTGAACAGCAGCACCGCCATCAGCAGGCGCAATGGCTCACGCAACCAGCGCCACATCCAGCGGGTCATGCGCATCCACACCAACAGGCAGCCCAAAGCGGCGAAGGCGTAAAGGCCCCAAGAGATCAGATAGTCGTTCTCGGTCATGGTGTCCATGGCATGGCAGGCGAAGAGGCGCTTATGATAACGGCTTTTCGCATGTCAGGCTGCACCGCCGTCCGCGAACCCTTATTTTTGTACAACGTCCGAGAGCCATTCATGCCCCTATCTGCCAACGTTCTCGCCGCTCCGATCGCCCACAAGGCCGACGGTGCCGACCCTTATGCCTGGCTGCAGGACCGCGACAGTCTGCCTGTGCTCGACTACCTCAAGGCGGAAAACCGCTATCAGGAGGCGCAACTGGCCAATCAGGCCGAACTGCGCGAAACCCTGTTCGAAGAAATCAAGGCGCGGATTCGCGAAACCGATCTGTCGCTGCCCTCGCCTTGGGGCCCGTATCTGTATTACACCCGCACCACGGCCGGTGATGAATACGCCCGGCACTACCGCTGCCCGCGTCCGGCCGATGACAGCCAACAGGTCGATGAAAGCCAGGAGCAGCTATTGCTCGACCCGAACGAGCTGGCCAACGGCGGCTACTTCTCCCTTGGCGCGTTCAGCATCAGCCCGGACCACCAGCGCCTGGCCTACAGCCTGGACACCAATGGCGAAGAAACCTACACCCTGTTCGTCAAGGAGCTGTCCAGCGGCAGAGTCAGCGAGCTGTCGTTCGAAAACTGCGACGGCAGCATGACCTGGGCCAATGACAGCCTGACGCTGTTCTTCGGCGAACTGGATGACACCCATCGCCCGCACAAACTGTTCCGTTATCGCCTGGACGGCACCGCAGCCGAAGAAGTGTTCCATGAGTCGGACGGACGTTTCTTCCTGCATTGCTACCGTTCAAGCTCCGAGCGCCAGTTGATACTGTCCCTGGGCAGCAAGACCACCAGCGAAGTCTGGGTCCTTGACGCTTCGCAGCCGCAGCAACCCTTTACTTGCCTGGCGCCGCGAGTCGAAGCGCATGAGTATGACGCCGACCACGGCAAGCTCGACGGCCAATGGACCTGGCTGATTCGCAGCAACCGCGATGGCATCAACTTCGCTCTGTACCAGGCTGCCGATAACGGCGTCGGCGTCGTACCGACCGAGGCCGACTGGCAGAACCTGGTCCCCCACAGCGACAGCGTGATGCTCGACGGCATGAGCCTGAACGCTTCGGCGCTGACCCTGAGTCTGCGCGAAGGTGGCTTGCCGATCATTGAAGTCCGCCCCGAGGGCCTGCCCGCCTACCGCGTGCAACTGCCCGACGCGGCTTACAGTCTGCATGTGCAGAACAGCCTGGAGTTTGTCAGCGATAAAATCCGTCTGCGCTACGAAGCGCTGAATCGCCCCGCGCAAATCCGCCAGCTCGATCTGGCGACTGGCGAGCAGAAAGTCCTCAAGGAAACTCCGGTGCTTGGCCCGTTCGACCCCGAGGCTTATGTCAGCCAGCGCCTATGGGCTACCGCCGCCGACGGCACGCAGGTGCCGATCAGCCTGGTGGTCAAACGCGAATCCCTCGGCAAACCGACGCCGCTCTACCTTTACGGTTACGGCGCCTATGGCGAAAGTCTCGATCCATGGTTTTCCCATGCGCGCCTGAGCCTGCTCGATCGCGGCGTCGCCTTCGCCATCGCCCACGTGCGGGGCGGTGGCGAACTGGGTGAAGCCTGGTATCGCGCCGGCAAGCAGGAACACAAACAGAACACCTTCAGCGACTTCATCGCCTGCGCCGAACACCTGATCGCCAATGGTTTCACCAGCTCATCGCAACTGGCGATCAGCGGTGGCAGCGCCGGTGGCTTGCTGATCGGTGCGGTGCTTAACCAGCGTCCCGAACTGTTCCAGGCGGCGATCGCCGAAGTGCCCTTTGTCGACGTTCTGAACACCATGCTCGACCCGGATCTGCCGCTGACCGTCACCGAATACGATGAATGGGGCAACCCTGAAGAACCTGAAGTCCATGAGCGGATCAAGGCTTATGCGCCCTACGAAAACGTCCGGGCCCAGGTCTACCCGGCGACCCTGGTGATCGCCGGTTACAACGACAGCCGCGTGCAGTACTGGGAAGCAGCCAAATGGGTGGCAAAGCTGCGAGCGACTAAAACCGACGACCATCTGCTGCTGCTCAAGACCGAGCTTGGCGCTGGCCATGGCGGGATGAGCGGGCGTTATCAGGGATTGCGTGATGTAGCGCTCGAATACGCCTTTATTTTCAAGGTTCTGGGCATCGCCTGAGGCACTCGGCCCGGCGTACCGGTCTTCATATCGGACACCGGGCAAGCTCTCACCGCGGGTCTAACCGCCTGGCGTCTTGGCTTTCGGCGGGTTTTGCTCCAGCCCGGGCAACGTCTGGTCTTTGGGCGGCCTGGGCATCGGCATCGGTGGCAGCAAGGGTGAGCCGTCGCCACCGCCGGCCTTGGGAATACTCGGAGGGGTGATCTGTGGATACGGCGTAGGCGTCGCGGTGCCCGGCGAACCCGGCATCGGTGCCGGCGTAACCGGCACAGGTTGCAGCTCTTGCGCCTGCGCTGCACTTATCGAGAGCGCGGCCAACGCAATGCCCGTTAGAATGGTGCGCTTCATCAATGGCTCCGTTGCTCTTTTCATCGCACTTCAGGCTACTCCCAACCGCGCAAGTTTGCCTTTCTCAATGCCAGTTTCCCCTTCCTAATGAGAGTCCCATGAAACGTTTCGTTCTACTCGACACCACCCCGATCCCCGATAACGGCGGTGCCTTGTGCCTGTTCGAATACGGCGAGGATTTCGTCATCAAGATTCAGGGCGGCGACGGCGGACAACTGATGAACACCCGCATGCACGGCTCCGAAGACGCATTGGCCGAGATTCCCTGCCGCAAGGTCGCGGGTCGTCCAGGCTCGCGGGTGCTGATCGGCGGCCTGGGCATGGGTTTCACCCTGGCCGCGGCGCTTAAGCATCTGGGCAAGACCGCCGAGGTGGTGGTCGCGGAGCTGGTCCCGGGTGTAGTCGAGTGGAATCGCGGGCCCCTGGGGGAAAAATCCGGTCGACCACTGCTCGACCCGCGCACCGTGATCCGCATGGAAGACGTGGCCAAGGTGCTGCAAGCCGAGCCACAGGGTTTCGACGCGATCATGCTCGACGTCGACAATGGCCCCGAAGGCCTGACCCAGAAGGCCAATAGCTGGCTTTACTCCTCGGGCGGCCTCAGTGCCTGCGCCAAGGCCCTGCGCCCAAAAGGCGTGCTCGCGGTGTGGTCGGCCAGTGCCGACCGGCAGTTTTCCGACAAGCTGCGCAAGGCCGGCTTCAAGGCCGAGGAAGTGCAAGTCTTCGCCCACGGCAACAAAGGCACGCGGCACACCATCTGGATTGCCGAGAAGCTCAAGGCCTGAGCTAAACTTGCTGCATAACCGTCATTAGTCTTTTACAAAGGTGAACCCATGAGTTCGTCAACGCCTCCGTCCAACACCGCCAAACTGGACCGCATCCTTGCCGACAACCAGCGCGACCGCGAGATGGGTTACCGTGACAAGGCCCTGAAGATGTACCCGCACGTCTGCGGACGCTGCGCCCGTGAGTTCTCCGGCAAACGCCTGAGCGAACTGACCGTGCACCACCGCGATCACAACCACGACAACAACCCGCAGGACGGCTCCAACTGGGAGCTGCTGTGCCTGTACTGCCACGACAACGAACACTCGCGCTACACCGACCAGCAGTATTTCAGCGAAAGCTCCACCAGTTCGCCAAAAATCGCCAAGGCCACCCACAACCCGTTTGCCGCGCTGGCGGGGTTGATGAAGAAAGACGAGTAAGCCCCACTCTGGCCTCCTGTGGCGAGGGAGCTTGCTCCCGCTGGGCTGCGAAGCGGCCCAAAAACCTGCAATCGCGATTTTTCAGAAAGAACGCATCAGCCGGTTTACGACCGCTTCGCGCTCGAGCGGGAGCAAGCTCCCTCGCCACAGGGTTGCGCGTTGACTCTTGATTATCTAACCGACCGGCTCCGAAGCAATCCCCGTATAATCACGGTTTTTCTCGAAGGCACCCCGCTCGTGGCCAACAAACGGTACAGCTGCATTGGTTTGTATAACCCCAAGTCACCGGAGAACGTCGGTTCGGTGATGCGCGCCGCTGGCTGTTACGGCGTGGCGTCGGTGTTCTACACCGGCAAGCGTTATGAACGCGCCCGCGACTTTGTCACCGACACCAAGAAAGTCCACCAGGACATTCCGTTGATCGGCATCGAAGACCTGAAGAAAATCCTTCCGCTGGGCTGCATCCCGGTCGCTGTCGAACTGGTCGAGGGCGCTCGCTCGCTGCCGGAGTACACCCACCCGGATCGCGCGCTGTATATCTTTGGCCCGGAAGACGGCTCGCTGGATAAAGACATCCGCGACTGGTGCGAAGACGTGGTCTACATCCCGACCACCGGCTGCATGAACCTTGCCGCGACCGTCAACGTGGTGCTGTATGACCGCATGGCCAAGGGTAATAACACCCGCTCCGGGCCGAAGTTCTAATGTGTAAATCTGGAAAACCGACGGAACAAGCGACGCGCTCGCGCAGTCAGCTTTATATCAATCACCCTCCTGGAGACAGATCATGAGCGACAGCAAAATCGTAGAGCGCATCGAGTCCACCCCTTTCCAGACCCGGCCGACGCAGAACGTCCAGGGCTGGGAACGCATTGGTTCGCTGGCCGGTGGCGTGCTGATGATGGGCAAAGGTCTGCGCCGTGGCGGCGTTTTCGGTCTGATCCAGATAGCGATTGGCGGGGTGGCGCTGGCCCGTGGTATTACTGGCCACAGCTCGGCGAAAGACTTGCTGGAAAAAAGCCGCCAGGACATGAACAACGTGCGCGCGAAAATCGAACGGGCCGGTGAAGATCTGCGCCGGATGAAAGCCAATGCCGAGGCGGCGACCCGCACGGCAACGGTGACCGGTAATGACTCGGTGGAATCGCCTAAAGCCGGAGTTTGATGGTTTTGGTGTACCAGGAAAATCTGCATTAACCGCAAAAGATCGCAGCCTGCGGCAGCTCCTACGCCGACCGCCGCAGGCTGCGATCTTTTGATCTTTTGCGGTCACTGCAACAACTTGCTATCGAGCACCGACGACGATTCGCCGAGAATGCTCTCGCTCAACTGCACGAACTCCCGGGTGCTGACACTTTCCAGGCGCATGACGGCGTGCAGCACATCGTCCAGGGAACGTTTGTTGCGGGTTTTCAGACGAATCTCGCTATCCAGTTCCTGCAGCAGCAACACTGCTCTGGCAACCGCCGGTCCGCTGATTTGCTCGCCGCGCAAGGTGCTGACTTTATGGCCGTCCCTGGCCAGTCGGCTCTTCAGGCTCTGATAACGCTCGTCACTCATGCCGCCAGCCCGGCGCACCAGTTCGATCGCGTAATACTCGGCAAAACCCTCACTGATCCAGTCGCTGCGCTGACTGTCGTTGATCCGGCCAAACACCTGAGCCAGCTCGCGCACCAAGGGGCTGGTGCCATTTTCGCTGACCAGCGGTATGCGGCTGTGCAGGTAAATCGAATCCCGCCCGGCCAGGCTACCGCGCCACATCGGGTCGCCCGCGCCGACAATCAGCAACTTGGTCGGGTGGCGCGGGAATGCCGCCTGCACTTGCGGCCAAACGAAGGTCAGCAGTGTCAGCACGTCCATGCGTCGCATGCCCTGGCCTTGCGGCGAGGCGACCGTGACTTCGGTTTCTCCCAGGCGAGTGCGGCGACTGCCCAGGGTGCCGGCGAGCATCCAGCCGGTCGGCCGATCAAACAGACGCGAAACGTTGTCGACCCGAAAACGGTTCTTGCCGATACGCGGCCAGGCGGTCTCGACGCTTTTCCAGCCTGCCGGTAACTCGAATTCCAGCCGCGACACCAGCTCGATGCCGTCCTGCTGGTCGAGGCGAGCGGCAGGTACCAGGTCGTCACCGCGCAGCAACGCCCAACTCGGGGTCATGCGCGCTTCGAAAGTGCCATTCTTGCGGGCATGGCTGATGCGCACGCGGTAGGTCAGGCTGGCCTTGCCACTGGCAGGACGCCAGATGCCACGCTGGCCTTCGGGAGTTTGGGGCGCAGAGGATTGCCACTGGCCATCGGCCTTGAAATCGCTGTAATCGCCGCGATTGCCCAGGTCCAGGTCAAGACTGCGTACCGCCGCGCCGTCGGCCAGGGTCAGCCGCACTTCGGCCTGATCGCTCTGCGGCAACAGGCGCACGTGGTAATCCAGATTGATTTTCTGGGCCGCCCACAGCGGCGAACTCAGCGCCAGCAACAAACAGGCTAACGGTAGCCTTGCCCCCACAGCCATACACACTCCCTCGTGAATCAACCTTGAAACGCTAAAGCGGCGCGCTCTTAACCCGCACGAAAGATCAGATGATCCTCCCAATCCTCTTCGGCCACGCTGCCTTCGGCGAGCATGCGCCCGGATTGGGAGATGCGTTCATGGTGTACAGCATCGCGATCACCGCAGACCAGATGGTGCCAGAGCGGCAAATCCTTGCCCTCGCTGACCAGACGGTAGCCGCAGGTCGGCGGCAGCCATTTGAACTGGTCGGCTTTGCCCGGCGTGAGCTGGATGCAATCGGGCACCGAGTCGCGACGATTGGTGTAATCGCTGCACTGGCAGGTTTTCAGGTCCAGCAGTTTGCAGGCAATGCGCGTGTAGTAGACGCTGTTGTCATCTTCGTCTTCGAGCTTTTGCAGGCAGCACAGGCCACAGCCATCGCACAACGACTCCCACTCTTCTTGATCGAGTTGTTCGAGGGTTTTGCGTATCCAGAAAGGTTCGACTTTGGCGGCCATGGCTCAAGCATCAGTATCGGGCAGTGAAAAGGCCGCCAGTCTAGTGCGCGAGGGCTCTGCGGCCAAGCGCTTGCGACTGCCGGTAGAACAGGACTTGTCAGTTCTTGCGCGGCGAAGTAGCTTTGCCAGTCGCAAAGGGCCAAACCGAAGTGCCATTAACGCTCAACCGCGTTGCATTCTGGTGAACTGCCACGGCTCAAGAAGACCTCACTGCTCAGCTCAACTGCGCCCGCCGGTTTTTTCGACTTTCATACTCAAACGTAGCAAGGAATCTCTTCATGAGCGCTAATCCCCGCGTCGCCGACTATGCCATCCACCCGCAGTTCACCGATCGCTGGTCGCCCCGCGCCTTCACCGGCGAAAGCATCCCGCAAGAAACCCTGCTGAGCTTTTTCGAAGCCGCGCGCTGGGCACCATCGGCCTACAACTCGCAGCCGTGGCGTTTCCTCTACGCCCGTCGTGACACACCGAACTGGGAACGCTACCTGGGCCTGCTGAATGAATTCAACCGCAGCTGGGCACAACACGCCTCGGCGCTGGTGATCGTGATTTCGAAAACCACCTTCACGGCACCAGGCGCCGAAGAAGAAACGCCGGCGTTGTGGCATACCTTCGACACCGGCTCGGCCTGGGGCCATCTGGCGCTGCAAGCCAGCCTCAGCGGCTGGCACACCCACGGCATGGCCGGTTTCGATCAGGAACTGACCCGCAAGGAGCTGAATATCCCTGAAGGCTACGCATTGCACGCCGCCGTGGCGATCGGCAAGCTGGGAGACAAGGCCACCCTGGCCGAGTATCTGCAGGCCCGCGAAGTCCCAAGCCCGCGCCGACCGTTGAGCGAGACCGTGGCTGAGGGTGATTTCAGCCTGTAAGCAAAGCACTGTGGCGAGGGGGCTTGCCCCCGCTCGGCTGCGCAGCAGTCGTAAAACCGGCTGATGCGTTCTACCTGAATATCCGCGATTGCCGATTTTAGGGCCGCTTCGCGACCCAGCGGGGGCAAGCCCCCTCGCCACAGCAAGCTCCCTCGCCACATTGATTGCGGTGTGCTTAGTACCCCCGATCGAAACTCACTTCCCCACGCAACGCCATATCGGCCTGATACGCCCGCAGGTTCTCGACAAACAACTGCACCATCATCGACGGTGAAGTCGGCGCCGAACTGTGGCCGGTCAGCAGCAAGCCCCAGGCGGTCCAGAACGGGTGACGTTGCGGCAACGGCTCTTGACGGCAGACGTCGATCACCGCCCCGGCCAGATGCCCTTCCTTCAAGGCTTCGACCAGGTCCGCATCGACCACCGCCACACCGCGCCCGACGTTGATGAACAACCCGGTCGGCTTGAATTGCTTGAACAGCGCCGCGTCGTACAGATCGTGGGTATCCGGCGTATTGGGCAGCAGGTTGATCACATAATCGACCTCCCCCACCAAACGCCCGAGATCTTCCAGCCCGGCGACTTCGATAAACGGCGCCTGCTCACGAGCTTCGCTGGCAATGCCATACAACTCGACCCCGAACGGCAACAGAAACTGCGCCACGCTGCAGCCGATGTCGCCGGTGCCGACGATCAATACCTTGCGCCCGGCCAGGCTCTGAACCTGGCGGTTGTCCCACTTGCGCTCGACCTGACTGACCAGCCGTGCCAGCACTTCGCGCTCATGGCCGAGCATGTAGGTCAGCACGTACTCGGCCATGACCTGACCGAAAATCCCCACCGCCCGGGTCAGGCGGTAATGCCGCGGCAGACCCTCGGCGAGCAACGGGGTGATCCCGGCCCAGGTCGATTGCAACCACTGCGGCTCATGGCCCTGGCGCAGCAGGGTCGCCAGCAGGTCCGGCTGGCCGAGCCAGATCGGGCAATCCGCGGCCAGGCTCGCCAATTCGGCGGAGTCGCCACTGGTGAGCACTTCCAGGTCAGGAGCGGCCTGACGCAACAATTGGGCGTAAAGAGCGTGGTCGTGTTCAGCAATCAGAACGCGCATGGTTCAAACCTTTCAAAAAACAGTGCGGGTGGTCGTCGACAGGTTTTACCCATCGTTAACGGCCACCGCCAGATTATTCAGTTCCATTTGTAAAAGTGCTCTGGACAGAGCACCCGGACCGGTCCATCACAGCGGATCATTGCGCCGCAGCAGTTCTTCGGGCAAATGTTCGATGTACTCGTCTTCGGCCGGTGGCATTTGCAGGTGATAGCCCTGCCTCTCAAGGTTCTCCAGCACCACATTGATGTCCTCGCGGGACAACTTGCGCTCCGGGCTGAGCACCAGGTCGAAGGCGTGGTGCGGCTTGCCAAAGGCCAGCAGCAGAGTTTCCGGGACGCGTTCCAGTGCATCGCTTTTCAGCACGTAAAGGTACATCTCGTTCTTGCGCAGGCTTCGGTAGATGGAGCAAATACGTTTCAAGGCTGTTCTCCGGCGGTGGCCAGGCTGTCGAGCAGCATCTGACCCATCAATTCGCGGCGCCAGCCACGCAACGAATCAGGCAATTGGTAAGGGCCCTCGGGGAAGCCGCTTTTGAGCAGGGCTTCCAGGGTTTTCTTGCGCAGCATCAGTTCTGGCGCCATGTCCAGGCGTTCGGCTTCGGCCTGGCCCAGCGCCCGCAGACGCTTGATCAAGGCTGCAGCTTCGACCGGCAACGGCTCAGGCACCGCGGCCGGCCATTGCTCAGGGGGTACACTGCCAGCTTGCTTGATCAACTCCAGCAGAAACTCGCCGTCCTGACGTACGGTACGCGGGTGCATGTCTTCGATTTTTGCCAGCGCCGTGAGGTTGTCCGGCTGGGTCCGGGCCAATGGCCATAACGAGTGTTCACGGACAATCCGGTTACGCGGCAGGTCGCGGGCGCGGGCTTCGCGTTCACGCCAGGCACAGAGTTCACGCAACACGGCCAATTGGGCACGGGAAAGCTTCCAGGCCAGTTTGGCCTCGCGATAGACCTCGTAGGGGTCGACTTCGCGACGCAGGTTGGCCACCAGCTCGGCACCGTCCTCCAGCACCCAGGCGTACTTGTCGTCGGACAGTTTCGGGTGCAAGCGGATGTAGACCTCAGCCAGATGCAGCGCATCTTCGGCGGCGTAGCTGATCTGGGTCTCGGACAGCGGGCGTTGCAGCCAGTCGGAACGGGTTTCGCCCTTGGGCAGATCGATTCCCAGCACTTCCTGGACCAGGCGCGAGTAGCCCATGGAAAAGCCCAGGTTCAGATAGGCGGCGGCCAATTGGGTATCGAACAATGGCGCCGGCAGGCTGCCGGTCAGGCGCAGCAACACTTCCAGATCTTCGCTGCAGGCATGCACGACCTTGATCACTGCCGGATTTTCCAGCAAAGCGGCCAAGGGTTGCCAGTTATCGATCGTCAATGGGTCAATCAGGTAAGCGCGCACGCCATCGCCAATCTGCAGCAGCCCGGCGATCGGATAAAAAGTATCGACCCGCATGAATTCGGTGTCGAGGGCAACGAATGGCAACTGCTGCCACTCGGCGCAAAACTGACCGAGGCTATCGTTGTCGCGAATCCAGTGAATATCGATGGCCACACGGCTCTCCCTTGAAGAATGGAGCGCAGTATATATCGACCCCGGCGATTTCCGAGCATTCACTGCATAAGAGCGTGAGGGAAAACACCTGTCGGACTCTCAGAATAGTCCGACAGATTAAATTAGCTGCCTTTACGCAGCACGTAGACCCGTGACAGGCCGTAGCCGGGCATGAAGTCTTGAGAATGGAGAATCTCGAATCCTGCTTGTCTGAACTCGCCTTCGACCTGGGTTTTACTGGCCAACGGGCGTTTTTCAGCCTCCGCCGATGCTTGCGGGTCAGCACTTTTGGCCCGCCGGCGACGATCCTGGAAGCTGCCGGCGACCTGCACCGAAACAATCACCGTGTCGCGGCTGACGCGATGCAGTTCACGCAGCAGGAGCAGGCGGTGCTCGCTGCTGACAATCTGCTGAAATAACTGCATGCAGAAAATGCAGTCCACGGCATTCACCGACAGACCAATGGTAAACGCCGAACTCTGAAAGGTTGTGACCCGTTCGAGCAGGCCGGGCGAATGATGGGTCTGGGCGTGGTCGAGCATATCCTGAGAGTTATCCGCCGCGAGGATGACCCGGTTCGTATGCTCGGCCAGCACCGGCCAGAAGCGCCCGGCACCGCAGGCAAGGTCGAGAATCAGCCCGGGCTCGCCCGCCACCTTGAGCGCCTGACGCACCAAGTGCTCAGCGCGCCAAAGCGACAGCCGCCGGGCCAGGCCGACGGGGCGCGCTTCCAGACAAATTCTGGCGTGCTCCTGCTCGTAGCGCCTGGCGAACTCAAGCTCAATGGTGGATGGGAGTTGCGATGACATGACGCTCGGACTCTTGTAAAGGGATCAACTGGCGGCAGATTAACCATCGGCACGTGAAAAAAAGGTCGAATGGCGGTAAAGATCTCACTGAGTGGCCAGCACCCCGTCAAGCACAGCCCCTCGGCAGCCGGCAAACATATCCAGTTCGGGGTTATAAACGCTGCTGTTGACCTCCAGCAGGCCGAGCATTGAATGGAACAGATTGTCCTGGCTTAGCGGCTTTTCGCGACTCAGCTGCAGGCAATGGGTGTCCACCGAGAAGGACTTCTGATAACTGTCCGAAAACCAGGCAAGCATTGCCACGTGCTTCTGTTGCTCCGGCGCCAGCATATAAGGCGTGCCGTGCAGGAACAGGTTGTACTCACCGAGCGATTCACCGTGATCCGACAGGTAGAGCATCGCGGTATCGACCTTGTCCTGATTGCTGCGCAGCACGTCGATCAAGGTCGCCAATACGTAATCGGTATACACCAGCGTGTTGTCGTAACCGTTGATGATGCTTTCGCGGCTGCAACTGTTCAGCGCGTTGCTTTCGCAGACAGGGGTGAAGTGCTCGTACTCTTTGGGATAACGCTTGAAGTATTCCGGACCATGACTGCCCATCTGGTGCAACACCAGCACGGTGTCTTTATCGAGGTGATCGATGAAGTGCTGCAAGCCTTGCAAGAGGATTTCATCGCGGCATTCGCTATTGGCACACAAGCCCGGATCCTTGAAATTGCTCACATCCTCAAGCGTGACCCGGTCGCAGGTGCCTTTGCAGCCAGACTGGTTGTCGCGCCAGATCACTTCCAGCCCGGCACGCTTGAGCACATCGAGCAGGCCTTCTTCATTCTTCGCCGTGCTGGCGTTGTAATCCTTGCGGCCCATATTGGAGAACATGCACGGCACCGACACCGCGGTTTCCGTGCCGCAGGAGTGCACGTCGGTAAAGGCGATCAGGCCCACCTCTTTATTCAGTTTCGGCGTGGTATCACGGTCATAACCCAGAATGCCGAAATTTTCCGCACGGGCACTTTCGCCCACCACCAGCACCGTCAGCGACTTGCGGGCATGGGCCTGCCAGCTCGGGTTCATCTGCGCATCTTCACCGATCTTGACGAATGGCTGCCGAGCGGACACCAACTGCTCACGCAGATAGCCGACGGACGCGCCAATGTAATTGCTCGGCACTATCATCAAGCGCAATTCGTGGTGATTACGAAACAACGAAGACAAACCCTGATAGTTCGCCAAAGCTACAATACCGAGCACGCCCGCCGATACAACGGCCAGTAGAACTTTACTTAACACTTCACGGTGCCAGCAACGATAGTTGATTGGAGTCTTCCATAACAACCACGACGGCAACACGCCCAGAAAGAAAATATAGGAAAGCCACTTGACCGAGAGTAAATCACGCACTTCCGTGGCATTGGTTTCGGTAAAGTTACGCAACATTCCCTTATCAATCAAAACACCGTACTGCGCCATAAAGTAAGCGACGCAGGCACTGATCAAAAAAATCAGTATCAGCACCGGCTTGAGCACGTAAGGAAAGGCCAGCAGGGTCAGGACAATGTTGAACGCACACCAGATCATCAGGCCAAACGCCACGCGCATGGCCATGCCCTGGCCGTCGGACGAGGTAATCTCGAACAGGTGTTGCCAGAGCACAAAGTTGAAGCCTATTAATAAAAAGGCACAGGCAACCAACGTCACCCACTCGGGGCGCACGGCTTTAATGTTCCACATGACGGTCTGCTTTTTCCTTGAAAGTAGTGCCGCCAGGAAGCAACTAAAACATTCACTCCCCACGACAGCACAAACTTTAAGCAGCCAACCATCAATTTTTCGTGAAAAATAAGCGAACAAATAGTTGGCCAGTGGCAAATGGCCAAAACTTTTTATCTGAAGCCTGACTACTTACGCTTGATGTAAATACCAGCGCCAGTCCTGCTCGCCCACTTCGCCCATGAATTGTCGGTACTCGGCACGCTTCACGGCCAGATAAACTCCAAGAAACTCGGTTCCGAAGGCGTCCCGAGCCCAGGATGAGCCTTCCAGAGCACGCAAGGTGGTCAGCCAGTCCGTCGGCAACAGCTCGGTGGCCTGAGCGTAACCATTGCCTTCAACCGGAGCGCCGGGGTCGCGCTGTTCGCGAATGCCCCGATGAATACCCGCCAGGATCGCCGCTGCCGCCAGATACGGATTGGCATCGGCGCCGCAGATACGGTGTTCGATATGCCGGGAAAACGCCGGGCCGCCCGGTACTCGCAGACTCACCGTACGGTTGTCCACGCCCCAGGTCGCGGCCAGGGGTGCGTAACTGTTGGTCTGGAAACGCCGGTAGGAGTTGGCGTTGGGACAAAACAGCAGCAACGAGTCGAGCAAGGTGCTGAGCATGCCGCCGACTGCGTGCCTGAGCAGCGGCGTACCGTCGGGCGCTTCACTGGCGAAGAGGTTATTACCGTCCTTGTCCGCCAGGCTGACATGCATGTGCATGCCGGTACCGGCCAGGTCATCGAAGGGCTTGGCCATGAAGCAGGCGGTCATGCCGTGCTTGTGCGCCACGCCTTTGACCAGGCGTTTGTAGCGCACCGCCTCATCCATTGCCTGCAAGGCATCGCTGCGGTGCTCAAGGGTGATCTCCACCTGCCCCGGTGCGTACTCGGAAATCGCCGTGCGCGCCGGAATGCCCTGCAGCTTGCAGGCATTGTAGAGATCGGCGAGAAACGGTTCGATCTGCTCCAGTTCACGCAAGCCATAGACTTGGGTAGAGCGCGGCCGACCGCCGTCGACATCTCGCGCCGGTTGCGGCCGAGCGTTGCTGTCGCGCTCACGATCGAGTAGATAAAACTCCAGCTCCGCCGCCATGACCGGATAAAAACCATCGGCCTTGAGGCCATCGATCACCTGGGCCAGCAGATGCCGCGGATCGGCCACCGTAGCTGGCATCCCCTCTTGCGGGTGCATGCTGACCTGCACGGCTGCGGTGGGGATCAGCCGCCACGGCATGCGCTGCAAACTGCCACTGAGCGGATACGCCCGACAGTCGATATCGCCCACTTCCCAGACCAGCCCGGAGTTTTCCACGTCGTCGCCATTGATGGTCAATCCGAGGATGGTGCTCGGCAGCGGCCGGCCGCTTTCATACACCGCCAACAATTCATCGCGATGCAGCAACTTGCCCCGTGGCACGCCGTTATTGTCGAGGATGAACAGCTCGAACATCTCGATATCCGGATTGTTCGCCAGAAAGGACTGGGCTTCTTGTAGGGAGGCAAAGGGGGTCGTGGCAAAACTCATGGGGAACTCTCGTATTTCCGCGTCAGGCAAGCGCGCAGGCGCCGCCGGTTCGATCCACCGTGCCGTGTAGGGCCAAGTGCGATCCGTATAAAGACTTAACGGGAAATACAACCATCCGGTGGGCGCGCATGGCGGCAATGCCACAGCGCCCAGAAGGCCAGTTCGGAAGGGAGTGCAGACAGGTTTGGTGCGGTGGCAGGCGTGAATCGAAGACAAAGGCCCGAGGCGCTGAGGCCAGGCGAAGCCTTGTGTTTGATTCCGATCAGCCAGGCGTCCATAGGAAAACCGCAGTAAACAGATGCCGAGCAGCGTCACACGGGCGGATAAGCCGTTAAATCCGGATTTGACGAAGTTTGGTTGTGGGTTGGCTAAACATTAGCGTCGCGTGTAGGAAATTTCTCTGGCAGGCAAGGAATATTGATACAGGCCGACCGGAGAATTCCGACCCAAATATTTATCGTTTAGACCGATCATTAAGAGCGAGCTAAGACCGGAAAAAACGTATCGCATACCAGCCAAATCCTGTCAGGCGCCACACAGACAACAAACAATTAAAAAAGGCAAACCCCCGATGAATACCAGCACATCATTAGGATGGGAAAAACAATACGAAGAAGCCTTCTCAGAGGTCAAAAGCCTGGATGTTTTACTCACGAGATCAATAAAACTTACAAAAGAGCTGAATTTTGAATTTTTTGCATATGAAACTTTCAAACCTACACCTTTTATGAAACCGGAATATGACATCTACAGCAACTACCCTGCACAATGGATTTTCAGATATAGAAAAATGAATCATGCATTAGCAGACCCGCGCATCCACTACAGCAAGATGCTTGATGAAGTTTTATGCTGGAACACCGATCTTTTTAAAGAAACCCCGAACCTAATGTCTGATGCGATGGAGTCTGGATTATGTATCGGATTAACTCAACCAACAACAAAACGCTTCGGGGCAGTAGAGCTTTTCTCTCTAGCAAGGAGAGAGGTAGAAATATCCTCAGAGGAATTAAAGGATCTGACACCCAAAATAAAATCTCTCGCCAACATCCTACAAGCGAAATTGTATGACATCAACAATAAAACACACATAAGCGAAAGCATCACTTTATCAACTAGAGAAAAAGAAATACTGCGCTGGACCGCTGATGGAAAAACCTCTGAGGAAATTGCAATTATCCTGAACCTAACAATTGACACAATAAACTTCCATCAGAAAAAAATACAAAGCAAAATGGGTGCAGGCAATAGAGTACAAGCTGTAGCATATGCAATAGCCAAAGGACACATATAACCAAAACCGCACCTATCATTCATACGCCCAGACTAAGAATACCCACGAGTACTAAAATGTTTTTTCTCCCACTTGTAACTTCGCCGCCCATAACCTCGCCGAATGAATGATCAAGGCCGGGTAGCATATGTAAATTCTCAGCAAAGTACCTCATCCAAAACTTCACGAAACGAATAGATATGCGGATCTTAAAGCCGCATTAGAAATGCAGACTCAATAGAGAACATGAACCAGGCATGTTAGTCACGGCCGAACTTTCACCTAAGCCTGGCAACCACGAAAACAACTCAAGCAAGCATTAAATGCGCCAATCGCACCTACCAAATTTGGTAGGTGCGGCGATCTTAGTATGAGGTTATAAAAGACAACATCACCCGACGCCCGAAAATTCCTGCTAATTTCATTGACAGAGGGTCATATGCCACAACAAATCGAAAATTTTAAATGCGTTACCGGCGTTACCTTGAGCAACCAACGACTAAAACTCTAGAAATAAAAAAACTAAAACCCCTCTTATTGGAGGTACCTGCAAGACCATGTATTACGTGTGCCAAGTAAGCCGCACGCGGGTGATTCGCTTGAAACTATCACCTGATTGCACACTTGGCATTCCGATTGAAATCTGCCTAAAACCGGGGACTTCTCTTGAATCCTGTGATTTTATTTGCACCTGCAAAAATTCTACTTCAGCACTCGGAAGATGAATGGCTAAGCGTGCTGGGAAACAACTCCCTAATTTATAGCGACCTGTCTGCCAAGGATTTGCTGACAAAACAATTTTCCGCCATGTCCGCTGCGTTCCGGCTCTATACAAACTTCAACGACTCGGCCGTCGTCGAACTGGATGCATTGGCCGCCGCAAAAAAACTTGGCACAAACACCATTATCGCGCTAGCGGAAGTCGATCTATTGAGAGTTGCGCGAATCAAAGACCGTCTCAGTGGCTCGGTGACGCGCTATGAAGAGATGACCTTGCTTTATCGGGATAAATTCCTGATGAAGCAAAAACTGGCGGAACATGGCATCCGCATCAATCCCATGTCGGTGATCCGGTCCGCTTGCGAGATCAACGACTTCGTTGAGCAGTATGGTTATCCGGTGGTGGTGAAGCCCCGTGACGGCCGCGGATCGGGTGGCGTACGTGTGCTGCGCGATAAACCTGATCTACTTGGGTATCTGCAAGAACAGAACAGCACAACCCTGCACAACCTGATGGTTGAAAAATACATCGACGCGCCTTTATTGAACGTCAATGGACTCTATATTGACGGCAAGCCGGTGATTATTTCGCCTGTGCGCTCAACGGTGACTTGCCTTGATTTTCTGGATGGGCAAAGTCTCGGTTTCCAGATGTTGTCCGAAAGCAACCCGCTTCACGAAAAATGCGTGGAGCTAACCAGAAGCATTGTTGAGCGCGCGCTGTTCCGACTCGGCACGATGCTGTTTCATCTCGAGATTTTTCTGGACGGCGAGAACCTGATCGTCTGCGAAATAGCCTGCCGTCTTGGCGGTTGCAGCGTCAACCAGGAATTGACTGAAGCATACGGCGTGAATCCGCGCTTAACACTGATTGACGCCGAGCGGGGCGGGAAAGCAGCATCGTTCAAGGAGCTGATCAAACCACGACGCCTGCTTGGGCAGCTTAACATTCCGCCTCGCACAGGCAAGTTGATCGAGTTTCCGGAACACATCGATTTGCCTTTCATTCGCTATTGCTCGGTCACGGCGAAAAAGGGCACAAACTATTCCGGGATGACGATGACCAATGGTGAAATCGTCTCCGCCATTGTCGAGGGCAATAGCGAAATAGCCGTCAGCGATAATCTCGCACAACTCGATAACTGGGTCAGGGACACATTTATATGGGAATAGCCGAATGCCTCCCGTTCTATTAAAAGAAAACGAAAGGCAACCGTCACCCGCGTTTTCCTTTCGTTAGATGCTGGCTAACGGTCACCCTCGTCAACCTGCGTATTGTCGCGCGCCATGATCTGACATGACGACGCAAATCAGGCGTTATCGCGCCATATGGAAAAACCGGTCTAAGGATAGATATGGGAAAGGTAGCAGTTATTGGGATGGGTTACAGCGGTGCAATTATAGTGGAGCGATTGAAACACCTGACGCCGAAGCTGAAAGTTGACGTGTACGATACAACCGGTAGTACCGGATCCGGTCAGGCTTATCAACAGGATATCCTTAGCAACTTGGTCAACCGCCCTGCCAATCTGATGTATCTGCGAGAACACGGCGACTTCAAACAATGGTTGCATGAGTGTCGCGTAACACAAGCCAATGCCTATCAGCCAAGGCCGGTGTTCGGCAATTTTATTGAAGAGACACTGAAATCGTCTCTGCGCAAGTACACATCCATCCAGCATTACTGCGAGCGGGTGATTGGAATGACAGCGGAACGGAGTTGCTATTCCCTGAAAACAGCCACTGGCGAGCGTGCGGGATACAACGCCGTGGTGTTGGCAACTGGCAACGCCGAGCCGACCGATATCTATCGGCTCAAGGGCATCCAAGGCTATATCAACAATCCTTATCCGACTACAAACCTTGCTGATATCCGTTCGGACAGTATTGGCGTGCTTGGCAATCAGTTATCGGCTATCGATGCGGCACTTACCTTGCTCGACGCCAATCATGACAACCACGTAACGATGCTGACCCGCAGCAGCAAGATCCCCAACTACAGCGAGCACTATCATCCGCGCCCGCTCAAGGTGCTGAATGAGAATAATCTCAAGCAACGACTGCGCGGCAGTGGCTCAGCACTAAAAACAGTGCAGGCGATGTTCGACGAGGAATTGGGCGCGCAAGGCATCAACGTCAACATCAAGGACTTGATGCGCGATCACACCCAGGCCTCGGTTGCCCGAGAGGCAATCTACTCGGTGTTCTCGTCGACCAATCTGATCGTGCCGATGATCTGGAACCTGTTATCCGAGCGCGAAAGAAATGTTTTCGTCGGGAGATTCAGGAGCGCCTGGCGGCAGCTGCGAGTGCCGATTCCCAAGGAGAACTGGATCAAGATCCACCAACATATCCGCTCCGGGCGGCTGGTCTGTAGAACCGGATTGGTCGATGTCAGCGTTACAAGGGATCGGTTCCTCGCGCGGGGGCGCGATTTCGAATGCTCCTTTTCCAATCTGGTCAATGCGACCGGTGCAGGCGATGCGGTGGAAGGCACGCTATACAAGAACCTCGCGGCATCCGGAATGTGCATCCGGCACCAATATGGCGGGATCGATGTGCGCTATGACGACTGCCGGGTTATCAACAAACAGGGGCTTTCCAATATCTTCGCGATCGGCGCACCCACCGCAGGTGTGTTCTACGCCGTCAGCAATATCGATGTCCTGCAGATGCAGGCGGAAATCATATACAAAAATCTTCGCGCATTAGGCACCTGAGAAACCATGAAAACCTTATTGTGTTTGTTGATTGCCACCGTGGTCGGCACCGCGCTGCAATATGCCGGTGTCCCCCATGGTCTGTTGCTTGGCTCGATACTCGCGACCGCGGTAATTGTCAGCAACGTGCGTTTTTCTCCCACGTTGCGCTTCGGCCTTGGCTACGTGCAAATCGTGTTGGGCATCGCCACCGGCCTGATGTTCGAGTCGTGGGACAGCCAGATGGTGGCCGCCATGTTGCCCAGCCTTGGCTTCCTAATGCTGTGCTCGATGGCGCAGATCGCCATGGCCGGTTTCTGGCTGTTCAGAGTCTCGGGATGGAACCTGAAAGATTCCCTGTTGGCCGTCTACCCCGGCGCACTCGCCGCGGTGTTCGATTTACTGGAGTCCGAGCGTGCGTCCAGCAAGGTCATCGTGGTGCACCTGGTCCGACTGCTGTCGATCACCGTGCTGGTCAGTTTTTGCATTCCCGGGCCTACCGACGTGGTGCCTGGCGAGAGCAGCCCGCTGGTTATGAGCACACTACTGACACTGCTGTCGCTGATTGTCCTGTGCATTTTGCTCGGCCGCTTATTGTTGGGCGTCGGTGTCCCTGCACCGTTCATGCTCACAGCGATCGTCGCCACCGGCGTCTATATCAAGATGGGCTATCTCCAGGCATTCAACATGCCGAAATGGAGTGTCGATTGCGCCGCAATCATCCTCGGTGTGCTGATTGGATCGAAATTCAAGGAAATCACCCTGGCGGAGCTTGTTCGCCACGGACGGGCCGGGCTGATTTCTGTAGCGCTGATGTTGCTGATCGCAGCGGCGTTTGCCGGGGTGGCCGGACGGGTTCTGGGCAATGATCCCTTGTCGTTATGGATGGCGTATATGCCTGGCGCCATCGAGACCATCGCCATCGTCGCGTTCAGTGGTGGGCTGAACGTTGTATTCATCCTGTCTCATCATCTGGTGCGAATGGTCATGTTGCACTTTGCGCCAGCCTTGATCGTTCAAGCGCGTCGGTGGCGTGCAAATGTATGATCAGACAAAGCACCTGTGGCTACGTCGTCTTGAGGTTTTGCTTCAACAAACTGATGTATCAGGCCCGGTCAACCGCCTCCATCCGTCAGCAGATGAGACCATTGCACCATAGCTTTTCACCCATTTGTCATAACGCATACCGATCCGTCGGTTCTCTTTTAACCAGCCGAATATGACTAAACATTCCCCCGCTGTTCGACCAACTCGACAAAGGCCCCACACGCCGTACTTCGGTAAGCGCCCTTGCGACTGAGCAATGCCACGGTGCGTTGTAGCAGTGCCGGTTCGAGTTCCAGCGCCTGCAAGCCCGTCTGCTCGCGGGCAACGGATTGCGGGAGGATGGTCGCCAAGTGGCTGCGGCGTACGATCTCGATGATCGCGCTGATGGAGTTGGCTTCCATAACGATGCGTGGCGCGATGTTTTGTTCGCGACAGTAGCGGTCGATGTGCTGGCGGGTGGCGAAGTCGCTGCTGAGCAAGACCAGCGCCTGCTCGCCCAGCTCGTGAGCACTCAATGACTGCTGCCCGACAAACCCCGGATGGGTATCACTCACCACCAGGCTCAGGGTTTCGGCGAACAGTGCCTGGGATTCGATATCGGCCAGATGTTCACCGTAAAAACCGATGCCGATATCCAGTCGGTCTTCCGCCAGCGCCGCTTCAATTCGGTCCTGAGTCATTTCTTCGACGCTCAGGGTGATCGCCGGGTAAAGGCTGTTGAAGCGGGTCAGCAGCGGGCCGATCAGATAGGTGGTGAAGGTCGGGGTCATGGCCAGGCGTAACGAACCGCGACTCAGGTTCTGCACGTCATGCATCGCTCGCTTGGCCGCCTGCAGATCCTGCAAGGCCTGCCGTGCATAACGCACATAGGCCTCACCGGCATCGGTCAGGCGCACGCAACGTCCCGAACGGTCGAACAACGGCGCGCCAAGGGAGTCCTCCAATTGCTTGATCTGCTGCGACAGCGTCGGCTGCGACACATGCAGAGCTTCGGCGGCTCTGGTGAAGTTGCGATGCTCGGCAACGGCGAGCAGGTAACGAATATGACGTAACAGCATGGCCGCTCACTATAGGAAGGGCTTATGGCGACAATAATAAACCGGTCTTGGACCCTATAGCTGAAAAATTTCATCCTTGCCCCATCAGCGACGCAAGGAGAATCACCATGCAAGACATCATCGACGGCTTTCTCAAGTTCCAGCGTGAGGCTTTTCCGGAGCGCAGCGAACTGTTCAAGCAATTGGCTACCCGCCAGAGCCCGGGCACTTTGTTCGTCACCTGTTCCGACAGCCGTGTAGTCCCGGAACTGCTGACCCAGCAGGAACCCGGTGACATGTTCGTGATCCGCAACGCCGGCAACATAGTGCCGTCCTACGGTCCGGAGCCGGGTGGCGTGTCGGCCACGGTGGAATATGCGGTCGCCGTGCTCGGCGTCAGCGACATCGTGATCTGCGGCCATTCCGATTGCGGCGCGATGACCGCCATTTCCACCTGCAAATGTCTCGATCATCTGCCGGCGGTGGCCAACTGGCTGCGCCATGCCGAGTCGGCCAAGGTGATCAACGCCTCCCGGACTCACGCATCGGCTGAAGACCGACTGGATTCGCTGGTACGGGAAAACGTCATCGCCCAACTGGCCAACCTCAAGACTCATCCTTCAGTAGCTCTGGCCCTGGAGCAAGGTCGACTGAACCTGCACGGCTGGGTCTACGACATTGAAAGCGGCGGCATCGTCGCGCTGGACGGTACCAGCCAGGCCTTCGTCTCGCTCAGCGAACATCCGAAGACCTGTGCCCAGTCCAGCAAATTGCCACACGCCGCCTGACCCACATTGTTGAAGCGACTTTTCGTACGTCACCCAAGAGGAAATCACCATGCTGCAATCCCAGTTTGCTCAAGCTCCACGCCTGGCCCTGGCCGACACCATCATCGACGCCAAGGCCCGCAAGAACCTGTCGTGGCAGGACCTGACCGACGGCACCGGCCTGAGCCTGGCCTTCGTCACCGCCGCCCTGCTCGGCCAACACCCACTGCCGGCGGAAGCCGCCGATGTAGTCTGCGACAAACTCGGCCTGGATCAGGACGCCAGCCGCCTGCTGCAAAGCGTGCCATTGCGCGGCAGTATCCAGGGCGGCATTCCGACCGATCCGACCGTCTACCGCTTCTATGAAATGCTGCAGGTCTACGGTTCGACGCTAAAAGCCTTGGTCCATGAGCAGTTCGGCGATGGCATCATCAGCGCCATCAACTTCAAACTGGACATCAAGAAAGTCGAAGACCCGGACGGCGGTTCCCGTGCGGTGATCACTCTGGATGGCAAGTACCTGCCGACCAAACCGTTCTGATTGAAAAGGCATTGTCCGCGGGGAAATCGGCGTGAGCCCTGATACCGCCATCGCGGGCAGGCTCGCTCCCACAGGTATTGCGCTATCTCTGTAGGAGCGAGCTTGCTCGCGATGGACTCAAAGGCGGCGCGTTTACTCAGAAAACACGCGTTATCGTTAACGTCCATCGCGAGCGAGCTCGCTCCTACAGACGCATCAAAACCCGATAGCCGTCTTGGTGTAGGACTCCCGGTCAATGTCCAGAATCTCCGCGCACAACTGCACTTCGACGTTGGCCGGCCATTCACACAGGTCCTGAAGCACTGCCAACAGGCTTTGCGACAATTGCCGCTTGGTCTCGGCCGAGCGCCCGCTCAGCAGCGCCAGCTTCACATGCACGAACGCTCGCTCGCCCAGTCCGGTACCGACGCGAAATGCCCCCACCTGCACTGCTCGGCTCTTGATATCGAACTCCGCCGCAAACTGCCCTGAAGCCACCAACGCAAGGTTGAGTCGCAACAATGCCTTGTCGGCATCCAGTTCTGGCAGATTGGGGGTGTATTCCATATGCAAGTGAGGCATGACAGTGCTCCTGATGGCTTGAAGGTAAGGCTGTAGATATAGCACAGAGCCGCCCATGGCTCTGGTTTCAAAGCGGCTTGAAATGTGCCGCTTCCCGCTCACCCATAAACGCTTCCAGTCGCGAGCGTAACCAGCGCTCGGCGGGGTCGCTGTCGACGTGGCTCAGCCAGACCATCGACAGATCCAGGGTTGGCGTCTTGAACGGGAACGGCTCATTGAACAACTGGCCGGACGCCGCCATGGCCGCGGCGGCGTAATCCGGCAGGCTGGCGATCATGTCGGTGCCAGCGAGCAATGCCGGCAAGGAACTGTATTGCGGCACCGAGAGCACCACCTGGCGCTTACGGCCGATTTCCGCCAGCCACTCATCAGCGAAACCACTGACATTGGCGGTGTGGGAAACCAGCACATGGGGCCGTGAGCAGTATTCATCGAGGGTCAACGGGGTGTCAGACGCGTCCGCACGCAACACGCTGGGCTGAATATGCCGGAGCAATTTACGTTTGGCATTGGCTGGCAGGCCGCGGGTCTGGCTGATGCCGACGGTGATGTCGCCAGATGCCAGCAAGTCCGGGATCCGCCAGTAATCGACGTGCTGGACGACGAACACTACCTGCGGCGCCTCCTGGCGCAGCGCCCGCAACAACGGCGGCAGCAAGCCGAACTCCACATCATCCGACAGACCGATGCGAAAGGTCATGGTGCTGCTGGTGGGGTCGAAATCGTGGGTCAGGCTCAAGGCGGCCGACAGCGAGTCCAGCGCCGGCGAGAGATGCCGAATGATCTCCTCGGCCCTTGCCGTCGGCTCCATGCGATGCCCGACCCGGATAAACAGCGGATCGTTGAACATCGCGCGCAGGCGGTTGAGCGCCGAGCTGATGGTGGGCTGCCCGAGAAACAGCTTCTCCGCGACCCGCGTCACATTGCGCTCGAGCATCAGTGTTTCGAACACCACCATCAGATTGATGTCGGCCTTGCGCAGTTCGTTACGGTTCATCTGTTGCCCTCAGTCCCCAAGACTGCTCACAGTTTAGGGAGGGTCAAGGCCTTTGCCCAGAAACGAAGCTGCCCCCTTATGGGAGCAGCTTTCGGATCATCAACGATGAAGCGCAAATACCGTCCTCAACCGCCAGCACCAGTACCTCGTGCAGGTGATGGGCGAGACTCGGGGGAAGACCGGCTGGCCAGAGGGCCAGTGCTCTCCTGCCCCTGACGCAAACGCAACGCCGCCAGTGCGGCAACCACCAGCACCACTGCGATCACCTTCAAGCCATTCATCGCATTGCCGGTACTCATCTCGATCGCGCCCATCACCGACGGACCGACGAAGCCGCCCAGCAATCCGCAGGAGTTGACGAAGCCCAGGCCGCCGGCCAGTGCCACACCCTTGAGCCGTGAAGCCGGGTACAAAAAGATGATCGACTGGACCACGAAAAACATCAGTGCCGCCAGGCAGAACCCCAGCAAACTGAACACCGGTCCCGACACCGCCGCGATCCCCAGGCCCAGCGCCATGGTCAACAGGCCGGTTACCAACAAGTGCCGGGCTCGCCGCGGGTTGTTCGCCAGGCGTGGCAACATGACAGCGCCAATCGCTGCGGCGATCCACGGCAGCGAGGTCAGCAAGCCGACGCTCATCGAACTCAAGTCACCGTATTTGCCAATGATGCTCGGCAGGAAAAAGATCACCGTGTAGACCGTGATCTGGTGACAGAAGTAGACAAAGATCGCCAACAGAATCTGCGCAGTGAAGCACTGTTTGAGCGAGTTTCCGTGGTGACCCGCGCCCTCCTCGGCCTCGGCCGCCAGGCGCTGCTCGATGCCCCTGGCTTCTTCCGCACTCAGCCATGGCGCCTTGGCGGGACGGTCGGGCAATTTGCGCCAGACCACCCAGGCGAACAGCACCGCTGGCAGGCCTTCGAGCAGGAACATCCACTGCCAGCCGCGCCAGCCGAGCATCCCGTCCATCTCCATCAGCGTCGCGCCAAGCGGCCCGCCGATGATGTTGGCGAAGCACACGCCCAGCAGGAAATAACCGGTGGCACGCGCACGCTGCTCACGCCCGAACCAATAGGTCAGGTACAACATGACCCCTGGAAACAAACCCGCCTCGGCAATGCCCAACAGCAGGCGTAACACGTAGAACGAAGTCTCGCCTTGAACGAACGCCATGGCCGCCGAGAGCAATCCCCAGGTGACCATGATCCGCGCGATCCAGAAGCGCGCGCCGACCTTGTGCATGATCAGATTGCTGGGAATTTCCGACAGCGCATACGTCAGAAAAAACAGCCCCGCGCCCAGCCCGTAAGCCGCCGCGGAAATACCCAGATCGATATCCAGATGATGTTTAGCCAGTGCGATGTTGGTTCGATCGAGAAAGCTCAGCACATAGGCTGCGATCAGCAGCGGCATCAACTTGAGGAACATCAGTTTATTCAGCGTCCGCTGGTCGCGGGGCTTGGACGATACTGTAGTGCTCATGCTGCAAACCTCCCGTCGAGCGAGGTGGGTGCCACCGGAACGGTCTTCTGGTCGACCTCCCGCGCCGGGCCTGCGCCCAGTGAGGTCTTGAGGTCTGTGACGATTTCATTTCCCATCGTGATATCCCTTTTTTGTTTTTGTGCGGGATGAAGGCTGGCCGCACGTGAGCGACCAGCTGCGGTGATGAACAGACTTAGAACGCGACCTGATCGCGCCCTTTGAGCCCGAGCATTTCACGGGCTTCGTCAGGGGTGGCGACACGTCCGCCGAGGGCTTCGATGACGCTGCGGATGCGCCGGACCTGATCGGCATTCGACGCGGCCAGCTTGCCAGGGCCGTCCCAGAGTGAATCCTCCAGCCCGACTCGAGCGTTGCTGCCCATCGCCAGGCCCATGGTCGCCAACGGAATCTGATTGCGTCCCGCACCCAGGATCGACCACACGTAATCTTCACCGAACAGCCGGTCGGCGGTACGGCGCATATGTGCCAGGTCTTCGGGATGGCCACCGATGCCGCCGCGCAGGCCGAACACCGACTGTATGAACAGTGGCGGCTTGAGCAGCCCACGCTCCAGGAAGTGCGCAGCGGTGTACAGATGGCCGATGTCGTAGCACTCGATTTCGAAACGGGTGCGGTTCTCGGCGCACGCATTGAGGATATGCGCGATGTCACGGAAGGTGTTACGGAAGATCCGGTCGTCGCTCTCCTCCAGATACGGGCGCTCCCAGTCGTGTTTGAACTCAGTAAAGCGGTTGAGCATTTCATACAGACCGAAGTTCATCGAACCCATGTTCAACGACGCCAACTCCGGCTTGAACTCCAGCACCGGCTGCAAACGCTCTTCGACGCCCATGGTCGGCGCTCCGCCGGTGGTGAGGTTGATCACCACATCACTGGCAGCCTTGATCTGCGGCAGAAACTGACGGAACAACTCCGGGTCCTGGCTCGGGCGGCCATCTTCAGGGTCCCGGGCGTGCAAGTGCACGATGGCGGCTCCCGCTTCGGCGGCACCAATGGCCGCCTCGGCGATTTCCCGTGCAGTGACCGGCAAATGGGGCGACATCGAAGGCGTGTGAATGGCCCCCGTAACAGCACAGGTAATGATGACTGGACGATTTTTGGACATGACTATTCTCCGACTTTTATTCTTATTGAAAAAAATCCTGGTTACTTCAGTGAGTGCAATCTTCTGGAACTACCGCCGTTGATCCAGGCGGGTCAGTTACAAGTACTCGACGTTGCCATCGACGCTGATCGCCTGGCCGGTCACGTTGCGCGCCGCCGGCGAACAGAGGAACAACGCCATGGCCGCGACATCCTCGGCAGTGACCATGCGTTTGAGGGAAATCTTCTTCAGGTACTCCTGGCGCATCTCGGCTTCAGGCACGCCGACTTGCTCGGCGCGGGCACGGATCACGCTGTCCATCCGCGGGCCTTCGACGATGCCAGGCAGCAAGGCATTGACCCGAATATCACTCTCGCCCAGCTCCGAGGCCAGGGACTTCATCAAGCCGACAATCGCCCATTTGGTCGCGGCATACGGCGTACGCCAGGCATAACCAAGGCGCCCGGCAACCGAAGCGATATGCAGCAGGTGGGCATGGGCCGACTCGCGCAACAGCGGGACCGCGTGATGGGCAAAGCGGTATTGCGCGGTCAGATTGATGTCGATGGTGCGCTGCCAGTCCTCATCGCTGATCGAATCGATGCCACCGGTCGGCCCGGCGATCCCGGCGTTGTTGACCAGTACGTCGAGCCCACCGAACTGCTCGCGCTGGACCTTGAACACCGCCTCGATCTGCGCCGCATCGGCAACGTCGGCGCGGGTCGCCACGCTGCCTGGATAACGATCCCGAAAAGCCGCCAACGCCGACTCACTGACATCGCAGACATGCACCCTGGCGCCGGCTTCAATGTAGGCCGCCGCCAGCACTTCTCCGATACCCGCAGCCCCGCCGGTAATCAATACGCGTAAATCCGGATAGGGTTGCAACCGCTGCAAGACACTCATGCGCTTTTACCTCCTGAGACAGACGACCGCGAACGGTCGCTCTTGACGAGCAGGCGCGACAGGGAGTCGGCGGCCTGCATGATGTCATCGGTGACCGCTGCTCGCGCTGCCGCCCCGTCGCGCGCTGTCAGGGCGTCGACAATGCGCGTATGCGCCTCCATCGAGCGCTGCAGATGCGCCTTGTCCGGGGCGACCAGGGCAAAACAGGGCCCCATGTGCAACCAGAAATTCTCTACGGCAGCCATCGTCAGCTCGGCTTGAGCGACCGCGTAAATCCGCCGGTGAAAGGCAAAGTTGGTCCACAGGTAACGAGAAACATCGACCTGATCGGCAGCCTTTTGCATTTGCTGGCAAAGGTCGGAGATTTCCGCCAGATCGGCCTTATCGAGAAGCAGCACGGCCTTTTCGGCCAATAGACCTTCCAGCGCCACCCGCGCATCACGTATCTCGCGCAACCGCTCGACCGTCATCATGCGTACCCGCAGACGGGAAGTTTCAGTGACTTCAAAGGCATTCTCGGCGCTCAGCCGCTGCAGCGCTTCGCGCACCGGCATGGGGCTGGAACCCAGGGCTTCGGCCAGACCGCGAATGGTCAACTTCTGGCCAGGCTGAAAGCGGCCGCTCATCAGGGCTTCACGGATCTGCCGATAGACTTGTTCCTGCAAGGTATCGCGGGAAACATGGCGCAACGTGGGGAGAGGAATCGGACCATCTGTCATGAGTCAAACCTGTGTTGTCGTTCTTATGGGCTAAATATGTGATCACAAATAAAATATGTCAAACAATTTTCGACAAGGCGCCTGCGTGCCAGATTGCAAAATCCCGGGTGGATTCAGCCCACGGCAAAGCCGTCAGACGTATTCGCCAGAGCACACTGGCGAAGTTGCTGACGGTTGCGCCGTCTTCGGTACCGAGAATTGGGGGAATGCGAGGCGGTAACCGCCGGATGCTTGCCCTAATCCTTCATCGATACGTCCAGAAGTTATGCAACACAAAGGTGAATGCCGGGATGGTCAGCGCCACCGCCCCGATCCCCAGCAGGTAATGAAGCCCGGCCATTTGCGCGGCCCAGGCAATCAGTATCGCCAGCAGGAAACCGGCACCCGACACCATCAGAAAGCGCACAAGCGTTCGTCCATGCAATCGGCTGGAAAAGCTCCAGGAGGTGTTCACCAGGTAGGAAACCACGGTCGCAACCGCGAACGCCACGCCGTTGGCCAAGGGCGGTAGCGGCAGCACGTAGTTGATGAAAAGGACCGCGACCAGTGCATGTAGGGCTGTGACGAAAACCCCCGTCACGGCAAAACGCAGGGCACGCTTGACCAATGCCGACTTGTCGGCGCCCGTCTCGCGGGGTGAGGTCACGGCTTCTGCGCCAGGCAAAACACCGTCAAACCAGCCAGACGGTTAGCGCCCATGAAGGGAAGCTCGATGCTGCACAAAGTCTTCAAAAGCATGTTGACCAACGGATGATGCCACTTGAGTTGCGAGCGTGGTGGCGAAGGTTGCGCACCTTTGGGCAGTAGTCGCAGGGTGGCCGCTATCGGGAATACCAGAGCGAAGTAGTAAGCGCCCTGCTGAACCGTCAAACCTGCGTCTTTGGCCAGCGTCTCCAGTTGCGACAACGTGTAGCGACGTTTGTGTTCGAGAAAGTCATCGTGTCCGCTCCAAAGGAACTGGAATGCAGGCACCGTCATCAGAAAACGGCTCCCGGACGGGACTTTGTCGACGTAAGTCTTGAGCAATCCAATATCGTCATCGACATGCTCCAGCACATCCATCAACAGCACCAGATCGGCATCCACCGATTCGATCGAACGGCGGTAGTGCACCGGTTTACCAGCGGTCGTGGCATCCGAATCCGCCCCATAGCTGATGTCCACGCACCAGGCCTCGGTGGCGGGTGTATGGGTCAGCAGATGATGGGTAAAGAACCCGGAACCGGCGCCTACGTCGAGAATCTTGTCGAATGGCGCATCACCCAGCAGACGAGTCGTTGCCGCGGCTTTTGAACAGTAATACCAATGTTGGTCAATGCTTGAACCGAGGATGTCGGTTTCCTTGAGATCCATGGTAATCCTCGAAAACCAGCTCCAGACCGATCAGTGTTTCATCCCTGAAGACGTCGGTAATCCTGGCGATGAATAGCTCCCACACGTTATAGACCACCCTCGGTTTCTGCGTTTAAAAAGCGGACGATCACCTCCCCTTATATCGCTTAATTGCCAGTTCCCTAGCGATTTATCGACTCAAGAAAGACCAGGATGACTACTGGCTGGTGAAGCCGGATACCAGAGAGGTGCACTACAGCTACACCCTGAGTCCGCAGTGAGATAGAGGCCGCAAGGGAATGGAACAGGTACCCCATACTCACCAGACGAAAAAAAGCCCCGAGGGCTATAAGCGCTCGGGGCTTTTAAATATGGCGGAGAGATAGGGACTCACCAGAAACGACAAAAACACCCAACAAACGCCGCATATAAGGGGCTGCAGCTCGATTAGTAGTACAATTGAGTAGTACAATCGACTGTATCACTACCCTACCCCACGGCGTGCCAATGGCTGACAATCTGATCCAGAAAAAAGGTGAATCCACTTGGTACGTGCGACTGGCAGTCCCTGTCGATGTTCAGAAAGCAATTGGCGGGAAAAAGGTTTTGATTCACTCCTTGAAAACTGGACTGCGGTCTGAGGCCATGAATCGACGGCTTCCCGTCCTTGCGGCTTGGAAAGCACAAATTCAAGCTGCACGGGATAATCGAACGAATCGTGGTGACGGATGGAAGGAGCAAATTTCGACATCTACTCAATCATTTGCCCAGATTCTTCGCCAACTCAAGACAGATTTGGTGCTTGGTGAAGTGAAGGACGTACCGCTGTACGACCCAGCGGATATCCAAGGGCTGCACCAGTTCGTTTTCGACGACTCCGAAAATGGAAGACGGCGACGAGCAGAAGCAGACCGCGTTTACTCTATGCAAGGTCTCGAAGGTGAACTCTCTTTGCATGACTTAGCCCACAGGATGCTACTCGAAACGTTTGGCGAAGTATTCGCATCAGTACAGGAACTGTCGCCAGCCGAAGCAACAGAAATGCAAAATATCTTGATCGATCCAAAAGCCCACAAACCGAAATCACCAATCACGAAAGCCCGACTGACAGTATTCCGCGAGTACCGGGAAGCTCGCAGTGTCGCTCTTAAGACTATCGACCAACAGGAATCAAAGCTGGAGAAGCTTTCCACGTTCTTGAAAAAGGAGGAACGAGGTCTCGACTTTGATGCCGTCTCTGCGTGGTTGGACTCCCTCAAGTTGGCGAGTAAGACACTCACACAATACCTGTTGGCCGGTAACGTGTTCTGGAAGTGGGCAATGAGGCACGACCCTCGCTGGCGAGAGGATTTTAAGGATCGGGCAAACCCCTTCGAGAATCACGAACTACCGCAGGTAAGGGGCAAAGCCAAGGCCGATGGCCAGAGGAAGGACTTCAAATTGGATGACATCAGCAAGCTGCATAATGCGGCGCTTGCAGAGGGTCACAACGTATTAGCAGACCTGATCCTTCTTGGCACCTATACCGGTGCCCGGATCGAAGAGCTATGCCAACTGAAAGCCGAACATGTCATAAAGCCTGATGGCGTCCAAAGCTTCGATATTGTGGATAGCAAGACTGCTGCCGGCATCCGCGTCGTACCTGTACACCCTGCCCTGTCAACTCTCGTTGATCGTCTGGTTGAGAACTCCAAGGGTGAGTATCTGGTGCCGTCTGACTGTAAGAATAAGTACGGCATCAGGTCGGACGCACTGTCCAAGGCATTTGGCAGGCTCAAGGAGACACAAGGTTTCGGACCCCAGCACGTGTTCCACTCCATCCGTAAAACCGTCATCACTCAGCTCGTAAGGGCTGAAGTCCAAGGTACGCTGATAGCTGAGCTGGTTGGGCATGAGACTGGGACAGTGACATTCGACGTGTACAGTCAGGGGGCGAGCGCGGCACAGAAGCTGGCTGCGATATCCAAACTCCCATCGTTATCGGTTTGAAGGGGTGCTGTGACGCAACCGTGTGCGAAATCTGAGAACCGAGTAGGGCCATCACCCACTGCTTTTCACGTACAGAGCGGTTCTAAGCATGTAATATCCTGTTACACACTATGTGTTGCAGAGTGGTGCAAATCTATAGTTCAAACTTGCAATACAGCAAATCAATGAGACAATGGTTCCATAACTGGAGGAAATAGTGCCAGTTCCATATCGTTTCAAACTAAGGCCAGCCAAAAACTGGTCTTTTTTATTGTCTACGATTTATTAAATTAACAAACTCATGAGTACAGTAATTATGACAATCGTCGTATCGAACTGCATCATTTGCGGTGCAGAAGTGAAGACCAGACGTGTAAGCGTCAACCGCACATGCGGCCCCACTTGTTACATGCGGCACTCCCGAGCAATCAAGAAGGCTGCTGTCCCAACTACCGGAGTAACGAAATGAAAAAAATGATTTGTAGTTGCCGTCTGTGCGGCACCCAGTTTACGAGCAAGAGCTTTAAGCCGTTCTGTTCAAGCACCTGCCGTTTCGCTAGTCGAGCGCCAGCCCCATCAACCAGTTGCCCAGCGGGAGCATTCAATGCAAGCGAGTATCCAGAGCGTAAAACAGAAGACATGTCCTGTTTGCAGTAAGCGTTTCAGAACCAAGCTACTGGCCAAAGTCTACTGCACCGTCAAGTGCCAACGTCGAACCGCCACCGTCAAGACCCGAGTTGATCCAGCCGTTAAGGCAGCCAACAGCGCTTTCGCCCGTCAGATTGGCAGTGAGTGCATTAGAGCAATGACATACGAGGTGTTGGGCGAGCCTACATTCGAGTCCATGTGTGCCTTGTACGAGGTCTACACGCTACGGATGAAATTCTGTGGTTACAGTGCCAGCTCCGATTATGAACTGTCGCACATCGCACCTGTGAAGGGCTTACAGCGTCTGGGGCTGTACTGTGCAGATAACCTAGTCGTTGCCCCCAAGGCGATGAACAGACGCCACGGAACCCGACATTTTGGCGAAGGCCGTTCGATCAATCGCCAGAACCTGAATCCCAAATACGCAATCGACCCTTACAACACCACTGTGTCCCAAGCTGCCAAGCAGGCCATCAAGTACATTGGCACCGATCTGTTTCTGTCGGTCGTCAAGGCGTGCAAGATTCAGCCGACTCAACGGTTCAAACTGCTGAACTGGATCACAGGCAAATACGATCCATCCAACCCAGTCCACGTCGCGGCCTTGCCATCGCTGGGTAAGCTGTACGACCTTGCCACCAAGGAATTGCAACACGTTAAGAGCGCGATCAGCGGCAAGGATGTTGGCGAGTACAACGAATATGAACCAGTGATTGTGGAGCTTGTGATGCTGCGAGAGCTACAACGGATGAGCCAGTATCGGCCAGAACTGGAAGTGTATGCATACGCTCTTGGAGAAGCCCTTGTGACCCAATCCGAGGCCAAGCTGTTCACTGAACATCATGCCCAAATCATCTTCGATGTCCTCCACGGCAAGCCGTTGGCAGTGATGAAGGATTCTTTGGAGATGCTGATTGCAGAGAATACCCAGCACCTGTACGTAACCTACGAGCACAACCCAGACGGCGCCATCCGTTACGATCCCAAGACGCTGCTTAGTTATTATGCTCAAGGCGGCGCCCGTGGTGGTGCAAGGGCTCACGTCACAACGTTGGCCGAATGGAAGGCAGCGCTCTTGCGATCAGCGCCAGCAGCGCCAGCAGCGCCAGCGACATCATGGCTGGACGACTTGGCATCAGTGCCTGGGCCTGTTGTCTCGATACCGATGAACACTGGTTTTGATTGCGCACCTTTCTGATTCACAACAAAAACTACAACACGTGGGTTGGGTGATGTAATCGCTGATGTTTAATAGTACCAAATCAGGCTACAAGCCACGGCCCGTAAGGGCTGTAGCGTTTTTAGTGTGTGCAGCTTCACCATTTTAAATAGGTGCCCAAGAGCGCGTGGAACGCTAATAGCTCCCCGAGTCAGCTTGCTGGCAACACAAACCGATTCACGACCAACAACGGTCAGACCAATCAAGGTCACGAAGGCTAACCCTAACGAGGACGCCAACGACAAACAGACAGGAGAAACAAAAATGCAAACCCGTATCCGTAATTCCAAGAGCAATAACACCACCATCAAGGCCGTCTCCACATTCGTGGCCCCAGCTCCCCAGTTTGATGTCGAATCGAAGGCCATCGCCCTTCCGATCCGCGACTACCTTGAAGACTGTACAGGCGAAGAGCCTGACGATCTCTATCTGGTTCCTCAATCTTTCTACACTGCCCTTGTCTGGACTTCACCCAAGACAGGCGAGCCCATCCGGTTCTCCCCAGCTCAGAAACTAATCTGGAGCATCCTCAAGACTGAGTGCGATTTTGCAGAACGGTATGCCGATGCTGGCTTCATCACCCAAGAGGCCATCGCGTATGGCGCCAACGCCAGCCTTTCCACAGTGCAACGCTTTCTGACCAAACTGGAAGAACATGGCGTCCTCAAAGTGACCTCAGTGTGCAAAGGTGGATTCCGCTTCCACAACCGATACGAGATTGTTTCTCCGCTGCTGTGGCTTCAGCCAAACGGCCTCTACGCTTCATACAACACTCTTAATGGTTCGGTCTACGTCACTGAGCAGAGTAATGATGAGGCAACAGACGCCTTGATCCAACGGTATTGCAACGGCACCAACAAACCCAATGATCCCCGTATCATCGTCGCCCTGCTGAACAGCTGATAAGCAAGCCAAGCCTTCGGTCTAGCCAACTGGGGGCTTTGTCACATCTGTCTTTGATAACCCCCTCAAAACCCCCTCGAAACCTCCGAAAACCTCTGGGGTAATTCATAGTATTATCAGTAATGACAGACAGTGAAAAGAGGCTAATTTAGCAGAAGGTTATAAGTCAATGCTTTCAAGCCATCTTAGTTTTACAGTACTGCCATAATCGACAGAATAGGCCCAAATACCTAACAAACCGCTGATTCTCTCCCAATAACCAGTTTCCTGTAAAACCTACTCCGATTCCCCTGCCCATTGCGTGGATTTCAACGTGGGAGCGCCAGCGACCACTCTCGTTTAGCTAGACAAGTCTGGTAGTTCGATAACCGTCTATCGACTCTATCGTATAGCTTGAAAATATAGCTAACTGATAGTATTCAAGCTGAATTATCATAGGTCTATCGAATTCAAGAGCAAAGGACATGGTCATGAACACTCATCTGTACCTGCGTGCATCGACCAAGGATCAGGATGCCCTCCGTGCGAAAGTCGCCTTGGAATCGTTCGCTGCTGATAAGGGGTTGCACATCACAGGTGTGTACGCCGAGAACATCAGTGGCACCAAACTGATGCGCCCTGAACTGATGCGCCTGCTGGACAATGCCAAGAAGGGTGAAGTGCTATTGGTGGAGTCTGTAGACCGCCTGAGTCGCCTGTCACAAGCCGACTGGGACACTCTCAAGGCAACCATTAAGGCGAAAGGACTTCGCCTAGTTGTGGCCGACCTACCGACCAGTCATATGATGGTCGAGGACAAGGGCATCACAGGCCAAATCATGGAAGTCATCAACAGCATGTTGCTCGACCTGATGGCGACAATGGCCCGCCTCGATCAAGAGAAGCGGGTACAGCGAATTCGGCAAGGTCTGGAAAACAAGCGTGCGGCTGAGCCGGAGTGGAAGCCTACAGGCAAGGGGCGTAATCAAGCAAAGTGGGACAAGGTAGCTGGGTTGCTTAAGCGGAACGGCAACACCGTGGAAGAAGTCGCCAAGATTGCAGACGTGGGTATTGCAACCGTGTACCGCATCAAGAGGGAGCTGACTCTGTAAGTCCCCGTCAGCGTGACATCAGCCGCCACGGGCGGCTATTTCATGCCAGTGATATTTTGAATATTTAGCCGCTTACAGCGAGGTGGCACGGGAATGGCTCTTAACCTCGAACCAGCCTGTGCGGAGTTTCCTCCGTTTCACCAGATAACCCTCTGATATTCCGTCCGCAGATTTACGGGTGAATTTCACCAGCGGTGGGTGAAAAATTGAAAGGTTTGGGTGCTGCGAAACTGCATTTTGACCGGTCTGATCTAGGCAGACATCGATTAGGGTGCCATCATGTTGTACGGGCACCTGATGACTAAGTTTCCCGGCGCCAACATAGTAAAGAGGGATGCGGTGTGCTAATGGAGTTTAATAAAATATTAGAGCAGTATCGTGTTGGTGATTATGCTGGCTTGATTGGGCTTCTCATATCTTTAATTGGCTTTTATTTCACAATTAGAACTGTTCTTAATTCTAAGGCAGCCTCCGAGCAAGCAACTGCAGCGGTCGAGAGCATGAGGGAGGATATACGCAGAAGCGAAACGGTAGCAGATTTCGCAACAGCGCTTGCTGTCATGGAGGAAATCAAGAGAATGCACCGCTCTGATAACTTAAGTTTCTTGCCGGATAGGTATGCCAGCTTGAAAAAATTCTTAGTTTCAATTAGGACTTCGAACTCTTTGCTTACTGCGGAAGATCAAATAGTGATGCAGAGTGCGATAGCTAAGTTTTCTTCTATGGAAAGGCTCATAGAGGCATCTATCCGTAATGCCAAGCCTATTGAACACGCGAAACTGAACGGCCAGATGTCCAAACATTATGATTTAATTCAAACCCTGTTGGTGCGAATTAAGAACGAGATCGGGAGGGGTGTTTAAGATGAGCGAATCTAAAATTGTCCGCTTAATTCAAGGTGTTGTCAGGCAAACTAACGCTGGAAAAATCGAGTGGGAGGTGACGGAGCGTGAAGAGGTTTTTCAAGCATCATTCGCTAACTACTCTATTAGATTGTCACATTCCGAAGCAGATATGGGTGTAGATTATTGGCTTACCATTATAAATAATGAAGGGTTAGTAATTGAAAGCGTTTCGGATGTTCAGATAAGGGACGAGTTGGACGGCGCATATAGAATAATGGAAAGCCTCTATGCTAACGCTCGTCGAGTTGCTCTAGGCGTGGACAAAGCTTTGGATGATCTATTAAATATTTTTGAAGATGATTTTTGAACATCTTTTCGGTTTCATACCTTTGAGGGTTCGTTAGACTAGACGACAATACTATACTTCCCCCTCTTCCAACGACCGGTCTTGGCCGATCACTGCCGGTCATGGTTGCTAAGGGGGCGAGTCAACGCCGCGAATGTTGTTGAGCTATCCCGGTGCATGACGATGTGTTTAGCGATGTTCTGGTGGGCCTTCCTCAAGTCTTTACGAGTCGTTTCAACTCGGCACGCAGTAGGGTGCTCTGGTGCTGAAGCATCTCCACGTGCGTCGGCATACCCAGCTCAAACCCAGAATCATCGATCAAATCGTCTTTCATCACGCACGCACCAAATACTGTATGTAAAAACAGTATCTCGATAGGCGATGCGGTTCAATCTGTGGGTGATGGGTGGCAAACCGGATACTTACGACCCAACCAATGCAGCGAAGTAGAACGCACGTCGCTTCCAGTGCATAGGTTGAAATTCTGCCTGCTGCGCTATCACCTGGCGGACAGCAGCCTGTCTCAGAACGTCGACCTGCCAAGACCGGAACCCTGCCTGCACACCCTCCTCGCCCTATTGCAAAATCCAATAGTCGTCGTACTAATAGCCACCTAACATCAAGACTGAACACCCCACTCAAGGAGAGGCGGAATGCATAGCGCACTGACGAATATAAAGAATGAACTCACCGGTATTATTGGTCAGTTGCAGACAAAGATCCCCAGCGATGAGCCGTTTAGCATAGGCCACGGCAACTGGTCCTTTCCTGGCTTAGCTAAATCGGACTTTATTGATGACGCCCAGGATCTTATTGATCTGATTGACCAGTACGGGAGCGATGACCTCGGTAGCTGTGAACCAACCCTCAACGATTACCATCGACGCCTTCAGTACCTGCAAACACAGACCATCCCAAACATGTGGGGAAATCCCGCTGTGGGAGTACCTGCCTACACCCTTACGCTAAATGGTCTCCGTAGAGCACTTAATACGTTGAAGCCGCTGGACAATCGGGCGGAAGTGTTAATCGACCTGCGAAAGGCAACAACACAGGTTCGAGGGATGGAAGCGAAAATCAATGGCTTGCAGCCCCGCACCGCTTCACTCACAGACATGGTGGGAAGAATTGAACAGGCTTACCATGCGGCCGATCAACTTCCGACAGATTTAGCCTCACTTTCGGAAGCACGCTCTCAGATTGCAGACTTGGTTCAAGAGGCAGAGCAAGACCAAACAAAACTGACAGCCTTCCACCAAGCAGCAACTGAAATAGACGCAACACTGAAGAAAAAGCTAGAGGACGCGGAAGCAGTTCTCACCCGCTGCGAGACCGCCTACTCGGCTGCAACGAGCGTCGGACTAGCTGCCGCATTCTCAGAACGATCCAAAAGCCTCGCTAACTCGATGTGGGTTTGGGTGGGCGGACTGATTAGCGCCCTAGCAGCAGGCAGTTACTTCGGTTCAACCCAACTTCACAACCTGTCAGAGTTGCTAAAGCTGCCTGACGCACCCACCTCAATTGTATTGTTGAATCTACTACTATCACTGCTCTCTGTCGCCGCACCAGTTTGGTTCGCATGGTTGTCAACTAAGCAAATTGGGCAACGATTCCGCCTTGCAGAAGACTACGCTTTCAAGGCATCGATATCCCGAGCCTACGAAGGCTTCCGTCGAGAGGCTGCACGTTTCGACAAGGACATGGAGGCCCGCCTCCTGGGATCAGCCCTATCCCGCCTAGACGAACTTCCTTTACGCCTAGTAGAACCGGACACCCATGGCAGCCCATGGCATGAATTAGCCTCATCCGACCTTGTGAAGCAGGCACTGAAAGCAGTCCCAAACTTCGCGGATCAAGTCAGGGAACTAGCAGGAAAGGCGATGACTAAAACGATTCCAGCCGTAGCAGCAGTGAGGCCAGTGCCAGCCGCAGCGAACTCACCAGATGCCGCGACCACTCCAGCTCAAAACTGAAATTTTGGCATGGCCATCTGCGATCGCAGTGCTAAACACGGGCAAGATGGCCGTACCTTCGAGATACATCAGCTTTCTTCAAAGGCTTTGAAGACCCATGAGCATCGCCGACGCTGTTCGAGCAGTTTTGTTGGCGAGAGAAAAATGATCAAGGTAAGATCGTCAGCAAAGCGCACCACTTTGGTGTACCTAAACGCTGTCACACTTCGAGATTTTTCACTGAGAAATCCCTGTAGAATCAAGGATTTAGAGATAGGTGGCAACCCCACCAGCCACACCCCGGCAACAATTTCACCGCCCCGGCTGCAACCTGCCTCATACCCGCATTCATCATCTCGTTACAAGACCAACAAAACCTCGAAGCCTCCCAACTTATTTTCATATTTGTCGAGTTGCCGTTGGGCCTACTCGTGCCGTGCTTAGCGCCTGGGACATGCCGACCGTTTTCAGAAGTAGAGGGACGCCCTCCAAACTCGGAGTCTTTATTTTCGGCGGGTTTTTTGGAGAACGCATCAGAAGTGCTATCCCGATTTTCGCGGGATTTTGAAATTGCCACAGCGGCACTACGCCAGTTCACCCACCAAGATCGCCCCGAGCATGAAGTAGTCCATCCGGTCAGACGCTTCATGGTGCGCTTTTAACCACCATTCGCTCCGCTCGCTCATCCGTTATCCTCGCTTCACCTATCAAATCAATTCGAGGGTGAGAACGCACCGTGCGACTCCCCTCCCCCAAGCCAACTGTTTTTCTTTACAAAGGAAAAGAATGCAATGCAAACGAGTGAAATCATCAGCACCGCAGGCTTGCTTCTCACCGCTACGGTAGCTGCCGGTGGCTGGTTCTGGCAACGCTGGCAGGAACGCACAAGCGTGTGTGTCGCTATAGTTGCAGAGGTACTGGCATTGAGGAAGATCGCCGTAGAGCGGAACTACCTTTCCGGCCTGATCGAGACGGGGAACCAGTTACGTGCAATACCGGAAGACCAGCGCCCAGCGACGTCATTGCAGGTACGAATTCCCGAGCACTATTGCAGAGTCTATGTCGCCAATCTCGGGAAGCTGGGCTACCTCTCACCGGAGGATGCTCAGTTGGTAGTCAGCTTCTACCAGTACGCCGATAGCGTTGTGCAGGATGTGACAGAAGGCGGGATCATCTACGAAGGGACGAACGATCCAGAGGCGTTTGCAGAGGCTGCAAACGTCCTTAAATTCGCGTTAGACGTTGCACAGCAACTGGCTGACAGACATGCGAAGAATTGAGCGTCGTATCACTCCAAAACTGCATGGCTTGAGTAGTACAACCGAGTAGTACAATCGGAAAACAAAAAGCCCCGCAAACCATTGATTTGCGGGGCTTTTCTATGTATGGCGGAGAGATAGGGATTCGAACCCTAGGTACCGGTGAAGGTACAACGGATTTCGAATCCGTCCCATTCGGCCACTCTGGCATCTCTCCAACGGCGCGCATCATAACAGCACCTTTGCCAGAAGCGAAGCCCCTGAGCAAAATTTTTCCGTGCTATCAGTCGCTTGCGTCGATTAAAGCGGTACGCCCAGACGTTTGGCGACTTCTTCATAGGCTTCGATAACGTCACCGAGGCCCTGGCGGAAGCGGTCTTTGTCCATTTTCTTGCGGGTTTCCTTGTCCCACAGACGGCAGCCGTCCGGGCTGAATTCGTCGCCCAGGACGATGGATCCGTCGGAGAACACGCCGAATTCGAGTTTGAAATCGACCAGCAGCAGACCGGCGTCGTCGAACAGTTTGCTCAGGACTTCGTTGACCTTGAGCGACAGTTCTTTCATGCGCACCAGTTGCTCCGCCGTGCCCCAACCGAATGCCACGACGTGGGATTCGTTGATGAACGGGTCACCCTTGGCGTCGTCCTTGAGGAACAGTTCGAAGGTGTAAGGCTCGAGTTTGAGGCCTTCTTCGACGCCCAGGCGTTTGACCAGGCTGCCGGCGGCGTAGTTACGCACGACGCACTCGACCGGGATCATGTCGAGTTTCTTCACCAGGCATTCGTTGTCGCCCAGCAGTTTGTCGAATTGGGTCGGCACGCCGGCTTCTTCGAGTTTCTGCATGATGAAGGCGTTGAACTTGTTGTTCACCGTGCCTTTGCGGTCGAGCTGCTCGATGCGCTTGCCGTCGAACGCCGAGGTGTCGTTGCGAAACAGCAGGATCAAGCGGTCAGCGTCGTCGGTCTTGTAAACCGATTTGGCTTTGCCGCGGTAGAGTTCTTCACGTTTTTCCATGATGGGCTCCGCTTGCTAAGTAGGTGGGCTAGGCGATATGTCGCCAGTCGAGCCCTGAATCTTGATCGGCCAGTTGCAGCCAGTCCGGGTCGCACCCGAGGGTGTCGACAAAACATTGCCGGGCCAGCTGCGGCAGGTTGTTCTTGCTGCTCAGATGGGCCAGGACCAGGTGTTGCAGGCCTTGCCAGCCCAACTCGGCCACCAGGAATGCCGCCTGATGGTTATTCAAATGTCCCAGCTCCCCGCCCACCCGTTGCTTGAGAAAGTACGGGTAGTGACCGCGGGCGAGCATGTCACGGCAATGGTTGGACTCGATCATCAACGCATCGAGGTCCCGATAGCCGTCCAGCACCTTGTTGCAATACGAGCCCAGGTCGGTCAGCAGGCCGAAGCGCCGCTCACCGTCACTGAATACGTATTGCGTCGGCTCCTGTGCATCATGGGCCACGGCAATGACGCCGATGCTCAGTGCGCCAATCTGCAGTTGCTCGCCGCCGGCCAGAAAAGCTGTGGGTTCAACCGGTTTGCGCATCCCGCGCAAGGTACCGCGACTGAGGTAGACCGGTAGATTGTAGCGCCGAGACAGCAAACCCACGCCATGCACGTGGTCGGCATGTTCGTGGGTCACCAGAATCGCGCTCAGCTGAGTCGGGCTTACACCCAGACGCAGCAGGCGTCGCTCGGTTTCGCGCAGGGAGAAACCACAATCCACCAGGATGTACGTGTCATTACTGGCTATCAGCGTGCCATTCCCTTGGCTACCACTGCCGAGAACGGCAAAACGCATTTGATCAGCCCAGGTTGTCCTGAATCACGCTCAACACTTTGCGCGCCACTTCTGGCGGCGCAACGGTGTTGATGTTTTTCTCGACTGTGACTTGCACGGTGTCGCCCACCTTGCTCAGGCGAACCTGATAACGCTCGGCGCGGGCTTCAACTTCTTCTTTCGCCGGCTTGCTGCCGAACAGCTTGCCGAAGAAACCTGGCTCGCTGTCTTTGGTCTCGGCTTTTTCAGCGAGGTTGATGTAGTACAGGCCCAGGCTGCGGTTGATGTCTTCAACCCGCCATTCGCCCTGCTCCAGCGCGCGGCCGACACTCGACCAGGCACGGTCGAGATCTTCACCAAGGTTGAGCACCACGTTGCCGCTGCCGTCCTCGGTGAGGCTGACGCGGTTAGGCGTATCGAAATCACGTGCGGCCAACAGGGAGACCGAACCGCCCTTCTCGGAGATGCGACTCATGCTCGCGAGCATTTCATCGACCAGCACCGCGTCCAGCCCGGTATTGACCGAGCGGTTGGTGAATTCAGTATTGGCGGTACTGCCGGCATCACGCTCGGCACTGACCACATAGACTTCACTGGTATTGCGCTGCACACCCGGTTCGATACGGACCCGAACCCGGAATTCGCTGTCGGACGCCGTTGTAGAACCGCTCAGGCGTTTGGCCAACGACGCGGAGAGCTCATCGGAGCGCTGCCAGGTGGTGGTGAACTCGCCGGTCTGCGGGCGCTGTTCGTCAAGGCGGAAACCGTTGTCCTGGAAGAACTGCACGGCCACTGGCCAGACTTCAGCGGGCGGACGCTGCGCCGTGACCCAGCGCGACTCGCCGGTTTTCTGCAGACTGTAGGCGCTGGCATCGGCGCTGGCCGTCAGCGGCTGCGGACGCGGCACTTCGTATTCGCCCTTGACGCTGTCGTCGGCCACGTTACGCGGGATCGGCAACAGCGGGTCGAGGCGCTTGGAGGTACTGACATCCGGTGGCAATTGCATCGGCGCAGTCTGTTGCGCCTCCAGGTAATCGCTGCCACGGTCGCGGAAGTAACCTTCCGGGCCCCAAAGCCACCCACAGCCACTGGTGCTGGAGATAATCAAGGCAAGTGCGGAAAGTCCGGCCATTCGCTTCATGCGTAGTACTTCCTCAATTAAACCAATACGCCGGACTGGCGCATGGCCTGCCGCAGCGGTTCGTGACAGGCAGCACTGAGCCAGGTGAGCGGCAGACGGATACCGTCCGGCATCAAGCCCATTTCGTGCAGGGCCCATTTCACGGGGATCGGGTTGGATTCGATAAACAGGGTTTTATTGAGTGGCATCAGCTTTTCGTGGATCGCCCGGGCGGTCACGGCGTCGCCACGCATCGCGGCAGCGCACAGGTCGCTCATGTCCCGCGGCGCAACGTTGGCGGTCACCGAGATATTGCCCTTGCCGCCGAGCAGCATCAGTTCGACCGCAGTCGCGTCGTCACCGGAGTACACCAGGAAGTCGCTGCTGACGCCGGCCAGGATGTCCTTGGCGCGTTGCATGTCACCCGTGGCTTCCTTGATGCCGATGATATTCGGCACGGTCGACAGACGGATCACGGTCTCGGCCTGCATGTCACACGCAGTACGGCCGGGCACGTTGTAGAGGATCTGCGGAATGTCGACCGCTTCGGCAATGGCACGAAAGTGCAGATACAAGCCTTCCTGGGTCGGCTTGTTATAGTAAGGGGTTACCAGCAGGCACGCGTCGGCGCCAGCGTTTTTCGCGTTGGTGGTCAGTTCGATCGCTTCGCGCGTCGAATTGGCGCCGGTACCGGCGATCACCGGGATACGCCCTGCAACTTGAGCTACCACGCGACGAATCACTTCAATGTGTTCGTTCACATCGAGGGTGGCCGACTCACCAGTAGTGCCGACCGCCACGATGGCGTTGGTGCCCTCTTGCAGGTGGAAGTCCACCAGTTTGCTCAGGCTGTCCCAATCGAGACGACCCTGTGCATCCATGGGTGTGACCAGTGCCACCATACTGCCCGCAATCATGCAACCGCTCCTGCCGGAAAAAGAGAGCGGTAATGGTACTGGCGCCAAGATGCTTGTACAAGCGAAGTACTGCGCTCGCGCCATTCCCCTGAGCGATGGTTTTCGCTACCCTTCAGACTTTGATCGGTACTGATAAGCTTATACGCCAGGTTTGAGCCTCCCTTTTCGGCCTCCGAAGCCCCGATCCTGCGTTGCCACCCTTCGCTCTCGCCTTGCTGGAGCTCGTCGCAACCTATGGATTCAGGGTTTCCGAATTCGTATCCGGACGCTTGCTCCCCGCACTCGAGCCCGTAAAAGTATCGACCGCTCATCGTTTTAGGAATGCTGCATGTCCACCCCCACAGTCCGCGAACAATTCCTTGTCATCAGTGCCCTCGGCGCCAACCCCATGGAGCTGACTAACGTCCTGTGCCGCGCCAGCCATGAAAATCGCTGTGCCGTGGTGACCTCCCGCCTGACTCGCCACGGCGAATGCAGCGCGCTGGTCCTGCAAATTTCCGGCACCTGGGACGCCCTGGCGCGCCTGGAAGCCGGCTTGCCGTCCCTGGCCAAGAAACATGCCTTCACCGTCAACGTGGTGCGTAGTGCTGCGTTGGAAAACCGCCCTGAGGCGCTGCCTTATGTGGCGTATGTCAGTTCGGCCTATCGCTCGGACATCGTCAACGAGTTGTGCCAATTCTTCATCGACCACAACGTCGAGCTGGAAAACCTGACCTGCGACACCTATCAGGCACCCCAGACCGGCGGCACCATGCTCAATGCGACCTTCACCGTGACCTTGCCGGCCGGCGTGCAGATCAGCTGGTTGCGCGACCAGTTCCTGGATTTCGCCGACGCACTGAATCTCGACGCGCTGATCGAACCGTGGCGCCCACAGAACCCAATGTAAGGAAGCTTTCATGGCCGTTGCCATCGACCAACCTGTCGCCGACTTCGAAGCGCCTGCGACCAGCGGGCAAACCGTCAGCCTTGCCGGGCTCAAGGGCAAGCAAGTGGTGATCTACTTCTATCCGAAGGACAGCACGCCTGGCTGCACCACCGAAGGCCAGGGCTTTCGTGATCAGTACGCCGGGTTCAAGACAGCCAATACCGAAGTCTTCGGCATATCGCGCGACAGCCTGAAGTCCCACGAGAACTTCAAGTGCAAGCAGGAATTTCCGTTCGAGCTGATCAGCGACAAGGATGAAGCCATCTGCCAGCTGTTCGATGTGATCAAGCTGAAGAAGCTCTACGGCAAGGAATACATGGGCGTCGACCGCAGCACCTTCCTGATCGACAAGGATGGCGTCCTGCGCCAGGAATGGCGTGGTGTGAAAGTACCGGGTCATGTGGATGCGGTGCTGGCTGCGGCTCAGGCCTTGAACAAGGCCTGAGCCGAATAGTCGGGGCCCCAAAAAGATCGCAGCCTCGCTTCGCTCGACAGCTCCTACGCCGCCGACCGGATCAACCCGATGGCGAGCGGACGCAAATCCGTAGGAGCTGCGTAGGAGCTGTCGAGCGAAGCGAGGCTGCGATCTTTTAACCACCGATTTCCTGCCCGGCAATGACCTTTACAACAACGGCGCCACAATCGGCTCCTTGCGCGGCCAGGCATCCAGCACGGCCTTGAACAGGGTTGCCAGCGGAATCGCGAAGAAGATCCCCCAGAAGCCCCACAACCCGCCAAACAACAGCACCGCACAGATGATCGCCACCGGATGCAGGTTGACCGCCTCGGAGAACAGCAGCGGCACCAGCACGTTGCCATCCAGTGTCTGGATGATCCCGTAGACCGCCATCAGATAGATGAACTGATCACTCCAGCCCCACTGGAACAGCGCAATCAGCAGCACCGGCACTGTCACCACCACCGCCCCGACGTACGGTACCACCACCGAAATCCCGACCAACAGCGCGAGCAATGCCGAGTAGTTCAGGCCCAGGGCGACGAAGGCAATGTAGGTCACCCCACCGCAAATGAAGATCTCGATGACCTTGCCGCGAATGTAGTTGGCGATCTGGCGGTTCATTTCCTGAGCGACCCGGGTAATCAATGTGCGCTCGCGGGGCAGATACCCACGAACCCATTGCCCGATCATTTCCCGGTCCTTGAGGAAGAAAAACACCAGGATCGGCACCAGCACCAGGTAGATCATGATGTTGACCAGCAACGGCAGGCTGGACAGCGAGAACGTCAGCGCCCATTGGCCGAACTTGCCGATTTCGCCGCGTGCCACTTCGATGGCCTGCAATACCTGCTCATCGGACACCAGATGCGGATAACGCTCCGGCAGCAACAACAGCAAGGATTGCCACTTGGCGAGCATGCCCGGCAACTCGTTGAACAAGGTGATCAATTGATGCCAGAGCAATGGCACCACCACCACGATGAACACCAGCAACACGCCCATGAACAAGGCGAACACCAGGCCAACCGCGGCCCCGCCGGGCAAGCGCAGGCGTTCCAGGGTGCTCACCAGGCCTTGCATCAGGTAGGCCAGGACCATCCCCGCCAGAACCGGCGCCAGCATCCCACCCAGGGTCAACACCGCGGTAAAAGCCAGGAACAGGAGAACGGCCAGCACCACGGCCTCTTCATCAGAGAAATAGCGCTGAATCCAGTCGCGTAACACCTTGAACATCAATAATCCTTAAAAATGGCCGAGGCAGAACTCAGGCTTTGCGCAACCAGTAGCGATAGACACCGGCTTCATCTTCTTCGCGAAGCAGCGTATGACCGGCCAAACGGGCAAAGGTGCGAAAGTCGCGCTGAGAGCCGGCGTCCGTGGCGATTACCTTGAGCACCGCACCGCTGGGCAGACGATTGAGTTCCAGCTTGGCCTTGAGCAATGGCAGCGGACAGTTCAAACCACTGGCGTCCAGTTCGGCGTCGTACTCTACAGCTTCGGTCATCGATTCACTCCGGGCGGGGTATTTAGAGCTGCCTAGAATATCTGGTCCCGGGCCAAGTGTCCGGCTACAGTAAGCTCTTTGTCGACTAAGGCTTTGTGCATGACTTTTTTGCGCCCTACCCTGCTGACGCTCGCTTGCCTGCTCGCCTCACCGGGCTTCGCCGACGACCTGCCGTCACTCGGCGACGCCAGTTCTGCCATCGTCTCGCCGCAACAGGAACACCAATTGGGGCGTGCCTGGCTGGCGCTGTTGCGCAGCCAGGTGTCTCAGCTCAATGATCCGCAACTCAAGGATTATGTCGAGACCAGCGTCTATAAGCTGGTAGAGACCAGCCAGGTCAACGATCGGCGCCTGGAGTTCATCCTGATCAACAGCCCGCAACTCAACGCCTTTGCGGCGCCGGGCGGGATTGTCGGGGTCAACGGCGGGCTATTCCTCAATGCGCAGACCGAAGGCGAATATGCCTCAGTACTGGCTCACGAATTGGCGCACTTGTCGCAACGCCACTTTGCTCGCGGCGTGGAAGCTCAGCAACGCATGCAGGTGCCGATGATGGCCGCGCTGCTGGCCGGGATTGTCATTGCCGCTGCGGGTGCCGGGGACGCCGGGATTGCCGCGATCGCCGGTACCCAGGCCGCAGCGATTCAGGAACAACGGCGCTTCTCGCGCCAGAACGAGCAGGAAGCCGACCGTATCGGCATTCTCAACTTGGAAAAGGCCGGCTACGACCCGCGCTCCATGCCAACCATGTTCGAACGGCTGTCCCGTCAGTACCGCTTCGACGCCAAGCCACCGGAATTCCTGCTGACTCACCCGGTCACCGAATCGCGGATCGCCGACACGCGTAACCGCGCCGAACAGGCCCCGGCGGGCGGCACCGAAGATACCCTGCGCTATCAGTTGATCCGCGCCCGGGTCCAGCTGGTCTATGAAGAAACCCCCGGACTGGGCGCCAAACGCTTTCGCGCCCAGCTCGATGAAAATCCGAAGAACGACGTGGCCCGCTATGGCCTGGCGATCGCCCAGATCAAAGGTGGACAGTTGAATGAGGCTCGCGAAAACCTCAAGCAGCTGCTGGCCAAGTCACCGAATGACATCACCTATAACCTGGCGCAGGTCGATCTCGATATCACCAACAACCGCCTGCCGGATGCCCAGTCGCGGGTGGATCGGATGCTGACCCAATACCCAGGCAACTACCCGCTGAACGATGTGCGAGTCGACTTGCTGCTCAAGCAGAACCGCGCCGCCGATGCCGAAAAAGCGCTCGACAACCTGCTCAAGACTCGCCCGGACGATCCGGATGTCTGGTACATGGTGGCAGAAACCCGAGGGTTATCCGGCAATATCATCGGCCTGCATCAGGCCCGGGCCGAATACTTCGCGCTGGTTGGCGACTATAGTCAGGCCCTCCAGCAACTCGATTTCGCCAAGCGCCGGGCTGGCACCAACTTCCCGCTGTCTTCAAGAATCGATGCGCGGCAGCGGGAGTTGATGGAACAGGAGCAAATAGTCAAAGACATGATGCGCTGATTGTTGTGGGAGCGTGGCTTGCCTGGTACCTGGCAGTTAAGAGAAATCCACAGTACTTCGATATAAGCCAAAGGCTTTCGGCGAGAGGGAGATCGCCAAGATCGCAGCCTGCGGCAGTTCCTACAGTGATCGATGTTTTTCCGCGATATCGAAGCTTTACTCGGTAGGTGTAGGAGCTGCCGCAGGCTGCGATCTTTTCGGGCCGTCCGATACCTGACTGATTGGCATTACAGGACGAATCAAAGCCCACAAAAAAGCCCGTCTCTTTCGAGACGGGCTTTTTAATGCCGCAAATAAACGGTTACCCGGTTATTCAGCCAGTTTGAAGGTGATGAAGCTGGCACGGCCCTGGCGCAGAACCCGCATCGATACCGAACGATTCTTCGGCAGCGCCTTGGCGATATCGGTGAAGTTCTTGGTCGAAGTGATCGCCTGATTGTTCAGGTGAGTGATCACATCGCCCGGCTGCAGGCCGATCAAGGAAGCAGGACCATCCTGGATTTCCTTGATGACCACGCCGCCCTTGAGGTCGTTGGCCTTCTTCTCTTCTTCGGTCAGTTCAGCCACCGCAACACCCAGTCGGTTGCTGCTGCGCTCGACGCCGGATTTAGGGGAGTCCAGCTCCTTGCCTTCTTCCGGAATAGCGCCGACGGTCAGCTCGACGTTTTTACGTTTGCCTTCACGAATGACCTCCAGGTTGGCCTTGGAACCGGCCTTGAGCGCGCCCACCAGGTGTGGCAGATCGGCAGACATGACGATCGGCTGATCATTCATGCTCAGGATCACGTCACCCACCTGCAAGCCACCCTTGGCTGCCGGACCGTCATCCTGGATCTGCGCCACCAGCGCACCGGCCGGTTTCTCCAGCCCGAAGGACTCGGCCAGGTCTTTGCTGACTTCCTGGATGACTACACCCAGCCAGCCACGGCTGACTTTGCCGCCGCTCTTCAACTGATTGGAAACGTCCATCGCCACATCGATCGGAATGGCGAATGACACGCCCATGAAACCGCCGGAGCGGGTGTAGATCTGCGAGTTGATGCCGACCACTTCACCGGCCAGGTTGAACAGCGGACCACCGGAGTTGCCCGGATTGATCGGCACGTCGGTCTGGATGAACGGCACATAGTTTTCGTTCGGCAGGCTACGGCCGATGGCGCTGATGATGCCTTGGGTCACGGTATGGTCGAAACCAAACGGCGAGCCGATTGCCACTACCCATTGCCCGGCTTTCAGATCCTGGGATTTACCCAGCTTCAGGACCGGCAGGTCCTTGCCTTCGATTTTCAGCAGCGCCACGTCGGAACGTGGGTCAGTGCCGATCAGCTTGGCTTTCAATTCACTGCGATCGGCAAGACGCACGATGATTTCATCGGCATCGGCGATCACATGGTTGTTGGTCAGGATGTAGCCGTCATTCGAGATAATGAAACCCGAGCCCAGGGATTGAGCTTCGCGCTGACGATCACGGGGCGAACGTGGCTGCGGGGGCATACCGCGCTCGAAAAACTCCCGCAACATCGGCGGCAGACCTTCCAGATCAGGCATTTGAGAACCTGAAACCTTGCGATCAGGAAGTTTTTGCGTGGTACTGATATTGACTACCGCGGGCGAGGCCTGCTCGACCAGTTGCGTGAAGTCCGGCAGCTCGGCCGCCTGGGCGGCGACCGTCTGACCGAGCAACAACACGGTGGCGACAATGGATAGATAAGACTTCAAGCGTGGAATCGACATACGGCTCCCGTTACAACGAGCATGGTTAAGCGATATGGAGCAAGAACACCGAGGAAATATACGCCGGTAGTTTTGTTCCGGGAACAACAAACAAGGCCAGAGCCGAGAGGCTCTGACCTATAAAAAAAATCCGGGTATTTTGCAAATTGAAATGCTCACCAAACATTTCGACAGCTCAATAAAGAGCTCAATCGAGAGCTCAATTGTGAAGCACGCATTGGTGACCTCTCACACAACCAACGAGCGTTTGATGAGCATCGAAACAGCTCACTGCTTGGACGCAGGGGCTTCGTTGCGCATCGAAAGCGCAATCCGTTCAGCAGTGCCAATCGGAATTTCACCGACCACAGTCACCATCACTTCACCTTGCGATGTGGTCAGGCGACGCGATACCGCGGCAGTCGGGCCCAACTGGGTTCGAGTATCAGTGCCCGCCTCGCCGTTCAAAGGCTCGAGAAACACCGAGAACCGCGCCAGGCCATCGTCATACATCAGACTATTGACCAGGATCTTGGTGTCCGCATCCCGGTGCGCAGAACTACTGGTCAGTTCAAACCCTGGCGGTAGCCAGTCGGAATGCCAGGTCTGGGAAGTCTTCACCGCCGAAGCCTTGTCACTGCCCAGGGCCACAGGCTTGCACTCGCCACTGGCCTGTAACTCGCTGTCGCCGGGCATATCCGCGGTATCAAGCCGGGTAAACTGGAAGCGTTCGAGCAACTGCCCTTTGTCACTCAACAGCAATGACTTCAATGGCAGACCCGTTTCACGGTCCAGGTGCAGTTCGAACCCGTACCGATGCTGATCGCGAGGTGTCAGCGAAACAATCACGGCCGATCGACCGGCCACGCGCGACTTGCCGATCACGGCAAGGTCGTACCAATTCTTGAGTTTTTGAGGATCGAGTGTGCGAGCAGAAGCGTCGGGGGCATCCCCAAGCCCTGCTATCAGGGTGCCGCTGACGCATTGAGTATGCCCATCAATGCGCACGACTTCCTGAGCCGAGCCGTCGAGCTGAAGCAAACGCTCGCGGACCTTGCCATCCTGGACGCGATGCCAGATGTTATGGGTAGAAAAACTACCGTTACGCTCGTAGACAAAAGTACCTTGAAAGCTTTGCTGTTGTTCAGCCTGACCCAGACGGGTCAACCAGTCCTGAGCTTCGTCGGCATGGGCTGGAACAATGAACCAGCCACCGAGCAGAAGCGTAAGTAGAGGTATGGCGCGCATAATCCTCCTTAATTAGCGATTTTCCAGGCTTGCCGCACGGGCATAAGGCAGAGCGCTCTCAGTGCCTTTAAGTGCAGCTTGTTGGGCATGTTGGCGCAAGTAGCCTGGCAAACGCTGCCCTGGCTGAGCTTGCAGTACGCCGTTGGCCATAGGACCAGTGGCATCCGAGCCTTCACTATAGCCTGCCAATACCGCCGGGCCTTTAACTTGTGGTACGGCCAGGCCTGGTTGAGCCGATTGCTGAGCCAGTTCGACCCCAGCGATCTCATCCTGGTTGTACAGACGCACACCCGCCAACACCGCAACAGTCACCGAAGCGGCAACCGCCAGACGACCCAGGTTACGCCATGGACCGCGTGTTGCCTTGACCGGCACGGCTTCGTCAGCCAGAGCAGCAGAAACTGCCGCAGCGATATCCAGGCGAGGAAGCAACAAATCCTTGTGCATGACAGCACGAGCGACTTGGTAGCGAGCCCAGGTATCACGGGTTTCAACATCGTCGAAGGCATTCAACACCCGACGCAATTCCAGTTCGTCCGCTTCGTTATCCATCACCGCGGACAGCGATTCCTGCAGGGCTTCACGACTCATGGCGGTTCCTCTCTTGGCTGTCGCCGCTGTCTCAGTTAATCCTGCAACAACGGCTGCAGGGCTTTATCAATGGCTTCCCGAGCGCGGAAAATCCGGGAGCGCACGGTACCCACCGGACACTGCATGACGCTCGCAATGTCCTCGTAACTCAGACCATCGAATTCACGTAAAGTTAAGGCCGTACGCAAATCTTCTGGTAATTGCTGAATGGTTCGATGGACGGTGCCTTCGATCTCATCCCGCAGCAATGCACGCTCTGGCGACTCGAGATCCTTGAGACCATGATCGCCGTCGTAGAACTCCGCATCTTCAGAACTGACATCGCTATCCGGCGGCCGGCGGCCGCGTGAAACCAGATAGTTCTTCGCCGTGTTGATGGCGATGCGGTACAGCCACGTGTAAAACGCACTGTCGCCGCGAAAATTACCAAGTGCACGATAAGCCTTGATAAAGGCTTCCTGTGCGACATCCTGAGCTTCATGGGTGTCGTGCACGAAACGCACGATCAACCCGAGAATTTTGTGCTGATATTTCAGCACCAACAGATCGAAAGCTCGCTTGTCGCCACGCTGAACGCGCTCTACAAGTTGCTGATCCTCTTCCTGGGTTAGCATGAACACTCCTCGTTAAACTTGCAGGAGGCTTGCATTCCCAATCGATCAACCTTGCAAACATAGACTCGGGTTTTTCGCAAAAGTTCTCCCCCTCCAAGCAAGTTTCCTGCACGCTCTAATTTGGCACGCACGAAAAGCACAGCTCTGGCAAAAGGCCGGCTGCGCGAATAATCTTGTCGTCGAATTCACCTGCAATGACTGATATGCCGGTCCTGCATGATTTCGACGCTGCCACTTTCCATCGGGCAACCTTCTATTGAGCCTGTCGGTTCAGCAAAAGTTCCCAATATTTATAGCCTTGCGACGCGAACATTGTGCATCCAGGAACGGAAAAAGGTTGTTTCATCCTCGATACAGTTATCTGATCGTCGATTTAACTGGTAAATCAACGGGCGCCTGCTCAAGCTGAGAACAACCTATCAGCCACCGTAGTCTCACAATGCCACGACTACCCGGCTATTGTGCCGATCCACCCCTCTATATACTAGTGGGCTGTGTGGCTGTCTTGACTCGCCGATCCAGGTGTCTTGCGCCTACCCCGACCCGGATCGCATTGAGCGGAATCCTGAAATGAGCCAACAGTTTCAACACGATGTACTGGTCATTGGCAGCGGCGCTGCCGGCTTGAGCCTTGCGCTGACCTTGCCCGGTCATTTGCGCATTGCCGTATTGAGCAAGGGCGACCTCGCCAACGGCTCGACCTTCTGGGCCCAGGGCGGTGTTGCCGCCGTGCTGGATGACACCGACACCATTGAGTCCCATGTCGATGACACGCTCAATGCCGGTGGCGGCCTGTGCCATGAAGATGCGGTGCGCTTTACCGTCGAGCATAGCCGCGAGGCGATCCAATGGTTGATCGACCAGGGCGTGCCCTTCACCCGCGATGAACAATCCGGCACCGAAGACGGCGGATTCGAGTTCCACCTGACTCGCGAAGGCGGTCACAGTCACAGACGCATCATTCATGCCGCCGATGCCACCGGCGCGGCGATTTTCAAGACCTTGCTGGACCAGGCCAAACAACGGCCGAATATCGAACTGCTGGAACAACGGGTTGCCGTTGATCTGATTACCGAAAAACGCCTGGGCCTGGACGGCAAGCGCTGCCTTGGCGCCTATGTGCTCAACCGTGGCACCGGCGAAGTCGACACCTATGGCGCGCGCTTCACCATCCTCGCCTCCGGTGGCGCAGCCAAAGTCTATCTCTATACCAGCAACCCCGACGGCGCCTGCGGTGACGGCATCGCCATGGCCTGGCGCTCGGGTTGTCGGGTGGCGAACCTGGAATTCAACCAGTTCCACCCTACCTGCCTCTATCACCCGCTAGCCAAGAGCTTTCTGATCACCGAAGCCCTGCGCGGCGAAGGTGCACACCTGAAGCTGCCCAACGGCGAACGCTTCATGCAGCGCTTCGATCCTCGGGCCGAACTGGCGCCGCGGGACATCGTCGCCCGCGCCATCGACCATGAGATGAAACGCCTCGGCGTCGATTGTGTATACCTGGACATCAGCCATAAGCCGGAAGCGTTCATCAAGAGCCACTTTCCGACCGTGTATGAGCGTTGCCTGGAATTCTCCATCGACATCACCAAACAGCCGATCCCGGTGGTTCCGGCGGCGCACTACACCTGTGGCGGGGTGATGGTCGATCAACAGGGTCGTACCGATGTGCCGGGTCTGTACGCAATCGGCGAAACCAGCTTCACCGGCCTGCACGGCGCCAATCGCATGGCCAGCAACTCATTGCTGGAGTGTTTCGTCTATGCCCGCTCGGCAGCGGCAGACATTCTTGAGCAACTGCCACATATTCGGGACTCTCTCGCCCTGCCCGCCTGGGATGCCAGCCAGGTCACCGATTCCGACGAAGACGTGATCATTGCGCACAACTGGGATGAATTACGGCGTTTCATGTGGGACTACGTCGGTATCGTGCGCACCAATAAGCGCCTGCAACGGGCCGAGCATCGTGTGCGCCTGCTGCTGGATGAGATCGATGAGTTCTACAGCAACTATAAAGTCAGCCGCGATTTGATCGAGTTGCGCAACCTGGCCCAGGTGGCCGAACTGATGATCCGCTCAGCCATGGAGCGCAAGGAAAGCCGCGGCCTGCATTACACCCTCGATTACCCGGACATGCTGCCGATCGCCCTCGACACTATTCTGGTGCCCCCCACCTACGCCGACTGAATTTGAGTCGAACCCGCAGGCGTCGGTGCAGATCCGCCGCCTGCGAGTCATGGGGCACGCAGATCGCCCGCACCCGCCTTTCACCACGCAGACGAAACCGCAACACGACGATCAGCGGCAGGGCCAGGCTGTCAGGTCGCAATTGCACCGGTTGCCAGCCATGAGCGGCACTCCACAGTTGCCAGCCGTCGGCATCCCGGCGCAAACCGCGAAAAGACGAAGGATGATTCAATAAAACCTGCCGTGGCAGCGCCCACAGGCCATGGGCCAGGCACATGACCATCCCGGACAGGCTCGCCCAGAGCGGTATGGATAGCAGAAACAACGAACCCAGCGCGAACAGCTGGGCCAGGAGATAAGCCGCCAGCAACTGCCGTGAGGCATGCCAGCGGCATTCGAAATGATTACTTGGGCTGGACACGATCCAGAATCATTCGGACCATGCGTTGTAGCTCGGGATCTTCCGATTCGGCGCGCTCCATGAACCAGCCGAACATGTCCTGATCTTCGCATTCGAGCAGCCGGGTGTAGCATTCGCGGTCTTTGGCATTCAGGTGCGGGTAGACCTCTTTCACGAATGGCACCAGCAATACATCGAGCTCAAGCATGCCGCGGCGGCTGTGCCAATAGAGGCGATTCAGTTCAACATCTTCGACCATGGAGCGCTCCTCAAATAGAGCGCAAGTATACAGCCCGAGGCGGCGACGAACACTCGGCTTTGGTCGGCCATCCGCTATCCTTTGGAAACTACCCATTTCAAGGGCACGCCCTTATGATGTCCTCCAGACTTTTTAACCTGCGATGACCCATGGCTGATTCTGCTTTTTTCTGCACCTTGTCTCACGAAGGCGTTCTTGCCGTTCGTGGCCCGGATGCCAGTAAGTTCCTTCAGGGGCAACTGACCTGCAACCTCAATTACCTGAGCGATACCCAGGCCAGCCTCGGTGCGCGCTGCACTCAGAAAGGTCGCATGCAATCAAGCTTTCGCATCCTGCCGGAAAGTGATGGCTACCTGTTGGCGATGGCCAGCGAACTGTTGGAGCCGCAACTGGCGGACCTGAAAAAGTACGCGGTATTCTCCAAATCGAAACTGACTGACGAAAGCGCCGCCTGGGTTCGCTTCGGCCTTGGCCAGGCGGATGCCACGCTGACCGCACTGGGTCTTGCTCTGCCGCCGCAAGCCGATGCGGTAGTGCGCACCAATGGTCTGATCGCCATTCGCGTGTCCCCTGATAGAGCCGAACTCTGGGCGGCGGCGGATCAGGCTCAAGCCCTGCGCGATCAATTCTCCGCGCAACTGGTCGAGGGCGATCTGAATCAGTGGTTGTTGGGGCAGGTTCGCGCCGGCATCGGCCAGGTCATGCCGACTACTCGCGAACTGTTCATTCCGCAAATGATCAACCTGCAAGCCGTCGGCGGCGTGAGCTTCAAGAAAGGCTGCTACACCGGCCAGGAAATCGTCGCGCGCATGCAATACCTGGGCAAACTCAAGCGTCGGCTATATCGACTGCAACTGGACGCCAGCGAACTGCCTGAGCCCGGCGCGCAATTGTTCTCCCCAACCCACGGCAGCTCCATCGGCGAAGTGGTGATTGCCGCCCAGGCCGGTCAAGGCATTGAGCTGCTGGCCGTGCTGCAAGCCGAAGCCGCTGAAGGTGGCATCATCCATCTTGGCGCGCTCGAGGGGCCCGCCCTGCAACTGCTCGACCTGCCTTACCAACTGGACCGTGATCGCGAAATCCAGCGTTAATTGCAGCACCTTTTGCAGCACCCTAGAGAATAGAAATGAGCGAGCTGGCGGAAAAGGTCCAACAGGATTTGGTTGTGGCCATCGATAACGATGACCTGGTTCTGCCAACGTTACCGGAAGTGGCCCTGAGGATTCGCCGGGCCGCTGAAGATCCGGACATCAGCGTCAGCACCCTGAGCAAGGTGATTGGCCGCGATACCGCGCTATCGGCGCGGCTGATCAAAGTGGTCAACAGCCCGCTGTTGCGGGCCGCCCAGGAAGTGACCGACCTGCATACCGCGGTCAGCCGGCTGGGGGTCAACTACAGCAGCAACCTCGCCATTGGCCTGGTCATGGAGCAGATTTTCCATGCCCGTTCCGAGGTAGTGGAGCGGAAAATGCGCGATGTCTGGCGCAAGAGCCTGCAGGTGGCCGGCGTCAGTTATGCCCTGGGCCGTCACCGGACTCAATTGCAGCCGGATCAAGCGGCGCTAGGCGGACTGGTGCACCAGATCGGGGTACTGCCGATCCTGACCTACGCCGAAGATCACTATGAGCTGCTATCGGACCCGGTCAGCCTCAACCATGTGATCGAACAGATTCATCCGTTGCTCGGCGACAAGCTGCTCAGTGCCTGGGAGTTTCCGGAAATGCTGGTGAAGCTACCGGGGCAATACCTGGACTTCAAGCGCCAGTCAGAGCGAGTCGACTATGTCGATCTGGTGCAAATCGCGACGCTGTACTGCCATAAAGACACCGACCACCCACTGGCCAGGATCGACGTCATCAACGTACCGGCCTTCAAAAAGCTGGGCATTGATCCCGAAGACAAAGTGATGTGCCGTGATCTGGAAGAGGCGCGGTCGATGTTTTATTGATTACTATTGCGATGCGGAAAAATTGTGGCGAGGGGGCTTGCCCCCGCTGGGGCGCGAAGCGGCCCAAAAATCCGCAACCCCCACTGTATCAGACACACCGCATAATCTGGTTTTACGACTGCTTCGCAGCCGAACGGTGGCAAGCCCCCTCGCCACAGCAAGCTCCCTCGCCACAGATATTGTGTTCAGCCCCTACCCGGCAACAAAACTCACCCGAACCTTCAACCCTGCCTGTGCGCCATCGTGCAGGCTGATCTGCGCCAGATGGGCGCGGCAGATCTCACCGACAATCGCCAGGCCCAGTCCTGAACCCGCGCCCTGCTGGCTGCTTCGGTAAAAACGCTCGAACACCCGATCACGTTCCTCCTGGGGAATCCCCGGCCCGTCATCTTCGACCTCGAGCACCGCAGGAGCCGTCACCCGCAAGATCACATTGCCGCCTGGCGGGGTATGGGCCAATGCGTTATCCACCAGATTGCTCAATAGTTCATTAAGCAAAGTCGGTTCGCCCCGCAACCACACCGGCTCATCCGCCTCCAGCGCCAAGGCAACCCCCCGCGCGTGCGCCAGCGGCGCCATGGCCATGCCCAGTTCACGGGCCAACTGGCTGAGATCGAGCAACTGCGCCCCGCCTTCGGCAATTGCCCGGGCACCGTTTTCGATACGGGCCAGCGAGAGCAATTGGTTGGCCAGGTGAGTCAGCCGGTCGGTGCCCTGAGCGGCGCTTTCCAGCGTGGTGCGCCAGGTCTCGGGCTCCTTCGCGCGCAGACCCAACTCCAGCCGCGCCTTGAGCGCCGCCAGTGGCGTGCGCAACTCATGGGCGGCATCGGCAATGAACTGCGCCTGACGCTCGAACTGCCCGCGCAAACGCTCGGTAAAGTGGTTGAGCGCGCGCACCAGCGGCCACAATTCGTGTTGCACCTCCACCAACGGCAAGGGCCGCAAATCATCCGGCTGACGCTCCTCCACCGCCGTGCGCAAGCGCTCCAGCGGTCGCAACGCCGCGCTGACCGCAAACCACACCAGCATCAGGGCGCCGATCGCCAGCATGCCTAGACGCAGCAAGGTATCGGCCGCAAGACTGCGAGCCATGCTGACCCGCGCCTCATCGGTTTCTGCCACGCGGATCTCCGCCATGCCGTTCATATTCGGCTCGCTGACAGCCTTGAGCAGGCTCACCACCCGCACGTTCTGCCCTTGGTATTTGGCGTTATAGAAGCGCGCCAGCGCCGGGTAATCGTCGGTGCGTGGGGTACCCGGCGGCGGCCCGGGCAGATTTTCGTAGCCGGAAATCAACTTCTGGTTAATGTCGTTGACCTGGTAATAAATCCGCCCGGCGCTGTCGTAGGCGAACGTGTCGAGGGCGACATAGGGCACATCGGCACTGAGACTGCCGTCGCGCTGGGAAAGCCCCGCGGCGATGGTCCGCGCCGAAGCCAGCAAGGTCCGGTCATAGGCGGTGTCGGCGGCTTCCCGACCATTCCAGTACGCACTCAGACCACTGGCCAGCATCAATACCACCAGCAGCAGCGCGAGGTTCCACAGCAACCGCCAACGCAGACTGCTGGGCTTATGCATCGCGGGTTTCCAGCAGGTAGCCAAGCCCCCGGAAGGTGACGATTGCCACGGACTGACCATCGAGTTTCTTACGCAGACGGTGGACGTAGATTTCGATCGCGTCGGGGCTGGCCTCTTCGTCGAGGCCAAACACCTGGGAAGCCAGTTGCTCTTTGCTCATCACACGCCCTGGCCTGGCGATCAAGGCTTCGAGCACCGCCTGCTCGCGGGAGGTCAACGTGAGCAAGTCATCGTCAAGGGTGAAGCGTCGGGTATCCAGGTCATACACCAGGCCCCCGCATCGCTGCTGCCGCTCGCCGCCGAGCACGCTGCGACGCAGCAGGGCCTTGACCCGCGCTTCCAGTTCGGTGAGCTCAAAAGGTTTGGCCAGGTAATCGTCGGCACCAAGATTGAGCCCATGGACCCGATCCTTGACGTCGCTGCGGGCGGTCAACATCAATACCGGCAGGTTTTTCCCACGCCCGCGCAATCGCGCCAGTACCTCGAAGCCATCCATGCGCGGCAGGCCGACGTCGAGGATCACCACCGCGTATTCCTCGCTGCTCAGGGCCAGGTCGGCGGCTACCCCATCGTGCAGCACATCGACGGTCAGGCCGGTGCTTTTCAGTGCTTGGGCGACACTTTCGGCCAGCTGCAGATGGTCTTCGACGAGAAGAACACGCATGGATTTGTACCTCGTTCAGGGATCGGTCGACTCCATTCTTTGGCGCGGAGTTTACAGCCGCATCCGCCGCTGTGAAGCCTGTAAACATTGAAAGTCAGTTGAAAGGTTAGCGAAAGGTTGGCCGGTTAGAGTCCAGACACGGACAGTTTCGACTGCCGTAACTGCTTGAAGGGTAGTGACCGAAAAACGCCTCGAAGCGTTTTCGCCAATAAGAACAATAACGGAGTACTTCACGATGCTGTCCACGCAGCCACAGGCTCGCCCGCCTGTTCGTTTTTCCCGCCTCAGCCAGACCGCCCTTGCCAGCGCCACCGCCCTCGCGAGCTTTTCGCCGTTCAGCCACGCCGCCTTCTTCGAAGACAGTAGCGCCACGCTGGAAACCCGCAACATGTATTTCAATCGTGATTTTCGCAGTGGCACCAGTGCCCAGCAATCCAAGCGTGACGAATGGGCCCAGGGTTTCATGCTCAACCTGCAATCGGGTTACACCGAGGGGACTGTAGGCTTCGGCGTCGACGCACTGGGCATGCTCGGGGTCAAGCTCGACTCCAGCCCCGACCGCACCGGCACCGGACTGTTGCCGACCCACGATGACGGACGTGCCGCCGACGAGTATTCCAAACTCGGCCTGACCGGCAAGGTGAAAATCTCCGCCACCGAACTGAAGATCGGCAGCCTGATCCCGGAACTGCCAATCCTCAAGGCCAACGATGGGCGCATCCTGCCGCAGACCTTTGAAGGCGGCATGCTGACCTCTAAAGAAATCAAGAATCTGACCTTCACCGGCGGACGTCTGAACCAGGCCAAGGATCGCGATGACAGCAACTACGAGGAGATCGCCCTCAACAACAAGAACGGCCGCTTCGTATCCGGTGCGACCGGCGAGCATTTCAACTTCGGCGGCCTGGATTACAAATTCACCGACAAGATCACCGGCAGCTACCACTACGCCCAACTCGATGAGGTGTACAACCAGCACTTCCTCGGCGTGATCGCTTCGCAACCTTTCGGTCCCGGCACTTTCGCCACCGACCTGCGCCTGGCCATCAGTGACGACCAGGGCGCGGCCCGTGGCGGCAATATCGACAACAAATCCCTTAACGGCCTGGTCAGCTATGCCTTGAACGGGCATAAACTCAGCGCCGGCTATCAGCACATGTCCGGCGACAGTGCCTTCCCCTATGTCGATGGCAGCGATCCGTACCTGGTCAACTTCGTCCAGATCAACGATTTCGCCGAAGCCGAAGAACGCTCCTGGCAGGCCCGTTACGACTATGACTTCGCCGGGCTCGGCATTCCCGGCCTGAGTTTCATGAGCCGTTACATCAGCGGTGACAACATCAAGCTGAAAAACGGTGACTCGGGTAAAGAGTGGGAACGCAACAGCGAGATCAAATACGTAGTGCAAAGCGGCGCCCTCAAGGACGTTGCCGTACGCCTGCGCAATGCCACCTACCGTTCCAATTACTCGGCCCGCGACGCGGATGAAATGCGTTTGCTGGTGAGCTATAGCGTTGCCCTTTGGTAATTGATCCAAACGCCAAGGGCCAAAGATCGCAGCCTGCGGCAGCTCCTACCCACAAAACAACAATTTCTCTGGAGACCACAATGAATTTATCACTGCGTAAAGTTGCTCTAGCCGCCAGCTGCATGCTGTTCGCCGGCCAATTGCTCGCCGAGCCGAAGCGCCCGGAATGCATCGCCCCGGCCTCCCCCGGCGGCGGTTTCGACCTGACCTGCAAACTGGCGCAAAGCGCGCTGGTCAACGAAAAACTGCTGAGCAAACCGATGCGTGTGACCTACATGCCCGGCGGAGTCGGCGCGGTGGCCTACAACGCGGTGGTCGCCCAGCGTCCAGCCGATGCCGGGACCCTGGTGGCCTGGTCCAGCGGTTCGTTGCTGAACCTGGCCCAAGGCAAGTTCGGCCGCTTCGATGAAAACGCCGTGCGCTGGCTGGCAGCTGTCGGCACCAGCTACGGTGCCATCGCCGTGAAAAGCGACTCGCCCTACAAGAACCTCGATGATCTGGTCCAGGCGCTGAAGAAAGATCCGAGCAAAGTGGTGATCGGCTCCGGCGGAACCGTCGGCAGCCAGGACTGGATGCAGACGGCACTGATCGCCAAAGCTGCCGGGATCAACCCGCGCGACCTGCGTTATGTCGCTCTCGAAGGCGGCGGCGAAATCGCCACTGCCCTGCTCGGCGGCCACATCCAGGTCGGCAGTACCGACATCTCCGACTCCATGCCACACATCCAGAGCGGGGACATGCGCCTGCTCGCGGTGTTCTCCGACAAGCGTCTGGACGAGCCGGAAATGAAAGACATCCCGACCGCCAAGGAACAGGGCTACGACATCGTCTGGCCGGTAGTACGTGGTTTCTACCTCGGGCCAAAAGTCAGCGACGAAGACTACGCGTGGTGGAAAGCCGCTTTCGACAAACTGCTGGCCTCGGAAGATTTCGCCAAGCTGCGCGATCAGCGCGAACTGTTCCCCTTCGCCATGACCGGCCCGGAGCTGGACACCTACGTGAAGAAACAGGTCGCCGACTACAAAGTACTGGCCAAAGAGTTCGGCCTGATCCAGTGATCGCCTCTGTCTAGCGGTTGCGCCCCGGGTATTCAGGGGCGCAACCCAGGAGTTTCCCATGCTCTTACAACGCATCTTCGCTTCGGTGCTGCTGCTGGTCTGTGTCGGCCTGACACTGATGGCGTGGCCGTATCAGGCGGCCTTTTCCTACGAACCGGTCGGGCCCCGGGCCTTTCCCCTGCTGATGCTCGGCCTGATGGGGTTGGGTCTGCTTTACATGATCTTTCGACCGGCCCCCATTGTGCACAGCGAAGACGATCCGCAACTGGACCGCGAAACCCTGACCAAGATCGGCATCTGTGTGGTGCTGTTGCTGGTGTTCGCCGGGACCTTCGAACCCCTCGGGTTCATTGTCTCCAGCATCCTGATCGGCATTCCAATGGCGCGCCTGTATGGCGGTCGCTGGTTGCCCAGCGTGGTGATCATCAGTCTGATGAGTATCGGTCTGTACCTGCTGTTCGACCGGGTAATGGACGTTCCACTGCCTTTGGGCCTGCTCGACGTTCTGGAGAATTGATATGGATACCCTGAATTATCTCGGCCAGGGCTTCGGCGTTGCATTGACACCTTACAACCTGGTAACTGCGCTGTGCGGCACTCTGATCGGCACCGTGGTCGGCCTGCTACCGGGTCTGGGTCCGATCAACGGCGTGGCGCTATTGATCCCGATTGCTTTCGCTCTCGGCCTGCCGCCGGAGTCGGCGCTGATTCTGTTGGCGGCGGTTTATCTGGGCTGCGAATACGGCGGCCGCATCAGCTCGATTCTGCTGAACATCCCGGGTGAAGCCTCCACTGTGATGACCACTCTGGACGGTTACCCGATGGCTCGCCAGGGTCTTGCCGGCGTTGCATTGTCGCTATCGGCCTGGAGCTCGTTCATCGGCGCCTTTATTGCCACCTGCGGCATGGTGTTGTTCGCGCCAATACTGGCGAAATGGGCGATCGCCTTCGGCCCGGCGGAATACTTCGTGCTGATGGTTTTCGCCATTGTCTGCCTTGGTGGCATGGCCGGTGATCGTCCGCTGAAGACGTTTATCGCGGCGCTGATCGGCCTGTTTCTGTCGAGTGTCGGGATCGATGCCAACAGTGGCGTGTACCGTTTCACCGGGGACAACATCCACCTCACCGACGGCATTCAGTTCGTGGTGCTGGTATTGGGTCTGTTCTCCATCAGCGAAATCCTTCTGCTGCTGGAAAAAACCCATCGCGGCCAGGAAGCGGTGAAAGCCACCGGGCGGATGATGTTCAACTTCAAGGAAGCAGCGTCGGTATTCACGGTGAATATCCGTTGCGGCTTGCTGGGTTTCATCATGGGCGTGTTGCCGGGTGCCGGCGCGACCCTGGCCAGTGCCGTGGCCTACATGACCGAGAAACGTATCGCCGGTGCCAGCGGCAAGTTCGGCCAGGGCGACAAGCGTGGTCTCGCGGCACCTGAAACCGCCATCGGCGGTGCTGCCTGCGGCGCATTGGTGCCGATGCTGACCCTCGGCGTTCCAGGCTCCGGCACTACTGCGGTGATGATCGGCGCGCTGTCGCTGTACAACATCACCCCGGGCCCGCTGCTGTTCCAACAGCAACCGGACATTGTCTGGGGGCTGATCGCTTCGTTGTTCGTCGCCAACGTCATGCTGGTGATCCTCAACATTCCGATGATCCGTATCTTCACCCGCATCCTCGCCGTGCCGAACTGGGCACTGGTGCCGGTGATCGCCATCATCACCGGGATCGGTGTCTACGCGGTGCATGCCACCACTTTCGATCTGTTCCTGATGATCGGCATCGGCATCTTCGGTTACATCCTGCGCAAGCTCGACTTCCCGCTGTCGCCAGTCCTGCTGGGCTTTATCCTCGGCGGTCTGATGGAGCAGAATCTGCGTCGGGCGCTGTCGATTTCCAATGGAGCGCTGGAGATCCTCTGGTCGAGTCCGATCACTTTCGGCGTCTGGGTGCTGACCGCAATCATGCTGCTGATGCCAATCCTGCGGATCTGGCGCAAGCGTTCCGCGCAGCGTCGTGCCTTGGCTAATGCCTGAGATCTCCTTCAAAAACTGGTGGGGAACTCCGCTGGTCGGTCTGCTGGGCGGTTACCTCGCCAGCCAGATCGGCTGGCCGCTGCCATGGATGGTCGGCTCGTTGCTGGCGATCATCCTGGTGCGCTGCCTGACACCTTGGCAACTGGCGGAAATCCCTGGCGGGCGCAAATGCGGCCAGTGGGTAGTCGGCATCGGTATCGGCCTGCACTTCACCCCGGTGGTGATGGAGCAGGTCATGAGCCACTTCGGTCTGATCTTCTTCGGTGCGTTAATCACCAGCCTGTCCGCTGTGGTCGGGGTCTGGTTGATGCGGCGTACCGGGGAGGATCGCGCCACCGCGTTCTTTTCCAGCATGCCCGGCGGCTCCGGGGAAATGGTCAACCTCGGCGCACGCAATGGCGCGGTGCTCAGCCGTGTTGCGGCGGGGCAGAGTCTGCGGGTGCTGGTGGTGGTGCTGTGTGTGCCGGCGGCCTTCAAGTATTTGCTGGGCGACGGTGCGCCGGTTTTGCATCCGGCAGCCGTCGACTGGCGGTGGCTGGCCATCCTGTTCCCTGCGGGTGCCCTGGCCGCCTGGCTCTGGGAACGTCTTCGTCAACCCAATCCCTGGCTATTCGGGCCACTGCTGGTGAGTGCGGCGGTGAGCATCAGTTGGGATCTGCATATCGGGTTGCCCAATGGTGGCAGCCAGATCGGCCAATGGCTGATCGGCAGCGGGTTGGGTTGTCACTTCAACCGACAGTTTTTCCGTCGCGCACCATCGTTCATGGGCCGGACCTTGATCGGCACGGCATTGACCATGTTGATCGCTGCCCTGGCGGCGCTCGGCCTGAGTGCTCTGACTCAGCTGGATTTACGCTCGTTGACCCTGGGCATGATGCCCGGCGGCATTGCTGAAATGAGCCTGACCGCCGAAACCCTGCAACTGTCGGTACCGCTGGTGACGGCGATGCAGGTGATGCGCTTGCTGTTTGTGTTGTTTCTGGCGGAGCCGTTGTTTCGGTATTGGGACAGGTCGCCGGAGAAGACCTGAGGCGAACACAAGATTTGTGCTACCACAGAGGAAGCGGCGGTCAAACCGGCGGCAATCGCCATTCGATCGGCGTCTCGCCGTTCTGCTCGAGAAATTTGTTGGCCCGACTGAAGTGCCCGCAGCCGAAGAACCCGCGATAAGCGGACAGCGGCGACGGATGCACCGAGGTCAGCACCAGGTGCTTGGTCGCGTCGATCAGCTTCTGCTTGCTCTGGGCGTGGGCGCCCCACAGCAGAAATACCAGATGCGGCTGACGTTCGCTGACGATCTCGATCACCCGATCGGTAAAGTGCTGCCAGCCCTTGCCCGCGTGGGCGTTGGCGGTGGCCCGCTCCACCGTCATGGTGGTGTTGATCATCAGCACGCCTTGGTCGGCCCAGCTTTGCAGGCAGCCGTGGGTCGGGATGTCGATGTTCAGGTCGCGTTTCAACTCTTTATAGATGTTCACCAGCGACGGCGGTGCCGGCACGCCCGGTTGCACCGAGAAGCACAACCCGTGAGCCTGACCCGGGCCGTGGTACGGATCCTGGCCGAGAATGACGACCTTGACCTTGTCCAGCGGCGTGGAGTTGAGCGCGTTGAAAATCATCGGTCCCGGCGGATAGATCTCCTTGCCCGCAGCGCGCTCCTGTTGCAGAAAAGTGCGCAACTCTGCCATGTAAGGCTGGTCGAATTCGGCACGCAGTGCCTCCTTCCAGCTCGGTTCGAGTTTGATACGGTCGTCGGAAGTCATCACAAGGTCCACAAAAACAATGGGCGCACCCTAAGAAAGCCCGCCACGCTTGTCAATTGATCTGAAGCAGAACCGGCACTTTCCTGCATTGCGATCATACTGAACGCTTAAATTCCAAATCGAGGTCACGATGAATCTGCACTTCGAAGAACTGACCGGCACCGACGGCGCGCGAATCGGCATCGCCAGCCTGGATGCCGAAAAGTCCCTGAACGCCCTTTCCTTGCCGATGATCCATGTCTTGAGCGAGCGTCTGAACGCCTGGGCAAAAGACCCGGAGATCGTTTGCGTACTGTTACGCGGCAATGGCGCCAAAGCGTTTTGCGCAGGCGGCGAGGTCCGTAGCCTGGTTGAAGCCTGCCGTGCTCATCCCGGTGAAGTCCCGCCCTTGGCCGGACATTTTTTTGCGGCGGAATACCGCCTCGACTACAGCCTGCACACCTACCCCAAACCACTGATCTGCTGGGGGCATGGCTACGTGCTTGGCGGCGGCATGGGCTTGTTGCAGGGTGCCGGTATCCGCATCGTCACCCCGAGCAGCCGCCTGGCCATGCCGGAAATCAGTATCGGTTTGTACCCGGATGTCGGTGCCAGTTGGTTTCTTTCGCGCCTGCCGGGCAAGCTCGGATTGTTCCTCGGCCTGACCGGGGCCCATATGAATGGCCGCGATGCAATCGACCTGGATCTGGCTGACCGCTTTCTGCTGGATGAACAGCAGGAGGAACTGATCGAAGGCCTGCTGCAATTGAACTGGCAGGAACAGACCGCCATGCAACTCAACAGCCTGCTCAAGGCTCTGCAGCAGGAGGCCGTCGGGCAGATGCCCGAGCCGCAATGGTTGCCGCGGCGCCAGCAGATCGATGAGCTGCTGGATGTCAGCGATGTGCGCTGCGCCTGGCGCGCCATCAGCCTGCTGCGCGATCACCACGACCTGCTGCTCAGTCGGGCGGCAAAGACCCTGAGCGAGGGTTGCCCACTGACCGCGCATCTGGTCTGGGAGCAGATCATCCGGGCCCGCCACCTGTCACTGGCCGAAGTATTTCAGATGGAATACACCATGAGCCTCAACTGCTGCCGCCATCCAGAGCTCAGTGAAGGAGTGCGCGCCCGCCTGATCGACAAGGATCAGAAGCCCCATTGGCATTGGCCGGATATCAATACGATTCCGGATGCGGTGATCGAGGCGCATTTCCACAAGGTGTGGGAAGGTCGGCATCCGCTGGCGGATTTGTCCGACTACTGAACATAAAAGCGGCGCATGATGCGCCGCTTTTTCGTTAGAGGGGTTAGCGGTTATGCTCAACTATCCTTCAATCAAAGCCGCGCCGTCAGCCCTATTTTTCAGCACATCCCGAATAACTTCGTTCGCGGCAAAATAAACCGACCAATAATGGTCATTATGGCAATATGAGCGTACCACCAACATTAATATATCTGCGGTAATTTCGGAGACCCTGATATCAATTCCCGGCTCAACCAACACATCAGGAACTGCACTTAACCGTCTCCTGAGCAAAGCAATAACGAGTTGATCATCCTGCTCGATAGGCAGCGCAACGGTCAATTCAACGCGACGAAAAGAATTGCTGGAAAAATTCTGAATGTTGTCGGAAAAAATCTTATTATTGCCGACCAACGTCACGACATTATCCGCCGTAATAATGGTGGTCGCGAAAAGTCCGATCTCGGCTACCGTACCAATGACGCCGCCCGCACTGATCTCGTCTCCCACCTTGAACGGGCGCAGCACAATTATGAAGCCGCCAGCCGCCAAATTCGCCAGCAAACCTGACCACGCCATCCCGATAGCCAAGCCAACTGCCGCCAGTATGGCCGCAAAGCTGGTGGTTTCAATGCCGCAATAGCCCAGAATGGCAATGACTAAAATAATATTCAAAGTGACGGTCACAAAAGACCCGACATAGCGCAGGACCGTAGGGTCCAGTTTCTGCCGCGTCATGGACTGGCGCACAAACTCGACCACTAAATTTATTATCCACCGCCCCACAATCCAGAACACGACGGCGGAAATAATCTTGAGACCAAAAGCAGATCCGTATTCGACCAGCATGTTCGCAAAAGCGCCCATTTTTTCGACACTTGCATTCGCTACGTTACTGACCTCTTCCATGGCGGCTACTCCACACTCATTACATGCACTAGGCTTTCGTTCGATCCACTAATTTCACACCATCCTCGCATGCAGACTCTCGAAAAAATAACTGCTTGTCTACTGTCAAGTCTTACAGGTCACAAGCCTTATCCTCTATTTAAAAAAATCAATCCGTAGGACTTTCACCCACAATATTGCGCCCATGCTGGGCGCACATAAAAAAAGCGGCGCATGATGCGCCGCTTTTTTATGGGAGGTTTTAGCGGTTATGGCTTCCTCTATTACCTCGGTCGCCATGATCGCCACGTCCGTTGCGCTCACCTCGATTGTGGCGATCGCCGTGGCGATTGTCGCTCTGGCGGTGATGGGAATCCCAGCCACGATTCGGGTAAGACCGGTGTACCGAGCGTGGAGCCTGCTGGTAATGCCGTGGAGACTGGTAATGCCGTGGAGACTGGTAGTGCCGTGAAGACTGGTAATGCCGTGGAGACGACTGGTAATACCTTGGAGAAGGCTGGTAATACCTGGGCGCCGAGTAGTATCGCGCTGGCGGAGCATAGTAGCGGCTCCGGTCCTGGTAGTAAGACCCGCCTCCGTAGTAGCCCGGATTCGGCGAGGTATAGACATCAGAACGGTAGTAGCTCGATCCTCCATCGTAGGGCGCGCACGCAGAAAGAGACAAACCCAGTACAACAATCAGAAGAAGTCGTCGATACATGGCGGCCTCCCGGACCGCTAATGGGCACACACCAGCGACGCTGGTCGGCGACAATCAACAAATAGTCAACCGTCGAAACATCTGACAGCCAAAACGGTATCTGGTGCGCCTCCGCAATACGCTGATACAACTAGCCTACAGCCATGATCGCCCCATCCCAGTGCGGACAAGCACCACAACCATGCAGGGATTGCCCTTCCCGCTCGTCAGACATTTGCGCCAAGCCCTCTGGATCGGGGCTCGGCAATACTTGGCACGGCTCTCGCTTAGTCATAAGCGTGCAGGAGTCATCACAGGTTCGCGGCACCACAATTTGCAATGGCTGACTAGGGTTCCGGCTCGCTTAGGCGAGTGGCTGGTCCGAGAGTCGGCGACCTCCAGTTGAGGTTACACGGCGGGATAAAAGCCCGGGAGACAAGCCACCGTTAACGGTGCCGCGTTGCTCCTGTCCGCCCTTGATCAACTGGAGAACCATCCATGTCCCAGCTTCGTTTACCCACCCTGCTCGCCGCCGCTTTCGCGGCCATCGTGAGCTTCTCGTCCCAAGCCGCACAGAAAGACCACTTCAGCGTCTGCTGGACTATCTACGCCGGTTGGATGCCCTGGGAATACGCCGGCAGCCAAGGCATCGTCGACAAGTGGGCGAAAAAGTACGGCATTACCATCGATGTGGTGCAGCTCAATGACTACGTCGAATCCATCAACCAGTACACCGCCGGCCAGTTTGACGGCTGCACCATGACCAACATGGACGCGCTGACCATTCCCGCCGCCGGTGGCGTCGAAAGCACCGCACTGATCGTCAGTGATTTCTCCAATGGCAACGACGGCATCGTTCTCAAAGGTGAAGGCAAGACAGTTGCCGACCTGAAAGGCATGAACGTCAATCTGGTCGAACTGTCGGTCTCCCACTACTTGCTGGCGCGGGCGCTGGACTCGGTCGACCTCACCGAGAAAGACTTGAAGGTAGTGAACACCTCCGACGCCGATATCTCGGCGGCCTTCAACACCGACGAGGTACAAGCCCTCACCACCTGGAACCCGATGCTCTCGGACATCAAAGCCAAGCCTGGGGTTACCCAGGTGTTCGACTCGAGCAAGGTGCCCGGCGAAATCATGGACATGATGGTGGTCAACACCCAGACCCTGAAGGACAACCCGGCACTGGGCAAGGCACTCACCGGCGCGTGGTTTGAAGTGGTCGGCCTGATGAGCGGTAAATCCGCCGCCAGCAACGCAGCGCTGGAACATATGGCCAAGGCATCGGGCACCGACTTGCCGGGTTTCCAGTCGCAACTGGACACCACCAAGCTGTTTGCCACGCCCAGGGAAGCCCTCGATTTCGCCACCAGTGCCCAACTGCCCAACACCATGCGCAAGGTCGCGGAGTTTTCCTTCCAGCACGGACTGCTCGGTGAAGGCGCCAAGGACACCAGTGCCGTCGGCATGTCCTTCGCCAATGGCGTGACCAGTGGCGACAAGACCAACCTCAAGCTGCACTTCGATCCGAGCTACGTGCAGCTGGCCGCCGAAAGCAAACTTTAAGCCTGCGGAGGACACGGCCATGCGCCTGATCAATCGCCACCCGGATCGCCCGAGTCGCCTGCTGCTGGTGATCCTGCCGTTCGCCCTGGTGCTGTTCGCCTATTTCATGGGCTCGGCCGAGCGGCTGACGGACAACCCCAACGACAAGCTGCTGCCCAGCGCGGTGCAAATGACCGACGCGGTGAAACGCCTGGCCTTCAGCGCCGATCCGCGCAGTGGCGACTACCTGCTGTGGCAGGACAGCGCTTCCAGTCTGCGTCGATTGGCCATTGGCCTGGGCATCAGCGCCCTGGCCGGGCTTTGCCTGGGCATCGCCGCCGGGACCCTGCCGTTGTTCGGCGCGCCCTTGTCGCCTTTGCTGACGGTGTTGTCGATGGTGCCGCCGCTGGCGATCCTGCCGATTCTGTTCATCGTCTTCGGCCTCGGCGAGCTGTCGAAGGTGATGCTGATCGTGATCGGCATCACCCCGTGCCTGGCCCGCGATCTGGAACAGCGCGCCCGGGAAATTCCCCTCGAGTTGCTGATCAAGGCGCAGACCCTCGGCGCCTCGACCTGGACCGTGATTCTGCGGGTGGTGCTGCCGCAACTGCTGCCTCGCTTGCTGATCTCCCTGCGGCTGATGCTCGGTTCAGCGTGGCTATTTCTGATCGCCGCCGAAGCCATCGCCTCCACCGATGGCCTGGGCTACCGGATCTTCCTGGTGCGCCGCTACCTGGCGATGGACGTGATCTTGCCTTACGTGGTGTGGATCACCCTGCTCGCCTGGCTGATGGATTGGGGCCTCAAACGCCTGACCCAGCGGGCCTTCCCCTGGTATGAAGGAGCGCGGGCATGAGCTTCATCACCGTGAACAACGTCTGGCAGCAATACGCCGATCAGGTGGTGCTCGAACGGCTCAACCTCAGCGTCAACGAGGGCGAGTTCTGCACCCTGGTAGGGGCATCGGGTTGCGGAAAATCGACCTTTCTGCGGCTGCTGCTGGGCCAGGAAAAAGCCAGTCGTGGCGAGATCCTGCTGGACGGCCAAGCGCTGGCTAGCGAACCGGATGCCAGCCGTGGCGTGGTGTTCCAGCGTTATTCGGTGTTCCCGCATTTAACGGTGCTGGACAACGTCGCCCTTGGTCTTGAACTGCCACGTTCGCCACTGCTGGGGCGCTTGTTCGGCAGCGCCAAGCGTGAGGCGCGTGAGCAGGCATCCGTGCTGCTGCACAAAGTCGGCCTCGGTCACTCGCTGGACAAATACCCCGCGCAGCTGTCCGGCGGCATGCAGCAACGGCTGGCCATCGCCCAGGCACTGATCATGAAACCCCGGGTGCTACTGCTCGATGAACCCTTCGGCGCCCTCGACCCGGGCATTCGCAAAGACATGCACAGCCTGCTGCTGGAGCTGTGGCGCGAGACACAGTTGACGGTATTCATGGTCACTCATGATCTGTCCGAAGGCTTCAGCCTCGGCACCCGCCTGCTGGTGTTCGACAAGGTCCGCCTCGACCCGCACGCCCCCGGCGCCTATGGCGCACGCATCACCTACGACATCCCTTTGAACAGCGACCGCCGCGCCAACAGCAAAGCCGTCGACGCCCTGCCGGCTGCGCTGGCGGGCAAGCTTCGCACCGCTTGAGAGGACTATTTCAGATGACTGATTCGACTCAACTGTTCCGACCCTTCGCCGAAGAAATGCTTCCCGGCGGAGGTCACCGTTCCTTCGTGCTTAAACGCGGTCAACTGCTGCGTCTGACTGACCTTCGCGGTGGCGCCAATGTCAGCCTTACCCTGCTCAACGCCAACGAGAAAACCGAGCGGCTGAACTTGCCCGACAGCCTTAAATGCCAACACACCGCCAAACTCACCAGCGGCCATTGCCTGTACTCGGACATGGGCCGGGTGCTGGCGGCGATCACTGCCGACACCTGTGGTTGGAGTGACAGCATCGGCGGCGTGCTCTGCGCGGAGGAAGTCGCGGAAAAATACGGCCAGGGGCGTTTTCAGGAGCTGCGCAACGGCTTCTACCGCAATGGCACCGACAACTTGCTGGTGGAGTTGGGCAAATGGGGCCTGGGCCTGTCCGACCTGCTGATGACCCTCAACCTGTTCAGCAAAGTCAGCGTCGATGCCGACGGGTGTTTCCACTTCATCGAAGGCAACTCCAAAGCCGGTGACTACATCGAGCTTTATGCGCCGATGGACACCCTGATGGTACTCACCGCCCTGCAGCATCCCATGGACCCGAACCCGGAATACGCGCCCAAGCCGCTCAAGCTGAGCTGGATGAACGCCGACTCCAGCGTCGCCGAGCACTGCCGCACCTCGCTTCCTGCGAACGAGCGCGGCTTCATCAACACCGACCGTTTGTTCGCCTGAGGATCAGCCATGTCTTTAGCCATCGCCAGCACCGAAAAGCATCCTGAAGCCGCGGTGTACCGCGCGACCATCCCGTCCGGCGAACCGTGGTTGATGGAGGTCAAGGCCGGCCAGACCCTGCGCATCCTCGACCTGGAAGGCAATCAGGCGGTCGACACCTTGTTCTACAGCCTGCAAAACCCCAGGGAACGCTACGACGTGCAGCGCACTCTGCGTCGGCAAAACAGCGTCTACCTGAGCACCGGCAGCGTGCTCTATTCCAACCTCGGCCGGCCGCTGCTGACCATCGTCGAAGACACCTGCGGCCGGCACGACACCCTCGGCGGTGCCTGTGCCCAGGAGAGCAACACCGTGCGTTACGCGCTGGAGAAACGCTACATGCACAGCTGCCGCGACAACTACCTGCGGGCCTGTGCCCATGACGGGCGACTGGGCAAGGCCGACATCGGGCCGAACATCAATTTTTTCATGAACGTGCCGGTGACCGCCGACGGTGGCCTGACCTTCGAAGACGGCATCTCGGCACCGGGCAAGTACGTCGACCTGCGGGCCGAGATGGACGTGATCGTGCTGATCTCCAACTGCCCGCAATTGAACAACCCGTGCAACGCCTACAACCCGACCCCTGCGGAGCTACTGGTATGGAACTGAAACTCGCACGCCTGCGCCGTTGGTTGTTTGCCCTGTGCCAGAGCCGCTCGGGGCAATGCATTAAATAACCAAGGCGACGCAAAATCCTGTGGCGAGGGGGCTTGCCCCCGTTCGACTGCGCAGCAGTCGCAAAACGGCCCATGCGGTGTACCTGACACAACGGTTTTGCAGATTTTGGGGCCGCTTCGCAGCCCAACGGGGGCAAGCCCCCTCGCCACAAGTGATCGCCGTTAAACCCAATTGATTTTGCCGCCAGGGACGACCCCGGCGCCCATCGAAAACTGCGGGACGGCCCGCATCCCAGGTCGAGACTGAGTTGCCATCAGCCTCCAGGGGTTTTGCCATGTTCGAAAAACTGTTGATCGCCAACCGTGGCGCCATTGCCTGCCGCATTCTGCGGACCCTGCGTGAACTGCAGGTCAAGGGTGTGGCCGTGTACTCCGAGGCCGATGTCGCCAGCCTGCATATCCTGCAGGCCGATGAAGCCCACAGCCTCGGTGAAGGCGCCGCATCGGCCACCTACCTGGCGGTTGAAAAAATCCTCGCCATCGCCAAAGCCTCCGGCGCGACGGCGATTCATCCCGGTTACGGCTTTCTCTCGGAAAACGCCGCGTTCGCCGAAGCCTGCGAAGCGGCCCATATTGCCTTCGTCGGGCCGACGCCAGAACAACTGCGGGTGTTCGGCCTCAAGCACACCGCCCGCGCCCTGGCTAAACAACAGGGTGTGCCGATGCTCGAAGGTACCGAGTTGCTGGACAGCCTCGAGGCTGCGCTGATTGCAGGTCTTCAGGTCGGCTACCCGGTAATGCTCAAAAGCACCGCCGGCGGTGGCGGCATCGGCATGCGCGTGTGTCGCAGCGCAGACGAGTTGAGCGATGCCTTTGAAGCGGTGAAGCGCCTCGGGCAGAACAACTTCAGCGACGCCGGGGTGTTTATCGAGAAGTACATCCAGCGTGCCCGGCACCTGGAAGTTCAGGTGTTCGGAGACGGCCAGGGCGAAGTGATCGCCCTCGGCGTGCGTGACTGTTCGGTGCAGCGGCGCAACCAGAAAGTCCTCGAAGAAACCCCGGCACCGAACCTCCCTGAAGGCATGGCCGAAGAACTGTGCATGGCGGCGATCAAACTGGCAAAAGCGGTGAACTACCGTAGCGCCGGCACCGTGGAATTCGTCTTCGACAGCGACGCCCAGCGTTTCTACTTTCTGGAAGTGAACACCCGCTTGCAGGTCGAACACGGCGTCACCGAACAAGTGTGGGGGGTGGATCTGGTGCGCTGGATGGTGCAACTGGCGGCCGGTGATCTGCCGCCATTGAGCGAGCTGAGCGGCACCTTGAAACCTGCAGGCCATGCCATCCAGGCGCGGTTGTACGCCGAAGATCCAGGCCGGGATTTCCAGCCGAGCCCTGGCCTGCTGACCGCCGTGAATTTCCCGGCCGCCGACGGCAAGAAACTGCGTATCGACACCTGGGTCGAGGCCGGTTGCGAGATTGCGCCGTACTTCGATCCGATGATCGCCAAGCTCATCAGTTGGGCGCCGACCCGTGAACAGGCCTGCGCCGATCTGCATCAAGCCTTGGGCGACAGCCTGCTGTATGGCGTGGAAACCAACTGTGATTACTTGCAGCAAATTCTGCTGGACGCGCCGTTCGCCAGCGGTCAGCCCTGGACCCGTTGCCTCGAAGGACTGGTCTACCAGGCCAACACCTTTGAAGTGCTCAGCGCCGGGACCCAGACCAGCGTGCAAGACTATCCCGGGCGCCTCGGTTACTGGGCGGTCGGTGTGCCGCCATCGGGGCCAATGGACAGCCGCGCGCTGCGAATGGGCAATCTTCTGCTGGGCAACGACGAAGGTTTGGCGGCGCTGGAAATCACCATGAGCGGGCCCTTGCTGCGCTTCAACTGCGAAGCCGTGGTGGCGGTGACTGGAGCGGTGATTGCGCTGATGCTGAACGGACAGCCCGTGCCGATGAACACCAGCCTGCTGATCCCGGCCGGTGCCACCCTGAGCCTGGGCACCATTGCTGGAGCCGGCGCACGTAGCTACCTGTGCCTGCGTGGCGGGCTGCAGGTGCCGGACTATCTGGGCAGCAAAAGCACCTTCACCCTCGGCCAGTTCGGCGGCCATGGCGGGCGTGCCTTGCGTGCCGGGGACGTGCTGCATGTTTGCCCGTTGAGTGACCACAGTGCCGGGCAAAGCCTGGCGGTTGAACAGGTGGTCGAGTTGCCTGAAGTGCGACAGATTCGAGTGATCTACGGTCCCCACGGCGCGCCGGAGTATTTCACCGAAGGCTACATCGAGACCTTCTTCGCCACTCAATGGGAGGTCCACTTCAACTCCAGCCGCACCGGCGTACGGCTGATCGGACCCAAGCCGGAATGGGTCCGCGCCGACGGTGGCGAGGCCGGGCTGCACCCCTCGAATATCCACGACAACCCCTATGCCATCGGGGCGGTGGATTTCACCGGCGACATGCCGGTCATCCTCGGCCCCGACGGCCCGAGTCTCGGAGGGTTCGTCTGCCCGGTGACCGTGATCGAGGCGGATCTTTGGCAGCTGGGGCAGCTCAAGGCCGGGGACAAGGTGCGGTTCTTCCCGGTCGACCTGGCCACCGCTCGCTCCCTGGCAATACACAACAACTGTGGCGAGGGGGCTTGCCCCCTCGCCACAGGTGATACGCTCCTACAGGGGTTGGTGTCGCCTGTTGTTCTGGATCTAGGGCAAGAGGACACCCGCCTCGTCGCCCGCCTCAGCGGCGATACCCATCTACTCCTGGAAATCGGCGCCCCCGAGCTGGATCTGGTGCTGCGTTTCCGTGCCCACGCGCTGATGCAGGCGCTGGAAGCCAAAGCCCTGCACGGCGTGATCGACCTGACGCCGGGTATCCGTTCGCTACAAGTGCATTACCAACCCGAGCAACTGCCACTGGCCGATCTGCTCGGCATAGTCTCTGGAGAATGGGATGCGGTGTGCGCCGCCAAAGACCTGCAAGTGCCATCGCGCATCGTCCATCTGCCGCTGTCCTGGGATGATCCGGCCTGCCAGTTGGCGATCGAAAAATACATGACCACCGTGCGCAAGGACGCGCCCTGGTGCCCGAGCAACCTGGAGTTCATCCGCCGCATCAACGACCTGCCCAACCTCGACGAAGTGCAGCGCACGGTGTTCGACGCCAGCTATCTGGTGATGGGCCTGGGCGACGTCTACCTCGGTGCGCCGGTCGCCACCCCGCTCGATCCACGGCACCGGCTGGTGACCACCAAGTACAACCCGGCACGGACCTGGACCGCGGAAAACTCGGTGGGCATCGGTGGCGCCTACCTGTGCGTCTACGGCATGGAAGGCCCCGGCGGTTATCAGTTCGTCGGCCGCACTCTGCAGATGTGGAACCGCTACCGCGAGGTTGCCGCGTTCGACGGCAAACCCTGGCTGCTACGCTTCTTCGACCAGATCCGCTTCTACCCAGTGAGCGCCAATGAGCTGCTGCAGATTCGTCGCGATTTCCCACTGGGGCGCTTTGAGCTGAGCATCGAACAGAGCCAGCTCAAGCTTGCCGACTATCAGGCCTTCCTGAACAAAGAAGCCGGGAGCATCGCCGCGTTTCGTCAGCAGCAACAGAGCGCGTTCAATGCAGAGCGCGAACGCTGGATCGCCAGCGGCCAGGCGCATTTCGATAGCGAGGAACTGGCGCCGGAACAGGCTGAAGATGCACCACTGGAAACCGGCCAGCAAAGTGTCGACAGCCACATCGCCGGCAACCTCTGGCAGGTCCAGGTGGAAACCGGCAGCCGGGTCGCAGCCGGAGATGTGTTGGTGATTCTGGAGTCGATGAAGATGGAAATCCCGGTACTCGCGCCCATGGCCGGTGTGGTCCGGGAAATCCGCGTGCAACCCGGCTCCGCGGTGCGCGCCGGGCAGCGGGTCGTTGTGCTGGAACTCGACTGAATCAATCGAATAAGGACTTATAAGCCATGACCATCAATCTGCAATTCGACGCCCTGCGTGCCGCCTACCGCGCCGGCAGCACCACGCCTCGGCAACTGCTGCTGAGCCTGCGGGAAAAGGCCACGGCGCTGAACCCGGACTATCACCTGTTTATCCACCTGCTCAGCGTTGCCGAACTGGAGCTGTACCTCGGCGCCCTGGATGGCCGCGACATCGATAGCCTGCCGCTGTACGGCGTGCCCTTCGCGATCAAGGACAACATCGACCTGGCAGGCATTCCGACCACCGCCGCCTGCCCGGCCTTCGCCTATGTGCCGCAGCGCTCAGCAACCATAGTCGAACAACTGCTGGCCCTGGGCGCGATCCCGTTGGGCAAGACCAATCTCGACCAATTCGCCACCGGCCTCAATGGCAGTCGTTCGCCTTATGGCGTCTGCCCGAACAGCGTATTGGCGGAATATCCGTCGGGGGGTTCCAGTGCCGGTTCCTCCCTGGCCGTGGCGCTCGGGGTCGCCAGCTTTGCCCTGGGCACCGACACCGCAGGCTCCGGCCGAGTGCCGGCGGCGTTGAATAATCTGCTGGGGTTGAAGGCCACTAAAGGGCTGATCTCCACCGCCGGTGTGGTCCCGGCCTGTCGCACCCTGGATTGCGTGACGACCTTTACCGCCACCGCCCGCGAGGCCAGCGAGTTGTTGGCCCTGACCGCCCGACCGGACCCACGTGACGAGTACAGCCGCAGCAACCCGTCGTGGAATGACGGATCGGCCTTCGGCACTCCACGGCCATTTCGCTTTGGAGTGCCACGGGCTGAAGACCTGGAGTTTTTCGGCTGCACGCAAGGTCCGCTACTGTTCGCTGACGCTATCGAACGGCTCAAGACCCTTGGCGGTGAAGCAGTGGAACTCGACCTGTCGCCGTTCCTCGAAGCCGCCCGTTTGCTCTATGAAGGGCCGTGGGTGGCCGAGCGTTACAGCGTGGCCGGTGAGCTGATGGAACACAATCCGCAAGCCGTACTGCCAGTGATCCGCGCCGTGCTGGCCAAGGCACCAGCGGTCGACGGCGTGCAAACCTTTCGCGCCCAGTACCGTCTGCAGGCTTTGAGAGCGTTGTGCGACAAAGCCCTGGACAACCTCGACTGCGTACTGACCCCGACCATCGGCCGCCCGGTGACCCTGGCCGAGCTTGCAGCAGAACCGGTACTGCGCAACTCGGAACTGGGCTACTACACCAACTTCATGAACCTGCTGGACTACGCCGCCGTCGCCGTGCCCAGCGGTTTCATGAGTAATGGCTTGCCGTGGGGTGTGACCCTGTTTGGTCGAGCGTTTACCGATCAGTACCTGCTGAGCGTGGCCGATGCCCTGCAACGTCAGCAAGGCTCGACCTCGCCCGCCCCAGTCAACCCGGCCCGCAACGACCGCGCCCGACTGGTGGTGTGTGGTGCACACCTGGAGGGGCTGGCACTGAACTGGCAGCTCAAGCAACGCGGAGGTCGGCTGGTTGAAACCACTCAAAGCTCAACGCACTACCGACTCTACGCCCTGGCCGGCGGCCCACTGTTGCGCCCGGGCATGGTCCGCGTGGTGGAAGGAGGCGTGGCGATCGCGGTAGAAGTCTGGGAATTGCCAAGCAGTGAACTGGGCTCGTTTCTGACCGGCATTCCCGCACCGCTCGGGCTGGGTAAAGTGCAGCTGGCCGACGGACGCTGGGAGAGCGGGTTCATCTGTGAACCTTATGGACTGGAAGGGGCGACGGATATCAGTCACCTGGGCGGGTGGCGAGCGTATCTGCAAAACCGCGGTTGAGGCGACTATTCGCGGGCAAGTCGGCATCGCAGTCAACACAAGCTGCGACTGCTGATCGGCCGAATACCCCTGCAAATGAAGCAGTTATTTCCGTCCCGTGCTATTAGAATGCCTGCACTCGGTCTCTGCCAACGGAATCGCTATGCTGCTTCGCTCTGCGCTGTATTCGCAACGCTCGCTGGTACTCACACTGATCGCGTTGCTGGGCTGTGGCTTCCTCGCCACCTCATTGCTCAGCTACTACGCCTCGCGGGCGTCGATTCGCGACAGCATCGTCAATACCGAGCTACCGCTGACCTCCGACACGGTCTATTCGGAGATCCAGAAAGACCTGGTCCGACCGATCCTGATTTCCTCGATGATGGCTCGCGACACCTTCATGCGCGATTGGGTCGTCGCTGGCGAACGCGACCCCGAGCAAATGACCCGTTACCTCAACGAGGTCATGACCCACTACAACGCCTACACCGCATTCTTCGTTTCCAACAGCAGCCTGACCTACTACCACGCCAAGGGCGTGCTCAAGCAAGTCAGCGCCAACGAACCCCGTGACGCCTGGTATTTCCGCGTGCGCGACATGACCGAGCCGTATGAGATCAACGTCGATCCGGACCTGGCCAACCACGACAGCCTGACCTTCTTCATCAACTACAAAGTCTACGACTACAAAGACCAGTTCATCGGCGCGGCCGGTGTCGGCCTGACCGTCGATGCGGTGATCAAGCTGATCGACAAGTACCAGCAGCGTTACCAGCGCAGCGTGTACTTCGTCGACACCTTCGGCCGCATCGTCCTCACCGGTGCCGAGGGTGGACCGCAAGGCGCGCGGGTCGGCCAGTCCCTCAACGAACTCGACAGCATGAAAGACCTGCTGAGCAAACTGCCCAAACCCCACAGCGGCAGCTATGAGTATTCGGCTCAGGGCCAGGGGCACTTTCTCAACGTGCGGTTCATCCCCGAGTTGAACTGGTACCTGTTCGTCGACAAACGCGAAGACAGTGCGTTGAGCGAGATCCGCCAGTCGCTGTACCTCAACCTGCTGATCTGCCTGGTCGTCACGCTGGCGGTACTGGCCCTGCTCAACCGCGTGGTCAACCGCTACCAGCGCAAACTGGAAGCTTATGCCACCCTCGACAGCCTCACCGACCTGCCGAACCGCCGCGGCTTCGACCTGCTGGCGATCCAGGCCATTCAAGAAGCCCAGCGCGAACCGAAACCACTGACCGCGTTGCTGCTGGACCTGGACCGCTTCAAACGCTTGAACGACACCTATGGCCACCTTGCCGGCGATCAGGTGCTGAGCGGTTTCGCCCGCGACCTGGAAAGCTGCCTGCGCCAGTCCGACATTGTCTGCCGCTGGGGTGGAGAAGAATTCATCGTGTTGCTCAAGGACACGGATAGCAGCAAAGGCCTGATGATTGCCGAGAAGATCCGTCAACAGATCGAACAACAGCGTTATACCTATCAGGGGCAATCGCTGCAGGTCACCGTCAGCATCGGCCTCACCACCTTGCAAGAGGACGACACCCTGCACAACCTGCTATCGCGTGCCGACCAGGCAATGTACCGTGCGAAACAATCTGGCCGTAACCGAACCTGCGTGGAAACACCCCACTTCATCTATGAACAAACCTGACCTCTGCCCAGCCTGCGGCGCCCGCAACGACTGCAGCCTGGCCGATCCGCGAACCGCCGACCAGGCCTGCTGGTGCTATGCCGTCAGCATCGACCCGGCAGTGCTCCAGGCGCTGCCCGCAGAATTGCGCAATACGTCCTGCCTGTGCCCAGGCTGCGCCCAGGTCGAGGTGCAGTTGCAAGCAGCCGCCCGGGCAATGGCGTAAGATACGCGGCCCTTTTCCGATCTGCCGATAGTCATGCGCGTTGACCGTTTCCTCAGCAACCTGCCCCGCTTCAACCGCAAACAAGTGCGCTTGTTGCTGGTGGAACGGCGGATCAAGGTCGACGGCCAGGTCGTCAGCGACCCGCACTTCGATGTGCGTGAGTTCAGCCGCGTCGAGTGCGACGATGAAGTGCTGCAGGCCGGCAAGCCGCCGCGCTACTTCATGCTGCACAAACCGCCGGGCTGCGTCAGCGCCACCAGCGATCCAGAACACTCGACCGTGCTCGACCTGATGGATGAGCCGGACAAGCACGAACTGCACATCGCCGGGCGGCTGGACTTCAACACCACTGGCCTGATGTTGATCACCAACGACGGCAGCTGGTCGCGTCGCCTGACCCAGCCGCAGACCAAACTGGCGAAGATCTACTACGTCGAAACCGAACAGCAGATCGGCCCCGAGTACGCACAGACTTTCGCTCAAGGCTTGTACTTCGCCTTCGAAGACCTCACCACCCAGCCGGCTGAACTGCTCGTGCTGGGGGCAAAATCCGCGCGGTTGAGCATCGTCGAGGGCCGCTACCATCAGGTGAAACGGATGTTTGGCCACTTCAACAATAAAGTCCTGCGCCTGCATCGGGAACGCATGGGGCCGCTGGTGCTCGACGACGCCCTCGCACCCGGCGAATACCGCCCGCTGACGGCCGAAGAAATCCAGCACATCTAAAACCCGCTGCCAAGTCACTACCATTCAGCAGAAAGTTGCCGATCAACTCACCAACGGCACTTGCAGGATGAGTCGCACCCTGCTTGAATCAAGCCGTCGGCCGAATTGTGACCGATGAGTCACCAACATACTTCTAAGAAACTTTTTGTCGGCAGAGAGCCTCAAGACTCCACCTCCCCCGACAGACTGCCCGCCAATAACAATACCCGTCGACCAGGCTGTAACGGATCGACATGGGCCTCTAAATTCCAGGCGTATGCCTACCTGTCACAAAGTTCGTGCAATCTCATTGCGCGCATACACGCTTGCCAGGAGTCTTATGACATGAGGCCAGAAATCGCTGTGCTGGACATACAGGGTCAGTACCGGGTTTACACGGAGTTCTATCGCGCAGACGCCGCAGAAAAGACCATCATTCTGGTCAACGGCTCATTGGCCACCACTGCATCGTTTGCCCAGACCGTGAAGAACCTGCACCCGCAGTTCAACGTCGTGCTTTACGATCAGCCCTACGCGGGCAAGTCCAAAGCCCACAACCTGCATGAGAAAATGCTCACCAAGGAAGTCGAAGGGCAGATTCTCCTGGAGCTGATCGACCACTTCGCCGCCGATCATGTGATGTCGTTCTCATGGGGCGGCGCCGCGACCCTGGTCGCCCTGGCACACCGTCCACGGCGCATCGAAAAAGCCGTGATCAGTTCGTTCTCCCCAGTGATCAACGAACCGATGCGCGACTACCTCGAACGCGGTGTCGACTATCTTGGCAGCCGGGATGGCGACCGGGTCGGCAACCTGGTGAACAGCACCATCGGCAAACACCTGCCGTCGTTGTTCAAGCGCTTCAACTACCGCCACGTCAGCACCCTGGCCGAGCACGAATACGGGCAGATGCACTTCCACATCAGCAACGTGCTCAACAGCGATCGCCTGTGCTACATCAACGCCGCAAAGAAAATCGACATACCGGTGCTGTTCATGAATGGTGAATGGGACGAGTACACCGCCGCCGCCGACGCGCGAATCTTTGGCAACCACGTGCAGCACAGCACCTTCAGCACCCTCCAGGCCACCGGGCACTTTCTCGACATGGAACACAAGTCAGCCTGCCGAGACAGCCGCAACGCCTTGCTGGGTTTCCTGAAACCGGCCCAACACGAAAACCGACCGCGTTACCAGTACGTCCAGGACCACCATGCATTGGCCATTTGAAATAGCGTCATCGCGGGTCAGCTAGCGCTCTCAGGAATCACGCAACACCTGCAGGAGCGTGGCTTTCCCGCGAAAGACCGCAATGCGGTCGTCATTTCACCTCTGCACCAATCGTCAGCGCTGACCCCAGCCGCCGTCGACGACTGAAGGTTGCTCGCCGCTATCCGTAAAAATCCGCGTAAAACACAAAGAAAAACTTCAAATCCCCGCCCACATCTGGTACAAAGTCAGCCGCTCTGAGCGGGTGTCGTATAATGGTATTACTCCAGCTTCCCAAGCTGATCACGCGGGTTCGATTCCCGCCACCCGCTCCACTTTATTGAGTCCAACGTCGCGATGGTTTGACGGGGGATGCAGAGACAACAAAAAACCGGCCCACGTGGCCGGTTTTTTTGTGGGCGCCGTTCAAGTGCTGCTGTTACCGCGTCGCCACAATAAACATCCGTGGAAAGGGCAGCAGTACCTCGCCATCAGCCAACACCGGATAGACCCGTTCGATCGCCGCGGTATAGCGCATCAGGTACTCCTCACGCTCAGCTTCGTCGAGTGGTTCAAGAAAGGGCCGCAAGCCACTGCCCTTGAACCACTCCACCACCGCAGCGGCGCCCGCGAGGGGGTGATGGTAGGTGGTGCGCCACACGTCCACCCGGGCACAGCTTGAACGCAACAATCCGTAGTAGCTGTTTGCATCGGCCATCGCCGGACGCTGGCCAGCGGCGCCGGCGAGCTTGTCGGCCCATGGGCCTTGGGCTGCCGTTTCGCGCATCAGGCGGTGGGCGGGTTGGTCGAGGTTATCCGGCATCTGAATGGCCAGACTGCCACCCGGAGCGAGCCGAGCCGCAAGGGACGGCAGCAGGGTCGTATGGTCAGGCACCCATTGCAGAACGGCGTTGGCCAGAATCACATCGAACGGACCTGGCTCATCCCACGCTTCGATGGCCACCGTGTCGAACTGAACATTCGGCAGGCGCTTGCGGGCGGCTTCGATCATGTCGGGCGAACTGTCCAGCCCGCGGACCGTTGCATCTGGAAAGCGCGCCGCCAATAACTCTGTTGAATTACCGGGGCCGCACCCGATATCGATGACGGAACGGGCTTGCATCGTGGGTACAGCGGCCAGCAGATCACGTGCCGGACGCGTGCGCTCATCTTCAAACGCAACATATTGCTTGGCAGACCAACTCATCGTGCGCTCCTGTCGGTTTGGTTCTTTGTGCTGACGGGTAGACCGATCTCATTCGGGCAATCGCTGCAAAGCCGCCGAAAAAATTCCCGCTATCCTTACCGCGCCTCACTGGGGAGTCAGGGTGTATTGATAACGCGGTTCTCCGCTGTCTGGCTCAACGAACCAGTAATCTTTGTTATGTGCTTTCACTCGATAACACTCAGTACGTAATCCCGTTGCCGCGAAGCAAAGAACCCCGTCATTGACGGTCCAGTATAGCGTTTGAGGTTTCGCGCCAGAGCGCTGGAAGATCTCCGTTCCATCAGCGTTAAAGCTCATCGACGTGGGTTTTTGAACATTGTTGAGCTTGTTCCCGATAAAAGCACTTCGGATCTGAGCGTCATTCAGAGCCTTGGCAGCGGGGGGGACGGGTTTTGTGGGAGCGCCACCCGAAGAGACGCAGCCTGACAGCACAAGGGCTATCACCGTGTAGCTCAAGATTTTCAGGTTCATGACGCACCTCACGTTATGTTTCTTGTGGAAGCTTGAGCCTAGGCAGGTGCAATGGACGCTGCCAACAACGCCTGCACTTTCTCTTAAGAATCAGCCACGGCTGCTTTGATGGATTGAAATATCGATTTCGGGCAAGCCCGCTCCCACAAGGCCTGCGCAATACCTGTGGGAGCGGGCTTGCCCGCGAAGGCGCCAGCGCAACCAACGTATATTGAGTCCTGTCGAAAATCTGACCCAGAACGTACGACTGCGCTAACGTTTCGAAAGATTCAGAAATACAGAAACCCATCGTAGTCTCTTTTCCCGTCTCCCCGCCCCCCCTCTTTCACCTCTACACTTCTCCCCTTCAACGCTAATCACCGACCATGGAAAAAACACGAATATGCTTTATCCAATTGCCATTTCAATAAGCAATGACGGGCACGCTTGGGGCATCGAAGTGCCTGATGTTCCTGGTTGCTTTTCAGCCTGCGACAATCAAGACAATGTGATTCTCATGGCTCAGGAAGCCATCGAAGGTCACTTCGAAATCCTGGCTGAGGACGGTGCTCCGATCCCCCCAGCCAATGACGTCACCGTTCATGCGGCCAATCCGCAATACGCCGGCTGCACTTGGGCTGTAGTTGATATCGATACGACCAAGTATCTTGGATACTGACAAGAGACAGGCCTCAGCGCGCGTTCCCCATCGACAAGGCTGGCGATTATCAGAGGAGAAAGCCATGAGCAGAACACGTAGCCACGATGAGGCTGTCGTCGAAATGATCCGTAAAGATCCAGAGTTTGCCGCTGAATATCTTTGGGTTGCATTCGAAGAACTTGACGAAGAAGCAGGTGAAGTCGGCTTCCTCGCCGCACTCCGTCACGTGGTAGAGGCTCGAGGTGGTATGGCCGAGATTGCCGAGAAAGCCGGTCTCTCCCGAGAAAGCCTCAATTCCCGATAACAAAGTCGGTAAGAATTTTTGCTGTTTCTCCTGGGCGCTCAATCATCGGTAAATGATTGCAGCCTTCAAGAGTGAAATTATCCTTCAATCGATTGTCGGCAAGTCCGCTTCGCAAGGTTTCCGAAGCCGAGATATCAATCACTTTGTCCTCACGGCACCAAATTCCCAGCACTGGCAAGGACATCTTTCCCAAACGGGAATCGAGTGCAAGCCATTGCGTTGGGTTACGGATCTGTTTGAGGGTGGTTTCAATGAAATTTCGATTTACCCGATTGCCTGCAATGGCTGCGTCCACTTGCTGATTCGTCATAACGGGAGGATTTAGATACACGAGGTCCGCCGTGCGCTCAACGCCTGCGCGATCGTCGTACACAAACGGATTCTTGCCGGCGTCCAGATCGCGAATGAAGTCGTTCTCGTCGAAACTCAAGCCCTGCGGACCAAGCAGGGCCAACCGGTTGGCCCGGCCTTGGCGGTCAACCGCATAGGCACCTGCGATCGCGCCACCCATGGAGTGGCCGACCAACACGACGTTTTGCAAGTCGAGCGCAAGAATGAATGCATCAAGCCGCGCCGCCTGTGCATCTATGTCGTAGTTTCCATTTTCAATGCGTGTCGATTCGCCCCAGCCTGGCAGGTCAGGAATGATGAGATGGAAACGCGTGACCAGCTTCTGCGCGAGTGAAAGCCAGACATCCTTGTTTGAAGAAAAACCATGGACGAGCAATAAGGTGGGCCCCTCTCCTCCCTCGTAATAGGACCAAGTGCTATCGCCTGCCGGTATCGACTTGATCTCCAACGACGGCCCGATGGTCGTGGTAGCAGCGGCGTAGGCGCTGGCAGCTCCCATCATCAGCGCTAAAGTGACGACTGCCCCCGTCAGCAGATGAAGCGACAGTTTCTGTAGGACACCATGATGGCGTTCGGTTGTTATTAAAGGGTTGCTATCCATGTCATGAAGCTCCTGATTCCCTTGGGATTGGGGTAATTATGTTATGGCCTTCGTTAATTAAGTCTGACGAACCAAGGCAACCTCACGCCTGACAGTAATAGCAGGCACGACAATGCTCTGAACTTAAAAAGTACCCCGGAAATCCAAATACCCCAGTAAGGGAAGGTCTGAAGTACCCACCGATTTTTGATGCCCTCTCTGTGAGAGGTTCAAAAAACGCTGATTCGGTCGAAAATCGGACCTTTCCACTCTTTAATTCATGATTTTTCCTCTAATCGCGCTGTTTCAGGGCGATTAGCCCGCATTACAGGCGCACCTCTCCTGCATTCAACAATCGTTTTCGCACCATCCACAGGTTCGACAAGGCGAACAACGTCGTCTGCTGAGCGATGTTTTTCGCCAGACCACGAAAGCGCACTTTCGTATAGCCAAACTGGCGCTTGATCACTCGAAACGGATGCTCAACCTTGGCTCTGACTTGCGCTTTCGCATACTCAATCCCGCGTAGCACGCTACCGATCACCGTGTCTTTGCCATGCTCTTTGTACGAACTGGGCCGGGCAGAAATCGACCAAATCATCTTGCGATCCTGATGTTCTGGGCGTTTCTGCACCCCGGTGTAACCGGCATCGCCACAGACGTGAACTTCTTCTCCGTGAAGCAATTGATCCACTTGTGTCACGTCCGCCACGTTGGCGGGAGTACCGACAACGCTATGAACCAAGCCCGAATCCGCATCAACGCCAATGTGGGATTTCATTCCAAAATAGTACTGATTTCCTTTCTTGGTCTGATGCATCTCGGGGTCGCGTTTCTTGTCTTTATTCTTGGTTGAGCTGGGTGCATGAATGATCGTCGCATCCACGATCGTTCCGTGACGCAACATCAATCCACGGTCACCCAGATAACCGTTGATAACCTGCAAAATCCCACCCGCCAGCTCATGTTTCTCCAGCAAGCGGCGGAAGTTGAGAATCGTGGTTTCGTCAGGAATTCGATCCAGATGCAGCCCTGCAAACTGGCGCAGGATCGTCGTTTCATACAGCGATTCTTCCATCGCCGGATCGCTGTAGCCGAACCAGTTCTGCATCAGATGAACCCGCAACATGGCCAGCAACGGATACGCCGGACGACCACCTTCACCCTTCGGATAATGCGGTTCGATCAAGGCAATCAAACCCTTCCAGGGCACGACTTGATCCATCTCGATCAGGAAGCGCTCGCGGCGGGTCTGCTTACGTTTACCGGCATACTCGGCATCGGCGAAGGACATCTGTTTCATCGGGGCTCAACCGTTCGATTCGTGTGAGATGGGTATTTCACCAGAGATGGAAGTCTTTTTCAGAGTTTCCTAAGTTAATTGTTACTTTCGATTTGATCGCTGACCACCCGAATATCAGGGCAAGATTTCCTCTTGCCTCCAAACTTGCAGCAACTCGAGATGAGCAAGGCGGTGGTTGATGATGTGGTGAAGGTGATTACGCCAAGGTCGTAAGGGTTGAGTCAGGTCCGGCGCTGAAGATGGCAATTTGCGTCGGGCTTTGCGACGCGGGTGGTAAAACGTGACATCGGGATGTTTCTTTCTGATTCACACAACTTACAAAACCGCTCTCGATCATGGTTTTTTAATTTCCAATTAGTCGGAAATCGTACCATTCGTCGAGCTTACAGCCGTCTGTTTTGACAGCCTCGATTTGCGACCTATAGTCCTACCGCGGCCTGTTGGAAGGAACCCGGACCGTCGTATTCAAGGCAGGAGCCAGGCCAGCTCGTACCCTGTAATCGCTGGGTTCCATTAGTAGTGTGAAGTTACAACAGCCGCAATGGAGTTTGTGCTGTCGCGTCTGGTTGATGCCAGGCGATCACTATGAAAAGGAGCTTTATGATGTCCAGAGTCACGGATGTGTTGGTCTCTATCGATACAGAAACCATTCTGAAAAACTACCCGAACATCAGCAAGAACCCCGCTTCGCCGACGCTTATCGACGTCAACCATGTGTACATGGTCACCAACCAGAACAACGTGGTCAGTGGCCAGGCCGGTGGCGAACTCAATTTGAAGGCCCAGGTCGGCGACCTGATTCGCTGGCGCGAAACCAGCCTGTCGCAGAGCTTTGAAACCGCGGTTATTTTCTACAAGTTCATCGGTAACCAGGGCAATGAACTGATCTCGACACCCACGCCGCGCAAGGCTACCGCCTGCGTCGCGGTCCCCAACACCAGCAATCCGTCCGTCCCCAGCTGCCAGAAAGTCGATAACCATTACTGGTCTTCGGAAACCCTGTCCTGCGGCAGCGTGACGTACCACTTCCACTTCCTGATCGTGGATCGCGACTGCCAGGTCGTCGGCTGCTGCTCGTGGGATCCGTTCATTACTATCCGTAACTGACGTTGACGGCCCCTTGGCGACAAGGGGCTTTCCGATCTCGTTGCCGCCCCGTCTGGAACTGGATGTCTTGCGTGAGCCGGAGCGGTTGTCGCAACTCGCCAACATCATGAAAGGAATCCGTGATGTCCACAGACAAGCTGGTCTCCCCTTCAGATAGCGCTGAACCCAGCAACCATGTGTTGCTTATTGTCGACGCTGAAACCTTGCTGTCACGTTACCCGCAACCCAGCCTTGAACCGGATAACCCGACGTTGATTGAAGACGGATTCATCTTCGTCGCGGGGGGTACTCACACCAAAACAACCGTTAAAAATGACAGTATAATTACACTCAACAGTATCAACGGAAATACCTTCCGCATCCGTGGCCGTACCGTAGGTCTTCAGGCTGAACACAGCGTGGTGCTTTACGAGATTACGCTGGGCGATGCCGGCGTGCTTTCGCCCCCACAGCTGATCGTCCACAGCGGCCTGACCTTGCCAGCGCCCAACCCCGAGAATCCAACCCAACCGGTCAGCCACAACGCTGATGACCACTACTGGCAATGCAAACAATTGGCCGCTGGTGTGGAGAAGTGCGAGTTGAGTTTTATGGTGGTTAACACTAGGTGCGAGGTGGTGGGTTACTTCAGTTGGGGGGTTGAGGTGAAGCTGGCGAGTTGAAGGCTTTTTTAAATAACCGGCTCCTGCCGGTTTTCTATATTGTACGTGTGACCGTGACTTCTTGTAGGAGACTCGCCGGCGTATGCCAGATCGCAAAGATCGCAGCCTGCGGCAGCTCCTACAGGGGTTTTGCGTACACCTGCCACATATTGCGGGTGAAACATAGTCGGCGTAGGAGCTGCCGCAGGCTGCGATCTTTTGGGACATCCTCCACCTATTTATCGTCACCCGACTCCTGCATCTGCACCGAGGATTTGGTGCCGTCGGTGTTGTCTTTGGTTTCGTTGTCCGAGTTGTCGAAGCAGCCTTGCAGGGCAAACAGGCAGCAGGTGAGGCAGAGGGCGCGGGCGATGTTCATGAGGGTGCTCCGGTGTAGGGGACTTTGAGTTGTGACCCGGTTTGGAAGCAAATGGTTGCGACTTTTAGTCCGCTTGGCGACAAGCGTCAGTTTGATTGAATGTCGCGTTGTAAAAAGAAATTCCGCGTAGCCGTCGCTGTCTGAAAATCAGGCGCATCCCAATAAGGAACACGGCTATGAAGTTCGCAAAAATCTCACAGAAACTGGCCCTGTGGGCGGGCAGCCCAAAGACTTTTCTGGGCGCAATCACCTTGATTTTCCTCTGGGGACTGAGTGGCCCGATTTTCCATTTCAATGACACCTGGCAACTGATCATCAACACCTCGACCACGATCATTACCTTCCTGATGGTGTTCCTGATTCAGAACACGCAAAACCGCGATACCGATATCCTGCACCTGAAGGTCGATGAATTGCTGCGGGTCACCGAGGATGCGCAGAACGCAATGCTGGGCCTGGAAGGGCTGGACCTCAAGCAATTGGAGGCGCTCAGGAAGCAGTACCGGAAAATGGGTGAAGACGAAGCGAAATCGCTGGACGGCACTGCCCCTAATGAAAAGCCAAAACAGGATTGGAATCAGTGCTGAGCAGCGGCCTGCGGGTGGCTTTCGGCGACTCGCAGGCCTCTGTCACAGTTGCTCAAGGTAGCGGATTGCCACCGGTCACACCGAAGACTTCGCCGGTGATGTAGCTGGACTCCTGCGAGGCCAGAAGCACATACAACGGCGCACATTCGGCCGGCTGGCCGGGGCGTTTCATCGGGGTGTGGCCACCAAAGGTCGGGATTTTTTCCCGGGGCTGGCCACCGCTGGGTTGCAGCACGGTCCAGATCGGACCCGGGGCGACCGCGTTGACCCGAATCCCCTTCTCGATCACTTGCTTGGCCAGGGCCTTGGTGAAGGCGACGATCGCCGCTTTAGTGGTGGCATAGTCGAGCAAGGTGGCCGAGGGGTCATAAGACTGGATCGACGCGGTGTTGATCACTGTCGCCCCCGGCGGCATCAGCGGTAGTGCGGCTTTGCAGATCCAGAACATCGCATAGATATTGGTTTTCAGCGTGGCATCGAACTGTTCGGTGGTGATCTCGGCGATGGCTTTTTGCGCGACCTGTTTACCGGCAACGTTGACCAGGATGTCGAGACCACCGAGTTTTTCATTCGCCGTGCTGACCAGTTTTTTGCAGAACGCTTCGTCGCGGATGTCACCGGGAATCGCAACCGCTTTGCGCCCCTCGGCTTCGATCAATTCGATGACCTGCCGCGCATCCCGCTCCTCCACCTGCAGGTAGTTGATCGCCACATCGGCCCCTTCGCGGGCAAAGGCGATAGCGGCGGCACGACCGATGCCCGAGTCGCCACCGGTAATGAGCGCCTTGCGCCCGGCGAGTCGACCGAAGCCCTGGTAGCTGTGCTCACCGTGATCGGGTTGCGGAATCATGTCTTGATCGATGCCGGGCGCAGACTGCGGCTGATCGGGAAATTCGGGTTGCGGGTATTGGGTCAGCGGGTTCTGCATCGCATATTGATTGGGTTCTCGGCGAGTCGACATGGTGCGTCTCCTTGAGAGGGCCAGTTGGCGCGGGGATGAGCCCGGCCAACATGCGAAATCTGATCAAGCCTTATCGGCTGGCTTGCAACTCCCTGGCTCTTTGCAAATGGTATTCGAGCTTGGGCAGGGTTTCTTCGGCGAAGGATTTTATTTCAGGCACCTGAGTAGTCTGAGCTTCCTGTTGCAACTGCTGGATGGCCTCTTCGGTGGATTTCACCTGACTGGCGGCATAGGCCTCATCGAACGCCTCGCCTTCCTGGACATCGGGCATCAGGGTCTTGGCCTTGTTCACCACTTCTTCTCTGCCGGCAATCGGCAGCTCGAGTTTTTTGGCAATTTTCGCCAGATGCTGGTTGGCCGTGGTGCGGTCGTTGATCACCTGGATCGTGTAGTCCTTGACATCTTTGGAGGAGGTTTTCTGATGGGCCAGGCGGCTGGCTTCGATGTCGGCGATGCCTTTGGCAGAGGCTTCGTTGATGAATTCGGCAGGCGTTTGGGCAAAGGCACTGCTGGCGCCAAGTCCCAGCAGCACGGCGAAACTGGCGGTGCGGAATCGGCTGGTTATCCGGCTCATTGATTGTGCCTCCTTAAAAAATTCAAGCGGGAGCTTGCGCCCCCGCCTCTCGATCACTGGTTAGCTGCGGCCACTTCCTGGGGGGGTTTGACCACCTTTGCGACCGGCTTCGCCTTTTTCTTTATCGACGTTGGAGGTTGTGGTTTTCCCGCCTTTACGGCCGGCTTCAGAAGCCTTGTTACGGTCGTTGGCGGTGCTTCCCATGTTCGGGGTTTTTGAGGTAGGCATGATTCTCTTCCTCTTATGATTGATTGCAGCGAGCAGGGCCCGCATAGAATCTGAATTTTTACGGCCACAAAGGTTTAGAAAAGTTGCGTCTGCCGCGACGAACGGTGCCTATAAAACGCCAAAGCCCGATCAGTGACCGGGCTTTGGCGTTGAATGGGACAGGTACAGGGACTGCCTGACGATTGAATCAGGCGAGTATTCGCTGAGCTCGCTTGACCTCATACATCGCCTCATCGGCATGTTTGAACAGCTGTTCTTCTTGACTGCCGTGCTCGGGGTAGAGCGCGATGCCAATGCTCGCCTGGACACTCAGGCTGTGGCCATCCAGTCGCAGTGGCTGGTTGAGTACGTGGCGAATTTTAGCGTCGACGATGCTGGCATCCTGCGCCTCTTGAATGCTGTCGAGCAGGACCACGAACTCATCGCCGCCGATGCGCGCCACCGTATCGGTTTCGCGCACACAGCCCTTGAGCCGATTGGCGATGGCTTGCAGCAGCAGGTCGCCAACCCCGTGCCCATAGGTGTCGTTGACCTGCTTGAACTTGTCGAGGTCGACGTACAGCAGCGCCATGCGTCCAGGCTCTTTTCTGGCCCGCGCCAGCGAATCGTTCACCCGCTCGTGAAGCAACACCCGGTTAGGCAGATGGGTCAATTGATCGTACTGCGCCATGTACTGCAGCCGGGCTAGCAGCTGTTTGCGCTCGATGGCCGCCGCAACCTGCGCGCACACGTATTGCAGCAATTCTTTGTCCTGCTCGGTGTAACGCTCGCCACCGGGCGTGCTTTTTACGATCAGCGCACCGATGGTGCCCTTCTGAGAGTTCAGCGGCACCCCCAGCCAGCAAGGGGAGTCCTGCCCCCTGATCAGTTCCAGGAACTCGGGCAGCGGACCGTAGTCATCAGGGGTCATCAGGATCGGCTGGCCACTGCGAATCACCTCGGCGCACAGGCTGCCGGTCGCCGTACCCGCGGTGCCAGGACATTGCTCATGGTCGTCGACATGGTAGGGAAAGCTGATCTGCCCGCATTGTTCGTCGTACAGCGCCACGGAGAAATTCAGCGCCGGCAGCCATTCGCCGATGATCCGGTGGATATGCTCGAACAGCGCCAGTAAATCCTCGGCGGCATGGGCGGCTTCAGAAATTGCATAGAGCGCCGCCTGCTTGGACTCGGCCAGTTTGCGCTCGGTGATGTCCCGGGCCACGGCGATGCGCAGTTGATCGACCTCCGACCAGCGCGCCGACCACATGATGTGCGCCACTTGCCCGTCTTTGCGCAGATAGCGGTTCTCAAAGTTCGGCTTGGGTTGACCGTCCATGATTTCCCGGGCTGCCATCAAGGTTCGCTCGCGATCGGCAGGATGCACCAGATTGATCATCGGCTGGCCGATCAGCTCCTCCGGTGTGTAGCCGAAGATACGTTCGCAAGCGGCACTGACAAACACGAAGCGGCCCTCTGCATCAACCGCGCACACGGCATCCAATAACAGGTCGATGTAGCTCGCCAGCGGCGCGGAGGTCTTGCTTGCCATCAGGAATCGATACTGCCCTTAAAATTGAAGCACTGAGTATCAATCCCTCGATCCGATCAACGGTGATTGCCGATGAGCTAATTTTTGCCGCCGCATCCCTGCAGTCAGCCTCAAGTCTTGTTCGCTAACAACCCCGGCACAGCATGCAGCAGGGCATTGATGGCAAAGCCGATGAACATCACCCCGCAAATCCGGGTGATCGCCAGCTCATGCCGTTGGTAGACCCTGCGCACCCGCCGTGCGCCGACCACTGCGATGAGAATAGCGTATGCAACGATCCCGCCAACGAAACTCAGGAAGATCAGCCAGGGCAGCATCGACCAGCTCAATAACTCGGCACGGCTGGAGAGCAACGCGGTGAAGGTCGCCACGGCCACCGGATAAGCTTTGGGGTTGGTCAGGCCGAACATGATGCCGTGCCAGAACGGTTGCCGCGCCGGACCCTGAGGTGTTTCGGAGCTGCTGCGACGGGCGCGAATCGCCCGTGCGCCGAGCCAGAAGAGGTAGAGCCCGCTGAGCACACCCAGCACATCAAACGCCGTGCTGCCGATCTCCCGCGCGCCGACGATGGCGATCAGCGCGGTGCTGCACCAGACCACATCGCCCAGCAAATGCCCACAGAGAAAACCTGCCCCGGCACGTCGCCCGCGGGCCGCACCGATACTAAACACCGCCAGCACCCCAGGGCCGGGGGTGATGCCATAGATAAAGCCGGAAGCCAGTACGGCCAGGAGCAGCGAGGGTGTCATCAAAGATTCTCAGCAAGCGCCATGCCCAATCGGTGGGCGAACGGCCCGGATTCTAGCGCAAGCCAGGCGGGTTGCGGGATACCGTCCGGCAAGCGCGGGTGAGAAACGAGGATTTTCATCTCGACATCATCCGGGTCGAGGACACACGACACTTGAGACGAATGGGACTGGCGCCAAGCCCCCTATGACGATGTAGTATGTTGTATTACACATAACTACACCGAGACCATCATGTCCGTCATGTCTTTGCGTTTACCTGACGAAATGGCCGATACCCTAGCCAATCTGGCAAAAGCGACCGGTCGCAGTAAATCTTTTCTCGCCGTTGATGCCTTGCGTGAATACCTGGCGCGCGAAGCTTGGCAAATCAACGAGATACAGCAAGCTCTGAAAGAAGCCGATGCTGGTGACTTCGCCAGTCCCGAAGAAGTGAAAGCGATAGCTGACAAGTGGGGTGGCAATGCGCGTTGAGTGGCTGCGTACCGCACTTAAAAATCTCGATGACGAAGCTGCTTACATCGCACTGGAAAACCCGACTGCCGCCGCAGAATTCGTCCAGGCCATCTTTGCCAGCGTAGAACACCTTGCTCAACTTCCTGCCATTGGCCGCGAAGGTCGCTTGGCAGGCACACGAGAGTGGGTACTGCCGGATCGTCCCTACTTGATTCCTTATCGTGTCCGCCATGGACACTTGCAGATCCTGCGTGTTTTCCACACTCGCCGGCTCCCGCCAAGTGCTGGGTAAACGCGGTAAGCCGAGTTCCCTTCAACCCCGCCCTACTACTTTTTCAATCTGCCCATTCAACCAGCTCAACACCTGATCGCCGCCGCGGCGCTTGTGCCAGGCGAGGACGAAGCTAACGCTGTGGGAGTGCAGCTGTCTTTTGATATGCCGTCAAAATAAAAATCATCAAGACAGTTGCTCCCACAGTGGACCGAGTCAGGCGCCATTTTTCTACCCGCCGCAAATCTAATGTAGGAGCGAGCTTGCTCGCGATGAGGCCAGAACAGTCAGCGAAGCTATCAAACCGACCCGCGTAAAGCTTCAAACAACAACTGACTCACTGGCGACAACGCCGCCTCATCGCGCACCACCAGTATCAGCGTGCGTTCCGACCAGTCATCACTCAGCGGCACTGCGTGCAGGCCCAGCGCCCGGCCAAACAGTTCATAGGCGCGCTGCGGCAGAATGCCGATGCCCATATTGGCCTGGACCATGCGACACATGGCGTCGAATCCCGGCACATGAATCCGCAGGCGCAGCACCTTGCCCGCCTTGCGCGCCGCTGCATGGGTGCGCATGTTGATCGAACTGGCGGCGTGCAGGCCGACGTAATCGAAGTCCAGCGTGTCGGCAAACGCCAGCTCATGCTCAATGGCCAACGGATGATCCGGACGCATCAGCACCACCAGCTTATCCTGCCGGTAAGGCACGCTGTGCAGACCTTTTGTATCGCTGTCACTGGAACAGATACCGAGGTCGGCCACGCCATCCAGCACTCCCTGAATCACCCCATTGCTGGGACGTTCTTCAAGGTCGGTCTTGACTTGCGGATGGCGTTCGGAGAAGTCCCGCAGGTCTTCGGGCAAGAACTGAATGATCGCCGAAAGGTTGGCCAACATCCGCACATAGCCGCGCACGCCGTGGCTGTGCTCACCGAGTTCGAGGCCCATTTTCTCGACGTTGAACAGCATCTGCCGCGCATGATGCAACAGGGTTTCGCCAGCGGCTGTCAGGGCCATGCCCTTGGCCTGGCGCACGAACAAGCTGATGCCCAGCGCCTCTTCAAGCTCCATCAGACGCTTGCTCGCCGCCGACACCGCAATCGCCTCACGGGCGGCAGCGCGAGTCAGCGTGCCCTCCTCGTGAACGGCAACGAACAACTGCAGCGTGAGCAGATCCAGGCGACGTATCAGGCTTTTGTGCAGCATCAAAGGCTCGGCGATATCGGCTTAGTCGAAGACCGCAGGATAACGCCAATTCAGCGAGCCGTTGACTGTTGATTGATCCCGCGATTCCAGAACCGATTGCGGTCTGCGCGAAGCGGGGATTTTCAGCAGTTGATCGGCGGTATTCGAATGAAGCTCCCAGTAAATCTATCGTTCATAGACAACAGCAATGCCCTACAGATAAGTCTCCATCAACTCTCATCTGCGCAGGAAACTGCTGATTCAAACCAGGTAGTCATGCTCTGTAAAGTCTCGCAACTACAAACAAGCTGAAACAAAAAGCAATGGATCGCCCCTTTAACACCAAGGACTGATGCTTAATGAGCCATGCAACGCACTCCACCCACACCTTCTCAAACTATAAGAAAGTTATCTCGTTAGCTGATCAGGATTGGGAGACCGCCGAATCAGGCAGAGTCTCTGGCTTGAACGTCGAAGTCAAAAGTGCAAATCATCTGCTCGATCAATTTGGGCGAACACTTCATCACTTCTGTACCACATCTTATCTGGGTCTGGACTATCACCCAGAAATCCTCAATGGCGCGATAGAAGCCTTACAGGAGGCCGGCACACTGCGTATTGCCAATTCAAAGAATCGCTGCAAATTGGCAATACTGGATCAATACGAAACTGAGCTTTCAGAACTTTTTGGTGCCAGTTGCCTCAGCACATTGTCGTGCAGTGCTGCTAGTGCCGGCATCTTGCCTTTACTGGCCAGCGGAGTGTTCACTAAAAACAAACCTCCAGTCATGGTATTCGACAAACTGTCGCACTACTCAATGAATCACCTCAAGGCCTCTTGCGCCGACGAAACTGAAGTTTTCACATCGCCTCACAATGACATGGATTTTCTTGAGGACATGTGCAAAAAAGCCAAAAAATTGCCTATGTCGCCGACGGGGTTTACAGCATGGGCGGCGTCGCCAACCTCGATAGCCTGCTCTATCTGAAAGCTCGCTACGGGCTTTTTCTCTACATGGACGACTCCCACGCACTCTCCGCCGTAGGAACGCTCGGCGCGGGATACATTCGGCCAAGAATCCCGGTACTGGACGATGACATCGTGATCGTTGCCTCTTTGGCAAAGTCTTTTGCAGCCAGTGGCGGGGTAGTGATGTTCGGTAGCGAGAGACAGAAAAGCTCGTCCATCGCTATGGCGGCCCCAGCAACTGGTCGCAAAGCCTGAATACCGCAGCCATTGGTGCAGGCAGAGCGTCAATCCGCTTCCACCGGACGCTTGAATTTTCAGCGTTACAAGAAAAATTACAGGCTAATATCCAGCTCTTTGACCGGCTCATCCGAACAGAACAAAGCGCGAGCTGCATGGCGATACGTTTGGTCACTTGCGGCGAGGCGGCAATTGCCAACAATGTCGCGACAGCACTGGCCGATAGGGGATTTTTCACGTCGGCGGTGTTCTTTCCCGTGGTCCCCCAAGGTAAGGCTGCAATCAGAATCACCTTGCGAGCGGACATGACACCCAATCTGATCAAGACATTTTGTGAACTCATAACCAGTTTGCTACGCGAGCACGGCCTGGATATCCGCCACTAAACAACCCAAGGCAATCAATGAAGAGCAGAACCACCTTACTCATCACCTGCTGCACAGTTTTCATGGCTCAGCTGGGAATGAGTATTTATTTGCCGGCGCTGCCTGAGATTGCCCGCGACCTGTCCGCCAGCGCCTCGCAAGTCTCATGGGGGCTGGCGGCGTATTTGATCGGCATGGCGCTGCCCATGCTGTTTTGGGGCAGTCTTGGCGAGCGTATCGGGCGCAAGCCGGTGTTGCTGGCGGCTCTGGGGATCTATGCACTGGGCAATATCGCCCTGCCTGTCGGTACGACGATCGAGTCGTTCCTTGCCCTGCGTTTGCTTCAGGGCATTGGCGCCAGCGGCATTTCAGTCATGGCCCGGGTGCTGATACGCGACAGTTTCAGCGGCAATCTGTTGGCCAAGGCACTGTCCTGGCTATCGATATCCTTCGTGATCGCGCTGGGTATCGGCCAATACCTCGGCTCGTTATTGCAAGTGGCGTTCGGCTGGCAGGCCATCTTCCATGTGCTGGGCGGTACGAGTCTGCTGATGGCTTGGGTGGTATGGCGAATGAGCTTTCCTGCGCTGCCTGAGCGTGCGCATCAGCAATCCAGTTGGCGAAACTACTGGTGCATTCTGCGCCATCGGATTTTTCTGCTGCCGGCGCTCGCCGGTGGTCTCGGGTACGGAGTGATCATCGCCTTTAACACTGGAGCACCGCTGATTCTGCAAGGATCGTTCAACTGGTCAGCCATTGAATACGGGCTGTTGGGATGGCCGATCAGCGCTGCCTATTTTCTCGGTGCACTGGTGGTCAATAAGTTCGTATTGCGCACCGGTCAACGGCGCTTGCTGAGCTGGGGAGTGGCGCTGGTAGTGGCCGGTAGCACGACCATGCTGTTCGGCAGTTTGCTCGGTAGCACCGCCGCGCTGTTCTGGCTGCCTTACTGTTTCGCCGTGTTCGGCCAATCGCTGATCTACCCCATCAGCCTGGCCGTGGCCAACGATGGCTCGCCGATCAGTGGTGCCTATGCCATGGCCCTGAGCGGTTTTATCCACCAACTCATGGCCTCCGTAATCGGTGGGCTTGCCAGCCTGCTGGTGAGCCAACAGGCCTGGCCATTGGCGCTGTTGTGCACCTTGCTGGCTGTAGGCGCAATGCTCTGCGTGTGGTTCATAGCCTGCCAGCAGCCCAACGAAAAAAGCGGCGTATGACACGCCGCTGTTACTGCTTAACCGCTAAAACGCGCCACGGAATATCTCTTCGATCTGCCGTTGATCCGCTGCGCGCGGGTTGGTCAGCCCACAGGCGTCTTTCAGAGCGTTGGCCGCCAGGATCGGAATGTCTTGCAACTTGGCTCCCAAGTCGCGCAGCCCGGCCGGAATCTCAACGTCCCCGGACAGGCAGCGGATCGCCAAGAGGGCCGTCTGGGCGCCCTCTTCCGCGCTCAGACCGCGGACGTCGGCACCCAATGCCCGGGCGACGTCGGTCAGGCGTTCAGCGCAGACGCTGGCGTTGAAGCTTTGCACGTGGGGCAGCAGTATGGCGTTGCATACACCATGGGGCAGGTCATAGAAACCACCCAACTGGTGAGCCATGGCATGCACAAATCCCAGGGATGCATTGTTGAACGCCATCCCGGCGAGGAACTGCGCGTAGGCCATATTCTCCCGTGCAGCCAAGTCACTGCCGTCGCGAACCGCCAGGCGCAAATTGGCGCTGATCAGCTCGATGGCTTTCAGCGCACAGGCGTCGGTGATCGGGGTGGCGGCGGTGGACACATAGGCCTCAATGGCGTGGGTCAGTGCGTCCATACCCGTGGCGGCAGTCAGGCTTTTGGGCATGCCGACCATCAGTGCCGGGTCGTTGACCGACATCAGCGGCGTGACGTTGCGATCGACGATGGCCATTTTCACGTGGCGTGACTCATCCGTAATGATGCAGAACCGGGTCATTTCGCTGGCAGTACCGGCGGTGGTGTTGATGGCGATCAGCGGCAATTGCGGCTTGCTCGATTGGTCGACGCCTTCGTAGTCGCGGATCTGCCCGCCGTTGGTGGCGCACAGGGCGATGCCCTTGGCGCAGTCATGGGGCGAACCGCCGCCCAGCGACACCACGAAATCACATTTACTTTCCTTGAGCAGCCCCAGACCGTTCTCGACGTTAGCCATGCTCGGGTTCGGCTTGGCGCCATCGAAAATCACCGAGTCGATATCCTGAATCGCCAGCTTCTCGGCGATCATCTTCGCGATGCCGGCCTTGGCCAGTCCTGCGTCGGTGACGATCAACGCCTTGCGAAAGCCGTGTTTGCTAATAGCCTGTATGGCTTCGTCGAGGCAACCGATGCCCATGATGTTCACCGCGGGAATGAAAAACGTGCTGCTCATGGCTAATCCTCTTGTTGTGGCTGAACCGACAATACCGATCCAGCGGGTGCCTGCAGGATCGACCCATAAGTGCAGGCATATCTTGATCTGGCTCAATTCCATGTCGTGATAAAGTCTGCGCCCTGCACACCTTCAGTTTTGAGACGACAAACCGTGATTATGGATTTCCAGGAATTTGATGCCGAACTTGAAGACTGGAACGCCGTGCGCGCAACCACCTCGTTCACCGGTCTGCTGGTGGGTAACGGCGCCAGCCGCGTGGTGTGGGACGACTTCGGTTATGACTCGCTGTTCGAGAACGCCCGCACCGTCGAAGAAAAACCCCTGAGCCAGTCCGAGCTGAGCGTCTTCGAAGCCATGGGCACGCGGATTTTCGAACAGGTGCTGAGCGCATTGAAGACCACCAGCCGGGTCAACAAGGCCCTGGCCGTCAGTTCGGCCGCGCCGCGCAATCGCTACTACGCGATCAAGGAAGCGCTGATCAACACCGTGCATGGGGTGCATATCCCCTGGCGTCTGATGCAGGCGTCGAGCCTGGCGAAGATCAATCAAGAGCTGGGCAGCTACCCGACGGTGTTCACCACCAACTACGACCTGCTCAATTACTGGGCGATCATGCAAGACCCGCAGGCCATTACCGACCTGTTCAATGGTGCCGATTCAAACTTCGACTTGAGCAATACCCGGACGGACAAGGCGCGCGTGCTCTACCTGCACGGCGGCCTGCACCTGGTGAGAAATTCCGACGGCAGCGCACGCAAGCTGACCTCCACTGAAGGCACACTGCTTGGCAGTTTCGCCATCAACAACACCATCAAGACCCTGGACGATGTGCCGTTGTTCATCAGCGAAGGCACCAGCCAGGACAAGCTCAAGATCATCCGCAGTTCGGACTATCTGTCCTTCTGCTACGAACAACTGCTGAGCCACAACGGTGCCTTGTGCATCTTCGGCCACAGCCTCGGCGAGCAAGACGGCCATATCGTCCACGCCTTGCGCCAGGCGCAACTCAAGACCATCGCCTTCTCGATCTACCCGCGCAGCAAGGCGTTTATCCAGCACCAGAAACGCCATTACACGAAGCTGTTCGAAGGGTTGGATGTGACGTTGCGGTTTTTTGATTCGAAGAGCCATGGATTGGGGAGTCCACAGCTGTCGGTGCCGGTCGAGCGTTAGGAGCACAGGGAGGAAAATCAAAAGATCGCAGGCTGCGATCTTTTGATTTTTACGATCACAGAACCGGCAAGGTCTTGTCCTTGATCACGGCACTCGGACCGTTGGACTTGACGCTGGCAATGCTTTTTTGCAGCGCTGCATCGGAGGAATAAGTTTCACTGCTGCCGATGATTTGGTGGTTGGCAGCCTTGAGGTTGAAGTACGGATGGCCATCCTTGGTGGTTTTTTTCTCGTAGCGCTCGTCCAGCGGACTATTGGCCTGGACCGACGCGATGCCGCTCTCGGCAGCACTGCGGGTGGAGTACAACTCGCTGCTGAGAATAGTTTCGGCGTTGGCCGCCTTGAGAACAAAGCGGAACTGACCATTACTGCTTTTGCTCAACTCATACCATCCAGACATGCTCTAACTCCTGTCGATTGATAAGGCTTGCTGCGCCATCAGAGTAAAGACCTTGTCCGGCGTTTAGCCAATATCACTCACGGATTTCCAGGAGAGTTTTGTCTGTTATATCCAATCGCGAGCAAGCTCGCTCCCACAGGTGATCGCATACACCTGTGGGAGCGAGCTTGCTCGCGATGGGGCCAGCAAGGCCAACCCAAAAATCAGTCCTACTTCACCGCCGACCGCACCACACTCAACTCCGGCGCTGCCACTCGTCGCTGAGTCAGATAACGGGTGCAACTGACCCGCAGAAACGAGGCGAAATTCACCACTTCACCGCGATAGTCCATGACCTCTTCATACAACTTGGCGATCAGTTGATTGGTGGTCATGCCGTCGACTTCGGCGATCTCGCTGAGGATGTCCCAGAACTGATTTTCCAGGCGCAAGGTGGTGACCACCCCGCAAATGCGCAGCGAGCGGGAGCGTGACTCGTAGAGAATCGGATCGGCTTTGACGTAGAGCTCGCACATCGGATGAGCCTCTTTCTTACAAGGTGATCTTGGTACCGAGCAAACCGAGGAAACCCGCCAGCCAGCTTGGATGCGCCGGCCAGGCCGGAGCCGTGGCCAGATTGCCCTGAACATGGCCTTCGGTCACCGGAATATCGATGAACGTACCGCCAGCCAGGCGAACTTCCGGGGCGCAGGCCGGGTAGGCGCTGCACTCGCGACCTTCAAGAATACCCGCCGCCGCCAGCAATTGCGCACCATGGCAGACCGCGGCAATCGGTTTGCCAGCTTTGTCGAAGGCCTGCACCAGTTGCAGGACTTTCTCGTTCAACCGCAGGTATTCCGGGGCACGACCACCGGGCACCAGCAGCGCGTCATAATCCGCGGCATCGACCTTGGCGAAGTCGAAATTCAGGGCAAACAGGTGCCCCGGCTTTTCGCTGTAGGTCTGATCGCCTTCGAAATCGTGGATCGCAGTGCGGACGGTCTGCCCGGCGGTTTTATCCGGGCAGACCGCATGCACGGTGTGACCGACCATCAGCAGCGCCTGGAATGGCACCATCACTTCGTAGTCTTCGACGTAATCGCCGACCAGCATCAGAATTTTTTTAGCGGCCATGGGGATGACTCCTCTGGGAAATGCGTGGGCATGCAAGAGTATTCAAGGTAGTCCTTATCCGCAGGGGTGGGTAATAACCAGCTACTACGGTATCCCCTGTGTAGGAGCTGTCGAGCGCAGCGAGGCTGCGATCTTTTGATCTTCCAGGTTATTTGGATATTGGGATGGTGGCGCGGCTGGAAGAAAGATCGCAGCCTCGCTGCGCCCGACAGCTCCTACGCGTTGGGGGATTACCCCAACTGTACGGATAACTCTGCGCCTAGCTGTAACAGAGCAGCGCCTGCGGTTTATGGCTAGATGAAGACACCTAACATCACCCTCGACTCTGGTTGCCATCATGTCTTCCCGCGAAAACACCGGCATGGCCTTGGGCCTGCTTGGCGTCGTCATCTTCAGCCTGACCCTGCCGTTCACACGGATCGTCGTGCAGGAAATCCACCCGCTGCTCAACGGCCTCGGTCGCGCGCTGTTTGCGGCGATTCCGGCGGCGCTGTTGTTGCTCTGGCGCCGGGAGAAATGGCCGACCTGGAAACAGATCAAAGGCCTGAGCCTGGTGATCGCCGGGGTGATTCTGGGGTTCCCGGTGCTGTCGGCCTGGGCCATGCAGACCTTGCCGGCGTCCCATGGTGCGCTGGTCAATGGCTTGCAGCCGCTGTGCGTGGCGCTGTATGCCGCGTGGTTGTCCCATGAGCGACCGTCGAAAGCCTTCTGGGCCTGTGCGGCGCTGGGCAGTGCACTGGTATTGAGTTACGCCTTGATTAGCGGCGCCGGCAGTATTCAGGCCGGTGATTTGTTGATGCTCGGGGCGATTGCCATCGGTGGCCTGGGTTATGCCGAAGGTGGCCGGCTGGCCAGGGAGATGGGAGGCTGGCAGGTGATCTGTTGGGCGCTGGTGCTGTCGACGCCACTGCTGATCGGACCCGTAACCTACCTGGCGCTGCAGCACCAGGGGGCAATTTCCAGCAAGACCTGGTGGGCGTTCGGTTATGTCTCGCTGTTCTCGCAGTTCATCGGTTTTTTTGCCTGGTACGCCGGGCTGGCCATGGGTGGCATCGCCCGGGTCAGTCAGATCCAGCTGCTGCAGATCTTCTTCACCATCGCCTTTTCCGCACTGTTCTTCGGCGAGCACATCGAGCCGATCACCTGGCTATTCGCCTTTGGTGTGATCGTCACCGTGATGCTCGGGCGCAAGACCAGCGTGCACCCGGCTAAAGATCAAAAGATCGCAGCCTGCGGCAGCTCCTACACCCGAACCCCATAGGCGCTGCGAAGTCATGTCGAACGCAAATCCGTAGGAGCTGCCGCAGGCTGCGATCTTTTCAGGCTTAACTCAAATATCCGTCGGCCCGCAGCAGGGTTTCCAGGCAATGCTCGCTGATGTTGTAGAAAGCCTTGAGCTCCTGAATCTTCACCAGCAGCTGAGCCGGATCGACCGGCTCGGCGCGTTTCACCGCCAGAATCATCTTGTTCTTGTTGGTGTGCTCCAGGGAGATGAACTCGAAGACTTTGGTCTCGTACCCGCAGGCTTCGAGAAACAGCGCACGCAGGCTGTCAGTGATCATTTCCGCCTGCTGCCCCAGGTGCAGGCCGTATTGCAGCATCGGCTTGAGCAGCGCCGGGCTCTGGATTTGCAGGCGGATCTGCTTATGGCAGCACGGTGAACACATGATGATCGAGGCGCCGGAACGAATACCGGTGTGAATCGCATAATCGGTGGCGATATCGCAGGCATGCAGCGCAATCATTACGTCCAGCTCGCTCGGGGCCACACTGCGCACATCACCACATTTGAATACCAGTCCCGGATGGTCCAGCTTTGCCGCCGCGGCGTTACACAGGTCGACCATGTCTTCGCGTAACTCGACGCCGGTCACTTCGGCTTCGGTTTTCAAGGTATTGCGCAGGTAGTCATGGATCGCGAAGGTCAGGTAACCCTTGCCCGAACCGAAGTCCGCGACCTGAACCGGCTTGTCCAGCGCCAGAGGCGAAGAGGTCAGCGCATGGCTGAAGACTTCGATGAACTTGTTGATCTGCTTCCACTTGCGCGACATCGCCGGGATCAGCTCATGCTGCTTGTTCGTCACACCGAGGTCGGCGAGAAAGGGCCGGCTCAGGTCGAGGAAGCGGTTCTTCTCACGGTTATGTTCGGCGGACGGTACTTCACGCAATTGCTGGGGTTTGCTTTTGAATAGCGAACTCTTGCCCTTTTTGCTGTATTCGAGCTGGGCTTCGTCGGTCAGCGACAGTAAATGCGCATTCTTGAACGACGCCGGCAACAGCGCCGCAATCGTCGCTACGCCTTCGCTAATTGGCAGATTCTTGGTGATGTCGCGAGTTTTGTAGCGGTAGACGAAGGACAGGCAGGGCTGATCCTTCACCGTTAGCTGCTTGATAATCAGCCGCTGCAAGTCCGCCTCGGCACCGACATACTTGGCCAGCACCAGTTTGATGAAGGCGTTCTGCTCGAGGCTCGATTGCAGCAGGTCGATGAACTGCGCGTGATGATCCGGCGCGAGGCTGGCGGGAGTTGCGGTGACAGACATGTAAAAAACGCCTCGGGCGGTGCGGATCGGGGAATGACGGGTATTTTAGGGGGGATGGAGGTTGAGGGCACGGGGTTATTTTCCGACGGGCCCGGATTGCGGGCTCCGAGCCCTGAATACGCCGGCCTGTTCTCAGGGATCAACCAGTCGCAATCGACGACTCGCCGGGGAATTGATGATGTGCTTGACGATCAGCCCCACCGGCACCGCCCAGGTGAGACCGCTGAAGGGGTCCGTGACCACGGCGACGGTTTCGGAGCTTGCGGCAATGTCCAGGCGTCGGCGATCGTTGATGGATTTCAGCGTTCCATAGGCATGGCTGACCAGTTTTTCCGCCAGATGCATCGGTACATTCAATCCCTGCAAGTGCTTCACGGCACGGCAAAAAAGTAATTGGTCGTCGTGGGGGTAATCGCTTTCATGTCGAGTCAGAAACGCTTGAGCCGTGACCAGGAGTTCGCCATTCAGCTCCATGCTCTCATCAATGCCACTCATGCTGACGACTCCATTTCTTGCTCCTCCGGCGCCTTGTTCACCTCAACAGGCCGCGCGGCACGACGCAGATCGGGCCCGGCGCTCGGCAATCTGACGGCGGGGTTGGGCATGCCGCTTGGGGAAAGCTCATGGGTCATCTCGAACTCTGCCCGAACTGACCAACCGCATGCTTCTGACGTACATTGCAAGTACGCCACTCGTAAAAAGATATGTCTGCCTTCGCTGGTTCGAATGCGCATCCGATTCAAGCAGTGCGGGCAAACCATTTTGTAGGTACTCATGCTTGACTCCGGGATGTTAGTTGGTGGCAATCAACTTGATCAAACGCAATACTATTTAAGGTATTGACAGACCCAGCACGGCCCAGTGGATGACCCTCAGCAGATAAAACCAAGTGAACCTGACTGGCGCGTAGTCGGCATGCGCAAAGGCTGCGGGAAATTTCCCTGATATTATTAGGAAGTTTCAAAATTAAGTTCGTCTGATTCATAGTTAATGGTTGGTTACATACCTGAACAAGTACTCATTACGCATAAATTAGGCACTCAAAACGAATAAGTCAAAAGGCAGAGGCTCAAATTGCGTAGCAAGAAATCACAAGCTGTTCTGACTCGCTTAAAACTGATCACCGGAACAAGCACCGATGCAGCTTTGTCTTCAGCGTTGCAGATCAGCCCTCAGACCCTAAGTAGCTGGAAAGGACGCGACAGCACACCTTACGCAATATGCATAGATATCGCCCAAGACCGCGGCATTTCCCTTGACTGGTTGTTACTAGGCGAAGGGCCGATACTGCGCAATGTGGCAATCGACGCCACAGACATCACTCAGGAAGGCGCCACGCGGGAACATACAATTCTCGCTTTGTGGCGGCTGCTCGATGAAGATGATCGCTGCGCGATACAAAGTGCGTTGGAAGAGAAGAGGCGTCTGCGGGATCTGGAACTAAAACTAGCAGAAGTAACCTCAGCCCTGTCGACACTCCAATACGCGATCGACTCGCAACAGTCATAGTGGCTCGACACGCTCTGGTTTCACGGTGCGCCACAGCACGACGAGATTGCCGCCAGAGCGAATGATCAGGCCGCACAGCAAAACACTGATAAGTGCTTGCCACAGACTCACCGGGTGGCGTGTCAGCAATACATCCATGCCGGCAAAGCAAAATACGACGCCACACAGGCTGGTCAGCAGGCCATCACGCCAGCAATGGCGTTTTTCGTTGCGTTGGTAACACGCCAGCCTGAAAGCGCTGAGCAGATAAGAAATGGCTGTTGTAAGCGTAAGAATAAACATCATGCCGCCCATTTCACCTTCCCCCTTTCAGATGCCGAATAATTTCTTCGAGATTGGCGCCGTCGATCCACTGCATCGCCTTGATGCTGATGGGAATGACCATCAACGCACACAGGAATGCCGCGACGCCGCTGGTCAGGAAGGGGGCGAGTGGCAACGTCACCGGTGTGAACAGGTAGCCGACCCCCGCTGACAACAACAATGATCCTATGCGTTGCCAAGCCTTGAAGTTCTTCCGCGTCGTGGTCACCAGCCAGGCTCCGAGGGTTGCACCAAACAGTGCGCCACCATCGATCGGCGGCAGTGTCGTTGCAACACCCAGCCCCAGCAGCAGCCCGCTGATGCTGTTGTAGGTCGAATCAGTCAGGCTCATGGGCATCTCGATGCTTGACCATGGAAATAATCCCGAACTCAATGGCCTTGAGCACTGCCGCGCTGCGTGAGCCGACCGAGAATTTTCGACGGATATTGGAGAAGTGAAAGTTGACCGTGGCTTCTGTGCAATTCTGAATCCGCGCGATTTCCCAAGAGGTTTTCCCCTGGGAACTCCACAACAGAACTTGCGTTTCTTTGGTTGTCAGCACGACCGGGGTGTCTGTATCCCCCCTATGACGCTGCCCACTACGGACGACGGACTCGTCCGGTTGACGGTATGACATGATTTGAACTCCCTCTACTGGCCGAACGCCTGTGTGCAGCGCGTTCATCAATGCAAAGAGATGTTGGAGACACGCCTCGACCCCGGCAATGCGCCGGGGTTGTAACGACTAGAGGGACAAAACGGCGGGGATAACTAACCAAGAACTACCAGGCGATTCGGCAGTTCATTGCGCACGTGCGTGACCGGGACATGCTGGCTGAGCAGCTCACCGCAGGCCTCGATACAGGTGATGAAGCCTTGCAGCGTCTGGCCTTGCTTCACGTGTTCGGTGAATGTCTTGACGATAGCTTCCCATACGCGGTTGTCCAGACGCTTGGAGATACCCTCGTCCACCAGAATTTCGACATAACGTTCCGCCTCGGAAACGAAGATCAGCATGCCGGTGCTGCCGACGGTGTGGTGCAGGTTCTGTTCGAGAAACTGCCGCCGCGCCAGGTTCGAGGCGCGCCAATGCCGAACCGAGCGCGGGATCAGGTGGGTGGTGATCTTCGGGATCCTGAACAGCAGGCACAGGACGATAAAGCTGACCCACTGCACCAGCAGCAAGCTATGCATGCTCATCCAGCCGGACAGGTAGTGCACGACGCCCGGTACGATCAGCGCCAGCAGGCTGGCCCAGAGCAGCGGGATGTAGGCATAGTCGTCGGCCCGGGCAGCGAGGACGGTGACCAGTTCGGCATCGGTGTGTTGCTCGACCCGCGCAATCGCTTCGGCAACCTTGCGCTGTTCGTGTTCACTCAGTAATGCCATGTTTTTACATACTCATTCATTATTTAGTTACCAGCCGCCCGACGATCCGCCGCCGCCAAAGCTACCACCACCGCCACTGAAGCCGCCGCCCCCGGAACCGCCACCAAAGCCACCGCCGCCGAAACCGCCCGAGCCTCCCCGACCGCCGCCACTGGGTAGAATGCCGAGCATCTGGCAGACGAAAATCGTCACGATAAACAGCAACACCAGGAACACGAACACGCCTGGGTGGCTTTCGACGAAGTCGCTGTCGCGCCCGCCTCCCGATCCTGCCAGGTTGGCAGGCTCATCCAGCGGGTTACCGCCCAGCACCACCAGCATCGCGGCAACCCCGTCGCTGATGCCCTTGCTGAAGTTGCCGGTTTTGAAGGCGGGGGTGATGACCTGATTGATGATCACTGAGCTTTGCGCATCGGTCAGGCGGTCTTCCAGGCCATAACCGACTTCGATGCGCAGCTTGCGCTCATCGCGAGCGACGATCAGCAACGCGCCGTTGTTCTGGTCTTTCTGGCCAATCCCCCAGTGCCGTCCCAACTGGTAACCGAAGTCTTCGATGCTGGCGCCTTGCAGGTCCGGCACGGTCACCACCACCAGCTGTTCGCCGGTGGCCTGTTCGTGGGCCATGAGCTGTTGCGTCACTTGCTCGCGCACCGATGGCTCGATCATCTGGGCGTTATCCACCACCCTTCCGGTCAGCGCCGGAAACTTCAACTCGGCCTGGGCCGTGACTGCAAACACCCAGAGCAACAGCACCAGGCCAACTTTCAACACGCGCATTGGAACCTCATCCGTGGTGACACTTCGCCTGATCTACCGCCGGGCACCGTTGTACAGGGGTGCCCGGCGCAGCTCAGAACTTCACTTCCGGCGCTTTATCGGCATCTGCGCTGGTCGCCTCGAAGTTCTCGCGGATCGGCAGATCGCTGTACAGCACGGTGTGCCACAGGCGACCGGGGAAGGTGCGAATCTCGGTGTTGTACTTCTGCACCGCGAGGATAAAGTCACGACGAGCCACGCTGATGCGGTTCTCGGTGCCTTCGAGTTGCGATTGCAGGGCCAGGAAGTTCTGGTTGGCCTTGAGGTCCGGGTAGCGTTCGGAAACCACCATCAAACGACTGAGGGCGCCGGTCAGCTGATCCTGAGCCTGCTGGAACTGCCTGAGCTTTTCCGGGTTGTCGAGGGTGCTGGCATCGACCTGGATAGAAGTCGCCTTGGCCCGGGCTTCGATTACTGCGGTCAGGGTCTCCTGCTCATGCTGGGCATAGCCCTTGACCGTCTCCACCAGGTTGGGAATCAGGTCGGCTCGGCGCTGATACTGGTTCTGCACTTGCGACCAGGCCGCCTTGGCCTGTTCGTCGAGGGTCGGAATGGTATTGATGCCGCAGCCGGTGAGGAATGTGCTCAGCAGCATCAACACCGCGATTTGCCAGCCCGAGCGATAGCGCTGTTGTACCTGCATATTGGTGACGCTCCCTTGTGCAACCCTATGGAATGGAACCTGCGACCCTTAAATCGAGCGCTTGGGGCATAATCTGCCCCCGCCACTGGATTGCATCGAGCCAATCAGCTAAAAGATGCCCTGCGCGAAAAAGAGTTCAGAAGTGTGCTGCATTTATCCGAACAACAATAGTCGCTCCCTAATTTATGGCTAACCGGCGCGTTTCAACAGTATCGGTTTAGCCTGCGAGAAAATTATTCATGAAGAAGTTGTGTTTGCTGGGCCTTGTTATCGGCCTGGCCAGTCACCCTGTCATGGCCGACACCAAGCCGGCACCTATTCAGAACAAAGATGCTTTCGTCGCCAACCTGATGAAGCAGATGACCCTCGATGAAAAGATTGGCCAGTTGCGCCTGATCAGCATCGGGCCGGAAATGCCCCGCGAGATGATCCGCAAGGAAATCGCCGCCGGGCGCATCGGCGGCACCTTCAATTCGATTATCCGCCCGGAAAACCGGCCGATGCAGGACGCGGCCATGCGCAGCCGGCTGAAGATCCCGATGTTCTTCGCCTATGACGTGATTCACGGCCACCGGACGATTTTCCCCATCAGCCTGGCCCTGGCCTCGAGCTGGGACATGGACGCAATCGCCCTGAGCGGGCGCATCGCCGCCAAGGAAGCCAGTGCCGACAGCCTAGACATCACCTTCGCGCCGATGGTCGACATTTCCCGCGATCCTCGTTGGGGCCGCACCTCCGAAGGCTTCGGCGAAGACACCTATCTGGTCTCGCGGATTGCCAAAGTGATGGTCAAGGCCTACCAGGGCGAGACCCCGAGCGCGCCGGACAGCATTATGTCCAGCGTCAAGCACTTTGCCTTGTACGGCGCGATCGAAGGCGGTCGCGACTACAACACTGTGGACATGAGCCCGGTCAAGATGTACCAGGACTACCTGCCGCCCTACCGCGCCGCCATCGATGCGGGCGCCGGCGGGGTCATGGTTGCCCTGAATTCGATCAACGGCGTGCCGGCCACCGCCAACATGTGGCTGATGCAGGACCTGCTGCGCAAGGACTGGGGCTTCAAAGGCCTGGCAGTCAGCGACCACGGGGCGATTTTCGAGCTGATCAAACACGGCGTCGCCAAGGACGGCCGCGAGGCCGCCAAGCTGGCGATCAAGGCCGGCATCGACATGAGCATGAACGACACCCTCTATGGCCAGGAATTGCCGGGGCTGTTGAAGTCCGGGGAGATTGCCCAGAGCGATATCGATAACGCCGTGCGTGAAGTGCTGGGCGCCAAATACGACATGGGCCTGTTCAAGGACCCGTACCTGCGTATCGGCAAAGCCGAGGACGATCCGGCCGATACCTATGCCGAAAGCCGCATGCACCGCGCAGAAGCTCGCGACGTCGCGCGCCGCAGCCTGGTGTTGTTGAAAAACCAGGGTGAAACCCTGCCGCTGAAGAAAACCGCGAAAATCGCCCTGGTCGGCCCGCTGGCGAAAGCGCCGATCGACATGATGGGCAGTTGGGCCGCCGCTGGCAGACCGGATCAGTCGGTGACCCTGTTCGACGGCATGACTCGCGCACTGGGCAATCAGTCGACGCTGATCTACGCCCGTGGTTCCAACATCACTGCCGACCAGAAAATCGTCGGTTACCTGAACTTCCTCAACTTCGATGCCCCGGAAGTGGTGGACGACCCGCGCCCGGCAGCGGAGCTGATCGAAGAAGCGGTCAAGGCCGCGCAGCAGGCCGATGTGGTTGTGGCAGCGGTCGGAGAATCGCGCGGCATGTCCCATGAATCCTCGAGCCGTACCGACCTGAACATTCCCGCCAGCCAGCGTGAGCTGATCAAGGCCCTCAAAGCCACCGGCAAACCGTTGGTGCTGGTGTTGATGAACGGCCGTCCGCTGTCGATTCTCGAAGAGCAGCAACAGGCGGACGCGATCCTCGAAACCTGGTTCGCCGGCACCGAAGGCGGCAATGCGATTGCCGATGTGCTGTTCGGCGACTACAACCCGTCTGGCAAACTGCCCATCACTTTCCCGCGCTCGGTGGGGCAGATTCCGACTTACTACAACCACCTGACCATCGGCCGGCCGTTCACCCCGGGCAAGCCAGGCAACTACACTTCACAGTACTTCGACGACACCACCGGTCCCCTGTACCCGTTCGGCTTCGGCTTGAGCTACACCGACTTCAGCTTGTCGAACATGGCGCTGTCGGCCACCACCTTGAACAAGACCGGCAAGCTCGACGCCAGGGTGACGGTTAAAAACACTGGCAAGCGCGATGGCGAAACCGTGGTGCAGCTGTATATCCAGGATGTCACCGGCTCGATGATCCGCCCGATCAAGGAGTTGAAGAACTTCCAGAAAATCATGCTCAAGGCCGGCGAAGAGAAAGTCGTGCACTTCAGCATCGAAGAGAAGGACCTGAAGTTCTACAACACCCAGCTGAAATTCGCTGCCGAGCCCGGCAAGTTCAACGTGCAGATCGGCCTGGATTCCCAGGACGTAATCCAGCAGAGTTTCGAGTTGTTGTAAGACCGCAAAAGCGAAAAGATCGCAGCCTATCGGCAGCTCCTACACCGACCGCGTACATCCGCGAATCCCGTAGGAGCTGCCGCAGGCTGCGATCTTTTGATCTTTTGATCTTTTGATCTTTTGATCTTTTGATCTTTTGATCTTATGGACCGCCCTACCCCCGCCGATCCAGCAGATTCACCACCACCCGATCCACCCAACCCCAGACCCGCTGCTTGACCCGTCGCCACAGCGGCCGGCGTCGCCACGCCTCAAGGCTGACGGCCTGGCTCTGGGCAAAGTCCGCCTCGAAACTCGCCGCCACCGCACGCGTCAGCTCAGGGTCGAGGGCTTCCAGATTGGCTTCCAGGTTGAAGCGCAGATTCCAGTGATCGAAGTTGCACGAACCGATGCTCACCCAATCATCGATCAACACCATTTTCAGGTGCAGAAAACACGGCTGATACTCGAAGATCTTCACCCCGGCCTTGAGCAGACGCGGGTAGTAGCGATGCCCCGCATAGCGCACCGACGGGTGATCGGTGCGCGGTCCGGTGAGCAGCAAACGCACATCGATGCCCCGTGTTGCGGCCCGGCGCAACGAGCGGCGGACTTTCCAGGTCGGCAGGAAGTACGGGGTCGCCAGCCAGATCCGCCGCTGCCCGCTGTTCAAGGCACGCGTCAGTGATTGCAGGATATCCCGATGTTGACGGGCGTCGGCATACGCCACCCGGCCCATGCCCTGCCCCGCCGACGGTACCTTTGGCAGGCGCTGCAGGCCAAAGCTCGAGGCCGGTTTCCAGGCCTTGCGATGACGGTTGGCAATCCATTGCCGGTCGAACAGCATCTGCCAGTCTTGCACCAGCGGGCCGACGATTTCCACCATCACCTCATGCCATTCGCTGGTGTCCTCGCCGGGCGTCCAGAACTCATCGGTGACACCGGTGCCGCCGACCACCGCCATGCGTTGATCGACCAACAGCAGCTTGCGATGATCGCGATACAGGTTGCGCACCCAACGCCGCCAGCTCAGGCGGTTGTAGAACCGTAGCTCGACCCCGGCCAGGATCAGTCGGTTGCGCAAACTCAAGGTGAAGGCCAGGCTGCCGTAATCGTCGAACAGGCAGCGTACTCGAACGCCGCGTTCGGCCGCCTGCACCAGCGCCTGGACCATCGCTTCGGCACAGGCTCCGGCCTCCACCAGGTACAACTCAAGCTCAACCTGAGTCTCGGCACGGGCAATCGCCACCAGCATGCGCGGGAAGAAACCCGGCCCGTCGATCAGCAATTCGAAGCTGTTACCTTCACGCCAGGGGAATACCGGACCACTCATCTCAGCGCGCCGTAAAAATCAGCACCGCACCTACCGGCACCGAAAGACTGATCGCCGATAATCCAGCAGTCTTGCGTAACGCATTCAAGCCCGGCGCCAAATCGAAGTCCTCGGCATTGAGCACCAGCGGCTCAAGGGTGACCACCTGGAAACGCCGATCGTCCAGCCTGGTAGCCAGCAGTTCGGCATTGTAGTTCTGCTCTTTGCCGTGGAGCTTTACCGTCAGCGGCAGCCGCAGTTCGAGCTGCGCGCCAGGAGCCAGATCGTTGATCGGCTGCAGATTGATTTGTGCAGAGATCAGCGCCTGGGGGAAGGTCTTGATGTCGAACAGGTCCTGGCGCACGCGCTCATCACGCAGCGGAATCCCGCTATTGACCGAATCCAGATCGACCTGCACCTGCGCCATCCCCTTGGGGTCGACCTTGCCGTGCAGCACCAAAAAGCGCTGAACTTCGGAGATATTTGCGTTCTTGGTGGTGATAAACGACAGACGCGAAGACTCGCCATCCAGGTACCAGTTGGCGTGGGCGGACACAGAGGCGCAAGTCGTCAGCAGCAAAGCGCACAGTTTGAAGAGCGAAGCGTTGGGCATAACAACTCATGGGCGAATAAACTTGAGCTGAACCTTAACTGGCCGCAGGCGAGTTGCAAACCTTCGGTTGCTTGGCCGCACCCCAGATACAGAGCCGAGCACCTCCCTTATGGCGAGCGGGCCTGCCCCCTCGCCACAGTCAAGGCAACAGCCGGCAACCCTGGCTCTCGCCGATCCATCCAGCGCTGTGGGTTCGCCCCATCCCACTGGCTGTCACCCGTTTGTTCGCCGGATCATCAACAAACCCGCTAGTGGGCAGGTATTGCTTCACATAGGCCTGGCAATACTCCGCCGGGTTGTTCATCACATAGCGGCAGGAACAATACTCCTTGGCGGTGTAGGCGCTGATGATGTCCGGGAACGCCTGCAACGCCTCCCTTTCCTGCCAGCCCCAGCCGAGCAGCACCAGCATCAGCACCAGCAGCAGGCTGCTGAACGGTCGGCGACGGACAAAACCCCGGCGGCTCATGGCTGCACCGCTGGGCCAAATACGGCCAGGGCGCGTTCGAGTAATTCGTTGTGCCAGTAACTGCCATCGCGATCATCGCCATAACGCACGATCACCAGCTTTTCGCTGGGAATCACATACAGCGCCTGGCCCCAATGACCCAGTGCGGCGAAGGTATCGGCGGGCGCCGCCGGCCAGGGTTTGCCTGTGCCATCCAGCGCAAGATTGAGCCACCAATGACCACCGGGTACGGCTTCGTCCTGCCTGGCTTGATAGTGGGCAAAGGGTTGGCGATTGAACTCGACCCAGTCCTTGGGCAGCAGTTGCCGCTCCCGCCAACGACCGTCGCGCTGCATCAACAGACCGATTCGCGCCAGATCGCGAGCCGTCAGGTAGGCATAGGACGAGGCGACAAACGTACCGCTGGCGTCGCTTTCCCATACCGCATTGCGAATGCCCAAGGGCTCGAACAGCGCCGTCCAGGGATAGTCCGGGTACTGCGCGCCGAGCATGTTCTTCAGTGCTGCGGATAACAGGTTGCTGTCGCCGCTGGAGTAGCGAAACGCCTGGCCCGGCGCGCTGAGCCGGTCATGAGCGGTGGTAAATGCAGCCATATCGCTGCGGCCACGGGTGTACAGCATGGCCACCACCGATGACTTCAACGGGGCGTACTCATAGTCTTCCTGCCAATCCAGGCCCGACGCCCAGTGCAGCAGATCGGCCATGGAAATCGCCGGATGCCGTTGCAGCGGCGGATAAAACTTCGCCACCGGGTCCTGCAAGGTAAAACGGCCCTCGCCATAAGCCACGCCCAACACCGTGGCCATCAGGCTTTTGCTGATCGACCAGGTCAGATGCGGGGTATCGGCGGTGGTTGGCCCGGCATAACGTTCATAGATCAACTGACCGTCGCGGATCACCAGCAAGGCATCGGTGCGGATGCCTTTGTGAGTACTGTCGTCGCGGGGCTGGAAGGCGTAGTCCTCAAGGGCATTGAGCGCCGGACCGGAGACCTGCGGACCCTGGGACCATTGTTCGGCAGGCCAGTATTCGGCGACGGCATGAGCACTCATGAAAAACAGCGCGATCAGCAGGGTCGAGCCTTTGAACATGGCGGAGACTCAGGAGGATGAACCTGCTGAGCCTAGCCGGGATAGATGACAGTTTTGAAATCTCTCATGGTAAACACAGATCCCGTAGGAGCTGCCGCAGGCTGCGATCTTTTCGCAAACACACCGGTATCACAGAGAATCAAGATCAAAAGATCGCAGGCTACGCCAGCTCCTACGCCTGCAACGCCTTCGCCAAGCGCTTGGCCCGCGCCCCGGCCGCCAATTCCAGCACGGCCCTATCACGCCCCCACAACGCCGCCCACTCCGACGGGCCATCGGCGAATGCTTCGTTCAACTCGGACCGGAGCCCATCGAACTGCGCGAACAAACCACCCAGCAACACATGCCCGGCACTCGAACCCGGGTTCTGCCGACTGACTTGCGCACACCCCGCCAATAACGCCAACAACCGCAGTTGCAGGTTCTGCGGCCAGTCGCTGTCCTGGCCGACGCCATACAACCAGGCGCTCATGGCACTCAGCACATAGATGTCTTCCAGGGTGCGGAACGGTTTGACGTAGGCGTCCCAACCATCCCCTGCGAGCAATTCGCAGAAGGCATTGTCGAGAAACAGCCGACCGTGGCTGATGTCCGGCATCAACGGAATCGCCGGCAGTTTCTCCAGTCGTACCCCGGGTTCACCGGGGTACACCACGGCCAGACTCAACCGCGGCAATTCACCCGGCGCCTCGCAGCGCGCGGCAATCAGCAACCAGTCCGCCGCATCACCGGCGGTGACGAAATCCTTGCGCCCGCTCAACCGCAAGTCATCCAGACGGGTCTGCATGTCCGCCGGGCGCAGGCTGCGCTGTTCGGTCGCGCACAAGGCACCCAGGCTCGGCGGCGCACTGGGCCAAAGCATACGCAGCGCCGCCTGATAACCCACCAGAAATGCCAGCCCGGGCGTTGCCATCAATCGACCGCCACGCACGGCCAATTCGAACGGGGTGACGCTGCCCAGTTGCTGTAACAACGCCCCAAAACCCTCGGCCAGATCCGGATTGGCGGGCAGACGTTTGCAGTGGGACAACAGGGCTTGCCAAGGCATGGGAGGTTCCTCAAGGGGCTGTCATAGAAGCATCACCAAAGCTTCATGGCGATGACACCGGGGCTACATAGCCTGACTTTGCACAACAAGTTTGCATAAAGAAAGTCGATCGGCTGCAACCCACGACGAGTAAGTAGCCCGTATGGAGATTCGCAATGACTCAGATCGCCCGCCTCAGCGACACCGGCAATGAACGCCGCCTGCAAGCCGAACGCCTGATCGGTGCCGAGGCCTTGCAGGAAGCCCAGGCCTTGCGCTTCAACGTTTTCAGCGGCGAGTTCAACGCCAGGCTGAAAGGCGCCGAGCTCGGTCTGGACATGGATGACTATGATGTTCACTGCGCTCATATCGGCGTACGTGACCTCAATACTGGCCGTCTGGTTGCCACCACCCGCTTGCTCGACCACCATGCCGCCAGCAGCCTGGGACGTTTCTACAGCGAAGAAGAATTCAGCCTTCACGGCCTGGTGCACCTCAAGGGCCCGATCCTCGAGATCGGTCGCACCTGCGTCGACCCGGCCTACCGCAACGGCGGCACCATCGCCGTGCTCTGGGGCGAACTGGCCGAAGTACTCAACGAAGGCGGTTACAGCTACCTGATGGGCTGCGCCAGCATCCCGATGCAGGACGGCGGGATTCAGGCCCAGGCGATCATGCAACGCCTGCGCGAACGTTACCTGTGCACCGAGCACTTGCGCGCCGAACCGAAGAAACCACTGCCGGTCCTCGACATCCCGTCCAACGTAATCGCCGAAATGCCGCCGCTGCTCAAGGCCTACATGCGTCTGGGCGCGAAAATCTGCGGCGAACCGTGCTGGGACGAGGACTTCCAGGTCGCCGACGTGTTCATCCTGCTCAAACGTGATGAGTTGTGCCCGCGCTACGCCCGGCACTTCAAGGCGGCTGTCTGATGAGCCGGCTACGAGTGTATGCGCGAATTGCGCGAGTGCTGGTGGTGGTTGCCCTGGGGTTGACCATGGCCACCCTGTTCGGCCTGTTCGAGCGCATGGGCGTGGCCAACTCCATGCTTCGGCGCCAGCGCTGGTCGCGGTTTTTCATGGCGCGGCTGGGCAATGCCCTGCCCTTTCGCGTGACCGTTCACGGTGAACTGCCGCAGCAGCCGATGCTGTGGGTCAGCAATCATGTGTCCTGGACCGACATTCCGCTGCTCGGCATGCTGGCGCCGCTGTCGTTCCTGTCCAAGGCCGAAGTGCGCACCTGGCCGGTCGCCGGCTGGCTGGCGGCCAAGGCCGGCAGTCTGTTCATCCGTCGCGGCTCGGGCGACAGCCAGTTGATCCGCAAACAGATGGGCCGTCATCTGCAGCAAGAGCATCCGCTGCTGATGTTCCCGGAAGGCACCACTACCGATGGCCGTTCGCTGCGCACCTTCCACGGCCGCTTGCTGTCCGCCGCCATCGACGCCGACGTCGCCCTGCAACCGGTGGCTATTCGCTACTTGCGTGACGGTCAGATCGACCCGCTGGCACCCTTCATTGGCGACGATGATCTGCTGTCGCACCTGATGCGCTTGTTTGCCAATGATCAGGGCGAGGTGGAAATTCATCTGCTCAAACCGATTGCCTGCAATGGCCAGGAACGTGCGGCGCTGGCGTTTCAGGCGCAGCAAGCGGTGCAGAAAGCGTTGTTTGGTGAGGTCGTTCAGCCTGCTGTACCGCGTCGTGCCGGCGAGCTGGTCGCTGCCTGAACATTTCAATGTCAATGCAAAAAAGATCGCAGCCTGCGGCAGCGCCCACAGGCGCGTAGGAGCTGCCGCAGGCTGCAATCTTTAGATCTTGATCTTGACTAAATATGCCGCGCCGCAAACACCTGCAACTCGGGATAGAACAACCGAAAATCCTCGCTCAACGGTTCATACAACCTTTCCAGTTCCTGCATCGCAGCGGCCAGCTCCTCGGGCCGTGACAAGCGTCGCGAGATGCCCCGCAGCACTTGCTCCAACACCGTAAAATCCCGATACGAACCCAACCAGTCATGGGCCGCCATGTGCGGCGCAATGTCCGCCAGGCGTCCGGGCAATTGCGGTTCAGCGGCCAGCACCCGATAAACCTCAGCGGTGAAGCTATCCAGCGGGCGGTCGGCATACAGCTGCCAGTCCCGCGCCAGGCAATGGTCGAAGAACACGTCCAGGACAATCCCGGCATATCGCCGCCGTGTCAGCGAAAACCGCGACAGCGATACGTCCACCAGCGGATGGCGATCGGTAAACACGTCGATATGGCGATGCAACTGAATCGCCGCCTCGGTCTGGGGATCGAACTGCCCCTGCAGGCGGCCTTTGACGAAGTCGCCATACAGGCTGCCGAGCAGTTGGGACGGAAGTTGGCCGCCGAGGTGAAGATGTGCGAGATAATTCATGGCGTCCAGTTTAGCACCACGCCTCACATATCGTTATAACTCGATATACCGATTTACATTGACCTCAGATCAAAATCATATTGGTATATCGCGATTCAACGATTTAAAGTTCGCCTTATCGCGATATAACGTTTTACTCATCACGAGCAACCGCCATGTCCATCGACCTCGACGAAATAATAAAAGCCCTGGCGCACCCAGTACGGCGAGAAATCCTTCACTGGCTCAAAGACCCGACGGTCGAGTTTCCCGACCAGAGTCACAGCAACGAGCACGGCGTCTGTGCCGGACAGATCGATCAGCGCTGCGGCCTGTCGCAATCGACCGTGTCTGCTCATTTGGCGACCTTGCAACGTGCGGGTCTGATCAGCAGCCGGAAAGTCGGTCAATGGCACTTCTTCAAACGCAACGAGGAAGCGATTCAGGAATTCCTCCGAGCCATCAGCAAAGAGCTCTGACCCAGAGCTTTACAAGGACTGCACATGCCCCTCTCGCTAATCATCCTGGCCCTGAGCGCCTTCGCCATCGGCACCACCGAGTTCGTCATCATGGGTTTGCTGCCCGAAGTGGCGGCCGACCTTGGTGTGTCGATTCCCGGCGCCGGTTGGCTGGTGACCGGCTACGCCCTGGGCGTGGCCATCGGCGCGCCGTTCATGGCAATGGCCACCGCCAGGCTGCCGCGCAAGGCCGCTTTGGTGGCGTTGATGGGCATCTTTATCGTCGGCAACCTGCTCTGCGCGATGGCCAGTGACTACAACGTGCTGATGTTCGCTCGAGTGGTGACCGCCCTGTGTCACGGCGCCTTCTTCGGTATCGGTTCGGTGGTCGCCGCCGGCCTGGTACCGGCCAACAAACGCGCGTCGGCGGTGGCCTTGATGTTCACCGGCCTGACCCTGGCCAACGTGCTGGGCGTGCCACTGGGCACAGCCCTGGGTCAGGAAGCCGGCTGGCGTTCGACTTTCTGGGCAGTGACCGTGATCGGTGTGGTGGCGTTGATCGGCCTGATCCGCTTCCTGCCGGCTAAACGCGATGAAGAAAAACTCGACATGCGCTCGGAACTGGCCGCGCTCAAAGGCGCCGGGATCTGGTTGTCGCTGAGCATGACCGCACTGTTCTCCGCGTCGATGTTCACCCTCTTCACCTATGTGGCACCGCTGCTGGGCGACGTCACCGGCATCTCGCCCAAAGGCGTGACCTGGACCCTGCTGTTGATCGGCCTGGGGCTGACTGTCGGCAACATCATCGGCGGCAAGCTGGCGGACAAACGCCTGGCGGCCACGCTGATCGGAGTCTTCATCTCCATGGCCGTGGTCTCGACCGTATTGAGCTGGACCAGCACCGCAGTGATCCCGACTGAAATCACCCTGTTCCTCTGGGCCGCCGCGTCGTTCGCCGCGGTACCGGCCCTGCAAGTGAATGTCGTGACCTTCGGCAAGGCCGCACCGAACCTGGTGTCGACCCTGAATATCGGCGCCTTCAACATCGGCAACGCCCTCGGCGCCTGGGTTGGCGGCAGCGTGATTGCCCACGGTTTCGGCTTGACCAGCGTGCCCCTGGCCGCTGCAGCACTGGCGGTCCTCGCACTGCTGGTGACGCTGATAACTTTTCGTCAGAGCGGCAATGCCGAGCTGGCCCCTGCTACCAACTGATCATCAAGAGGGTTGTATCCATGGCAACTATTTTCGATCCCATCAAACTCGGCGACCTCGAACTGCCGAACCGCATCATCATGGCACCGCTGACTCGCTGCCGCGCCGATGAAGGCCGTGTGCCGAACGCGCTGATGGCTGAATACTATGTTCAGCGCGCCTCCGCCGGCCTGATCCTCAGCGAGGCCACTTCGGTCACGCCAATGGGCGTCGGCTACCCGGACACCCCGGGCATCTGGTCCAACGACCAGGTACGCGGCTGGACCAACGTGGTCAAGGCCATTCACGGCGCTGGCGGGCGGATCTTCCTGCAACTGTGGCACGTCGGGCGGGTTTCCCACCCGTCCTACCTGAACGGTGAAGCACCGGTGGCCCCGAGCGCCATTCAGCCCAAAGGTCATGTCAGCCTGGTTCGTCCACTGGCCGACTACCCGACACCACGGGCACTGGAAACCGCTGAAATCGCCGAGATCGTCGACGCTTACCGCGTGGGTGCCGAGAACGCCAAGGCCGCCGGTTTCGACGGAGTGGAAATCCATGGCGCCAACGGTTATCTGCTCGACCAGTTCCTGCAAAGCAGCACCAACCAGCGCACCGACCACTATGGCGGCTCCCTGGAAAACCGCGCACGGCTGATGCTCGAAGTGACTGACGCAGTGATCGAAGTCTGGGGTGCTGGCCGGGTCGGCATGCACCTGGCACCGCGGGCCGACTCCCACGACATGGGTGACGACAACCTGTCCGAGACCTTCACCTACGTCGCCAGTGAACTGGGCAAACGCGGCATCGCGTTCATCTGCTCCCGTGAGAAAGAAGGTGCCGACAGCCTCGGCCCGCAACTCAAGGAAGCCTTCGGCGGCCCGTACATCGCCAACGAACGCTTCACCAAGGCCAGCGCCAACGCCTGGCTGGCCAGCGGCAAGGCCGATGCCATCGCCTTCGGCGTGCCCTTCATCGCCAACCCGGACCTGCCGGCACGCCTGAAGGCCGATGCCGAACTGAACCAGGCGCATCCGGAAACCTTCTATGCCAAAGGTCCGGTGGGTTATATCGATTACCCAGTGCTATAAAAGCAAAAAGCCCCGACTTGTGAGAGACGGGGCTTTTTGGGGATAAACCAGAGACTTTCAGCGCGTACCAGATCGCCAAGATCGCAGCCTTCGGCAGCTCAAGTTCTGTGTACACCTGCTATTTAAAAGGTGAACCCGGCCCGGCGTAGGAGCTGCCGCAGGCTGCGATCTTTTCAGCCCCCCTTTAAGCGCTGACCGGACACCCGGTCGCTGCCTGCAATTCCTCCAGGCTCACACCCGCCGCCAGTTCAACCAGCTTCAAACCTTGCTCGGTCACGTCCAGCACCGCCAGATCGGTGATGATCCGATCCACCACGCCGACACCGGTCAGGGGCAGGTCGCACTGTTTGAGCAATTTATGGCTACCACCCTTGGCCGTGTGCTCCATCAACACCACCACACGTTTGACGCCGGCCACCAGGTCCATCGCCCCGCCCATGCCCTTGACCATCTTGCCGGGGATCATCCAGTTGGCCAGATCGCCCTGCTCCGAGACCTGCATGGCCCCGAGGATCGACAGGTTGATATGACCGCCACGGATCATGGCAAAGGAGTCAGCGCTATTGAAGAAGCTACTGCCGGGCAAGGTGGTGATGGTCTGTTTACCGGCATTGATCAGGTCCGGATCGACCTCGTTGTCGAGGGGAAACGGGCCGATGCCGAGCAAGCCGTTCTCGCTCTGCAACCAGACGTCCATGCCTTCGGGAATATAGTTGGCCACCAGGGTCGGCAAGCCAATACCGAGGTTGACGTAAAAACCGTCCTGCAATTCTTGGGCGGCGCGTTGCGCCATTTCTTCACGAGTCCAGGCCATGATCAGGCGCTCCGCACAGTGCGTTGTTCGATGCGTTTTTCCGGCTGGGCATTGAGCACCAGTCGCTGCACGTAGATACCCGGCAAGTGGACTTGATCGGGATCCAGCTCACCGATCTCGACAATTTCTTCCACCTCGACCACGCAAACCTTGGCCGCCATAGCCGCCAGCGGGTTGAAGTTGCGAGCGGTCTTGTTGAACAGCAGATTGCCGGACTTGTCGGCCTTCCAGGCTTTGACCAGGGCCACGTCGGCGCGCAGCGAGCGCTCCATCACGTACCACTCGCCATCGAACTCACGGGTTTCCTTGCCTTCGGCCACCAGCGTGCCGTAGCCGGTCTTGGTGAAGAACGCCGGGATGCCTGCACCACCGGCCCGGAGTTTTTCCGCCAGGGTGCCTTGGGGAGTGAACTCCAGCTCCAGCTCACCGGCCAGGTACTGGCGCTCGAATTCCTTGTTCTCGCCAACATAGGAGGAAATCATCTTGCGGATCTGCCGGGTGGTCAGCAGCTGACCCAGACCAAAGCCATCGACGCCGGCATTGTTACTGATCACCGTCAGCTCGCGCTTGCCGGTGTCGCGCAATGCCTCGATCAAGGCCTCAGGAATACCGCACAACCCAAAGCCACCGACTGCGAGAGTCATACCGTCTTCGACGAGCCCCTGCAGGGCGGATTCAGCACTCGAGTAAATCTTGTTCACGTATTCTTCCTCGAATTCACCACGACGCACACGTATGCGGCCACGGCCTGTTTGCTCGGGCCGGGAGAAGATAGAGCCATCCAGCACTGTCTTCCCCGATTTTCGCTACTGCGTCAGCTTAGCCCTTGCGCTGCCCCCAGGCCACGGCCAGACCACTGACACAAATCACTAGAATGCCGATGACGCCGAATATATCCGGCGTATGACCAAAGATCAGGTAGCCATACATCCCGGCAAACAGGATCTGCCCGTAGCTGAAGGGCGCGAGCATCGCCGGTGCGGCGTGGCGAAAGGCCTGGGTCAGCAGCATATGGCCGAGCATGCCGCAGGTGCCCAGGCCGATCATGAACAACGCGTGAATGAGTGTGGGCGTGCTCCAGAAAAATGCCAGCAGCGCACTCATGATCAGGCTGTTGAGAATACCGGTAAGGAAGTTGCTGGTAGTCGGGCTGTCGATGCCGCTGAGCTTGCGGGTCAGCAATTGATAGAAGCCAAAGCACAGCGCCGAGCACAACGGCAGGATTATCGCCGGGGTAAACAGCGCGCCGCCTGGACGCACCACGATCAGCACGCCGACAAAACCGGCCAACACCGCCAACCATTGGCTACGGGTCACCTGCTCCTTGAGCAGCGGAACGGACAAGGCCGTCACCAGCAACGGCGCGAGGAAGTTGACCGCCGTGGCTTCGGCCAGCGGGATATAACGCAAGCCCGTGGTGAAAAACAGGCTGGTACCGATCAGGCATAGCGCGCGCAATACCTGAAGCCCGGGGCGCTTGGTGCGCACCACCGCGGAAAAACCGCTGCGGGGCACAAAGATCACCAACATCAATAGCGTGTGCACCACGTAACGAGCCCACACCACCATGACGATGGGATAAAAACCCGACAAATATTTGGACAGCGCGTCGTGACTGGAGAACAGCAATACCGCCAGACCAATCAGTACGATGCCTTTGACCGGCTGCTCGGAGCCCTTGTACGGCGGGGTGTTCACACTCATTCACAGACTCGCAACAAATTCCCTACAAAATACATAGCTCGCTACCTGTCAAGATAGCGCTATCACGTATATAAAGGCACCCCATCAAAACAAGGCGAACTAACGGTCGATCTTCCGGCGCCTTACTGTTGACACAACCGCACTTAATTACTCATTTTGTCCTGATTGCGCAGGCCTGGACTCAAGCGCAGCATGTCAAATCCGGTATCGACCAGGCGTTCGGCTTCCCTGTGCAGCTCAAAGGCGTCGGGTGCCAGCAGCCACTGGTAAAGGATGCCGTCGATAAACGCATGCATGCTGATCGCAGCTCGGGCGGTATCCAGATTCTCGGGAAGCTGCCCTCGATTCACCGCATTGCGTAAGGCCAGCCCGATCCGCACATTGCAATCCAGGGTGGCGATGCGGCGCTGCTGACGCAGATCGCACATTTCATCGGTGAGTTCGCACTTATGAAACAGAATGTCATTAATGCGTTGGGTCTTCGGGTCCAGGGCAACTTGATGAAACAAATGAATCAGCAGCTTGCGCATGCAACCCAAGGGGTCGAGTTCGGCTTCATCTTCACTGGCCCTGGCCATCTCATCCAACGGCTCATGCAAGGTGTCGAGCATGGCCTGGAGCAGATCCGCCTTGTTGCTGAAATGCCAGTAAATGGCCCCGCGCGTAACACCCGCCAGCGTTGCGATGTCCGCCAGCGTGGTCCGCGCCACACCCCGCTCATAAAAGGCTTTCTCTGCCGCTTCGAGTATCTGGCTACGGGTTTCCAGGGCTTCCTCTTTGGTACGACGGACCATGACAGTACTACCTCAATCAGGGCGTTTCAGGCGATGGGTAACGATCATCTGAACAAATATGGGGCGAGTCTCTCGGGTCTCGTCCCCGGCCTACAAATCACACCTTTTATGGCTTTTGTAACGGTATCGATACGTAACCAAGGTATTTACAAACAACCATGAACGTAAGTATATTACTTAGCAAGCTACTTATCTACTCAGCGCACATTTTTTACCCTTCCACCTTTCTAGTGCGCTTTTGCGCGCCTGACCCGAGGATTTTCATGCAATTCAAGCCAGCTATCACCGCTCTGGTTGCTGCCGTTGCCCTGGCAGCGCTGCTCAGCGGATGCAAAAAGGAAGAGGCAGCCCCTGCCCCACAAGCCCCTCAGGTCGGCGTCGTTACCCTGCAAGCTCAAGCCTTTACCCTGACTTCCGAGCTTCCGGGCCGCACCACGTCGTTCCGCATGGCGGAAGTCCGCCCTCAGGTCAATGGCATCATTCTCAAGCGTCTGTTCAAGGAAGGTGGCGAGGTCAAGGCCGGCCAGCAGCTGTACCAGATCGATCCATCGGTCTATGAAGCCACTCTGAAAAGCGCACAGGCGAACCTGCAATCGACCAAGTCGATTTCCGATCGCTACAAGCAGCTGGTCAGCGAGCAAGCCGTCAGCCGCCAGGAATACGACACGGCCGTGGCCAATCGTTTGCAATCGGAAGCCAGCCTGCAAAGCGCGCAGATCAACCTGCGCTACACCAAAGTGCTCGCCCCGCTGTCCGGGCGTATCGGTCGTTCTTCGGTCACCGAAGGTGCACTGGTCAACAGCGGCCAGGCCGATGCCATGGCGGTGATTCAGCAACTGGACCCGATCTATGTCGACGTCACTCAGTCCTCGGTTGAGCTGCTCGAGCTGCGCCGCGAACTGGAAAGCGGTCGCCTGCAAAAGGCCGGCGCGAATGCGGCCATGGTCAAGCTGACCCTGGAAGACGGCAGCCAGTACAAACTGGACGGCAAACTGGAGTTCTCCGAAGTCTCGGTGGATGAAACCACCGGTTCCGTGACCCTGCGTGCCGTGTTCCCGAACCCCGATCACACGCTGCTGCCGGGCATGTTCGTCCACGCGCAGTTGCAGTCCGGGGTGAACGCCGCCGCGATTCTCGCCCCACAGCAGGGCGTGACCCGCGACCTGAAAGGCTCTCCGACCGCTCTGGTGGTTGGCCCGGATAATAAGGTCGAACTGCGTCAGCTCAAGGCCAGCCGCACGGTCGGCAACCAGTGGCTGATCGAGGATGGCCTGAAAGCCGGCGATCGCCTGATCACCGAAGGCCTGCAATACGTCAAACCTGGCGTTGAAGTCAAGGCCACCGAGGCGACCAACGTGACTACGAAAAACCCGGCCCCTGCACAGACATCAAACGCAGTTGCAGGCGGCAAAGGGGAGTAAACCATGTCGAAATTTTTTATCGACCGTCCGATTTTCGCCTGGGTAATTGCCCTGGTGATCATGCTGGTCGGGGCTCTATCGATCCTCAAGTTGCCGATCAACCAGTACCCAAGCATTGCGCCACCCGCTATCGCGATCCAGGTGACCTACCCCGGCGCTTCTGCGCAGACCGTGCAGGACACCGTGGTGCAAGTCATCGAGCAGCAGCTCAACGGTATCGACAACCTGCGTTATGTGGCCTCGGAAAGTAACTCCGACGGCAGCATGACCATTACCGCGACCTTCGAACAGGGCACCAACTCCGATACCGCGCAGGTTCAGGTTCAGAACAAACTGAACCTGGCCACCCCGCTGCTGCCGCAAGAAGTGCAGCAGCAGGGTATCCGCGTGACCAAGGCAGTGAAGAACTTCCTGATGGTGATCGGCGTGGTCTCGCGCGATGGCAGCATGACCAAGGACGACCTGTCCAACTACATCGTTTCCAACATGCAGGACCCGATCTCGCGGACCGCGGGCGTCGGTGACTTCCAGGTGTTCGGTGCCCAGTACGCCATGCGTATCTGGCTCGACCCGGCCAAGCTGAACAATTTCAACCTGACTCCGGTGGACGTGAAAGCCGCCATCGCCGCGCAGAACGTCCAGGTCTCGTCCGGGCAACTCGGTGGTTTGCCAGCGGCTCCGGGGCAACAACTGAACGCCACCATCATCGGCAAGACGCGCCTGCAGACTGCCGAGCAGTTCCAGGCCATCCTGCTCAAGGTCAACAAAGACGGCTCGCAAGTGCGTCTGGGTGATGTGGCCGATGTCGGCCTGGGCGGCGAGAACTACAGCATCAGCGCCCAGTTCAACGGCAGTCCGGCCTCCGGTCTGGCGGTCAAACTGGCCACCGGCGCCAACGCACTCGACACCGCAAAAGCCTTGCGCAAGACCATCAGTGACCTGCAACCCTTCTTCCCGGAAGGGATGGAAGTGGTATTCCCGTACGACACCACCCCGGTGGTAACCGAGTCGATCAAGGGTGTGGTTGAAACCCTGGTCGAAGCAGTCGTACTGGTGTTCCTGGTGATGTTCCTGTTCCTGCAAAACTTCCGTGCCACGGTCATCACCACGATGACCGTACCGGTGGTACTGCTCGGGACCTTCGGGATCCTCGCGGCCTTCGGTTTCAGCATCAACACCCTGACCATGTTCGGTATGGTGCTGGCCATCGGCTTGCTGGTGGACGATGCGATCGTCGTGGTGGAAAACGTCGAACGGGTGATGAGCGAAGAAGGACTCTCACCCAAGGAAGCCACCAAGAAATCCATGGGGCAGATCCAAGGTGCCCTGGTCGGTATTGCCCTGGTGCTCTCGGCGGTACTGCTGCCGATGGCGTTCTTCAGTGGCTCGACCGGGGTGATCTACAAGCAATTCTCGATCACCATCGTTTCGGCCATGGCGCTCTCGGTTCTGGTCGCCCTGATCTTCACGCCGGCGCTCTGCGCCACCATGCTCAAGGCGATTCCCAAGGGCGAGCACGGCGTACCGAAACGCGGCTTCTTTGGCTGGTTCAACCGCAACTTCGACCGTGGCGTAAAAAGCTACGAGCGCGGTGTCGCCAACATGCTCAAGCAAAAGGCCCCGTACCTGCTGGCTTACATCATCATCGTGGTCGGCATGATCTGGCTGTTCACCCGCATCCCCACAGCCTTCCTGCCGGAAGAAGACCAAGGCGTACTGTTCGCCCAGGTGCAGACCCCGGCCGGTTCCAGTGCCCAGCGGACTCAGGTGGTGGTCGACGAAATGCGTGAGTTCCTGCTGCGCCCAAGCGCCGACGGCGGTGAAGGCGATGCGGTCAACTCGGTATTTACCGTGACCGGCTTCAACTTCGCCGGCCGTGGCCAAAGCTCGGGCATGGCCTTCATCATGCTCAAGCCTTGGGATGAACGCTCTGCGGAAAACAGCGTATTCAAACTCGCCGCCCGTGCGCAGCAGCACTTCCTCACCTTCCGTGACGCCATGGTGTTCGCCTTCGCGCCACCAGCGGTACTGGAATTGGGTAACGCCACCGGTTTCGACGTATTCCTGCAGGATCGTGCCGGTATCGGTCACGACAAGCTGATGGCGGCACGCAACCAGTTCCTCGGCATGGCAGCGCAAAGCAAGGTGCTGTCGCAGGTCCGTCCCAACGGCCTGAACGATGAACCGCAATACCAGCTGACTATCGATGACGAACGCGCCAGCGCCCTGGGCCTGACCATGACGGACATCAACACCACCCTGTCGATCGGACTGGGCAGTAGTTATGTCAACGACTTCATCGACCGCGGTCGGGTGAAGAAGGTCTTCGTACAAGGCCAGCCCGGCGCCCGCATGAGCCCCGAAGACATCAAGAAATGGTACGTGCGCAACGCCAGCGGAACCATGGTGCCCTTCAGCGCCTTTGCCAAGGGCGAGTGGATTTACGGTGCACCCAAGCTGTCGCGCTACAACGGTGTGGAAGCCATGGAAATCCTCGGCGCCCCGGCACCCGGTTACAGTACCGGTGAAGCCATGGCCGAAGTCGAAGCCCTGGCCAAGAAACTGCCGGCGGGTGTCGGCATCTCCTGGACCGGTCTGTCCTATGAGGAGCGTCTGTCCGGCTCGCAAGCGCCAGCGCTGTATGCACTGTCGCTGCTGATGGTGTTCCTCTGCCTGGCGGCACTCTATGAAAGCTGGTCGATCCCGATCGCGGTCATGCTGGTGGTGCCATTGGGGATCATCGGTGCCCTGCTCGCCACCAGCCTGCGCGGTCTGTCCAACGACGTGTACTTCCAGGTAGGCCTGTTGACGACCATCGGTCTGGCATCGAAAAACGCCATTCTGATCGTCGAGTTTGCCAAGGAACTGCACGAACAGGGACGCACCCTGACCGAGGCGGCCATTGAAGCCTGCCGGATGCGTCTGCGACCGATCATCATGACGTCGCTGGCCTTCGTGCTCGGCGTGGTGCCGCTGGCAATCTCCACCGGTGCGGGCTCCGGCAGCCAGCATGCGATCGGTACCGGGGTAATTGGCGGTATGATCACCGCGACTGTTTTGGCGATCTTCTGGGTGCCGCTGTTCTTTGTCACCGTGTCCTCCATAGGCCAAAGAAAAGTCGCGGACGAACCCGATTCCATTGAAACTGCAAACGAGGCTGGCCAATGAGCAAGTCGCTACTCTCCCTGGCAATTACCGCATTCGTGCTCGGTGGTTGCTCGCTGATACCTGATTATCAGCGGCCGGAAGCGCCGGTCGCGGCGCAGTACCCGCAAGGTCCGGCCTACGACCCTGCCCAGGCCGCCAACATGGCGGCCGCTGAACAGGGCTGGAAGCAGTTTTTCCATGATCCGGCGCTGCAACAGCTGATTCAGACCGCCCTGGAGAACAACCGCGACCTGCGTGTCGCGGCCCTGAACATCGACGCCTTTGCGGCTCAATACCGCATCCAGCGCGCCGACCTGTTCCCGGCCGTCTCGGCGACCGGTAGCGGCAGCCGTCAGCGGGTTCCGGCGAACCTGTCGCAAACCGGCGAGTCGGGCATTACCAGCCAGTACTCGGCGACCCTGGGTATCAGCGCCTATGAGCTGGATCTGTTCGGTCGGGTTCGCAGCCTCAGCGAACAAGCGCTGCAGAGCTACTTCGCCACTGAAGAAGCGCGGCGCAGCACCCAGATCAGCCTGGTGGCCAGCGTGGCCAACGCCTACCTGACCTGGCAGGCCGACAAGGAACTGCTCCAGCTGACCAAGGACACCCTGCGTGCATTCGAGGAGAGTTACAAACTCACCGCGCGCAGCAACGAAGTGGGGGTGGCCTCGGCGCTGGATCTGAGCCAATCGCGGACTTCCGTGGAAAACGCACGGGTTCAATATGCGCGTTATACCCGTCTGGTCGCACAGGACGAGAACAGCCTCGCATTGTTACTGGGCACCCGGATTCCGGCCAACCTGCCAGGCAGTCAGCCGCTAGCCAACGACCTGCTGAGCGAAGTACCCGCAGGCCTGCCTTCGGACTTGCTGCAACGTCGTCCAGACATCCTTGAAGCCGAACACCAGCTCAAGGCGGCCAACGCCAACATCGGCGCGGCACGAGCAGCGTTTTTCCCGAGCATCAGCCTGACGGCCAACGCCGGCACGGCAAGCCCGGACCTGTCCGGTCTGTTCAAAGGCGGTTCGGGGGTCTGGTTGTTCCAGCCGCAAATCAATCTGCCGATCTTCAATGCCGGTAGCTTGAGAGCGAGCCTGGATTACTCGAAAATCCAGAAAGAAATCACCGTCGCACAGTACGAAAAGTCCATCCAGACCGCCTTCCAGGAAGTCTCCGATGGCTTGGCCGCACGCCAGACCTTCAACCAACAGTTGCAGGCCCAGCGTGACTTCGTCAACGCCAACCAGGACTACTACCGCCTGGCCGAGCGTCGCTACCGGATCGGCGTCGACAGCAACCTGACCTTCCTCGATGCCCAGCGCCAGTTGTTCAGCGCACAGCAGGCATTGATCACCGATCGTCTTGCGCAGCTGGCCAGCGAGGTCAATCTGTACAAGGCCCTTGGTGGCGGCTGGAACGAACAGACCGCGAAGAACGAGCCAGTGGCTGAAGAAGCGCCGAAGCTGAAGTTGTTCTGAGAGCCTGACTGAGGATCGTTGAGCGCTCCTTGATGAGGAAAAAAATCCGGAACCTGATAAGGGCTCCGGATTTTTTTTGCCTGCTCCTCAGGAGTCGAATCTACTTGTTACTTATCCTGGATTTCCTTGCTAAACACTTGGTCGCTGCGTAAAAAACAGTACCGCGTAATGCATATAAAACAAGCCTGATCTCTCATCCACTATTCGTGATACGCTAAATTTTTACAGTCGTAAAAAATACTATTTTAATGGCGGGAACATGAGACCATCCTTCGTCCTGACCAGAGAATCTTCAACATCCTGTATTGCTTTGTTTTTCAGATACTTATCCCCAAACGAATTGGACACACATGTATAAGTATCATTATAAGAAAACACCTCATCGGTTTTTTTTACTACTAAAAATGCTGTGGCACCAAAAGTTTCTTGTGGCACTCCGAAAACATATGAATAGCCCCCCTATTAAACCCAAAGAACGTAGTATATGTTTCGAGATCAACCCAGCGAAACATTTTTCTTTTCTCAGAAAACTTAACGATCAACTCAGATTTCGAGAGACCTCCGAACCTGTAATGTATATTACCTCCTTGATTCGCGCAAAATGACACATATTTACCCTTGGTTGTCTCACATGACGCAATATTTATTTCAGCAGTGGTACACAGGTTTTTTTCGCCACCTTGCGTCACCAATGGAAAAAGCATCACTAACTTAGCTGCAAATATAAGCACCGCGACTTTTCTGCTCACTTCAATATTCCTTCAATTAAAACATAGGCCAACTCCCTATCATCCAACCCAGTTGCGCCACCATTCACGATACGAGTAACACCTCTTACATCGGAAAGCCCTCGGCCACGGTCTTCAACGTAGGGTTCCTTGTAGAGCCAAAACCAAAGTGCACTTCTGATGGCGTTTGGCATTAAACCAATCAATTCCGGGTTGCTTACTGTGTCAGGAGCAACCCCCGCCCAGTATTTATTATAATCACGCATGTACCCGTGATATTTTTCATACCCTGTAATCTGTATCAATCCCCTTCCTCGGAGGTTATACCCATCATCAGGGTGCGAATCTCGGTTTCCATTGAGCCGTTGAAAGTGCTTACGCCCGATCTCCCGTTGATTCGCTCTGCGAACAAACCTCCCCTGCGCGTCTTTTAAGTACCCATCCTCTTCTGCCTCGGCTGGATGTGCACGGTAGTAGACACTGAATGATTTAAGCGTTGTCGGCGAATACTCCCAGCTTTCAGTAACCCCCTTCATGGAGGTTCCTACTTCCCCCTTGATTTGAGCAAAGAAGTGGCATTGCCTTAGCCTGGTGTCTAATTTGAATTCAGCCAGGCGGCCGTTGATCTCATTTAATACAACATCGATATCATCATCGTCTGCAGCGGGGAATATCTGCTTCAACTGTTCATGAGTAATTTCTAGAGGATTAGCGATTGAGAAGGTCCCCAACAACCCCACCGGATGAAAGTGATACACCTTCCCCCACGACGGCAACCCCACTTTCTCCGCGACCTCGCCCCACCAACTCAGTTGCTCGATCCGCTGCTTCTCCGCCAACCAGTTCAAGTGCGGAGTCGAGCCGCCATGGCCGAGCAATTCATCCAGCGCGTCCCACTTCTGCGTCTGGTGAAACCATTCGCTTTCTTTACGGATGATCAGCTGCGAGATCGCTTGCGCGTGGGCTGGTAGGTGGAGGACCGCTTGCAGTTCTTCGGCGGTCATCTTGCCGTCGCGGTTGCGGTCGATGATGTCGTACAGCCGACTCTTCATCGGCCCCTGGTCGTCTTTGTCGGCCAGGGGCCGATAGCGTTCGCGTTGCGCTTCGCTGAAGTGGTCGACAGCACTGAGAAACGAGGCCATGGCGTGCTTGGGCGTGCTGTAGTCGAAAATAACGTCATAGCCCTCCCACGACCAGGGACTGAGCCAAGGCGTGACGCCTACTTCTTCGCGCACCCAGCCGTCGAGCAGCTTGTTGTCCGCGTCGTGCAGCAGCCCATCCAGGCGATACCAGTTGCTGGCTTTGCGGCTACCGCTCGCGGCCACCTGGATTTTTCTGTCGGCCGACAGACCATCAAGCAAGCTTTTTAGGACTAGCAAGTCGGCAGCACTGAGTGGGCTGGCTGCACTCAACATTTTCAGCTGTGCGGCAGTGGCATTTTCTTGATGAGTCACCACAGCGGTGCCTTGGGCGAGCTTCAACCAGGTTCTGTCTTTATCCGGCAGGCGCTGGGCCCAGGCGCGACTGGCTTCGATGAATAAATCGATGTCATCGCCACTGAATACTTCCAGATGCAGTTTCTTTTCCGGGCGCTCAGCATGGCAGTCCTGATACCGGCCGAGGTGACCGATCAACTCCCCGGCCTTGATGGCGACGGGCGAATCAAGCACCACCACCCGATCCTGCGCCAGCGGTTCCAGTGCGCCTTGCAGCGATTTGAAATGCACGTACTGGTTGATGTGTTCCAGCTTGCGGTACTCGCCTTCACCGCTGACCGTGACTTTCGTGCCATCCGGCAGTTTCTCGAGAACGGCGCTGTGAAAGCTCGGTTCGGCGCGAACGTTGAGCGAGCCCCAGCGTGTCGCGACGTGATATTCGTTTCCGGCACTCTGTCTCAGCTGGGTGATGGAAACATAGCCGCGTAGGGAGCCCTCGGCAGTGGTCAGCTTGGCCGGGGCGAGGGTGTTCTCCAGCTTGCGGTAATCACCCTCGCCGCTGACCGTCACCTCCGCCCCCTGTGGCAGGAGGTCGAGCACCGTTCCCCGCCAGGCGGCCTGGTTGCGCACGTTCAGGCCGCGTTGCGTTGGCTGGCCGGGGCGGACGTCGTTCACTGTCGCCTTGACCCGACGGACTGCCGCCTCAGGCCAGAACGCCGGGCGGGCCAGGGCGGGGTCCTCCTGGTAAACCGCCCAGTCCTGCAGGTGCAGGTACAGGCTGTAGAAGGTCAGGCTCGGTGGTGTGTCCGGGCTGCCCTCGATCTTGGGCGGCTGAAGGCGATGGCGGACCAGCACGAAATTGCGCGAGAAGGGTTTCTTTACGGACAGCTTGTGGACCCAGTAGGCCGTGGTCGGCGAGCGCGTGTCGATGCGGTAGGCCACCACCTCTCCATCGGCCAGGCACTGCACGCTGGATTGATCCAGGCCGTCGGCGGTGCCGCTGTCGAAATGCACGCCGCCGTGCCAGAGGCCATTGATCCCCAGCGGATAATAGCCCGCCGTCGCCTTGGCCAAGTGGGTCAACTGCTGCAGCGGGTTGCGCTGGTCGTTGAACGGATGGCTCCAGTTTTTCAGCGGTTGCAGTGCGTTGGCGCCTGGTTCAGGGGGCAAAGATGCGCGGACCGGGCCTGTGTCGGGCGTCGGCAAAATCGGGGCATCGCGCACATCAAACACAGAGTTCCGGTCAGTGTAGCTCCGGCCAAAAAGCCAAGTGGACAACTTGCTCATGGGGTGTTCGCTCCTTGCGAAGGGGTTCAGCCAGAGAAATCCGAACGATGGATTATCTTGAGCGACCGCGACACCCCCTGAAGTCGCATCAGGAACGTCCCTATAACCTTTGCCGAATCTGCCTACAGCGATGGCTAGTTGATGGGATGCCTCGCTATTTTCACGAAATAGCAGAAGCCCGGGGCACCTCTAAACGGTAGCCTCGTGCAGTGGTCATCTAATTCCGGACGCAAGGCTGCGCGTGCAACATGTTCGACAGACCGGGTACTTAAGCGCAAATACCTTGAAAGGGCTGGCTGCAAGAGCGAAACCTTAAGTGGCCGATACCGCAGGATATGCACACCGACCAAAAGCCAAGATCAAAAGATCGCAGCCTACGGCAGCTCCTACAGTGGGATTTGGGTACATCCGCGAGAGGCAGGCCGGTAACGGAGTATCTACAGGTGATCGAGCAACCTGGTACGAGCAGCCGGTCGACGCCCGATTGCTCGCGATAGCGGCTTCAATGCCCCCACACGCCCCTTTGGGGTGCGGCGCCGAGACTAAGGGCCCAATGGACGCAGCGTAGCTACCTTCGCATCACCACGGCCGATTGAGCGGGCACCCTGCGCCACCTAAAAAAATCACCACGAAAAAAAACGCCCCAGTCCGTGAGGACTGGGGCGCTTTTCATGTTTGGTGCACTCGACAGGATTCGAACCTGTGACCGCTCGGTTCGTAGCCGAGTACTCTATCCAGCTGAGCTACGAGTGCATTTGTGTTTGTTAGACCAGACCACCGCTGGTTGAAGCAAGTTGCTCACATCACTGCAAACAACCCTTAAATGGTGCACTCGACAGGATTCGAACCTGTGACCGCTCGGTTCGTAGCCGAGTACTCTATCCAGCTGAGCTACGAGTGCATTTGTTGCCGCGCATTATAGTCCGTTCAATCTCTTTGTAAAGCGCTTTTTTCTAGTAATTTCAATAACTTACCGAAGAAGCCAGATTACAACGTACTAGATAAATAATGGCGGAGAAGGGGGGATTCGAACCCCCGACACCCTTTTGAGGTGTACTCCCTTAGCAGGGGAGCGCCTTCGGCCACTCGGCCACCTCTCCGCAACACGGGGCGTATAATAACCAACCTTTTCCCCGTTTGCAAAGCAAAAAATCAATAAAAATTAATGGCTTGGTTCTTCATCCTTCTCTTTCTTGATCCGCAGGTAGATTTCCTCGCGGTGAACCGCTACTTCTTTGGGTGCGTTGACACCAATACGCACCTGATTTCCTTTGACGCCGAGCACCGTCACAGTGATTTCGCCATCACCAATAATCAGGCTTTCTGCGCATCGACGAGTCAGAATCAGCATACCTTTCTCCTCACGCATTTCATTTCAGGGACAACAGTCTGCAAAAAAAAGGCACTCGACCCACAACCGGAGCGGTCGTAGCCCTACATGCCTAAGTATTGACTAGCGCGAGCAAAAGAACAGGTTTGAGCCGCGCCGATCAAGAAAACAAAAGGCGCGGATAAACCGCGCCCTTCGGCTAACGCATCACTCGCCCTGTCGGACCGGTGCGTCCAGATCGAAAGCCGTGTGCAGAGCGCGCACAGCCAGTTCCAGGTACTTCTCTTCGATGACCACCGACACCTTGATTTCCGAAGTCGAAATCATCTGGATGTTGATGGTCTCTTTGGCCAGCGCTTCGAACATGCGGCTGGCAACGCCCGCATGGGAGCGCATGCCAACGCCAACGATCGACACTTTGGCAATCTTGGTATCGCCAACGACTTCGCGGGCACCGATCTCGCGAGCGGTGTTTTCCAGGACCGACTGAGCCGCCAGGTAGTCGTTGCGGTGCACGGTGAAGGTGAAGTCGGTGGTGTTATCGTGCGCAACGTTCTGCACGATCATGTCGACTTCGATGTTCGCGCCACTGATCGGGCCGAGAATCTTGAAGGCCACGCCGGGAGTGTCTGGCACACCACGGATGGTCAGCTTGGCTTCATCGCGGTTGAAAGCGATGCCGGAAATGATCGGCTGTTCCATGGATTCCTCTTCATCAATAGTAATGAGGGTGCCCGGACCCTCCTTGAAGCTGTGCAATACGCGCAGCGGAACGTTGTACTTGCCGGCGAACTCGACCGCACGGATCTGCAACACCTTGGAACCGAGGCTGGCCATTTCCAGCATCTCTTCGAAGGTAATCTTGTCCAGGCGCTGAGCCACGGACACGACGCGTGGATCGGTGGTGTAGACGCCGTCCACATCGGTATAGATCTGGCACTCGTCAGCCTTCAGGGCGGCGGCCAGCGCCACGCCGGTGGTATCGGAGCCACCACGACCGAGGGTGGTGATGTTGCCGTGCTCGTCGACGCCCTGGAAACCGGCGACCACAACCACGCGACCGGCTTTCAGGTCGGAGCGAATCTTCTGGTCATCAATCTGCAATATGCGCGCTTTATTGTGCGCGCTATCGGTCAGAATCCGCACCTGGTTACCGGTGTAAGACACCGCCGGCACACCACGCTTGATCAGCGCCATGGCCAACAGGGCAATAGTCACCTGCTCGCCCGTGGAGACAATCACATCCAGTTCACGGGGAACCGGTTGGCCGTCACCACTGATTTTTTTGGCCAGATCGATCAGACGGTTGGTCTCGCCGCTCATTGCAGACAACACAACCACCAGGTCATCGCCGGCTTCGCGGAATTTCTTAACCTTGTCGGCGACCTGCTCGATTCTCTCGACAGTGCCGACCGAGGTGCCTCCAAATTTCTGTACGATCAAAGCCATTTCAAAGCCGCCTCTGCCCATGAAGGGCGCCCAATAATCACTCAAACAGCTGCGAAGCCCGTCACTAGACGACGGGCTCGGCACGCAGCCTTATAAACCCTGCTCTACAAACGGAACGGCCAGGGCCAGTGCGCCATCCAGGGCGCCAGCGTCAACCCCACCGCCTTGCGCCATATCTGGACGACCACCGCCCTTCCCGCCCACTGCCGCAGCGGCTTGCTTCATCAAATCACCGGCTTTGAGTTGGCCAGTCAGGTCTTTGGTCACGCCTGCAACCAGAACGACCTTTTCCTCATGGACACTGCCGAGCAGGATCACTGCGCGGCCGAGTTTGTTCTTCAATTGATCGACCAAGGCCAACAGCGCCTTGCCGTCCTGACCGTCCAGACGCACGGCCAGCACTTTCACCCCTTTTACATCCAGCGCATTAGCCGACAGATCGTCACCGGCGGCACTGGCGGCCTTGGCCTGCAACTGCTCGAGTTGCTTTTCCAGCGCGCGGTTGCGCTCAAGCACAGCCAGGAGCTTGTCGATCACGTTGTCGCGACTGCCTTTGACGAGGCTCGCCGCTTCCTTGAGTTGTTCTTCAGCGCCGTTCAGATACGCCAGCGCCGCAGCGCCGGTCAGCGCTTCGATACGACGAACACCGGACGCTACACCGCCTTCGCTGATGATTTTCAGCAGGCCGATGTCGCCGGTGCGATTGGCGTGGATACCGCCGCACAGCTCGACGGAGAAATCACCGCCCATGCTCAGCACTCGCACGTTGTCGCCGTATTTCTCGCCAAACAGCGCCATGGCGCCTTTTTTCTTGGCGGTTTCGATATCGGTTTCTTCGGTTTCGACCGCGGTGTTGTTACGCACTTCGCGGTTGACGATGTCTTCCAGGGCCTTGAGCTGCTCGGGCTTGATCGCCTCGAAGTGGCTGAAGTCGAAGCGCAGACGCTGACTGTCGACCAGCGAGCCTTTCTGTTGCACGTGCTCACCCAGTACCTGACGCAGCGCGGCGTGCAGCAAGTGGGTTGCGGAGTGGTTCAGCGAAGTGGCATGCCGCACGTCGGCGTCGACCTGAGCCTCGACCTCTGCACCGATGATCAGGCTGCCCGAAGCCAGCACACCGTGGTGCAGGAACGCGCCGCCGGTCTTGGTGGTGTCGCGTACGTCGAAGCGTGTAACGCCGGCCTGCAAATAGCCGCAATCGCCAATCTGACCACCCGATTCAGCGTAGAACGGCGTTTGATCGAGAACCACCACGCCCTCTTCGCCTTCGCTCAACACGTCGACCGATTGCCCGTCTTTATAGAGCCCAATCACTTTGGCCGAACCGCTGGTGGCTTTATAGCCGGTGAACTCGGTAGCCACATCAACCTTCACAAGGCTGTTGTAGTCCATGCCGAACGAGCTGGCCGACCGCGCACGTACACGCTGGGCTTCCATTTCAAGCTCGAAACCTTCTTCGTCGATGGTCAGGTTGCGCTCACGGGCGATGTCGCCGGTCAGGTCCATCGGGAAGCCATAGGTGTCGTACAACTTGAACACTACATCGCCCGGCACTACGTCGCCTTTAAGCTCGGCCAGATCCTGCTCGAGGATCTTCAGGCCCTGCTCCAGGGTCTTGGCGAACTGTTCTTCTTCGGCTTTCAGTACGCGTTCGATGTGCGCCTGGCCTTGGGTCAGTTCAGGGAAGGCATCGCCCATCTCGGCGACCAGTGCGGCAACGATCTGATAGAAGAAGCTGCCCTTGGCGCCCAGCTTGTTGCCATGGCGGCAGGCGCGACGGATGATCCGGCGCAGCACGTAGCCACGACCTTCATTGGACGGCAGCACGCCGTCGGCGATCAGGAAACCGCAGGAGCGAATGTGGTCGGCGACCACTTTCAGCGAAGCCTGGTTGTCATTGGTGCAACCGACGGCCTTGGCCGAAGCGCTCAGCAGGCTCTGGAACAGGTCGATTTCATAGTTCGAGTGAACGTGCTGCAGCACGGCACTGATCCGCTCCAGGCCCATGCCGGTATCCACCGACGGTGCCGGCAGCGGATGCAGCACGCCATCGGCGGTGCGGTTGAACTGCATGAACACGTTGTTCCAGATTTCGATGTAACGGTCGCCGTCTTCTTCCGGCGAGCCCGGAGGGCCGCCCCAGATGTCGGCGCCGTGATCGTAGAAAATCTCGGTGCACGGACCGCACGGGCCGGTATCGCCCATGGTCCAGAAGTTGTCGGAAGCGTACGGTGCGCCCTTGTTGTCGCCGATACGGACCATACGCTCGGCCGGAACCCCGATTTCCTTGGTCCAGATGTCATAGGCTTCGTCATCGCTGGCGTAGACCGTGACCCAGAGTTTTTCCTTGGGCAGGCCCAGGACCGAGGTCAGGAAGGTCCAGGCGTAGGTGATCGCATCACGCTTGAAGTAATCGCCAAAGCTGAAGTTACCCAGCATCTCGAAGAAAGTGTGGTGACGAGCGGTATAACCGACGTTTTCCAGGTCGTTGTGCTTGCCGCCGGCGCGTACGCACTTCTGGCTGCTGACAGCGCGGGTATAGGCGCGCTTTTCCTGGCCCAGAAAGCAGTCCTTGAACTGGTTCATCCCCGCGTTAGTGAACAGCAGGGTTGGATCGTTGCCCGGAATCAAAGAGCTGGAGGCTACACGGGTGTGGCCTTGCTCTTCGAAGAAGCGAAGGAAGGCTTCACGGATTTCTGCGCTTTTCATTAGGTTCTTCCACGGAGACTGCGGCCAAAGGCCGGTGCAAAACGTCAATAGACGGAGCGACGGCAAAGGGCCGCATTATATCGGCCCTGCGCTTTGGGTACAGCGTGTTTATACGATAGAAAGGGTCAATTAGACCGAACGTATTATCATTTTCCGGAAAACTCGGCAAATGTGTCGACGACCTGCTCGATCTGCGGGCGACTGACATCCAGGTGAGTGACCATGCGCAAACGCGAGGCGGCACTGAGCTTGATCCCGCGCTCAGCCGCAAAAGGCTTGATCGCCTCCGCCCGCTCGCCCATCTGCACGTAGACCATGTTGGTCTGCACCGGCTCGACCGTATAACCCGCCGCGCGCAGGCCTTCGGCCAGCAACTGGGCATTGGCATGGTCATCGGCCAGGCGCTGCACCTGATGATCCAGCGCATACAGCCCCGCCGCCGCGAGAATGCCGGCCTGGCGCATGCCGCCACCAACCATCTTGCGCAGGCGCCGCGCCTTGCCGATCAACTCGGGCGTGCCGCAGAGCACCGAACCAATCGGCGCGCCAAGGCCTTTGGACAGGCAGACCGACACTGAATCGAAATGCCGGGCGATCTCCCGCGCATCGACACCGAGCTTGACCGCGGCGTTGTACAGTCGCGCGCCATCCAGGTGCAGGGAAAGGCCATGCTCTTGGGTAAAACGGCGGGCTTGGGCCAGATACTCCAGCGGCAGCACCTTGCCTTGCATGGTGTTTTCCAGGGCCAGCAAGCGCGTGCGGGCGAAATGGAAGTCGTCCGGTTTGATCGCCGCGGCCACCTGGGCCAGGTCCAGCGAGCCGTCGGCCTGGACCTCCAGTGGCTGCGGCTGGATCGATCCGAGCACCGCCGCCCCGCCACCTTCGTACTTATAGGTATGCGCCTGCTGACCGACGATATATTCGTCGCCGCGCTCACAGTGAGCCATCAACGCCAGCAGGTTGCTCATGGTGCCACTGGGGACAAACAGCGCTTGAGCAAAGCCCAGGCGCGCGGCAAGTTCGGCTTCAAGGCGGTTGACCGTTGGGTCTTCACCGTACACATCGTCCCCGGTGGCGGCAGTTGCCATGGCCTCAAGCATCCCGGCAGTCGGTTGGGTCACTGTGTCGCTACGAAGATCGATAACACTCATGGAACAGGCCTCGGTAATGGGACGCGAACGTCGCCGCTAACTAACGGGAAAATCCCTTTCGAACTGAATTACTGCGGTCATCGCACGGGATAATCAAGGCACAGGCCAAGAAAAGCCTGTTCAAGCCAACGGAAAATTCGATTCATATCATCAAAAAGCAACGATGCGCAGCTCAGAAATATGTGTTAAAAATTCACCGCCGCCAGAAATGCTGGCGGCAACGTTCTCAGGGCGGGGTGCAACTCCCCACCGGCGGTAATTGCGCGCAATGCGCATAGCCCGCGAGCGCTTGGTGACACGGACGGCTTCGGCAGTTTGCGTCGGCAAGGTCAGCAGACCCGGTGTGATCCCGGGGCCGACGGTCATAGTCCGGATGAAGAGAGAACGGGATTGGCGCCAAAGGGCCGTCTCAAGGCATTCGTGCAGGTAATTGCACGATCGACCGAAACGTACCCTTAAATCCCATTCGATTCATAAGCCCTGTTTTTCACACAAACAGGAATCAGAACACATGCAACCCACCGCAATCGATAGCAAGAGCAAAAACCATCAGGGCGAGCGCGTCGCGTTTATCCAGGCCTGCTGGCACAAGGAAATCGTCGACCAGAGCCGTAAAGGTTTTGTCGCTGAAATGCTCGTCCAGGGCTATCAGGAAAGTGACATCGACTTCTTTGAAGTCGGCGGCGCCTTTGAGATCCCGCTGCACGCCAAGCTGCTGGCCAGGTCCGGCCGTTATGCCGGCATCGTCGCTGCCGGGCTGGTGGTGGACGGCGGAATCTACCGCCACGAGTTCGTCGCCCAGTCAGTGATCAGCGGCCTGATGCAGGTTCAGCTGGAAACCGAAGTCCCGGTGTTCTCGGTGGTACTGACCCCGCACCACTTCCATGCCGGCGAAGAACATCAGAAGTTCTTCTTCGAGCATTTTGTGCATAAAGGTCAGGAAGCGGCGAAGACCTGTGCCGATACCCTGCACAAGACTCGCGCGCTGCGTCGCAGCGAACCGCGGGCGGTAGCGGTTTAAACACAAGACCCTGTAGGAGCGGGCTTGTTGTGGCGAGGGGGCTTGCCCCCGTTGGGGTGCGAAGCGCCCCTGAAGCCAGTCACCGCAAATTAGCATTAGAAATGCAGTGACCGGTTTTGCGATTGCTTCGCAATCGAACGGGGCGATGCGGCGTTCCGACAAGCCCCCTCGCCACACAAGCCCGCTCCCACATTAGATTTGTGTTGGATCGAGATCCGGGTCAGACCAGGTCTTTGGCGGTGGTCGGCACTATCAGAATCCCGGCCCGCAAGCCGTTCTTCACCTTTGGATTGGGGAAGATGATTCGCGCGCCGTCTTCTTCGACGATCCAGCGAGTCTGGGCGATGTCTTCCGCCAGCAAGTAACCCTTTTCCAGCTCCGAGAAGTTCTCGATATCCGCCGGCAGGTGCAGGTGGAAGGTTTCGCTGTGCTTGATGATTTCCCGCGCCACGCTGAACAGCTGCAAGCCGTCCAGCCCGTCTTCGGCGAATGAGGGTTCGTTGCCTTCGATGATTTGCTTGAGGCGGGTTTCCAGGAGATCGACGTTGACCCCTTCGTTCTGCCCGAACGGCCGGGCCTTGCCCAGCTCCAGGGTGAAGGACTCGGCGCCGAGCTTGTCGTAGGTGTAGGAACTGAACACGATCGAAGGTTTGTTCTGCAACAGCACCGCGTCCATACCGGCGGCGCGCAGGCGCATCAGCTCCTGGCGTGAATGCTGGCGCCCTTCTTTCCACGGATACAGCGCGAACTGCTCGATCTTCGAGCCGCGAATGGCGGTGTGCAGGTCGTAGTGCAAGCGGCTGCGATCCGGCAGGCTGAAGAAGCTCGCGGCCAGACGCTCAAGCGCGCAAGCGCGCAAGGCTTCGGAACCGCTGGTCAGTTCGTGACGGCCGTTGAACAGCCGGTTGACGTCCTGCTCGATATAACGCTCGCCGCGGCGCATGGCCTCGGGGTTCCCGAACAGGAACAGAATGCGTGCACATGGCTTCAAATCACCACGGGCGATGTCATGCAACAGACGGTCGAGCAACTCGATCGGGGCGGTCTCGTTACCGTGGATGCCGGCCGACAACAGCAGATCCATGCCGTTGTCGCGAGCCTCGGGTGACCGGACTTCCAGCGCACCTTCGCTCAACCAGCGCATCCGCACGCCTTCGACAGTCAGTTGAGTCTTCTCCGCCGGTTCGCGGCCGGCGAGGGTCAGTTCAAGCAGTTTGCCGAGGGCGAGCATAGAGCAATTTCCTTAATGGTCGTGTGCGCAATCCGGGCCATGCACGTGGTCGTCGTCACCGACTTCAGCCGGTTCCATTTCCAGTTGCAGACTTACAAGGTTAGTCGCCAATGGGCGCAACAGCAGGTTGGCGTATTCAGCATCGCCTTCTTCGACGTCCACGCCGATCAATAACTGACCGCGGCCGTCGTGCTGGATCCACAATTCCTTGCCTTGCCACATCACCGCAACGCGGGTGCAGGTCGTTTCCAGTTGAGTGCCGTCGGTGTCTTCAAGGATCAGCTGCAGGGTATCGCTCATTAGTACGTTCTCATCTGGAAATAAAGCGGCGCGCCTGGCTCTGATGGAACCGGACGCGGGCTTTCAATTGATCTGGAATGGATAAACCGCGCCCAGTTTAAGGATTTGTGTCAGTTCATCCAGTGCCGTCCGGCACTCAAGCAACAATTGCGGGTCCGCCAGATCGCTTTCGCTCAAGACGTCGCGGTAGTGCTTGTCGACCCATTGGGTCAGTGTGTCGTACAACGGCGCGGTCATGATAACCCCTGAGTTGACCGCCGCCAGCTCGGTTTCATTCAGCGCGACACGAAGCCGCAGGCACGCCGGGCCGCCGCCGTTCTGCATGCTCTGCTTGAGGTCGAAGACTTTCACTTCGCGGATCAGCCCGCCGGAGCTGGTCAGGCCTTGCAGGTACTGCCAGACGCGGTCGTTGTTCTGGCACTCTTGCGGCACGATCAGCAGCATCGAACCGTCGGCGCGCGACAGCAACTGGCTGTTGAACAGGTAGGAACGCACTGCGTCTTCGACCGTCACCTGGGCGCGCGGTACGCAGATCGCCTTGAAATTGCCGCCACGCTTGGCCAGCTTGGTCTGCAGCTCAGCCAGCATTGAGTCGGTGTCGAGGAACGCGTCCTCGTGATAGAACAGCGCCTCGCCATTGCCCACCGAAATCACGTCGTTATGGAACACGCCCTGATCGATCACCGATGGATTCTGCTGGCCGAAGACCACGCCTTCCTCGCTCAATCCGTGCAGGCGGGCGACCGCTTGCGAGGCTTCGAGTGTCTGGCGCGCCGGATACTTTTGCGGGGCCGGGTAGCGGGTATCGAACGCGCTGCGACCGTACACGAAGAACTCGACGCCGGCTTCGCCGTATTCACGGCAGAAGCGTGTGTGGTTGGCCGCACCTTCGTCACCGAACTGCGCCACCGCCGGCAACGCGGCGTGGTGGGCGAAGTGTTTCTGGTCAGCGAACATCGCCCCCAGCACGCGGCTGGTGGTCGGGTGTTCGATGCTGCGGTGGTATTTGCAGTTGAGGTTGGCGGCGGTGAAATGCACGCGACCGTCAGCGGTGTCAGCGCTCGGGCTGACGGTGGCGGCGTTGGCCACCCACATGCTCGAGGCCGAGCAGCTGGCGACCAGCAACGGCATGGCCTGTTTGGCCGCCTGCTCGATCACTTGCGCGTCGGTGCCGCTGAAACCCAGCTTACGCAGGCCGGCCACATCCGGGCGTTCCTGGGGCGCGAGCACACCTTGCTGAAAGCCCATTTCCATCAGCGCTTTCATTTTCGCCAGGCCTTGCAGCGCCGCTTCCTTCGGGTTGGAGGACTGCTGGCTGTTGCTCTGGGACGCGACGTTGCCGTAGGACAGACCGCCGTAGTTATGGGTCGGCCCCACTAGACCGTCAAAATTGACTTCATAGGATTTCATCGGTGAGGCTCCACAGAAAATCTGTTGTTATACATTCGGTTCGACCGCTTCGCGGTCATCGCGAGCAAGCTCGCTCCTACAGGAATTGCGAGTCGCGGCAATCGCGAGCAGGCTCGCTCCCACATGAGCTGCGCTGTACTTGTGGGAGTGGCAGATCCCATATTCAGGGACGATGCAAAACCCTGTGGGAGCGAGCCTGCTCGCGATGCGGTCTTACGACATGCGCACGCCTGGGGTCAGCGCCGTCGGCAACGTCAGGCTCGGTGTTTCCAGCGACGCCACCGGGTACGCGCAGTAATCCGCCGCGTAATAGGCGCTGGCGCGATGGTTGCCCGAGGCCCCCACGCCGCCGAACGGTGCGCTGCTCGCGGCTCCGGTCAGCTGCTTGTTCCAGTTGACGATACCGGCGCGGCTTTCCAGCCAGAATTGTTGATAACGATCTTCGGAATCCGACAGCAAACCGGCCGCCAGACCATATTGAGTATCGTTGGCTTCAGCGATCGCGGCTTCAAAATCAGCGTAACGAATCACTTGCAGCAGCGGGCCGAACAGCTCCTCATCCGGGCGATCCTGCACGGCGGTCACGTCGAGAATCCCCGGCGTCAGCAACGCAGCCTGGGTGACGGGTTGAGTCATTTCCAGCAGCGCCACGGCGCCGTTACCGAGCAAGTGTTCCTGGGCTTCCATCAGCGCGCGGGCGGCGCCGAGGGAAATCACCGAGCCCATGAACGGTGCCGGTTGCTGATCGAACGCGCCGACTGCAATCGTCGAACTGACCTCCACCAGACGCGCCAGCAGCGAATCGCCCCAGGCGCCTTGCGGTACCAGCAGACGACGAGCGCAGGTGCAGCGCTGACCGGCGGAAATGAACGCCGACTGAATAATGGTGTAGACCGCGGCATCGAGGTCAGCGACCTGATCGACCACCAGCGGGTTGTTGCCACCCATTTCCAGCGCCAGGATCTTGTCCGGACGCCCGGAGAATTGTTGGTGCAAATGGTTGCCGGTGCGGCTGGAACCGGTGAAGAACAAGCCGTCGATACCCGGATTGGCCGCCAGAGCGATCCCGGTTTCGCGCCCGCCTTGCAGCAGGTTCAGCACGCCGGCCGGCAAGCCGGCTTCGACCCAGCACTTAACCGTCAGCTCGGCGACTTTCGGCGTCAGCTCGCTCGGCTTGAACAGCACGCTGTTACCGGCCAGCAACGCCGGAACGATATGCCCGTTCGGCAAGTGGCCCGGGAAGTTGTAGGGGCCGAACACCGCCACTACACCGTGAGGCTTGTGGCGCAATACCGCGGTGGCGTCGCCCAATGGGCCGCTCTTCTCGCCGGTACGTTCGCGGTAGCTTTGCACCGAGATAGCGATCTTGTTGATCATGCTGGTGACTTCGGTGGCCGACTCCCACAACGGTTTGCCGGTTTCTTCACCAATGCAGCGGGCCAGTTCGTCGGCGTGATTTTTCAGGCTGGCGGCAAAGGCCTCCAGCACGCCGATACGATCTTCCAGCGAGCGCTTGGCCCAAACCGGAAAGGCCTGGCGGGCAGCCTGCACGGCTGACTCGACTTGCGCGACGTTAGCGCCATTGCCGGACCACAGCACTTGCTGGGTCACCGGGTTCAACGATTCGAAGACTTCGCCCTGGCCTTCCAGCCATTCACCCGCGATGTATAGCGTGCCCATTATTTCGACTCCCGAGAAACTGGCTGGGCCGACAACGGCACAGCACGTACCTGATCGCCTGCCGTCAGTTGAAGACGTTTGGCTGTTAGTTGATCGACCACCAGAGTGCCCGCGGCGTAACGTGCTGGAGCGGCAGTGATGCGGCAGTCGTCGCGCTTGCGGTTGTGGATCAGGAACGGCGTGGCATCGTCACCCGGGGTGCCGATGGCCAGCACCAGCGCCTGGCTGTCGCGCACCGCACGGATCTTGGCGGTTTCGCATTCCACCGCCGGACCGGCGTCGAAAATGTCGACATAACCCTGATAGCTGAAGCCTTCGCTCTTGAGCATGGCCAGCGCCGGCTCGGTGTCGGGGTGAACCTGGGCGATCACCTTGCGCGCATCCTCGGAGAGGAAGCAGGTGTACAGCGGGAATTTCGGCATCAGTTCGGCGATGAAAGCCTTGTTGCCGACCCCCGTCAGGTAATCGGCCTGGCTGAACTCCATTTTGAAGAAATGCCGGCCCAGGCTTTCCCAGAACGGCGAACGCCCGGCTTCATCGGACATGCCACGCATCTCGGCGATGATCTTGTTGCCGAACAGTTGCGGGAATTCCGCGATGAACAGCATCCGCGCCTTGGCCAGCATGCGGCCGTTGAGGCCAGTGCGGTAATCGGCGTGCAGGAACAACGAGCACAGCTCGGAGTTGCCGGTCAGGTCGTTGGCCAGGAACAGCGTCGGGATCTCGCGGTAGATCTTCAGCTCCTGGGAGGCGCTGACGGTCAGACCGACCCGGAAGTTGTACCAGGGCTCACGCAGGCCAACCGCACCGGCAATCGCCGAAATGCCCACCACCCGGCCGTCGTCGTCTTCGAGCACGAACAAGTAGTCCGCGTCACCGCGCTCGGCTTCGCCGCGAAAAGTCTTTTCCGCCCAGCCGACCCGATGCGCCAGGCGCTCTTCGTTGGCCGGCAAGGTAGTCAGGCCGGTGCCGGTGCTGCGGGCCAGGTCGATCAGAGCGGGTAAATCGCTGCTGCGTACGGGACGAACGATCATGCTATCTCCTCAGACAGGCGGCTTGCGCCACCCGCGAAACTCACTGCTTTCCAGGATTCTTTCCAGGCACTCTTTATAGGCATGGCAGCAGGCGTTAAACCGCAACCAGGCGCACGCTGGCACCTTCGCCGACGCCCAAGGCTTCGGCCGCTTCAAGATCCAGAGTCACTGGTTTGCCCGGCGCGTAGTCCAGCTCGAGCAATACCGCGCGGTAATCCTGCAACTGCGCATTGGCCACCAGGTATTGGCGACCGGCGCCTTTGACCGGCTCGCCGATTTTCACCGGCACCACACGGCTCTGAGCGATCGAACGGATCCCCGACACGCGGGCATGCAGAGTCGGGCCACCGTCGAAGATGTCGATGTAGTGGTCGGTCTCGAAGCCTTCGCGCATCAGGATGTCGAAGGTGATCTGCGCCCGTGGATGCACTTGGCCCATTGCCTCTTGGGCGGTGTCGGGCAGCAGCGGCACGTAGATCGGGTAATGCGGCATCAGTTCGGCGAGGAAGGTCCGGCTTTTCAAGCCGCACAGACGCTCGGCGGCGGCGTAGTTCAGGTCGAAGAAGTTACGGCCGATGGCGTCCCAGAACGGCGAATCGCCATTCTCGTCGCTGTAACCGACGATCTCGGTCACCACCGAATCGGCAAAGCGCTCCGGGTGGCTAGCAACGAACAGCAGACGACCACGGGAGTTGAGTTCCGACCACGGCGAACCCACCAGATCCGGGACCACGTAGAAACTGGTCAGCAGACTGTTGCCCGTCAGGTCATGGCATTGGGAGAGCACGTGGATCTTGTTATGAATTTTCAGCTCACGGGAGGCGTGAACGAAGGTTTCATTACGGAAGCTGTAGAACGGCTCGGAGTAACCGGCCGAGGCAACGATCGCCGAACAGCCGACCAGTTTCCCGGTGCCGGTGTCTTCGAGCACGAAAAAGTAGCTTTCTTCGCCGTTAAAGCTGACTTCAGCGGCGAACGAGGCTTCGGACGCAGCGATCTTGTCGCTCAGGCGTTCGACATCATCCGGCAAGGAAGTGACACCAATCGGGCTGTCCGCAGCCAGACGCTGTACCTCGCCCAGATCAGCCATTTGCGCGGGGCGCATCACCAGCATGGTGTCACTCCTTAATTCCAGAACAGGTCGGCCCGAATGGCCGACTTAAAAAAAACGGGGACCCCCTGATCTCTGTAGGAGCGAGCTTGCTCGCGATGGACTCAAGGGCGACGCGTCTATTCAGAAAACACGCGTTATCGTTAACGTCCATCGCGAGCAAGCTCGCTCCTACAGGGGGAGGTGGCGGTATCAGGCTTGAGTCAGTTTCGCCGCGGCGCGCTCGAAACGCTCCAGGCCCTGATCGATATCGGCATCTTCAACCACCAGGCTTGGCGCGAAACGAATCACGTCCGGGCCAGCCTGCAGGATCATCAAGCCTTCGCTTTCAGCAGCGTTGAAAATGTCTTTGGCCTTGCCTTTCCAGGCATCGCTGAGGACGCAGCCGAGCAACAAGCCCAGACCGCGAACTTCAGTGAACAGACCGTATTTGCCACCGATCTGCTCCAGGCGAGTCTTAAACTTGTCGTGCTTGGCTTTGACGCCATTCAACACTTCTGGAGTGTTGACTACGTCCATCACCGCACCCGCCACGGCGCAAGCCAATGGGTTGCCGCCGTAAGTGGTGCCGTGAGTACCGACTACCAGGTGCTTGGCCAACTCTTCAGTGGTCAGCATCGCCGCGATCGGGAAACCGCCGCCCAGGCTCTTGGCGCTGGTCAGGATGTCCGGGGTCACGCCGTAATGCATGTAGGCGAACAACTCGCCGCTGCGGCCCATGCCGGTTTGCACTTCGTCGAACACCAGCAGCGCGTTGTGCTCATTGCACAGCTCGCGGGCGCCTTGCAGGTAAGCCAGTTCGGCCGGCATCACGCCGCCCTCGCCCTGGACCGGTTCCAGCACCACGGCGCAGGTCTTGTCGGAGATGGCGGCTTTCAATGCGGCCAGATCGTTGAACGGCACGTGAGTGATACCGACGATCTTCGGGCCGAAGCCGTCGGAGTACTTCGACTGACCACCAACGTTCACGGTGAACAGCGTACGACCGTGGAAGCTGTTCAGCGCGGCGATGATTTCGTACTTTTCAGGACCGAAACGATCGTGGGCAACACGACGGGCCAGCTTGAAGGCGGCCTCGTTGGCTTCGGCGCCGGAGTTGCAGAGGAATACCCGCTCGGCAAAGGTGGCGTCGATCAGCTTATGGGCCAGGCGCAAGGCCGGCTCATTGGTGAATACGTTGGAGACGTGCCACAGCTTGTTCGCTTGTTCGGTCAAGGCACCGACCAGCGCCGGGTGCGCATGGCCCAATACGTTAACCGCGATCCCGCCGCCGAAATCGATCAGCTCACGACCCGACTGATCCCAGACTCGGGAGCCGGCGCCGCGCACAGGAATGAAAGCAGCAGGCGCGTAGTTGGGAACCATTACCTGGTCGAAATCGGCGCGTTGCACCGGAGCTTGCTCAACGGACATCGGAGTCTCCTGAAGAGGAACGCCTGCCTGAAACTGGCAAGCGATGGGGGGATTGTAAGGACAGTTTTGAGCTTGGCCTTGCCGCCAAGCGACAACTTCTTATAGCGCCAAACCGGCTTTTACCCGGGTTTATGGCAATGCGACAAATAGCGTCGCAAAGGCGCAGTTTAAACTGCCGGCGGGGATTTGCGGCTGGGTTGGGGAATTTGATTTGCACAAGCTTTAGAGGTGTGGCGCCTATGATGGCCTCATCGCGAGCAAGCTCGCGATAGCTATATCAAAGACACAACAGATATTGAAACTTAACCGCGCTCTGAAGGCGCCGACGACAATTCGAACGGACTGCTGTTGCGGCGCTGGTTGCGGTCTTCACGCGGGGTAGCGCCGAAGAAGTTGCGGTAGGCGCTGGAGAAGTGCGGCCCCGAGGAGAAGCCGCAGGACAAACCGATCTGGATGATCGACTTGCTGGTCTGCATCAACATCTGCCGGGCCTTGTTCAGGCGCAGCTCCAGGTAATACTGGCTCGGCACGCGGTTGAGGTACTGCTTGAAGATCCGCTCCAGTTGGCGACGGGACACGCAGACATGCTGGGCAATTTCGTCGGTGGTCAGCGGCTCTTCGATGTTCGCTTCCATCAGCAACACGGCTTGCGTGAGCTTCGGATGGCTCGAACCCAGGCGATTCTGCAAGGGAATGCGCTGGCGCTCGCCACCTTCGCGAATCCGCTCCACCACCAACTCTTCGGACACCGCGCCCGCCAGCTCGGCGCCGTGGTCGCGGGCCAACACCGCCAGCAGCAGGTCCAGCACCGACATGCCACCGCAAGCGGTCAGGCGATCACGGTCCCAGTCGAACAGATGGCTGGTGGCGATGACCTTCGGGTAGCGTTCGGTGAAGTCATCCTGCCAACGCCAGTGCACCGCGGCGCGGTAGCCATCGAGCAGGCCCAGTTGCGCCAGAGGATAAACACCGGCGGACAAACCTCCGATCACACACCCCGCTCGCACCTGCTGCTTGAGCGCACTGCTCAGGGCTGGAGCCAGGCTCGTCGGCGGCTCGTCCGCCAGCAGAAACAGCTTCTGAAAACCTTCGAGCTTTCCGGCCCAGGGCTCACCCGGCAACTGCCAGGCGCCTTCGATGGGTGGTTCGGCCTGCAGAAACGAGAGTTCGTAAACAACATCCGGATGCACGCGCTGAGCAACACGCAAGGCCTCCTCAGCCAGCGCCAGCGTCAAGGCTTTAGTGCTGGGCCAAATCAGGAAACCAATTCGATGGGCAGTCATGGCGAGCAATCCGAAAACAAAACAGTGTTAGAAGCCGGAAGCGGCAGCAACCAAATTAGACCATCTGGCGCGCGGTGCGCAGCATGACCTAATTTGGTGCGTAACGGGAGCGATTACTTAAGGCTGCCCGAGAGGAATTGTTGCAGACGTTCGGATTGCGGATTGACCAACACTTCACGGGGGTTGCCGGATTCTTCCACGACACCCTTGTGCAGGAACACCAGCTGGTTCGACACTTCGCGGGCGAAGCCCATTTCGTGGGTGACCACGACCATGGTCCGGCCTTCCTGAGCCAGGGCTTGCATCACCTTGAGCACATCGCCGACCAGCTCCGGGTCGAGGGCCGAAGTCGGCTCGTCGAACAGCATGACTTCAGGCTCCATCGCCAGCGCCCGGGCAATCGCCACGCGCTGCTGCTCGCCGCCGGACATATGGCCCGGATAGGCGTCCTTGCGATGGGACACGCCAACCTTGGCCAGGTACAGCTCGGCCTTTTCCCGGGCTTCGGCCTTGGACATGCCAAGCACGTGCACCGGCGCTTCCATGATGTTTTCCATCGCGGTCATATGCGACCACAGATTGAAATGCTGGAACACCATAGACAGCCGCGAACGCATGCGCTGCAGCTGTTTCGGGTCGGCGGCCTTCAGCGCGCCCTCCTTGTTCGGCACCAGCTTCAACTCTTCGTTGTTGAGCAGAATCTTGCCCGCATGAGGCTGCTCGAGCAGGTTGATGCAACGCAGGAAAGTACTTTTGCCGGAGCCACTGGAGCCGATGATGCTGATCACATCGCCAGCCGCCGCTTTCAGGGACACACCCTTGAGCACTTCGTGACTGCCATAGCGTTTATGCAGGTCTTGGACTTCAAGTTTGTACATGCGGTCGGTTCTCACAAAAACAGTCAGTCAGTCGTTGAGCAAGCGCCCGTGACGCAGCGCTTCGCGCCCCGCCACCTTGGCCAGCCAGAAACCGGGTTGGGCATAACGTAGCCGTTCAATGGCAAACAGCACCCCGGACGTACCAGCACACACCGTGCTGACCCGATCGGATAAAGGATCGATCACTTCAAAAATTTCATCGCCGGCTTCAACCCACTCACCGGGCTGACGCAAAAAGCTCACCACACCCGGGTGCGGCGCGAACAGCAACTCGGTGCCTTCGAACGGCATGCCTTCGCAAGCGTCCCGGGCAGGTTTCGGCCATTCGCCGCTGATCAAACCCTGCTCGGCGAGGAACGCCAGAATGCCTTCGGCGTGAGCCTCGGCTTGCGGGCGACCGGTATCGGCCTGACCGCCCAATTCAATGGTAGTTGCCAGGCAAGCCAATGGGATCTTCGCCTCCGGGAACAGGCGCGACAAACGCAGCCACGGCAGCGAACAGGCCTCGTCAAAGGAGCTGCCACCGGATTCTTCAGCCAGCAGCCCGACCCGTACATTCAGATGCGCCGCCAGCGAACGCCACTGCGGCCAGTGTTGCGGCAAGGCATACATGTGCAGCGCCGCCTCGGTGTCGCAATGCAGATCGAGCACCACATCCGCGGTACAGGCATGACTCAGCAGCACTCGCTGCATGCCTTGCAACTGGCTTGCGGCCGGCGGCAACGCGGCTAGCGCATCGGTCATGGCCAGGCGGATCAGCTCGATATTGGCGTGGGGATCATCGCCCAGACTGCCTGCCAGCTGCGTCGCTACCGGCTCGCTCAGCTCGAAGAAATCGCGGTTGAAATTCTTGCCACTGGCGAACTCGAAACGCCCTTGATGGCTGCCCTGCAACAGTTGACTGAGGCCCATGGGGTTCGCCACCGGCACCAGTTCGATCACGCCATTCAAGGCGCCCTGGGCTTCCAGTTCGGTCAGGCGCTTTTTCAGCTCCCAGGCAGTGCGCATCCCCGGCAGTTCATCGGCGTGCAGGCTGGCCTGGATATAGGCCTTGCGCTCGCCGCTGCCGAAGCGGAACACCGATACCTGGCGCTCGCTGCCCAAGTGGTTCCACGGCAATGGATGATCGATACGTTCCATGGTCACGCCTTGCGTGGGGCCATATAGCCCAGCCAGCGGTGCTCGGCCATTTTAAACAGGCGCACCAGGATGAACGTCAGGCACAGGTAGAACACGCCTGCGGTGATATAGGCTTCGAAGGGCAAGTAGAACTGAGCGTTCACCGTGCGCGCGGCCCCGGTGATGTCGATCAGGGTCACGATGGAGGCCAGACTGGTGGTCTGCAGCATCATGATCACTTCGTTGCTGTACTGCGGCAGTGCCCGGCGCAAGGCCGACGGCAGCAGGATCCGGCGATACAGTTTATAGCGCGACATACCCATGGCCTTGGCCGCTTCGATCTCGCCATTGGGCGTAGCGCGCAGGCTACCGGCAATGATTTCAGCGGTGTAGGCGCTGGTGTTGATGGCAAATGCCAGGCAAGCGCAGAACGTCGCGCTCGACAGCCACGGCCAGAGGAAGCTTTCACGCACTGCTTCGAATTGCGCCAGACCGTAGTAGATCAGAAACAGCTGCACCAGCATCGGCGTGCCGCGGATCACGTAAGTGAAGAGCCAGGCGCTCATATTGACGATCGGCTGCTTGGAGACGCGCATCAGCCCCAGCGGCAAGGCCGCCAGCAGGCCGAAAAACAGCGACAGCGCGAGCAGTTTCAAGGTGGTCAGCAAGCCGCCGAAGTACAGCGGCAGGGCCTCCCAAATGACGTTGTAGTCGAAGATCATAGATCAGCCGCCCTTACGCCTACCGAGTAGCGCTTCTCAAGGTGACGCAATGCCAGCAACGAAATACTGGTGATGACCAGGTACATCGCCGCCACTGCGAGGAAGAAGGTGAAAGGCTCGCGGGTGGCATCTGCCGCCTGCTTGGCCTTGAACATCATGTCTTGCAGACCGACTACCGAAATCAGCGCGGTGGCCTTGGTCAAAACCAGCCAGTTATTGGTGAAGCCCGGAATCGCCAGGCGAATCATCTGGGGTACCAACACCCGGAAAAACACCTGGAAACTGCTCATGCCATAAGCCATGCCGGCTTCTGCCTGACCCTTCGGGATCGCCATGAAGGCCCCGCGGAAGGTTTCCGACAGGTACGCACCGAAGATGAAACCCAGGGTGCCGATACCGGCCGCCAACGGATTCAAGTCGATGTAATCGTCAAAGCCGAGCATCGGTGCAACGCGGTTGAGCAGGTCCTGGCCGCCGTAGAAAATCAGCAGGATCAGCACCAGATCGGGAATCCCGCGGATCACCGTGGAATACAGATCGCCCAGCCAGGCCAGCCAGCGTACCGGCGACAGGCGCAACGCGACCCCGATCAGACCCAGAACAATGGCCAAGGCCATGGACGACAAGGCGAGCTGAAGCGTCAGCCATGCGCCATCGAGGATGACAGCCCCGTAGCCTTTCAACATGATTCAGGTCCTCGAAAGTTGGGATGAAAAAATGGCGCAAACCTCAGCGATCCTGTTGCTTGCGCCATTTCGGACTTACCGCTGCGAGCTATTACTTGCCGTAAATGTCGAAAGCGAAGTACTTGTCCTGGATTTGCTTGTACTTGCCGTTATCACGAATGGCCGTGATGGCGGTGTTGATCTTGTCTTTCAGCGCGTCGCCTTTGCGGACTGCGATACCCACGCCGTCGCCGAAGTATTTGACGTCGGTGAAGGCCGGGCCAACGAAGGCATAACCTTTGCCAGCGTCGGTTTTCAGGAAACCGTCATCCAACAGGGTAGCGTCTGCCACGGTGCCGTCGAGGCGACCGGCCGCCACGTCCAGGTAAATTTCGTTCTGCGAACCGTACGGCTTGATTTCAGCACCCAGCGGAGCCAGGACTTCGCGAGCGAAACGCTCGTGGATCGAACCGCGCTGCACGCCGATGTTCTTGCCTTTGAGCTCGGCGAGGTTGTCGCTGACCTGAGTACCGGCCTTCATCACCAGACGCGCCGGGGTGTTGTAGTACTTGTTGGTGAAGTCAACGGACTTCTTGCGATCTTCAGTGATCGACATGGACGACAGGATCGCGTCGATCTTGCGCACTTTGAGTGCCGGGATCAGACCGTCGAACTCTTGCTCGACCCAGACGCACTTGACCTTCATCTCTTCGCACAGAGCGTTGCCGATGTCGTAGTCGAAACCAATGATGTTGCCGTCCGGCGCTTTCGATGCGAACGGAGGGTAGGCCGCCTCGATGCCGATTTTCAGGGGCTTTTCATCAGCGAAAGTTGGCAAGGACAGCACGGACAGGGCCAGGGCGCCTAGAAGCACGAGTTTCTTCATTTTAGGACTCCATCGGTAAAGGGCTAAAACGGCAGAGTGAGCGACAGCCCAATATGCGAATGGGTGGAACCTGATAGCGGTGCTGCGGCGCAGAAACCTTGGGTTGAATTCAACACAAGCAACGACGAGCAAGTGATCGGCATTCTAACGACAGGCCCGAAGTCGATATTTCTTCAATGCGACAACAATTTACAGAAGCACTGAAAAAGCCGACCGAGCTCATTGACAGCCCTGCAAGTTTATGCAGAAGCAAAAGACGAATAACCGATCTGTGTTGCAAATAGCGGGCCTATTATTCGCAAACCCTTCTATTGCGGCAAGTGTAGCGTTCTATCTTATTTTTCATCGGAGATGAGGTGGCCCTTAAATGGGACTTGGCGTTTCGCATCGCCCCGAAAACATTCGTTCGGTTACACATTCGGTTACTTGAAAGGGACTGGGTAACAATAAGAGGCTTCCTATGCGCAAACCGATAATTATTGGTTCGGGGCACTACTCCACCGCTGCCTGACAAACCGCTATCGCGAGCAAGCTCGCTCCTACATGTACGGCGGCGTGCGCAACTCCTTTGGGAGCGAGCTTGCTCGCGATAGCAATAGCCCAACCACCCAAAACCTCGAGCCGATCCAAAAACCCCAACCCACAAAAAAGCCCCACCCGGCTCAACACCGGATGGGGCTCGATGACGCTGAACTCGCTTTACGCGACGTTCATGACCTTGTGAGTTTCGATCAAATGTTCCACTACACCCGGATCTGCCAGGGTGGAGATATCGCCCAGGCCGTCATATTCGCCGGTGGCAATCTTGCGCAGGATACGGCGCATGATTTTCCCGGAACGGGTTTTCGGCAGGCCCGGCGCCCACTGGATAACATCCGGCGAGGCAATCGGACCGATCTCTTTACGTACCCAGTTCTTCAGCTCCAGGCGCAGCGCTTCGCTCGGCTCTTCGCCACCGTTGAGGGTGACGTAGACATAAATGCCCTGCCCTTTGATGTCGTGCGGTACGCCAACCACTGCCGCTTCGGCGACTTTCGGGTGAGCGACCATCGCGCTTTCGATCTCGGCAGTCCCCATACGGTGACCGGAAACGTTCAACACGTCATCCACACGGCCGGTGATCCAGTAGTAGCCATCCTCATCGCGACGAGCGCCGTCACCGGTGAAGTACATGCCACGGAACGTCTTGAAATAGGTGTCGACGAACCGGTCATGGTCGCCATACAGGGTGCGCGCCTGGCCTGGCCACGAATCGAGAATCACCAGGTTGCCCTCGGCAGCGCCTTCGATGATGTTGCCCAGGTTATCCACCAACGCCGGCACTACACCGAAGAATGGTCGTGCCGCAGAACCCGGCTTGAGCGCGTGAGCACCCGGCAGCGGACTCATCAGGGTGGCCCCGGTCTCGGTCTGCCACCAGGTATCGACGATCGGGCAGCGCGACTGGCCGACGTTCTTGTAGTACCAGTCCCAGGCTTCCGGATTGATCGGCTCGCCGACCGAACCCAGCAGACGCAAGCTGCTGCCATCAGCACCTTCAACCGCGGCCTTGCCCGAAGCCATCATCGCGCGGATTGCGGTCGGCGCGGTGTAGAGGATATTGACTTTATGCTTGTCGACGATCTTTGCCACCCGAGTGATATCCGGGTAGTTCGGCACGCCTTCGAACAGCAAGGTGGTTGCGCCATTGGCCAGCGGGCCATAGACAATGTAAGTGTGGCCAGTGACCCAGCCGACGTCGGCGGTGCACCAGTAGACTTCGCCCGGACGGTAGTCGAACACGCGCTCATGGGTCATCGCGGCGTACAGCAGATAGCCAGCGGTGGTGTGCTGCACGCCCTTCGGCTTGCCGGTCGAACCGGAGGTGTAAAGGATGAACAGCGCTTCTTCAGCACCCATTTCCTTCGGCGCGCAGACAGTGCCCGCCACTTTCATCAAGTCTTCGTACCAGATATCGCGATGCTGGTTCCACTTGATGTCGCCACCGGTGCGCTTGCACACGATGACTTTCTGAATGCTGTGGGTATCCGGGTTGGTCAGCGCATCATCGACGTTGGACTTGAGCGGGATTTTTTTCCCGGCACGAAGACCTTCGTCAGCGGTGATCACCACTTTGGATTTGCAGTCGATGATCCGACCGGCCAGGGCTTCCGGTGAGAAACCACCGAACACTACCGAGTGAATCGCGCCGATCCGGGCGCAGGCCAGCATGGCGACCACGGCTTCGGGAATCATCGGCATATAGATAGTCACCACGTCGCCGCGGTGCACATCCTGGCCACGCAGGGCGTTGGCGAACTTGCAGACTTCTTCATGCAGCTCGCGGTAGGTGATGTTGCGGCTCTCGGCAGGGTTATCGCCCTCCCAGATAATCGCGATCTGGTCGCCGCGCTCGGCGAGGTGGCGATCCAGACAGTTGTAGGAAACGTTCAGGGTGCCGTCGGCGAACCATTTGATGTCGACATGGTGATCATCGAAGGAAGTCTGCTTCACCGTGGTGAAAGGCTTGATCCAGTCGAGGCGCTTGGCCTGGTCACGCCAGAAACCGTCGGGATTGACCACCGACTGCTGGTACATGGCCTTGTAGGTTGCTTCATCAGTCAACGTGTTGGCCGCAACCTCGGGACGAACGGGATACAGAGAAGCCGCACTCATCTTTTTTACCTCGGTGACATAGTTGTTTTTGTATGCCCCAGTTGTAGCCGGGGCGGGCCTATAGAACCATTCGACGATGGTAGTAACAAGCCCCTACAAAGTGTCGTGTCTGCCCCGCAAGCCCCGTAGGAGCTGCCGCAGGCTGCGATCTTTGGCGCCCAAAAAAACGCCAAAGATCAAAAGATCGCAGCCTTCGGCAGCTCCTGCAGGGCGCTTTTCGGTCGATTGTTACAGAATCCGTCAATAGTCTTTATCAAAAGCACGGCTATATGAATGCCATTGCGCCGCCTAAAATCAACCTCGCCAACAACGGCAACGTGATTAACCCAGTTGGCAGCCCCCACGAAGGCAGGTTCTTTTTTCAAGTTCCACACGCAACCTGAAAAAGGTTGCGTGCCCCCTCACGACCCAAGAAAGGTAAAACTGAAATGAAAGCTTTAGCAGTGCTGGCCCTCAGCAGTCTTTGCGCCACCGCAATGGCAGATGAGGCACCGACAGACGTCGCCAGCCAGCAAACACCGGTGATGGAGTACAGCTACTCGACTCACCTGGACATCGCCAAAGTGGTATCGATGAGCGAAGTTCCGAATGTCTGCGAAGTTGTACCGGCCCGCATGGAATATGAAGACTCCAAAGGCCAACGGCATATTCTGCAATACAGCGTCATGGGTAATGGATGCTCTAACGGCTAAACGCCCGGATTAGACCCAGACACTCTTTATAACCGCCGACCACAAGAAATCACTCTCGCGGCAAAGATGCCAGGTGCACCCCCGCCCACGGGACTGTTGCACAGCATCGCCTAATGAAGTGCGACCACGGCACTCGCACTCAGCTGATTCTCTACCGATTGCTTTTATCGCGCTGCTCAGCTTCCTGGCTGCAGGCAGCAAGAAAAGCCTGGCACCATATATCTATTTATACGATTGTTTTTAGCATTTTTATGCGCTTTTTAATCGAATTAGTCCGAGTAGTATGAGCTTCACACCCACTGAACAAAACGAACAACCCGGAGCCACCACCATGAAAACCAAACTGATCATCGCCCTGACCCTCTCCGTACTGGCCGCCAACACCTTCGCCGCCGACGGTTATGACCGCACCATCGCCTCCGATGGCTACGATCGCACCGGTTCTGCCACTGTTGCTGCTGATGGTTTCGACCGCACCGGTTCCGCCACCCTTGCTGCCGACGGCTTCGACCGCACCAGTTCCGCCACCCTCGCTGCTGATGGCTTTGACCACACCGGTTCTGCCACCCTCGCTGCTGATGGTTTTGACCGCACCGGCACCAACCGCCTCAGCTAATAGCTGACCGCGACGTCACAGCCCGGCCCCGGCCGGGCTTAGTTGTTTCTGGAGGAACAAAAACCCAACAATCCATGCACATCCTGTGGGAGCGGGCTTGCTCGCGATGACCGCGCAGCGGTCCCCCTAAAAGCCACCCAAATTTCCCGCCCTTTCGCAACACCCAAGCCGACAAAAATTTCTCTCCAACCCCAATCCCCCGCAAACCCTTGCCCCGCCTCAACAAAGCCCAGGCCACCCCTCCTACTGAGCCAATCCGCCGCACCGGAACTTAAAAACTGGCTGAAATACCCTGATGAAAACCCTTATACTGGCGCAGTCAAAAGGGCTTGAAATAACCCCTAGTCGGGCTATAGACCCACGCTGATTCAGCCTTCAAAGGCCATAGGGAAAGGCCCAGCGCCCGCCTCCCATCAGCGACTCCGGGGCCAACCCCAACCAAATTTATGTTTTTTGCGTGCGTTCACCGCCACTGCACTCAACAATCCTTTAGATCCAAAGCGGCCACTAGCCGTGTGACAAACCCACCATAAGTGTTAATCACACGGGCTTCTGGCCCTCACGCAGGAGACGACACGTCATGCTGAGCTGGGACGAATTCGACAAAGAAGACGGCGAAGTTGCCGCCAAAGGCGCCAACGCCGGCCACGCTTCTGAAGCCAACATGGACCGCCTCGACAGCGCCGGCGGTGCCGCCGCGCTCGAAGCCCGCGCCGTGACCGCCAATGACTCCGCCGCGATCATCCGCGCCAAGGCAGCCCTGGATAACCTCGACATCGCCGAAGGTCTGGCCGAACTCGAAGGCGCTTCCGCCCGTGTTGCCGTCGACGAAAAGCGCATGATCAACTGCCGCGCCGACCTCAACCAACTCGTCCCGTTCAAATACGACTGGGCCTGGCAGAAGTACCTCGACGGCTGCGCAAACCACTGGATGCCGCAAGAAGTCAACATGACCGCCGACATCGCCCTCTGGAAAGACCCGGAAGGCCTGACCGACGACGAACGCCGCATCGTCATGCGCAACCTCGGCTTCTTCTCCACCGCCGACTCCCTCGTTGCCAACAACCTGGTCCTGGCCGTGTACCGCCTGATCACCAACCCGGAATGCCGCCAGTACATCCTGCGCCAGGCCTTCGAAGAGGCGATCCACACCCACGCCTACCAGTACTGCATCGAATCGCTGGCCATGGATGAAGGCGAAATCTTCAACATGTACCACGAGATCCCATCGGTCGCGAAAAAAGCCACCTGGGGCCTGAAATACACCCGTTCGATCTCCGATCCGAAGTTCGAAACCGGCACCGTCGACACCGACAAAGAACTGCTGCGCAACCTGATCGCCTACTACTGCGTTCTGGAAGGCATCTTCTTCTACTGCGGCTTCACCCAGATCCTCTCCATGGGCCGCCGCAACAAAATGACCGGCGTCGCCGAGCAGTTCCAGTACATCCTGCGCGACGAATCCATGCACCTGAACTTCGGCATCGACGTGATCAACCAGATCAAAATCGAAAACCCACATTTGTGGGATGCTGAAATGAAGGAAGAAGCTTCGCAGATGATCCTGCAAGGCACTCAACTCGAAATCGAATACGCCCGCGACACCATGCCGCGCGGCGTACTGGGCATGAACGCCGCGATGATGGAGGACTACCTCAAATTCATCGCCAACCGTCGTTTGAGCCAGATCGGTTTGAAAGAAGAATACCCAGGGACCACTAACCCGTTCCCGTGGATGAGTGAAATCATGGACTTGAAGAAAGAGAAGAACTTCTTTGAGACTCGGGTTATTGAGTACCAAACAGGCGGCGCGCTGAGCTGGGATTGATTCCTTGCGCTGACCACGATCTGCCGATCATGTCCTGAATCGGCAAATCGCAAAAACCAAAAAGCCCTGACTTGTTCAGGGCTTTTTATTGGAAGAACAAACCTCCCCCCGCGTAGGAGCTGCCGCAGGCTGCGATCTTTTGATCTTGCTCCTCGGCAATATCCAGAATCGCAAAAATGCTATTCAATGAAATCCCGAAGAACCCGATCAAAATCCGCTGACATGTGAATCTGCCCTTTAAGCCGCCCGGGCTTGCGCTGGCGTACAACATCAACATGCGGCAGCACATCCAAATAAGGCTTACCGTCCTTCGTAATCACAACCCTATCACCGGCCCAAGCGCGCTTGGCAAGCAGTGAAAGTTGGGATTTTTCTTGATTCATCGTGAACTGTACCCGTTCGCTCATCGCGCGCTTCTCCCATGGCTGGCCAAACCAACCTAGTCCGTAAGCTCACGCTAGGCAAGATGTTGAAATTACCCAAGCAAAGATGGATACCCAACTGGAACTCAAGGATAAAAAACAACGAATATTCGTATGCGTCCGGCAAAGTCATCTAGCCGGCTCCGCCAAGCCCAGACATGGTGTCCACCTAAATTTAAGTGGACACCATTTCTAGCCTTTTTAAGCGGATCCTCCATGCAGCCAACGCGCCGTTCCTATTCCAAATCCTTCAAAGCCCAAATCATTCAAGAGTGCTCCCAGCCCGGCGCCTCGATTGCCAATATCGCGCTGAACCACAGCCTCAATGCGAACCTCGTCCATAAGTGGATTCGAGTGCAATCTCAGAAAAACGTGGCGCTGCAACCCGCTTTCATCCCGCTGAAATTGCAGTCGCCTGCGGCAAGATCAGAAACCGCACCAGCCACTATTTGCGTCGAAATTCCACACCCTCGCGGGACTGTCGTAGTGAACTGGCCGACTGAAAGCGCAGCCGCCTGTGCCACCTTTCTTCGAGACCTGTTGCGATGATCCGCATCGATTCGATCTGGCTCGCCACCGAGCCCATGGACATGCGCGCCGGTACGGAATCGGCTTTGGCGCGGGTCGTGGCGGTGTTCGGTGCGGCGCAGCCGCACTGTGCTTATCTGTTTGCCAACCGCCGCGCCAATCGCATGAAAGTGCTGGTGCATGACGGCGTGGGCGTTTGGTTGGCGGCCCGGCGGCTCAACCAGGGTCGCTTCGTCTGGCCGAACCCTCGACACGGCGCGCAAGCCGAATTGAACAGCGAACAACTTCAGGCGCTGGTGCTGGGTTTGCCGTGGCAGAGGGTTGGCCCCAGTGGAGCGATCACTGTGCTGTGATCTGCGGTTTAGCAGGATTGCCTGAGTCATTGTCCGATCAGTCTGTCGTCGATTATGGTCCGCTCTGGCAAAATCGGCGGCATGACTTCTGCCCCTGCTCTCGACCGATTGAATGCTGAACAACTGCGCACCCTGGCGGCGCAGTTGATGCAGCGTGTCGAGAACCTGGATCAACACGTCGAAAAGCTCGACAAACAAGTCCATCACTTCAAGACGGTCAACGAACAACTCGCCCACGAAATCGCGCTGCTCAAGCGCCATCGCTTTGCCAAGCGCAGTGAACAGTTGAACCCGGCGCAAGCCAGCCTCCTCGATGATCTGCTCGACACCGACATTGCCGCCATCGAAGCTGAACTTGCGGCTCTGCAACCCGCCCCCGCTTCGTCCGAGACACGCCAAAATCCCAAGCGCGCGCCATTGCCCGCGCAGTTTCCCCGCACCCTGATCCATCACGAACCGGACAACACCCAGTGCACCTGTGGCTGCGCCCTCAAGCGCATCGGCGAAGATGTCAGCGAAAAACTCGACTACACGCCCGGCGTGTTCACCGTCGAACGTCATATCCGTGGCAAATGGGTCTGCGATCAGTGCGAAACCCTGATTCAGGCACCGGTACCGGCGCAGATGATCGACAAAGGCATCCCAACCGCCGGGCTGCTGGCCCAGGTGATGATCGCCAAGTACGCCGATCATTTGCCGCTGTATCGCCAGGAAAAAATCTTCGGCCGTGCCGGCCTGGCCATACCGCGCTCGACGCTGGCGCAATGGGTCGGCGCCTGCGGCGTACAGTTGCAACCGCTGGTCGATGCCTTGCGTGACGTCGTGCTCCAACACAACGTAATCCATGCCGACGAAACGCCGGTGCCGATGCTCTCACCGGGCGCCAGGAAAACCCATCGAGCGTATGTCTGGGCCTATGCCACGACACCGTTTGCCGAGCTGAGCGCTGTCGTTTACGACTTCGCGCCCAGCCGCGCGGGTGAACATGCCCGCGCTTTCCTGCACGGTTGGAAGGGTCAGTTGGTGTGCGACGGCTTCTCCGGTTACGGCGCCAGCTTTGACCTGGGCGTGACCGAAATCGCCTGCATGGCTCACGCTCGGCGCAAGTTCTTCGATTTGCATGTGACCCACAAGAGCCAGATCGCCGAAAAGGCCCTGCATTACATCGCGATCCTCTACGAAGTCGAACGCGAAGTACGTGACCTGGAGCCGGATTTACGGCGCCGAATACGCCAGGAAAAAACCGCACCGGTCATCGATGCACTGCATGCCTGGATGATCGGCCAGCGCCAGCTCGTGCCCGAAGGCTCGGCCATCGCCAAGGCCCTGGATTACAGCCTTAAACGCTGGACGGCGTTGTCACGTTACCTCTACGATGGCGCGGTACCCATAGACAATAATTGGGTGGAGAACCAGATCCGACCGTGGGCAATCGGGCGCTCGAACTGGCTGTTCGCAGGTTCCTTGCGCAGCGGTAAACGTGCGGCGGCGCTGATGAGCCTGATCCAGTCGGCACGGCTCAACGGGCATGATCCGTATGCCTATTTGAAAGACGTACTGGCGCGGCTGCCGACGCAGAAGATAAGTCAGATTGACGAGTTGCTGCCGCATAAGTGGCAGCCGGCGTAATCACGCAAGGTGGGTTCGCCGTTCGCTTACGAATATTCCTACGCATTTAAAAGAGCAAAGTCGGATTGACCAAGCTTTATCAACTGCCTACCTTGACTGTAGGTGCCTAAGAAACGCCCAACGTAGAAAGCAAGAGCCTCAATTCACAGATACGAATGTGATAACCGCTACGCGGCTGAACATAATTCATATCTGTCGGGTGTTTTTGCCAGTTGGGATTTCTTAAGTCCTCTCTCTACGTCTGGGCTTGGCTCTTTTCCACACGCATACGTAGAGGTCACGGGATATGTATACCCAGCGCTCGTTTAATGTTCCTCCTTACCAGGAGGCCCGCCATGTCTGAGCCCTTCACCCCCACTGTCTTCACCCGCCACAACCTCCATCTTCACGCCCTCCTCCTAGAAAACCAGCCATGGTTCTGTGCTCGCGATCTAGGTCGGCTGATGGGCGTGTATCTAAACGAACGCATGGTCAGCAAGCTCGACGAGGATCAACGGCAAACGTTGACGATTAGCTACCACGGTCAGCCGGAAACGATGCTCATGCTCAGCGAGTCTGGTGTGTATGCGTTGCTGGTGTATCACTATGCGCCGGGGCATCGATTGCTGCGGGAATGGTTGACTCATCAGGTGGTGCCGACGTTGCGTGATGCGCGGCAATCGCGAACCGCGGATCGGCCGATGTTGAGTTTGTTGGATTGGCCGGAGATGTCGTTGAGTCTGCTGCATTGGCAGGATGAAGGTTGGATTCGGCTGCGGGATATGCCTTATCTATTGCTGAATCGAACGCGAAGGCGCGTTCCAGCGGTTAAGCCTTGGTGGCGTAAGGTCTTCGAGGCGTTTCACTCTTCGAAGCATTCGGTCGGTTAGACCTTTTAGGATCGACAGAAAGAAGCGTCGCAGTTCTCTGTAGGAATTTTTGTAGACAGGCCACTCAGTATCGTCCGAGGGTTTTCAACCCTCGGCGATGTTATAAGCGTAAAGAAGAAAGAAAGCGACTGGAGCGCTCTTGAGATTAGGGCCAATTGCCTTGGCGTATCGCTCAATCAGCTTTCAATTACTTCCAACCGCTGCTTCAGCCTCTCATTCACCAACGCCCCGTGCACTCCAGAATGAATTTCACGATGGCAACTTGGGCATACAGCCCCCACATAGCGTGGGTGATCTAACCCACCATCTGAGAGCCGGTTTACGTGATGCGGCTCTAAGTAGGGTGTGCCATCCTTTTTCATAAAAGGAGCCGGCCTCTCACAGCTCTCGCATGCACCCTCGGCGCGCATCAGCACATAGTGCGCAACCTTACGGCTGCGCAGATAGATCTTACGCGGAGCGGATTGCCCTAATTCATCGCTGCTAGGCTTACATGCAGCCAGCGCAGCCAACCTCGCAGCAGCCAGAGACCCGGAAAGGTCAGCCTCATCTTCATCCTGCTCTTCAGATTCAATTATTTCACCAGGAATACCCACAGGGACTAACCGAAAAACAATCGCCGTCCGATCCTGGCCGCTCACATCCGGCTGGGTCCGCTCAAACATGTCGGCGCAAGAAAACTCGCCCAAGTAAGCGTTGCCTTTACCTTTGCCGAGCGACTTAAACAAGTGCAGCGCTCGGCCATCCTCAGCATGCTCAGCGATGGCTCGGTTGCCTCGGATCAAAGTCATCGGCCCGCGTTGTCCTTCACCGGTATAAAGGTAGGCGCCATTTTCCCAATCGTCGGCATACCCGTATTGCTCACCACTATCGCCCGTAAACAAAAATATCGCAGGATAGGTAGCGGACGCTGCAATGCCGCTTTGTAAGCTCCCACCGAACGGTCCATTGATCTCAGTTTTTCGGTCGTAAACAGCCTCCGGCGTGAACTGCAACACCGGCTCGCCTTCCCCACGCGGTAACTCCACAATAGTGAAGCCTCGCTTTTCTAGGTAACTGTTGGTCGGGCGCCCACCGGAGAATTCGCCTACGGCAATGCCGGTCGCCAAAGAGACGATTTTCTTCGCCGGATACAGTTCACCGCCCGCGTGAACGGCATAACGGTGAGCTAGGTTATTTTCCCAACCCTGCCACTCACGTCTACTCCGATACTTACGATCAAACTCCAGCATCGCTTTGTCTATTCGTTCCTTCGAAACCGCTTTGATCGCCACGAGCGCTGCCCTTTATCGACAATTGCCGTAGGAAAATTCCTACACCCGCCAAAGTACCAAAGGGTTTCATTATGGAATAGGGCGAAAAGCCACTATTTCTAAGCGCTATTGCTCAATAGCACGTGCGCCATAACTCTCTACCCGCTATTAATATCCTCCCCACCTCCCACAGACCTGAGCCCACCATGAAATTCGACCTCGCCTATTGCCTCAGCCTCGACGACAAGCTGTCGATCTATGACGTACGCGATTTGAATTTCGACGAAACCATGGAGTTCGATTCCGCAAAAGAACACTTCCAATGTCCCAATGACGCATGCAGGGCGGCTTTCGATGCGGCGAATGTATTGACGACGTTCAACGCCAAGAACGTGAATTACGTTCGCACCCCGCATTTCAAGAACACGCCCAGCACCCGGCATGTGGCGGATTGTCCTTATGCCAGTCTCAAGGCGTCGGCGTCAGGTGTGGACGCCGATGGTGCGGAAACGGAAGACAGTCGCGAGGAGCATTTCCCGTCGGAGTTGTTGCTGACTCGGCGTGAGTATGTGCGTAAGCCGTCGAACCCTGCGGTGGCGGCGGATGTGGTGGGGGATGATCCGAAACCCTCTTCGACGGCCAGTGATGTCGAGCCCCCGAGCCGAGAAACGGCCCCGGACAAGACCAGCGTCTTCGCCCATCCGGTGGAGTGCTTTGTGTCGAACTTCGAGGACAAGGATCTGCTCAAGCGCATGCCGCTGAAGATCGGCGAGCACACCGCGCCCTACGGGTCGTTCTTCAAGAAGATCGAGTACCTACAAGACAACAAGGGGCTGATTTACTGGGGCAAGATCAAGGAGATCAAGGACTACACCCTGAGCTTTCGCATCGACTTCGAGAAGAAGGTCTGGTTTGAGAAGAAGCCCTACCCGGTCAACGTTTACTTAAGCAAGAAGCTGATCGACACCTACCGCAAGCGCAAAGCGTTTCTGGAGGAGATCAAGCATGCCATCGACAGCGAGCAGGAATTGTATTGCTTCTTTTACGGCGTGACGCCGGAGTTGAAGCAGGTGCCGAGCAAGAAAAACCCCGAGCAGACGTTCGGGGTGTTCAGTGCCGATATTGAGAACCTGGATCACTTCATCATCCGTGAGGCGCCAGGGTTGGCGAGTAAATAGTCATTGGCTCACCATGCTGGACGTCGTTTTAAATGAAACCCTGTTTATAAGGTGGTCTTTGCAAGCTTATGGGGCATGATGGGCCGCAGTGCTTTCCCTGATGTCCAACGCCGATGAGTGCCCTATCTTGTGTCAGTGATTCCCCTACTGGTCTGTGACGACTCCAACATGGCCCGTAAGCAGGTGTTACGGGCGCTGCCGGCGGATTGGCCGGTTTCAGTCACCGAGGCCGGTAATGGTCGCGAGGCAATGGATGCCATACGCCGGGGTTTGGGGCAGGTGGTGCTGCTCGACCTGACCATGCCGGAGATGGATGGTTATCAGGTATTGAGCGCCTTGCGCGCCGAAGGATTGAAGGCGCAAGTCATCGTGATCTCCGGTGACATTCAGGAAGAAGCGGTGCGCCGCGTGCGTGAGCTGGGCGCGCTGGCGTTCCTGAAAAAGCCTTTCGACGAAAATCAGCTGCGCCAGACACTCAGTCAGCTGGGGCTTCTGACGGAACCCGGCCAGCCGTCGCCGGGGAGTCGTCCGGCAGCGAATACGGTCATCAGTTTTCACGATGCGTTCCGCGAAACGGTCAACGTTGCCATCGGCCGGGCGGCCGCCCTGATAGCCCAGGTGTTGGGCGTCTTTGTGCAGTTGCCAGTGCCGAACGTGAACATCCTCGAAGTCGGCGAGTTGCACATGGCGCTGACCGATGCCAGCAGCAGCAAGCAACTCACGGCCATCTGCCAGGGTTTTATCGGCAGTGGCATCGCCGGCGAAGCCCTGCTGATGTTTCACGACTCGGAAATCGCCGATATAGCGCAATTGATGCAGCGTCAGAGCACCGATTATTCGGACCTGGAAATGCTGCTGGACCTCTCCAGCGTTCTGATCGGTGCTTGCCTGAGCAGCATTGCCGAACAGATCGATGTGGTGTTTTCTCAAGGCCACCCGCAGATCCTCGGCCAGCACGCGGCCATCGATGAGCTGATCCGGGTCAACCACAAGCGCTGGAAAAAGACTCTGGCGGTGGAAATCAGCTACAGCCTGGAAGGGCATGATATTCGTTTCGACCTATTGTTGCTGTTCACGGAAGACTCCATCGAGCGGCTGACCCACAAACTCGCCTACTTGATGAACTGAGCCATGAACGACCCTATCGATCTGAACGAGTTTCACTGGTTGCTGGCGATCGCCCAGAGCATCGACGTCGGTGTGGTGGTGCTCGACCGCGACTACCGCGTGCAGGTCTGGAACACCTTCATGGAGAACCGCTCCGGGGTGCAGCCCAAGGACGCCCACAATCAGAATTTCTTCAGTCTATTTCCCGAAATCGACCGCCAATGGTTCAGCCGCAAAGTGGAAAGCGTCGCCACCCTGGGCACGCCAGCGTTCACTGTCTGGGAGCAGCGCCCGTATCTGGTGCGGTTCAAGAACTACCAGCCGATCACCGGCCAGGAAGAGTTCATGTACCAGAACACCACGCTGTTACCGCTGCGCTCCACCGACAGCAAAATTAACCATATCTGCCTGGTGATCTATGACGTCACCGACGTTGCCACCAACCGGCATCAGCTCCAGGCCGCCAATGCGCAATTGCAGCAACTCTCCAGAACCGATCGGCTGACGGGCCTGTACAACCGCGGTCATTGGGAAGAAAGCCTGAAAGTCGCCTATGCTCGGCACCAGCGTTATGGCAATGCCACCAGCCTGGTGATGCTAGATATCGACCACTTCAAGCGTGTCAATGACACCTATGGTCACCAGGCGGGCGACAAGGTCATCGAGCAAGTCGCCAGACTGATCCGCGAGCATGAGCGCGAAACCGATGTGGCTGGGCGTTATGGCGGTGAAGAGTTCGGCGTGGTGCTTTCAGATACCGACAAGAACGGTGCACGGGTTTTCGCCGAGCGTCTGCGTAAGGCAGTCGAAGGGCTGGAAGTGCTGCACAACGGCCAGAGCATCCGTTTCACCATCAGCCTGGGGGTGGCCGACCTGAGCCAGCCCTCGAGCAACTACGCCGACCTGATCGCCTGGGCGGACCAGGCGCTGTATGCGTCGAAGAAGGCCGGGCGCAATCGGGTGACGGTGTATGAGTAGATAAAGTGCACCTCAGCTCTGCGAAAGCGCCCATTCCTGATCAGAACGTTCTCTATTTAACTGTTTGCTAAGCTCTCCGGCCTCACGGGCTCTGACCTCGCTTTCGCCGCAGAACTTCTGTAGCCAGTGGATGAGCATTTCCTCATCAGGGTAGAAATAGTCTTTAAGTCTTCTGCTCCGAAGAAAGTGGTTGGTTCTGGTGTCGTAACGGGATGCGGCCGCTTCATCCAGTGGCAGGCACCCCGCATCGGCGACATCCCCTTTGAACATCCAGACTATTTCATTGAGGTGCCCCTGAGCACTTCGGTCGCTGCGCCGGTAAAAACTGAACTCGCGATTGAGTTCCGTGAAACGCTCAAGCATGGAGGGGTACTCGACCCACTCCAGTACGCCCCTGTGCATCGCATGATTCAGCATGTTGTTCATCCAGCGCTGGGCGAAGGCCTGAACAAAGCCGTCTACATCGGCTTTTTTCATGTCGGCGAAGATCATGCAGTATCGCGTTTGCAGGTGAATCGCCAGCAGTACGTGCTTACGCTGGACGGTAATGGCATGCACCAGCCATTGCGAAGGCGCTGACGTCGAGTCGCCCGGCTGATCGTCGTCGATAGTGGTCGAAGGCGGACGTTGGACAGGCGTGATTTTTTTACCCTTGTGAACGCGACTGAAAAAATCGCTGGCTGCCTCGCTGCAGTTGAAGACCAACATCCCCTTTCCTCTTTGATAAACGGCCGTACTCTAAACCACTCCCGTCACTCCTGGCGCACGTTTTCTTCAACCCACTTGTAGCAGCTGCCGAGCCTGCGAGGCTGCGTCCGGCTGCGAAGCAGTCGTAAAACCAGGCGCAGCGATCTGTCAGGCAAACCGCGTACGCAAGATTTACGGCTGCTGCGCAGCCCGAACGCAGCCTCGCAGGCTCGGCAGCTGCTACCGCCTTACAGGAGCTCAAAACTCTGCTCCTTCACATTCTGAGAATCCAGACCGATTTGCACCTGAAACTCGCCCGGCTCGGAGGCGTATTGCAGCTCGGCATTGAAGAACTTCAAGTCGCTCTCATCAATGCTGAAGTGGACTGCTTTCTCCTCCCCTGCCTTGAGCATGATTTTTTGAAAGTTCTTCAGTTCTTTGACCGGACGGCTGACCGATGCAACGACGTCGCGGATATACAGCTGAACCACCGTTTCGCCGTCGCGCTGGCCGATGTTTCGCACGATGACGCTGGCATTGACATTGCCGTCGCTCTGGAGTGTTTGAGACGACAGGGTGACTTCAGAAAGGCTGAAATCGGTATAACTCAGCCCATAGCCGAAGGGATAAAGCGGTCCATGGGACTGATCGAAATATTGAGACGTATAGTTGCGAGGCCCACCGGGCAGGTAGGGGCGACCGGTATTCAAGTGGCTGTAGTAATTCGGGATCTGCCCCACGGAGCGTGGAAAGGTGATGGGTAACTTGCCGGACGGGTTGTAGTCACCGAACAATACATCGGCAACGGCGTTGCCTCCCTCAGAGCCGCTGTACCAGGTTTCCAGAATCGCATCGGCCTGTTGCTGTTCCTTGCCGATGGAAAGTGGCCGGCCATTCATCAATACCAGTACCAGCGGCTTGCCGGTGGCTTTCAGGGCGGTGATCAATTCACTCTGGCGCCCAGGCAGATCGAGGCTGGTTCGACTGGCCGCTTCATGGGACATACTGCGGGGCTCGCCCACCACTGCAATCACAACATCGGCTTGTTGTGCAGCCTTGACCGCTTCCTCAATCATTTCTGCTGCCGGACGAGCGTCGTTCTCGATTTCGGACACTCCCAGGTATTTGACAACCTCCAGATCCTCCGTGAGATTAGCGCCTCGGGCATAAATCAGTGAGCCGTTGTTCATAGCGCTTTTCAGCCCGTCGTAGATCGTCACCGATTGCGAAGCCACACCGCTTGCAGACCAACTGCCCAGGATGTCAACGGTACTTTTTGCCAACGGACCTATGAGCGCGATCACACCCTCTTTTTTTAGCGGCAAGATCCCATTTTCATTCTTCAGCAGCACCAGCGTCTTGCGCGCCACCTCACGGGCCTGTGCTCTGTGCAGACGGTTTTCGGCGTTGCTATCAGCGGGGTCTTCACTGGCAATGCCAATGCGTCGGTAAGGGTCCTCGAACAGCCCCATGTCGTACTTGGCACCCAGGACTTCCCGCACCGCGTTATCAATATTACTCTGGGAAATAGCGCCGGACTCAAGCAGCCCGGGTAGCTCCGGACCGTAGGAGGAGTCGTTCATGCTCATATCAACGCCAGCCCTGATTGCGAGCCTGGCAGCTTCACGATCATTCTTCGCAACACCATGCCGAACCAGATCGGTTACCCCATTATGGTCACTGATGACCAGCCCCTTGAAGCCCCACGCTTTGCGCAGCAGGTCTTGCATCAACCATGTATTGGAAGCTGCTGGCACACCATTTATCGAGTTAAGCGCCACCATCACCGCTCCCGCACCACCCTCAATCGCCGAACGATAAGGTGGCAGGTAGTCCTGGTACATCCTGGCCAGGCCCATGTCGACGCTGTTGTAGTCGCGTCCACCCTCGACAGCACCATACATCGCAAAGTGTTTAGCACTGGCCATGATGCTGTCAGGTGCACTTGGGCTTTTGCCCTGGAAGGCCTGAACCATCACTTTGGCAATGCGGGAAACCAGATAAGTGTCTTCACCGAATCCTTCGGATGTGCGCCCCCATCGAGGATCACGGGCGATATCTATCGTTGGTGCAAAGGTCAAATCTATACCGTCCGCACTGGCTTCTTTCGCCGCCGTTCGACCGCTCAACTCGATAGCGTCCATATCCCAGCTGGAGGCCAATGCCAGACCAATAGGAAAAATGGTTCGATGACCGTGAACCACGTCAAAGCCGAAAAACATCGGTATTTTCAGTCGGCTACGTTGAGCTGCGTCCTGCATGGGGCGGTTTTGGTAACGGTTCACAGAACCGAACGTACCACCGATTTGTCCAGCCGCGATCTCTTGGCGGATCCTTTCGGGAGTCATGTTGTCACCAATAGAGATCAGCCGCAGCTGGCCGATCTTTTCTTCCAAGGTCATCTGTTTAATCAGGTTAGTAACGAAGACATCTTTATTTAAAGATGCCGTATCGGAGGCCTGAACCGGCAGACTTACAAAACCGACCAGGATACACAGCAGACGTAATCCTTTCATATTGTCCTTCCTTGAAAAAAACCGGTATGGCACACACCCACTACTTGCCTTTAAAAACGCGACGCCAAACTCGAGTAACACTGCCGTGTCGCCGGTCATACAGCCAATAATGTTTTCATTTACGCCGACCGCGAAATGCATCGCTTCGATGTGCAACACGTCGATTGCTCTGCTGGATTCACGCGCCGTGCCCTGTGGTTCGCCCCAATCAAATATCAACTTTTCAAAGCAGCTCAAAACTCCGTTCCTTCACATTCTGCGAATCCAGCCCGATCAGCACCCTGAACTCACCGGATTCCGCCGCGTACTTCAACTGCGCATCGTAAAACTTCAGGTCATTTTCGTTGAGGGTGAATTGGATGACTTTCTCTTCCCCGGGCTTGAGCATGACCTTTTGAAAGCCTTTCAATTCCTTGATGGGGCGACTGATGGAGGCGCTGACGTCCCGCACATATAGCTGCACCACTGTCTCGCCCTCTCGCTGCCCGGTATTTTTCACCACGACGCTCGCACCCAGGGTATCGCTGCGCTCCAGCTGTTTGTTGGTCAAGGTCACGTCGGACAGACTGAATTGGGTGTAGCTCAGGCCGAAACCAAAGGGATATAGCGGGCCGTAGGCCTCGTCGAAATAGCGCGAGGTCACTGCACGAGGATTCTCCAGCAGGTGTGGTCGGCTGGTGTTCAAGTGGTTGTAGTACATCGGAATCTGGCCCACGGAGCGTGGGAATGAAACCGGCAGTTTGCCGGAAGGGTTGTAGTCGCCGAACAGCACATCGGCGATTGCGTTGCCGCCTTCGGTGCCGCTGTACCAGGTTTCCAGCACCGCATCGGCGGCATCCTGTTCCTTGCCAATGGACAGTGGACGGCCGTTCATCAGCACCAGCACCAAGGGTTTGCCGGTGGCCTTCAGGGCTTTGATCAGATCGGATTGATAGCCTGGTAACCCCAGGCTGGCTCGGCTCGCCCCTTCATAGGACATGCCACGGGACTCTCCAACCACTGCGACGACGATCTCGGCCTGCTCTGCGACCTTGACCGCCTCTTCGATCATTTGTTGTGCCGGGCGTGGATCGATTTCGACGTCGGACGGGTTGGCGCCGGGCTGGTTCAGGTAGCTGAGGACCGATTGGTCGTCAGTGATATCGGCGCCCCGGGCGTAAAGCAGTCGGCTTGGGTCGCCCAGCGCATTGGCGATACCGTCATAGACCGATACCGCCTGCATCGGCGAGCCGATGGAACTCCAGGTACCGAGGATATCGAGACGGCTTTTCGCCAAGGCCCCGACGACGGCTACCACGCCGTCCTTCTTGAGCGGCAGTACATTGGCCCGGTTCTTCAACAACACCAGACTCTTGCGCGCGACTTCACGGGCCTGCGCGCGGTGCAGGCGGTCCTCGGCATTGTTGTCTGGTGGATCATCATGGGCGGCGCCGATTCGCAGGTAGGGATCCGCGAACAGCCCCAGATCGTACTTGGCGCCCAGCACTGCTCGTACAGCGTCGTCGATTTCTTCCTGCGAGACATCGCCTGATGTCAACAGCCCCGGCAGCTCCTTGCGATAAAGGGTGTCGGTCATGCTCATGTTGACCCCGGCCTTGATCGCCCGCAGGGCAGCCTCACGGCCATCGCGCGCGACGCCATGGGTCACCAGTTCGTTGACCGCATCGAAATCGCTGATGGTCAGGCCTTTGAAATCCCACTGCTTGCGCAACAGATCATGGATCAACCAGGTATTGGAGGTGGCGGGCGTGCCATTGATGGCGACGTAGGTCAGCATCATGGCGCCCACGCCAGCGTTCACCGCAGAGCGGTAAGGTGGCAGGTAGTCCTGATACATCTTCGGCAGGCTCATATCGACCGAGTTGTAGTCGCGGCCGCCTTCTGCCGCACCGTACAAGGCAAAATGCTTGGCGCTGGCCATGACACTGTCCACTGCACCCAGTTTCGATCCTTGCAGCGCGTTGACCATCACCTGGGCATAACGCGAGGCCATATAGGTATCTTCGCCCAGACCTTCGGACATCCGCCCCCAACGCGGGTCGCGGGTGATATCGACCATGGGGGAGAACACCATGTCCAGACCATCGGCACTCGCCTCCTTTGCCGCAATGCGTGCGCTCAAGGCAACGGCATCCACGTCCCAGGTGGAAGCCAGGCCGAGGCCGATCGGAAACAGCGTGCGATGGCCGTGAATGACGTCGTAGGCAAAGAACAAAGGGATTTTCAAACGACTGCGCAAGGCGGCGTCCTGAAACGCTCGCAGATCCGAACGGCCAGTCACATAAAACAGGCCACCGACTTGCCCTTGGGTAGCCTCTTCTAGAAATGTCTCTTGAGGCATTTGCTGGCCGATGCAATTGAGTCTGAGCTGACCGATTTTTTCCTCAATGGTCATGCGCTGCAGCAGATCGGCGATGAACAAGGCTTTGTCATCCCCGGGAACGGAACCCGTCTGAGCCCATCCCGGCTGGCAAAGCAGCAGAGTGATCAAGCCGATCCCCGTTAGCATTTTCATTTTTGTCCATCCTCGGACCAGCAATGAGGTGCTGAACCCTAGACTCGGCCAATGGGGGCTCGATGTCTACTGGTAGTTCTAACAGTGAAACGGCTGGAAAACAGGGGTAGCTACCGCTTTCCCAAGGGTCAAAAAAACCTTACCAGGCCATCGAAGGGGCCAGGGACATGCCCAGCATGGTGGCTAGCCCAAGGCCAGTCTGGCAGCAGAATAGGGGCCGAATCCAAACCTGTGGCGAGGGAGCTTGCTCCCGCTCGGCCGCGAAGCGGTCGTAAAAGCCTGCGCATGCGGTGTGGCTGGCAGAACCGGCTTGCAGGTTTTAGGGCCGCTGCGCGCCCCAACGGGAGCAAGCTCCCTCGCCACAATTGATCGCCAATCCGTAGATTTTTGTTAACTGACTGGCACTGGGCAAGAACGCCAAACGGTTTATCCGAACGAGAAAGAACTGAATCGATCAAAAAATTGAGTTTGATCCAGGCATAAAACAACTGTACAAAAACACAGTGTTTTATTGAATCGCCACTCTCGTGCCCCGGAGAAAACCATGGACTCTCTAGCGATGAAAGTCACCCTCGAACGTATCGCTCTGTTTCAATTCACCCCCGAACACTGTGCCCAGGCCCGCGATTTACTGGGCTGGAGCCTGGAGCGTCTGTCTCGGGAGTCTGGGGTTTCAGTAGAAGCCATCCAGCTGTTTGAAGCCCGCGGGGATTTGCTGGACGTCACCCGTTTGGCCCTGTCGTTTCGGCTTGAAGCTGAAGGCCTGGTGTTTTTCCGGGGTTTTGCGCCGGGCAGAGGGATGAACGTCAGAGGTGCAACGCCGAATCCGGTCGGGCGGGCTGATTACGCGATGATTGAGTGAGCAACGTCCCTTTGTTGACGATTATCCCCATTTAGGTATATTTTTGCATGAGTACATGGAAGCCACTCCTGTGGGTTAGCAGCAGCAAAAAAGACCTCAAGCAAATGCCCGCAGACGTCCAGGACGTCTTTGGATTTGCCCTTCACTTGGCACAAGACGGCGGAAAGCATCCGCAAGCCAAACCATTGAAGGGCTTTGGTGGCGCAGGCTTGCTTGAGGTAGTTGAAGACTTCGACACAAATACTTATCGAGCGGTTTATACCGTTCGATTTGGTAAGGCCATTTATGTACTTCATTGCTTCCAGAAGAAGTCGACCAAGGGCATCGAAACCGCACACTGCGATATAGACCTGATCAAGAAGAGACTTCGGGCGGCCCAAGATCATGCCACAGGATCAGAACATGATTGAAATCGAAGAAAGCACCGGTAATGTCTACGAAGACCTTGGGCATGCCAACGCCAATGAGATGCGGGTTAAGGCCCAACTTGCCGCGAAGATCGGTGAAATCATTAAGGCACGACATCTGACTCAGGTTCAAGCTTCGGAGATTCTCGGGCTGTCGCAACCGAAACTCTCAGAAATGCTTCGCGGAAAGTTTCGCGGCATCAGCGAAGCGAAGATGATGGAATGCCTTTCCCGGCTTGGACGTGATGTGCAAATCATCGTCAAATCGGCCCCAAGATCAAGGCGTGAAGGGCGGATTGAGGTTGTTTTCACTTAAGCCCCCAGTCTCAGGCCGAGTGGATATGACCTTCCTTCCCAGCGATCTGGCGAACATGCCCATCCAACTTCTCCAATACCTGCTTCATCAGTTCCTCAACCGAACAATCCGTTGAGTCCAGCCGTATCACCGGGCAGTGCAGGGTTTTGATCCAGGTTTCATGTCGGCGCAGGCTGCGGGTGCCGTGGCCGCCCTCGTCGTAGCCGGCAGCCCAGGCGAGGAAGGTTTGGGTTTCGCCGTGACGTGCTCCGCCTTCGAAGATCTGTTCGCCGTAGCGCTGGAATTCCCGGGTGCGCAGGCGTTGCAAGCGGACCTGTGGATCGAGGCGGACGAAGATGGCGTGGGTGAACTCGGAAGTTATCGGATCGCCCCAGCCGCAGAGGGAACCGGAAAGCACCCAGTTCTCCAGGCCTGCGACCTGTTCTTGCAGCAGCTGAATGCGTTCGTCGCGAGTGCGTCGGCTGCTGAAAGGCTTCTCGGTGGAGTGCCAGTAGAAGTTGTCCGAATCGAAGTGGGCAATAGCCAGTCGCTCGGCCAGTGCCTGGCCGAGTGTGGTGGTGCCGGAGCCGGAAGCTCCAAAGAGATGAATTCTGTAGGTCATGGCAGGGTCCGTTGCTGACTGTCTCATTCACGGCCTTTACATAACCCGTAGCCGCCGTCATGGCAATATTTCGGCGCATAAAGGCGGCTGGGCAGCTGGTTACAGGTTGTTGACGATGACTTGCTCCGTCCCGCTTTCGACCTCCAGCCACCAGGCCCGTCCACGCAGGGGCTGTTTCAGGTTGAAGGCTTCACCCATTTGCGGCGTGGTGATGGACACGTTGCGCTCCCAGGCCAGGGCCAGGATGCGATCGAAAGGTTCGTGCCAGGCGTGCATCGACAGATCGAAGGTGCCGTTGTGGATCGGTAGCAGCCAGCGGCCTTTGAGGTCGATATGAGCCTGCAGGGTTTGCTCGGGCTGCATGTGGATATGCGGCCAGTCGACGTTGTAGGCACCGGTTTCCATCAGGGTCAGGTCAAAGGGTCCGTACTGTTCACCGATGCGCTTGAAGCCATCGAAATAGCCGGTGTCGCCGCTGAAGAAGATCCGCGTGTCGCCATCGATCATGACCCAGGACGCCCATAACGTGCGGTTGCCATCGAACAGGCCGCGACCGGAAAAGTGTTGCGAAGGTGTGGCGATGAAGCGAATGCCGTCCACCTCGGTGCCCTGCCACCAATCCAGTTGGCGCACTTTGCCGGGCTCGATACCCCATTTGATCAGGGTATCGCCCACACCCAGCGGCGTGAGGAAGTAGCGGGTTTTGTCGGCCAATTTGAGAATGGATTGATGGTCGAGATGGTCGTAGTGATCGTGGGACAGGATCACCGCCTCGATCGGTGGCAGTTGTTCGAGGCTGATGGGGGGCTGATGGAAGCGCCGCGGGCCGGCCCATTGCACCGGCGATGCGCGCTCGGCAAAGACCGGGTCGGTCAGCCAGAACTTGTCGTGCATTTTGAGCAGCACGGTGGAGTGGCCGAGACGGAACACGCTGTGATTCGGCGCGGCCAAGAGCGCTTCGCGGGTCAGGGTTTGAACCGGGATATCCCCTGCCGGGCGGGTATTACGCGGTTTATGAAACAGCATGCTCCAGAATATCCGCAAGGTTTTGCGCAAGCCTTCGCGCTGCACCGGCGCGTGGTTGCGGTAGTGACCTTGATCCTGCAAAGACGCTTCAAGGCCGACAGCGCGGTCGGCGCGGGATGAGGGAGTGGCCATGATTGATGTGGCTCCAAGGAATACGACGAGTTTGTCGCGCTCCGTTGCTGGACGATAATTGGCCAATGCATGCACGCTTGGGTCGAGGACTCTATTCTTACCGAGCAATTACACTGCACGGTGTAGTTTCTAGATTGCAACAAACCCGAGAGTAAGTAAACTGCAGAGTGTAAGTTTCCTTTATCGCCGCCGAAGCCTATTTATGACAGCTCCACTGCGTCTCACCGACCGTAAACGCGACGCCATCATTCAGGCGGCCATTGTCGAATTCCGTGCCAACGGTTTCGATATCACCAGCATGGACAAGATTGCGGCGACGGCCGGGGTGTCGAAGCGCACGGTGTACAACCACTTCCCCAGCAAGGAAGAGCTGTTCGCCGAGATTCTGAACAAATTGTGGAACAGCATCTGCGCGGAACAGGAAACGCCATACCGCAATGACCAGCCGCTACGCCCGCAACTCGAAGCGGTGCTGCGGGCCAAACTGCAAACGCTCTCGGACAATAATTTTCTCGACCTGGCTCGAGTGGCGATCGCCGCCACTATTCACTCTCCCGAGCGCGGCCAAAACATGGTCGCGCGTCTGGGCGAACGGGAAGAAGGTCTTACGGTGTGGATTCGTGCAGCCCAGGCAGATGGCCGGTTGAAAGCTGTCGACCCGGTTTTTGCCGCGCATCAGGTGCAAGGGCTGATCAAGTCTTTCGCCTTCTGGCCGCAGATTTCCATGGGCCAGCCCGGATTGTCGGCAGAGATGCAGACCAGCGTTGTGGAGTCGACCCTGGACATGTTCCTGACCTGTTATCAGCTGTAGGCCGAGGCCGCCGTCAGACCAGTTATTTCTTCCTGCAGGGCTTCTACGCAGCTCTAGGGTGTCTGGAATAAATGACACTATTCCTGACATTTCGCGGTAAACGGTCGCGCCCACTAAAACACGACAATATATTTCTGAATAAATTGGATAATGGATAACCAGCGCGCGGGCTCTTTCAGCCTCAGCCGACACAACCCCCTGACGGCTTGCCTCAGTTTAGAGGCCTCGGGGCTATAGTAGGCCCCAGTCCCACGGCATTGCAGAGAGCACCATGAATTCGAGCAAACCCGAATTAGAGTCTACGGAATCAGTTGACCACCTGCGTTTTCACCGCCCCCATGCTCATCTGGCTCCGACCTTCGGCACTGACCGTTTTGCCTTGAGGGCCGAAGCCTTTGCGCGCTTCTTCGGCACGCCGACCTTTCTCGGCGCACAAACCCTTATCGTGGTGATCTGGGTCAGTCTCAATCTGTCTGGCTTCACACATTTCGATCTTTACCCATTCATCCTGCTCAACCTGGCGTTCAGCCTGCAATCGGCCTATGCCGCACCACTGATTCTGCTGGCGCAGACCCGCCAGGCGGCTCGCGACAAAGCCAAGTCCGACGCCGATGCCCGCCACCGGGAAGCCCTGGCCAACGCCAATACCAAGCGCCAGGAACAAGCAGCACACAACACCGCGCAGTTAATGGAATTGCTTGAGCAGAACACTCGCTTGACCGAGATGACCAAGTCGTTGACCGAGCGCATCGAAAGCCTGACCTCTGAAATGCATCAGCATTTTGTGCGCAAGGATGAGCCCAAGGCTTGAACCCATCGCGTCGAACCAACAGAACTAAGGCAATCGCACGCTACGCGCCAACTCATCGAACAGCGTTACCACCGAGCGCAAGGCGCGGCAATCCGGACGGGTCAGCAACCACAGGCTGGTGTCATAACCAAGCAGCGGTTCGCTCAAGACTTGCAGCCCGGTTTCGCCGATCAGGAAGTCCGGCAGTGCTGCAACGCCAAGCCCGGCACGCACTAGTTCGGTAACCGACAGCATGCTGTTGCAGCGGTAACTCGGTAGCACCCCGGGCAACTGCTGGCGACGCCAGGCGACGGTGGGGTGATCCGGCAGGAAGTCGTCCGGGGCGATCCAGGCGAGCCGGGCCAGGTCGCTCGAGTCAACCGTTTGCAGGTAGGCCGCACTGGCGCAAACCCGATACGACACCGCGCCCAGACAGCGCCCGACCAGATGCTCGGGCGGTAAGCGCGTGAGCCGCAAGGCGATATCGGCATCGCGGCGGCTCAGGTTGGCGAAATCGTTGGAGGTACTCAACTCCAGGGTCAGGGCCGGATATGCCGACATGAACTGCGCCAGCGCCGGCAAGAGCAGACCTTGCAGCACCGAGTCGGTGCAGGTCAGGCGCACCGTGCCGCTGATAACTTCGCCGCCCTGCTCCACGCCAATGCGCGCTGCTTCCAGTGCTTGCTCGGCACGCTCGGCCTGTTCGGCCAAGGCTTGCGCCAGGGTGGTCGGCAGATAGCCGGCGCGACTCTTTTCGAACAACTCCTGACCGAGTGCCGCCTCCAGTCGGCGAACCCCACGGAACACCGTCGAGACATCGACCTTCAACAGCGCTGCTGCGCGGGCCAGGGAACCGCCGCGCACAAGGGCGAGGATCAGCGACAGGTCGGGGTAGTCCAGTTGATAGTGCGCCGGTGCATTGAACACTTGGGTGAATGCCAATATTGATTGCGTGGACGCCAATCTATAGTGGGGCTCAGGAATCAACAAGCTGGTCGTTCGGCTGCGACAGGTAGATCGCCAAGATCGCAGCCTGCGGCAGCTCCTACACACCCGCAAATTATCTGGTGTATGCAAAACCTGTAGGAGCTGCCGCAGGCTGCGATCTTTTGGCGGCGCCCCTGACTGGCTTGCCTGCGAAAGGACCAAAGTCCTTCCTGCACAGGTCAATCCACCACCGAGTTCAAGGAGATCCCAATGGCAACAGACTCACCTCAACCTGCCCTCCACATCGCACTGATCGGTGATTACAACCGCGAAGTCATCGCCCATCAGGCGATCCCGCTAGCGCTGAACATGGCGGCCGAGAGCGCCGGTCTGCAGGTGCAGTTTCAGTGGCTGCCCACCGATACCATCCGCGCGGCCAGCCAGCTGAACGGCTTCGACGGTTTCTGGTGCGTGCCCGCCAGCCCTTACCGCGATATGGACGGCGCACTTCTGGCCATCCGGTATGCCCGTGAACAGCAACGACCGTTCCTCGGGACCTGCGGCGGATTTCAGCACGCAGTCCTTGAGTACGCACGCAACGTGCTCGGCTGGGCCGATGCCGAGCATGGTGAGACCTCACCGGATGCAGAACGCGCCTTGCTCACACCACTGAATTGCTCGTTGGTGGAGGCCGTCGACAGTATTGGGCTGGTTGAAGGCTCGCTGATCGCCAATGCCTATGGCGCACTGCATACCCGCGAAGGTTATCGCTGCCGTTATGGGGTCAATGCCGAGTTCGAAGGGCAGTTACTGGACCAAAGCCTGTGGGCCACCGGGCGCGATTCGGCAGGTGAGCTCCGGGCTGTCGAGCTGCGCGATCATCGGTTTTTTGTTGCCACCCTGTTCCAGCCCGAGCGCGCGGCGCTCGCCGGGACCATCCCGCCGCTGGTCAGGGCCTTTCTCTCGGCTTGTGCGAGGTACCGGGCATGATTGCCAAGACTCCGGCAGCGCCCTACTACGCGGTGATTTTCACCTCGCTGCGCACCGAGGTGGACCAAGGCTATGGCCAAGCTGCCGAACGCATGGTCGAACTGGCGCGCCAACAGCCGGGGTTTCTCGGCGTTGAGTCGGCCCGGGGTGAAGTCGGACTCGGGATCACGGTGTCCTATTGGGCCAGCGAAGCCGCGATTCTCGCCTGGAAACAGCACGCCGAACACACCGAAGTCCGGGAACGCGGACGCTCGACCTGGTATGCGGCCTGTCACACCAGGGTGTGCAAGGTTGAGCGGGCCTATCGATTCGAGAAGTAGTCGAGCGCTGCGGCGTTCTTCAGATTGCTTTCGCGGGCACTCCCCCTGTAGGAGCGAGCTTGCTCGCGATGGACTCAAGAGCGGCGCGTTTATTCAGAAAACACGCGTTATCGTTAACGTCCATCGCGAGCAAGCGCGCTCCTACAGGGGCTTGCCCGCGAAGACGTCAGACCAGACGCCCTCTACCTCGAAGCAGACAAACTGTCACCCCACCACCGGCGCCACCAGACTGCGCTGTGCCGAAATCTCCGGCACATCCTCACGACGCATGTACACCCGCAGCGGTTCGGTGATGTTGATGCTTTCGTCGATATTCTGGTCCAGCAGCAGCTGAATCAGCTCGCGCTTGAGGGTCATGGTTTGATGGATCGCCGGCTGCCAGACGAATTCGCTGCAGGGGATAATCGCGTCATCCGCAACGTCCATGCCGAACGAGTCTTCGCTGAAACGAACGATGTGCCGGCCAGTCTTGCGATTAAAACCAACGAATCCTTTGAGTTGGTCGGCGGCCTGGCAGATAAGCTCGGAAGTGATGCGCATGCTAAACCTCACGGTAGGTCCCGAGGGACAGGTGATCGATGGTTTGCACGCCAGGCAGGAGCAGCATTTTTTCAGGTTTCCCTCTGATGGGGAAACTGCTGAGTCGAAGAGTACTGCAAAGAGCCGCACAAAAGCGCTGAAAAAATGCTTCAGATGCAGCTTTATGTCGGTTTGGCGATAGCACTGGCAGCGCTCAGTTGTTAAAACATAGTCCTTTGAAATCGCTCCCAACGAAAGGATCTCGACTATGCCTGCCACCTTCCACAAAAGTGCCCTGCTGCTGAGCCTGATGCTCGGCCTGGGCCAGGCACAGGCCAGCAGCCCGCCAAGCCCCAGCGCCCTGGCCACCGCAACGGGCATTCCGCGCCCGGCGGTCATTGCCCACCGTGGCGCATCCTTCGATGCTCCGGAATCCACAGCGGCCGCTTACAAACTGGCCCGCGACCTGGGTGCCGATTACCTGGAACTGGACCTGCAACGCAGCAAGGACGGCGTGCTGTTCGCCCTGCATGACGACAACCTGCAACGCACCACCGATGTCGCCAGCAAATTCCCCGAGCGCAAGGACAGTCCCGCCAACCAATTCACCCTGGCCGAACTGAAAACCCTGGATGCCGGCAGCTGGTTCAATACTGCTTACCCGGACCGCGCGCGCCCTTCCTATGCCGGCTTGAAAATTCTGACCCTCGACGAAATCATCGATATCGCCCAAGGCAACCCGTTGCACAAGCCCGGGCTGTATATCGAAACCAAAGAGCCGAAGCAGTTTCCGGGCCTGGAGCGCGACCTCAAGGATAAATTGCAGGACAGCGGCTGGCTCAGCCCGATCGGCTCGAAACTGGCGAAAGGCGATATTGCCGTCGGCCAGGGCAAAGGCAAGGTCGTGCTGCAAACCTTCGAAAAGAGCAGCCTGGAGCTTTTGCAAAAAGAGATGCCGCAGGTCCCGAAAATCCTCCTGCTGTGGGTCGGTGAAGGCAGTATCGAACCCAAGTCCAACGTCACTTTCGCCGACAGCGGGGAAAAGGATAAGGCCGCCTTCTACGCCAGGCAGGAACCCAAGGACAAAGCCGAATTCGAGAAGTGGGTCGACTACGCCAAGGCTCAAGGCGCCATTGGCACCGGACCTTCGGCAGCCCTGACCGCCGGTGGCGATCAAAGCTACTCGGACCTGGTGCAGCCGTGGATGAACAACTTCGCTCACGACAAAGGCCTGTTGGTGCATGCCTACACCATCGACGAACCGGTGGATTACCAGAAGGTGATGGATGCCGGCGTCGATGGCATCTTCACCAACCGCACCTCCGAGCTGCTCAAGTACTTCAAGCGCCCGGCTCCGGCCACTGTTGCGCAGTTGCTTGAGGCCAACGGTTATTAACCGAGCCGAAATGAAATTAAGGGTGAATTAAGTTCAGCGAGCTAATCTGATCCCACTTAAACAGTTCACCCCAAGGAAAGAATCCCATGAAAACGTTGACTGCCCTGTTCGCCGCTGCCGCCTTGACCCTGACTGCTGGCCTGGCCCAGGCCGACGTCCGTCCTGACCAGATTCCGGGCTTGCTCAAAGCCGGCACTATCATGGACCTGGAAAAACTCAACCAGGCCGCCCTCGCCCAGCATCCAGGCACAACGGCGGCCAACATCACCGACACCGAGCTTGAGCTAAAAGGTGCTGACTACATCTATCAGGTAGAAATTCGCGATGCCAAAGGCGTCGAGTGGGACGTGGACCTGAACGCCAAGACCGGTCAGGTATTGAGCAACAAACAAGACAAGTAACTGCATCACGGCAAAAGCCGCGCGGCCTTCGGGTCGCGCGGCTTTTTTTATGCGCTCAGACGCGCGGTAACCTCATTCAACTGTCCCGACAACCCGTGCAAATTCCGGCTCGCCGCTTCAGTGCGCTGCACGTTGTCCAGATTGGTACTGGCGATGGTGGTGATTTCAGTGAGGTTGCGCGAAATGTCTTCAGCCACCGAAGTCTGCTCTTCGGCGGCCGTAGCGATTTGCCGGTTCATGTCGCGTATCGATTCCACCGCAACGGTGATCCGCTCCAGCATCGCGCCGGCCTGAGTCACTTGTTCGACGCTTTCTTCACTGCGTGACTGGCCGCTGTCGATGGCTTGGGCCGCATCCACCGCACCCTTTTGCACCGTTTGAATAATCTGATTGATCTCGATGATCGACGCTGCCGTGCGCTGAGCCAGGCTGCGAACCTCATCGGCGACCACGGCAAATCCGCGTCCGGCCTCGCCGGCGCGGGCCGCTTCGATGGCGGCGTTGAGCGCCAGCAGGTTGGTCTGTTCGGCAATGGCGCGAATCACTTCCAGCACCTTGCCGATCCGCCCGCTGTCGGTCTCCAGCTGACGGATGACGGTGGCGGTATTGGCGATTTCGCCACGCATCCGGGTGATGGTGTGAATTGTCCCCTGCATGACCTTTTCGCCCTGCTGAGCAGAGTGATCGGCATCATCGGCAGCCCGTGCCGCATCCGCGGCATGCCGGGCGACTTCCTGCGCCGTGGCGGACATCTCGTTCATCGCCGTGGCCACTTGATCGGTGCGGTTGAATTGCTCGCTGGCGCCCTGACTCATCTGGCTGGCGATCGAATTCAGCTCGCCACTGGCGCTGTCCAGATCGGTGGCGCTGCGCTGCAAGCGGCTGAAGGTTTGCGCGAGAAAATCCCGCAAGGTATTGGCGGCAACAGCCAGCCTGCCCAATTCATCCTGACGATCGCTTGCGACGCGTTCGACGAAGCGACCCTGGCTGAGCTGGGCGACGTATTCAATCAGCTTGCGGATCGGTTCGACCAGATTGCGGTTGACCAGCCACAAGCTGAGCAGGCCGATCAACAGGCCCGAAGCCAGCATCACCACAATCCCCAGCAGCACGGTGCGATCAGCATCGGCACTGATCCGGATCGATTTCTCGGCACCCTGCTTGCGCAGTTCGTTGACCAGTTCACTCATTTGCTCGCTGACGGCGCGGTCCACGCCTTTGACTGCGCTATCGCCGGCAGCGGCGTCGGTCCCGGCGGCCAGATAGGCGTCACGGCCCTTCTGATAGGCCGTGCCCAAAACGCGGTGCTCTTCGCGTAGCCGCTCGATACGAGTCTTGAGTTGCGCATCAATTCCCGGTGCGCTGCCCAGTTGTCCGAGAATGCCTTGTACATCGCGCTGGCGATCTTCGAATTGCTTCCAGTACTTGTTCAAGTCTTCCGGCCGCTTGCCGCGCAGCAAGACATTTTTCCATTCCTGAACCTGAACCTTGAATTGCAGGTTGGCTTCATCGATCAGTTGCGAAGTATGCAGCGGGCCTTCAATCAGATTGCGATAGTTTTGAACACCGCTGGAAAGAAAGTGGAAGCACGCCAGGGCGATCAACAGCATCGCGAACAGACTTCCGCTCAGCAGTGCCAGGATTTGAGTTCTCAGGGATTTCTGCACAAACATCGAGTGGGATCTCATGACAGGGATAAAGCAGGCCAACCAGAGGCATGCATGACGTCCAGACATCCCTGTCATAAACACCAAGCCTTTGGCCAAAAAGCGAAAGACTACCTGAGCTTGATCGGCACTCCGCTCGCATTCTTTAATGGCTCCGACCACTGGTTATGGCGCTCTTACCGATGTCGCCAAGCTGTCACAAAACCGTCAAACAGCCTTGTCATGATGCGGTTCAAGCGAACCTGTGAAATCTGTGACAGACGCGTCCCGCCAGCGAGACTCCATGAACCACAGCATCGGCCAAAGCCATCGCGACACTGATCTGTTCGGTCTGCTCTACGGGTTCAGTTTTCGCCCTGGCGAACGGGGGCGCGAAATCGATTCGGCGAGCGCCCTGGAATGTTTGCGGCAACCCGGTGATCCCGAGGAATTTCTCTGGCTGCACCTGAACCTGGCCCATGCCGCCTGCGAACGCTGGATGAAAACCAACCTGGAACTGCCGCAGGAGTTCTTCGAAGCGTTGCACGAAGGTTCGCGCTCGACCCGTATCGAACACGTCGATTCGGCGCTGCTGGCGGTGGTCAACGATGTGGTGTTCAACCTGAGCAACATGGTCTCTTCGGATATTTCGACCCTGTGGGTCTGCGCCCGCAGCCGCCTGATCATCAGCGCCCGCCTGCAACCCTTGCACTCGGTGGACAAGCTGCGCTCCTCGGTCAAGGCCGGTGAATGCTTCCGCTCACCGCTGGAACTGCTGGTGCATCTGCTGCGCGACCAGGGCGAAGTGCTGACCCAGATCGTGCGCAAGACCAGCATCAGCGTCGATCAGATCGAGGACCAGTTATTGTCCTCACGCCTGTCCACCAACCGCGCCGAACTGGGTACCAACCGCCGGGTGCTGGTACGCCTGCAACGCTTGCTGGCACTGGAGCCGGGGTCGTTGCTGCGGCTGCTCAATCGCCCGCCGCAATGGCTGCAGAAAGAGGACGTCAAGGAACTGCGCAAATCCACCGAGGAGTTTGCGCTGATCATCAACGACCTCACCGCCCTGGGTGAGCGCATCAAGCTGCTGCAGGAAGAAATCGCCGCCAACCTCAACGAACAAAGCAACCGCACCCTGTTCACCCTGACCGTGGTGACGGTGTTAGCGCTGCCGATCAACATCATTGCCGGTTTCTTCGGCATGAATGTCGGCGGGATTCCGCTCTCGGCCGACCCGGAAGGTTTCTGGATTCTGGTGGCGCTGGTGGCGACCTTTACCGTGCTGGCCGGGCGCTGGGCGTTTCGCAAGCGCCAGGACTACTGACCAGGCTTTTGGTGGCGAGGGAGCTTGCTTGCGCTCGAGTGCGAAGCAGTCGCAAAACCTGTGAATGAGTTGTGCCTGACAAAATGCGGTCGCAGGTTTGGGGTCGCTTCGCAACCCAGCGCGAGCTTGCTCTCTCGCCACAAGTATCCGCAGCGCCTTCCCCCCCCGCGCTGAACGCGTTGGGTCAGATTATCCGCCTCAGCAGCAGTCGCTCACGCAGCACGTCATACGCCCAGTGATAGACGTAGGTGTACGGCAGGAAAAACAGCAGCACGCCGAGGTCCAGAATTAATGCCTGCAACAGACTGATGTTCAGCCACCAGGCTATCAGCGGCACGCTGACCGCCACCAGACCGCCCTCGAACAACAGCGCGTGCAACATGCGGGTCCAGCTGTTCTGGGTCATGCCAAGACGCTTGAGCAAACGGTCGAACAGGCCGTTGAACAGGACGTTCCAGCCCAGGGCGATCAGGCCGATGGCGATGGTCGCGACACCCATGTCGACCACCGATTTGTCCATCAGCCAGGCGAGCAACGGGGTACACAACAGGACCGCGAGCAGCTCGAATCCGATGGCCTGGAAAAAACGTTCAGTAATGGATTTGTTGGCACTCATGACTGGGCTCCCTGGTTGACTATGGTTGCCATCATCGCCTTCCAGACCGATACTTCATAACCAATAACCATCGATCAGGGCGATAGTTCATGGCCTCCCACGAAGTGTTACTGGCCTTTGTCCATGCCGCGACCCAAGGCTCGTTTTCCGCGGCTGCGCGCAAGCTGGGCAGGAGTCAGTCGACTATCAGCGCCGCCGTTGCCAGCCTGGAAATCGACCTGGATGTGGTGCTGTTCGACCGCCGCAGCCGCAAACCGACCCTCACCCCGGCCGGGCACGTCATGCTGCAGCGCGCCGAAGACATCCTGGCCGCCACCAGTCGCCTGGAAATGGCCGCCAGCCAGCTGTCCCAAGGTTTCGAACCGAAGCTGACCGTAGCCATTTCCGACACCTATCAGTCCGACCGTTTCGAGGTGAGCCTGAGCGCGTTCGAGCAGCGTTACCCGGACCTGGAACTGGAATGCCTGATCGCCGAATCCGCCGACCTGATCGCTCTGGTTCAGAGTGGCCGAGCGCAGATTGCCTTCGCCGAGATGCAACCGAACTATCCGGCGGACCTCGCTAGCTCGACGGTGGACGAACGCACTGAAATTGCCTTGTTTGTGTCTCGTGATCATCCGTTGGCGGCACTGAGCAAGGTCGACAAGGACAGCCTGCAACAGCACCGCGAGTTGCGCCTGGCGACCATCGTCAACCCTTATGAAACCCGCGCCCAGGGCCGGGTCTGGTCGGCGCCGAGTTACCTGATGCTGCTGGAAATGGCCCAGCGCGGGTTCGGCTGGGCGCCCTTGCCGCGCTGGTTGGTGGGCCGTTTTGGCGCCGGTTCGCTGCAGGAACTCAAAGTGCGCGGCTGGCCGCGGCCGGTGGCGGTCGATGCCCTCTGGTCACGCCTGCATCCGCCAGGGCCGGCGGGGAGCTGGTTGTTGGGGAAGATGCTGGAGTGAAAGCGCGTAGGAGCTGCCGAAGGCTGCGATCTTTCGGCGGGCAATGCGTTGCCCGGACGGACGCCAGGATCAAAAGATCGCAGCCTGCGGCAGCTCCTACAGGGGATCGGCGAACCGACGGGCAGACGCGGTCGGCGGAGCTGGCGTAGCCTGCGATCTTTTCGGCGGACAATGCGTTGGCCGGGCGGACGCCAGGATCAAAAGATCGCAGCCTGCGGCGGCTCCTACAGGGGATCGGCGAACCGACGGGCAAACGCGGTCGGCGTAGGAGCTGGCGTAGCCTGCGATCTTTTCGGCGGACAATGCGTTGGCCGGGCGGACGCCAGGATCAAAAGATCGCAGCCTGCGGCGGCTCCTACAGGGGATCGGCGAACCGACGGGCAAACGCGGTCGGCGTAGGAGCTGGCGTAGCCCGCGATCTTTTCGGCGGGCAATGCGTTGCCCGGACGGACGCCAGGATCAAAAGATCGCAGCCTGCGGCGGCTCCTACAGGGGATCGGCGAACCGACGGGCAAACGCGGTCGGCGTAGGAGCTGGCGTAGCCTGCGATCTTTTCGGCGGACAATGCGTTGGCCGGGCGGACGCCAGGATCAAAAGATCGCAGCCTGCGGCAGCTCCTACAGGGGATCGGCGAACCGACGGGCAGACGCGGTCGGCGTAGGAGCTGGCGTAGCCTGCGATCTTTTCGGCGGACAATGCGTTGGCCGGGCGGACGCCAGGATCAAAAGATCGCAGCCTGCGGCGGCTCCTACAGGGGATCGGCGAACCGACGGGCAAACGCGGTCGGCGTAGGAGCTGGCGGAGCCCGCGATCTTTTCGGCGGACAATGCGTTGCCCGGGCGGACGCCAGGATCAAAAGATCGCAGCCTGCGGCGGCTCCTACAGGGGATCGGCGAACCGACGGGCAAACGCGGTCGGCGTAGGAGCTGGCGTAGCCTGCGATCTTTTCGGCGGACAATGCGTTGGCCGGGCGGACGCCAGGATCAAAAGATCGCAGCCTGCGGCGGCTCCTACAGGGGATCGGCGAACCGACGGGCAAACGCGGTCGGCGTAGGAGCTGGCGTAGCCTGCGATCTTTTCGGCGGGCAATGCGTTGGCCGGTGAGGGTTAAGACGGTATCTACAGCTCTTCAAGGCGCCGCTCGATAAACCGCCGTTCAGGCAACTGCCGGGTCAGTTCGAGGGCTCGCTGATAGGCCGCTCTCGCCTGCTCGACCCGCCCCAGCTGCCGGCAAAACTCCGCCCGAGCCGAATGCGCCAGGTGGTAGTCGAGCAACTCGCCGCGCGCCAGGATGCCCTCGACCAATTCCAACCCCGCCAGCGGGCCATCGCGCTGGGCCAGGGCCGCCGCGCGATTCAATTCGATCACCGGCGAAGGCAGCGCCCGCAGCAGCACGTCATACAGGCCGACAATCTGTACCCAGTCGGTTTCCCCGGCAGTCGACGCCTCGGCATGCACCGCGGCAATCGCCGCTTGCAGGCAGTAGGGGCCAAAGCGCCGCGTACCCAATGCCTTCTCCACCAGCCCACAGCCCTCGGCGATCTGTTCGGCATTCCATAGCGAGCGGTCCTGTTCATCCAGCACAATCAGTTCACCCGCCGCCGAGGTCCGTGCCGGGCGGCGCGACTCATGCAGCAACATCAACGCCAGCAAACCCATCACCTCCGGTTCCGGCAGCAGCTCCATCAACAATCGAGCCAGGCGGATGGCTTCTGCGGTCAGGTCTTCGCGGGTCAACTGCGCGCCCATCGACGCCGAATACCCTTCGTTGAACACCAGATAAATCACTCGCAACACGCTGTCCAGACGCTCGGGCAGTTCGGCCAGGGATGGCACCTGATAAGGAATTTTCGCATCGCGAATCTTCGCCTTGGCACGCACGATGCGCTGGGCGATGGTGGCCGGCGCGGTGAGAAAAGCCCGGGCGATTTCCTCGGTGGTCAAGTCGCAGATTTCCCGAAGCGTCAACGGCACCTGAGCATCCGCCGCCAAGGCCGGGTGACAACAGGTGAAGATCAAACGCAGGCGATCGTCTTCCACGTCGTCCTCACTCCAGTCGGTCTCTTCGAGTTCTCCCAGCTGGCTGACCAGGGCCGCCCGGGAGGCACTGAAACGCGCTCGCCGACGCAATGCATCAATGGCTTTGAAGCGCCCGGTCGACACCAGCCAAGTGCGTGGATTATCCGGCACCCCGTCACGCTGCCAGCGCTCGACCGCGACGAAGAAGGCTTCGTGCAACGCCTCTTCGGCGAGATCGAAATCGCCGAGCAAGCGAATCAGGGTCGCCAGAATCCGTCGCGACTCGGTGCGATAGACCGTCTCGACCAGAGCCTTGACCGAGCCGTTCGCTTCGCCCGCCATCAGTCGGGCATGCCTTCGGTAACCAGTGTCACCAGCCGATCCAGACTTTGCCCCCAGCCATCATGAAAGCCCATCGCCTCATGGGCCTGGCGATCCTCTTCAGTCCAGTGCATGGCGCGCGCGGTGTAGAGGGTCTTGCCATCGATATCGTCGAAGGTCACTTCGGCGGTCATGAAGGGTTTGCCCGATGGAATCCAGCCCGGTTTGAAGGCGTCGGTGAAGACAATCCGCTGCGGCACGACAATCTCCAGGTAAACACCCTGGGTCGGATACTCGCTGCCGTCCGGCGCGCGCATCAAGGTCCGGAACAGGCCGCCGACCCACAGTTGCATCTCACACTCCGGCGTCGTCATGCCATGGGGCCCCCACCACTGCGCCAGCAACTGCGGCTCGGTCCAGGCGCGGAAAACCTTGCTCCGGGGCGCATCAATCAAACGGCTGATGGATAGCTCGAACTCAGCGGGCTGAGGCTTGGCCAGTTGGGCGATCATCGGGGATCTCCTGCTTATGATTGTTCTCAGGGATTCAATTCACGTACCGGGCGCACCTCGACACTGCCGACTCGGGCCGCCGGGATATTCCCGGCGACCTGCAGGGCTTCGTTGAGGTCCTTGGCATCGATCAGATAAAACCCGGCCAATTGCTCCTTGGTTTCAGCGAAAGGGCCATCGGTGATCGACAACTTGCCGTTGCGCATGCGCACCGTGGTGGCGGTCTGCACCGACTGCAGCGCCTCGGCGGCGAGCATCCGGCCACTGCCCTGAATCGACTCGGCGTAGGCCATACATTCAGCATCCTTCGGGCTTTCAGGCAAGCTGTGGAGAAGGAGCTCTTCGCTGTAGACCAAGCATAGGTATTTCATGAAATTCTCCGTCATCAAGCTGATCAACTATGGCTGCTGATTCAGGGTTTGGCGAAAAACCCGACGATCAGGGTTGCAGGTCGAACAGCACCGTGCCGCTCATCATGTCGAACGGTGCCGACCAGTGCTCATGCACCACCAACCATTGGCCATTGATGCGCTGGTAGCCTGCGGTCACCCGCATCCAGCAGGCTTTGGTTTCGCCTTTTTCGTCGGTCCCGCCGCAATGGGCCAGCCAGTGGGCAAATGCGGTATCGGCAGCCGGTACGACATGCAGCTGGTGGAACTCGAAAATGCCGGGGCCGGGGCAGACTTTCATGCACTCTTCCCAGTGCGCGCGGTAGGCCTCTTTGCCCTTGAATTGCAGTGCAGTCACGGCGTCGAACGAGGTGATATCGTCCGCGTAGAAGCTGACGATTTTATCGATATCCTTGTCGATCACGGCTTGCTGCCAGGTTTCGATCAAGGCGCGGATTTCAGTTTCAGCGTTATGAGTGCTCATGATGGTTCTCCTTGCGATTGAGTTGCAGAGGGTCATCGAGTCGCCTGATGGGCGAGGTGTAAATCGTGAAGACACCCATAGTCGTATGACAAAAACCGAAATCGACACGTTCGGATGGTTGCCACAAAAATATTTTTGTCTGCCGCAAACTCGATAGAATCTGCCTCTCACCTTTGCCGGAAAACGGACACCGCCAGTGACTACTCAACTTGTGCCCTACGAAAGCCTGACCCCGGTTCAGCGCCAACAAGTCGAAGCCATCGAAATCCTCCCGCAGCAAAGGGAATTCTCCGGCGATATCCATGGCGCCTTGCACGCCCTGCTGTCCAATGCCAACCCCGGAGTTAAAGGCTTTGCCCTGTTGTCGCAGGAGGTTCCAGTAGCCTTCCTGCTGCTCAAACGCCCGCCGTGCCTTCCCCATTGGGCCGATAAAGACACCGCCACCCTGCACGCCCTGCAAGTCGACCACCGCGTCCAGGGCAAAGGTTATGGCAAAGCCTGCCTGCAAGCCCTGCCACAAGTCGCTCGCCAAGCCTGGCCGGAGATCAACGGCTTGATGCTCTCGGTGGACGCTCACAACGAAGCGGCGCTCAACCTGTACCTCAAGCTCGGATGGGTCGATACCGGCGAAGCCTACAAGGGCCGGATCGGCTATGAGCGCAGGTTGGCGCTGGCGTTCTGAAGAGGACACGAATGCCCCGGCCAACCCTGAAGTGTAGGAGCGAGCTTGCTCGCGATGGACTCAAGGGCGCCGCGTTAATTCAGACATTACGCGTTATCGTTAACGTCCATCGCGAGCAAGCTCGCTCCTACAAAATGCCCGCGTTTCATTCTGTCTTTCCTTGCAGATTCAACTCCATTTCATGCCAGGCCATCCCGCCATGATCAGAGTCTGAAGCCTTGAGGTAGATGAAACCGAACTGTGCATAAAACGGTACATGCCGCTCCTTGCACATCAGGTGGATGCTCGCCTTGTTCAGGCCTCGCATGCGGGCGATGAACTCGCTCATCAACCGCTTGGCCAAGCCCTGCCCCTGATAGTCCGGATGCACCACCACCGACATGACCACCACATGCGGGCCGTCCGGATCGTGGCCGATCAGTTCCTTGAAGGCTTCATCAGCCATTTCCACCTGCCAGGCGGCACCGGAATTGATAAAGCCTGCGACCACGCCATCGATTTCAGCCACGATAAATCCTTGAGACCAGGTGGCGATGCGCGTGGCGATTTTCTCTCGGGTCGCGGCTTCGTCGCCTTCGTAGGCAACGGATTCGATGGCGAAACAGCGGTCCAGATCAGCAGTCGTGACCTGGCGGATAACAGCGTTTGACGATTTCATAGAAGACAACAGCTACCCTGTCAGGCGGAAAACGATAGGCGCAGCGGCCGGTTTTTTGGACTTTCCTTGCCGGCCGCGACTGCCTGTAAGCTGGATCAGCCCTCCTTGAGCGGCAGCCATATCTCCAGAGTCCCTTCCCCGGTCTGCGGATTGAAGTCGGCGCTGTAACGCTCGAACTCCGGTGCATCCGCGGCTTCATGGGCGGATTTGGGCAACCAGGTTTTCCAGATGTATTGGAAGGTCCGGGGCAAGGTATCCAGTGAGCCTTTATGCTCGAACACCGCATAGTACTGTGGCTGTACTTCGATCCAGCGGTACTGATCAGGCAAGTCATCGAGCTTGCTGATCTCGACTCCGGCGATGTATTCGAAACCGCCTTTGCCATCCGGGTTACAGCAGATGCCGTAGGTCACGTCGTCCTTTTGGCCCGGGACTTTGCCGATGTGCGGAATGAATTTTTCCCAAAGTTGCGGGATGCCTTGGGTTGTCTCGCTAGTAAAGCGCCCGCCAAGCCCCGCGATCAACAGAAAATGTCCATGTTCAAAACGCGGTTCAGCCAGATCGGAAATTTTTTGCTCGTCCATGAAAGCAACCTCAATGAGTGGAAGATAGGTTCGGCTGGGAGTATAGAAGCCCACCCGAATTTCCCCAGTCAAGTCCTGGTTGTTTAACGACACGCTGGACAACCTGCCGCTCCAGCCCTTATCGTGCGCCTCAGGCCACCGCAGTGGCCGACGTCGCTCGGACGGTTCCGGGCGCTTACGTACCAGAGGCAACAATGGCTGACCAAGGTTCGCCGCGCCGCTTTGCGCGCATAGATCGACTCCCCCCTTACGTATTCAACATCACTGCCGAGCTGAAGATGGCCGCCCGTCGTCGTGGCGAAGATATCATCGACTTCAGCATGGGTAACCCCGACGGCCCGACACCGCCGCATATCGTCGAAAAACTCTGCACCGTCGCCCAGCGCGAAGATACCCATGGCTATTCCACGTCCAAGGGCATTCCACGCCTGCGTCGGGCAATTTCCAATTGGTACAAGGATCGCTATGAGGTCGACATCGACCCGGAAAGCGAAGCCATCGTCACCATTGGTTCCAAGGAAGGTCTGGCGCATTTGATGCTCGCCACCCTCGACCAGGGCGATACGGTACTGGTGCCCAATCCCAGCTACCCGATCCACATCTACGGCGCAGTGATTGCCGGTGCCCAAGTGCGTTCGGTGCCGCTGATTCCGGGCGTAGACTTCTTCGCCGAACTGGAACGGGCGATTCGCGGCTCGATCCCGAAACCGAAGATGATGATTCTCGGCTTCCCGTCCAACCCGACCGCGCAGTGCGTGGAACTGGATTTCTTCGAGCGGGTCATCGCCCTGGCCAAACAATACGATGTGCTGGTGGTCCACGATCTGGCCTACGCCGACATCGTCTTCGACGGCTATAAAGCCCCGTCGATCATGCAGGTGCCGGGCGCCAAGGACATCGCGGTGGAGTTTTTCACCCTGTCCAAGAGCTACAACATGGCTGGCTGGCGTATTGGTTTCATGGTCGGCAACGCCGAACTGGTCAATGCCCTGGCGCGGATCAAGAGCTATCACGACTACGGCACCTTCACTCCGCTGCAGGTCGCGGCCATCGCGGCACTGGAAGGCGATCAGCAATGCGTGAAAGACATCGCCGAGCAATACCGGCAGCGTCGCAATGTACTGGTCAAAGGCCTGCATGAACTGGGCTGGATGGTCGAGAATCCAAAGGCCGCGATGTACGTCTGGGCCAAGATCCCTGAAGCCTACGCGCACCTCGGCTCGCTGGAATTCGCCAAGAAACTGCTGGCGCAGGCCAAGGTCTGTGTGTCGCCGGGAGTGGGGTTTGGTGAATATGGTGATGACCATGTGCGCTTTGCCCTGATCGAGAACCAGGACCGAATTCGCCAGGCAGTGCGCGGGATCCGTGGAATGTTCAGGGCGGATGGTTTGGTACCGAAAACCAGCGCCGTCTGATTTGTGGCGAGGGGGCTTGTCGGAACGCCGCATCGCCCCGTTCGGCTGCGAAGCAGTCGTAAAACCGGCTACCGCGTTCTACCTGAAGAATCGCGATACATGGTTTCAGGACCGCTTCGCGGTCCAACGGGGCGATGCGGCGTTCCGACAAGCCCCCTCGCCACAGTTTTTTAAACCACCAACGACAGCAGCAGGATGAAGATCAGCGCAACGACGGAGAGGATGGTTTCCATCGCGGTCCAGGTCTTGAAGGTTTCGAGGACGGTCATGTTGAAGTACTGCTTGACCAGCCAGAAGCCCGCATCGTTGACGTGAGACAGAACCAACGAGCCTGCGCCCGTTGCCAGTACCAGCAATTCAAGATTGACGCCTGGAACCATCCCCACCACCGGCACCACAATGCCCGCACCGGTAATGGTTGCCACGGTCGCCGAACCGGTGGCGACACGAATCACCGCCGCTACCAGCCACGCCAGCAAAATCGGCGAGATCTGCGCGTTCACCGCCATATGGCCGATCACATCACCCACGCCGCTGGTTACCAGCATCTGCTTGAAGCCACCGCCAGCACCGATGATCAGGATGATCGCGGCCGTTGGCGCAAGGCTGGAGTCGAGCAGTTTGAGAATTCTCTTCGAATCAAAACCGCGTCTGTAGCCAAAGGTGTACAACGACAGCAGCAGGGCCAGCAGCAAGGCAGCGATCGGGTGGCCGATCATGTCCATCCAGTTGCGCACGCCATTACCTTCAGGCAGCACCACATCGGCGAAGGTTTTGAGCAACATCAGGAACACCGGCAACAGCACGGTGATCAGGGTGATGCTGAAGCTTGGCAGCGTGGAGGCTTCCGGCTCATGGGCCAGTTGATCCACCAACTCCTGATTCGGATGACCCGGAATGTATTTGGCGATGAACGTACCGAACAAGGGACCGGCAATGATGGCGGTCGGCAGCGCGACGATCAGACCATAGAGAATGGTTTTGCCGATGTCAGCACCGAATATACCGATGGCCAGCAACGGACCCGGGTGTGGCGGAACCAGACCGTGAACCGCTGACAGACCGGCGAGCAGCGGGATACCGATCTTGATCAGCGACACGCCGGTACGCTTGGCGACGATGAACACCAGTGGGATCAGCAGCACGAAGCCGATTTCGAAGAACAACGGAATGCCGACCAGAAACGCCGCAAACATCATTGCCCATTGCACGCGCTCTTTACCGAACGCCTGGATCAGGGTGCGGGCGATCTGATCCGCCCCGCCCGATTCGGCCATCATTTTGCCGAGCATGGTGCCCAGCGCGAGGATGATGCCGACGAAACCGAGAACGCCGCCGAAGCCGTCCTGGAAGGACTTGATGATCTTGTCCACCGGCATGCCCGAGGTCAGCCCGAGGAAACCGGCGGCAATAATCAGTGCAAGGAACGGGTGCATCTTGAACCGGGTGATCAACACGATCAGGCCGATGATGGTGACCACTGCATCGACTAGCAGATAGGTCTCTTGGGACATGCCAAACATGGGGGGTGACTCCTGTTTGTTGTTGTTATTAAAACGGTTGTGAATTGATTGCTGAATGGGACAGCGCTATCTCTTCGAGTCAGGCACTACTGGATTGGTTCCAGGCCACGTTGCAGCCACCAGGCATAAGTCTGCTCGGCGAGGTTTTCCACACTGTGGGAGGAAGCATCGAGGGCCAGGGTCAAAGGTTCGCCGACTGGCGATTCAAGGGTAGCGAACTGGCTGTCGATCAGGGTCGAGGGCATGAAATGGCCGGGTCGATGGGAGACTCGCAGCGCCGCGACTTCGGGGGTCAGTTCGAGAAACACGAAGCCCAGGCCCGGCACGGCGCTGCGCAGGCGTTCGCGATAACGCAATTTAAGGGCCGAGCAGGTCAGGACCGGATGCTGACCGGCAGCGACGGCGCGGCGCAATTCATCGCACAGGCTATCGAGCCAGCCGGCACGGTCTTCGTCAGTAAGAGGGATGCCCGCGCTCATCTTTTCGATATTGGCGGCAGGGTGGAAAGAGTCGCCTTCAATGGCGGTAGCGCCGCTAAGCTGGCACAGGGCCTCGCTTACGCAGGTTTTGCCGCAGCCGGCGACGCCCATGATGACCAGGGCGGTGATGGGTTGATTCATGTAACACCTCAGCACGTAGACAGCGCTACCTTTGCTCATTGAACTCTAGTGCAAAAATAGATTCTGCCGACGCCTTCTTGTCATTTTTATGGGTTGCAGCGCGTTCTGTTTCGACGCTTGCGAGTGGGATCAGGCACGCCACACTCAAGCATTTGCAGCGGCATCGAGACAGCGCTACCTTAGTACCTTGAATTTTGTTTGGCAAGCCGTCCGATGACCTCTTCTAAAAACGATAAAAATACCCGCACCACGGGACGCCCTACTCTCAATGAAGTCGCGCGCCTGGCGGGCGTCAGTCCGATCACCGCTTCCCGGGCCCTGCGCGGCATCACCAGCGTGGCCACCGAACTGGTGGAAAAAGTCCAGCAGGCAGCCCTCGAACTGAACTACGTGGTCAACCCCGCGGCCCGTGCCCTGGCCTCCGCTCAGAGCCATTCGGTGGTGGTTTTAGTGCCGTCGCTGTCCAACCTGCTGTTCATCGATACCCTTGAAGCCATTCACACCATACTGCGTCCCAAAGGCTTCGAAGTGCTGATCGGCAACTATCACTACTCGCGCGATGAAGAAGAAAATCTGCTGCGCAATTACCTGGCCTATCAGCCACGTGGTTTGCTGCTGACCGGTTTCGATCGCACCGAAAGCGCCCGACGGATGGTCGAGGTCAGCAACATTCCCTGCGTCTACATGATGGACCTGGACCCCGGGGCTGGATTGAACTGCGTCGGCTTCTCGCAAATGAGCGCCGGCGAGACCGCGGCCGAGCATTTGATCTCACGTGGTCGCAGGCGTCTGGCCTACATCGGCGCGCAACTCGACCAGCGCACCCTATTGCGTGGTGAAGGTTTCCGCCGAGCCCTGCAAAAAGCCGGTCTATATGATCCGGACCTGGAAATCCTGACTCCACGGCCCTCATCGGTGGGTCTGGGCGGCGAACTGTTTCTGCAGTTGATGAACAGCCATCCGCAAGTCGACGCGATCTTCTTCGGTAACGACGACCTGGCCCACGGCGCGCTGCTGGAAGCCATGCGCTGCGGGATCAAAATCCCCCAGCAAGTGGCGGTCCTCGGTTTCAACGACCTGCCCGCCTCGGCCCATATGGTGCCGCGTCTGAGCAGCATCAGCACCCCGCGAGAAGCCATTGGCCGCCGCGCCGCCGAGCAGATGTTGACCTTGATGGCTGGCAACACTGTGGCCAAACCGGTGCAGGATATGGGGTTTGAGTTGATGATTCGCGAGAGTACTTAGACTGGTTTTTGCGGGGTCACCGGGCATATTAAATGACTGCTCTCAAGCCATCGGCGCTGAACGCGTTTGATGGCGAAGCGGCCGAAAGCGGCAAAATCTGGCCGCTCGACCTTGCCCTACCGGCAGTCACCAGGCTGTCATCCCCTGCAAAACCGGGGCGCTGGCAGCACCGGCATGCAATGTGCTCTATACCTGTCGATAACCATAATTCAGGTGTTCACACCGGAAGCGACCACCGCCCCCGAGAGCGGCGCGCTGGCCGAATTCAAGGACTACATGAGCAAGTCCCCTGAAGAGCGGATGCGCGATAGTATTTTCAAGGAGTTGGGGGATTACCGAGGAAGAATTTGAGCAGATGCCGCCGGAGCAACAACAGGCAATCGGCCAGGAAATCGCTCGCCTCCTCCAAGACAAGATCAAGCTGGCTTAGGCCGAAAAAGACAGCAGCACGACCGACAAACAGGTTACCGACAAGTTTCTGGCTGCGGTCTGAGTCGGACCGAACAGAAGCGCAAGCCGTTGGATCATTCGCGGGCAAGTCAGTAACAGAAATCTATGGTCGGGCGATCAACTGTGGCGAGGGAGCTTGCTCCCGTAGGCCGGTCCGCGCTCGGGCGAAGCAGTCGTAAAACCTGACAATGCGGTGTGTCTGACACAACGGGTTTGCAAGTTTCAGGGCCGCTACGCGACCCAGCGGGAGCAAGCTCCCTCGCCACAGGTTTGATGTTCATCTGAAAATCCTTAACTGACTGGCATTGGGGCTTACCCGCGAAAGCAAAGTCTCAGACGCCCTTGAAACGTCAGGCAAATAATCGAATTCCTCTACAAACTCCCACTCACCCTTGTCGCCACCTCTATCGGCACCCACCGCTGCCAGACCTGCGGCTGATCCTTCAAAAAGGCTTCGGCAACCTGACGCGGCTTCAGGCGTTTTTCGCTCATTTGGCCGAGTGTCTGGTTTAGCAGGTCGATTGGCAGGTCGACCTTTTCGAAGAACGCCACCAGGTCCGGATATTGAGTTTTGAACGGTGCGGAGACGCCGATGGCCAGGTTGGCGGGCATCGAGCGGGTGCCTTTGGGATGTGGGTTGTTGGCATCGGCCAGGGTTTTCCAGGCTTCGGCATCGAACGCCGGTTCTTCGAGTTTCACCAGTTTGAAGCGCCCCAGCAGTGGCGTCGGCGACCAGTAGTAGAACAACACTGGTTTGCCGCGGCGGATCGATGAAGCGACCTCGGCGTCCAGGGCCGCGCCGGAGCCGGTGCGGAAGTTGACGAAGCTGTCGGTCAGTTCGTAGGCCTTGAGTTTCTGGCTGTTGACGATCTCCGAGGTCCAGCCGGTCGGACTGTTGAGGAAGCGCCCGCGAGCCGGGTCTTCCGGATCGCGGAACACATCTTTGTAGCGCGCCAGATCGGCGACCGACTTCAGTTCCGGAGCCAGGGCTTTGATGCCGCGCTCCGGGTCACCCTTGATCACGTACTCCGGGACCCACCAGCCCTCTGTAGCGCCTTTGACCGTGTCACCGAGGCCAAACACCTTGCCCTCGGCTCGGGCCTTGATCCACGCCGGACTACGCCCGGCCCATTCTTCGCCGATTACCTGGATATCGTTCCTGGCCAGGGCCGCTTCGAGGCTGACGGTGCTACCCGGCAGTGTGTCGGTCGGGTAGCCGTAACCTTTCTCGACGATCAAACGCAGGATCTCGGTAATCAGGCTGCCGCTTTCCCAGGTGATGTCGCCGAAGTGAATAGGTACGGGCTGTTCAACGGCCGGGGCCTGTTGCGCCAGCAGGCTGAGCGCCAGCAGCGAGCTGCCGAGCAGGGTTTTGATCGATCTCATGCGGACCTCTGAAGGGATGATTGTCTGAGTAATGGCTGGTTGGCGCTCGGTTTGTTCGTCGCACTCCACGGCGCACAGACCGCCATTGAGCGGGTCATGTAATCGCTCACCGAGCGTTGGGAAATCCCCAGTTCGGCTGCGACTTCGGGATAGGTCAGGCCGTTGACCCGGGCCAGCAGGAAAGCGGCCCGGACCTTGGCCGGCAAGCGGTTGAGCTGGCGGTCGATGCCATCCAGGGCTTCGAGTGCCTGGGCCAGATCCTGAGGTGACGCCCCTTGGAGCGCTTCATCCTGCTCCAGGGAATCAAGGTGATTGCGCTCGAGATCGCGCCGGCGCCATAGCTGGTACATCAAACGCTGGGCAATGGTGGTCAGCAACGCCCGCGGCTGGCGGATCGGCATCAACCCGGGGGCGTTTAGCAGCTGGACGAAGGTTTCGGCGGCAATGTCTTCGGCACTGGCGCTGGAATCCAGTTGGCGGCGCAATCGGGCGCACAGCCACTGGTAATGATTGCGGAACAATCCGCCCACGTATTCGCGGTGAGAAGGGTCGGCGCCGGACATGGAGGCTCCAATGCAAAGGGTTGCTCTGTATGTCCGGAGTTCCGGTGAGGCGATCCTAGCAAGGAGCCTTATTCATTAATAATACTTAAAAAGTATTTTTATATGCATTTATGGAATTTATAGGATTGACTCGAAAGATCAAAAGATCGCAGCCTGCGGCAGCTCCTACGGGGGTTTTGCGTACACCTGCCATATTGCGGGTGAAACATTGTCGGAGCTGCCGCAGGCTGCGATCTTTCAAGTCTCAGCGCAACCGAGCAAACCCCAATTCCTCGGCCTCTTGCCGATAGTCGAGCAGGATCTGGTAGTCGCTTTCAGAGGCTGGCAACACTTCCTGCAGCCCGAGGGTTTCAGCCACCTGTGGCAGTTCCTGCAAAGCCAGGTTCATCGCTTCACGAATACGTTCGACCTGTTCATCCGTCAGCCCGGCACCACCGATATACGGCAAGGTCGGGCTGAAGGCGCTGCGCGCCACCACTCGCAATCCCGCCACTTCCTCTTCGGCATACCGCGCCAGACAGGCAAAGGTGACACTGTCGATGGCCGCCAGATCCGCCTTGCCTTCACGCAACCAGCGCAGGCTTTCGCGGTGGCTGCCGCTGATGGCAACACTGGAGAAAAACCGGCCGTCCTGCTGCAGTGGCGCGAGCCGGTGACGCAGCAGGTTCATGCCGCTGTTGGAGTCCTCGCCATTGATCACCCCACGGCTGCCGAAAAATCCCGTCAGGGTTCGGCGCGGGTCAACGGCGCGGGTCAGCAGTAGGCTGCAATGGTTACCACCCGAGCTGTCGGGCAGTTCATAGCGCGGTCGGCCAATCACCCGGACCTGTCCACGCAAGGCGGTCATCAGCGGATAACCGCAGGTTTGGGTCAGCAGCAGTTGCGGGGCGAGCCAGAGCTGCATCAGCTCCAGGCCTTCGGCGTTTTGACGGGTAACCTTGAGTCGTTCGAGGATCCGGGTCAGCCATTGTTCACTGGCCTGGCGTATCTGCTCGGGAGCGACGTACATCAGTAGTTCTGCGTAGCCTGAAGTCATTTTTGTGTTCTCAACCAAACGGATGCTCCGGACTGTCTACCGCCGCCAGCCCATGTCGACGAAACAGTTCACCATAGCCTTGCACCAGAAATCCGCCACTGCGATTGAGCCACTGCTCTCGACGGGCAAGGTACACGCGAGGCAGGTAAAACCAGGGCAGACCCGGCAGGTCGTGATGCACCAGGTGCAGGTTCAGATTGAGGAACAGCCAGGTCCAGGGCCATGCCGCTTCATTGATCACCGTGCGCTGCTCGGCCTGGGTGTGCGGGCGGTGTTCATAGTAGGAACGGATCATCGCCAGCGACAACGCCGGCACGCTGATCAGCAACAGGTAGTGCCAGACCGGCACCGCGCTGTAACGAGCAATGAAGCCGAGCATCAGCACGGACAGCGCGCCATGGGTCAGCCACATCAGCCAGGCCTGGCGTTCGCCTCGCCGCAAGCGCTGCAGCTCTTCCTTCGCCAGCCCCAGCAAGGCCAACGGCGCGCCCACTAGCAGGCGGCCGAACAGTGTTTTATCCAGCCAGTGCAGGCCTTGTTCGAGTATTGAGCTGGTCTGCCACCGGTGTCGGCTCAGGTACCGGCTTTCCGGGTCGCGGCCAGGCAAGGTCAGGTCTTCGTCTCGGTGATGCAACAAATGGCTGTCGCGGTACAGCGTGTAGGGATACCAGACCGCCAACGGCGCATAACCGAGGAGCTTGTTCAGCCAGATAAAACGCGTCGGATGCCCGTGCAACAGCTCGTGCTGCACCGACATCCAAAGCACCAGGATGGGGATCAGTAATGCCGTGCTCAGCCACAAGCCCAGCCATGGGCTCGCCAGCAGTACGCCAAACCAGGCGCCGTAAACGCCAATCAGCAACAGCCAGGTCGGCCATTGCGTGCGGCCGGTGAAACTCAGGCGCAGGGTTTCGATTTCTTCTCGTTGGGCTTGATCAAGATAATTGGGCATGGCGTGGCTCAGAGCAGGGATCGCGCCGACAAACGAACGTCGACTTCATCCCCCTCTGTGCAATAGCCCAGGGAAATCTTGCAGATCGATTGATTATTTATTCAGAAGTGAAAGCGGAGCCCGATGGACGGGCTCCGTTAAAGACGACTCAGTGACCGAACACACCGACTTTCTTGGCTTTCTTGTCCGCGCGTTTTTCATCGGCGGTTTTCGATGGTTTTTTCTTTGCTGCTTTCTTTGAATCCATGCCTTTGGCCATGATGCACGCTCCACTCATACGGGATGTAACATGAGGTATAACACCTATTACGTAGCAGAGTTTTATTTCAGCGATTTATAATTTTTTGCTGCTCACCGCCCTTCATAGAAATTCACTCAAACCATGCCAGAGCTTCATTTCAGCCCGCTTGCCGAGCCGCTACGCCCCCTGCTGAACAAGTTCTATCGCCAGCACAACTCGCCAATGCGCGCGGCCAGCAAGGGAGAGTTATGGGTAGCCAAACGGCTGGAGATCATTGCCGGTCTGTGCCTGACACCGGTTGCCGAAGGGCAGTGGTTGACCGGGTTGTTTGTCGATCCGGCCTGCCGAGGTCAAAGGATTGCCACGCAGCTGGTGGAACATGCGTGTGGAACTGTCGAGGGGCCGGTCTGGCTGTTTTGCCATCCGGATCTGCAAGGGTTTTACGCGGGTCTGGGGTTTACCATCGAGCCACGACTGCCCCAGTCACTGGCAGATCGTCTGGCTCGCTATACTCGCAGTAAACCCATGATTGCCCTCGGCAGAGAACGCCTCACTCGCCCGCGGCAGGATCCAGATCCGGGAACATCACATCGATAAAGCCGAACTTGCTGAAGTCGCTGATCCGCGACGGGTACAGCCGGCCGATCAGGTGATCGCATTCGTGTTGCACGACGCGGGCATGGAAGCCTGAAGCGATGCGCACGATCGGCTCACCCTTGGGGTCGAACCCTTCGTAGCGAATCTGCTGATAGCGCTCTACTGCGCCACGCATGCCGGGTACCGACAGACAACCTTCAAAGTCCTCTTCCAGGAGCGGCCCCAACGGCGTGATCAGCGGGTTGATCAGGATGGTCTGCGGTACCGCTTCCGCGTCCGGATAGCGCTCACTGTGCTCGAAGCCAAAGATCACCAGCTGCAGGTCGACACCCACCTGGGGTGCGGCCAGGCCGACGCCGCCCACGTGCTCCATGGTCTGGAACATGTCATCGATCAACTGCCAGAGTTCCGGGCTGTCGAACATCTCGGCCGGCACCGGCGGGGCAATGCGCAGCAGGCGTTCGTCGCCCATTTTCAGAATTTCACGGATCATGTTCAGGCTTCGTCAGTGGTCGGTTTGAGCGAGTGGTCCCGTCCCAATCCCGAAACGTGGTGTTTTTCGTCGTCCCCGAAGTCCTTCTCGCCAGGATTCTTGCCATGGGTCGACATGTGCTCGATCACCGCGTTCATTTCCGCGCCGAGCAACAGCACCGCCGCAGAAATATAGAAGTACAGCAACAGCACGATGATCGCACCGATACTGCCATACATGGCGTTGTAATCAGCAAAGGTTTTCACATAATAGCCAAAGCCCAGGGACGCGATGATCCATACCACCACCGCCAGCACCGAGCCCGGGGTGATAAAGCGGAACTCCTGCTTCACGTCGGGTGTGACGTAATAGATCAATGCCACCGCGACCATCAACAGCACCACGATCAATGGCCAGCGCACCAGAGTCCAGACGGTGACGATAAACTCCTCCATGCCGATCTGCCCCGCCAGCCAGCCCATCACTTGCGGCCCCAGGACCATCAGCGCGGCGGCGACCAACAGCATGCCGGCAATGCCGATGGTGTAGATAATCGACAGCGGAAAGCGTTTCCACATCGGTCGCCCTTCGACCACATCGTACGCCGCGTTCATCGCGCTCATCATCAGCCGCACACCGGCCGAGGCGGTCCACAGTGCAATCACGATACCTACCGACAGCAGCCCGCCCTTGGATTGCTGGAGCTGGTCGATCACCGGATTCACTTGCTCGAGGGCTTGCGGGGGCAGTACCAGCTCCGACTGCAGACGCAACCAGGAGAAAAAGTCCGGCAGGTGCAGGAAGCCGATCAGGGCGATCAGAAACAGCAGGAACGGGAACAGCGAGAACAGCATCTGATAGGCAAGCGCCGAGGCATAGGTCGACATTTCGTCGTCGACGAACTCGGTGACCGTGCGCGTCAGGACGCGATGCAGCGGCAAGCCTTTCAAGTCAGGAAAAAACATAGCGTCTTCTTTCGCCGCAAAAGGTTGAATTCGATGCCGACTCAGGGTCGATTTGTACATCAAAGTAGCTCAGTTGACCGCGTTGAAACAATTTCGATTCATTGATAACTGTAACTGACATAAAAACGGCCATCCGCGGATGGCCGTTCTACTGCAACCAAGCCGTCCACCTCAAGCGTCATCGACGGTTTTCTTGATCGCATCCTTGGCCTTGCCGACGGCTTGCTGGGCTTCGCCTTTCTTTTCCTGGACCTTGCCTTCAGCGCGCAACCGGTCGTTGTCGGTGGCTTTGCCTACACCTTGTTTGACGTTGCCGACCGCTTCATTGGCCACACCTTTCACTTTATCGCCAGTACTGCTCATGGTAGTTCTCCTGTAACGGTTCAAGGGGTCATGGACGCTACGTAAGGGTTGACCTGAGGCCGTTGCGCGGAGTTTCATTTATTTTCACTGCGTCATTTCATCGTCACGCGCAGGTTTGACTTTATGTTTACCCATCAACCCACGAGAATGCGCAACGTATTCAGGCCGTGGCGCTGAAGATCCAATCCGTAGGAATGTTATGAAACTCGATAAAACGCAGGCCATCGCCCGCAGAAACCAGGAACTCGGTGGCAACGTGCTGGGCGTCAACAACTGCCACTTCACCGAACTGAACCGCAACAAGAATATCTGGTGGTTCGATATTCCCGTCAGTCGCCTGGCCATCGGTCAGTACGAGTGGATTCACTTGTTGCTGCACACCCCAAGCACCGACCAGCTGCTGCACCTGAAAGTGCCGACGGTGTTCCTGCGCGAGAAGATGGAAGGCCTGGTGGTGCGCAATCAAGGCAAACGCAAGCCGACCGTGAGCCTGGAGTTGAGTGCGGACAAAGACGCCTTCCTTGAAGACGTGCGTCCAGCCGGTACCGGGGTGAATTTCGCGAAGTTCTTGCTGTAACCATCGAAGTTTCCAACTAGCCACCGAGAAATCCGGAAACCGTTAAGGACTCCGGATTTTTTTATGCCTGTAACACCCGATCTGGATACTGGTCTGAACGGAGCCAGGTACAAAACCGGGAAAAACTCTCGAATAAACTTTACTTCCCTGCTTTTTTGCCGATTTTCGGTGAATACGGCACACTACCGGACCCGAGCAGCTGCTCGGTTTTTTTCAACTAACGCAGAAGCCGTATGACCCGCTCCCCGTTCCGCCGTCTTGTGTTTGGCACCTTGCGCCGACTGTTGTACCTCTGGGTTCGCTCGGAGACGATCAACCAGTCGTCCTTCACCCTCAACCTCGACCGCAGCCGTCCGGTGTTCTACGTCCTGCAAAGCCCATCGCTGACTGACCTGGCGGTGCTCGACACCGAGTGCACCAAGGCCGGCCTGCCACGCCCGGTGTTACCGGTATCGGTCGGCAATTTGCTGGAACCGGCAGCGTTTTTTTACCTGACGCCTGAGCCCGACTGGCTTGGCCGCCAGGATAAACGCGGCGCACCGCCGACCCTGACGCGACTGGTCAGTGCCTTGAGCCAGAACGCCGCCGAAAACGCCCAGATCATCCCGGTCAGCGTATTCTGGGGGCAGTCCCCGGACAGCGAATCGAGCCCGTGGAAACTGCTGTTCGCCGACAGCTGGGCCGTCACCGGACGCCTGCGCCGGCTGCTGAGCATCATGATTCTGGGGCGCAAGACCCGCGTGCAGTTCTCGGCGCCGATTCATCTGCGCGAACTGATCGAACATAACAAAGGTCACGAGCGCACCGTACGCATGGCCCAGCGGATTCTGCGGGTGCACTTGCGCAACCTCAAAGCGGCGGTGATCGGCCCGGACATTTCCCACCGGCGCAATCTGGTCAAGGGCCTGCTGAACCAACCGCTGGTCAAGCAAGCGATCCTCGAAGAAGCCGAACGCGAGAACATCTCCCCTGAGAAAGCCAAGGCTCAGGCCCTGCGCTACGGCAATGAAATTGCCTCGGACTACACCTTCACCGCGATCCGCTTTCTCGAAGTGGTACTGAGCTGGTTCTGGAACAAGATCTACGATGGGATCAAGGTCAACCATATCGAAGGCGTACAAGCCGTCGCCCAGGGTCACGAAGTAATCTATGTGCCCTGCCATCGCAGCCATATCGACTATTTGCTGCTGTCCTACCTGCTGTTTCGCAATGGCCTGACCCCGCCGCACATTGCCGCCGGAATCAACCTGAACATGCCGGTGATCGGTAGCCTCCTGCGTCGCGGCGGGGCGTTTTTCATGCGCCGCACCTTCAAGGGCAACCCGCTCTACACCTCAGTGTTCAACGAATACCTGCATACCCTGTTCACCAAAGGCTTCCCGGTGGAGTACTTCGTCGAAGGCGGCCGCTCGCGCACCGGACGCATGCTGCAACCCAAGACCGGGATGCTGGCGATCACCCTGCGCAGCTTCCTGCGTTCATCGCGAATGCCGATTGTTTTCATCCCGGTGTACATCGGTTACGAGCGAGTCCTCGAAGGCCGGACTTACCTCGGCGAGTTGCGCGGCGCGACCAAGAAGAAAGAATCGATTTTCGACATCTTCAAGGTCATCGGCGCCCTCAAGCAGCGCTTCGGTCAGGTCGCAGTGAACTTTGGCGAGCCGATCAAACTGGCGGAATTCCTCGACAGCGAACAGCCCGACTGGCGCTCTCAGGAGCTCGGCCCGCAGTTCCGCCCGGCGTGGCTGAACGAAACCACCAATCGCCTCGGCGAGCGAGTAGCCCGGCACTTGAACGAAGCCGCGGCGATCAACCCGGTCAATCTGGTGGCACTGGCCTTGCTCTCCACCAGCCGCCTGGCTTTGGATGATCGGGCCATGGCGCGGGTCCTGGATCTGTATCTGGCGTTGTTGCGCCGCGTACCCTACTCGCCCCATACCACCCTGCCGGAAGGTGATGGCCGCGAGTTGATCGAGCACGTCAAAGACATGGACCTGCTTTCCGAGCAGAGCGATGCCTTGGGCAAGATCCTCTATCTGGACGAGCAGAACGCCGTCCTGATGACCTATTACCGCAACAACGTGCTGCACATCTTTGCCCTGCCGGCGCTGCTGGCGAGCTTCTTCCAGAGCAGCTCGCGCATGAGCCGCGAGCAGATCCTGCGTTACACCCGGGCGCTGTATCCGTACTTGCAATCGGAGCTGTTCATCCGCTGGTCGCTGGACGAGCTGGACGCGGTGGTCGATCAGTGGCTGGAAGCCTTCGTCGAGCAAGGCCTGCTGCGCTTCGAGAAGGAGGTGTACCTGCGTCCGGCGCCGAGTTCCCGGCACTTTGTCCTGCTGACCTTGCTGTCCAGGAGCATCGCGCAAACCCTGCAACGCTTCTACATGGCCATCTCGCTGTTGCTCAACAGCGGCCAGAACAGCATCAGCGCTGAAGAACTGGAAGACCTCTGCACCGTCATGGCCCAGCGCCTGTCGATCCTGCATGGCCTGAACGCGCCGGAATTCTTCGACAAGAGCCTGTTCCGCCACTTCATTCAGACGCTGCTGGATCTCGACGTACTGCGTCGCGATGAAGCCGGAAAGCTGAGCTATCACAAACTGCTCGGCGAGCTGGCCGAAGGCGCGGCCAAGCGTGTATTGCCGGCGGAAATCCGCTTATCGATTCGTCAGGTGGCATTGCATCGCAGTGAAGATGCGGCCGATCAGCCAGAAAACGTCGGATAAATAGCTGCTGAAACGTCAGATAATTCGGCAATGAAGCAAGGATGCTTCCTTGAAGGAATTCCCACCTGAAATCCTGACTACGCTGCTCAATACGTCGGCTTTTCGACGCTAACGATAAGGAAATCACAATGAGTAGCGAACCTGTACAAATCCTCACGGGCAAAGTTCATTATCTGGAAAGGATAGGACTGTTGCCGAACTCAACGCTGTACGTCTCCTTGGAAGACGTCTCTCTAGCCGATGCTCCGGCCAAGGAACTTTCCCGCTGCGCAATCCGCAATGCAGAAACTGCTGGCCTGAACTTTGAACTTGCATATAGGCCAGCGGATGATATCCCCGGCCACACTTATGCAATCCGTGCATGCATCAAAACAAACGACCAACTGATCTTCAGCACAGTAGACCGTCACCCGGTAGTGTTGAATGCAGCTTACCTGCAACCATTGGAAATCCTGGTCAGAAAAGTCTGATCAAAAAATGCCGCGCAGCATTTATGTATTGAAGCTCCAACCACTCACCGCTTCACATGATTGCCGGCACCTTTTCCGGAAAAATCCTTTAAATTATCGTTGGCGCCGATCTTCTTCAGCGTCAACGACAGGGATAAATTCATGAAAAAACTTTCGCTATTTGGACTAGCAGCTTTGCTCAGTGCCTGCCAAACCATGCAACCTGCCGCCAAAACCAGCCTCGACGGTGAAGTGTTCTATCTGCAACGCATCGCTCTGCCGCCGAACGCGATCCTGAACGTCAGCCTGCAGGACGTTTCCCTCGCCGACGCCCCAGCGGTGGTGCTGGACGAACAGAGTGGCCCGGTCAAGGGTCAGGTGCCACTGCCCTTCCATCTCAGTTTTAACCCGGCCCACGTCAAACCCGGTCATCGTTATTCGGTCAGCGCGCGAATCGAAGTGGATGGCAAGTTGATGTTCATTTCCACTGAACATCACGCCGTACAACTCGACGGCAAGGATCCGCAGCCGTTGAAAATCCGCGTCGATGCGGTACGTTGACTCTCTCTCTTGATTAAGGAAGCTGCCATGCTCCGTCCTTCCCTTCGCTTCGCCGGCCTGTGCGCGGGCTTGCTGATATCCGCCAGTGCGCTGGCCTTGTCCCTGAACGATCTGTCGCAGACAGATGCCACCGGTGGGCTCAAGGATGCACTGACTCAGGGCGCGCAAGTCGCCGTCAAGCAACTGGGCACTCCAGGCGGTTTCAGCAACAACCCGCAAGTAAAGATCGGATTGCCGGGACAACTGGGCAAGGTCGCCAAGAAGATGAAGCAGTTCGGCATGGGCGCCCAGGTTGACGAGCTGGAAGCCAGTATGAACAAAGCCGCTGAAGCCGCGGTGCCGCAAGCCCAGGCGTTGCTGGTGGATGCGGTGAAGAAAATGAGCGTGGACGATGCCAAGGCCATTCTCAAAGGCGGCAAGGATTCAGCCACCCAATACCTGAGCAAAACCAGCCGCGAGCAGATCCGCACCAAGTTCCTGCCGATCGTCAAACAAGCTACCGACCAGGTCGGCCTGGCCAAACAATACAACTCATTCGCCGGCCAGGCCGCGACCCTCGGAGTACTGGACGCGAAAAGCGCCAATATCGAAGGTTACGTGACCGAGCAGGCGCTGAACGGACTGTTCGAAATGATCGCCAAGCAAGAAGAAACCATTCGCCAGAACCCGGCAGCAGCAGCTACCAGCCTGGCGAAGAAGGTGTTTGGTACGCTGTAGAACGCGAAGATCAAGATCAAAAGATCACAGCCTGGAGGTACACCCGTTGGATCACGGGTGTACCGGGTCAGCCTGCGGCAGCTCCTACGCCTGCTCTTTCTTCACCCTGAACCACGCCGCATACAGCGCTGGCAGGAACAGCAGGGTCAGCGCTGTCGCGACAATCAGCCCGCCCATGATCGCCACCGCCATCGGCCCGAAGAACACGCTGCGTGACAGCGGGATCATTGCCAACACGGCGGCCAGTGCGGTCAGCACGATGGGTCGGAAGCGTCGCACCGTGGCCTCGATGATCGCTTGCCAGGGTTTCAGTCCGGCGGCGATGTCCTGTTCGATCTGGTCAACCAGGATCACTGAGTTGCGCATGATCATCCCGGACAGCGCGATGGTGCCGAGCATCGCCACGAAGCCGAAAGGCTGGCGGAACACCATCAGGAACAAGGTGACGCCGATCAACCCCAGGGGCGCGGTGAGAAACACCATGACCGTGCGCGAGAAGCTGCGCAGTTGCAGCATCAGCAAAGTCAGTACCACGACAATGAACAACGGTACCCCAGCCTTGACCGAGTTTTGCCCACGGGCCGAGTCTTCGACGGTACCGCCAACGTCCAGCAAGTAGCCGTCGGGCAAGTGCGCGCGAATCGGTTCCAGGGTCGGCAGGATCTGCTGGACCAGGCTGGCCGGCTGTTCTTTACCATAGATGTCCGCGCGCACCGTGACGTTCGGCAGGCGGTTGCGGTGCCAGATAACGCCTTCTTCGAAGCCATATTCCAGGGTCGCGATCTGCGACAGGGCCACGCTTGTACCATTGTTGGTCGGCACCGCGAGGCTCGGCAACAAGGACAGCTCGGTGCGTTCATGCAAGGTGCCGCGCAGGAGGATTTCGATCAACTCATTGTCTTCGCGATACTGGCTGACGCTGGAACCTGTGAGCGAACTTTGCAGGAATTTCGACAGGTTCACGGTGCTCACGCCCAAGGCCCGGGCACGGTCTTGATCGACGTTCAGATACACGACTTTGCTCGGTTCTTCCCAGTCCAGATGCACGTTGACCACGTGGGGATTCTCCCGCACCTTGGCCGCGACTTCGCGCGCCAGCGCCCGGACTTGTTCGATGTGCTCGCCGGTCACCCGGAACTGTACCGGGTAGCCGACCGGCGGGCCGTTCTCCAGCCGCGTGACCCGCGAGCGCAGCGCCGGGAATTGTTCGTTGAGGGTTTCGATCAGCCAGCTACGCAGACTTTCGCGATCCTCGATGGTCTTGGCCAGCACCACAAACTGCGCAAAGCTCGCCGCCGGCAGTTGCTGGTCCAACGGCAGATAGAAACGCGGCGAACCTGTGCCGACATAGGCCACGTAGTTATCGATCCCGGCGTGGTCCTTGAGCAAGCCTTCCAGACGTTTGACCTGCTCGGCGGTGTTGCTCAGCGAGGCACCTTCGGCCAGTTTGAGATCGACCATCAATTCCAGGCGCCCGGATGCCGGGAAGAATTGTTGCGGCACGAAACGAAACAGCACCACCGAAGCCACGAACAGTACGATGGTCAGGCCGATGACGGTTTTGCGCCGGCGTACACACCACTCCACCAGGCGTCGCACCCGTTGATAAAAGGGCGTGCCATACGGGTCGGGCTGCCCATTGCCGGTGCCGTGTTTGGCGGCATGGATTTTCGCCAGGTCCGGCAGCAGTTTCTCCCCCAGATACGGCACGAACACCACGGCGGCGATCCACGAAGCCACCAAGGCGATGGTCACCACCTGGAAGATCGAACGGGTGTATTCGCCGGTACCCGATTGCGCGGTGGCAATCGGCAGAAAGCCGGCGGCGGTGATCAAGGTTCCGGTGAGCATCGGGAACGCGGTGCTGGTCCAGGCATAGCTGGCGGCCTTGATCCGGTCGTAGCCCTGCTCCATTTTGATCGCCATCATTTCCACAGCGATGATCGCGTCGTCCACCAGCAGGCCCAGCGCCAGCACCAGCGCCCCAAGAGAAATCTTGTGCAGGCCGATCCCCAGGTAATACATGCTGGCAAAGGTCATCGCCAGCACCAGCGGAATCGCCAGCGCCACCACCATGCCGGTGCGCACTCCGAGGGAAAAGAAGCTCACCAGCAAGACAATCGCCAGCGCTTCCACCAATACCCGAACGAACTCACCGACGCCGGTCTTCACCGCGGCCGGCTGATCGGAAACCTTGCGCAGCTCCATGCCGGCCGGGAGGTTTTTCTGGATCCGGGCGAACTCGACTTCCAGCGCCTTGCCCAATACCAGAATGTCGCCGCCTTCTTTCATCGCCACCGCAAGACCGATAGCGTCCTCGCCCATGAATCTCATGCGCGGCGCCGGGGGATCGTTGAAACCGCGGTGCACGTTGGCGACATCGGAAATGCGAAACGTGCGATCGCCGACCCGGATCGGGAAGCCCTTGATCTCTTCGACTGTCTGGAAATTCCCCGAGACTCGCAGTTGCAGGCGTTCGCCGGGCGTCTCGAAAAAGCCTGCGGTGGACATCGCGTTCTGTTCTTCCAGCGCTTGCTGGACCACGGCCAATCGCAGCCCGAGGGTGGCCAGTTTGACGTTGGACAGCTCGATCCAGATCTTCTCGTCCTGCAGCCCCAGCAGGTCGACCTTGCCGATATCCTTGACCCTTTGCAGCTGGATCTGCACCCGGTCGGCGTAGTCCTTGAGCACCGCATAGTCGAAACCGCTGCCGGTCAGCGCATAGATATTGCCGAAGGTGGTACCGAACTCATCGTTGAAAAACGGTCCCTGAATCCCCGGTGGCAAGGTATGGCGGATATCGCTGATCTTCTTGCGGACCTGATACCACAGCTCGGGAATCTGCGCCGAATGCATCGAGTCCCGGGCCATGAAGGTCACCTGGGATTCACCGGGCCGGGAGAACGAGACAATCCGTTCGTACTCACCGGTTTCCATCAGCTTCTTCTCAACGCGCTCGGTGACTTGCCGCGACACCTCCTCGGCCGTTGCCCCCGGCCAGTTGGTGCGAATAACCATGGCCTTGAAAGTGAAAGGCGGGTCTTCGCTCTGCCCCAGCTTGGTGTAGGACAGCGCGCCGACGACGGCCAGCAACAGCATCAGGAACAGCACGATCTGGCGATTGCGCAACGCCCATTCGGAAAGATTGAAACCCATCGGGGACTACTCCTTGACCGCCAGATTGACCGAGCGATTGGAGCGATCCACCGGACGCACTTGCTGGCCTTCATGCAACACGTGCACACCCGCGGCCACCACCCAGTCGCTGGCGCTCAGACCTTCAAGGACCGGCACGGTTTTTTCACCGAAGGCACCGACGCGCACCGGAGCGCGCTTGAGGGTGTTGTTGGCGTCCACCACCCAGACGTAGGTCTCACCGTTTTCCGCAGTGAGTGCCGAGAGCGGCACCGACAGCGATACGATGCCTGCGGTCTGGATGAACACCCGGGCGCTCTGACCGAGTTCGGCCGGGACCTTGCCGGCGCTGAAGGCGATACGCGCGGCAAAGGTCCGGGATTTCGGGTCGGCGGCCGGTGACAGTTCGCGAATACGCCCGGCGAAGCGCTGATCCGGTTGGGTCCACAACTCCACCGAGACTTCCTGACCAACCTTGAAACGACCGAAGTTCTGCTCTGGCAGACTGATCAGTACTTCCCGCTCGCCATCGGTGGCCAGGGTGAACACCGTCTGCCCAGCCCCCACCACTTGCCCGACTTCAACCGCGCGCTTGGCCACCACACCATCCTGCGGCGCACGCAGCACCGCGTAGCTGGCCTGATTGCTGGAAACATCAAATTCGGCCTTGATCTGCTTCAGCCTGGCTTCGCCTGCACGATAGAGGTTTTCGGCATTGTCGTACTGCGAACGGCTGACCATCTGCCGCTCCATCAGGGTCTTATAGCGATCTCGCTCGGCGCGCACCATGTTGAGGTTGGCCTGGGCCGCTGCGACCTGAGCACGGGTGGCTTCCAGTTGCAGGCGTACATCCTGGGGATCGAGCTCCGCCAGCGGCTGATTGGCCTTGACCCGCTCGCCCTCTTCAACCAGTCGTCGGCTGACCTTGCCGCCGATGCGGAACGCAAGATCGGGCTCGTAACGCGCGCGAACTTCACCGGGATAGCTGTCCATCGTCTGGGCCGAAGGCTCTGGCTGCACCACCATGGCCGGGCGCACGGTGACTTGCGCCGGTTCTTCGTGACCGCACGCCGACAACAAAAAAGCCAGGGTGACTGGCAACGCGAGGGGCAAGGCATAGCGGAACATGGTGAACGACCTTTCGCTAATGGTGCTTTGAATAATTATACTGATGGGTATGTTATTAATAGCAAACTCACCAGTCCAGTATTAAAAGCGAAGAATGTCGAACAATCTTTCTGCATCCAATGGTCCCGGCCGCCCCAAGGACCTGGCAAAACGCCAGGCGATCCTCGACGCGGCGAAAAATCTGTTCCTGAGCAATGGCTACGCCAACACCAGCATGGATGCGGTGGCGTCGGCGGCCGGTGTGTCGAAGCTCACGGTGTACAGCCATTTCAACGACAAGGAGACGCTGTTCTCGGCCGCCGTGGTGGCCAAGTGCGAAGAACAACTGCCGACATTGTTTTTCGAGTTGCCGGACGGCATCCCGATCGAACATGTGCTGCTGAACATCGCACGGCGCTTTCACCTGCTGATCAATAGCGATGAATCGGTGAACCTGCATCGCCTGATCATGGCCTTGGGTAGCCAGGATCCGAAGCTCTCACAGATTTTTTTCGAGGCCGGGCCGCAGCGCATGCTGCACGGCATGGAACGGTTACTGACGAAGATCGACCAGGTCGGCGCCTTGCGCATCGACAAACCGCGCAATGCCGCCGAGCACTTCTTCTGCCTGCTCAAGGGCGCGGCGAATTTTCGCCTGCTCTACGGCTGCGGCGCGCCCCTGAGCGGTGACGCGGCCGAGGCCCATGTGCGGGACGTGGTGGAGTTGTTTATGCGGGCGTATCGGGTCTGAGCCAAAAAGATCGCAGCCTGCGGCAGCTCCTACGCCGACCGCGTTCACCCGGGTGTACGCAAATCCCGTGGGAGCTGCCGCAGGCTGCGATCTTTTGATCTTCCAGGCTTAACCTCGGATCTCAACCCTTGAGCGCTTTCTTTGGGTAGATATCGTAGCGGCTGGACTTGCCGTCCAGCGAATGGCTCGGCTTGGGTCCTTCAATACACGGCGCTTTACGGGGACGTTTGACCACCACACGGTGACTGGCCAGCGCCAAAGCCGCTTCGAGCAGCGCCGGTGCATCGGGATCATCGCCAACCAACGGCCGGAACAGACGCATTTCCTTCTTCACCAACGCCGTTTTCTCACGATGGGGAAACATCGGATCAAGGTAGATCACCTGCGGTGGCTCGCCTTCCCAGTTGCGCATCACCTCGATCGAGTTGCCTTTGAGCAAGCGCATCCGGGAAACGATGGGCGCCACCTCGAAATCCTGGAGACCACGGGCCAGCCCGTCCTCCAGCAACGCGCCGATCAACGGCTGACGCTCGATCAGGCTCATGTCGCAGCCTAGGCTGGCCAGTACGAAAGCGTCCTTGCCGAGCCCTGCCGTGGCATCCAGCACCCGCGGGCGTACGCCCTGAGCGACGCCAACCGCCTTGGCGATCATCTGACCACTGCCACCGCCATACAGCCGTCGATGGGCAGCGCCACCTTCGACGAAGTCCACGCGCACCGGTCCCGGCGCATCCGGGCCGAGCTGTTGCAATTGCAAACCCTGCTCCGTGAGCTGTAAAGCGAACTCGGCATCGTCCATCGTCAAAGGCAGACCGAGTCGCTCGGCCCACTCCTGCGCTTGCGCGGCAGAGGCTCCGGCTAGCGCCTCGACTTTGATGCGGCAGGCCGCTGGTTGCTCAATCATGGGGAAACACGCTCAAAAAATTAATGATCGGCAAAAACTGCCGATAAAAGAACTATCAGGCATTTTGCCAGAGCTGAGCGTCGACCGAGAGAAATGTCAGACATTCGCCCCCTATCGATAGGTTTTATCTCGCCCCACGGCGACTACGGCCTGCGCAATTCCCAGGCACTGAGCGGCATCAGCCATCTGTGGCAGGATTTCTTTGCCCGGGCACTGGCCGATCAGTTGGGCGATGCGCCGAGTGTTACTGGCGAAAAACCCCAGGTCGCCATCGATGGGCCGATCGAGCCAAGTGGCGGCACTGATCTGCTCACGCAAATCGTTTCCCAACGCCTTTGCGACGTTCAGGACACCGTGATCCGCCCGCCTGAGCCGCTGTTCCTGCCGATTGCCGAATTCGAGATGGAGCTGGCCGACAAGCCGGCCATCCCGTTCCCGGCAGAAGAAATCATCGCGCAACAACAGCAGCAGAATTTCGATATCAGCTGGGTTCGGCCAATCGTGCTCAACTCCGGCCAGCCGCTGCCTGAACCCGGTCCGGCGCCGCAACCCCGTCCATTGCACCTGCCGATTGCCGAGTTCGAACTCGAGCTGTTGGACAAACCGGCCATCCCCTATCCGCCGCAAGAACTGGTCGAGCAACAGAAGCAATTCGATTTCGATAACGGCTGGGCTCGCCCGCTGATTCTGCACAACCTGCGCCTCGCCGCCTGACCCTCAGCCCTGCCTCAACGACATATCCACCACGGCCCCACGTCCAGATGAAAATGGTTGTGATGGGCGGCGTTGTAATCCGGGCTCAGCACCACACTGAAGGTATCGCAGGCCCCCTCGCGGACTTGCCGCAGAAAGCGTGCATCCGCATTTTCTTTCGGCCAATCCTTGAGCACGCTGATGGTTCGCCCATCGGCCAGACGAAACCCGGCAATGTCCAGGGCGTTGGCCGTCGCATGCTGACTGCGGGCGCCATCCTCGCGGTTGTACATATTGCGGCAGGCGAAACTGCCCAGATGCTCGACCCGCGTCACCGCTTGCCCGTACACCGCCTGCGCAGCAGGTTGCAAGGCGTGGCGCTCGAACAGCGCGAACGCCACCGCCAATGGGCAACTGGCAAGAAAACTACTGTTCAACGCCACTTCGCCGCCCTCGACGCGTAAGGTATTGCGCAACGGGCAAGCCGCCTGCGGATCGCTGTCACGCAGGCGAGTCACGCGCAAACCGGAGCTGCCTAGCGCTTGATCACACAGCGCCGGGTCGTCGCGCAAGCGCATCAACTTGAAGCGCGTCCACAGGTTCGGCGAGGCTCGCACATCCAAAGGTGCCCAGGGATTCCATGCGGCGGACAACGGCAACCAGCCACGCCAGACGCCGAGCAGCAAGCCGCCAGCGACCAGCAGCAACAGCCCGAGCACTTTCAGAAACCGCACGGCAACTCCCTATGAATCAATCCTTGAATAGCTGATTGGCTTGCTGAAACGGCATGGACTGCGCAGTAAAGGTGAAGGTCCCCCGCTCCTGAATTTCCTGGGCCGCCCGGAAGAACTCGCCATAGGCCGCCAATGCCAGGGCCGAGCCGACGCTGATGCGTTTGACACCCATCTCGCTGAGCTGCGCCACGCTCAGTTTCAGCCCGCCCGACATCAGTACATTGACCGGTTTCGGCGCCACTGCCCGGACCACCGCCAGCACCTCTTCAGCGCTGCGCAAGCTCGGTGCGTAGAGCACGTCGGCACCCGCCTCGGCATAGGCTTGCAAGCGGCGGATGGTGTCCGCGAGATCGGGTTTGCCCTGCAGGAAATTCTCGGCGCGGGCCGTCAGCATGAAGGGGAACGGCAGACTGTGGGCCGCCGCGACCGAGGCTTCGATCCGTTCGACAGAGTGCAGGAAATCATAGATGGGATCGTCGGCGTGGCCCGTGGCGTCTTCAATCGAGCCACCGACCACTCCGGCAGCCGCTGCGCGCAAGATTGCCTCCGCGCAGCCCTTGGGGCTGTCGGAGAAGCCGTTTTCCAGGTCCACCGCCACCGGCAAATCCGTTGCGCCAACAATTGCCTGGACGTTTTCCAGAGTTTCGCTCAGCGACATCGCCCCGTCCGGACGACCTCGAGAAAAGGCGAAACCGGCACTGGTGGTCGCCAACGCCCCATAGCCAAGACTGGCAAGCATCTTGGCCGAGCCGGCGTCCCACGGATTGGGGATCACGAAAGCAGTGTCACGCTCATGGAGGGCCTTGAAGGCCTGGGCACGAAGGTGTTGCGCATCCATTTTCTCGCTCCTGAACAGGGGATTGGTCCACCTCAGAGCAAGCCAAGTTGCTCCGCCGCGGGCTCTCTGTATAGCTCAGGCAGCGCCGGCAAGCCAGGCAATCGCAGCATCAGCCTGGCGTGGAAGCGCTGTGCCAGTTTAGCCGCCAGCAGATTATCGGCGGTGTGCAGGAAAATGTAAGGCGTGCGCCCTTCTTCGATCCAGCCGGCGATTTTCTCCACCCATGGCAGCAGGAACGGATCATTGGCCTCAAGCTCGGGATGGCCGATAAAGCGCACTTGGGGAAACTGGCTGAAGGCCGCCGGACGTGGCGGCACTTTGGGCTTTTTCGCTTGCGCATGCAGCACCGCCGGATCGCTCGAGGTGCAGCTGAACAAGGCCCGAGGATCGAGACAGATGCGCTCGACGCCACGGTCCAGCAACAGCCGATTGAGCATCCGCTCGGCATCGCCTTTGGCAAAGAACTCGCGATGGCGCACTTCCACTGCCAGCGGTCGTTCCAGGCCGTCGATAAAACCGGCCAACTCCGCCAGCCGCTGCGGCGCAAAGCTCGCCGGCAATTGCAGCCATAACGGTGAGACCCGCGCACCGAGCGGGCTGAGCAGTTGCAGGAAGGTCTCGGCGGCGGTCAATTGTTCGCGCAGGTCGCCGCCATGACTGATGTCGCCAGGGAACTTGGCAGTGAAGCGAAAGTGTTCGGGCATGGTCTCGGCCCAGCGCTGCACCGTGGAGGCAGCAGGACGCGCGTAGAAGGTGGTATTGCCTTCCACGGCATTGAACACTTGGGAGTACAGGCCGAGAAATTCCGCCGGCCGCGCGTTTTCCGGGTACAGGTACTCACGCCAGGCGTTTTCGCTCCAGGAAGGGCAACCGAGGTAATAAGGGAGCAGCATCAGATGTGCAGATCGAGCCCCAGCACTTCCATGTCCCAATCGACAAAACCGGCAGTGGTCAGGTAGCTGGCCAGGGCATCGGCCACGTTTTTGCTCATGGTGCGATGGAAAATCATGTCTTGCTGACGGGCCGGGAGATTAGCGGTTCGCCCGGCTGAAGTCTGAGAGCGTGCACTGAGTGGCGTATCGGCCTGCAGATCAATCTCGCCATCGAGGTCCTCACGGGACTCGTCCACCAGCGCATTGCCTTTGCGAGGCGCGCGTTTGATGGGGTAAGACTGAGATGAAAGGCCGTTTATACGCATAACTGTATGCTCGGTATCAATGATGGCAATTTAGCGGCACATCACCGACTAAGCAAATGCCCAAGTGATAAATAGAACACAGAAAACGCAAAAGGTTTAAAAGCGGGCGAAAATTGCTGGGAAAACTGATGATTGGCGGTGTTTGTCAGATCCTGTGGCGAGCGCCCCTTGTAGGAGCGAGCTTGCTCGCGATGGACTCAAGGGCGGCGCGTTTATTCAGAAAACCCGCGTTATCGTTAACGTCCATCGCGAGCAAGCTCGCTCCTACAGGGGCGCAGCGGGCGCCTCGCCACAAAAAGCTGGTCGAGTGTTACCTGGCTTTAGGCGTCGCCACTTTATCGCGCAGGTACACCGGCTGCGCTTGATCGGCGGGAATCGCCTCGCCGCGTTCCCAGGCAAACCGCGCCAGGGTCAACAGGTCTTCGGCATGGGGCAACATGCCCGCGTCCTGCCCCGTCAGATTGGCGTCGATCCGCTCGGCATAACCCCAGCCGGTACCCGCGCCGAACCACTCGCCGCTGGCGTCGGCCGGCAAAGCAGCCACTTCCGGTGGCAATACCGCTTCAGCGCCGACCAAGCGCATTTCACCGGCGATTTCTCGGTAGCAGCCCCAATACACTTCATCCATCCGCGCATCGATGGCCGCAGCGACCTGGTACGCACCGTGCTCGCGAAATGCCCGCTGGGCCAGCACTGCCAGGTTGGACACCGGCAATACCGGGCGTTCCAGAGCAAAGGCCAGCCCCTGAACCACGCCGATGGCGATGCGCACGCCAGTAAAGGCACCCGGCCCACGACCGAAGGCAATCGCATCGACTGCTTGCAGGGTGGTCCCCGCCTCGGCCAATAGCTCCTTGATCATCGGCAGCAGCTTCTGCGCATGCAGGCGCGGGATCACCTCGTAATGGCTCGTGACCTTGCCGTCATGCAGCAAGGCAACGGAGCAAGCTTCAGTCGCGGTGTCCAGGGCCAGCAAGGTACTCATCGGTGTTTCCATCGGTGTGAAAAAAGTCCGCCAGTATAAACAACAACGGCCCGCAAGCGGGCCGTTGAAGATGAAGCGTCAGCAGACTTTTCAGCTCAGCGCTTCAAGCACCTTGCCGGTGATCGCTTCAACCGAGCCGACGCCTACGATGTGGCTGTACTTCGGCTTGCCCTGGCCTTCGGCCAGATTCTGGTAGAAGGCCACCAGTGGCTTGGTCTGGGAATGGTAGACCGACAGGCGATGACGCACGGTTTCTTCGGTGTCGTCTTTGCGCTGCACCAGGTCTTCGCCGGTAACGTCGTCTTTGCCGGCTACTTTTGGCGGGTTGTAGATGGTGTGGTAAACGCGACCGCTGGCTTCGTGTACACGACGACCGGCGATACGCTGAACGATTTCTTCGTCATCGACGGCGATTTCAACCACGTGATCCAGCTCGACACCGGCCTTGACCAGTGCTTCGGCCTGCGGAATGGTGCGCGGGAAGCCGTCGAACAGGAAACCGTTGGCACAGTCGGCCTGGCTGATACGTTCCTTGACCAGGTTGATGATCAGGTCATCGGACACCAGGCCGCCGCTGTCCATCACGCTCTTGGCGATCAGGCCCAGCTCGGTGCCGGCCTTGACGGCAGCACGCAGCATGTCGCCGGTGGAGATTTGCGGGATGCCGAATTTTTCGGTGATGAACTTTGCCTGAGTACCTTTACCGGCCCCGGGAGCTCCCAGCAGAATTACGCGCATCGATGTGCTCCTCAATTTTTATTTAGATAACGTCGGATTCGCCTCGTGGGGCCAACCTCAAAATTGGATTAGTGGCCGCCCAAACGGCCAAAGGCTGATCAAGATACACAGCCGACCGGGACCACACAAGCCGCCGAAAGTAGCAGAAACCCGCGACAAATTTACCACTGCGACGAGGTGCTCCAAGTCGCAACCCCACAACAAAGTGTCGCCTGGCAGTAGCGATCACCCCGCTTGAACCGACCGTCAGGGTGATGCGCCAGGTCACTGCACACTGCCGAAAAAGCCTTTAGCCGGTATTGCGCAAACCGGCGGCAATCCCCGCCACAGACACCAGCAGCGCCTGTTCCAGCGGGCTGCCTTGCTCCGCGTCCTGTTGCCTCGAACGCTCCAGCAGTTCGGCCTGTAATAGATGCAGCGGGTCCAGGTAGGTGTTGCGCAGACGGATGAATTCAAGGGTGGCAGGGCTATGTGCCAGCAGCTGCGACTGACCGGTCAAACCCAACACCACGGCACAGGCCTGCGACAATAGGTCGCGTAAATGCGCACCCAAAGGTAGCAATTGTGGCTCTACCAACCGCTCATCGTAAGACTGCGCGATGTCCGCGTCAGCCTTGGCCAGGACCATTTCCAGCATATCGATGCGGGTGCGGAAGAACGGCCACTGTTCACGCATCTGCGCCAGCAGCTCGCCTTCACCGCGTTCCAGCGCCTTGCTCAACGCGCTTTCCCAGCCGAGCCAGGCCGGCAGCATCAAGCGCGTCTGGGTCCAGCCGAAGATCCACGGAATCGCCCGCAAACTTTCGATACCGCCAGCACGGCGTTTTGCCGGACGACTGCCCAGCGGTAAACGGCCTAGCTCTTGCTCCGGAGTCGACTGACGGAAATACTCGACGAATTGTGGATTGTCCCGCACCACGGCGCGATAGGCCTTGACCCCATCAGCCGCCAATTCATCCATCAGTACTCGCCAGGCCGGTTCCGGTGGCGGAGGCGGCAATAAGGTGGCTTCCAGCACTGCGGCCAGGTACAGGTTGAGGTTCTGCTCGGCGATATCCGGCAGTCCAAACTTGAAACGAATCATTTCTCCCTGCTCTGTGGTGCGGAAGCGCCCCGCCACCGAGCCCGGCGGTTGCGACAGGATCGCCGCGTGAGCCGGGCCACCGCCGCGTCCCACCGTGCCGCCGCGACCATGGAACAACAGCAGTTCGACCTGCTGCTCGCGACAGATGTCCACCAAGCGTTCCTGCGCCCGATACTGCGCCCAGGCCGCCGCCGTGGTGCCGGCGTCCTTGGCCGAATCGGAGTAACCGATCATCACTTCTTGCGGCCCCTGCAATCGTGAGCGATAGCCCGGCAGCAGCAACAGTTTCTCGATCACCGGGCCGGCGTTATCCAGGTCGGCGAGGGTTTCGAACAGCGGCACCACGCGCATCGGCCGCAGCACCCCGGCCTCTTTGAGCAGCAGTTGCACGGCAAGCACGTCGGAAGCCGCACCCGCCATGGAGATCACATAGGAACCCAGCGAGGCAGCCGGCGCCGCAGCAATTTCCCGGCAGGTCGCCAGCACTTCAGCGGTCTCGCCGGACGGTTTGAAATACGCTGGCAGTAATGGCCGTCTATTGTTCAGTTCTCGCATCAGGAAGCTGATGCGTTCCTCCTCGCTCCAGTCGCCATAGCGTCCCAGGCCGAGGTAATCGGTTATTTCGGTCATCGCCGAAGTATGTCGCGAAGAATCCTGACGCACATCCAGGCGCACCAGGAACAAACCGAAGGTCACCGCGCGGCGCAGACAGTCGAGCAACGGACCGTCGGCGATCACGCCCATTCCGCACTCGTGCAGCGACTGATAACAGAGCTCCAGCGGATCGAGCAGGTCACGGTTGTTCTGCAAGACATCGGTGCTCGCCACGGACGCGCCATTGAGCGATGCGTGGGCCCAGGCGCGGGTCGCCCGCAGGCGCTCACGCAACTGCTTGAGGACCGTGCGATAGGGTTCGGCGCTGTCTCCAGCCTTGGCCCGCAATTCGGCGCTGGCCTGTTGCATCGACAGCTCGGCGGCCAGATGATCGATATCTCGCAGGTACAAATCGGCGGCCATCCAGCGCGCCAGCAGCAGCACCTCGCGGGTCACCGGCGCCGTGACGTTCGGGTTGCCGTCGCGGTCGCCGCCCATCCACGAGGCGAAACGAATCGGCGCGGCTTCCAGGGGCAGGTGCAGGCCGGTTGCCGCATGCAGCGCCTTGTCCGCCTTGCGCATGTAGTTGGGGATCGCCTGCCACAGGGAATGCTCGATCACCGCAAAGCCCCACTTGGCTTCATCTACCGGCGTCGGTCGGGTGCGGCGGATTTCCTCCGTGTGCCAGGCCTCGGCGATCAACCGCTGCAAGCGCTGGCGGATCTGCTCGCGCTCGGCGGTGGTCAGATCGCGGTGATCCTGCGCCGCCAGTTGCGCGGCGATGGCATCGTATTTCTGGATCAGGGTACGCCGCGCCACTTCGGTCGGGTGCGCGGTCAGCACCAGTTCGATCTCGAGGCGGCCCAACTGCCGGGCCAGCGAGTCGGCGCTATGCCCTTCAGCGAGCAAACGGGTCAATAGCTCCGGCAATACCCGCGATTCGAATGGCGCCGGTTCCGCCTCGTCACGCCGATGAATCAATTGATACTGCTCGGCGATGTTGGCCAGGTTGAGAAACTGATTGAACGCCCGCGCCACTGGCAGCAATTCGTCCTCGCTCAACTGATTCAGGCTGGCGCTCAGTTCGGCATTCGCCGAGCCACGGCGATCGGCCTTGGCGCCCTTGCGGATCTGCTCGATCTTGTCGAGAAACGCCTCCCCGTACTGTTCACGAATAGTGTTGCCCAACAGTTCACCCAGCAGGTGTACGTCTTCGCGCAAGCGTGCATCAATATCGGTCATTCAGGTGTTCTCCAGCAGACTCGGGGCGGCTCGGAAGGCTCAAGAGTGCCGTTCGCGTCACGTTCCTACAAGCGCGCGACGAATCAACTTTAAACCTTGCGCGATAAAGCTAGTCTCAACAGTAAGCCACACAAGGGCTTGCCACCGGTTGACGCCGGTCATTCACCACTGCCTGCCACGAGCAGGTGATTATTGAGGTCGCCATGAAAATCCGTGAGCTCGCCCAACATTGGGAAGAAAATGCCAAAGGCCGCTTGACCAAGACTGCCTATACAATCCGCCTGGACGTAGAAGCCGCCGCACGCCTGGCAGCGATAGCCGAGATGTATCCCAAACGGCATCCTGAAGAACTGCTCGGCGAACTGATTGGGGCCGCGCTGGAAGAACTCGAAGCGAGCTTTCCCTACGTTAAAGGTCCGCATGTAATCGCCACCGACGAAGAAGGTGACCCGCTTTACGAAGATGTCGGCCCCACACCCCGCTTTCTCGAGTTATCACGACGCCATCTGCACGATTTGTCCGCTCAGCCAGACAAGCAAAAACACTGATTACTCCGTCCCTTCCCTGGCAGAAAATGCGTATTCCTGAGCCCGTCCAGGGCCAGGAATACCCCTGTGCGCGGCAAAAAATCCCGGTCTAGAGCCTTGTCCGTTCGGTCAAAGTTTTTTCAAGCAATTAGCCATCTTCTCTGAACTATTCAAAAAAGCCTCGGGTCACAGCCAGTACGCCATGACTGGAACGGCCGTTTAAAAAGCGCCCTTGGCCAAGCCGCCGAATCGACGTGACGGGTCCAGTACCAGGATGGAATGTGAAGCTTTTCAGGAGTTATCCAATGGAGTTGAAGACTATGAAAATCAGTACTGGCAAATCCTCGTTCCGCTACCTGCGTGGGCTGAAACTCACCGCCTTGGCACTGGGTAGCAGCCTGGTACTCGCCGGTTGTGCCGGTAATCCACCGTCCGAGCAGTACGCCGTGACGCAATCCGCGGTCAACAGCGCGGTCAGTGCTGGCGGTACCGAGTTCGCTGCGGTGGAGATGAAGTCGGCCCAGGACAAGCTCAAGCAGGCTGAACTGGCCATGCACGACAAAAATTACGATGAAGCCAAGCTTCTGGCCGAACAGGCCGAATGGGATGCTCGCGTAGCCGAGCGTAAAGCCCAGGCCAGCAAAGCCGAGCAAGCCCTCAAGGACTCCGAGAAAGGTGTTCAGGAACTACGTCAGGAAGGCATGCGCAGCGTGCAGTAAGCACCTCGCGACCTCGTAAAGCCTGCACCCTTAATAGATGAAAAGGACGAACTATTATGCGTAAGCAACTGATGATCCCTGCCCTTCTGGCTCTGAGCGTTGGCCTGGCGGCCTGCTCTTCACAACCCAACGTGAATCTTGAGCAAGCCCGGACCAACTACTCGGCGCTGCAAGCCAATCCACAAGCCAGCAAGGTTGCGGCCCTGGAAACCAAAGACGCCAGCGAGTGGCTGGACAAGGCCGACCAGGCGTATCAGAACAAGGCAGACCAGGCGAAAGTCGATCAACTCGCCTACCTGACCAATCAACGAGTGGAAGTGGCCAAGCAGACCATCAGCCTGCGCGCCGCTGAAGCCAACCTGAAAAATTCCGCGGCCCAGCGCGCTCAGGCGCGTTTGGATGCCCGCGACGCGCAGATCAAGCAACTGCAAAACAGCCTCAACGCCAAGCAGACCGATCGCGGCACCCTGGTCACTTTCGGTGACGTGCTGTTCGCCACCAACAAGGCGGACCTGAAGTCCAGCGGCCTGGTCAACATCAACAAGCTGGCGCAATTCCTCTCGGAAAACCCCGACCGTAAAGTAATAGTCGAAGGCTACACCGACGCCACCGGTTCAGAGGCCTACAACCAGTCGCTGTCCGAGCGCCGCGCCGGCTCGGTACGCATGGCCCTGGTGAAAATGGGCGTAGACCCTGCGCGCATCGTCGCCCAAGGGTATGGCAAGGAATACCCGGTTGCCGAAAACGCCAGCGTTTCCGGCCGCGCCATGAATCGCCGTGTGGAAGTCACCATTTCCAACGACAACCAGCCAGTCATTCCTCGTTCGGCGATCAGTTCCAACTGATGTTCTGGAACTGTCTCTATAGTTAATTCCTAAGCAGCAAATAATCCGGAGTCCGATATGGGCTCCGGATTTTTTATGTCTGAACGTCGCCCCTCTTCCGTTCGATTACCGCCCAAAACCCGCCACGGCCAATTGAACCGCTCCGACCATCCAACGCACCATTCCCTCGCACCGCCAACAACCAATAACAACAGGTTCGACCCCATGACTGCGCGCCCTGCCCGCTCCGGCTGATCCGGCCCGATCTTCCCACCCAGTTCAACTACTTGTCTGCGACCCGAGGTTGCGGCAGCGCCCTGCTTCATCCCTAACAATTAGAGAGCCCGATCACCATGAAGCCATTCACCTCTTACTCAGCTACTGCGCCCGCCGTGATGTTCATCGCGCTGGCGAGCACGGCATTGCCGGTCATGGCCGAGGAGTCCGGCTTTCTCGAAGGCGCCAAGGTCAACCTGAACCTGCGCAATTTCTACCTCAACCGCAACTTCACCAACCCGACCAAGACCCAGGGCAAGGCCGAAGAATGGACCCAGAGTTTCATCCTTGATGCCAGGTCCGGGTTCACTCAGGGTACGCTTGGTTTTGGCGTGGACGTGCTCGGTCTGTACTCGTTGAAACTCGACGGCGGACGCGGTACCGGCGGAACACAGTTGCTGCCGCTGGATCACGACGGACGCCCGGCGGACAATTTCGGCCGACTGGGGGTGGCCTTCAAGGCGAAGCTGTCCCAGACCGAATTGAAAGTCGGCGAATGGATGCCGGTGTTGCCGATCCTGCGTTCCGATGATGGGCGTTCGTTGCCACAGACCTTCCGTGGTGGCCAGATCACCTCAAAGGAAATCGACGGTCTGACGCTATACGGCGGCCAGTTCCGCGCCAACAGCCCGCGTGACGACAGCAGCATGAGCGACATGTCGATGACCGGCAAAGCCGGGTTCACTTCCGACCGTTTCAACTTTGAAGGCGCCGAATACGCCTTCAATGAAAAACGCACCCAGATCGGTCTGTGGAACGCCGAACTCCAGGACATCTACAGCCAGCAATACCTCAACCTGACCCACACTCAGCCCCTGGGTGACTGGACCCTGGGCGCCAATCTGGGGTTCTTCTATGGCAAGGAGGACGGCAGCGCGCTGGCCGGCGATCTGGACAACAAGACCTGGTCCGGGCTGTTCTCGGCCAAATACCGCGGCCACACTTTCTATGTCGGCCTGCAGAAAGTCAGCGGCGACAGCCCCTGGATGCGGGTTAACGGCACCAGTGGCGGCACCCTGGCCAACGACAGCTACAACTCAAGCTATGACAACGCCCGGGAAAAATCCTGGCAGCTGCGCCATGACTACAACTTCGTCGCCATGGGCGTGCCCGGCCTGACCCTGATGAACCGCTACATCAGCGGCGACACTGTGCACACCGGGACCATCACCGACGGCAAGGAATGGGGCCGCGAGACCGAACTGGCCTACACCGTGCAAAGCGGCGCACTGAAAAATCTCAATCTCAAATGGCGCAACTCGAGCATCCGCCGCGACTACAGCAACAATGAGTTCGATGAGAACCGGGTGATCGTCAGCTACCCGATCAGCTTGCTGTAAGCCACAAACAGCTTCGCGGGCAAGATCGCCAAGATCGCAGCCTGCGGCAGCTCCTACACCGACCGCATACACCGTGACCAAAGGTGTACGCAAATCCTGTAGGAGCTGCCGCAGGCTGCGATCTTTTGGGAACACCCCGAGATTGCCGCCCCGGATTATTCCCTCGACTCAACCCCCAACTCATCCCACACCGACTCCGCCAGGTGGAAGGTCGCGTTGGCCGCTGGAATGCCGCAGTAGATCGCGCTCTGCATCAGCACTTCCTTGATCTCGGCGCGGGTTACGCCATTGCTGGCGGCCGCGCGCAGATGCAGTTTGAGCTCTTCATTGCGGTTCATGCCGATCAGCATGGCAATGGTGATCAGGCTGCGGGTGTGCCGAGGCAGGCCCGGGCGGGTCCAGATATCGCCCCATGCATGGCGGGTGATCATTTCCTGGAACTCCGAGTTGAACTCGGTCAGGGCATTGAGGCTGCGGTCGACATGGGCATCGCCGAGGACCGCGCGGCGCACCTGCAGGCCTTCGTCATAACGTTGTTTCTCGTCCATGGACAGCTCCTTAGACGCCGTCTTCACTAATAGAAAGCTCAGCTAACAGGAATTCCAGCACCCGGTCACTGAACGCAGCGCCGGCCTGGACGTTGGACAGGTGCGCGGCATAGAACTCGGCGTATTCGGCGCCCGGCACCTGTTCTTGAATAAAGTGCCCGCCCGCTGCTGGGGTGACCGCATCTTCAGTGCCGCAAATCACCAGCGTCGGGACCTTGATCGACGACAGTTGCTCGCGGAAATCGGCATCGCGCACCGCCGCGCAATTGGCGGCATAGCCTTGCGGTGAGGTGGCGGCGAGCATGTCGGTGATCTGCTTGGCCTGCTGCGGATTGGCTTCGGCAAAGTCCGCGGTGAACCAGCGGGCAATCGACGCATCGCGCAGTGCAACCATAGCTGCCGGACCATCACGCAACACGGTTTCGATCCGTGGATTCCACACCGAAGGATCACCGATTTTCGCCGCGGTGTTGCACACCACCAGCTTGCGCAGACGCTCGCCAGCATTGATCCCCAGCCACTGGCCGATCAGCCCGCCCATGGATAAGCCACAGAAATGTGCCCGTTCGATATGCAAGGCATCCAGCAGCGCCAGCACGTCCTGGCCCAATTGCTCGATGCTGTACGGCCCTGGCGTCACCAGCGAACGACCATGGCCGCGGGTGTCGAAACGCAGCACCCGGAAATGCTCGGCAAAGGCCGGAATCTGCAGGTCCCACATGTGCAGATCGGTACCCAGCGAGTTGGACAGCACCAGCACCGGCGCATCTTCCGGGCCGTCGAGTTGATAGTTCAGTTCGCCATCGGCGAGTTGTACGAATCCCACAGCAGTCTCCTTCATGCGCTCAAGGCAAAATGTTCAGCCACGGCTCGCTCGACCCAGGTATGGGCCTGACCGAGGTAGTGGGCAGGGTCCAGCAGATGATCGAGTTCATCGGCCGATAGTTGAGCGGTCACTTGCGGCTCATCGCCGAGGACCGCACGCAAGTGGCGCTGCTCGGCGACCGCGCGCTTGCAGCAGTGTTCGAGCAGGTGATGAGCCGTATCGCGGCCCACCCGTTGGGCGAGGACAATGCTCACCGCTTCGGCCAGCACCAGCCCCTGAGTCAGCTCGAGGTTCTTCGCCATGCGCTCGGCATCGACCTCCAGCCCTTCAGTCACCAGCAGGGCTTGCTGCAAGGCACCGGACACCAGGCAGCAAATTTCCGGCAGGGTTTCCCATTCGGCATGCCACAGGCCGAGGCTGCGTTCGTGTTCCTGGGGCATGGCGCTGAACAGCGTCGCCAGCAGGCCCGGGACCCGGGTCGCGGCGCCGATCAGCACTGCTGCACCCACCGGATTGCGTTTGTGCGGCATGGTCGATGAACCACCCTTGCCCGGCGCCGCAGGTTCGAACACCTCCGCGGCCTCGGTCTGCATCAGCAGGCTGATGTCGCGACCGAGCTTGCCCAGGCTGCCGGCGATCAGCCCCAGCACCGCGCCGAACTCCACCAGTCGATCGCGCTGGGTGTGCCAGGGCTGTTCCGGCAGCGCCAGTTGCAGTTCCTGCGCCAGCGCTTCGGCAATCGGCATTGCTTGCTCACCGAGCGCCGCGAGGGTCCCGGAAGCGCCGCCGAATTGCAGCACCAGCAGACGCGGTTTGAGTTCCTGCAGGCGTTGGCGGCTGCGGGTCACGGCCCCCAGCCAGCCGGCGATTTTCATGCCCAGGGTCACGGGTGTCGCGTGTTGCAGCCAGGTGCGTCCGGCCAATGGCGTCGCCACATAGCGTTGCGCCTGGGTTGCCAGGCTCTCGCCGAGTCGCGCCAGTTGAGCCTCGATCAACAGCAAGGCGCTGCGCAGTTGCAGCACCAGACCGGTGTCCATCACGTCCTGGCTGGTGGCCCCCAGATGCACATAACGCTCGGCTTCGACGTCTTGGCTGGCGATCTGTTTGCCCAGCGCCTTGACCAGCGGGATCGCCGAATTGCCCGCCGTGGCAATCGCCTCGCCGAGCGCGAAGAAGTCGTAGTGTTCTGCCCGGCACGCCGCTTCGATAGGCATGACCGCTGTCTGCGGAATCAATCCGACCCGCGCCTGCGCCCGGGCCAGCGCCGCTTCGAAATCGAGCATCGCCTGTACCCGGCCCTGATCGCAAAACACTTCACGCATATCGCGGGCAGTGAAGTAGGCATCGAACAATTGATTGCTCGGTCGTTCGCTCATAAACAATCCCTTGGAGGCGTGCACCCGCAACGGGCGCACGCGGACAGATCAAAGATCGTGGTGCAGATAAGCCGCCTGTTTTGGCAGACGCAAGCTGAACAGGAAGGCCACCGCCATCATCGCCGTGACGTACCAGTAGAAACTGTTCTCCATGCCCATGGTTTTCAAGCCCAGGGCCACGTATTCCGCCGAACCTCCGAATACTGCGTTCGCCACCGCATAAGCCAAGCCTACCCCCAATGCCCGAACCTGTGCCGGGAACATTTCGGCTTTCACCAGACCGCTGATGGAGGTGTAGAAACTGACAATCGCCAGCGCCAGGGTGATCAGCACAAAGGCCATGAACGGGTTGGTCACGGTTTTCAGGGTCAGCAGAATCGGCACGGTGAACAAGGTGCCCAGCGCACCGAACCAGAGCATCGAGTTACGTCGGCCAATCTTGTCGGCGAGCATGCCGAACAGCGGCTGCATGCACATATAAAGGAAGAGTGCGCCGGTCATGATGTAGCTGGCGGTCTTGGCGTGCATCCCGGCGGTGTTCACCAGGTACTTCTGCATGTAGGTAGTAAAGGTGTAGAAAGCCAGCGGGGGCAAGCCCCCTCCCCACAAAAAGCCCCCTCTCCACTATCCCCACATCACAGAAAGCACAGTGCACTCAGTAATCGAAAAACACCGTCTCGGCATCCGTGCCCTGCAGGATCACATTCCACTGATAAGTGCCTGAGGCATCCGCCTTGGCCAGCAGTGTGTCGCGGCGTTCTGCCGGTACGCATTCGAGCAGCGGGTCGGCGATGTTGGCCGGTTCGCCGTCGAAGTAGATGCGCGTCAGCAGGTGTTTGACCAGCCCGCGAGCGAACACCAGCACCACCAGATGCGGGGCCTGGGTCGTGCCATTGAGGCCCGGCACAGTGCCTGGCTTGATGGTGGTGAAACGGAAGCGTCCTTCGGCGTCCACTGGCACCCGGCCAAAGCCTTCGAAGTTCGGGTCCAGGGGTTTGTCCTGATCGTCTTCGGCATGCCGGTACTTGCCGGCAGCATTGGCTTGCCAGACTTCCAGCATTGCATCGTTGACGAAGTCGCCGTTGCCATCGACGACCTGCCCGGTAATCGCCGCACGCTCGCCGAGGGTCTCGGGAGTGGTCAGGTTTTCACGGTTCAGCCAGGTCAGGCCGATGTGGTAGTACGGGCCGACGGTGTGTGAAGTGGTCGCTGTGAGCGTCATCTTATTTCTCCATCGGCGTGGCTTCACGGCCGCGCAATACGATGTCCCAGCGATAACCGAGGGCATAGGAAGGGATGGTTTTTTCCAGATCGAAACTGGCGATCAAACGCTCTTTGGCGCTGGTATCGGGTACGCAGTTGTAGATCGGGTCGTAGGCCAGCAACGGATCGCCGGGGAAATACATCTGGGTTACCAGGCGCGTGAGGATGCTTGGGCCGAACAGCGAAAAATGAATATGCGCCGGGCGCCAGGCGTTGTGGTGGTTGCCCCACGGGTAGGCACCGGGCTTGATGGTCTGGAACTGGTACCAGCCATCCGCGTCGGTAACGGTGCGGCCGGTACCGGTGAAGTTCGGGTCCAGTGGCGCATCGTGCAGGTCGCGGTCATGGTTGTAGCGACCGGCAGCGTTAGCCTGCCAGATCTCTACCAGAATCCCCGGCACCGGCAGACCGTCTTCATCCAGCACGCGACCGTGAATGATGATTCGCTCACCGAGTGGCTCACCCTTATGCTGGGCGGTCAGGTCGTTATCCAGGTCTTGCAGGTACTCGGCGCCGATGGTCGGGCCGGTGATTTCCGACAACGAATGGGGCAAAAACACCAAGGGCTTTGACGGCGAGCGGCTGTTGGTGGATTTGTAGGCCGGGTGCAGATACTCCGGCTGGGTGCCCGCTTGCGGGCGACGGTAACCAGGCTTGTCAGTCATGGAGCACTCCTCTTTCTTGTTAGCGAACGCGTCAAACGCGTTCGATCGCCAAAGCCAGGCCCTGGCCGACGCCGACACACATGGTCGCCAGGCCTTTTTTGCCGCCAGTCGTTTCCAGATGGTGCAACGCGGTCAGCACCAGTCGTGCCCCGCTCATGCCCAACGGGTGACCCAGGGCAATGGCGCCGCCGTTCGGGTTGACCTGCGCGGCGTCATCGGCCAGACCCAGTTCACGCAGCACCGCCAGGCCCTGGCTGGCGAACGCTTCGTTAAGTTCGATCACGTCGAAATCGCTGACAGCCAGCCCCAGGCGCTCGGTCAATTTACGTACCGCCGGCACCGGGCCTATGCCCATCACCCGTGGCGCAACACCGGCACTGGCCATGCCCAACACCCTGGCGCGGGCGGTCAGGCCATGTTTCTTCACGGCTTCGGCCGAGGCCAGGATCAACGCCGCAGCACCATCATTGACGCCCGAGGCGTTGCCGGCGGTGACGGTTTTGTCCGGGCCGTTCACTGGCTTGAGTTTGCTCAGGGTTTCCAGCGAGGTTTCAGCGCGCGGGTGCTCGTCCTGCTCGACCACGCTCTCGCCCTTCTTGTGGGCAATGCGCACCGGGACGATTTCTTCAGCAAAGAACCCGGCGGCTTGCGCGGCCGCAGTCCGTTGCTGACTGCGCAAGGCGAAAGCGTCCTGATCGGCGCGGGAAATCCGGTAATCATCAGCGACGTTGTCGGCGGTCTGCGGCATCGCATCGACGCCGTATTGGGCCTTCATCAGCGGGTTGATAAAGCGCCAGCCGATGGTGGTGTCTTCCAGCTTCATGTTGCGCGAGAACGCCGCGTCAGCCTTGCCCATGACAAAGGGTGCGCGAGACATCGACTCGACGCCGCCGGCTATCGCCAGCTCCATCTCACCGCTGGCAATCGCCCGGAACGCGGTACCGATGGCGTCCATGCCCGAAGCGCAGAGACGGTTGAGGGTCACGCCGGGAATGCTTTCTGGAAGACCGGCCAACAGCAGCGCCATGCGCGCGACATTGCGGTTGTCTTCGCCGGCCTGGTTGGCGCAGCCGAGAAACACCTCGTCCACCGCGTTCCAGTCCACTGAAGGGTTGCGCTCCATCAGCGCCTTGATCGGCACAGCGGCCAGGTCGTCGGCACGGACAGCCGCCAGGCCGCCACCGAAACGGCCGATGGGGGTGCGGATCGCGTCACAGATAAAGACTTCGCGCATCAGGCTTCTCCCGGTGCTTGGCCATGGGCCGCCGCGGTGCGTGCTTCGAGATCACGCAAAGCGGTGAGCTCGACTTCAGTCGGTTCGGCGGTGTGCTCGACCTGATCGGCGAAGCGCACGGCCCAACCGGTGGCGGCAATCACCTGCTCGCGGGTCACACCCGGGTGCAGCGCGGTGACCACGAATTCGTGGCTGCCGGCTTCCGGTTCCATAATGCACAGGTCGGTGATGATCCCCACCGGTCCGGCGCCTGGCAAGCCGAGACGTTGACGCGAATCGCCGCCTTCGCCATGACCGACCGAGGTAATGAAATCGAGCTTGTCGACAAACGAGCGCGCCGACTGTTTGAGGATGATCAGCACACTTTTCGCCGAACCGGCGATCTCCGGCGCGCCACCGGCACCGGGCAGGCGGACTTTCGGCTGGTGATAGTCGCCGACTACGGTGGTGTTGATGTTGCCGAAGCGGTCGACCTGTGCGGCCCCGAGGAAGCCGACGTCGATGCGCCCGCCCTGCAGCCAATAGCGAAAAATCTCTCCGGTCGCTACGACGGTGTCAGCGGTTTCAGCCAGTTCGCCATCACCGATCGACAGCGGCAGTACAGTTGGCTTGGCGCCAATCGGGCCGGATTCGTAGATCAGCACCACGTCCGGCGAGGAGGTCAGCCGCGCCAGGTTGGCGGCCTTGGAAGGCAGACCGATGCCGACGAAGCATACCGAACCATTCTTCAACCGGCGGGCGGCGGCGACGGTCATCATTTCATTGGTGGAGTAAGTCATTATTTGGCCTCCGAAGCACGGGCCAGCTTGGCCTGGAATTCACTGAAATCAGCGCTGCCATGGATGTATTCGTTGATCCAGGCGGTGAAGGTTTCGCGGTCGCGGGCAATCGCATCCCAAGCCTGGTAGAAACGGTTGTCACGCTCGGTGTATCCGTGAGCGTAGGACGGATGCGCACCACCCGGCACGTGGCACACAGCGCTCAGGGCCCAGGTTGGCAACACGCAGGCGTTCATCGGCGCCTTCAAGTCATCGACGATTTCTTCCACGGTGACGATGCAGCGTTTGGCCGCCAGTGCCGCTTCCTTCTGCACGCCGAGGATGCCCCAGAGCAACACATTGCCTTTGCGGTCGGCTTTCTGGGCGTGGATCACGGTGATATCCGGGCGCACCGAAGGCACCGCCGCCAGTACTTCACCGGTGAATGGGCAGGTCACGCTTTTGATCAAGGGATTGACCTTCGGCAGGTCGGAACCGGCGTAGGCGCGCAATACCGCGAACGGCAGGCCAGAGGCACCCGCCACGTAGGCATTGGCCAGGTCGGCGTGACTGTGTTCTTCGATCTCCAGCGCGTGCGGCCATTGTTTCTCGACCGCGTCACGCAGACGGTGCAGCGAGCCCACACCCGGGTTACCGCCCCAGGAGAAAATCAACTTGCGAGCACAACCGGCACCGATCAGCTGGTCGTAGACCAGGTCAGGCGTCATCCGCACCAGGGTCAGGTCTTTCTTGCCCTGGCGAATGATTTCATGACCCGCCGCTGTCGGGATCAGGTGAGTGAAGCCTTCGAGCGCGACGGTATCGCCGTCGTTGACGAACTGCTTCACCGCGTCATGCAGCGAAAGGATTTCAGCCATGGAGTGGACTCCCGAATTCAGTAAACCGACGTGGAAGAGATGGCGCGATGAGCAGCGCCGGATGACTGAAGATTAAGCCTCTAAAAATCGTCAAACAATCCGATAATCGACTAACTGTTCGATTATCGAACAGATTGTTGTCAGCCTATCGGTTCTGCGTGGCTACCAAAAAGCTTCGCGGGCAAGTCGGATCGCCGCATCGCCGCTCCCACAGGAATCTCTGCCAATACACGGTACCTGTGGCGAGGGGGCTTGCCCCCGCTCGGCTGCGAAGCAGTCGTAATTCCGGCGACCGCGATTCGTCAGGCAAAACGCGGTGACCGAATGACGACCGCTTCGCGCTCGAGCGTGGGCAAGCCCACTCGCCACAAAAGCCCGCTCGCCAAATCGACAGTGACTTTTTCAAAACCTGATCAGGTCGCATCCGCATGACTGACCATGCCCTTGATTAGCACCGCGGTGGTTGCCAGCGCTGCTGGAATCACCAGTGCGGTCAGCACTTGCTCGAAGTTCCAGCCCAGCCCCAGCAGCGTAGCGCCCATCCACGCCCCGAGAATCGCGCCAAACCGACCGATCCCGAGCATCCAGGAAACCCCGGTCGCCCGACCCTGGGTCGGATAGAAGCGCGCCGCTAATGACGGCATCGCCGATTGCGCACCGTTGACGCACATACCAGCGACCAGCACCAGGGTTGCCAACAGGGTGATGTTGCCCAGACTCTGCCCGACCGCGTAGGCAAAGCCCCCCGCCAACAAGTAGAAAATACCGATCACCTTGTGCGGGTTGAACCGGTCCATCGCCCAGCCCACCGCCACCGCGCTGAGCACTCCGCCAAACTGGAACAACGCGCCGATGAACGCTGCCTGTTCCATGCTCGCGCCGCTGTCTCGCATCAGCGTCGGCAGCCAGCTGGTCAGCAGGTAGACGATGACCAGCCCCATGAAATAGGTCAGCCACAACAACAAGGTCCCGGCGCTGTAGGTACCGGAGAAAATCACCGCGAACACATTGCGGGCCTTCACGGTTTTCTGTTCCGGCACACTGAAGCTGGCGGCTTGGCCGACGACCGTCGGCTCGATCGGCGCCAACGCCTTGCGCACTTTGTCGGTACCGCGATTGCGCACCACCAGATACCGCGCCGATTCCGGCAGCCAGAACAACAAGACCAGCGCCAGGATCAACGGCAAGATCCCGCCGATCAGCAATAGGCTGTGCCAGCCGAACGCCGGAATCAGCTTCGCCGAAATGAACCCGCCACCCGCCATGCCCAGGTTGAATCCACAAAACATGCTGGTGACCAGCAGCGACTTGTGCCGCTCCGGGGTGTACTCGGACAACAGCGTGGTGGCGTTCGGCATGCCGGCACCCAGACCCAGCCCGGTCAAAAAGCGCAGCATCAGCAGTTGGTCAACGTTGCTGCTGTAGGCCGATGCCAGGCTGAACGCACCGAACAGCAGCACCGCGCCCACCAGCACCACTTTGCGACCGAAACGATCGGCCAGCGGTCCGGAACCCAAGGCGCCGAAGACCATGCCGATCAACGCCGCACTCATCACCGGACCGAGGCTGGCGCGATCGATCCCCCAGTCCTGCGACAGCGCCGGCGCAATGAAGCCCATGGCCGCGGTATCCAGGCCATCGAGGAAGACAATCAGAAAACACAGGATCACCACCCGCCACTGATAGCGGGACAGCGGTTGAGCATTGATAAAGGACTGCACGTCGAGGCAGTTCCCTACAGCAGACTGAGGCAGACTCATTATTATTATTCCACACCAAATATGCAGGCGATCGGATGCCGGCACTGGCCAGCGGGTTCACAAAGGGGGCGCAATACCGGAGTCAGGCAACCTTGGCCCGCAGGCAGAACCGGTGCAGGCAACAGCTGGAGGAAACAGTACTCATGGCGGGGTTGGCCTCTTCATTATTATTGAATCGCCGCCTGGCTGCTGGCAGGTAACCGACTACGCCGGATGGCTCTGCGGCGACATTAATGAAGCAAGGGAAACAGCGTCAATTCGCCAAACACGTATCTGTGCGTTTACCGAACAGCTTAGGTATCAAGCAAACAACTGCGCACTCAGATCGCGACTGGCACTCAGCAGACTGGGCAGAAAACGCTGCTCAAGCTCATTGCGGCTCACACGCCCGGCATGGGTGCTGACATTCAACGCCGCCAGCACTTGCCCGGAAGCGTCGTACACCGGAACGGCGATCGAGCGCAGACCTTGCTCGAGCTCCTGATCGACAATGCACCAACCTTGCTGGCGAACCTGTTGCAGGCATTCGAGCAGTGTTTCGGGGGTGTGCAAGGTGCGACTGGTCTTGGCTTGCAACTCGGCGTGGTCGAGGTATTCGTGGAGCGAGGCATCATCCAGTGCCGCCAGCAGGATCCGTCCCATGGAGGTGCAATAGGCTGGCAGACGCCCGCCCACTGACAGATCGACCGAGATAAGACGCTGAGTCGTCGCGGAACGGGCGATATATAGAATGTCATCACCCTCCAGCGTCGCCATGTTGCAAGCCTCGTGAAGTTGCTCGCTCATGCGATCCAGATAAGGCTGGGCCGAAACTGCCAGCGGCGTCGAGGACAGATAGGCATGGCCCAGCGTCAGCACCTTGGGCAGCAACGAATAGGTACGCCCATCGGTGGTCGCATAACCCAGCTTGATCAGCGTATGCAGGCAACGACGCACCGCCGCCCGAGGAATTTCCGTGCGGTGGCTAATCTGCGCGATGGTCAGATGGCGCTTGCGCTCCTGAAAGGCCTGCACCACCGCCAGACCGCGCGCCAGGGAGGTCATGAAATCCGGGTCACCGGTCAGCGCCTGGATCCGCTTGGCCGGCGAGGCGACGATCGGCGGAGCCACTGAAGCGAATGAATTGCGCAGTTGATCGTTCATTTCAGGTCCTTTGCCCACAGATCGACATCTATTACAGGCTGCTGCGCAGCAGATACGCAAGCTACGGGCAGTCGAGGTTGGGCGATTATCGAACCATTAATCGATAATCGCAATTAGCGCCTTTCGCTCGCACGGGTCGGATTTCTTCTCCCGTGACTCATGCGCGACGTCGCAAATATACAAAAGTTCACACTTTTCGGGATGAACAGGCATAGCCCCCGGAGTCGGGTGCTTACCCCTCACAACTTTGCGCGCATTAATCTCGCAGCAAACACAGAGCACAACTGTCCAGAGGGGAAAAACGTACTTACAATGGAAAATTGTCCGTAACAAAACCTCGCACAAAGTTGACGAGTTTTAACTTCTTGGTGATAGTGTTATTCAAACCGACCGCTATAATGCATCATGTGATGACCGCGGTTTCTTTACACCCTCGGATCCAATTACCCAGGTAGCGCCAGTTCCAGTGGCACTTCCTGCAGCAAGCGCCTGGCGCCCATTCAAATGCCCAGCCAAAACGCTTGCACAAGAACTGTTGCACGGCAGTTGTTCTTCTCTGGTGCCGTGACCGCTTGCCACAAGGATGCTGTTTATCGAATTGCTGTCAAAAGCCAAGGGCTTGTATAACCTGGTCTGGGACACTCCCTTGATAAACAACGATGCTGCAAGGCGTATCACCAGGATTCATCTCAACTCAGTTAGGTAATAATGTGACGAAAGACGAACTGCGCGCGGAACTTGAGCGCCAGGAACAACGCTACAAGGATGTTTACGGCGGGGAAATCACCACCTACGCCGCTCAGCCCGAACCGGAACGCAAACCTTGGCGCAAGCGCGCCAGCATTCTTGATCAGGCCTTTACTCAAGAACTGCAGAAAATGGAAAAGGAACTCAAAGCCGAAGAGCCATGATCGCTCCGGTTTGAATCCTTCAGGGCTGACCATGCCTGTCAGTTAACAGCTGGCTGGATCATCGACCCTGTTCCGCTCGCTACAAGCGGGCGGCTGCCGCCTCGCCCCAACAGGAAGAGGCAAATGGCTCATCGCCGGCCTCACCCACTGAAATTTCCTACGACTATTTCAGCGCTTCGCCTATTCCCCAAAAAACCCTGGCATTTCGGTCATAATCAGCAAAATCAATAGCTTGCCGGACCAGGAAAAAACCCGAGGCCTGGGGGGCTGTTACAAACTAATTCATTGAAGAATGTTACCGATGAACACGTAGTGCATCGATTACTACGGTTTTCTGGCATAATCGCGCCCCCTTACGACCGGGTCAGAATTTCTTCATGATCGATTTATTCAGCGGACTGGATGCTTGGGTGCTTGTGAGCCTCTTGCTCGCCCTGGCCTTTGTCCTCGCCTTCGAGTTCATCAACGGCTTTCATGACACTGCAAACGCGGTGGCCACTGTTATCTACACCAAAGCCATGCCCCCCCACCTGGCCGTGTTCTTTTCCGGTGTGTTCAACTTCCTCGGTGTATTGCTGGGCGGGGTCGGCGTGGCCTATGCAATCGTCCACCTGCTGCCGGTAGAGCTGTTGATCAATGTGAACACTGGCCACGGGCTGGCGATGGTGTTCTCGTTGCTCGCCGCCGCCATCACCTGGAACCTGGGCACCTGGTACTTCGGTATCCCGGCCTCCAGTTCGCACACCTTGATCGGTTCGATCCTTGGTGTGGGCCTGGCGAATGCGTTGATCAACGACATTCCGCTGGCCGATGGTGTCAACTGGCAGAAAGCCATTGATATCGGTGCCTCTCTGGTGTTCTCGCCGATGGCCGGCTTCCTGGTCGCGGGCCTGGTGCTCGTTGGCCTTAAATGGTGGCGTCCGCTGTCCAAGATGCACAAGACCCCGGACGAGCGCCGCAAGCTCGACGACAAGAAACATCCACCGTTCTGGAATCGCTTGGTCCTGGTGATCTCCGCGATGGCGGTGAGCTTTGTCCACGGCTCCAACGATGGCCAGAAAGGCATCGGTCTGATCATGCTGGTATTGATCGGTATCGTCCCTTCGCAGTTCGTGCTCGACCTGACCAGCACCACCTACCAGATCGAACGAACCCGCGATGCGACCTTGCACCTGAGCCAGTTTTATCAGCGCAACAATGCCTCGCTCGGTGAATTCCTGGCCTTGGGCAAAAGCGTCAAAGGCGATCTGCCGGAGAAATTCCGTTGCAATCCGCAACAGACCGAACCGACCATTTCCGCGCTCCTCGGCACGCTCAAAGGTGTAGCGGACTATCACTCGCTGCCGTCGGAAAGCCGTATTGAAGTGCGTCGCTACTTGCTCTGCCTGGATGACACGGCGAAGAAAGTCGGCAAGCTGCCGGCCCTGGATGCCCGTGAAAAGGCTGACTTGAACAAGCTGCGCAAAGACCTGACCGCAACGACCGAATATGCGCCGTTCTGGGTAATTCTTGCAGTAGCCCTGGCCCTCGGCCTCGGCACCATGGTCGGCTGGAAGCGCGTGGTGCTGACCATCGGTGAGAAGATCGGCAAACAAGGCATGACCTACGCTCAGGGCATGTCGGCCCAGATCACCACCGCTTGCGCCATCGGCATGGCCAACATCTTCAGCCTGCCGGTATCCACCACCCACGTGCTGTCCTCGGGTGTCGCCGGGACCATGGTGGCAAACAAAAGCGGTCTGCAAGGCGGCACCGTGAGGACCATCCTGCTGGCCTGGATCCTGACCCTGCCAGCAACGGTAGGCCTGTCGGCCGGTTTGTTCTGGCTGGCATCGAAAGTCCTCGGTAGCTGATCTTCAGCTTGTTGCAAAAAAGGTGCAATCCGTCTGGATCGCACCTTTTTTTATGCCCGCCGGAATGTAATCAGCCCTGAAAAGATCGCAGCCTGCGGCAGCTCCGGCACTTTCTCGCACTCAAAAAAAAAGGCGACCGAAGTCGCCCAAAATGCCTTGCGTGCTCGTGTACCGGAAAGACTTAAGGCTTTTTGCTCTTATGTGCATCGTTCCAGATAAAGAATCCAAACCCTGCGAAAAACACCACCATAAGGCCGACTGTAACCACTCCGGCGATCACTACGTTGTCGAAAAACATGACTGGCCTCCTGCTCTTGCCCTGTTGCGATAGGGCTAAGTTAACCAATCAGGCTTCAATAAAAATTGACCGGGATCAATAGCGCCCGAAAGAAGATGTAAAGAAGGGAAATAACTGACCTGCGTCAACGGACGCAGGGGGATTCAACGCTTTTTCGGTTTGTTTTTCGGCTTTTTCCTGGCTTTTCCCAACGGCATGGCCTGTTCGAAAGCCTGGCGGACTTCGTTCAGGCGTTTTTCATTGAGGTCATGCACGCGCTTGGCACGCTCGGAGTTCAGGTCTATCAGCTTGTCGTCTTGGCTCATGGCGTTGATTGCATCGTCTGGCTGTCGGTCGAATTCAGGCGCAGCAGGGCAACCGCACTGCACCCCGGAGTCTGCCCATAATGCGGTGTGATGCCGGTGCTGACCAGTCGCCAGCGGAGTCGGCAGCAAACTTTTACACCTTGCACGACGCTAAACCTCGACATCCACCCACAATCCCTGACGCGGCTGATCGTCCATCAGCGGCACCACGGGCACGGTGTTGTCTGCGTTGAGCTCGTCACCGGGCACGGCCAGATGCGACTGCGGATCTTCATCGGCTTCGCGCCGACGTTTATTGCGTTGCTGCTGACGTTGCTGCTCTTCACGTAATATCAACGCCGAATGTTCGGCATCGCGTTTTTGCAGATCGATGGTGCTTTCATTGGAGCTCGGTTGCACCGGCACTACAGGCGGAATATCCGGAGTGGAGCGGACCGGATCCTGCTGAGAAGTGATTGGCACGACACTCAAGGGAAGTATCGGTGGCAGCATAATTATTAGTCTCCTGTCAGCAGGCTGTCGGCTGCCAGGGTGGCGACTTGAGCCATCGGGCGCAAACTTGTGACCCGCTCATCACCGTAACCCTTTGGTCTGGAGGCCTCGATCCGTTAATATAGTCGGCTTTTTCAAGGCGGGAGTCAGGCAGCATGGCGCAGCAGTATCAACCGGGGCAACGCTGGATTAGTGACAGCGAAGCCGAGCTAGGTTTAGGCACCGTTCTGGCACAGGACGGTCGCTTGCTGACCGTGCTCTATCCGGCCACTGGCGACACTCGTCAGTATGCGCTACGGAATGCGCCCCTCACTCGTGTGCGGTTCTCGCCGGGTGACTCGATCACTCACTTCGAAGGCTGGAAACTGACCGTGCGCGAGGTCGACGATGTTGACGGCCTGCTGGTCTACCACGGGCTCAACGGGCAGAACGACGTGGTGACCCTGCCGGAAACCCAGCTGTCGAATTTCATTCAGTTCCGCCTGGCCAGCGACCGTCTGTTCGCCGGGCAGATCGACCCGCTGGCGTGGTTTTCGCTGCGTTACCACACCCTCGAACACACCAGCCGCCAATTGCAATCCTCACTCTGGGGCCTGGGTGGCGTGCGTGCGCAACCGATCGCCCACCAGCTGCACATCGCCCGCGAAGTGGCCGACCGGATTGCGCCACGAGTTCTGCTGGCCGACGAAGTGGGTCTGGGCAAGACCATCGAAGCAGGCCTGGTGATCCATCGCCAACTGCTCTCCGGTCGCGCCAATCGGGTGCTGATCCTGGTCCCGGAAAACCTTCAGCACCAGTGGCTGGTGGAAATGCGCCGGCGCTTCAACCTGCAGGTTGCCTTGTTCGATGAAGAACGCTTCATCGAAAGCGATGCCGCCAACCCGTTCGAAGACACCCAGCTCGCACTGGTTGCTCTGGAATGGCTGGTAGACGACGAGAAGGCCCAGGACGCGCTGTTCGCGGCCGGCTGGGACCTGATGGTGGTCGACGAAGCGCACCACCTGGTCTGGCATGAAGATCAGGTCAGCGCGGAATATGCGCTGGTCGAGCAGCTTGCGGAAGTGATTCCTGGCGTGCTGCTGCTGACCGCGACCCCGGAACAATTGGGCCAGGACAGCCACTTCGCGCGTCTGCGCCTGCTCGATCCGAATCGTTTCCATGACCTGCACGCGTTCCGCGCCGAAAGCGAAAACTATCGCCCGGTGGCCGAAGCCGTTCAGGAGCTGCTGGACCAGGGCCGTTTGTCCCCGGCAGCGCATAAAACCATTCAAGGCTTCCTCGGCGACGAAGGCGAAGCCCTGCTCACCGCCGTCAACGATGGCGACATCGAAGCCAGTGGGCGCCTGGTCCGTGAACTGCTGGACCGCCACGGCACCGGCCGCGTGCTGTTCCGTAACACTCGCGCCGCCGTGCAAGGCTTCCCGGAGCGCAAGCTGCATCCGTACCCCCTGCCGTGCCCGGACGAATACCTCGAGTTGCCGCTGGGTGATCACGCCGAGTTGTACCCGGAAGTCAGCTTCCAGTCCCAGCCGGACGTCAATGAAGAAGAGCGCTGGTGGCGCTTCGACCCGCGGGTCGAGTGGCTGATCGACACGCTGAAGATGCTCAAGCGCACCAAAGTGCTGGTGATCTGCGCCCACGCCGAAACCGCGATGGACCTCGAGGACGCCTTGCGCGTGCGCTCGGGCATCCCGGCCACGGTCTTCCATGAAGGCATGAACATCCTCGAGCGTGACCGCGCTGCCGCCTACTTCGCGGATGAAGAGTTTGGCGCCCAGGTGCTGATCTGCTCGGAAATCGGCAGTGAAGGCCGCAACTTCCAGTTCTCGCACCACTTGGTGCTGTTCGATCTGCCGGCGCATCCGGATCTGCTGGAACAGCGGATCGGACGTCTGGACCGGATCGGCCAGAAACACACCATCGAACTGCACGTGCCGTACCTGGAAACCAGCCCGCAACAACGCTTGTTCCAGTGGTACCACGAAGCGCTGAATGCCTTCCTCAACACCTGCCCCACCGGCAACGCCCTGCAGCATCAATTCGGTCCGCGCCTGTTGCCGCTGCTGGAAAGCGCCGATGACGATGAATGGCAGAGCCTGATCGACGAAGCCCGCAGCGCCCGCGAGCAACTGGAAAGCGAGCTGCACAGCGGTCGTGACCGCTTGCTGGAGCTCAATTCCGGCGGCGCCGGCGAAGGTGATGCGCTGGTCGAGGCGATCCACGAACAGGACGATCAGTTCGCCCTGCCGATCTACATGGAAACCCTGTTCGACGCCTTTGGCATCGACAGTGAAGACCATTCGGAAAACGCCCTGATCCTCAAGCCGAGCGAAAAAATGCTCGACGCCAGCTTCCCGCTGGGCGACGACGAAGGCGTGACCATCACCTACGACCGCACCCAGGCGCTGTCTCGCGAAGACATGCAGTTCATCACCTGGGAACACCCGATGGTGCAAGGCGGCATGGACCTGGTGCTGTCCGGTTCGATGGGCAACACCGCCGTCGCGCTGATCAAAAACAAGGCGCTCAAACCCGGTACCGTGTTGCTGGAACTGCTCTACGTCAGCGAAGTGGTTGCCCCACGCTCGCTGCAGCTGGGTCGTTACCTGCCTCCGGCCGCGCTGCGCTGCCTGCTCGATGCCAATGGCAACGACTTGTCGACCCGCGTGTCCTTCGAGACCTTGAACGACCAGCTCGAAAGCGTGCCACGGGCCAGCGCCAACAAGTTCATCCAGGCTCAGCGCGATCAGCTGACGCCTAAGATCAACGCCGGCGAAGCGAAAATCGCACCACGTCATGCCGAACGGGTGGCCGAAGCGCAACGTCGCCTGGCTGCCGATACCGACGAAGAACTGGCGCGCCTGACTGCCTTGCAAGCGGTCAACCCGACCGTGCGCGACAGCGAGCTGATCGCCCTGCGCCAGCAACGCGAGCAAGGCCTGGCCATGCTCGACAAAGCGGCTTTGCGTCTGGAAGCGATACGGGTGTTGGTAGCGGGCTGATTAGCAGCTCCCTCCCCCGACAAAAAAAGGCCCGCGCGATGCGGGCCTTTTTTTGTTACCACTGAAAACCATCAGTGTGAGGAAGATCGCCAAGATCGCAGCCTGCGGCAGCTCCTACAGAATTTGTGTCCACCCGCAACTTCGCGGGTGTGCAGGATCACTGTAGGAGCTGCCGTAGGCTGCGATCTTTTGATCTTAAGCAGTCACCACCGGAATCTGCGGCTCAACGGCAACCAACCCTTCCTTCATCCGCTGCGCATCCCGAACGAAACAACGCGAAGCCTGGAACAGAAACAGCATGGTCAGGAACAACGCCACCGGGATCAGGTACATCGCGTCATGCAGGCCAACGGCCTTGAACGCCTCGGTCATCTGCTCGGCACCGGCCGAGAGCATCGCGGCATGGGCGAAGTGATCGGACAGAGCACCCACCACAATCGGCCCCATCCCACCACCCAACAGATACAGCCCGGCAAAGAACAACGCCATGGCAGTGGCCCGCAAACGTGGCTCGACCACGTCCTGAATCGCGGTATAGACGCAGGTATAGAAGTTATAGGCAAACAGCCAGCCCAGGCTGAACACCGCGACAAACACCCCGATCTCGATCCGTCCGGCGTGCAGCGCCCAAGCGGTGGCCAGGGTCGAGATGATCAGGCTGCCGGCAGCGAACAGCAGTCGACCGTTAGCCACTCGCTGGTGAATCTTGTCGGCCACCCAGCCGCCAAGGGTCAGGCCGATCAGTCCGGTCACGCCGACGATCACCCCGGTCGCCACTGCCGCTTCCTGCAAGGGCATCAGGAAATAACGCTGCAGCATCGGCACCAAAAAGGAGTTGCAGGCATAAGTGGCGAAGTTGAAAGTCAGCCCCGCCAACACCAGCCACAGAAAGGTCGGGATCGCCAGCACCCGGCGGATTGGTCGATCGACCGGTTCCTGGGAGACCTGGACGGCTTCTGCCGCGCCACGCTTCGGTTCCTTGATGAAGAACATGAACACTGCCAACAGCAATCCCGGCACCGCAGCGATAAAAAACGGTGCGCGCCAACTGTCGAACGCCTGGACCATAGCGCCGATGGTGAAAAACGCCAGCAGCAGTCCCAGCGGCAAGCCAAGCATGAAGATGCCCATGGCCCGAGCCCGGCGATGGGCCGGAAACAGGTCGCCGATCAGCGAGTTGGCGGCCGGCGCGTAGCTGGCCTCACCAATACCCACCCCCATGCGTACCAGCAGGAAGCCCCAGAAACTGCCCACCAGGCCATTGACCGCGGTCAGCCCACTCCACGCCGCCAGCCCCCAGCCCATCAACTTGCGGCGAGAACCAGTGTCGGCCATCCGCCCCAGAGGCAGCCCGGCGATCGCGTAAACGATGGTAAAGGCAGTGCCGATCAAGCCGATCTGGAAGTCACTCAGGTGCCATTCCATTCTGATCGGCTCGATGATGATGGCCGGTATGGTGCGATCGAAAAAGTTGAACAGATTGGCCAGAAACAGCAGGAACAGAATGCGCCAGGCATTCGCCGCTTGGTTCGAGTTCTGCATAGGTCTGTCTCTTTTATTGTTATTGGGGCGTGGCTGCCACCCGGAATCAGCAATCTAGTCAGACCCGCCAGACCTGTCTGTAATTATTCGTAAAGCTGATACCCCCTCATGGAGACGGGTGCGGGGGCTGATTTACTTTCGGTTCTAAGCATTCCCGAACTCATTGCAAAATGCTTGAGATTAATGTGCCATCACCCCTTGCGGTCCATACACGGCATCTATACTCCAACGACTCATCAGCACTTATGGCGCTGGGCGCTGACTGAATCAGAGATGGAGCATGCTATGGATTGGCTTGGTTTGCGTTTTGTTACCGAGCTTCCAGAGAGCGGGCAAGTTGTACTTGATTGCAGTCATAACCCCTTTCTGGTGCTGTTGGCTTATGTGGTTGCGTGCGTGGCCGGCTTTGCAGTTCTGGATATGACCGAGCGTGTCGGCCATGTGGAAAAATTCGCTTCCAAACGAATCTGGTGCTGGGTCGGAGCTTGTTGTCTGGCTGGCGGTATCTGGGCCATGCATTTCATCAGCATGCTGTCATTCCAGGCGCCGATTGAAATCCACTATGAGCTGCCGATTACCCTCTTCTCATTGCTGATTGCCTTGGTCGCGTCATTGCTGGCGATGTACACCCTCAGTCACGCCCACCTCAATCTATTGCAGTACCTGCAAGCCTCGGTATGGATGGGCCTGGGAATTGCCGCCATGCATTACACAGGCATGGCCGCCATGCGCTCGAATGCCACTGCCTACTACCAGCCCATGCTGTTTGTCTTGTCCATCGTGATCGCCATTGGTGCCAGCCTCGCCGCCTTGTTGCTGTCTCGTCATTTGCGTGACGGCAGTGGCTTTATTCACCAACTGCTCAAATACAGCGCCAGCCTGGTGCTCGGGGCCGGTATCGTCAGCATGCACTTCACCGGCATGTGGTCAATGATCCTGGTACTGCCCGCCGGCAACCTTGAGCAACTCCCCGCCGACAACAACCACATGCAATTGGGTCTGACCATCGCCGTCATCACCTTGTTGATTATCGGCAGCAGCATCAGCGCCGCACTGGCGGACAAGAAACTGCAGAACAAGGAGCACGATCTGCGCCGGGTCAACGCGCTGCTCAGCCAACTGGATCAGGCCCGCATGTCGCTTCAACATGTGGCCCATTACGATGCCTTGACCAACTTGACCAATCGCCGCGGCTTCAATCAGATCTTCGCCGAGAAGCTCATCGATAAAACTACCCACGGCGGCATGCTGGCGGTGTTGTTTCTGGATATCGATCACTTCAAGCGCATCAACGATAGTCTTGGTCATGACGCTGGCGACGAGTTGTTAAAAGTACTCGCCAGCCACATCAAGGGCGCGACCCGCAGCCATGAGGATGTGGTTGCGCGCTTTGGTGGTGACGAGTTTTGCATCCTGATCAACCTCCACCATCGTGATGAAGCACGGCACATGGCGCAACGGATCATGCAAAAAATGAAGGAGCCGATCGAGCTGTCCGGGCGGCGCATGGTCATGACCACCAGCATTGGCATCAGCGTGTTTCCCGACGATGGCAAGACCTGCGAGGAACTGCTGAAGAATGCTGACCTGGCGCTCTATCAATCCAAAGGCAGTGGTCGTAACGGGTTGCATTTTTTCAGTCCCAATCTGAAAACCAAGGCCACCCTCGAACTGCAACTGGAAGAAGAGTTGCGCAATGCATTGCGCGAGGAAAGCGGGCTGATGCTCTATTACCAGCCGATTCTTGACTTGAAAAGCGGCAAGGTCAGCAAGCTTGAAGCCTTGGTGCGCTGGCAACATCCCACCCATGGCTTGTTGGCGCCTGATCGGTTTATCGGTATTGCCGAAGCCAACGGGCTGATCGCCGAATTGGACAATTGGGTGCTGCGCAAAGCCTGCGAGGACCTGAGCACGCTATCCCGCCAGGGCTGTTCGGAGTTGAAAATCGCAGTGAATTGTTCGGCCCTCAACCTGGCACGCGAAGAACTCGTCGACGAGATAGAAAGCGCCCTGCGATCCAATGGTGTCGCCCCGCAACGGCTGGAACTGGAGGTTACCGAAAACGCCCTGATGGGCAACATCGCCAATACGCTGGTATTGCTGCGGCAGATTCGTGCACTCGGCGTCTCACTATCGATCGACGATTTCGGCACCGGCTACTCGTCCCTGGCCTACCTCAAGCGGTTACCGCTGGACACCTTGAAAATCGACCGTTCATTCATCCAGGACATTCCCCGGTCGACCCAGGACATGGAGATAGTCCAGGCCATTATCGTCATGGCCCACACACTGCACTTGCAAGTAGTCACCGAAGGCGTCGAAACCGTTGAGCAATACGATTTCCTCAAGCTCTACGGCTGTGATTTCGTTCAGGGCTATTTGCTCAGCCCGCCGGTCCCGCTGGATGAATTGCATCCGGTGCTGAACGAAATCAACCTGCGTAAACAGCGCAGCCCGGCGACCCTCAGTCTTGTGGGGATTGCCCACGGTACAGTTTGACCAACGTCGAGGGATCTTTTTCCTGGTTGCCCTGGCCACTGTGCAAGCGCATCAGTTGGGCAGCCAGTCCGCTGATGGGGGTGGCCGAGCCTTGCTCGCGGGAAAACGTCACGGCAGTGTCCAGGTCCTTGACTAAGGTGCGCACATGCCACTTCACCGGTTCGAAACGGCTTTCGGCCATTTGCGGGGCAAGAATCTGCAGCGGTCTGGAATCGGCAAAACCACCGGCCAGTGCCTCGGCAATCAATCTTGCATCGACGCCTGAGCGCTCTGCCAGGGCCACCACTTCGGCGATCACCAGTGCATTGCAAGCGACAATCATCTGATTGCACGTCTTGGTTACCTGCCCTGCCCCCACTGCGCCCATGTGCGTCACCCGCTGCCCCAGGGTCAAGAGGATTGGCCGCAGCCGCTCGACATCCGTCGCGTGCCCACCAACCATGATCGCCAGGCTGCCGGACTCGGCTCCAGCGGTGCCACCCGAGACCGGTGCATCGAGCCAGCCCATACCCGTTTCGCTGAACAATTGTGCGGCCATCTCCCGGGTTGCGGTCGGCTCCAGACTGGAAAAGTCCACCAGCAACTTCCCGGCCGTTGCCCCCTGCGCCACACCCGCCGTAGCAAATACCACCTCCCGCACTACCGCCGTGTCGGCCAGGCACAGCATCACTATATCGGCCTGTTGGCACAGCTCAGCAGGAGTTGCCACTTGCCGCGCTCCGGCCTCGACCAACGCCGCGCACTTTTGCGGATTGCGGTTCCAGACTGCCAACGGATAGCCTGCAGCCAACAGGCGGCGACACATTGGCAAGCCCATCAAACCGATGCCGGCAAAGGCCAAAGAAGGTAATGCAGCACTCATAACTCACTCCTGCCGAACTGAAGAATGTCGATTATTGGAACTGCGGTATGTATGCGACGGTTTGCATGACGCAGTTCAAGTGTGGGAGCGGCGGTGCGGCGATCCGACTTGCTCGCGATAGCGGTAGAAAAGACACCAACCCCCCCCGCCCCGACTCACAATCAGTAACAATTAAGCAGCTCGTCGATTCCCTACTCAACTGTTCCCGTTACGTGCACGTCACCCTCGCCAGATCCGAGCTGTGGCCTTTCTCTACGGCATCGTGCCATCACTCTGTTCGCGGTTACTCGCCTACACACTTTTACCTGCCGATTGCACGCACTTTATTGGTGCATAGATTCAAGCCTGCGCCCTTTCCTGGATCAGAATCCATGGCGAAACCACCACTGCCCAGAGCTGCGGATCACGCTCGAGAAGATCCTGCGCCCGCGACGCAGACACCTTGCCAAGCTCCTCGCCGGCCAACCAGGCAGCCACTTTCCCGGCCTGGTTCTCGGCCACGGCTTCTGCTGCTTCGATCAAATCCAGAGAGGCGTCGACCCACAATAGGGCACCCTTGGCGAAGAACGGTTCAAGCTCCTTCCAGGTAATAGATGCGGTTTCACCAAGCAGCTTGGCATAGAGGGTGCTAGGTTCTTGAGTCATGGGTTTCACCAGAAAAGAAAACGACGCAATCATAACGTCGCTGGCCTGGCAGAAAAACCCAGCTACAAATGAGTGATTGATACAAAAGTTCAGGAACGCCAAGGATTGTCTGCTGAATTAAGGTCAGACCCGCCGCAATTCTGTCTTTTTCTTTCAATTAAGCGACACCCCCGGGTTTTGTCCCCAGCAGCCAGCTTTTCAAGCGAACAACCGGCGCTCTACACTGTACCGGTACAGTTGCCAGGGGCATTTCCGGAAAGAGACTTACGTTATCTGATCCGGTTCTGAAGCTTTGGCTACCAGGACTATAAAAATTACAACAGTAAGAGTGGAGCACTATGAATAAGGCTACTAAGCAGATTTCCAAACTGTTTGCCGCTATGGTTCTGGCCGGGGTTGCCAGCCATTCGTTCGCAGCTGACACCATCACCATCGGCATTGCCGGCCCGAAAACCGGCGCCGTGGCGCAATATGGCGACATGCAGTTCAGTGGCGCGAAAATGGCCATCGAGCAGATCAACGCCAAAGGCGGCGTCGATGGCAAAAAGCTCGTCGCCAAAGAATACGATGATGCCTGCGATCCAAAACAAGCCGTAGCCGTAGCCAACAAAGTCGTCAACGACGGCGTCAAGTTCGTAATCGGTCACCTGTGCTCCAGCTCCACTCAACCGGCTTCGGACATCTACGAAGACGAAGGCATCATCATGATCACTCCGGCTGCCACCAGCCCGGACATCACTTCCCGCGGTTACAAAATGATCTTCCGTACTATCGGTCTGGACAGCGCCCAGGGCCCTGCCGCCGGTAACTTCATCGCTGATCACGTCAAACCGAAAGTTGTTGCGGTCATCCACGACAAGCAGCAATACGGTGAAGGCATCGCTACCGCGGTGAAGAAAACCCTCGAAGGCAAAAACGTCAAAGTTGCCGTGTTCGAAGGTATCAACGCCGGCGACAAAGACTTCTCCTCGATGATTGCCAAGCTCAAACAAGCCAACGTCGACTTCGTCTACTACGGCGGTTACCACCCTGAGCTGGGTCTGATCCTGCGTCAGGCCAAGGAAAAAGGCCTGAAAGCCGGCTTCATGGGTCCGGAAGGCGTGGGTAACGCTTCGATCTCGCAAATCGCCCAGGACGCCTCCGAAGGCCTGCTGGTGACCCTGCCGCAATCCTTCGACCAGCTTCCTGAAAACAAGGCCCTGGTAGAAGCGTTCAACGCGAAGAAAGAAGACCCGAGCGGCCCATTCGTGTTCCCGGCCTACGCCGCGGTCCAGGTGATTGCCGGCGGTATCGAAAAAGCCAAAAGCGAAGACACTGCCAAAGTGGCCGAAGCCATCCATTCCGGTACCTTCAAGACGCCAACCGGCGACCTGAGCTACGACAAGAATGGTGACCTCAAAGACTTCAAATTCGTGGTCTACACCTGGCACAAAGACGGCACCAAAACCGAAGCCAAGTAATTGACTTAGCTTGAGCCAAAGCCCACTGCGCGAGCCGTGGGCTTTGTTTTACGAGGTAATGGGCCGTGCATCCGTGATCCGGAAGCCTCCCCACCTGAAAATCTCAAAACCGTCATCAGCGGTTCGCTGGCAAAACTCATGTTCGAAGTGGATACAGTTCCACAGGGCATGAGCGGGAAAATGACTCGACCAGTGAAATGCGTATCAGGTTTTTAGGAGCGCTGTAATGCCTGACATCTATCACTTCTTCCAACAGCTGGTTAACGGTCTGACCGTTGGTAGCACATATGCCCTGATCGCCATCGGCTATACGATGGTTTACGGCATTATTGGAATGATCAACTTCGCCCACGGCGAGGTGTACATGATTGGTTCCTACGTGGCTTTTATCGCCCTTGCCGGGCTGGCTGCGTTTGGTTTGGAAAGCCTGCCGCTGTTGATGACCGCAGCCTTCGTTGCGAGCATCGTCGTCTGCAGTGCCTACGGCTACAGTATCGAACGGATCGCCTACCGCCCCTTGCGTGGCAGTAACCGCCTGATCCCACTGATCTCGGCCATCGGCATGTCGATTTTCCTGCAGAACACGGTTCTGCTATCGCAAGACTCCAAGGACAAATCCATCCCCAACCTGATCCCGGGCAACTTCAGCTTCGGTCCAGGTGGTGCACATGAAGTGCTGATCTCGTACATGCAAATCATGGTGTTTGTCGTCACGCTGATCGCCATGCTCGCGTTGACCTTCTTCATCTCCCGTTCGCGCCTGGGCCGTGCCTGCCGCGCTTGCGCCGAAGACATCAAGATGGCCAACCTGCTGGGCATCAACACCAACAACATCATTGCCCTGACCTTCGTCATTGGTGCTGCACTGGCTGCGATCGCTGCGGTTCTGCTGAGCATGCAGTACGGCGTGATCAACCCGAACGCCGGCTTCATGGCCGGGCTCAAAGCCTTCACCGCAGCTGTTCTGGGCGGTATCGGCAGCATCCCCGGCGCAATGCTCGGCGGGTTGGTGCTGGGTGTGGCCGAAGCCTTTGGTGCCGATATTTTCGGCGACCAATACAAGGACGTCGTCGCGTTCGCCTTGTTGGTACTGGTGCTGCTTTTCCGGCCAACCGGTCTGCTGGGTCGTCCGGAGATTGAAAAAGTATGACTAAGAATCTTAAATCGGCGTTCTTCAGCGCCCTGCTGGTCTGGGCGGTCGCCTATCCGGTGCTTGGCTTGAAGCTGACCATCGTCGGTATCAACCTCGCCGTTCACAACACCAGCCCCGTCACGCTGTTCATCATTGCGGCCTGTTCGGTGCTGATGTTCGTGCGGGTATTGTTCGACACGCAGATCAGCGCGGCCTGGAAGTCCTCGCCGAGCATGCCGCTGATCCCGGCCAAGGCCAGCAACTTCCTGACCTTGCCGTCGACCCAGCGCTGGATCATTCTCGGCCTGATCATGATTGCCCTGGTGTGGCCGTTCTTCGGTTCGCGCGGCGCGGTGGATATCGCCACGCTGATCCTGATCTACGTGATGCTCGGCCTTGGACTGAACATCGTGGTCGGTCTGGCTGGGCTGCTCGATCTGGGTTACGTCGGTTTCTATGCCGTCGGCGCCTATAGCTATGGGCTGCTGTCGCACTACTACGGACTGAGCTTCTGGATCTGCCTGCCGATTGCCGGGTTGATGGCGGCCACCTTCGGCTTCCTGCTCGGTTTCCCGGTGCTGCGCCTGCGCGGTGACTATCTGGCGATCGTGACCCTGGGTTTCGGTGAAATCATCCGTCTGTTGCTGCGTAACTTGACCGGCCTCACTGGCGGCCCGAACGGCATCAGCAACATCGAGAAACCAACCCTCTTCGGCCTGTCCTTCGATCGCACGGCCGCTGAAGGCGTGCAGACCTTCCACGAGTATTTCGGCCTGCCCTACAACTCGATCAACAAGGTGATCTTCCTTTACCTGATCGCGTTGGTGCTGGCGCTGTGCGCCCTGTACATCATCAACCGCCTGCTGCGCATGCCGATCGGCCGTGCCTGGGAAGCGCTGCGTGAAGACGAGATCGCCTGCCGTGCCCTGGGCCTGAACCCGACCGTGATCAAACTCTCGGCCTTTACCCTGGGTGCCAGCTTCGCCGGTTTCGCCGGCAGCTTCTTCGCCGCGCGCCAAGGCCTGATCACCCCGGAGTCGTTCAACTTCCTGGAGTCGGCGACCATCCTCGCCATCGTGGTACTGGGCGGCATGGGCTCGCAATTGGGGGTAATCCTCGCCGCGGTCGTGATGATTCTGCTGCCCGAGCTGATGCGTGACTTCAGCGAGTACCGCATGTTGATGTTCGGCGCCTTGATGGTGCTGATGATGATCTGGCGCCCACAAGGTCTGCTGCCCATGCAACGTCCCCACATGGAGCTGCGCAAATGAGCCGCGAGATCCTGAAAGTAACTGATCTGAGCATGCGCTTCGGCGGCTTGCTGGCGGTCAATGGCGTGGCCCTGACCGTCAAGGAAAAACAGGTTGTGTCGATGATCGGCCCCAACGGCGCCGGCAAGACCACCGTGTTCAACTGCCTGACCGGGTTCTACCAGCCCTCCGCCGGCACCATTGTGCTGGACGGCGAGGAAATCCAGGGCTTGCCGGGCCATAAGATCGCCCATAAAGGCGTAGTCCGGACCTTCCAGAACGTGCGCCTGTTCAAGGACATGACCGCGATCGAGAACCTCTTGATCGCCCAGCACCGTCACTTGAACACCAACTTCCTGGCCGGTCTGTTCAAGACCCCGGCGTTCCGCAAAAGCGAGAGCGACGCGATGGACTACGCCGCGTACTGGCTGGACAAGGTCAACCTGACCCAATTCGCCAACCGTCCGGCCGGCACCCTGGCCTACGGTCAGCAGCGCCGCCTGGAAATCGCCCGCTGCATGATGACCCGTCCGCGGATCCTCATGCTCGACGAACCGGCTGCCGGCCTCAACCCGCGGGAAACTGAAGACCTCAAGGCGCTGATCGGAACCCTGCGTGAAGAGCATGACGTGACCGTGCTGCTGATCGAACACGACATGAAACTGGTCATGAGCATCTCCGACCACATTTTCGTGATCAACCAGGGCACGCCTCTGGCCAACGGTACACCGGAGCAGATCCGGGATAACCCTGAAGTGATCAAAGCCTACCTGGGGGAAGCGTAAATGCTGCAATTCGAAAACGTTTCCACCTTCTACGGCAAGATCCAGGCGCTGCACGGCGTCAACGTCGAAGTCCGCCAGGGCGAGATCGTGACCCTGATCGGTGCCAACGGCGCGGGCAAGTCCACCCTGCTGATGACGCTTTGCGGTTCGCCGCAAGCCCATAGCGGCAGCATCCGCTACATGGGCGAAGAACTGGTCGGCCAGGACTCCTCGCGGATCATGCGCAAGAGCATCGCCGTGGTGCCGGAAGGTCGCCGGGTGTTCGCTCGCCTGACCGTGGAGGAAAACCTCGCCATGGGCGGTTTCTTCACCGACAAGGGCGACTATCAGGAGCAGATGGACAAGGTGCTGCAGCTGTTCCCGCGGCTCAAGGAACGCTTCACCCAACGCGGCGGCACCATGTCCGGCGGCGAACAGCAGATGCTCGCCATCGGCCGGGCACTGATGAGCAAACCCAAGCTGTTGCTGCTCGATGAGCCGTCGCTGGGATTGGCACCGATCATTATCCAGCAGATCTTCGACATCATCGAACAGCTGCGCCGCGATGGCGTGACGGTGTTCCTGGTGGAGCAGAACGCCAACCAGGCGCTGAAAATCGCCGACCGCGCCTATGTACTGGAAAACGGTCGGGTGGTGATGCAAGGCACTGGGGAAGACTTGCTGACTGATCCAAAAGTGCGCGAAGCCTATCTGGGCGGTTAAGCACTCGCTTAAAAAAAAACGGCCTTTGGGCCGTTTTTTTTGGCTCGCGTCCCTGTAGGAGCTAGCTTGCTCGCGATATAGGTAGTCCGTTCCTTTCTCTTCCATACTGACATCGCTGGAAGTCAGCTGTCGGCGAGGAAGGAACATGCACCTGCGAGCTACGAATATGCTCGCGAAGCACTCGATGATTAGTCCATCACCTTCGAGCCCACAGGTGCGCTTGCGCCCGATAACGAATTCTCAGGGAAAGCCACACACGGCTCTCTATATCGCCTTCGCTGGACGCAAGCATGCATGTCCCTGCATGTACTTTAGCGCTCTTGTGGAGGTTTTCCATGCAGCCGCTCCTAGCTCAGAATTTCACTGCTTATGTCGGAATTGATTGGGCGGACGCCAAGCACGACACCTGTTTGCAGGTAGCTGGAGAGACTCAGCGGAGTTTCGAGGTCATCGATCACAAGCCGGAGTCGATTGATCGGTGGGCCAAGTCGCTGCATCAACGCTACGGTGGCCCGATCGCGATTGCCGTGGAGTTGGACAAAGGGCCGCTGATAGCGGCTCTGCAAAAATATGAGTTCTTTTGCCTGTTTCCGATCAATCCGAGCACCCTGGCCCGGCACCGTAAAACCTTTGTGCCGAGTGGCGCCAAGGATGATCCGACGGATGCTCAATGGGCGCTCGAGCTGTTGCTCAATCACCCCGAACGGTTTCCTCAGCTGGTCCGGCAAAGCCCGGCCATGCGTTCGCTGGCCAGCCTGACCGAGCATCGCCGCGGCTTGGTCGATGACCGGGTCAAGATCAGCAATCGCCTGGTCTGCATGCTCAAACAGTACTATCCGTTGGCCCTGGAGCTGTTCCACGACCATGACACGCTGGTTTTCTGTGAGTTCCTGACGCGCTGGTCGACGTTTGAAATGCTTAAGCGCGCTCGGCCAACTACCGTTTTGAAGTTCCTCCACGCGCATAATGTTCGCCATTTCCAGCTCAATCAGCAGCGTTTGGCGTTGATCGCCAACGCCATGCCATTGACTGACGATCCGGGAGTGGTCAGCCCTTCAGCACTGTATGTGCGGGCCCTGGTGCCGCAACTGAAAGGGATCATCACGGCGATCAAAGACTTTGATCGGGAGATCGAAAAAACCGCCAACACCCTGGCCGACTACCGTCTCTTCAAGGCCTTGCCCGGCGCGGGACAGCATCTTGCGCCGCGGCTGATGGTGGCCTTTGGGGAGCAGCGGGATCGCTTCAAGCGATGCCAGTGCCGTGCAGCGATATGCCGGGATCGCCCCGGTCACCGAACGCAGTGGCAAGAAAAAAGTCGTCCACTGGCGCTATCAATGCGCAACGTTTTTGCGCCAGACCTTTGTTGAATGGGCTGCACACAGCATCAACCAGTCGGTATGGGCCGAGGCGTATTATCGCCAGCAAAGAGCCAAAGGCTGCTCATATCAAGCGGCCCTCAGGGCACTGGCGTTCAAGTGGATACGGATCGTTTATCGGTGCTGGAAGACCAGCACCGTGTACGACGAAAACGTTTATCTACAGGCCTTGCTCCGGCATGGCTCGCCTTTGATCAGCGAGCCGGACAACGCCAAACCGAGTTGACGGAAAGGCTCAGGGCGCGATGGACGTTAACGATAACGCGTGCTTTCTGAATAAACGCGCCGACCTTGAGTCCATCGCGAGCAAGCTCGCTCCTACAGTAGAGCAGCCTTCGGCAGGTGCTACAGGCGATCCAGGGCCTCGCCACTGCGCTTGAACCAGTCGACCAGGTAATCGGCCAACACCTGCGTGCGTTTGGGCAGGCCGCCCTGATAGGGATGCACCAGATACATCGGCATACTGCGGGTCTGATAGTCGCGCAGTAGCCAGCGCAGACGGCCATCGGCCAGTTCCGTTTGCAGCATGTAGGAAGGCAGTCGAGCGATACCGGCACCGACCAGCGCGGCTTTCTTCAGCAGGTTGTAGTGGTTACTGGCAAACGGCCCCGAGACGCGGACTCGGAGCAACTCATGCTGTTGGTGGTAGAGCCATTCTTCACGGCCGCTGTAATGACTGTTGAGCAGACAGCGGTGCTCGGCCAGATCTGCTGGCGTCTGTGGCTCGCCGTACTGTTTAACATACGCCGGGCTAGCGCAGGTCATTTCATGCCAGGCCAGCAGCGGTTTGGCCACCAGTCGCTCATCGTTGGCCACGTCCGAGCGAATCGCCAGATCAAAGCCGTCCCGGGACAAATCGCGGTAGCTGTTGTTCAGCTCCAGTTCGATCTGCACTTCGGGATATTGCCGGGAAAACTCCAGCAACAAGCCATCGAAAAAGGTCTCGCCCAGGGACACCGGGACAGTCATGCGCACCGGACCGACCATGTCGTCCTTCAAGCGAGCCAGGGCCTGGCGCGCTCGCTCGAGCTGAACCACCAGCGCCTGGGCTTGCGGCAATAGCGCCGCCCCCGCTGCCGTCAGGCTCAGGCGTCGGGTAGTGCGTTGCAATAACACCACCGCAAATCGTCCCTCCAACTGGCTGATGCGCTTGGACAACTGGCCCTTGCTGCAACCCAGTTGCTGCGCCGCCAGTGTGAAACTGCCAGCCTCGATCAGCACCGCGAACGCCGCCAGGTCATCCATTTCACTCATGGATTGTTTCCGTTTGAAAACCAAAGGTTGCCTATTAGCGCGCTTATCAATGGAAAAAACCACTCTAGACTGAAACTTCATCCAACCGCTTGAGGAACAGCACGATGAAAATTCTTTTGATTGGCGCCACCGGCACCATAGGTTCAGCCGTTGATCGTGAGCTGGCGCCGCGCCATGAAATCATCCGAATCGGCCGTAAAAGCGGGGATTTCCAGGTGGATATAAGCGACAGCGCGTCGATCCGCAAGCTGTTTGAACAGACCGGAAAATTCGATGCGCTGATCTGCGCCGCCGGCAATGTCAACTTCGTCCCTCTGGCCGAGATGACCGAGAAAGACTTCGCCCTGGGCCTGCAAGACAAGCTGATGGGCCAGGTCAACCTGCTGCTGATCGGCCGCGAGTTCGCCAATGACGGAGCCTCGTTCACCTTCACCACCGGTGTCCTCAGTCATGACCCGATTCGCACTGGCAGTTCCGCAGCGCTGGTCAACGGCGCCATCGACAGCTTCGTTCGCGCCGCCGCCATCGAGTTGCCACGTGGGCTGCGCGTCAACTCGGTGAGCCCGAACGTACTGGTCGAAGCCATGGACAGCTACGCACCGTACTTCCGTGGATTCAAACCGGTCCCAGCGGTTGACGTGGCGCTGGCCTATGCGAAAAGTGTGGAAGGCTTGCAGACGGGTCAGACGTTTCACGTCGGCTGACGACTGCGAGCATCAGGCGCGCTGGACTCTAGTCATTCGATGAGCGTGGGCAAAAGGTCGCGGGCAATCGCCCGTGGCACCCCAACCCTGAACTGCGCGCCCAGCTCCGATTGCACGGTCGCCGTGGCTATATACCGGCCATTGATCAGTACCGTCAGTGGTTGCTTCATCGAGTCAAGGCTGATCTTGCGCATTCGCTCGGCCGCTTGAGGGCTGAGCGTGACGCTCAACTCCACCCTGTCGGGGTTGAGGCTGTCGATATCCTTTAGCTGCGCGTCCACTTTGATAAAGTCCGAGGCCGACAAAAAATTGATCTCGGCGGCCTGACTGGGCATCACGCCCATCATCGCCAGTGACAATACAACCCATCTCCAATCCGCTGGCATCTTCTGCCCCTCGCAATTTTTCAACAGTTTCGAAGCTTAGCTTTTGCACCACGCTAAAGCAGCCTCTGTTAATGCTCAGAATGTTGCGGAAAAATCCTTGCCCGCCAGATCCGGTTCAACGGCGGTCTTGTGATGCTCCGCCAGCCTGCGTAACGTGACGGCACTTGTCAGGAGACCACTCGATGCATGTTGCCCGTTCCATAGCGATTCTTGCCCTGCTGCCGCTGTTCGCCGGCTGCCAGATGTTCAGCAGTCAACCTGCAACCCCTTCCAAGGCAGGACTGACCCGCATGCAGGGCGAACTCAGCGCCGCCAATGGGAAATTGCTGTTCCAGCCGTGCCAGGACACTCGTCGTTATGTGGTGAATGACACCAGCGGCACTAGTGTCCTGCAGGAAACAGCGGATCTGTCCGACCAGCCAGGCAAGATTTTCGCCGACCTGCGAGGCAAGTTATCCGCCGCCGCTGCCGGCACCGAAGGCCAGGTTGATTTGCAGCAGCTCTATCGCCTAGAACGTTCGAACACCGCCTGCGATGACCCGGAGTTCAAGCGCATGATTCTGCGCGCCAGTGGCCACAAGCCGGAGTGGAGTCTCAAGGCCAGCGGCAAGGGCATGGTCCTGGAGCGCGAAGGCCAGGCCGCTCTGGCGGTGCCTTACCTGGAAGAACAATTGGGTGAAGGGCGTTTCAACCTCGCCACCGAAGCCAATGGCCAGCATGTCGAACTCTGGGCGGTACCCCAGCGTTGCGTCGACAACGTCACCGGCAGCGTGCAACACATGAGCGCCGAACTGCGGGTCAACGGCCAGGTACAGCGCGGTTGCGCGTCGTTTGGCGGCTCGCGGGACGACTGATTCGACGAACCGGGGGTTTTAGCCTCACGGAAAACCGCCGTTGAGGCTTATAATCGCTGGTTTTGTAAAACTGCCTGCGCACTTGACTGCGCCGCATATCGGACCTTGTCATGTTACGAATCACTGAACTCAAGCTGCCCATCGACCATCCCGAAGAAGACCTGCGGCCTGCCATCGTGCAGCGCCTGGGCATCGCCAGTGATGACCTGCTCGATTTCACCTTGTTCAAGCGCAGTTACGACGCGCGCAAGAAGTCTTCCGAACTGTGCTTCATCTACACCATCGACCTCAGCGTGCGCGATGAGGCGAAGCTGCTGCACAAGTTCGCCGACGACCGCAACGTCAACCCGGCACCGGATGTCAGCTACAAAGTCGTTGGCCAGGCTCCCCAGGACTCGAGCGAGCGGCCGATCGTGGTCGGCTTCGGCCCGTGCGGGATCTTCGCCGGGTTGTTGCTGGCACAGATGGGCTTCAAGCCGATCATCCTCGAGCGTGGCACCGAAGTCCGTCAGCGCACCAAGGACACCTGGGGCCTGTGGCGCAAAAACGTGCTCAACCCTGAATCGAATGTGCAATTCGGTGAAGGCGGCGCGGGCACCTTCTCCGACGGCAAGCTTTACAGCCAGATCAAGGATCCGAAACATCACGGCCGCAAGGTCCTGCATGAGTTCGTCAAGGCCGGCGCGCCGGAAGAGATCCTCTACGTCAGCAAGCCGCATATCGGTACGTTCCGTCTGACCGGCGTGGTCGAGAACATGCGCCATCAGATCGAAGCCCTGGGCGGCGAAGTACGCTTCCAGCAGCGGGTGACTGATGTGTTGATCGAAGACGGCCAGTTGAAGGGCATTGAGCTGGCCAGCGGTGAACAGATCCATTCCCGGCACGTGATCCTCGCCCTTGGCCACAGCGCCAGGGACACCTTCCGCATGCTTCACGGCCGCGGGGTGTACATGGAAGCCAAACCGTTCTCGGTGGGTTTTCGCATCGAACACCCGCAATCGTTGATCGACAGCGCGCGTTTGGGCAAATACGCCGGGCACCCGAAACTCGGTGCGGCCGACTACAAGCTGGTGCACCACGCCAAGAACGGACGCTCGGTCTACAGTTTCTGCATGTGCCCTGGCGGTACGGTGGTGGCGGCAACGTCCGAGCCGAACCGGGTGGTCACCAACGGCATGAGCCAGTACTCACGCAACGAGCGCAACGCCAACTCGGGGATCGTGGTCGGCATCACCCCGGAAGTCGATTATCCGGGCGGTCCGCTGGCCGGTATCGAGTTGCAGGAACGCCTGGAGTCCCACGCCTTTATCCTCGGCGGCAGCAACTACGAGGCTCCGGCGCAACTGGTCGGCGACTTCATTGCTGGCAAGCCGTCCACCGCGCTGGGCAGCGTCGAGCCGTCCTACAAGCCGGGCGTGGCACTGGGTGACCTGGCGCTGGCCTTGCCGGACTACGCAATCGAAGCCATTCGTGAAGCCTTGCAGGCGTTCGACAAGCAGATCAAGGGTTACTCCCTGCACGACGCCGTGCTGACCGGGATCGAAACCCGCACCTCATCGCCGCTGCGGATTACCCGTAACGAGACGATGCAGAGCCTGAACGTCAAAGGCCTGTTCCCGGCCGGCGAAGGCGCAGGCTATGCCGGCGGGATTCTGTCGGCGGGTGTCGACGGGATCCGCATCGCCGAAGCGGTGGCGCGGGATATGCTCGGGATCGAGGCTTAAGGCTCAAGATCAAAAGATCGCAGCCTGCGGCAGCTCCTACATAGACGGCGTACACCCACAGAATGTGTGAATGTACGCAGGCCCTGTAGGAGCTGCCGCAGGCTGCGATCTTTTCGGGCACACCGCAAAATACGATCTTTCAAATTCCCGCACGCAACACGCTGGCCGGCAACGCTTCACCGCGCTCGACACTCGCCGCGACCGCGTCGATCAAGCCACTCAACTCATACCCCTGGGCTTTCAGCCAATCCTGGTCATAGTAGGTGGTCGCATAGCGCTCACCGCCATCACATAGAATCGCCACGATCGACCCCGCCTCCCCTGCCTCGACCATCTGCCGGGCCGCTATCAAGGCGCCGATCAGGTTGGTACCACTGGACCCGCCCACTCGCCGCCCAAAACGTTGCGCCAGGTAATGCATGGCCGCCAGGGACAAGGCGTCCGGCACTTTGACCATCGCATCGATGACCTTGGGCAGGAACGACGCCTCGACCCGTGGCCGACCGATGCCTTCGATCCCCGACCCACAGTCCAGACGCAGGCTGGCGTCACCGCTCTGGTAATAGTCGAAGAACACCGAACGCTCGGGATCGGCGCACAGTACCCGGGTGCAATGCTGGCGATAACGCACATAACGTCCGAGGGTCGCCGTGGTGCCGCCGGTGCCGGGGCTGGAAATCAGCCAGCTCGGCGCCGGATAACGTTCGAAGCGCAGTTGCTGGAAGATCGATTCGGCGATGTTGTTGTTCGCCCGCCAGTCAGTAGCACGCTCGGCGTAGGTAAATTGATCCATGAAGTGCCCGCCACTCTCACGGGCCAGACGTTCGGACTCGGCGTAGATCTGCGTCGGGTCATCGACCAGATGGCTGTTGCCACCATAGAAAGCGATTTGCGCGATCTTCTCCTGAGAGGTGGTGGCGGGCATCACGGCAATGAACGGCAAGCCCAGCAATTGCGCGAAATACGCCTCGGAAATCGCCGTTGAACCACTGGACGCCTCGATCACCGGCGCGCCGGGTTTGAGCCAGCCGTTACACAGTGCATAGAGGAACAACGAGCGCGCCAGACGATGTTTCAGGCTACCGGTGGGGTGGCTGGACTCATCCTTGAAATACAGCTCGATGCCTGGCAGGCCCGGTAGAGGCAAGGGAATCAAGTGAGTATCGGCGCTGCGCTGGAAATCAGCTTCGATGATGCGGATGGCTTCGCGGGCCCACTGTCGGTTGTCGCTCATGATTGGTTTCTCTATGAAGCGGGCACGCTCGAAGGCGCTGACGATTTGGCTGCGCCATTGGCCGCTGGGCCATACCGAAAAAGGAAATTCACGGGCCAGGCCGCAAGGGATATACCTCAATCTTAGGAAATTTCCTACGCAACGCAAAGATACAGTCACGTCTCAATTAGACACACAACTGCTAGGCTCCTTGGCAACTCGACACTCGCCCCACGCATATAACAAAATAGAATATAACTTTTGTTTTAACAACTAACAGTACGGGTTAGGGTGTGCCACCTTTTGAATATTTGATGGAGAGCGACCTTGCCTCTGCGTAGCACTTTCACGCGCTTCTTTCAGTTGGAAGCTGCCAGCGGTCTGTTATTGATTGCCGCTGCAGCTCTGGCTCTGATCATCAACAACTCGCCGCTGTCCTGGCTTTATAACGGCCTGCTGGACACCCCTGTGGTCGCCCAGATCGGCGCCTTGAAAATCGCCAAACCCTTGCTGTTGTGGATCAACGACGGCCTGATGGCGATGTTCTTCCTGCTGATTGGCCTTGAAGTCAAACGCGAAGTCCTCGAAGGCCATCTGTCAAAGCCTTCGCAGATCGTCCTGCCGGGCGCTGCGGCCATCGGCGGCATGGTCGTGCCAGCGCTGATCTACTGGTTCCTCAACAAAGACGACCCGGCGGCGTTGAGCGGCTGGGCCATTCCGATGGCCACCGATATCGCCTTCGCCCTGGGCGTACTCGCCCTGCTGGGCAAACGCGTGCCGGTCTCGTTGAAGCTGTTCCTGATGACCCTGGCGATCATTGACGATCTTGGCGCGATCATCGTCATTGCGATTTTCTACTCCGGCGCACTCTCCACTTTGTCACTTATGCTGGCGGCAGCTTGTCTGGTGGCACTGGTGGCAATGAATCGGCTAGGCGTGGTGAAACTCGGGCCGTATATGATCATCGGCCTGATCCTCTGGGTCTGCGTGCTCAAGAGCGGCGTCCACGCGACCCTGGCTGGTGTGACCCTGGCGTTCTGCATTCCGCTGCGTACCAAAAACGCCGAGCCTTCACCCCTGCTGAGCCTGGAACACGCGCTGCATCCGTGGGTGGCGTTCGGTATCCTGCCGCTGTTCGCCTTCGCCAATGCCGGGGTATCGCTGGCCGGCGTCAATCTCGAAAGCTTCACTCACCATGTGCCAATGGGCATCGCCGCAGGCTTGCTGCTGGGCAAGACCATCGGTGTCTTCGGCCTGACTTGGCTGGCGGTCAAGATCGGCATCGCCGCCCTGCCCACCGGTGCGAACTGGGGCCAGGTGTTCGGCGTGGCGATTCTCTGCGGGATCGGCTTTACCATGAGCCTCTTTGTAGGATCCCTGGCATTTGTGCCGGGCAGTAGCGATTACGCCGGGATGGACCGCATGGGCATCCTCACCGGCTCCATACTTGCCGCGCTGATCGGCTATGCCGTGACTGCGGCGGCCAGTCGCAAGAATCCATCGCCGCATTTGTAAACTTCGATGGTTCCAACCGCGCAAAACACAAAACCCCGACCAGTTGCCTGGCCGGGGTTTTGTTTGCAGCGCTTTCGCTTAGTGGGTAACGCGGCTGGTACCGTCGACCGTCGCGATACGGACGCGCTCGCCGACGCGGAAAACTTCGTTTTCCTGAACCTGCTGCACATAGGCACGCATGCTGCCGTCGTCTTCGCGAACAGTGATTTCCACACCTTGAGTGCGGGTGAAACCTTCTTCAGTGGCCGAGCCTATCAGGCCGCCCGCCACCGCACCGATCACTGCCGCAACAATGCTGCCGCGACCGCCACCGATGGAGCTACCACCCACACCACCGACCACCGCACCGGCAGCACTGCCGATCGGGGTCTTGGTACCTTCGATTTTCACCGGACGCAATGCTTCGATGGTGCCCATGCGAATCGTCTGTACACGACGCGCTTCGTCACGGGAGTAAGAGTCACCGGTCAGGCTGGATTGGCAGCCACCGAGCAACATCGCCATGGTGGTGAAAGAAGCAACCAGCAGAACAGACTTACGCATAGCATCAACTCCAAAGGACAGGTATTCATTAAACTCCGCAGCTTGACGCCTGTCACGGTATCGACCAGATAAAATTGGTTTCATTCAGCAACAGTACAGGACCGGCATACCTCAGTAGCGTCAACTTCACCAATGTGCGCCGCCGGCTAAAGGATTCCCATGGACTACTTCATCATTATCGCCACCACCGTTGCCGGACTGTATTTCCACTGGTGGTTGTACGTACGGATCAAACGCTGGATGGACCGCGACCTGGCTTTGTCGCTGGCCAATGGCGACGAACCGAAAAAAGCCTTTATGTTGCGGCAACTGGCCAGCGCTCGGCAGCAGAAAATCAAACGCAAGGATCTGCCGCGTTGGCTTGAAGCCGCCGCGGCCGAATATCTCAATCAGTAGACTGTTTAAGGCGCCAGGCGTTCAAGGGCCCAGTCGCGGCCCTGTAGACGGTAGTTGAGCCGATCATGTAGACGGCTCGGACGGCCCTGCCAGAACTCGATACGCTCCGGTAGCAGGCGGTAGCCGCCCCAATGCTCGGGGCAGTGGGGCTGAGTGTCGCTGAAACGCTGTTCGGTATTCTTGAGCAGACCTTCCAGCTCCTCGCGACCGGCAATCACCTGGCTCTGCGGTGAAGCCCAGGCGCCCAGGCGACTGCCCAGCGGGCGCACCTGGTAATACGCATCGGATTCCTGAGGCGTGACCTTGACCACGCCGCCCTCGATGCGCACCTGGCGCTCCAGGGTCGGCCAGAAAAAGGTCATGGCAGCGAACGGACGAACCGCCAGCTGCTGACCCTTGGCACTGTCGTAGTTGGTGAAGAAGGTAAAGCCCTGCTCATCGAGACCTTTGAGCAGGAGGATGCGGCAATGCGGGCGACCGTCCTGATCGACGGTAGCCAGGGTCATTGCGTTCGCTTCGACCGGCGGCTGTTCGGTTTTCACCGCCTCGGCGAACCAATGATGAAACAGCGCGAAGGGCTCGGCCGGGGCCTGGGCCTCGGTCAAGCCATCGCGGGTGTAGTCGCGACGCATATCAGCCAGACTTTGGGTCATGGCGCTTTCCTTGTGCGTGAATAATCAGTTCTTGACTGGCTCGGCCGCTACGTCTTTCTTCGCTGGCGCGGCAGCTTTGGCCGGGACTGGCTTTTTCGCCGGAGTCGCGGTCTTGGCCGGTTGTTTTTTGGCCGGGGTTTTCACCGCGGCTTTCTTGACCACTGCGGCCTTTTTCGCCGGAACGGCTTTTTTCGTTTCAACGACCGGCGTCACAGGCTTGGCAACCGGCTTGACCTGTTGGACGGTAACCTGGGTCAGCGGCCGCGGCGCTGGCATGTTGTATTTGCTCAGCAGCGCGACCATGGTGTCTTGCGGCGTCAGCAGGATTTCCACCCGACGGTTCAAGGCACGGCCTTCTACGCTGTCATTGGCCGCACGTGGCGCTTCCGAGCCCATGCCACGCAGCATCAGGCGGTCACGCTGCAAGCCGCTGAGACGGAAGATCGCGGCAATCGACTGCGCACGCTCCTGACTCAGTTTCAGGTTCGCTGGGGCGGCGCCCGAGGAATCGGCGTGGCCGAGTATAAGTACGGAGGTTTTCGGATCGGCTTCGAGGATCTTCGCCAGCCGGGTGAACGGCCCCAGGGTGACCGGCAGCAGCATGGCCGGACGATCCGGGTTGAACGAACTATCGGCCGGCGCCGTCACTACCAGCACGTTTTCGCGGCGCTCGAGTTGCAGGTTGCTGTCCTTGATTGCCGTACGCAGGCGCGGCTCATAGTCATCCAGCCAGGCTTGAGTGACTTTCGGATCGGGCATCGGCACGACCTTGGCCGTGTTCTGTTGCTTGCCACCGAATGGCCACCACCAATTTTTTCCTGCATCGGCATCGGCTTTAGCGACTGTTGCCGGAACGGCGGCTTTAACTTCAGGCTTGGCCTCAGGTTTGATTTCAGGCTTTTTAGCCGCCTCGTCGGACCCAAATGGCCACCACCAATTGCTGGTGCTTTCAGCCTTGGCAACGGGGGCCGGGGCCGCGGGCTTGAGTGGCTCGGGGGCCGGCTTCAGTGGCTCAGGGACCGGCCGCTTGCTGGCAACCTTGTCGGAGGAGCCGAATTGCCACCAGCTGTGACCGCCTTCAGCATCATTCTGCGGAGTTTGTGCGCAACCGGTGATTGCCAGGCAAAGCACCAGAGCGAGAGATTTGTTCGATGACATTAGATAGTCCACAAAAATGAGATGAAGAAAAATCGGGCACCAGGCCCCACATAAACTGACGCTTTGAAAGCAGAAAAACCGCCGGGTTCCGCCCGGGGATTTTTCCGCGGCATTTGCGAATCCTTGTCGATCAGCCGCCCTTTACAGGCAGCCGGCCAACACTCGCACCAGCTGTTGGGCCCGTGGGTCCATCAGGACGTACGGGCCCAGGGTATTGGTTACAAAGCCGAAGGCCACGTCGTACTCCGGGTCGGCAAAGCCGATGGAACCGCCGGCACCCGGATGGCCAAACGCCCGGGGGCCGAGGCCGTAGGTCGCGTTGGCGACATCCGGCTGATCGAGCATGCAACCCAGACCGAAGCGGGTCTGGGTCAACAAGGTCTTGTCCGGCCCGATGCTGTGTTCACGGGTCAGCTCGTCGAGCATTTCGGCCTCCAGCAGGCTGCCGTCGAGCAGTCCGCTGTAGAACCCCGCCAGGCTGCGGGCATTGCCGTGGCCATTGGCCGCCGGTTGCTGCATACGCCGCCATTGCGGCTTGTTGGTGCTGGTCATGATCGACGGCGGGTTAGTGAATGCCCGCGTGGTCATGGCCGTCGGCTCGCGCATGGTCACTTGCAGCAAGCGCTGGGCAGCGGCGTCGCCGACATTGCCCTTGCCGCGAGCGATATGCGCGACACGATGAAATTCTTCGTCTGCCAGGCCTACGTGAAAATCCAGCCCCAATGGCCGCGCAACCCGCGCCACGATGGACTCTCCCGGGCCGCGGCGGTCGGCGCGGCGCAATAGCTCACCAACCAGCCAGCCGTAGGTGATCGCCGCATAACCGTGGCCTTCGCCGGGCGTCCACCAGGGCGTCTCGGCGGCCAGGGCATCGACCATGGTTTGCCAGTCGTAAAGCGCTTCGGGCGCCAGCAGCTCGCGCAATGCCGGCAAGCCGGCCTGATGACAGAGCAGTTGGCGCAGGGTGACCGATTCCTTGCCGGCGGCAGCGAACTCGGGCCAGTACCTGGCAACGGGCGCATCCAGTTGCAACTTGCCTTCGGCCACCAATTGCAGGGCAGTGACGGCGGCAAAGGGCTTGGTGCAGGAGAACAGGTTGGCGATAGTATCGCTATGCCAGGCCTCGGTGCCGTCCTTGTCTGCCGTGCCGGCCCAGAGGTCGACTACGGTTTCCCCGCCGATCTGAATACACAACGCGCCGCCGCGTTCCTGGGGATCATCGAAGAGTGCCGCAAAGGCTTCGCGCACCGCTTCGAACTTTAGTTCGTAATGACCCTGAATCTGCACCCACACCTCTCCAGACAAACACACTACAAAGTTATGCATTGTTCCAGCCCTAGAGGGTTTTGGGAACCGACTCGGGCTGGGCGGTCGCCCTTGGGGGGCTGGATCCGAAATTTTCGCTGCCGGTCAGGACGCTTTCGCGAGCAGGCTCGCTCCCACAAAGGCCGCGCTGGACCTGTGGGAGCGAGCTTGCTCGCGAAGACCCGGGGTCGCGCTCGACTGACTCGGTCTTGCTGTGGAAAATCAGCCTTTAGTGGCCATTCGCCGAATGCCCACCGGTATGTCCGCCCTGCCCCGCGCTCTTGCCCGGGCTGCCTTGCTTGCCACCTTCATCCTTGTGGGTCGCGATTTTATCGGCAGCGGCCTTGGCCTGCTCGGTCTCTTTGCCCAGCTGATCGACCGCCTGCAGGTTGCTCTTGCGCACCCTGTCGACAAAGCCCTGGAACGGCACATCGGTAATCCCCACCAGACCAAAGTGGCCGTTTTCGCCATCCAGCAGACGACCGGTCACCGGTTGATCGAGGTACTGGAACCAGTGCACACCGACAATCGACGGCTCGGCCAGCGCCTGCTTGATGAAGTTGGCATAGGCCGGACCACGATCTTCCTCCTTCGCCACTTCAGTGACACCGGCCCAGAACGGACCACGATCCCGAGAGCCGAAGTTGAACTCGGTGATCAACACCGGCTTGTCCAGCTCGCGCAACCGGGCGAAGTCATAGCCGTCCTGCGGCTTGAGCGTGTACATGTTGAAGCTCACTACGTCGCAATATTGCGCGCAGGATGCCACCGCTTCAGGGGTACTGACGGCAAATCGACCACCCAGTAACAGGTGGTTCGGTGCATGCCATTTCAGCGAGTCGGAAATGGTCTTGAAGTAGGTATCGGCGAAGACTTTCTGAAAGTATTTGAAGTCGGCTTCGATTTCCGGATATTCCGGGCTTGGCAGCGGCGGCTCGAAACCCGGGTCTTCCATCAGTTCCCAGGCCGGAAGGTCAATACCCCAAGCCTTCGACAGGCCAGCCTGGTTGCGGTATTTGTCACGCAACTGCTTGAGGAATGCGCGTTTGGCCGGGACGTCGGTGGTCATCCGCAACGTGCCATAAGCCAATGCGTAACGAGCCTTCGGATCATCACCGGGGCCGGCCCAGGCCAGCTCGTTATCGGCGAAATAGCCGATCACCCAGGGATCATCCCGATGATCGCGCGTGGCGATAGCGACGGCGCGCTCGGTGGCCATGGCAAACCGCGGATCGAATGGGTCGGGCATGCCTCCCCACCAGTCGATGCCGGTACTGATGCTGGTGTAGTCGCCAACAATCGACAACGGCAAGGTGTACGGCACCCGATCGCTGAGGCCCAGCGCCGGGGCGCTCCAGTTGCCGATGGTGTTGAAGCCCCAGGCTTGCAGACGATCAAGGGTATGTCCGGTCCAGCGCTTTTCGTCAAAGGCTGGCGCGGCGCAAGGCGCAGACGCCGGTGTGTCGTCGAGTTTCTCGGCCTGCGCCTCATTGGCATCGGCTTGGGCTGCCGCCGCTACGCCGGCCTGGGTTTCACTGGTCGGCACACAAGGCTGACCATAGGTCCGTTGCAGGTTGGCACCATAGAAGTCATACCATTGGCCGGCGTTGAAGCCGCGGCCCTTGTCGACACCGTTCCCACCACGGTTGTCACCCTCACCGTAATAGCTGGCCAATGGCTCATCGGCCTTGGGCAGCGCGCCGAACATCCACTCACGGCCGGCGACATAGGTCTGATTGGTATCGGCGGTGACCGCGTTGACCCCCAGGGAATAGAACGGGTGACCTTGCGGGGTCACCAGGTACCAGCGCCCGTCACGCTTTTCCGTGCGGAAGAAGCCGCTCGCCTCAAAGGCCGGGCCCTTGTTCCAGCCACCATAGGTGTCCAGGGATGAACGTTCACGCTCGGCGAGCCAGGTTTTCAGCTGCTGCTGTTCTTTGCCGGCGGCGCTTTTGAGCTGCTCGTCGCTGGCGACTTTCTCCGGCCATTTGGCCCGAGTGGATTGACCGTAGGCATCGACCAGCGAGCTGTAAGCAGCTTTCACCACGGCTTCGCCGTCCTGCACGCCGAAGCGCTCGAGCATGATGCTTTGCGCCACTTTCGGCTGGTCCATCGACAGCGTGACCGACACCACTTGGCTGCGATCCAGCTCACCGCTGCTGCTTGCGAGCAAAAGCCGTTGACCCTCGACTGTCATCGGCATCGGTGGCCCGGCTTTCATGCCCTGGCTCAGAGGCGAGCTGGCCTGCAATGGCACCAACAAGGTTTGGACCGGCCCGGCTGGCAGGTCGATGCGGCTGACCAGGGTCTTGCCGTCATTGCTCTGAATGGTCACGTAGAGGGTCAGCGCCCAGTTCATCGCGCTCTGGATCCGCAGACTCATGGCTCCCGACTGCGACCAGTCCCAGGCACCGGATTGCGGTGTCAGGCGCAGGTTCGGCCGGGTTGCCGGGTTGAAAGTCACCCGACGCAACACTTCGCCTTCAGCCGTTTGCTCCGCGTTGGACTGCGGCAGGCTGGCATCTTCAGTTGCCACCTGCACTACATCGGCGGGGCGGACAAAATTGAACAGCGTCTGTTGTCCAGCAGGCGCGGCCAACAGCGGCGCAGCGAACAACAGAGCAAAAACGGCGGGCAACGAACGGCGAATCATAGGAACGAGGTTCTCTCTAACGACCAGTTAACGGCCTGGGGAAAATCGGTGATAGGAGATAGACAACGGGGTGGACGAATTTCGCCCACCCTGTCTCAAGAAATTTCCCGACGAAATGGCGGCAGCGCATTGAGGATGGCCTTGCCGTAGCGCTGGGTGACCAGGCGCCGGTCGAGCAATGTGATGGTGCCGCGGTCCTCCTCGGTGCGCAGCAGCCGGCCACAGGCCTGGACCAGTTTCAGCGAGGCGTCTGGCACGGAGATTTCCATGAACGGATTGCCGCCGCGGGCCTCGATCCATTCCGCCAGTGCCGCTTCGACCGGATCATCCGGTACCGAGAACGGAATCTTGGCGATCACCACGTGCTCGCAATAGGCGCCGGGCAAATCCACGCCTTCGGCGAAACTGGCCAGGCCGAACAGCACACTGGATTCGCCACTATCAACCCGCGCCTTGTGCTTGTTCAGGGTTTCCTGTTTCGACAGGTTGCCTTGGATGAACACTTGTTTGCGCCAGTCGCGGTCCAGGCCGTCGAACACGTCCTGCATCTGTTTGCGCGAGGAAAACAGCACCAGAGTGCCGCGCGAGCCTTCGACCAGCGACGGCAGATCGCGAATGATCGCCGCCGTATGCGCCGGGGCATCCCGAGGGTCGGCACGCAGGTCCGGAACCCGCAGCACACCGGCGTCGGCGTGATGGAAGGGGCTTGGCACCACCGCCGTCACGGCTTTTTTCGGCAACCCGGCGCGCATGCGGAAGCGGTCGAAAGTACCGAGGGCGGTCAAGGTGGCCGAGGTCACCAGCGCGCCGTAGGCGACGTTCCACAGGTTGCGCCGAAGCATTTCTGCCGCAAGGATAGGGCTGGCATTGACCTCGATATCGAACAGCGAACCGCTCTCGGCCAGGGTCAGCCAACGGGCCATCGGCGGGTTGTCTTGCGGATCTTCGGCGGTGAATGCGGTCCACAGCTCCCAATTGCCCTGGGAGCGCGACAGCAGGCTACCGAACAACGGGTACCATTCTTCTGCCTGATTGCTGGCGATGCCGATGTTGACCTCGCCATCCATGCCTTCCTTGAGCAGCTCGGTGAGCCGGGTGAAGACGTCGGTCAGGCGCGAAAAGCCCTTCTTCAGTTCGACGCCCATTTCGCGCATGTGCTCGGGAATCACCCCACCGACGAAACGATGGCGCGGCCGTTCACGGCCCTCCACGTCTTCACCGGGCTTGAAGTCGGCCACTTGCTCGCAAGCGGTGAACATGAATTGTTGCTGGGTCTTGATCTCGCGCGCCAGCTCCGGAACCTGCTCGATCAGCTTGCCCAGATCGCCGGGCAACGGATGCTGGGCCAGCAGTTTGGCGAGATTCTTGGCGGTTTGTTCCAGCCAGTCGGCAGTGGAGCGCAGACGGGTGTAATGGGCGAAATGGCCGATGGCCTTGTCTGGCAGGTGATGCCCTTCGTCGAACACGTAGAGGGTATCGCGCGGGTCCGGCAGCACCGCACCGCCGCCCAGCGCCAGGTCGGCCAGGACCATGTCGTGGTTGGTGACGATCACGTCGACCTTGCCCATGCCTTCACGGGCCTTGTAGAAGGCGCACTGGCCAAAGTTCGGGCAATGACGGTTGGTGCACTGGCTATGATCGGTGGTCAGCCGCGCCCAGTCCTGATCCTCGAGGGCGGTGGACCAGCTGTCACGGTCGCCGTCCCACTTATTCCCGGCGAGTTTTTCGATCATGCTGGTAAATAGCTTCAGACTGGTCTCATCGACCTCGATCTTGAAGCCTTCTTCCTCGAACAGCTGCGCCGTGGCGGTTTTCGCGTGGCCTTCCTGCAACAACATGTCGAGCTTGGACAGACACATGTAGCGCCCGCGGCCCTTGGCCAGGGCGAAGGTGAAGTTCAAGCCGCTGTTGCGCATCAGGTCCGGCAGATCCTTGTAGACGATCTGCTCTTGCAACGCGACGGTCGCGGTGGCAATCACCAGGCGTTTGCCCGCGGCCTTGGCGGTCGGAATCGCCGCCAGGCTGTAGGCCACGGTTTTCCCGGTACCGGTGCCGGCTTCCACCGCCACTACCGCGGGGTCGCCACTGCGCCGGCCTTCGTCATCGGTATCGATGTCACCAAGGACTTTGGCCACTTCAGCGATCATCAACCGCTGGCCGTAACGCGGCTTGAGGCTCTTGGCTTCGAGAAAACGCGAATAAGCGCCCTGGATCTGGGATTTGAGTTCGTTGCTGATCATGGTCTTCGGGCGCGAGAAATGCTGGATAAATTTTCAGTGGTTCGAATCGGTCGCTATCATAACCCGCTAATTCATCCCGCGCAGAACGGAGTAACCGAATGACACCCTTTAGCCTTGCTTACACCCTGCATGTACTGGCGGCCATTGTCTGGGTCGGCGGCATGTTTTTCGCCTGGCTGGTCCTGCGTCCGGCCGCTATGGCGGCACTCGAAGGTCCGGCACGACTGAAGCTGTGGGTAGAAGTGTTTCAACGTTTTTTTGTGTGGGTTTGGGTCGCGGTGGTGCTTTTGCCGATCAGTGGGGTCGGCCTGATCCATTTACGCTTCAACGGCTTTGAAACCGCACCGCGTTACGTGCAGGTGATGATGGGACTGTATGTGGTGATGACGGCATTGTTTATCCGTATTTCGGCGCTGCAACTGCCGGAGCTGCGGATAGCGGTGCTGGCGCAAGACTGGCCGAACGGCGCGGCGACCCTGGGCAAGATCCGGCGTCTGGTGGGGATCAATCTGGTGATCGGGTTGTTGCTGGTAGCGGTGGCTTCGGCAAGGCCGATGTTTTGAGTTAGATCAAGAGCTACTGTAGGAGCGAGCTTGCTCGCGATGAACTCAAGGGCGGCGCGTTTATTCAGAAAATACGCGTTATCGTTAACGTCCATCGCGAGCAAGCTCGCTCCTACAGGGGGGCCTACAACCGCAGCACCGTCACCGATCCTGCCTCACCGGCAGGCCCTGGCTGGCCTTCAACGCCGGGACGCCCGCTCTTGCCGCCATCGGCGCGGTAAACGAAGCAACCTTTCGACTTGCCGCCCGCGCCTGGCTTGCCAGCCGCTCCGGCCAACCCACCGGCGCCACCGTCGACCCGGACGTTGATCTGCGCAGCCGGATAGTCTCTTGGCAACTCCACCCGAACCTGCGCACCGCTTGCTCCGGGATGGCCATCACCGCCATTGTCGCCATCGGCACCACGACCGGCCTGGCCCCAGGTGCAACCGGGCGCCTTACCGTTGGCGCCATCCAGACCCGCATAACCCGGCGCACCAGCGCCGCCGCGAGCATCGACCGACAATTGCGGAGCATTCAACGAGTTGATCCGCAGGTTGAGATTTCGCCCTGGCTTGGCCGCCTTGAGATATGTACCGGGCGCACCGCGCGAGGTGATCTGGCTGCCGCTGCCTAATTGAGCACGACTGACGTTCAATTGCAGGCTTTGGGCAGCGGGTACGATAGCGATCCGTGCTTCGTGGCCCAGATGCAGTTCGCCGACAGTCACTTCGGTTACGTTGGAAGGAATCAACAGAGTGCCGTAGTCGGCGACTTCCAGTCGTTCCAGGTGCAGGACGCTGGTGGTATTGGGCAAGCGCAGCAACGAATTGGTTTCGACCGTTACCACTTGGGCATAGGCCAATGGGCTGCACAAAGCGGCCAGCAGACAGAGACTACGCATGCTTGCGCTCCGGGATGGTTTGCAGATGAAAAACGCCCGACAACAAAATCTTCCAGCGATCACGCCAGGGATGGGCGCGACCCCTCAGGCTTCGATTGCACAGCACCAATTCCAGCAGATGGGTCAGCAACAACAGGCTGCCGACAATATTGAGCAATAGATTAAACGGATTGATCAACGGACTGAGCAGATTGACTACTACCACTAGCCAGAACAGCAAGGTCAAAAACTTCCCGAGCCCCCAAAACACCTTCATACGCTCCCCCGTTGAGAATTATTCTTTGCACGCACAGTACCGAGTTCCACGAGAGATTAGCCAGAGGCAACAAAAAATTCTTGGTACAGCGCCATACGCCATCTGCGTTTTTATCCGGTATTCGCCGCAGATGCCGTCATTTAGATAAAACCGGCTAGGCCCGACCGTTCGAGCGCGCTAGTCTTCGCTGTTCTGATTGAGGATTTTCGATGACCGCAGGTATTTCTACGCGCACGCCCCAGCAAGCCCTCGCCGCTTTGCTCGATCGCTATGCACCCCATCGTCTGTTATTGATCGGTGCCAGCGACTTCCCGGCACTCGAAGCCTTCAAGCTGGCGCATCCGGACACCTGTGTTGCACAAGCCGCGCCCGGCCCTCTACCGGCAGAGCTGGCGGCGCGGCGCTTCGACCTGGCTCTGGTGGTCGATTGCCTTGAGCATTTGCCCAAGCGCGATGGTCTGAACCTGCTAGGGGGGATCCGCAACCTCAATGCCAGCCGCATTGCCGTGCTGGCGGATCTTTCGGCCTGTGGCTGGCGGGAAACCGACTTTTTCTCCCTGGCTTTGCAGGCCAGCGAACGCTTCCAGCGCGAGGACCAGGAGCTGACCCTGTTCACCTACGATCTGCTTGAATACAAACAAGTGCCAGACTGGCTGAATGCCCGGTTCTGGGCCAATCCGGAAAACTTTGGCAAGTATTGGTGGTAATGCGATGAGTACCTCGATTTGTCCCTGCGGTAGCGGCAACCTGCTCGATGTCTGCTGCGGCCACTACCATGCAGGCCACCCGGCGCCGTGCGCCGAATCCTTGATGCGCTCGCGTTACAGCGCTTATGTGCTGGGCCTGGTGGATTATCTGGTGGCGACTACCCTGCCCGCGCAGCAGGCCGGTCTGGATCGTCAATCGATCAGTGAGTGGAGCGCCCAAAGCACGTGGCTGGGCCTGGAAGTGGAAAGCTCCGAGGTGTTTGGTGGCCAACCCGAACATGCTTTCGTGACTTTCACCGCGCGCTGGCATGACAGCGGCGGAGAACACAGCCACCGCGAACGCTCGTCGTTCGTGCAGCACAGCGACCATTGGTACTTTATCGATCCCACGGTGCCGCTCAAGGCCGGACGCAACGACGCCTGCCCCTGTGCCAGCGGTCAAAAATTCAAGAAGTGCTGCTCGAGCTATTTCGCCAGCTGAGTTTCGATACAGGCCACCTCCAACACTCCGAACACCTGGTGCTAGCTAGACTGGGTATCAAGGGGGTAATGGCATGGTCTCTGATTTTCGAGCGTTAAGGATAATCAGCCTGCTCCTGGCGCTGACACTTGGCGGCTGCGTGTCCTGGTTTATCGACGAGGACTGGAAGGAGCCGCAAGTGCATCTGGTCAAGGTTGAAGTGGTCCGGGCCAAACTCCTGGAGCAAAGGTTTCGTCTGTACTTTCGCGTCGACAATCCCAACGACAGTGACCTGACGGTCCGCGGACTGGAGTATCGGATTCACTTGGGCCACATGTTGCTGACTGAAGGCGATTACGGAAAGTGGTTCACCGTGAAGCCGAAAAGCAGCGGCTATTACCAAGTGCCGATCCGCACCAATCTCTGGCCGAAGGTGCGCGAAGTAGTGAAACTGCTGCGAAACCCCCAGCAACCCATCCCTTATCGCCTGGAAGGTGTACTGGAAACCGGATTATTCATCGGCTATGACGTGCACCTGAAGCGTAATGGCGAGATAATTCCCGCCGATTTTAATCCGGAGTGACCTCGATGACCCAAGAACCTCATGTCCATGGCCCTGACTGCAACCACGATCATGACCAGCACCAGCACCATGATCACGACCATGGCCATGTTCACGGCCCCGACTGCGGTCACGCTCACCAGGAACCCGTGCGCAATGCGTTGAAAGACGTCGGCCGCAACGACCCTTGCCCGTGCGGCAGCAGCAAAAAATTCAAGAAGTGCCACGGCGCTTGATGCACTAGCTCCCCTTGTAGGAGCGAGTGTGCTCGCGATGGTCGTTAACGATAACGCGTGTTTTCTGAATAAACGCGCCAACCTTGAGTCCATCGCGAGCAAGCTCGCTCCTACAATAGCCGCCCCATATAGCCGCTATAGCCGCTATAGCCGCTTAGCATCAATTTCTGTTCAGAATCTCCTCGGTCGCCACCACCGTCGCATATTCCCCATGCAGATTACCCAACGACATCGCGTGCACCGCTTCGGCTGAATGCGCATTGCCAAAATAATCAGCCTTGTCGAAGGTGTAGCAGGCGTCTTCCACCACCCAGGTTTGAAACCCCAGATTGCCCGCCGTCCGTGCGGTGGACTCGACCGAGTTATGGGTCGCCACGCCGACGATGATCAGTTGCTCGATCCCCGCCTCTCGCAAGCATTCAACCAGCGTTGTTGCGCAAAACGCATCCGGCACCTGTTTCTGGATCACCCGCTCACCGGGCAATGGCATAAATCGCTGCTGAAACTCGACACCCGACTGCTGCGACCAGAACACCGAGTCGGGTGAGCGGGACACATGCTGCACATGAATCACCGGCCGCGCAGTGTTGCGCCAATGACCCAGCAATTCGGCCATCCGCTTCTCGGCGTGGGGATTGTTGCGCCGTCCGAGTCTGGGGTGAAGAATGCCTTTTTGTTGATCGATCAGAATCAGCGTCGCGTTTGCCTTGAGTTCCATGCCGACTTTTCTCTTGCTGGGTCATTGAATTTTCCGCACTTCAACATCACCTATTCCTACTGGCAAGCCATCGAAAGCAAACAGGACGACCTGATGCCGGAGTTTGCTGTCCGTATACAAAGACGCATCTCACCTGGAGAACTCCATGATCGACCTGTATTACTGGACCACCCCTAACGGCCATAAAATCTCCCTGTTCCTGGAAGAAGCCGGCCTGCCGTACAAGGTGCACGGGGTGAATATCAGCAACGGCGAGCAGTTCAAGCCTGAGTTTCTGAAGATATCCCCGAACAACAGAATCCCGGCCATCGTCGACCAGCAGCCGGCGGATGGTGGCGAGCCATTGGCGCTGTTCGAATCCGGCGCGATTCTCTTGTACCTCGCGGAAAAAACCGGAAAGTTCCTGCCCAAGGACCTGCGCGGTCGCCAGCAAACGCTGCAATGGCTGTTCTGGCAAATGGGTGGCCTGGGGCCGATGGCCGGGCAAAATCATCACTTCAGCCAGTTCGCCCCGGAAAAAATCCCTTACGCGATCAAGCGCTACACCGACGAAACCGCCCGACTGTATGGCGTCCTCGACAAGCAACTGGCCGACCGTGATTTTGTCGCCGGGACCGAATACAGCATCGCCGACATGGCGATCTACCCCTGGATCGTTTCGCACAAGTGGCAAAGCCAGAACCTGGAGGACTTCCCCAATCTGCAGCGCTGGTTCAATCACATCCAGGATCGGCCGGCGACGGTAAGGGCCTATGCCCTGGCAGCGAAAATCAATCCGCCTAAATCCTGAGCTTTTCGGCGGTCATTGGATCATTCGCGGGCAAGCCCGCTCCCACAAAAACACCGCAAAACCTGTGGGAGCGGGCTTGTCCGCGAAAGCGGTTTAATTGACAAAGTAGAAATAACACTCGCATCCCGCTTGCGCGGCAACCTCCTGCTCACTAACGTAGCGCCTTTATCAGCACTACCCCCGCAGGAGCTTTGCCATGGCCTCGCCAGCCTTCACACATTTTATTCCCCGGTTCGGCGTTGCCGCTGCAGTAGCCGGTGCTCTGGGCCTGACCGGGTGTCAGACCTGGAACACTCAAGACACTGTGCCACCCACTACCGGCGTGCAATCGCTCAAAGGACTGGCACAGAATGTATCGGTGCGGCGCAATGCCATGGGCATGCCGCTGATCGAGAGCAACAGTTTCCACGACACACTCTTTACCCTGGGTTACGTGCACGCCAGTGACCGCATCACCCAGATGGTCACCATGCGCCTGCTGGCTCAGGGCCGTCTGGCCGAAATGTCCGGCCCCGATGTGCTGGAAGCCGACCGGTTGATGCGAGCGGTCAATCTGAAGAAAAGTGCTGGTGAGCTTTATACCGCCGCCTCGCCACGTATCAAGCGCTTCTTCGAAGTCTATGCGCGCGGCGTCAACGCCTACCTGTTCCGCTACCGCGATAAGCTGCCGCCGGACCTGGCTGCCACTGGCTACACGCCGGAATACTGGAAACCGGAAGATTCGGCGCTGATCTTTTGCCTGCTCAACTTCAGCCAATCGGCCAACCTGCAGGAAGAAATCTCCTCGCTGGTACTGGCGCAGAATGTCAGTACCGACAAGCTCGCCTGGCTGACCCCGTCGTACCCGGATGAACAGCTGCCTTTCGCCGAAGCGGAAAAGCTCAAGGGCCTGAATCTCAGCGGACAAGTCCCGGGCCTGGCTGGCCTTGGCAAGGTCACCGATCAACTTTCCAAACTGAATCTGCTGAGCGTCGCGGCTTCGAACAACTGGGCCGTTGCACCACAGCGCAGCCGCAGCGGTAAAAGCCTGCTGGCCAGCGACAGCCATCTGCCGATCGCCGTCCCGTCGCTCTGGAACTACGTGCAACTGCGCGCACCGAAATACCAGGCCGCCGGGGTATCGGTCGCCGGGATCCCGGCCATCATTGCCGGCTTCAACGGCAAGGTCGCGTGGAGCATGAGCATGGTCATGGGCGACAATCAGGACCTGTTCCTCGAAAAACTCAAACGCCAGGGCAGCGCGCTCTACTACGAGGTTGGCGGCAAATGGCAGCCGGCTATCGTTCGTAATGAAACCTACTTCGTCAAAGGTCAGCGGCCGCTTCGCGAAGTGGTGTACGAAACCCGTCACGGTCCACTGCTTAACAGTGGGCTGGGCACCACGCTGAGCAGTGGTTATGGCCTGGCACTGCAAATGCCGGACCTCAAGGACGACAAGAGCCTGGATGCGTTCTTCGACCTTTCCCGCGCACAAAACGTCGAGAAGGCTTCCGACGCCAGCCGCGAGATTCGCGCCATCGCCTTGAATATGGTGTTCGCCGACGCGAGCAACATCGGCTGGCAAGTGACCGGCCGCTTCCCCAACCGTCGCGAAGGTGAAGGCCTGCTGCCGTCACCGGGCTGGGAAGGTCGCTACGATTGGGACGGTTACGCCGACCCGATGCTGCATCCGTATGACCAGGATCCGGCTCAGGGCTGGCTCGGCACTGCCAATCAGCGAATCATCCCCCACGGCTATGGCATGCAGCTATCCAACTCCTGGTATTACCCGGAGCGCGGTGAGCGCATCGCTGAACTGGCCGGTGCCGGCAAGCACGACACTCGCAGCATGATCGCCATGCAATACGACCAGACCACCACCTTCGCCGCCAAGCTGAAGAAAATGTTCGAGACCCCGGGCATGTCCCAGCCGCTCAAGCAGGCCATCGAAGCCCTGCCCGAAGCCGAACGGGGCAAGGCCCGCGAAGCCTATAGCCGTTTGATGGCGTTCGACGGCAAACTCAGTCCGACTTCGGCTGATGCCGCCATCTATGAACTGTTCCTACAGGAGAGCGCCCGGCAGATCTTCCTCGACGAGCTGGGCCCGGAATCCAGTCCGGCCTGGAAAGCCTTCGTCGCCAACGGCAATCTGTCCTACTCGGCTCAGGCTGACCACTTGCTCGGCCGCGAAGACAGTCCGTTCTGGGACGACAGCCGCACGCCGGGCAAAGAAGACAAACCGGCGATCCTCGCCCGCAGCCTGGCAGCAGGAGTTACTGCCGGTGACAGCCAGATGGGTGCCGATCGCCGGGCCTGGCAGTGGGGAAAACTGCACCGCTACGAGTGGAAAAACGCCGGTGGCCAGACAGTGCGCGGCCCACAACCTGCGGGCGGCGATCACACCACGCTGAATACCGCCGCCTACTCCTGGGGTGAGAGTTTCGATACCACACTGATCCCGGCCATGCGCTTTGTCGTCGACTTCGGCCAGGCCGAACCGATGATGGGCCTCAACAGCACCGGCCAATCCGGAAACCCGGCCAGCCCGCATTACCTCAACAGCATCGATCCCTGGTTCAAGGGCCAGTACACGAGTTTCCCGATGCAGCCGCAGAACCTGGACAAGGTCTACGGCAAGACGCGATTGACCCTGGTACCTGGCAAGTAAACGCCGATGATCGTTCCTGCGCAAAACGTGGGAACGATCATAAGCGCCAGCCTGGTGCAGTCATTTTCACCTGCCCGATTTCGGGCACGCTACAGCAATACCTCTGGCGAAAAGCAGCTTTTAAAACACTTGTTCGGGACTATGGTTCGGAAATTGCTACCTTCTATGGGTCTTACGCTTTCCAGTAACAATAATTCTGCGCCACAAGCGCTCATATTGGTTTTTAGGGATTGAATAATGAAAAAAGCATTGCTGACCTTTTCTGCACTGGCGTTGTGCATGGCAGCCGGTTCCGCGTTGGCCAAGGAATATAAAGAGCTGCGTTTTGGTGTTGACCCCTCTTATGCACCGTTCGAGTCCAAAGCGGCTGACGGTAGCATGGTGGGCTTCGATATCGATCTGGGCAATGCGATCTGCGCCGAATTGAAGGTCAAGTGCAAATGGGTCGAAAGCGATTTCGACGGAATGATCCCGGGCCTCAAAGCAAATAAATTCGACGGTGTGATCTCCTCCATGACCGTGACCCCAGCCCGTGAGAAAGTCATCGACTTCTCCAACGAGCTGTTCTCCGGCCCGACCTCCTTTGTGTTCAAGAAGGGCTCGGGGCTGACCGAAGACACCGCTTCGCTCAAGGGTAAAACCGTCGGTTACGAGCAAGGCACCATTCAGGAAGCCTACGCCAAAGCCGTGCTGGACAAGGCCGGGGTTAAAACCCAGGCCTATCAGAATCAGGACCAGGTCTACGCCGACCTGCTTTCCGGCCGTCTTGATGCCTCGATCCAGGACATGCTGCAAGCCGAACTGGGCTTCTTGAAGTCCCCACAAGGCGCTGATTTCGAAGTCAGCAAACCAGTCGACAGCCCACTGTTGCCAGCCAAGACCGCGATCGGTATCTCGAAAGGTAACAAAGAGCTCAAGGAACTACTCGATAAGGGTATCAAAGCGTTACACGATGATGGCACCTACGCCACCATTCAGAAGAAACACTTTGGCGATCTGAATCTTTACAGCGGGAAATAACCCCTTGGCGCCCACCGAAAACGGTGGGCGTTTTTTCGATTGTCAAAGGCACGACCCATGTTCGAAGACTTGTTACAAACCTTGGGACTTTCCGCCTTCAGCCTGCAGGGTTTCGGCCCGCTGCTGATGGAAGGCACCTGGATGACCATCCAACTATCGGTGTTGTCGTTGCTGCTGAGCGTTCTGCTCGGCCTGATCGGCGCCAGTGCCAAGCTTTCCCCCATCAAGCTGTTGCGGGTTCCGGCCCAGCTCTATACCACGCTGATTCGCGGTGTACCGGACCTGGTGCTGATGCTGCTGATTTTCTACAGCCTGCAAACCTGGCTCACCACCTTTACCGACTTCATGGAATGGGAATACATCGAGATCAACCCGTTCAGCGCCGGGGTGATTACCCTGGGCTTCATTTATGGTGCGTATTTCACCGAGACCTTCCGCGGTGCAATTCTCGCCGTGCCCCGTGGTCAGGTCGAAGCCGCCACCGCCTATGGGCTCAAACGCGGCCAGCGCTTTCGCCTGGTGGTCTTCCCGCAGATGATGCGCTTCGCCCTGCCGGGCATCGGCAATAACTGGATGGTAATGCTCAAAGCTACGGCATTGGTGTCGATCATCGGCCTGGCCGACCTGGTCAAGGCGGCTCAGGATGCCGGCAAAAGCACCTATCAACTGTTCTACTTTCTGGTGCTGGCAGCCTTGATCTACCTAATGATCACCAGTGCCTCGAACGTTGTCCTGCGTTGGCTCGAACGCCGTTACTCGGCCGGTTCCCGGGAGGCCGTCCGATGATCGAACTTCTGCAGGAGTACTGGAGACCCTTCCTCTATAGCGACGGCTACCACATCACCGGCCTGGCGATGACGATGTGGCTGCTCAGCGCCTCGATCTTCATCGGCTTCCTGGTGTCGATCCCGCTGTCCATCGCCCGGGTTTCACCCAAGTTTTACATCCGCTTGCCGGTGGAGTTCTACACCTACCTGTTCCGCGGTACGCCGCTCTATATCCAGTTGCTGATCTGCTACACAGGGATCTACAGTCTGGCCGCCGTGCGTTCGCAACCGGTGCTCGATGCGTTTTTTCGCGATGCGATGAACTGCACCATCCTCGCCTTCGCCCTGAACACCTGCGCCTACACCACGGAAATTTTTGCCGGGGCAATCCGCAGCATGAACCACGGTGAAGTCGAAGCGGCCAAAGCCTATGGCCTTAGCGGCTGGAAGTTGTATGCCTATGTGATCATGCCTTCGGCACTGCGCCGCTCGTTGCCGTACTACAGCAACGAAGTGATCCTGATGCTGCACTCGACCACCGTGGCCTTCACCGCGACCATCCCGGATGTCCTGAAAGTCGCCCGCGACGCCAACTCGGCGACCTTTTTGACCTTTCAATCGTTCGGCATCGCCGCGCTGATCTACCTGACCGTCACCTTTGCGCTGGTCGGTCTGTTCCGCCTCGCCGAACGCCGATGGCTGGCTTTCCTCGGGCCGACCCACTAGGACCTTCCAATGCGCCACCAGATTCATGACCTGCTTGCCCCGCTGCCGGGCACTGCACGACAGATTCACAGTTTCCACTTCGGTCCGCAGCAGGCCGAAGGCAAGATCTACATCCAGTCGTCCCTGCATGCTGACGAACTGCCCGGCATGCTGGTGGCCTGGCACCTCAAGCTGCGGCTGGCCGAGCTGCAAGCTCAAGGCCGCCTGCGCAGTGAAATCGTGCTGGTGCCGGTGGCCAACCCGGTCGGCCTGGAACAGGTGCTGATGGACCTGCCGCTGGGCCGCTACGAGCTGGAAAGCGGGCAGAACTTCAATCGCTGGTTTGTCGACCTGAGTGAAGAAGTCGGTAACGAGATCGAGGGGCAGCTCACGGATGACCCTAAATATAACCTCCAACTGATCCGTAGCAGTATGCGCAAGGCGTTGGCCCGGCAAACCCCCGGCACCCAACTGCAATCCCAGCGCCTGACCCTGCAACGACTGGCCTGCGATGCAGACATGGTGCTGGATCTGCATTGCGATTTCGAAGCCGTCGCGCACCTGTACACCACCCCTGAGGCCTGGCCGCAAGTCGAGCCTTTGGCACGCTACATCGGTGCCGAAGCCAGCCTGCTGGCGACCGACTCGGGCGGACAGTCCTTCGATGAATGCTTCACCCTGCTCTGGTGGCAGTTGCAACAGCGCTTCGGCGAGCATTTCGAGATTCCGCCGGGCAGCTTTTCGGTCACCGTCGAGCTGCGTGGACAGGGGGATGTCAATCACGGGCTGGCCAGCCTGGACTGCCAGGCGATCATTGACTATCTGACACATTTCGGTGCCATCGCCGGCGAACCGGCGGCTCTGCCCGAGCTGCCCTACCCGGCCACCCCGCTGGCGGGCGTCGAACCGGTGACCACGGCGGTTGGCGGCCTGCTGGTATTTGCTGCGCTGCCGGGCGAATACCTTGAGGCCGGGCAACTGATCGCCGAAGTCATCGACCCGATCACCGACCGCGTCACGCCCATCCATTGCAAGAACGCCGGGTTGATGTACGCCCGTTCGCTGCGGCGCATGGCCACCGCCGGCATGGTGATCGCCCATGTCGCAGGCACCGAAGCCTATCGCAGCGGCTACCTACTTTCGCCTTGAGGATGCATGCCCCATGTACAAACTGACCATTGAAGGCCTGCATAAAAGCTACGGCGACCATGAAGTACTCAAAGGTGTTTCGCTCAAGGCCAAAACCGGCGACGTCATCAGCCTGATTGGCGCCAGCGGCTCGGGCAAGAGTACCTTTTTGCGCTGCATCAACTTTCTCGAACAGCCCAACGAATGCGCCATGACCCTGGATGACCAGCCGATCCGCCTGATCAAGGACCGGCATGGCATCCGTGTGGCCGACGAGGACGAGCTGCAGCGGATCCGCACCCGTTTGGCAATGGTGTTCCAGCACTTCAACCTGTGGAGCCACATGACGGTACTGGAAAACATCACCATGGCTCCGCGCCGGGTGCTGGGTTGCAGCAAGAAAGACGCCGAAGACCGCGCCCGGCGTTATCTGGACAAGGTCGGTCTGGCCGCCCGGGTCGCCGATCAATACCCGGCGTTTCTCTCCGGCGGTCAACAGCAACGCGTGGCCATCGCCCGGGCCCTGGCGATGGAACCGGAAGTCATGCTGTTCGACGAACCGACCTCGGCCCTGGACCCGGAACTGGTGGGCGAAGTGCTCAAGGTGATCCAGGGCCTGGCCGAAGAAGGCCGGACCATGATCATGGTGACCCACGAAATGAGCTTCGCCCGCAAGGTGTCGAGCCAGGTGCTGTTTCTGCACCAGGGGCTGGTCGAGGAAGAAGGTACGCCGGATGAGGTGCTGGGCAATCCGAAGAGTGAACGGTTGAAGCAGTTTCTCAGCGGCAACCTGAAATAGCTCCCCCTCCCCGGCTACTCTGTTGCCGGTCACGCCTTTCGCGGTCCATGTAGCAGCTGCCGCAGACTGCGCCAGCTGCTACGGGAGGAATGTGCGGAGCCGCAAACCCCTTGCGTCAGGCAACAGGCGCGGGAGGCGGCTCATCCGGCAGGGTTGGCTCACCGGGTTCGGTCGGTTGTTCGTTCGGGGTATCCGGATCGGGTTGACCAGGAATGCCGCCCGCCGCCGTGACCGACGGATGCGCCAACAGAGACCAGGCCAGCACACCGACCTGATTGGGCTCAAGCCTTGCCAGTTCGGCACTTATTCGCGGATCGAGTTTCATAGGGCACTCCTGAGCGTTGGCCCGGCTCGCATTGCGCGAACCGGAGCAGTACTTTCAATAGAGTATCTGCCCGCTCAAGAATTCCCACTGTTCGTCAGATACCTGGATCAGGTACGCGGCAAGGTGACGCCAAGCTGACCCTGGTACTTGCCTCCACGGTCCTTGTAGGAGACTTCACACTCTTCATCGGACTCGAAAAACAGCATCTGCGCCACGCCTTCATTGGCGTAGATCTTCGCCGGCAGCGTGGTGGTGTTGGAAAACTCCAGGGTCACATGGCCTTCCCACTCAGGTTCGAGCGGTGTGACATTGACGATGATGCCGCAGCGCGCGTAGGTGCTTTTACCCAGGCAGATCGTCAGCACATTGCGCGGTATACGGAAAAACTCCACGGTACGGGCCAGGGCGAAAGAGTTCGGCGGGATGATGCACACGTCGCTTTTGACGTCGACGAAGCTCTTCTCATCGAAGTTCTTCGGATCGACGGTCGCTGAGTTGATGTTGGTGAACACCTTGAATTCATCCGCGCAACGCACGTCGTAGCCGTAGCTCGAGACGCCGTAGGAAATCACCCGGTCAGCGCCTTCGCCGCGCACCTGACGCTCTACAAAGGGCTCGATCATGCCGTGCTCTTGCGCCATGCGGCGAATCCACTTGTCCGATTTGATGCTCATGGCGGGTGTCCTGAATAGCGAGGTGGAAAAATTCTGTCCGGCATCTTACCGGGGCGCGCCGCCGGGTTCAAAGTCTGGGGGGCTTTTCTCGTCGATCCCCAGCAATAGTTACGGTACACAGCCATGAGCAGCGCACCGTCAGTCACGAAAATAGAGAAACCTTCGCAAAGACCATTGGCACGTTCCGGAAAACGGGTTAAGGTAGTGCCACTGTGCTGCTTGTGTCACTGAGAATCTCTACACGATATGTTGAATTTCGATCCAACCATCTCCAAGAATTTTTCCTGCTCTTTGCACTCAGTCTCGGCCAGGGCTTTTCCTGAGTCGCAGTTAACTTTGTCCAAGGAGATACACCATGTCTAATCGCCAAACTGGTACCGTTAAGTGGTTCAACGATGAAAAAGGCTTCGGCTTCATCACTCCACAATCCGGTGACGACCTGTTCGTTCACTTCAAAGCTATCCAATCTGACGGCTTCAAAAGCCTGAAAGAAGGCCAACAGGTCTCTTTCGTCGCTACCCGCGGCCAGAAAGGCATGCAAGCTGAAGAAGTTCAAGTTATCTAACTTGTAACTGATACAGCAAAAGCCCCGCCCTTAAAAGCGGGGCTTTTTTGTGCCTGTCTGTTTTGTCCTTCAGGTGTACCCGGTTAGAGCCTGCGATCTTTTGGCGGTTCTGGGGATTGCCCAGGAGCAAAGATCAAAAGATCGCAGCCTGCGGCAGCTCCTACACGGGCGTGCGCGTACCCCGCACAAACGGGCCGGCCGCCTCGCTTTTGCTTTTGCTTTTGCTTTTGATCTACCCGCCCCTTCGGAAGGCCGAGTGGAGGTGTTCATCAGGGGGGGGTGGCGCGTAGCGCCGTCAGCGAAGCTGACTCCGCCGCGGCGCGGCGCCCCATGATGGACGCCGGAGCGAGGGAACGCCGAGCCTAGGCGAGGGGCCGAACGCTCGGGGCGAGACCTTTTGGGTACTTTTGGCTGGGCCGGCACTCCGGGCGTTTGCCAAAAGTGCCTCGCCGTAAGGGCGAAACCCTAAGTGGCCGTTACCGCAGGAATGGATATGTACACCAGTGAGAAATAGGCCGGCTACCAGGCCGCCTTCACGCCCTGAGCCTTTCCGTCAACACGGTTTGGCCTTGTCGGGCCGCTATCGCGAGCAAGCTCGCTCCCACAATGGGTCGGGGTACATCCGTTGCAGGAGCCGGCGAAGGGAATACGCTTACCAGGTAACGCCAAACCCAGCGGTGTAACGGGTTTTGCTCAAGTCCCCCTCCTCGGCACCACTGACAATATCCTTCTCCGCCTTGAGGTTGAGCGACGCCCAATCCGTGACCCGATAGCGCAAGCCGAGCTCGGCATCAAGCGAGTAATCGGCCACGCCCGATAGTGGCTTGCCGACTTCGCCGTTGGTGAAGAACTCGACCTTCTTGCCGATCAGGAAACGGTTGTAGTCCCACTTCATCGCCAGGGAATAGAAGTCGTCCTTGCCGCCGTCCGCATACTCATAGTCGGTATGGTTTACCAACGAGCCCAGGGAAAACGCGCCCAATTCATTATCCCAGAATTGATAACCCGGGCCGGTACCCACGGTACGCTGGCGAGCCAGGTCTTCGACTTTGTCGCGCTTGTAGATTGCACGCCCCTGCCAGAACCACTTCTCGGTCAGGAAGCGATCGAGCGCATATTCGGCCTGCCAGTTGTCAGTGGTCACCACATCGTCCTGGAACTCGCGGTTGTATTCGCCTTCAGCCGTATGCCGCCACTTGCCGTGACGCGCACTGGTCTTGAAACCAACGTCGTAATCGTCGGTATCCTTGTCTGCACGCTGATAATCCAGCGCCATATCAATATTTCCCTTCAACACCAGATCTTCGACGACCGGCTTGGGCTTGAGGATCTGCTGGATACTCGCCAGCTCAACGGTCTTGGGCGCATCACCGTTGGCCAGGGTCACCTTGCCGTCCTCTGCCGCATGCAAGGCCTTAGCCTTCTCGCCGGTATAGGCATCCTGTTTGACCAGCAGCTGCTGATCGCTTTCAAGGGTCTTGACCTCTTTCCAGTCAATCGGGACAGCCCCGGCATATTCGGTCTGGATCAGCAGTTTCCCGCCATCGAAGACACTGATTTTGCCGCTCAGACGGTCACCGTTTTTCAACCAGACCGTATCGGCGAGCAGAGGGGCGGAGGCACTTGCAACAGCGAGGCACAGCAGAGTTCTGGACAACATAAGCAAAACAAGACTCAGGTTCGCGAAAAAAAGGCGGCATTATCCCCATAGAGAAAGCCTTGGCTAAGACTGACCCGACGATTTGTATTGAGTTCATTTCTCATCCAGCATTTGAGGACTTACTCTACAGACGGTAATCCCCTCCTTCAGGAACCCTGAGCGTGACTGACGCATCTGCCGAATCCGAAAGCCCGGCGCAAATCCGACGCACGGCGCTCTATTTGACCCTCGCCCAAGTCCCTGTGGGCAAAGTGGTGAGCTATGGTCAGTTGGCCGAGCTGGCCGGGCTCGGCCGTGCCGCGCGCTGGGTCGGGCGCACCCTCAGCCAGTTGCCCGGCGACAGCAAATTACCCTGGCATCGCGTGCTCGGTGCTGGCGGGCGTCTGAGCCTGCCGGCCGGTAGCGCTTCCGGGGATGAGCAGCGCGCACGTTTACGTATGGAGGGCATTAGTATCCTGAACAATCGTGTTGATATTCAGCGCCATGGCTGGCGCCCGGTAGAGCACAGCGGTTAGAGTGCGCGCTTTGTTTCCGTAATCTGAGGCAGACTCCAGTCCATGCCCCGTAAAACCTGGCGCGCCGCACTTGCCGCCTATGCCAGCCCTTCGACACTCGTGTTGTTGCTGCTTGGATTCGCCGCCGGCCTGCCTTATATGCTGGTGTTTTCGACGCTTTCAGTCTGGTTGCGTGAAGCCGGCGTGGCCCGCGAAACCATCGGCTACGCCAGCCTGATCGGCCTCGCTTATGCCTTTAAATGGGTATGGTCGCCGCTGCTCGATCAATGGCGCCTGCCGTTTCTCGGCAAACTCGGTCGTCGTCGATCCTGGCTGGTCCTGGCCCAGGCGCTGGTCATCCTCGGATTGGTCGGCATGGGCTTCTGCGACCCACAGAAACACCTATCGTGGTTGATTGCCATCGCCGTAGTCGTGGCCTTCGCCTCGGCTACCCAGGACATTGCAGTCGACGCCTATCGCCTGGAAATTGCCGAAGACAGTCGCCAGGCTGCACTGGCCGCCGCCTATATGTCCGGTTATCGAATTGCAGCACTCTTGGCGACGGCGGGCGCGCTGTTCTTCGCCGAAGGTTTCGGCTCCACCGGATTCAACTACAAGCACTCAGCCTGGGCCGGCACCTATATCCTGTTCGGTGCGCTGATGGTCCCGGCGCTGCTCACCAGCTTCTTCATGCGTGAACCGCCCGTACCGCTGCGCACTCAACTGTCTGCGGGGCGCTACAGCTTCGCGCATCAACTGGCCTCGGTGTTCGTCCTGATCGTACTGCTGGTTTCCGTACCGGCGATGTTTACCCAGCTCTATAACACCGACTTCTCCAGCGTACTGTTCGATGGCACCAGCCCGCTCGACCTGTTGCTGGAAGACCGCGCCTTCCTGCGGGCTATCCTCTATGTCACGCTCACTAGCCTGTGCCTCTCGAGCATGGGCCGCCGCGGCCTGGCTCCGGTACTGACACCGGTCAACGACTTCATCCTGCGTTATCGCTGGCAGGCCTTCCTGCTGCTGGGCCTGATTGCCACCTATCGGATGTCGGACACGGTCATGGGCGTCATGGCCAATGTGTTCTATATCGACCAGGGCTTCACCAAGGATCAGATCGCCAGTGTCAGCAAGATTTTCGGCCTGATCATGACCCTGGTCGGCGCCGGCATGGGTGGGCTGCTGATCGTGCGCTTCGGCATCCTGCCGATCCTGCTGATCGGCGGTATCGCCTCGGCCGCCACCAACTTGCTGTTCCTGATGCTCGCCGACATGGGCGCCAACCTGAACATGCTGATCGCCACCATCTCGCTGGATAACTTCAGCTCGGGCTTGGCCACTTCGGCGTTTGTCGCTTACCTTTCGAGTCTGACCAACCTGAAGTTCTCTGCCACTCAATACGCCCTGCTCAGCTCGATCATGCTGTTGCTGCCACGGCTGATCGGCGGTTACTCCGGGGTGATGGTGGAAAAATTCGGCTATCACGACTTTTTCCTGATCACCGCCCTGCTCGGCGTGCCCACCTTGCTGTTGATCGGCTTGCAGTGGCGTCAAGAACACCGCCGCGCCCGCATAGCCAATGACGCCACGGTGACCGAAGAGTCCTGACAAGCTCCCAAGTGGGCGACTTTGGTCGCCCTACCCCGGTTCGTCCGGCTGCAATCCTGTACGCCAACGGATCTCGCCCGTACAATGCTCCGTCATTTCTAGTCATCAGCAACCGACAACGGCCAACCATGCGCACCAGTCAATATTTGCTCGCCACACAGAAAGAAACGCCTTCCGATGCGGTAGTGATCAGCCATCAGCTGATGCTGCGCGCCGGCATGATCCGCAAACTCGCCTCGGGCCTGTACACCTGGCTGCCGATGGGCTTGCGAGTGATGCGCAAGGTCGAAGCCATCGTTCGTGAAGAAATGAACGCCGCCGGCTCTCTTGAAGTGTTGATGCCGAGCACACAACCGTCTGAGCTGTGGCAGGAATCCGGTCGTTGGGAAGAGTACGGCCCTGAATTGCTGCGCTTCAAGGATCGCCACGGTCGCGATTTCTGCGCCGGCCCGACTCACGAAGAAGTCATCACCGACCTGATGCGTAACGAGTTGAGCAGCTACAAACAGCTGCCGATCAACCTGTATCAGATCCAGACCAAATTCCGTGACGAAATCCGCCCACGCTTCGGTTTGATGCGCGGCCGCGAGTTCATCATGAAGGACGCCTATTCGTTCCACGCTGATCAGCCTTCGCTGCAGATCACCTACGACCGCATGTACCAGGCGTATTGCAACGTATTCACCCGTCTGGGCCTGAAGTTCCGTGCTGTTGAAGCCGACAACGGCTCGATCGGCGGTGCCGGCTCCCATGAGTTCCACGTACTGGCCGAATCCGGCGAAGACGATATCGTCTTCAGCAACGGTTCCGACTACGCCGCGAACATCGAGAAAGCCGAAGCCGTGCCGCGCGAACTCTCCCGCGCCGCACCGACCGAAGATCTGCGTCTGGTCGACACGCCGAACGCCAAGACCATCGCGCAACTGGTCGAAGGCTTCAACCTGCCGATCGAGAAGACCATCAAGACTCTGGTGGTTCACGCTGAAGAGAAAGGCAAGCTGATTGCCCTGATCATCCGTGGCGACCACGAGCTGAACGAAATCAAGGCCGCCAACCAGCCTGGCGTTGCCAGCCCGCTGGTCATGGCTTCCGAAGCCGAACTGCGCGACGCCATTGGCGCCGGTGCCGGCTCCCTCGGTCCGTTGAGCCTGCCGCTGCCAATCATCATCGACCGTTCCGTCGAGTTGATGAGCGACTTCGGCATCGGCGCCAATATCGACGACAAGCACTACTTCGGCGTGAACTGGGAGCGCGACCTGCCGGTTCCGACCGTTGCCGACCTGCGTAACGTCGTGGCCGGCGACCCAAGCCCGGACGGCAAAGGCACCCTGGAAATCAAGCGCGGCATCGAAGTCGGGCACATCTTCCAGCTGGGCAACAAGTACAGCAAAGCGATGAAGTGCGAAGTGCTGGGCGAAAACGGCAAGCCGGTCACCCTGGAAATGGGCTGCTACGGCATCGGCGTTTCCCGCGTGGTGGCTGCGGCCATCGAGCAGAACAACGACACCAACGGGATCATCTGGAGCGACACTTTGGCGCCGTTCCAGATTGCGCTGGTACCACTGCGCTACGAAACCGAACAGGTTCGCGAAGCCACCGACAAGCTCTATGCAGAACTGACTGCAGCCGGCTTCGAAGTACTGCTGGACGACCGCGACAAGAAAACCAGCCCGGGCATCAAGTTCGCAGACATGGAGCTGATCGGCATTCCACACCGGATCGTGGTCAGTGACCGCGGCCTCGCCGAAGGCAACCTGGAATACAAGAGCCGTACCGAGGCCGAGGCGCATGCGCTGCCGGTCGCTGACGTACTGTCATTCCTCCAGGCCCGTATCCGCCGCTGAAACCAGATCAAGAGAAGTCATGCTCAAGCGAAACACCTTAAGCCTCGGTGGTGCCGCCCTGTGCGGCACCCTGCTGCTCAGCGGCTGTGCCAACCAGATGTCTCAACGCAGCGAGCACGAGGAGCGCATCGAGCGCAAATTGCTCGAGCACAGCCTGCAGATCGATGTTGGCGAGCCTAAGGTGCTTGAGCTGCCGCAACGTCGTGTGCGGATCCATGAACAGAAGACCTTCGAGGTCACCGAATTCGAAGTCACCCGGCGCTATGATCGCTACACGCCTTACCAACCCTGGCGGGAGGTCTACGAGATCCCGCTGGGTGCCGTGGCGGTAGTGGCTGGCGTCGGCGCGAACGTGGTCAACGTGTTTGCCCTCGGCAACCTGCCGGACAGCGTCACCATGGACTGGATCAGTTACGGCGTGGCCGGGCTCAACCCGTTCATGAACGTGCAGTCCCATGGTCGTGCGCAGCAGAACCTGGCCGGTATCGACGAAACCCAGCGCGACAAACGCCTGGAATACTCGAGCCTGCCATGGAGCGAGCGCCCGGTTGAGGTCAAGACCGGCAAGTTCACTTTCAATCTGAGCACCGACCGCAACGGTGTTCTGCGCCTGAACCTGCTGGACAGTCCGTTTGCCGAACACGACCTGAACCACCTCAGCAAGCTGCAGATCAGTGTCGAAGATGCCCAGGACGAGGTGCATTCGGACTCATCCCTGGCCATCAGCAGCACCTTGCGCGGCAAGATGCTGGAAGCTCACGGCCTGATCTACGACGACCTCGAGGATGACGAAGTCAGCCAGTGGGTACACAGGGTGAAACGCCTGTCGGAACTGGGCCTGGAAGAAGAAGCCAGCGAACTGGAACAGAGCCTGATCGAATTGACCCGCAACGATCCCGAGTTGCAGCAGGAATTCCTCAAGTCATTGACCAAGGATGCCGGGCGATTGGTGGCAGATCCAGGGGCCTGATGAGGTCAGTTACGATTGCGGGCAATTCCAATATCAGGGCGCCCGCAAAAAGATCGCAGCCTGCGGCAGCTCCTACCGGCTAAACAACTCCAACTGCTCATGCCCACCACTTAGATCCAGCAAACGCACGCCAATCCCCAATAACCGCACCGGTTTGTCGCCTCGGTTAAACGCCTGGGTCAGCAGCTGCTGATACCCCTCCAGATCCCGTCCGGCCCCTGCTTGTTCCAGCGTGGTCTGGGTAAAATCGTGGAATTTCACTTTGACGAAGGGTTTGCCCGGCCGATAACTGCTGTCAATCCTCGCCATGCGCCCGCTCAGGGTTTCCAGCAGCTCGGGCAACTTTTCCAGGCAGCTGGCCAGATCCGGCAGGTCCACATCGTAGGTATTCTCGACACTGACCGACTGCCGCCGGCTGTCGTTCTGCACCAGCCGCTCATCGATCCCGCGAGCCAGACCCCAGAGCCGCTCGCCGAAGCTGCCGAATTCGCGCACCAGCGCCAACTTGCTCCAGTCCCGCAGATCCAGGCAATTGACGATGCCCAGCCGGCCCAATTTGTCCGCCGTCACCTTCCCCACCCCGTGCAGCTTGCTGACCGGCAGCGCGGAAACAAAATCCTCGACCTGATCCGGGGTAATCACAAACAGGCCGTTGGGCTTTTTCCAATCGCTGGCGATCTTGGCCAGAAACTTGTTCGGCGCCACCCCGGCCGACACTGTGATATGCAATTGATTAGACACGCGCCGGCGGATGTCTTGCGCGATGCGCGTGGCGCTGCCGGCAAAATGCGGACTATCGGAAACATCGAGATAGGCCTCATCCAGTGACAGGGGCTCGATCAGCTCGGTGTAATCGCGAAAAATCGTCTGGATCTCTTTCGAGGCTTCCTTATAGGCCTCCATGCGCGGCTTGACGATCACCAGGTCCGGACACAACTTCAAGGCATGCCGCGAAGACATGGCCGAGCGCACCCCATAGGCCCGCGCCTCATAGTTACAGGTAGCAATCACCCCACGCCGCTCCGCCGACCCGCCAACAGCCAGCGGTTTACCGGCCAGATTCGGGTCGTCACGCATCTCGATAGCGGCATAGAAGCAATCACAGTCGACGTGGATGATTTTGCGCTGCGTCATATAAAGGCAGTGTTCGTTAAGGGCAAAAGAGTTCAAGATGAAACTGTTCGGCAGTATCTCACCGACACCTGTATATAGCACCAGTGCTTTGAATCTTCGCCTGCCTATGTAGGAAAAAACCTCAGTGGATTCGTTTTTTCAATCAGGACAGGCGGTCCAATAGAGCTGGAGGCCTTGCGCAGTAAGCCTCCGGGGCATATTGATCTGCCCTTCTGAGAAGCTAAGCGATTGAACAGGAACAGGTTTTTATAAGATTTAAGTTGACAGGCCGGCGATCCTCTGTAGAATGCCGACACACAGACGCGGGATGGAGCAGTCTGGTAGCTCGTCGGGCTCATAACCCGAAGGTCGTCGGTTCAAATCCGGCTCCCGCAACCAAACATCAAAAAAGGCTACTCGAAAGAGTGGCCTTTTTTGTATGTGTCGCTTTTACAATCACACCCCTCCTGCAGTTGGCCTAATGTGAAAAACCTTTGTGATTCTGGCACTTACTCTGCAGAAACGAGCAAAAGCCGAGTTATTTGCGCTTATTTGCCTCACCAGAGCATTAATGGTTGACTCTCAAGCGCACCCCTGTAGGATGCCGCCACACAGACGCGGGATGGAGCAGTCTGGTAGCTCGTCGGGCTCATAACCCGAAGGTCGTCGGTTCAAATCCGGCTCCCGCAACCAAACATCGAAAAAGGCTACTCGAAAGAGTGGCCTTTTTTGTGCGCGTGCCTTTCTACCCTCCCCTGGCACAACCTGCGCCGCAGCCATCAAAAACTGGCGCGCGAGGAAAATCCGTTGCGCCTCTGACACTTAAGCCTCTGCTCCGACCTATTTGCGCTTATTTGACCCCTCAGGCCATTAACGGTTGACACTCAAGCGATCGCCTGTAGAATGCCGCCACACAGACGCGGGATGGAGCAGTCTGGTAGCTCGTCGGGCTCATAACCCGAAGGTCGTCGGTTCAAATCCGGCTCCCGCAACCAAACATCAAAAAAGGCTACTCGAAAGAGTGGCCTTTTTTGTGTCTGTCGAAAAACCCTGAGGCAATCCCCCTCCCCACGAGACGCGTTAACATTATGAAATTATTTTTCCATAGGGATTGGTAACTTGGCTGGATACCCCCATCCTGTCGCGCACGATCCAAGAGGTGATTGATGCGCACCAACTCGTCTGATCCACAAGACACCGTCACAGCGACCCAACCGATCCCTGCCACTCGTCTGCGCTGGCTCGATCTGTTGAGCAAATACCGCCAGCCCATCGGTCTGGCGGTCACTCTGTTGTTATTCGTTATTGCACTGATTGCCTGTCGCCACCTGCTGAGCGATCTCGATCTGAATGCCCTGCACGACTCCATCCTTGAAGTGCCGAAACCGGCCTTGCTTGGGGCAGTGGCGGCAACCGTGGTCGGCTTCATCATCATGTTGGGCTACGAGTGGTCGGCCAGCCGCTATGCCGGCGTGAAGCTGTCGCCGCGCATCCTGGCCCTCGGAGGATTCAGCGCCTTCGCAATCGGCAATGCCGTGGGCCTTTCGCTGCTGTCCGGCGGCTCGGTGCGTTACCGCTTATATGCGCGCTTTGGTGTGGGGGCTTCTGAAGTCGCCTACATGACACTGTTTGCCAGCCTGTCGCTGGGTTGCGCGCTGCCACCGCTGGCTGCCCTGGCTACACTGAGCGAGCTGCCAGCCGCCTCTGCCGCGCTGCGCCTGCCCGAACCCCTGCTGGGTGTGATCGCCATTGCGGTGCTGCTCCTTGGCGCGGTGCTGGCGATCGGCATCTACCGCCGTCGCCTGCCCGATCAACCATTGGCGGACAACCTGCTGATTCGAATCGGCCGCCGGACCCTGCGTCTGCCCGGGCGCCGCCTGACCTTCCTGCAACTGATGATCACCGCACTGGACGTGGCCGCCGCGGCTACCGTGCTCTATCTATTGCTGCCCGAGGCCCCGCCCTTCGGCGCTTTTCTGCTGGTCTATCTGCTGGCGCTGGCCGCTGGCGTACTGAGCCATGTACCTGGCGGCGTCGGGGTGTTCGAGGCCGTTCTGCTGGCAGCCTTCGCCGACACACTGGGCGCCGCCCCCCTGGCCGCGGCTTTGCTGTTGTATCGGCTGATCTACGTGGTCATGCCGTTGCTGGTGGCCTGCCTGCTGCTACTGATCAGCGAAGCCCAACGCCTGTTTCAGTCTCGTCAATCCCTACGGGCAGCCTCGGGTCTGGCCGCACCGATCCTTGCGGTACTGGTGTTTCTGTCCGGCGTTGTGCTGCTGTTTTCCGGTGTCACACCGGAAATCGACACTCGCCTGGAACACATCGGTTTTCTGATCCCCCCCCGCCTGGTCGATGCCTCACACTTCGGTGCGAGCCTGATCGGCGTGCTTTGCCTGCTGCTGGCTCAAGGCTTGCGTCGGCGACTGTCGGCGGCCTGGATGCTGACCATCGTTCTGCTGCTGGTGGGCGCCCTGCTCTCCCTGCTCAAGGGTTTCGACTGGGAAGAGGCCAGCCTGTTGACCCTGACTGCCTGTCTGCTGGCGGTATTCCGCAGCTCGTTTTATCGGCCGAGCCGACTGACCGAACTGCCGTTCTCGCCGCTATATCTGGTGGCCAGCGTCTGTGTGCTGGGGGCGTCGATCTGGCTGCTGCTGTTTGCCTACCAGGATGTGCCCTACAGCCGGGAACTCTGGTGGCAATTCACCCTCGACGCCAATGCTCCGCGCGGCTTGCGCTCGTTACTCGGCGCCGCGGTACTGCTGGCAGCGGTTTCTCTGACCTGGTTGCTGCGCACCGCGCGCCCGGTGATCCATCTGCCGACCGCTGAAGAAATGGACAAGGCGCTAAAAATTCTCATGGCCTCGGCCCAACCGGACGGCGGCCTGGCCCTGACGGGTGACAAGGCGTTGCTGTTTCACCCCAATGACGACGCGTTCCTGATGTACGCGCGCCGTGGTCGCAGCCTGGTAGCGTTGTACGACCCCATCGGCCCGCCCCAACAACGGGCCGAAATGATCTGGCAATTCCGCGACCTGTGCGACATCCATCACGCCCGCCCAGTGTTCTATCAAGTGCGCGCCGAGAATCTGCCGCACTACATGGACATCGGCCTGACGGCGATCAAACTCGGCGAAGAAGCCCGGGTCAATCTGAAACGCTTTGATCTCGAGGCTAAATGCAAAGAGATGAAAGACCTGCGCTACACCTGGAATCGTGGCACTCGCGACGGGCTGTCTCTAGAGATCTTTGATCCGGGTCAGTCGCCGATGGACGAACTGAAAGTCATCTCCGATGCCTGGCTGACCGGCAAGAACGTGCGCGAGAAAGGCTTCTCCCTCGGCCGTTTCAGCGATGATTACATGAAGCACTTTCGCGTCGCGATCATCCGATTTGAAGGGCGCCCGGTGGCCTTTGCCAACCTGCTCGAGACCTACAACCATGACCTGGCCAGCCTCGATTTGATGCGCGCCCATCCTGAAGCGCCAAAGCTGACCATGGAATTCATGATGGTCGGCCTGATTCAACATTATAAAAATCACGGATATGCACGTTTCAGCCTGGGCATGGTGCCGCTGTCGGGGCTACAACCCCGGCGCGGGGCGCCACTGACCCAGCGCCTCGGTTCGATGGTGTTCCGCCGTGGCGAGCAACTCTACAACTTTCAGGGGTTGCGCCGCTTCAAAGACAAGTTCCAGCCTGACTGGGAACCCCGTTACATGGCCGTGCCCGCCGGACTCGATCCGCTGGTGGCATTGGCCGATACCGCCGCCCTGATTGCGGGCGGCTTGACTGGATTGGTGAAACGCTGATGATTCAACGCTACTGGCGGTATTTACTGGCCACTCTGGGGGTGCTTGCCCTGATCCTCGGTGGTGGCTATTGGTTCTGGAACCGCCCGGCACCGGAGCCGACGCTTGAACACCTGACACCGACCGATGGCTCGACCATGACCCGCGTCACTCCTGGCAGCGCTGCCCGCGCGCAGGTGGTGGTGGCCGTTACCGCCGAGCAAAAGCTCAACGACCAACAGCTGCTGACCCTGAGCCGTGGCGGTGCGGCGCAGATCGTTCAGGTGATCCTGCCGAAGGATTGCGTGCTGCAAGGTCGCGCATTGCAATCGGCCCTCAAGCAACTCAAAGGTCCGGCCACCCTGGTCAGCGGCATCGGTCCCGGGGCGGTCCTGGCCTGGCGCTGGCTGGCCGAGCAGAAAGATGACAAGGCCCGGGCCATCTCGGTGGATCTGGCCCTGGAAAAACCCGGTTGCACTCATCTGCTGCCAAAAGCCGCGGCCCACGGTCACTGGCTGGTGGCCTGGAACGACAACCCCGACGACACCAGTGCCGGCTTCGTCCGGGATCAAGCCAACGCCGAAACCAGCATCAGCGACTACGACATCAACCTGCCGCAAGTGCTGAACAATGAGCTGCGCAAAATACTCATGGGCTCGGACAAGGGCAATGGCGGCCTGAACATCCCGGTGGTCGAAGTCCCGGCCGGCCAGGCCAAGGACACCGTGACCCTGTTCCTCTCCGGTGACGGCGGCTGGCGTGACCTGGACCGCGACGTGGCCGGCGAAATGGCCAAGATCGGTTACCCGGTGGTCGGCATCGACACCCTGCGCTACTACTGGCAGCACAAGAGCCCGGAACAAAGCGCCACCGACCTCAGCGAACTGATGCAACACTATCGGCAGAAATGGGGCACCAAACGCTTCGTGCTGACGGGCTACTCCTTCGGTGCCGACGTGCTGCCAGCCATCTACAACCGTCTGCCGGAAGCCGAACAGCAACGGGTCGACGCCATTATCCTGCTGGCCTTCGCCCGCACCGGCAGCTTCGAAATCGAAGTCGAAGGCTGGCTTGGCAACGCCGGCAAGGAAGCCGCCACCGGCCCGGAAATGGCCAAACTGCCAGCGAACAAAGTGCTGTGCATCTACGGTGAAGAAGAAGTCGACGAAAGCGGCTGCACCGAAAAAACCGCCGTCGGTGAAGCCATGAAGCTGCCTGGTGGCCACCACTTCGACGAGAACTATCCCGCCCTGGCTCAACGCCTGGTCGATGCGATCGAGAAACGCCAGGGCAAGACCCGGGTCGCCGAAGAGTGACCTGAGCATCGCCCATGAAAAAGCCCCCGCTGCCGCAAGGCAACGGGGGCTTTTTATTTTTCGACGCAAACCAGAGACCTTCGGCGCGGTTGCGATCGCCAAGATCGCAGCCTGCGGCAGCTCCTACGCGGGCTCCGTACACCCGCAAATCATCAGGTGTACGCAAAATCTGTAGGAGCTGCCGCAGGCTGCGATCTTTTGGGGGCGCACGTACTTACATCTCTACCTGAGTACCCAGCTCGATCACCCGGTTGAGCGGCAGGTTGAAGAATCGCAGGTTGCCGTTGGCGTTCTGCAACATGAAGGCGAACAGCGCCGCACGCCAGCGCGCCATGCCCACCAGTCTGGAGGTGATCACTGTCTCGCGGCTGAGGAAGTAGGTGGTGCGCATCGGGCTGAAGTCCAGCTCATCGAGATGGCAGAGTTTCAATGCCTGCGGCACATCCGGCTCATCGGTAAAGCCGAAGTGCAGGATCACCCGGTAGAACCCTTCACCATGGGACGCCACTTCAAAGCGCCGCTGCGCTGGAACCCGCGGTATATCCTCGTAGACTACCGTCAGCAACACCACTTGTTCGTGCAATACCTGGTTATGCAACAGGTTGTGCAACAGGGCATGGGGTACGGCATCCGGTCGCGCGGTGAGGAACACCGCCGTGCCCTGGATCCGATGGGGTGGCTGCACCCGAATACTGCTGATGAAAATCGGCAGTGGCAGACCGCCTTCGTCGATACGCTCGACCAGCAGTTGCTTGCCACGTTTCCAGGTGGTCATGAGCACGAACAGGACAATCCCCGCCAGCACCGGAAAGGCCCCGCCCTGAAATATTTTCGGCACGTTGGCGGCGAAGAACAAACCATCCACAAACAAGAAACCCAGCAACACCGGGACTGCCAGCAGCGGCGGCCATTTCCACAAGAGCAACATCACCGCCGAAACCAGGATCGTGGTCATCAGCATAGTGCCGGTCACCGCCACACCGTAGGCCGAAGCCAGCGCGCCCGAGGACTCGAAGCCCAGTACCAGCAGAATCACCCCAACCATCAGCGCCCAGTTCACCGCACCAATGTAGATCTGACCCTGTTCGGCACTGGAGGTGTGCTGAATACGCATCCGCGGAATATACCCGAGCTGGATCGCCTGACGGGTCAGGGAAAACGCACCGGAGATCACTGCCTGGGAGGCGATTACCGTCGCCAGGGTCGACAACCCCACCAGGGGGATCAACGCCCAGCTTGGCGCCAGCAGGTAGAACGGGTTACGCGCCGCTTCCGGGTCGCCCAACAGCAGCGCGCCCTGGCCGAAGTAATTGAGCACCAGAGCCGGCAGTACCAGGATAAACCAGGCACGGGCTATCGGCTTGCGACCGAAGTGGCCCATGTCGGCGTACAGTGCCTCGGCACCGGTCAACGCCAGTACTACCGCGCCGAGAATCGCCACGCCCATGCCCGGATGAACGACAAAGAAGCGCACGCCCCAGACGGGATTCATCGCCTTGAGCACTTCCGGGTGCTGGACGATGCCATAGACCCCCAGCGCACCCAGTACCAGAAACCAGGCGACCATCACCGGCCCGAACAGGATGCCGATGCGCGCCGTGCCATGGCGCTGAATCAGGAACAGCGCCACCAGCACGATCAATGACAGCGGCACGACCCAGTGATCAATGCCCTCGAATGCCAGCCCCAACCCTTCAATCGCCGAAAGAACCGAGATCGCCGGGGTGATCATGCTGTCACCGTAGAACAGCGCGGCACCGCACAAGCCACAGACCACCAGCAGGGTGCGCAGACGCGGATGGTTCGCCGCCGCCCGCCGGGCCAGCGCAGTCAAGGCCATGATGCCGCCTTCGCCCTGGTTGTCGGCGCGCAGCACGAACATCATGTATTTGATCGAAACGACCCAGATCAACGACCAGAAAATCAGCGCCAGAATGCCCAGGACCCCGTCATGGTTGACGGGCACACCATAGTCGCCGGAAAACACTTCTTTGAGGGTGTACAAAGGGCTGGTGCCGATATCGCCATAAACCACCCCGACCGCCGCTACCAGCATGCTCAACGGTTTCGCCGCTGAATGCTCGGCACCCGCCGCCTGACTACTTGCCTGACCCATCAACCACTCCTGTTACTCAAACCCGGGCTTCTCTATAAGAAGCACTATGCTTTGTGGTGCAGCATGCGCTGTTTTTCTTGCGGTTACAGGGTCGTAACAATTCATTTCAGCGCAACGGCGCGAAGCATAGCGCAGCACTCGTCGTAATTCCCCGCATAAAGCTGGTCAAGTGCGTTGCCCATCGCTAGAATTGCGCACTTTTTGATCAGAGGCGCACCAAGCGCCCATCCGTCGCTTTGCCATCCGCGGCTTGAGGCGTCACAAAACCGAGGTTAGCTATGTCCACCGTCACCACGCCGGCCGCCCCCAAGGTCGGCTTTGTATCTCTGGGTTGCCCGAAAGCACTGGTCGACTCCGAGCGCATCCTTACGCAACTGCGTATGGAAGGCTACGAAGTCGTGTCCACCTATCAGGACGCCGATGTCGTGGTGGTCAACACCTGCGGTTTCATCGACAGCGCCAAGGCCGAGTCCCTGGAAGTGATCGGTGAAGCCATCAAGGAAAACGGCAAGGTCATCGTCACCGGCTGCATGGGCGTCGAAGAAGGCAACATCCGCAAGATCCACCCGAGCGTGCTCGCGGTGACCGGCCCGCAACAATACGAGCAAGTGGTCAACGCCGTGCACGACGTGGTCCCGCCGCGTCAGGATCACAACCCGCTGATCGACCTGGTGCCGCCACAAGGCATCAAGCTGACCCCGCGCCACTACGCCTACCTGAAGATTTCCGAAGGCTGTAACCACAGCTGCAGCTTCTGCATCATCCCGTCGATGCGCGGCAAGCTGGTCAGCCGTCCGGTCGGTGACGTGCTCGACGAGGCCCAGCGCCTGGTCAAGTCCGGTGTCAAAGAGTTGCTGGTGATTTCCCAGGACACCAGCGCCTATGGCGTCGACGTCAAGTACCGCACCGGCTTCTGGAACGGCGCGCCGGTGAAAACCCGCATGACCGAACTCTGCGAAGCGTTGAGCAGCCTCGGTGTCTGGGTACGCCTGCACTATGTCTACCCTTACCCGCACGTCGACGAACTGATTCCGCTGATGGCCGCCGGGAAAATCCTGCCGTACCTGGACATACCGTTCCAGCACGCCAGCCCGAAAGTCCTCAAGGCAATGAAACGCCCGGCCTTCGAAGACAAGACCCTGGCCCGGATCAAGAACTGGCGCGTCATCTGCCCGGAGCTGATCATCCGTTCGACCTTCATCGTCGGCTTCCCCGGCGAAACCGAAGAAGACTTCCAGTACCTGCTCGACTGGCTGACCGAAGCCCAGCTCGACCGCGTCGGCTGCTTCCAGTACTCGCCGGTCGAAGGCGCACCGGCCAATGACCTGGACCTGGAAGTGGTACCGGACGACATCAAGCAGGACCGCTGGGATCGCTTCATGGCGCACCAGCAGGCCATCAGCTCGGCTCGCCTGCAGTTGCGCATCGGCAAGGAAATCGAAGTACTGATCGACGAAGTCGACGAGCAAGGCGCGGTTGGCCGCTGCTTCTTCGATGCCCCGGAAATCGACGGCAACGTCTTTATCGACGACGCCAGCGACCTGAAACCAGGTGACAAGGTCTGGTGCCGGGTGACCGACGCCGACGAGTACGACCTGTGGGCTGAGAAGCGCTAAACTGTAAAAAATTGAAAAGCCCTGCTCTCCTGACGAGATGCGGGGCTTTTTTAGGTCTATCGTTTTGTGAAATAAAGGGACATCCGCCACCACCCGCATAAGGAACCGGCGACATGCGTCATCACGCAGTCATCCACACGCCGAAACAGAGCGACTACGCGGAACTCACCAGAATCTGGGAGGCGTCGGTGCGGGCCACCCATGACTTCCTGCCCGACAGCTACATCGACCTGTTGAAGAACCTGGTGCTGACCCGTTACCTCGATGCCGTGATGCTGGTCTGCACCAGGGATCATCGCCAACGCATCACCGGTTTTGCCGGCATCGCTGCGGGCAAGATCGAAATGCTCTTTATCGACCCCGACCACCGCGGTCAGGGCCTGGGCAAACAATTGCTCAAGTACGCCATCGATCACCTGAATGCCGATGAGCTGGACGTCAATGAACAGAACCCGCAGGCCTTGGGCTTCTACCACAAACAGGGCTTCGAAGTGATCGGCCGTTCGGAGCACGACGGCATGGGCCAACCCTATCCGTTGCTGCATATGCGCCTGAAACAGGCAAATCAGCGGGCACAAAGCGGCTAAAAGCCACAGTCTTCAAATGGACCCGCGATTAACCGGCGCCAGGCAGGTACAATGGGCGCCCCCTTTTGTTACGGCCCCTGTCATGAATGACCCGATTCGTCTCTCCAAACGCCTCATCGAACTCGTCGGCTGTTCCCGTCGGGAGGCTGAGCTGTTCATCGAGGGCGGCTGGGTCACGGTGGACGGCGAAGTCATCGATGAGCCGCAGTTCAAGGTCGATACCCAGAAAGTCGAGCTCGATCCCGAAGCCAAGGCCACTGCGCCGGAGCCGGTGACCATCCTTTTTCATGCGCCGGCGGGCATGGATGCGGAAAGCGCCATGCAGCTGATCGGCCCTGAAACCCTGAGCGAAGAACACCGTTACAGCAAGCGTCCGCTCAAAGGGCACTTCCTGCGCCTGACCGCCAGCTCGGACCTGCAAGCCAACGCCAGTGGCCTGCTGGTGTTCACCCAGGACTGGAAGATTCTGCGCAAACTCACCGCCGACGCCAGCAAGATCGAGCAGGAGTATGTGGTCGAGGTCGAGGGAGACATGGTCGCCCACGGCCTCAACCGCCTGAACCACGGCCTGACCTACAAGGGTAAGGAACTGCCGGCGGTCAAGGCCAGCTGGCAGAACGAAAACCGCCTGCGCTTTGCGATGAAAAACCCACAGCCGGGTGTCATCAAGCTGTTCTGCGAAGCCGTCGGCCTCAAGGTCGTTGCCGTTCGTCGTATTCGCATCGGTGGAGTCTCCATCGGCAAAGTGCCGGTCGGCCAATGGCGCTATCTGTCCAGCAAAGAGAAGTTCTAACAGCTTCTTGCGTTGCCATACATTTCGACGCCGCACGCTTGTTTGCGGTGTTCACAGCTGATTGATCAGGATTGCCAACATGATTCATAACGATGTACTGCGCAGCGTGCGCTACATGCTCGACATCAGTGACAACAAAGTCGTCGAGCTGATCAAGCTCGGCGGTCTGGAAGTCACCAAGGAAGACGTCCTCACTTACCTGAAAAAGGATGAGGAAGAAGGTTTCGTCCAATGCCCGGACGAGGTCATGGCGCATTTTCTCGATGGCCTGGTGTTCTTCAAGCGCGGCAAGGACGACAGCCGTCCGCAGTTACCGGTCGACTTGCCGATCACCAACAACATCATTCTGAAGAAATTGCGGGTGGCCTTCGAACTCAAGGAAGACGACATGCACGCGATCCTCAAGGCTTCGGATTTCCCGGTATCCAAGCCTGAGCTGAGCGCGCTGTTCCGCAAGTTCGGCCACACCAACTACCGCACCTGCGGTGATCAACTGCTGCGCAACTTCCTCAAGGGTCTGACCCTGCGCGTTCGCGGCTGATTACCCTGGTTTCAGGTGGCTGGGCCCGGCCACCTGAAACTGCATGCCTGTTCATTCCGCTGCACAATAATGGCTCCGCTTTTCGCGCCTGACGACTAGGGTATGCATTCCCTATCGCGCTCAGGATTCGCCATGCACCCTTACTTCTCCCTGCAAGGCCGCACCGCCCTGGTGACCGGCGGCACCCGTGGTATCGGCAAAATGATCGCCAAGGCCTTCGTCGAAGCCGGGGCGACGGTGTATGTCTGTGGCCGCGATGCGCAAGCCTGTCAGCAGACCGCCGACGAATTGAGCGCCCTGGGCCGCTGTCATGCTATCGCCGCCAATCTCGCCGATGAAGAGGGCGTGCAGCAACTGGCCAGCCGTCTGGGCGAACACATCAGCCAGCTGGATATCCTGGTCAACAATGCTGGCACCACCTGGGGCGCGCCTTTGGAGAGCTACCCGGTCAAGGGCTGGGAAAAGGTCATGCAACTCAACGTGACCTCGGTGTTCAACTGCATCCAGCAGTTCTTGCCATTGCTGCGCAAGGCCGGCTCAGCGGCGAGCCCGGCACGGATCATCAATATCGGTTCGGTGGCCGGGATCTCCTCGTTTGGCGAACAGGCTTACGCCTACGGCCCGAGCAAGGCCGCCCTGCATCACCTGTCACGGATTCTCGCCCGCGAGCTGGTCAGCCAGCACATCAACGTCAACGTTATCGCCCCCGGACGCTTCCCGAGCAAAATGACCCAGCACATCGGCAGCGATGAACAGGCACTGGCCGAAGACACCGCGCTGATCCCGATGAAACGCTGGGGGCGCGAGGAAGAGATGGCCGCACTGGCCATCAGCCTGGCGAGTACCGCCGGGGCTTACATGACCGGGAATATCATTCCGCTGGATGGCGGGTTCAGCCTCTGAAATCTTGCAACCCCTGAAAAGATCGCAGCCTATCGGCAGCTCCTACGCCGAACACATTCCCTGTAGGAGCTGCCGCAGGCTGCGATCTTTTGATCTTCACATCGATTATGATGCCCGCATCTCACCCCCGCTCCGACCCCAGACCATGACCTACAGCGTTTCCCCCATCGGCTTCGTGCGCTCCTGCTTCAAGGAGAAATTCGCCATTCCCCGCCAGCCGCAACTGGCGCCGGCCGCCCGTGGCGTTCTGGAACTGGTGGCGCCGTTCGATCAGGGCGATGCCGTGCAAGGGCTTGAGCAGGTCAGCCATATCTGGCTGCTGTTCCTGTTCCATCAGGCCCTGGAAGCCAAACCGCGACTCAAGGTCCGCCCGCCGCGCCTGGGCGGCAACAAATCCATGGGGGTCTTCGCCACCCGCGCCACCCATCGCCCGAACGGCATCGGCCAATCCGTGGTCAAGCTGGATAAAGTCGAAGCCAATCGTCTGTGGATCTCCGGTATCGATTTGCTCGACGGCACGCCGATTCTTGATATCAAACCCTACGTGCCCTATGCCGACATCGTCGATACAGCGTCCAACAGCATCGCCAGCGCCGCGCCCGAGCTGATTCCCGTGCAGTGGACGGACACAGCGCTGCAGCAGGCCCACACGCACGCTCAGCGCCTGCAAGAGCCATTATTGGAGCTGATCGAGCAGTGTCTGGCCCAGGATCCGCGCCCGGCCTACCAGGTTCCTGCAGCCGAGCGCGAATACGGCGCACAGTTCTGGGATCTGGATGTGCGCTGGCATTACCCCGAGCCCGGCCTGATCCGCGTGCTGGAAGTCATTCCCGTCGCATAATCCCGAAAACGAAAAAGCCCGCGCTGCCTTCTCAGGCAGCGCGGGCTTTTCATTGATCGGACTCGCTTTACTTCTCGACGAAGGCGCGCTCGATCAGGTAGTCGCCGGGCTCACGCATCCGCGGAGAAACCTTCAGGCCGAAGCTGTTGAGCACTTCGCTGGTTTCGTCGAGCATGCTCGGGCTGCCGCACAGCATGGCGCGGTCGTCCTGCGGATTGATCGGTGGCAGACCGATATCGCTGAACAGCTTGCCGGTACGCATCAGGTCGGTCAGACGTCCTTCGTTCTCGAACGGTTCGCGGGTCACGGTCGGGTAATAGATCAACTTGTCACGCAGCGCTTCGCCGAAGAACTCGTTCTGCGGCAAATGCTCGGTGATGAACTCGCGGTAAGCGACTTCGTTGACGTAACGCACGCCATGGCACAGGATCACTTTTTCGAAACGCTCGTAGGTTTCCGGATCCTGGATGACGCTCATGAACGGCGCCAGGCCGGTGCCGGTGCTGAGCAGGTACAGGTGCTTGCCCGGCTTCAAATCGTCCAGCACCAGGGTGCCGGTCGGTTTTTTGCTGATGATGATCTCGTCGCCTTCCTTCAGATGCTGCAACTGGGAAGTCAGCGGACCATCGGGAACCTTGATGCTGAAGAACTCGAGATGCTCTTCCCAGTTAGGGCTGGCAATCGAGTAAGCGCGCATGAGCGGCCGGCCGTTGGGCTGTTGCAGGCCGATCATCACGAACTGACCGTTCTCGAAGCGCAGGCCCGGGTCGCGGGTGCACTTGAAGCTGAACAGGGTGTCGTTCCAGTGATGAACACTGAGAACACGTTCGTGGTTCATGTTGCTCATGTACGGGGGCTCCTAGAAATTGCCTGCGCCGACAATGTGCGCAATTGCATCGCATTCTAATGGCGGCGACAATATCTGTTAAATGGATTATTAAGATAAGGGTTATCGGTTATATAGATATGCGATTTACTCTCCGTCAACTTCAGGTATTCGTCGCCGTTGCCCAGCAGGAAAGCGTCTCCCGTGCTGCGGGTTTACTCGCGCTTTCTCAATCGGCCGCCAGCACCTCTATAACCGAGCTTGAGCGCCAAACCAGCTGTCAGCTATTTGATCGCGCCGGCAAGCGCCTGAGCCTCAATGCCCTGGGTCGACAACTGTTGCCGCAGGCCGTCGCCCTGCTGGATCAGGCCAAGGAAATCGAGGACCTGCTCAACGGCAAGTCCGGCTTCGGTTCACTGGCGGTCGGCGCGACGCTGACCATCGGCAACTACCTGGCGACCTTGCTGATCGGCAGCTTTATGCAGCTGCACCCGGAAAGCCAGGTGAAGCTCCATGTGCAAAATACCGCCAACATTGTGCAGCAGGTTGCCCACTATGAAATTGATCTGGGTCTAATCGAGGGCGATTGCAGCCACCCGGATATCGAGGTGCAAAGCTGGGTCGAAGATGAGCTGGTGGTGTTCTGCGCGCCCCAGCATCCCTTGGCACAACGCGGTCAGGCGAGCATGGAAGAGCTGACGCGCGAAGCCTGGATCCTGCGCGAACAAGGCTCGGGAACCCGGCTGACCTTCGACCAGGCCATGCGTCACCACCGCAGCACGCTGAACATCCGCCTCGAGCTCGAACACACCGAAGCGATCAAGCGCGCGGTGGAATCCGGATTGGGGATTGGCTGCATCTCGCGCCTGGCACTACGCGATGCGTTCCGCCGCGGCAGCCTGGTGGCGCTAGAAACGCCGGACCTGGACCTGCTGCGCCAGTTCTATTTCATCTGGCACAAACAGAAGTACCAGACCTCGGCCATACGCGAGTTTCTCGATTTGTGCCGCGCCTTCACCGCCGGAGTGCAGCGCAGCGACGAGATCGTCCTGCCGACGATCGCGTGAACAGCCGTTAAAGCAGAATGACCGCCCAGACCACGGCGATCATGCTCAAGGCGACGAGCTGAGCGGCGCTGCCCATGTCCTTGGCGTTCTTCGACAGGGGGTGCAGGTCCAGGGAAATCCGGTCGATGGCCGCTTCCACCGCCGAATTGAGCAGCTCGACGATCAATGCCAGCAGGCACACGGCGATCAGCACTGCCCGCTCGACCCGGCTGACGTTGAACAGGAAGCTCAACGGAATCAGGAAGACGTTGAGCATTACCAATTGGCGAAACGCCGCTTCCCCCGTAAAGGCCGCACGCAGGCCGTCGAGAGAGTAGCCGGAGGCGTTGAGGATGCGTTTAAGACCGGTTTGACCCTTGAAAGGCGACATAAGGTAGGCAACTGAACAAAAAGGAGTGGGGAAGCTAATTTAACCAAAGTCAAAATAGCGTGAAGGAACAGGTCACTGGTTACTTGAAATTGACTCAAGTTGTTGCAAAAGCAAAGCCGCCTGAGTCCGGGTCCGCACCCCCAACTTACGGAAGATCGCCGTAACGTGGGCCTTGATCGTCGCTTCCGAAACACTCAATTCGTAGGCGATCTGCTTGTTCAGCAAACCTTCACAGACCATGGTCAGTACGCGGAACTGCTGCGGAGTCAGACTCGCCAGACCGGCACTGGCGGCTTTGGCCTCGGCTGAAACGCTGATCTCCTCGAAGGCTTGCGGCGGCCACCAGACGTCGCCGTCCAACACACTGCGCACCGCTTTCTGAATGACTTCCAGCGAACTCGACTTGGGAATGAAACCGCTCGCGCCGAATTCACGGGAGCGCACCATGATCGATGCCTCTTCCTGTGCCGAAACCATCACCACGGGGATCTGCGGATATTGGCCGCGCAACAACACCAGCCCGGAAAAACCGTAAGCACCCGGCATGTTCAGATCCAGCAGCACCAGATCCCAGTCAGCTTTTTCGGTCAGACGGGTTTCCAGCTCGGCAATGCTCGCAACTTCCACCAGACGAACTTCAGGACCAAGGCCCAGGGTCACCGCCTGATGCAGCGCGCTACGAAATAAAGGGTGGTCATCGGCAATCAGGATTTCGTATGTGGCCATTTTTCAAATGATCCCGTTTTTTTATGGGGGGTCTGAAGAATTCAGTCCTCGCCAACGCAACACTAGGTGACAGTCAAAAGGCCGTACCCACAGGGCACGTTCAACGCCAAGAGCCCGGAAAGCCAGCGTTTAAAACCTCGGTCGCGCCCTAATCGGCGCCAAGCATGCCCAGCGAAGCCGGGGTGGTCAAGCTGGATGCTTTGCGGCAAAGTCATCGGCTGACTAATACAGAGTGCCATCATGCGAAGCCGAGCCTTGCGTGCCGATGTCTTGATGCTTGTGACTGCCATGATTTGGGGCTCGGGATTTGTCGCACAAACCTCTGGGATGGATCATATCGGCCCCTTCCTCTATTCCGGTCTGCGCTTTGCGCTTGGCTCGCTTTGCCTGCTACCGCTGGTGTTGCGGGGCAATCGCCAGAACGCCAACAACGAACCCTTCCTCACCCAAGGCTTGCTCGTCGGAGGCGGCCTGATGGGACTGGCACTGGCCCTCGGAATCAACCTCCAGCAGGTCGGCTTGCTGTTCACCAGCGTGACCAACGCCGGTTTTATTACCGGCTTGTATGTCATTGTAGTGCCACTATTGGGTTTGGTGATCGGGCATAAGACCGGCCTGGGCACTTGGCTCGGCGCACTGCTGGCGGTGGTCGGGATGTTTCTGCTCAGCGTCGGCGAGAATTTCCAGGTCGCCTCCGGAGATTGGCTGCAGCTGATCGGAGCCTTTGTCTGGGGCGCACACGTGGTGCTGGTTGGGGTTTTCGCCAGTCGCCATGACCCGATACGCCTGGCCTTCCTGCAATTCACCACCTGCGCAGTGGTCAGTCTGGTCCTTGCGCTGGTCTTCGAGACCTTCCAATGGAACGCCATTATCGCTGCCGGACCGGCCATTGTGTATGGCGGTATGGTTGCGGTGGGTATCGGCTACACGCTGCAAGTTATCGCACAAAAGGACGCGATCGCTTCCCATGCGGCGATCATCTTCTCACTGGAGGCGGTCTTCGCCGCCATAGCCGGCGCCTGGCTGCTCGATGAATCCTTGCAGCTGCGCGGCTATTTCGGCTGCGCGCTGATGCTGACAGGCATGCTGGTAGCGCAGCTCTGGCCGAGGAAGCCGCAGCTGGTGAGCGCCTGAGTCCTAGAGAAAAGGCTTCAGGCGGCTATGGGGCTGGTCGTCCGGATCGATCGGCTGTTGGAATTTCGCCGCCAGATAATGGGTGCTGAACACATCCAGGTAGGCGTCCAGCACTTCACTGGCCGGTTGATCCTCGGCCAGCTCCAGGCACAAGGCCGCGACCTCCGCGGTACAGAAGTGATCGTCACGCTTGGAGCGCCGCAGCTTGTAGCGCGAGAGCTGCTCGGGCTCCAGGCTGAGCACCGGCAAGTGCTCCAGATAAGGACTCTTGCGGAACATCTTGCGTGCTTCACTCCAGGTGGCGTCCAACAGGATGAACAGCGGACGCTTACCCTCCTGGAGCTTGACCTCAGTCACCACACGCTCCGGCGCGACAAACTCGCCAGGGAACACAATGTAGGGTTGCCACTGCGGGTCGGCGATCAGTGCCAGCAACTCCGGTTCGACTTCCGTGCGCGACCAGGGAAAGGCGCTGGTGTCAGTAATCACATCGGCAATCAGCCAGCCGGTATTGCTGGGTTTCAGCGGTTCGACATCATGCATGATCAGGCACATCGCCGATTTGGCCGAAACTTGCGGGCGCCATGCGCACATGCAATGACTGGGAATCACCCGGCACCCCGGGCAACGCTCCGCTCGCGAACCCCGTGCGACGAAGGGTCTGATGGCACGGGCCAGGCGCTGGGCACGCAAGCGGAAAACGGCGTGACTCATGGCTGGCAAGGCTGGCAAGGGGAAATAATCGACACGAAAGAGCACTCGGCAGGGGCAAAAAGTGCTTGCAGTTTACCAGAGCGGCCCGCGCAAGCCTGTACCGTCCACACCTGCTCCCCTATAATTCCCCGCCACTGAACGCACAGTCCGGTGGCTGGTCGAAGCAACAGTCACTGAACCAGGAGAGTTTCATGCTGCGCCTTATCGTTCCCACCGCTGCCGTTTTGCTGGCGTCGTCCTTCAGTGCTCAAGCTGCTTCCTTGAAAGACATGGAGCTGAGCAAAATGCTGCAAAACGTGGCCACCCAGAGCAGCATCGGCACGCCGCGGGCGATCAACGAAGACATTCTCGACCAAGGCTATACCGTCGAAGGCAAAGAGCTGATCAATCACCTCAGCGTGCAAAGCAGTCATGCCGACAAAATGCGCGCCGACCCCAAGGCGGTCTACTTTCAACTGGGCTCTACCGTCTGCAACAACCCGGGCATGCGCAAGCTGATGGCCAAGGGCGCGATCATGCGTTACGAGTTCACCGAGGTTAAAACCAACCGCCCGGTGGCCACCGAACGCTTCAAGGAATCCGACTGCCCACAGCAGAAGAAGAAAAAATAAATACTGCGACGCGAGCACGCACCAGTGCTTGCAACTCATGCAAGCGCCGCAGGCATACATCTTCACGCTCGGATGACCTGCGGCGCCAATTGCACCATCGATACAGCTGCGTATCGATTTCCAGACCACCCTGGCCATTTCCAGCCTCCCGCCCGCTGATTCGCGAATGCTTGCGCGATCAAAGCTTCAGGCGTGGAACCTTGCGTGCGCTCCTTGAAGACAGTTGTCACTTAGTAAATCAGAGCCCAAGCCGCCTGGCGCAAGTTCTGACGAGTGGTGAAACTGCATTTCGAATCGGCAATAAACTATTGCCAGCCAAGACTTTCCCGGCACATGATCAAGTCAGCAAAAATCGCCGAGAGGGTCTAGATTCAGTGTGTTGCCGCTAATTTTTTCGGGGCAGGAAAGGGGGTTGCCCGCTCGCGTCTTGCAGTGCGAATGTTTCTTTCATCCAAGAAAAAAACAGAACCTGTATGGATGACTCGATCGCCACATCAGTGCTACACGGCCTTGTCGAGTCAGTTGTAGTGCTCAGGCGTTAGCCTGATCTGACAGCGACACATGCAGTGTCGTGGCGCTGACGAATATCTCGCCCGTGCCAAAGGTTCTGTGCAGAAGGAGAAGCTGAATGCCTTATGAACCGAATGACCTCCTAAGCCGTCATTTTCAAAGCAACGGTATCGACCTCACCAGCAAGGTCGAAGAGCAACTCAACCTGGTTTCACCCAATAGCCCGAACATTCCGATTTATCGCGACATGATATTGACTGTCTTGCGCATGGCCCAGGAAGACCACAATCGCTGGAATGCCAAGATCACGCTGCAAGCCCTGCGCGAACTGGAGCATGCCTTCCGTGTGCTGGAGCAGTTCAAAGGTCGACGCAAGGTCACTGTCTTTGGCTCGGCACGCACCCCGATCGAACACCCTCTCTACGGTCTGGCCCGGGAACTCGGCGCGGCACTGGCGCGTTCGAACCTGATGGTCATCACCGGTGCTGGCGGAGGCATCATGGCTGCTGCCCATGAAGGCGCCGGCCTCGAACATAGCCTTGGATTCAATATCACCCTGCCATTTGAGCAGCATGCGAATCCAACAGTCGAAGGCACAGGCAACCTGCTGCCTTTCCACTTTTTCTTCACTCGCAAGCTATTTTTCGTCAAGGAAGCCGATGCTCTGGTTCTTTGCCCTGGCGGCTTCGGCACCCTGGATGAAGCATTGGAAGTACTGACACTGATCCAGACCGGCAAAAGCCCGCTGGTGCCGGTGGTGCTACTGGATGCTCCGGGCGGCAATTTCTGGCAAGGCGCCCTGGACTTCATTCGCAATCAACTGGAGGACAACCGCTACATTCTACCCAGCGACATGAAGCTGATCCGCCTGGTGCACAGCGCCGAAGACGCGGTTGAGCAAATCAACCAGTTCTACAGCAACTTCCACTCCAGTCGCTGGCTCAAGCATCAGTTTGTAATCCGCATGAACCATAAACTCAGCGAGCAGGCGCTCGAGCACATGCAAACGGCCTTTGCCGACTTGTGCCTGAGCGATCACTTTCACCAACATGCCTACAGTGGAGAGGAACACGACGAAGCACAGTTCAGTCACCTGGCGCGACTTTCGTTCACCTTCAACGCCCGCGATCATGGCCGCCTGCGTGAACTGGTCGACTTCATCAACCTGCCGGAAAACTGGGCCCAGACTCAGTCCAAGGCGCAGCAACGCGCGCGAGAACCGATCAAGGTCACTTGATCGACAAGCAACTCAGTGGCTCCCACGCTCAGACACAGCGTTCCCGAGCCACACCCGTCAGTCATCCAGCCCGCGGCCGCTAAACAAGCGGCCGATCATTTCCATTGAATAACCCCGATAACTCAGAAAGCGGCCCTGCTTGGCCCGCTCACGGGCGTCTATTGGCAAATGCCCGGCGAACTTGCGACGCCAGGTGTCTTCCAGTTGCTCTTGCCAACTGATGCCACTCTCACGCAACGCGAGTTCGATATCGGCACGTTGCAAGCCGCGCTGGCTCAACTCTTCGCGAATACGCAAAGGACCATAGCCGGCTCGGGCACGGTATGAGACGAAGCTTTCGAGGTAACGGGATTCGGACAGCAGGCCCTCTTCCGTCAGACGGTCAAGTGCTGTGTCGATCATTTCGGGAGGGGCGCCGCGCTGACGTAGTTTACGCGTCAGCTCGACTCGACCGTGCTCGCGTCGCGCGAGCAGGTCCATTGCGGTTCGTCGCACCGCGACGAGTGTATCGAGTACGACGGTCATCGGATCAATCAGATATCAGCGTCAGCCAGATCGTCGACAGTCTCGCGGGTCGCATTGGCTTTCACGTCCGGCGCAGGAGTCAGCAGCTTGTCGCGGATCTGCTTCTCAAGGGTCGCCGCGATATCCGGGTTTTCCTGCAGGAACTTGGCCGAGTTGGCCTTACCCTGACCGATCTTGCTGCCGTTGTAGGCATACCAGGCTCCGGATTTTTCCACGAAACCATGCAGTACCCCGAGGTCGATCATTTCGCCGTTCAGGTAAATGCCTTTGCCGTAGAGAATCTGGAACTCGGCCTGACGGAACGGTGGAGCCACCTTGTTCTTGACGACTTTGACGCGGGTTTCGCTACCAACGACTTCGTCGCCTTCCTTCACCGCGCCAGTACGGCGGATGTCCAGACGAACCGAAGCGTAGAACTTCAGCGCGTTACCACCGGTGGTGGTTTCCGGGCTGCCGAACATCACGCCGATTTTCATCCGGATCTGGTTGATGAAGATCACCAGGCAGTTGGCGTTCTTGATGTTACCGGTGATCTTGCGCAGCGCCTGGGACATCAAACGGGCTTGCAGGCCCACGTGCATATCGCCCATCTCGCCTTCGATCTCGGCTTTTGGCACCAGGGCCGCCACGGAGTCGATGACGATCACGTCGATGGCATTGGAGCGCACCAGCATGTCGGTGATTTCCAGCGCCTGCTCGCCGGTATCCGGCTGGGAAACCAGCAGGTCGTCGACATTAACCCCCAGCTTGCCGGCATATTCCGGGTCCAGTGCGTGCTCGGCGTCGACGAAGGCGCAGGTGGCGCCCATCTTCTGTGCCTGAGCAATCACGGAAAGAGTCAGGGTGGTTTTACCGGAAGATTCCGGACCGTAGATTTCAACGATACGGCCTTTTGGCAGGCCACCGATGCCGAGAGCGATGTCCAGACCCAGAGAGCCAGTAGAGATAGCCGGGATCGCCTGACGGTCATGATCGCCCATACGCATCACGGCACCCTTGCCGAATTGACGTTCGATCTGACCCAGGGCCGCAGCCAAGGCTTTCTTCTTGTTGTCGTCCATTAAAGTCCTCACGTAATCAATAAGGCCTGACGGCCAACACCTGTATAAGTAGCCAGTATTATTCCACAGCGTTTGAGGATCGCCTACCCCTGATTTGAGATTTCTCCCGCAGCATGTTGCAGCAGCCCCTCTAGCGCGGCCTTCACCGTTTGTCGGCGGACTTCATCGCGGCTGCCGGGGAAGTACCGGCACTCGGTAATCATCGTCTCGCCCACTCCCCAGGCCAGCCATACCGTGCCTACTGGCTTGTTCGGCGTTCCACCGTCCGGCCCGGCCACGCCGCTGACCGCCACGGAAAAATGCGCGCGACTTTTTGCTTGAGCACCGCGAGCCATGGCTTCGACCACTTCTCGACTGACCGCGCCCACTTCAGCGAACAACTCAGCGGGAACATCCAATTGCAGGGTTTTCTGACGATTGGAATAGGTGACATAACCGGCCTCGAACCAGGCCGAGCTGCCGGCAATCCGGGTAATGGCTTCGGCGATTCCGCCACCGGTGCAGGACTCGGCGGTGCTGACGTGTGCATTGAGAACCTGCAAACGCCGGCCAAGTTCGGCGGCAAGCTGGGTGACTTCGTTCACGGACCTCTCCTGATCAGGCTGGCGTGAGGCCTACCGTACACGAGCGGATAGCGCTTGCAAGGTTCAGGCTCGATCAAAATGTGAACGGCTGCCAACGTAGGCATCACCCTACCCTTGCTCGCGCACTGAGCTACCAGGAGGGGCGCCGCTCACCCCGTGACCGCGACTGAAAACTGCCTAGCGATCCCGGCTGGAATCACGCGGCGGGACTTCGCAAATCCCCAGCTTGCGCGTGGCCCAACGCTCGTAAAGCCCGATGGCGACATCAGCCCCCGCCATCGCGGTGAGGCAACCGAAGGCGCCGGCGGTCCAGATCGACAGACCGGCGGCATACAACAGCATGATCGCCGATACCCCACAGATCATGCAGGCGCCGGAGCGCAGGATCAGACGCCGGACCAGCGACCAGCCGCGGGCGCCCTCCTTGTCGGCGCGCCACATTTCGCCAGACACCCCGCCGATAAGGGCGAGGATGGTGACCAGCCAGATCGGCATGTCCAGCAACGCTTGCAGCTCGTATGTCATGTCACGCCTCCTGAATCGAGAAACACCAACGAATTGGCTGGATGCCAGCCTGTTGCCGTGGAACCAAAGAGCCTGGTTTCGAGCCGTTATCGAGCGGCTTGAGACCAAGAATATGCATGTATGCATATACAGTCAATGCACCAATGCATAAACCCAATCAGACAAAGGTCCTGGCAGTTTTCTACAGACGAGAGAGAGCCCGCTCAGTGGCGGGCCTGATCTCAAAAGCCGTGGTTATCGAGCGTACATGCCCCACCAGAAGACGTGACCGAGGATGGTGATCGGCTCCTCCTGGATTTCCAGGAAGCTGTAGTCCTCGTCCGGATGTTCGTCGCGATTGAAGCTGCGCAGACGAATCCCGGAAGGCAGGCGGTAAAGCTGCTTCACCCGCAGCTGGCCGTTATGGTTGATTGCATAAAGGTCGCCATCGACGATATCGCCAATCCCGCACTTGCCGGCATTGACCCCGACCGTAGCGCCGTCCCGCAGCACCGGCAGCATGCTATTGCCGCGAACGGTCACGCACTTGGCCTGGTCGAACTGCACGCCGTTGTGCCGCAGGCTGCGCTTGCCGAAGCGCAGGCTGGCCTTTTCGCTTTCCTCGATGACGAATCTTCCTGATCCAGCAGCCAATTCAACCTCGCGCAGAAAGGGGATCGACACCTCGTCATCGTCGACGGGAGTATCGTCATCCCACAGGCTTATATCCTTGAGTTCCGAGTGCGGCTCGTCGCGCGCCACGCCTTCGGTCGGCGCAACATCCACGCGTCCGCGCAGTTGATCGGTGCTCACCCGGAAGTACTCGGCGATCCGCGAGATGTGCTTATCCGACGGATCGGCGATCTTGCCGCCGAGAATGCGCGAGAGGGTCGATTGCGGCACGCCGGTTCGACGGTGAAGCTCCGTGGGGGAGATCCCGTGGCGATCGAGCAGCTCTCTCAAGACAGTAGAAACGTTGCGTTTTTGCATAATTCGCATAGTGAAGGTTCTTCAGGGCGAAGACAAATGCTGATTTGCATAAATCATGCATAGACCTGCGCCCAGGTGAGCTGCACCTTCATGCCTGCGAAGGGCGGACTGCCCGTGGTAACCTTGCGCCCATCGCGAAAAAGCCGGGCCAAAGGTCCCGTTTTTGCCCCCCACTTTTGACGAATCGCTCATAAAACCACTGATGAATAAAGCACTTTCAGACTTATCCAGCCACACGCCGATGATGCAGCAGTACTGGCGCCTGAAGAACCAGCACCCGGATCAATTGATGTTCTACCGCATGGGTGACTTCTACGAGATCTTCTACGAAGACGCGAAGAAAGCCGCCAAGTTGCTGGACATCACCCTGACCGCGCGCGGGCAGTCGGCCGGTCAGGCGATTCCGATGTGCGGGATTCCTTATCACGCCGCCGAAGGCTATCTGGCGAAGCTGGTGAAACTCGGCGAGTCGGTGGTGATCTGCGAGCAGGTCGGCGATCCAGCGACCAGCAAAGGCCCGGTGGACCGCCAGGTGGTGCGCATCATTACTCCAGGCACGGTCAGCGATGAAGCGCTGCTCGACGAACGCCGGGACAACCTTATCGCCGCCGTACTGGGCGATGAACGTCTGTTCGGCCTGGCCGTGCTGGACATCACCAGCGGGAACTTCACGGTTCTGGAAATCAAAGGTTGGGAAAACCTGTTGGCGGAGCTGGAGCGGGTCAACCCGGTCGAACTGATGATCCCGGATGACTGGCCAAAGGACCTGCCGGCCGAGAAGCGCCGTGGTGTACGCCGTCGTGCACCGTGGGATTTCGAGCGGGATTCGGCGCTCAAAAGCCTCTGCCAGCAGTTCTCGACTCAGGACCTGAAAGGCTTCGGCTGCGAGAACCTGACCCTGGCTATCGGCGCTGCCGGCTGCCTGCTCAGCTATGCCAAGGAAACCCAGCGCACTGCCCTGCCGCACTTGCGCCGCCTGCGCCATGAACGCCTGGACGACACCGTGGTGCTGGACGGCGCCAGCCGGCGCAACCTGGAGCTGGACACCAACCTTGCCGGTGGCCGCGACAATACCCTGCAATCGGTGGTGGATCGTTGCCAGACCGCCATGGGCAGCCGTCTATTGACCCGCTGGTTGAATCGTCCGCTGCGTGACTTGCAGATCCTGCAGGCGCGGCAGACCTCGATCACCTGTCTGCTGGATAACTATCGCTTCGAAAAGCTGCAACCGCAGCTCAAGGAAATCGGCGATATCGAACGGATCCTTGCCCGGATCGGCCTGCGTAACGCCCGCCCACGGGATCTGGCGCGTCTGCGCGATGCGCTGGCGGCCTTGCCGGAACTGCAAGTGGCGATGATCGAACTCGAGGCACCCCACCTCAACCAACTGGCTACGACCACCAGCACTTACCCGGAACTGGCGGCGCTGCTGGCAAAAGCCATCATCGACAACCCGCCAGCGGTGATCCGTGACGGCGGCGTGTTGAAAACCGGCTACGACGCCGAACTGGATGACCTGCAATCGCTGAGCGAGAACGCCGGGCAGTTCCTCATCGATCTCGAAGCGCGGGAGAAGGCCCGCACCGGCCTGGCGAACCTCAAGGTCGGCTACAACCGAGTTCACGGTTACTTCATCGAGTTACCGAGCAAACAGGCCGAACAGGCGCCAGCCGACTACATTCGCCGCCAGACCCTCAAAGGTGCCGAGCGTTTCATCACGCCGGAATTGAAGGCTTTCGAAGACAAGGCGCTGTCGGCCAAGAGCCGCGCCCTGGCGCGGGAGAAGATGCTCTACGAAGCACTCCTCGAAGACCTGATTGCCCAATTGCCGCCGCTGCAGGACACCGCCGCGGCACTGGCCGAGCTGGACGTGCTGAGTAACCTCGCCGAGCGTGCACTGAACCTGGACCTGAACTGCCCGCGCTTCGTCAGCGAGCCGTGTATGCGCATCACCCAGGGCCGTCACCCGGTGGTCGAGCAAGTACTGACCACGCCATTCGTGGCCAACGACCTGAACCTGGATGACAGTACCCGGATGCTGGTGATCACCGGTCCGAACATGGGTGGTAAATCCACTTACATGCGCCAGACCGCGCTGATCGTGTTACTGGCGCACATCGGCAGCTTCGTACCGGCCGCCAGTTGTGAGCTGTCCCTGGTGGACCGGATTTTTACCCGGATCGGCTCCAGCGATGACCTGGCCGGCGGACGTTCGACCTTCATGGTCGAGATGAGCGAAACCGCGAACATCCTGCACAACGCCACCGAACGCAGCCTGGTGCTGATGGACGAAGTCGGTCGCGGCACCAGCACCTTCGACGGTCTGTCCCTGGCCTGGGCTGCAGCCGAATGCCTCGCCCATTTGCGCGCCTACACGCTGTTTGCCACCCACTACTTCGAATTGACCGTACTGCCGGAAAACGAACCACTGGTGGCCAACGTTCACCTCAATGCCACCGAGCACAACGAGCGGATCGTCTTCCTGCACCACGTTCTGCCCGGCCCTGCCAGCCAGAGCTACGGCTTGGCGGTTGCCCAACTGGCCGGTGTACCCACGGAGGTGATCGTACGGGCTCGCGAGCATCTGAGCCGTCTGGAAACCAACAGCCTGCCCCATGAAGCGCCAAGTCCTACAAAGAGCAAGGCATCCGTCCCACAGCAAAGCGATATGTTCGCCAGCCTGCCACATCCGGTGCTGGATGAACTGGCCAAGCTTGACCTGGATGACTTGACTCCGCGCAGAGCACTGGAAATGCTCTATACATTGAAGACACGGATCTAACGCATAACGGTACAAGCTGTTAGAATCTCGCGCGGTTTGGGATGCTGCAGGCTATTAGCCTGGTCTGCAGACTATCGCTCCCGAACCTGGCGAACCCCGTCCTGTAGGGGCTCCGCTGCCGCCGCCTGAGGAGAGAACTAGAAATGACCTTCGTCGTCACCGACAACTGCATCAAGTGCAAGTACACCGACTGCGTAGAAGTCTGTCCGGTGGACTGCTTTTACGAAGGACCGAACTTCCTGGTAATTCACCCGGATGAGTGCATCGACTGCGCGCTTTGCGAGCCAGAATGCCCTGCAGTGGCCATTTTCTCCGAAGATGAAGTTCCGGAAGATATGCAAGAATTCATTCAATTGAATGTTGAGCTGGCCGAAATCTGGCCCAACATCACCGAGAAGAAAGAATCGCTGCCGGATGCAGAAGAGTGGGATGGCGTTAAGGGCAAGATCAAAGACCTCGAACGCTGATATATGCCGTGTGCTGGAAAAGGCCCCTTGTGGGCCTTTTTGCTTTGTAGGACAGGCAAAAAAAAAGGGGCGGTTTGACCCGCCCACATTTTTCCTTAGTCCCTGTGTTCCTTTTCATCGTCCTGATGAATCGCTTCCTGCGATGTCCTTTGACCATCATCCTTGATGGCTGTGCCTGTCCCTTGACACAACACTGATACTAGAAGGTTCCCCGCCAAGCGCAATCACTGCGCCGGGCCCGACAATGCTTGAGCGTTCACCGCGGCACTTTAAAAAAAAGCTTCAAAATCAAACCAATAAGAAAAAACGCCGAGTTCAATGGACCCCTGCCCTCAGACAAGAAAACCAAACACGTACGAGAGAGTAGGCAAAGACCTACACCACCTGAAGACTAAACCTGAAAGACCGAAAGGCCAGCGTCCTGTCATTCGGTGATCTTGAGCCCAATAAAAAGCCCCGAGCCAGTCGGGGCTTTTTATTGTCGAGTGACGCGCTCCGCTTACTGGAACAGCGACTCACTCGACAGGCCGTTCTTCTCCAGGATTTCTCGAAGGCGTTTGAGGCCTTCAACCTGAATCTGCCTCACCCGCTCGCGGGTCAGACCAATCTCCAGGCCTACGTCTTCCAGTGTGCTGCTCTCGTGACCGCGCAACCCGAAGCGGCGTATCACCACCTCACGCTGCTTGTCCGTCAGTTCCGAGAGCCACTGATCAATGCTCTGTGACAGATCGTCGTCCTGCAACAACTCGCAAGGGTCGGTTGGACGATCATCAGTCAAGGTATCGAGCAGGGTTTTATCCGAATCCGGGCCAAGGGAAACGTCGACCGAAGAAACCCGTTCGTTGAGGCCCAGCATGCGCTTGACCTCTCCCACTGGTTTTTCCAACAGGTTGGCGATTTCTTCAGGGGAAGGTTCATGATCGAGCTTTTGTGTCAGCTCACGTGCAGCCCGCAGGTAGACGTTGAGCTCTTTGACCACATGAATCGGCAACCGAATGGTTCGGGTCTGATTCATGATCGCACGCTCGATGGTTTGACGAATCCACCAGGTTGCGTAGGTCGAAAAGCGGAAGCCGCGTTCCGGATCGAATTTTTCCACTGCACGGATCAAACCGAGGTTGCCCTCTTCGATCAGGTCGAGCAGTGATAGCCCACGATTAACGTAGCGTCGAGCGATTTTCACCACCAGCCGCAGGTTGCTCTCAATCATGCGTTTGCGCCCAGCCGGATCACCACTTTGCGACAAGCGTGCAAAATGAACTTCTTCTTCCGGGGAGAGCAAGGGGGAAAAACCGATTTCATTGAGATACAACTGGGTCGCATCGAGCGCCCGGGTGTAATCGATGTACTTGTGCTGCTTTAGTGAAGCGGAGTGTTTGGATTTAGCGCGAACCGAGGGTGTAACAGCCCCCTCATTCGGCATCGTATCCGTAGCGACGCCGGTCTCCATCAGGAGAACCTCATCGTCGATGTCAAACTCCGGCACTTCTTTACTGAGAGCCATTGTTATAGTCCTTTGGTGAGTTCGACCTCAAGCTCAAGCGACGCCTTTATCCTTGGCAACGCTGGAGCCTGTTCCTCCTACGCAAGGGAACAGGCTGGTAACCGATCAACGACGTGGCAAGAATTGCAGCGGATCTACAGGTTTACCCTGACGGCGAATCTCAAAGTGCAGTTTCACCCGGTCTGTTCCAGTTGACCCCATTTCGGCAATAGCCTGTCCGACTTTGACCTGCTGCCCCTCCCGAACCAAAAGCCTACGGTTGTGGCCGTAAGCACTTACGTAAGTATCGCTGTGTTTGATAATGACTAATTCGCCGTAGCCCCGCAAGCCACTCCCGGCGTATACAACCGTGCCATCAGACGCAGCTAAAACAGGCTGTCCCAAATCTCCGGCGATATCAATGCCTTTATTCAAACTTCCGTTTGAAGAGAATTTACCAATCAAAATACCGCTGGAAGGCCAGCCCCAGCCAGTGGGCGCAGGCCCGGCAGGCGCGAATGGAGGCGCTGCCGGTTTGCTCGCAACGCTGGATGCAGGGCCGACTGCTGTGCCGGCGGCAGCACCGACCGGGCGACGAAATACCGTGGTTTTACTGGCAGAAGATGGTGTTGAATCGACCTTGGTAACCACCGCTGTCGGCGTTGAGCCTGAACGGCCGTCGAAGCGAATCGTCTGACCCGGGTGAATGGTGTAAGGCACCGGAATATTGTTGCGTGCCGCCAGGGCCTTGTAGTCCCAGCCATAACGAAAGGCGATCGAGAACAACGTATCGCCGCGGCGAACAACATACTGGCCAGTGGTCACGGCTGGCCGCTGGGCCGCCGCGTTATTGCGGTCGACCACTCCCGCGCTACCTGAAGGTTTGCTGGAGCACGCAACCAGCATGGTACTCAAGACAAGGCCAATCACCAGTCGCTGAAAGCTTGTTATATCCATACGCTGCGCAATGACTGTGAGACTCACCCGCCGCTCCCTATGTGGTGGCTGATAATAAAGATTGCCTGTTCAGGCCTGGAGTGTCGCCAGTATAACCGTCCGCTCCGGGTTTACCGCTGACAAAGCGCACTCCGGAGCAGCATACGGCCGCTGACTGGCGTTCAATCGCGTTTATCCGAACAGTCCCGCTGTAAGACAAACGCGACCAAACAGAATTCATCGCTATTAAACAAATACTCAGGCCAATGGCCCGTTGAGCAGGGGCACGAAGCGCACGGCGCCCAGTACATGCCGAGAGAAGCCCTGTTCTTCACGGATGATCAACATCAATTGTTGCACTTCACCTGCGCCGACCGGGATCACCAGGCGCCCTCCGGGAGCCAGTTGATCGAGCAAGGCTTGAGGAACATCGGTGGCGACGGCGGTGACGATGATGCCGTTGTAGGGAGCCAGCGCCGGCCAGCCTTCCCAGCCATCGCCCCAGCGGAACACCACGTTGCGCAGCTTCAACTCCACCAGGCGTTCCTTGGCGCGATCCTGCAGCACCTTGATCCGCTCGACCGAAAACACCCGCTCAACCAGTTGTGCCAGCACCGCCGTCTGATAACCCGATCCGGTACCAATCTCCATCACTTTGTCCAGGGGACCGGCTTCCAGCAGCAGCTCGCTCATGCGAGCCACCATATACGGCTGGGAAATCGTCTGGTTATGGCCAATGGGCAACGCGGTGTCTTCATAGGCGCGGTGCGCCAGTGCCTCATCGACGAACATATGACGCGGGGTACGACGGATCACCTCCAGCACCTGGGTGTTGGTAATACCTTCCTCGTACAGCCGCTGAATCAAGCGCTCGCGGGTTCGTTGAGAAGTCATACCGATACCTCGGCGCATCAGGTCGTCTGGTTCACGCCGCATCAGTTCAGCCCCTCCAACCAGCCATCGAGACTACTGAAGGCATCGTTGAAGGTGCGATCGAGCTGCAACGGGGTGATCGAAACATAACCTTGCATCACCGCATGAAAGTCAGTGCCCGGACCGCCGTCTTCGGCGTCGCCTGCCGCTGCAATCCAGTAGCCGGCCTTGCCCCGCGGATCGACCATTTTCATCGGTGCCGCAGCACGGGCACGATGGCCCAGGCGGGTCAGCTGAATGCCACGAATGTGATCGAGAGGCAGGTTGGGGATATTCACATTCAGCACCGTACGCGGCGGCAACTCCAGCTGGGCATGAGCCGCTACCAGTTTGCGCGCGAAGTACGCGGCGGTCGACAGGTTCTCGACCTGGCGCGACACCAACGAAAAGGCGAACGATGGCAGCTCCAGGAAACGCCCTTCCAGTGCAGCGGCGACGGTACCGGAATACAGCACGTCGTCGCCCAGGTTGGCACCCAGGTTGATCCCGGAAACCACCATGTCCGGTTGTTGCTCCAACAGGCCATTGAGGCCCAGGTGCACGCAATCGGTCGGCGTCCCGTTGATGCTGATAAAACCGTTGGCCAGGGTTTGCGGATGCAACGGACGGTCGAGCGTCAGCGAACTGCTGGCGCCACTTTTGTCCTGCTCCGGGGCGATAACCACGCATTCGGTGTAATCCGCCAGCGCAGCATAAAGCGCGGCGAGACCGGGTGCTGTTACCCCATCGTCGTTAGAAATCAGAATACGCATGGGTTGTCCGTCTGCCCCACAGGCACCAGATCGACTAGTTCGCGCACCAATACGGTGGCGAAGCATCCGGCCGGCAGGACGAATTCCAGTTGCAGAATGTCAGGTTCGGGATAATGCCACGTCAACCCGCCAATGGGCAGCCGCAGGATCCGTCGCTCGTGGCTCATTCCGGCGTTAATTAACCAATCGCGCAAATCCGCTTCACGAGCGGCGATTTGCTGCTCCAGATCATGGACAGCGCCAGTCGCCGGCGAGTCACCTTCGCCCCACTGCGGTCCGGTTGGATGGAGGTCGAGAATCGCCAGACGTGGATCGCTGCACTCGGCAACGCCCGCCGGAAAAAAGCTTCGGCTGTCGGTGAAGGCCAGCAGATCGCCAACTTGAGCATGCTGCCAGGTACCGTCGGCGACGCGCGCCGCCAATACCTGGTTGAATAGAAAACTGCGGGCAGTGGACAACAGGCGCGAACGCACGTTGCGCTGTTCCGGCAGGGCCTTGCGTGCGGCCCAATCACGAGCATCGCCCAGGTTGCCGCCGTCATGCCCGAAGCGCTGGGCGCCGAAATAGTTGGGGATGCCTTGTTTGGCGATCAATTGCAGACGCTCTTCGATCGCCGCCTTGTCACCGGCGAACCGGGTCAGGCGCAAGGTGAACCCATTCGCCGAGTGGGCACCGCGTTGCAGCTTGCGTTTGTGCCGGCCGGTCTTGAGGATTTTCAGCGTGTCGTTTTCCGCCGCCGACAAATCAGGATCGGCCTTGCCTGGCAACTGCACACTGAACCACTGCCGAGTCAACGCCTGACGGTCCTTGAGGCCCGCGTAACTGACGGTGCGCAATGGCACGCCCGCTGCCTTGGCAATCCGCCGCGCCGCTTCTTCGGTATTCAGACCGCGTTTTTCCACCCAGATCCACAGGTGTTCGCCTTCGCCGCTCAGGGGAATATCGAGGACTTCATCGACCTGGAAATCTTCCGCGGTCGCTTTCAGCACCGCGGTGCCGAGGGCTTGGCCATAGGCCCGCGGGCCGAGCAATTGCAGTTCGTTCATGCGCGCAGCAACAAGGCAACGGAGTGCACGGCAATGCCTTCTTCGCGACCGACAAAGCCGAGCTTTTCGGTGGTGGTAGCTTTCACGTTCACTTGATCCAACTCAATTTGAAGATCCGCGGCAATCAGCGCGCGCATCGATTCGATATGCGGGGCCATTTTCGGCGCCTGGGCAACGATGGTGTTATCGACATTGCCGACTTTCCAGCCTTTGGCATGGATCAGTGTAACCACGTGACGCAACAACGCGCGGCTGTCGGCGCCCTTGAATTGCGGGTCGGTGTCCGGGAAGTGCTTGCCGATATCGCCCAGCGCGGCGGCGCCGAGCAAGGCATCGCTCAAGGCGTGCAGCAGGACGTCACCGTCGGAGTGAGCGAGCAGCCCGAAGCTGTGGGCAATCCGCACACCGCCCAGAGTAATGAAATCGCCTTCAGCGAAACGGTGCACATCATAGCCGTGGCCAATACGCATAAAAAAACGCCCCGATTTTTGTCAGGGCGTGATTCTACCTGCTTTGTCCGACATTAGGCGCCTAGAGCTTGCCCATGATGCTGCAGGTGATCTTCGATGAAGCTGGCGATGAAGAAATAGCTGTGGTCGTAGCCGGGTTGCAGGCGCAACGTCAGCGGATGGCTGGCCAGTTTCGCCGCCTGTTGCAAGGCTTCAGGCTTGAGCTGGGTGGCCAGGAAATCGTCGCGATCGCCTTGATCCACCAGCAGCGGCAGCTTCTCGTTTGCCTCGGCAATCAACGCGCAGGCATCCCACTCGCGCCACTTCGATCGGTCTTCCCCCAGGTAGCGGGAAAAGGCCTTCTGACCCCAGGGGCAGTCCAGCGGATTATTGATTGGCGAGAACGCCGACACCGACTGATAACGCCCCGGATTGCGCAAGGCACAGACCAGTGCACCGTGGCCGCCCATGGAATGACCGCTGATGCCGCGCTTGTCCGACGCCGGGAAATGCGCTTCGACCAATGCCGGCAATTCCTGCACGACATAGTCATGCATCCGATAATGCCGGGACCAGGGTTCCTGGGTGGCATTCAGATAGAACCCGGCGCCGAGACCGAAGTCCCAGGCGCCATCCGGATCACCCGGCACATCGGGGCCGCGAGGACTGGTGTCCGGCGCAACGATGATCAGCCCCAGCTCGGCGGCCATGCGCATGGCGCCAGCCTTTTGCATGAAGTTCTCGTCGGTGCAGGTCAGGCCAGACAACCAGTACAGCACCGGCAATTTGCCGCCCTGCTCCGCTTGCGGCGGCAGGTACACGGCAAACACCATGTCGCAGCCGAGCACGTCGGAGCGATGCCTGTAGCGTTTGTGCCAGCCGCCGAAGCTTTTCTGGCAGGAGATATTTTCCAGGCTCATAACAAACTCCCCACTGGAAGCCCAAACCTCAAACGCCAAGCCGATGCGATCGGCTTGCCGCTTGAAGCTTGAAGCTTGCAGCTGCTCCTCAGAAATGAATGACGCTACGGATGCTCTTGCCTTCATGCATCAGGTCGAATGCCTTGTTGATATCTTCCAGGCCCATGGTGTGGGTGATGAAAGTATCCAGGGGGATTTCGCCGGTCTCGGCCATTTCGACATAGCTCGGCAACTCGGTACGACCACGCACGCCGCCGAATGCCGAACCGCGCCAGACGCGACCGGTGACCAGCTGGAATGGACGGGTGGATATTTCCTGGCCGGCACCGGCAACACCGATGATCACCGACTCGCCCCACCCCTTGTGGCAGCACTCAAGTGCAGCACGCATCAACTGGACGTTGCCGATGCACTCGAAGGAAAAGTCGACGCCGCCGTCGGTCATGTCGACGATAACTTCCTGAATCGGACGATCGAAATCTTTCGGGTTCACGCAATCGGTGGCACCCAGCTGCTTGGCGATCTCGAACTTGGCCGGGTTGATGTCGATGGCAATGATCCGCCCGGCCTTGGCCTTGACCGCGCCGATGACAGCCGACAGGCCAATGCCGCCGAGACCGAAGATGGCGACGGTGTCACCTGGTTTTACCTTGGCGGTATTGAGGACCGCGCCGATGCCGGTGGTGACACCGCAGCCCAGCAGGCAAACTTTTTCCAGCGGCGCTTCTTTAGGAATCCTGGCAACGGAGATTTCCGGCAGCACGGTGTACTCGGAGAAAGTCGAGGTGCCCATGTAATGGAAAATCGGCTGGCCTTTGTAGGAGAAACGCGATGTGCCATCGGGCATCAAGCCCTTACCCTGGGTCGCCCGGATCGCCTGGCAGAGGTTGGTTTTACCTGACAGACAGAATTTGCACTGGCGGCATTCCGGGGTGTACAGCGGGATTACATGATCGCCGACAGCCACGGAGGTTACGCCCTCGCCGATCGCTTCAACCACCGCGCCACCTTCGTGACCGAGAATCGACGGAAAGATGCCTTCCGGATCCGCGCCTGAAAGGGTGTAGGCATCGGTATGGCAAACACCGGAGGCCACCACGCGCAGCAGGACTTCACCGGCCTTGGGCATGGCGACATCGACTTCAACGATCTCGAGGGGTTTCTTGGCCTCGAAGGCAACGGCCGCGCGCGACTTGATCATGTGGATTCTCCAGTGAATAAAAACGAGACAAGGAGTGTAATACAGCGCTTTACGATGAATAATCCGGACAAAAGCAAAACATTATTGCCATACAGGGATAATCCTTGATGACCGACAACCGCTGGGAAGGCATCGACGAGTTCGTCGCCGTGGCCGAGTGCAGTCAATTCACCGCCGCCGCAGAACGCCTTGGGGTTTCTTCCTCGCATATCAGTCGACAAATTGTACGCCTGGAAGAGCGCCTGCAAACCCGCCTGCTCTACCGCAGCACTCGCCGGGTCACCCTGACCGAAGCCGGGCAGACGTTCCTGCAGCACTGCCAACGATTGCAGGATGGTCGCGAAGAAGCCTTGCGCGCAGTCAGCGACTTGACCAGCGAACCCAAAGGCATGCTGCGCATGACCTGCGCCGTGGCGTACGGCGAACGCTTCATCGTGCCGTTGGTGACCCGCTTCATGGGACTCTATCCGCAATTGCGAGTCGACATCGAACTGAGCAACCGCCAACTCGACCTGGTACATGAAGGCCTGGACCTGGCGATTCGTTTGGGCCGCCTGCAAGACTCGCGACTGGTGGCCACTCGCCTGGCACCTCGACGGATGTATCTGTGCGCATCGCCGTCCTACCTGGAACGGTATGGTCGCCCACACAGCTTGTCGGAACTAAGCCGCCACAACTGCCTCATCGGTAGCTCGGACATGTGGCAACTGGAACAGAACGGGCGGGAATTTTCCCAACGGGTACAGGGAAACTGGCGTTGCAACAGTGGGCAGGCGGTGCTGGATGCGGCGCTGCAAGGGGTTGGGCTGTGTCAGTTACCGGATTACTACGTGCTTGAGCATTTGAACAGTGGGGCGCTGATTTCTTTGCTTGAGGCCCATCAACCACCTAACACCGCGGTGTGGGCGCTTTACCCGCAGCAGCGGCATCTGTCGCCGAAGGTGCGCAAGCTGGTGGATTATCTGAAAGATGGGTTGGCCAAGAGGCCGGAGTATCGGGTTTGATGGGTTGAAGATCAAAGGATCGCAGCCTGCGGCAGCTCCTACGCCGAACGCATTCCCCAAGGAGCTGCCGCAGGCTGCGATCTTTTAGCGGCGGTTAGCCCAACGCAAGCGCAGCCACTCAAGATCTTCAGGCCGGGTGACCTTGATGTTGTCTGCGCGGCCTTCGATCAGCCGTGGCGCCAGACCGGCCCACTCCATGGCCGAAGCCTCATCGGTGATGATCACATCCGCCACCAGACTATCGGCCAGGGCTCGATGCAACGCGCCGAGGCGAAACATCTGTGGTGTATAAGCTTGCCAGATCAGACTGCGATCGATGGTTTCCAGCACACGGCCCTGTTTGTCGACGCGTTTGAGGGTGTCACGGGCAGGAATCGCCAGCAAACCGCCGACGGGGTCGTCCGCCAGTTCGGTCAATAACTTGTCCAGATCGTCACGCGCCAGATTCGGCCGCGCAGCATCATGGACCAGTACCCAATCCTCATCGGCAGCGCCTTGGGCGTGCAGATGCAGCAACGCATTGAGCACCGAACCGGAACGCTCGGAACCGCCGTCAACCCGCTGAATACGCGGATCAGCAGCACACGCCAGATTCGGCCAATAAGGATCATCAACAGCAAGACTGACCACCAACCCCTTCAGGGAAGGATGATCAAGGAAACAGCCGAGGCTGTGTTCGAGAATAGTGCGCCCGCCCAGTTGCAGATATTGCTTGGGACGGTCCGCGGCCATACGGGCACCGACGCCCGCGGCAGGAATAACGGCCCAGAAGGCCGGTAGCGGCTGAATCATTGGGCCAACTGGAAGAGGGTTTCGCCCTCCTTGACCATGCCCAACTCATGGCGAGCCCGTTCTTCAACGGTCTCCATGCCCTTTTTCAGTTCCATGACTTCAGCGTCGAGCACGCGGTTGCGCTCCAGCAACACGTCGTTTTCGGCATGTTGATCCGCAATTTGCTGAGTCAGGTCAGCCACCTGCGCCAGACTGCCATTTCCCACCCACAGGCGGTACTGCAGGCCAGCCAGCAGCAAGAGCAAGACGAGGAACAACCAATTGGGACTGCGCATCGAATATCGGGTTTCCAGTGAAAAAAGACAGCCATGCCAACAACTTTGAAGCGACTGATAGCACGAAGCCTGGAAGAACCAGGCTTGTGCTTGATAAGGCATCAGATTAGTGGCAAATCCATCGCCGTAGCGACTTTTCCGACACAATCCGCTGTCTTTTTACCATCTACCGCTTAGCCGCGGAACTCGCTGCGGCCGTTGTATTTGGCTTTGCCATTCAACTGCTCTTCGATACGCAGCAGTTGGTTGTACTTGGAAACGCGGTCGGAACGGCACAGCGAACCAGTCTTGATCTGGCCAGCCGCAGTACCCACGGCCAGGTCGGCAATGGTCGAATCTTCGGTTTCGCCGGAGCGGTGCGAGATCACTGCGGTGTAACCAGCGGCCTTGGCCATCTGGATGGCTTCCAGGGTTTCGGTCAGGGTGCCGATCTGGTTGAACTTGATCAGGATCGAGTTGGCGATCTTTTTATCGATGCCTTCTTTCAGGATCTTGGTGTTGGTCACGAACAGGTCGTCGCCTACCAGTTGGACCTTCTCGCCGATCTTGTCGGTGAGGATTTTCCAGCCAGCCCAGTCGGACTCGTCCAGGCCATCTTCGATGGAGATGATCGGGTAACGCTCGGTCAGGCCTTTGAGGTAGTCGGCAAAACCTTCAGCGTTGAACACCTGGCCTTCGCCGGACAGGTTGTATTGACCGTCTTCGTAGAATTCGCTGGCGGCGCAGTCCAGAGCCAGGGTCACGTCGGTGCCCAGCTTGTAACCGGCGTTGGCCACGGCTTCGGAGATCACTTTCAACGCGTCTTCGTTGGAAGCCAGGTTTGGCGCGAAACCACCTTCGTCACCGACGGCAGTGCTCAGACCCCGAGCCTTCAGCACAGCTTTGAGGTGATGGAAAATCTCGGTACCCATACGCAACGCTTCGGAGAATGTCTTGGCGCCAACCGGCTGAACCATGAATTCCTGGATGTCGACGTTGTTATCGGCGTGCTCGCCACCGTTGATGATGTTCATCATCGGCACCGGCATCGAGTAGACACCCGGAGTGCCGTTGAGGTTGGCGATGTGTGCGTACAGCGGCAGGTCCTGGTCATGGGCTGCGGCCTTGGCCGCGGCCAGGGAAACGGCGAGGATCGCGTTGGCGCCCAGGGTTGCCTTGTTTTCGGTACCGTCCAGCGCAATCATCGCGCGGTCCAGAGCCTGCTGGTCAACCGGGTCTTTACCCAGCAACAGGTCGCGGATCGGACCGTTGATGTTGGCTACTGCCTTGAGCACGCCTTTGCCCAGATAACGGCTCTTGTCGCCATCACGCAGCTCGAGTGCTTCACGCGAGCCAGTGGAAGCACCGGATGGCGCGCAAGCACTGCCGATGATGCCGTTATCGAGAAGCACGTCCGCTTCGACGGTGGGATTGCCACGGGAGTCGAGAACTTCACGACCTTTGATGTCGACGATTTTTGCCATTGTTGTAAACACTCCAAAGTTGACGAAAACGACGCAGCTGAAGGAAATCTTTTATCGTCGGCAAGTGTTGGACAGAGGACAGACTTGCGGACGATAAGGCTCAGACCCGAAGGCCTGAGCAATAATCGTGGGGTACTTTACCGGAGAAATCAGAGTTACGCGGTTTCTACCGTCGGAAAACTCTTCACCAGTTCATCCAGAGCCTTGAGCTGAGCCAGGAATGGCTCCAGCTTGTCCAGACGCAAGGCGCAAGGGCCGTCGCATTTGGCATTGTCCGGATCCGGATGCGCTTCGAGGAACAGGCCGGCCAGCGATTGGCTGATGCCGGCCTTGGCCAGGTCAGTGACCTGGGCGCGACGACCACCGGCGGAATCGGAGCGACCACCGGGCATTTGGAGCGCGTGGGTCACGTCGAAGAATACCGGGTATTCAAACTGCTTCATGATGCCGAAGCCGAGCATGTCCACAACCAGGTTGTTGTAGCCGAAACTCGAACCGCGCTCGCAGAGGATCAACTGATCGTTACCCGCTTCTACGCACTTGCTCAGAATGTGTTTCATTTCATGAGGGGCGAGAAACTGGGCTTTCTTGATATTGATCACCGCGCCGGTCTTGGCCATGGCCACCACCAGATCGGTCTGACGCGACAGGAAGGCCGGCAACTGGATGATGTCGCAGACCTCCGCGACCACAGCAGCCTGTTCAGGCTCGTGGACGTCGGTAATGATCGGCACGCCGAACGCCTGCTTGATGTCCTGGAAAATCCGCATGCCCTCTTCCAGGCCGGGGCCACGGTAAGAGGTCACCGACGAACGGTTGGCCTTGTCGAAGCTGGCCTTGAATACGTAAGGGATACCGAGTTTCTCGGTGACCTTCACGTACTCTTCACAGACCTGCATGGCCATGTCGCGGCTTTCCAGCACATTCATGCCACCGAACAGCACCATCGGCTTATCGTTGGCGATCTCGATGTTGCCTACACGGATAATTTTCTGTGCCATGCTTTTCATCTCCGAGCTCAAGCCTTCTTCTGATGTTGGGTCAAAGCAGCCTTGACGAAACCGGTGAACAACGGATGGCCGTCGCGCGGAGTCGAGGTGAACTCAGGGTGGAACTGGCAAGCGACGAACCATGGATGATCCGGTGCTTCAACCACTTCGACCAACGCGCCATCACCGGAACGACCGGAGATTTTCAGACCGGCTTCGATCAGGCTCGGCAGCAGATTGTTGTTCACTTCATAACGATGACGATGACGTTCGACGATGACGTCCTTGGCATAGCAATCGTGAACCAGCGAGCCGGTTTCGAGCAGACAATCCTGCGCGCCCAGACGCATGGTGCCGCCCAGGTCGGAGGCTTCGGTACGGGTTTCGACCGCGCCGGTGGCATCTTCCCACTCGGTGATCAGGCCGACTACCGGGTGACCGCTGTTGCGATCGAACTCGGTGGAGTTGGCGTCTTTCCAGCCCAGCACATTACGCGCGAACTCGATCACCGCCACTTGCATGCCCAGGCAGATGCCCAGGTATGGAATCTTGTTTTCGCGAGCGAACTGGACGGCGGTAATCTTGCCTTCCACGCCACGCAGACCGAAGCCGCCCGGAACCAGGATTGCATCGACGCCTTCGAGCAGCGCGGTGCCCTGGTTCTCGATGTCTTCGGAATCGATATAACGCAGGTTGACCTTGGTGCGGTTGCTGATGCCGGCGTGACTCATCGCTTCGATCAGCGACTTGTAGGCGTCCAGCAGCTCCATGTACTTGCCGACCATGGCGATGGTGACTTCGTGCTCAGGATTGAGCTTGGCATCGACCACGGCTTCCCACTCGGACAGATCGGCACCGTTGCATTCCAGGCCGAAACGCTCGACGACGAAATCATCCAGGCCCTGGGAATGCAGGATTCCCGGAATCTTGTAGATGGTGTCGGCGTCTTCCAGCGCGATGACCGCACGTTCTTCAACGTTGGTGAACTGCGCGATCTTGCGACGCGACGCGATGTCGATCGGGTGGTCGGAACGGCACACCAGCACGTCTGGCTGCAGGCCGATGGATCGCAGTTCCTTGACCGAGTGCTGAGTAGGCTTGGTTTTGGTTTCGCCGGCAGTGGCGATGTATGGCACCAGCGTCAGGTGCATCAACATCGCGCGCTTGGCGCCAACTTCGAAACGCAGTTGACGAATCGCTTCGAGGAACGGTTGCGACTCGATGTCACCCACGGTGCCACCGATCTCGACCATGGCCACATCGGCATCGCCGGCGCCCTTGATGATCCGGCGCTTGATCTCGTCGGTGATGTGCGGAATCACCTGGATGGTTGCGCCCAGGTAATCACCACGGCGCTCCTTGCGCAGGACGTGTTCGTAGACACGGCCGGTGGTGAAGTTGTTGTTCTGGGTCATGGTCGTGCGGATGAACCGCTCGTAGTGACCCAGGTCCAGGTCGGTTTCGGCGCCGTCGTGGGTGACGAACACTTCACCGTGCTGGAACGGACTCATGGTGCCCGGATCGACGTTGATGTAGGGGTCCAGCTTGAGCATGGTGACCTTAAGTCCCCGCGCCTCCAGGATGGCCGCCAATGAAGCCGAGGCAATGCCTTTCCCCAATGAAGAAACAACACCGCCCGTGACGAAGATGTAGCGCGTCATGAAAAACCCTAGAAGTCTGCGTTAAAGCGGTCAGAGCCGCCGGGGAAAGCGAAGGAAGGCCGAAGCCCCCGATCACCTGCATTAATTACAGTGCATCTTTCGAAAAACTGCTGCGTTGGAACAGATCGGCACTGAACACCGATGCGGTACGCGCTACACATTTTTTGAGAATCGCCCAGCAAAGACTGCTTGGTAATCGGCAACTGCTGCAATTCTGGTGAATCTGCAGAAGTTGTATCAAGAAGGGAGCGTAGTCTACCGGAAAGCCCCTTTCAGCTCAAACCTTGATCGCTCGTCGGTAGCTGCCAATGCAATTGCCAGCATTCATGGGCACTTGCATCCAGTCCGGGAAGGTTTGCCACGGCCAATAGTTGCTCTTCGCGGTACAGCAGCGGCAATCTGCCACGGGCAAACAGCGGCAGGCCGCTTTCATTGAGCAAGCGCTTCAGGTCCCGATGACCACGTCCCGGCAGCTGCATGACTTCGCCACCCTGGCGGTAGCGAACCTGCAAGGGACCTTCGGGAATCTGGCCACTGAGGCGCAGCTGACCATTACCGGGCAACTGCAGGGGCGCTCCAGGGTCGGCCCAGACAGGCGCCGGCTCGACCGCTCGCAGCCAACCACCGGACAACCACCAGACTCGCCCGCCGGCCCGATGCAGCTCGCCGTCGGCCAGACACCAGACCGGTCGTGCATCGCCGGTTGCGTCGCGCAAGGTCTGCCAACCGCTCCAGTGGTCACTGTCGGGCAAACGACTCAGCGCTGCCAGCCAATGACTCAACGCATTGCGCTGGCGCGCCAGCGAGAGTTTTTCCAGAGGCGCCAATGCCAGCGAAGGCAATCCCAGCCAAGCGAACTGGCTGGACGTCACGGCCTCGCGCAGATCCATTTCTGCCAGCTCGTCAAGCAAGCCCTGCGCCTCGCTCAGATGCGCAGCACTGCGGGCGATGGTCACCACCGCCTGCGGCCAGCGTTCGGTCAGCACCGGGAATAGCTGATGGCGCAGATAATTGCGCGAATACTGCCGATCGTCATTGGAGGGATCCTCGATCCAGCTCAACTGCTGCTCAGAGGCATAGGCCTGCAACTCGGCTCGAGACATATCGAGCAATGGCCGCAGCAGATGTCCTGCGCCCAACGGACGTTGTTGCGGCATCGCCGCCAGCCCTCTCACCCCTGCCCCACGCAGCAGGCGAAACAGCAGCGTTTCCGCCTGATCGTCACGGTGCTGGGCGGTCAGCAGCACATCATTGGGCCCGGTCGCCGAAATGAAGGCGCCATAACGCGCATCCCGGGCGGCACGCTCAAGACTGGCGCCGGGCCGGACCTGCACGCGAACCACCTGCAGCGGCACACCCAAGGCCTCACAGACCGACTGACAATGCTCCGGCCACGCGTCGGCCACAGCCTGCAGGCCGTGGTGGACATGAATGGCGGTCAGCGTCGGGAGGGATTCGGTTTTCGCCAGTTGCGCGAGAAGGTGCAGCAGGACGGTGGAGTCGAGGCCGCCGGAGAAGGCGATGCGCCAGGTCGAGGCGTTGCGCCAGAGGGCCAGATTCAGAAGAAGCCTGGCTGGCAGATCATTGTTCATACTCGAGTGGACAGCCATTTGAATCACCTTTGCCGGCGAGATCGCCAAGATCGCAGCCTGCGGCAGCTCCTACGCTGATTATCGGGTACATCCGAATCCGTAGGAGCTGCCGAAGGCTGCGATCTTTCAAAGACAACCTCGGGCAAAAAGTCAGCCGCGAATCATAGACCGTAGCTCATCAGACGCTCGTAACGACGGGCCAGCAGCTCTTCGGTATCGAACTTCTTCAGCATCGCCAGCTGCGAACTGAGCTCGGCACGGATCGAAGCCGCGGCAGCGGCCGGATTACGGTGCGCGCCGCCCAGCGGTTCGCTGATGACCTTGTCGACGATGCCCAGGCCTTTCAGGCGCTCGGCAGTGATGCCCATGGCTTCTGCGGCATCCGGGGCCTTTTCGGCGGTTTTCCACAGAATCGAGGCGCAGCCTTCCGGCGAGATCACCGCGTAAGTCGAGTACTGCAGCATGTTCAGTTGATCGCAGACACCGATCGCCAACGCACCGCCGGAACCACCCTCACCGATCACGGTGGCGATGATTGGGGTTTTCAGGCGAGCCATGACCCGCAGGTTCCAGGCAATCGCTTCGCTCTGGTTGCGCTCTTCGGCGTCGATACCCGGGTAGGCACCCGGGGTGTCGATGAAGGTCAGGATCGGCATCTTGAAACGCTCGGCCATTTCCATCAGGCGGCAAGCCTTGCGATAGCCTTCCGGACGCGGCATGCCGAAGTTGCGGCGAACTTTCTCGCGCACTTCGCGGCCTTTCTGGTGACCGATGATCATCACCGGCTGGTCGTCCAGACGGGCAACGCCACCGACAATGGCGGCGTCATCGGAGAAGTGCCGATCGCCGTGCAGCTCATCGAACTCGGTGAAAATGTGATCGATGTAATCCAGGGTGTACGGGCGTCGCGGATGACGCGCCAGGCGGGCGATCTGCCAGCTGGTCAACTTGCCGAAGATGTCTTCGGTGAGCGTGCTGCTCTTGTCTTGCAGACGAGAGATTTCATCGCCGATATTCAGCGAATTGTCATTACCGACCAAGCGCAACTCTTCGATCTTGGCTTGCAGGTCGGCGATCGGCTGTTCGAAATCAAGAAAATTCGGGTTCATAGGCGTCCGTCTTGGGTCGACGTCCAAGGGAGCTTGGGCCGGCCGGTTGTCTATTCGCGCCCTACCTTAAGGGACAGGCGCGTTCAGGTCGAGATTAAAAATTTGGTCGAGATCAGGGCGCGCTCATTAATGGCAAAGAACGGCACCTGACCGTCAACGGTATTGGAGGAAGACGTTGTCTCGCCCGAACTGGTCACGCAGGGCTTGAATCAAGCTGTCTGCCGGGTCGATTCGCCAGGTCTCGCCAAACTGAAGCAAAGCCTTGGCGTCCTGGCCGGTGTACTCCATGGTAATCGGGCAGGCTCCGCGATGACGCTTGAACAACTCGCCCAGCCAGCGCAGCCGATCCCCTTTCAGGGCCTCGGTGCCGACCTTCAAACGCAGGCTTTCGGCCAAATTGGTGCGAGCATCTTCCATGCTCATCACCCGCTTAACCCGCAGGCGCAAGCCACCGGAGAAGTCGTCGTTGCTGACTTCGCCTTCGACCACCACCATCGCATCAGTCTGCAACAGCGACTGTGCCGAGTGGAACGCCTCGGCAAACAGCGATGCCTCGATCCGCGCCGAACGATCATCGAGGGTGATGAAGCCCATCTTGTCGCCCTTTTTGTTCTTCATCACCCGCAGGGCGATGATCATTCCCGCGACCGTCTGGGTATCCCGGGCCGGCTTCAGGTCGATGATGCGCTGTCGGGCGAAACGGCGGATTTCACCTTCGTATTCGTCGATCGGGTGGCCGGTCAGGTACAGGCCCAGGGTTTCTTTTTCCCCGCGCAGACGATCCTTGAGGGTTAGCTCCTTGGCCTTGCGGTGAGTAGCATAGACGTCGGCGTCCGCTTCGACGAACAGGCCACCAAACAGATCCGCATGCCCACTGTCATGGGTGCGAGCCGTTTGTTCCGCAGCCTTGATCGCCTCCTCCATCGCGGCCAGCAACACCGCCCGGTTCTGGTCGATGCTCGCTTGCCAGGCTTTAGGCTCATCATGGAAGTACGGACCAAGACGATCCAGTGCGCCACTACGAATCAAGCCGTCGAGGGTGCGCTTGTTGATACGTTTGAGGTCGACACGGGCGCAGAAGTCGAACAGATCCTTGAACGGACCTTCCTGGCGCGCCTCGCTGATGGCTTCCACCGGACCTTCGCCCACACCCTTGATCGCGCCGAGGCCGTAAACGATACGGCCCTCATCGTTCACCGTGAACTTGAACTCGGAGGTGTTCACGTCCGGGGCGTCGAGGCGCAGCTTCATGGTCCGCACTTCTTCGATCAAGGTCACGACCTTGTCGGTGTTATGCATATCCGCTGACAGTACCGCCGCCATGAACGGCGCCGGATAGTGGGTTTTGAGCCACGCAGTCTGGTACGACACCAGGCCATAGGCGGCGGAGTGGGATTTGTTGAAGCCGTAACCAGCGAATTTCTCCACCAGGTCGAAAATGTTACCCGCCAGGTCGGCATCGATATTGTTGGTCGCGCAACCTTCAATGAAACCGCCGCGCTGCTTGGCCATTTCCTCGGGTTTTTTCTTACCCATGGCTCGGCGCAGCATGTCCGCGCCACCGAGGGTGTAACCGGCCATGACCTGGGCGATCTGCATCACCTGTTCCTGATACAGGATGATGCCGTAGGTGGGCGCCAGTACTGGCTTCAAGCCGTCGTACTGATAGTCGATATGCGGGTACGCAAGCTCGGCACGACCGTGCTTGCGGTTGATGAAGTCATCCACCATGCCCGATTGCAGCGGGCCGGGACGGAACAGGGCCACCAAGGCGATCAAGTCTTCCAGGCAGTCGGGCTTGAGCTTTTTGATCAGCTCTTTCATGCCCCTGGACTCGAGCTGGAACACCGCGGTGGTTTCGGCCTTTTGCAGCAGCTGGTACGTCGGCTTGTCATCCAGCGGGATAAAGGCGATGTCCAGCGGCGGCTGGTCGACCTTGGCGCGTTCGCGGTTGATGGTCTTCAACGCCCAGTCGATGATCGTCAGGGTCCGCAGGCCGAGGAAGTCGAACTTCACCAGACCGGCCGCCTCGACGTCGTCCTTGTCGAACTGGGTCACCAGGCCGTCGCCGGCTTCATCGCAATAGATCGGTGAGAAGTCGGTGAGCTTGGTCGGTGCGATCACCACGCCACCGGCGTGTTTACCCACGTTACGCACAACGCCTTCGAGCTTGCGGGCCATCTCCCAGATTTCCGCGGCCTCTTCATCGATCTTGATGAAGTCCCGCAGGATCTCTTCCTGCTCGTAGGCTTTTTCCAGGGTCATGCCGACTTCGAAGGGAATCATCTTCGACAGCCGATCCGCCAGGCCGTAGGACTTGCCTTGCACCCGCGCAACGTCACGGATCACCGCTTTCGCCGCCATGGAGCCGAAGGTGATGATCTGACTCACCGCGTTGCGACCGTATTTATCGGCCACGTAATCGATCACCCGATCGCGACCGTCCATGCAGAAGTCGACGTCGAAGTCGGGCATGGAGACCCGTTCCGGGTTAAGGAAACGTTCGAACAGCAGATCGTATTCCAACGGGTCGAGGTCGGTGATCTTCTGTACATAGGCGACCAGCGACCCGGCGCCCGACCCACGGCCAGGACCTACCGGCACGCCGTTGTTCTTGGCCCACTGGATAAAGTCCATAACGATCAGGAAGTAACCGGGGAAGCCCATCTGGATGATGATATCCAGCTCGAAATTCAGCCGATCGACATAGACCTGACGCTTGGCATCGTAGTCCTCGGTAGTGTCCTTGGGCAGCAGAACGCTCAGGCGATCCTCGAGGCCGTCGAACGACACCTTGCGAAAATATTCGTCGATGGTCATGCCATCGGGAATCGGGAAGTTAGGCAGGAAGTGTTTGCCAAGCTTCACTTCGATGTTGCAGCGCTTGGCAATCTCGACGGAGTTTTCCAGCGCCTCGGGCAAATCGCTGAACAGCTCGGCCATTTCCTCGGCGCTTTTCAGGTACTGCTGATCGCTGTAGTTCTTCGACCGCCGCGGATCGTCGAGGGCGCGACCTTCGCCGATGCAGACGCGGGTTTCGTGGGCCTCGAAGTCTTGCTGCTTGATAAAGCGCACGTCGTTGGTCGCGACCAATGGCGCGCCGAGCTTCTCGGCCAGGGCCACGGCCGCGTGTAGATGCTCTTCGTCGTTCGGGCGGTTGGTGCGCTGCACTTCCAGATAGAAACGATCCGGGAACACCGCCATCCAGTCACGCGCCAGGGTTTCGGCTTCCTGCGGATTGCCGCCAAGCAGGGCGATACCGACTTCGCCCTCCTTCGCCGCCGACAGCATGATCACGCCTTCGCTGGCCTCGGCCACCCACTCGCGCTCGATGATGATCGAGCCATTGCGCTGACCGTCGATAAAGCCGCGGGAGATCAATTCGGTGAGGTTGCGATAGCCGACACCGTTCATGGCCAGCAGGCTGATGCGGCTCAGGGAGTTTTCAGGATCCTTGTTCGACAACCACAGGTCGGCACCACAGATCGGCTTGATCCCGGCGCCCATGGCCGCCTTGTAGAACTTGACCAGCGAACACATGTTGTTCTGGTCGGTGACCGCCACGGCAGGCATGTTCATGCCGACCAGGGTCTTGACCAGCGGTTTGATCCGCACCAGACCGTCGACCAGGGAGTATTCAGTGTGCAGGCGTAGATGAACGAATGAAGCCGGCATAGTGATCCTGTGTAGAACTCGAAAACGACAAGGCCCGGATTGTACCGGGCCCTGAGCAAAACATCAGCCTGTTGACTAAACCTTGATCAAACCTTCGAGGGCCTCATAAGCCAGCCGCACCGGAGCGAAAGAGCGTCGATGAATCGGCGTCGGCCCCAGGCGGGCCAAGGCCTCCAGGTGTACTGGAGTCGGATAGCCCTTGTGCCCACCGATACCGTAACCCGGGTAAATCAATTCGAAAGCAGCCATTTCACGGTCACGGCTGACTTTGGCCAGGATCGAAGCCGCAGCGATTGCCGGCACCTTGCCATCACCCTGGATGACCGCTTCGGCACGCATCGACAGCTTCGGGCAACGATTGCCATCGATCATTGCCAGTTTCGGTGTGATGCTCAGCCCTTCCACCGCGCGCTGCATGGCCAGCATGGTGGCATGCAGAATGTTCAACTCGTCGATTTCCTCGACTTCGGCGCGAGCAATGCACCAGCTCAGAGCCTTTTCGCAGATTTCGTCGTAAAGCTTTTCGCGGCGGGCTTCAGTGAGCTTCTTCGAGTCGTTGAGGCCGAGAATCGGCCGGCGCGGATCGAGAATCACCGCCGCGGTAACCACGGCACCACACAACGGGCCACGACCGACCTCATCGACACCTGCAACCAGATCTTCAGCATCGGCGACCAAGGTAAAATCCAACCCCATCTGCATCTTTAACTTACTCATTGTAGTGTGCCGATCAGCTTCAGTACCGCTTCAGCAGCCTGATTCGAGGCATCGCGACGCAATGTCCGGTGGATCTGGTCGAAGCCTCTGGTCTGCTCTTCACCGTCTTCGATCAATGGAGACAATGTCTGCGCCAGAGCCTCGGCAGTTGCATCGTCCTGCAACAACTCGGGCACCAGCAAACGCTGCGCCAGCAAGTTGGGCAAAGAGATGTAGGGGCTTTTGACCATGCGTTTGAGAATCCAGAACGTCAGCGGCGCCAGGCGATAAGCAACCACCATCGGCCGCTTGTACAGCAGGGCTTCCAGGGTCGCGGTGCCAGAGGCAATCAGTACTGCGTCGCAGGCGGCAAGTGCCTGGTGGGAGCGACCGTCGAGCAGGGTCAGCGGCAAGTCGCGGCCGGCCAGCAACTCTTCGAGCTGCGCGCGGCGCTCGGGACTGGCGCAGGGCATGACAAACCGCACACCCGGACGCATGGCACGCAGGCGCTCGGCGGCATCGAGAAACAGCCCGCCGAGCCGGCCGACTTCCCCGCCACGACTGCCTGGCATCAACGCCACCAGCGGGCCGGCGGGTAATCCGAGTTCGGCACGAGCCGCGGCACGATCCGCTTGCAGCGGGATCGCATCGGCCAGGGAGTGCCCGACAAAACGCACCGGCACGCCCTTCTCTTCGTAGAATTTCGCCTCGAACGGAAACAGCGTCAGCATCAGATCGCAGCCTTCGCGGATCTTCAGTACGCGTTTCTGACGCCAGGCCCAGACTGACGGGCTGACGTAATGTACGGTCTTGATCCCGGCCTGACGCAGTTTGAGTTCAATATTGAGGGTGAAGTCCGGTGCATCGATACCGATGAATACATCCGGCTTTTCGGCGATCAGTGTCTTGATCAGCTGTTTGCGCCGAGCCAGCAGCTCGCGTAAACGCCCCAGAACCTCGACCAGCCCCATGACGGCCAGGCGTTCCATCGGGAAATAGGAGGTCAAGCCTTCGGCCTGCATCAGCGGACCGCCGACGCCAATAAATTCAACCGAGGGATGCCGGGTCTTGAGCGCGCGCATCAAACCCGCGCCGAGAATATCGCCGGAAGCTTCGCCTGCCACCAGTGCAACACGCAAAGTGGCCATGATTAGCGAGTAATGCCGCGAGTCGAAGACTGGATCGAATCTCGGAACACGGCGACTTCAGGAAACTGTGCAGACGACTCGGCCAGCTCAGCCAACGCCTGATCGACAGTCAGCCCCTGGCGGTAAACCACCTTGTAGGCACGACGCAGGGCGTGAATAGCGTCTTCGCTGAAACCGCGACGGCGCATGCCTTCGAAGTTCATGCTGCGGGCCTCGGCAGGATTGCCGAACACCGTGACATAAGCCGGAACATCTTTGCCGATGGCGGTACCCATACCGGAAAAGCTGTGGGCGCCGATATGGCAGTACTGGTGAACCAGGGTAAAACCGGAGAGGATTGCCCAGTCTTCAACGTGTACATGGCCAGCCAACGCGGTGTTGTTGACCAGGATGCAGTGGTTGCCGATGACGCTGTCGTGACCGATGTGGGCATAGGCCATGATCAGATTGTGATCGCCCAGGGTCGTTTCGGCACGATCCTGAATGGTCCCACGGTGAATCGTCACGCCTTCGCGGATGACGTTATGGTCACCAATCACCAGGCGGGTTTCTTCGCCTTTGTATTTCAGATCGGGCGTGTCCTCACCTACCGAGGAAAACTGGTAGATGCGGTTGTGCTTACCGATTCGGGTCGGGCCCTTGAGAATCACATGCGGCCCGATCACTGTACCCTCGCCGATTTCCACACCAGCGCCGACGATCGACCAAGGGCCGACCTCGACGTCGTCGGCCAGAATGGCCGTCGGATCGATGATTGCGCGAGGGTCAATCAAACTCATAGTTTGCGTTCCGCGCAGATGATTTCCGCGGAACAGACCGGCTTGCCGTCGACCGAAGCCCGGCATTCGAACTTCCAGATCTGACGCTTGCAGCTCAAGAATGTGGCTTCGAGTATGAGCTGGTCACCTGGCGTTACCGGCTGGCGGAAGCGCAGCTTGTCGGAACCGACGAAGTAGTAAAGGGTGCCATCGGCAGGCTTCACATCCAGCATCTTGAAACCAAGAATACCGGCAGCCTGAGCCATCGCCTCGATGATCAGTACGCCCGGCATGATCGGATGCGCCGGGAAGTGACCATTGAAGAAAGGTTCGTTGATGCTGACATTCTTGTAGGCACGAATGTACTTGGCCTCCACATTCAGCTCCGCTACACGATCCACCAGCAGGAACGGGTAACGATGAGGCAGGTATTCGCGAATCTCGTTGATGTCCATCATTTCGGGGGGAAGCCTATGTAAAGATTGGGAGCGCGCGATTGACGCGCTCTCCTCTAGCAAATCAAGGAGGCAGTCTAGCGGCTGTGCACACTTGATATGGAAATGGTATCAGCCATCTGATGAAGCATTACCGCCAGGGGTCACGTCCCCTACACGCTTTTCCAGTTGTCGCAGACGTCGCGCGATGTCATCGAGCTGACGGATCCGCGCCGCGCTTTTGCGCCATTCGGCAGCCGGTTGCATCGCTGTACCGGATGAATAGGAACCCGGCTCGGTGATCGAATGGGTGACCATGGTCATTCCGGTCAAGAACACGTTGTCGCAAATTTCGATGTGCCCAACCAGCCCTACGCCACCGGCAAGCATGCAATGCTTGCCGATTTTGGTGCTGCCGGAAATCCCCACGCACGCCGCCATGGCGGTGTGATCACCGACCTGCACGTTGTGAGCGATCTGAATCTGGTTATCGAGTTTCACCCCATTGCCGATCACGGTGTCGGCCAACGCGCCGCGGTCGATAGCGGTATTCACGCCAATCTCCACATCGTCACCGATCAATACGCCACCGATCTGGGCAATTTTCTGCCAGACGCCTTTCTCGTTGGCAAAGCCGAAGCCTTCACCGCCCAGCACCGCGCCGGACTGAATGACTACTCGCTTGCCGATCCGCACGTCGTGGTACAACGTTACCCGCGGTGCCAGCCAGCCGTCTTCGCCGATTTCACAGCGGGCTCCGACAAAACAATGAGCCCCGACCGTGACGCCAGCGGCAATCCGTGCAGCGCTTTCGATCACCGCGAAGGCACCGATGCTCGCCGCCGGATCAACCACCGCGCCCTCAGCCACGACCGCGGTCGGATGAATACCGGCACTGGCCTTGGGCTTGGGGTCGAACAGATGGGAAATCCGTGCATAGGCAAGGTACGGGTCGGCCACCACCAGTGCATCGCCTGCAAAACCTTCGGCGTCAGCGGCCTTCAGCAACACGGCTGCGGCATGGCTGTCGGCCAGGTATTTACGGTATTGGGGGTTTGCCAGAAAACTCAACTGAGCTGGGCCTGCCTCCTGCAAGGTGGCCAGCCCAGTGATTTCTTTCTCCGGGTCGCCACGCAAGGTGGCGTCGAGGAACTCGGCCAGCTGGCCGAGCTTTATAGTCGCGGCCATGGATTACTTCAGCTGATTCATGCGCTCGATAACCTGGCGCGTGATGTCGTACTGAGGCTTGACATCAATTACTGCGCCACGCTCGAAGACCAGGTCAAAAGCACCTTTCTTGATGACTTCTTCCACAGCGCTGTCCAGTTTCGGCTTGAGCTGTTTCAACATTTCACGGTCGGCAACGGCTTTGGCTTCGTTCAATTCCTTGGACTGGAACTGGAAGTCACGGGCCTTTTGCTTGAACTCGAGCTCAAGGCGCTCACGCTCGCCCTGGGCCATCTTGTCACCCCCACTGACCAGACGGTCCTGGATGCCTTTGGCGCTGCTTTCCAGGCTTTTCAGCTTGCTCAGCTGCGGGCCGAATTTCTTCTCGGCATCCACTGCGTATTTTTTCGCCGCGTTGGATTCCAGCAGTGCCATTTGGTAGTTCAGTACTGCAATTTTCATTTCGGCAAATGCCGGGGTCGCTACCAGGACTGTCGCCAGGAGAACCAATTGAGTCAACTTACGCACGATGCACTCCTACAAAATCCATTGTCGTTATCTTGGGTCAGACTCTTAGAAAGTCTGGCCGAGGGAGAATTGGAACACCTGGGTCTCAGCGTCATCCGGTTCTTTGATCGGCATCGCCAAAGCAAAACTTAACGGTCCAAGAGCGGTAATCCAGGTCACGCCGACACCGACGGAGCTGGCCAGACCGTCAAGGCCGATGTCGTTGCAATCAACCTTTTTGCCGGAAGCAGATAGCTTGCTCGAACTGCAATTGCTGTCGAACACGTTACCCACGTCCCAGAACACCGAGGTCCGCAACGAGCGTTGATCTTTCACGAATGGCAGAGGGAACAGGAGTTCCACACCACCTTGAATCAACACGTTACCACCGAACGGCAGCGGATCCTGGTCCGGGTCTTTGAGGGTACCCGGATTCGTGCCCTGGCTAGGCGTGCTACGCGGCCCCAGAGTACTGTCCTTGAAACCGCGAACCGAGTTGAAACCACCGGCGTAATAGTTCTCGTAGAACGGTAGACCATCGGTCGAACCGTAGCCATCGCCATAACCCAGCTCCGTGTGCAGGCGCATGGTGTAGTTTTCAGTCAACGGCTGGAACAGCTGGCCGCGGTAGTCGAGCTTGAAGAACGACAGGTCGCTGCCAGGGGTAGTGGCTTCCAGCACCAGGCTTTGGGAGTGACCACGAGTAGCCAGCACACCCTTGTTCAGGGTCGACTCGGACCAACCGGCCGAAGCCTTGAAGTTCAGGTAGTTATCGCCTTCCTTTTCAACGAAGTCGAAAATCTCGTCAACGGTGTAGCGACCGGTCTTGATCTTGTCTTGTTGCGCAGTCAGGCCGAAGGTCAGACGCGCGGTCTCGCTGATCGGGTAACCGACGCTGACGCCAGCACCCAGGCTGTCTACCGCATAGCTTGCAACATCGACATCGAGCTCGTCGTAGTCAGTGGTGCGATAGAACGCGTTGTAACCCAGGCTGACACCGTCAGCAGTCCAGTAGGGGTCGACATAACCGAAGTTATAGCGGCTCTGGTATTCGCTGCGGGTCAAGCCGACGCTGACCTTGTTCCCGGTACCGAGGAAGTTGTTCTGGGTAATCGAACCACCGAGGATCAGGCCGGCGCTCTGGGCGAAACCGACACTGGCGGTGATCGAACCGGAAGCTTGTTCTTCGACGCTGTAGTTGACGTCGACCTGGTCGTCGGTGCCTGGTACGGCCGGCGTCTCGACGTTGACTTCCTTGAAGAAGCCCAGGCGCTCCAGACGGGTTTTCGACTGGTCGATCAGGTAGGTCGAAGCCCAGCCGCCTTCCATCTGACGCATTTCCCGACGCAGCACTTCGTCTTCCGACTTGGTATTGCCACGGAAGTTGATACGGTTCACGTAGGCACGCTTGCCCGGGTCAACCACGAAAGTGATATCGACCGTGTGGTCTTCCTCATGGGGCTGCGGCACGCCGTTGACGTTGGCGAAGGTATAACCTTCGTTGCCCAGGCGACGGGTGATCAACTCGGAGGTAGTGGTCATCAGCTTGCGCGAGAATACCTGGCCCTTCTGCACCAGCAGCAACGACTTGACCTGGTCTTCAGGCACTTTCAAGTCACCGCTCAGTTTGACGTCACGAACGCTGTACTTATCGCCTTCGTTGACGTTCACCGTGATGTAGACGTGTTTCTTGTCCGGGGTGATCGATACCTGGGTCGAAGCGATATCCATGTTGATATAGCCGCGATCCAGGTAGTAGGAACGCAGACGCTCCAGGTCACCGGAGAGTTTTTCACGGGCATACTTGTCATCGTTCTTGAAGAACGACAGCCAGTTGGAAGTCTTGAGCTCGAACAGGTCGATCAGGTCTTCATCGGGGAAGACCGTGTTACCCACCACGTTGATGTGCTGGATGGCAGCGACCGTGCCTTCGTTGATATTGACCTTCAAGGCAACGCGGTTGCGCGGCTGCGGCACCACTTCGGTATCGACCGTCGCAGAGTAGCGGCCTTGCGCGACATATTGACGCTGCAGCTCGTTACGCACCCCTTCAAGGGTCGCACGCTGGAAGATCTCGCCTTCGGCCAGACCGGATTGCTTGAGACCTTTCATCAGGTCTTCAGTGGAAATCGCCTTGTTACCCTCGATCTCGATACTGGCGACCGAGGGTCTTTCGACTACAGTGATAACCAGGACATTGCCTTCGCGGCCCAGCTGGATATCTTGAAAGAAACCGGTTTTGAACAACGCACGAGTGGATTCCACCAGACGACGATCGTCCGCCTGCTCGCCGACGTTCAACGGCAAGGCACCAAAGACACTACCCGCGGAGACCCGCTGGAGGCCATTGACGCGAATATCGGAGATAGTGAAGGACTCAGCGTGAACTTCGGCGATCATCAATACGGAGAGAACCGCAGTTAGCAGCAGACGTTTCATGAAGTCCTTTCTTATTCCAACTGGCAATAAACAAACTGCCGCAAAATGCGGCAGATTCGCAATTCAGCGAAGCGTTACAGTCGTCCCAGATCGTTGACCAGAGCAAGCAACATCACCCCGACCACCAAACTGATACCGATCTGTATCCCCCAACCCTGCACCCGATCTGACAAGGGACGACCACGCGCCCACTCGATCAGATAAAACAACAAATGCCCCCCATCCAGTACAGGAATGGGCAACAAATTCAGAACACCCAGGCTAATACTCAGATAAGCCAGGAAATTCAGGAAATCAGCGACGCCCGACTGGGCAGAAGCGCCCGCCACTTTAGCAATGGTTATCGGTCCACTCAAGTTTTTTACCGAGAGCTCGCCGAACAACATTTTCTTTAGTGAATCAAGGGTCAGGACGCTCATGGTCCAGGTACGTCGAGCACCCTCGCCAATCGCCTCCAGGGGACCGTAGCTGACCTCGCGGATCATGGACGATGGCCAATCGACAGCTTTTACCCCTGCGCCGAGATATCCGGTGGCGACTTTCGCCTTGCCCTTGGCAGCCAAAGTAACAGGGACGTCGATTTGAGCACCGTCACGCTCGACCCGCAGCACAATTTTGGTTTCAGGACGTACACGGACCTGATCAACCACTTGCTGCCAATCGCTCAACGCCTGGCCATCGAGTGCCAACAGGCGGTCACCGGTTTTCAGCCCGGCAGCCTGGGCCGGTCCGTTGGGATCCAGCTCAGCCAACACCGGCGGCAAGGCCGGACGCCACGGACGAATCCCCAGGGATTGAATCGGATCGGGCTCGTCAGCACCTTTGAGCCACTTGTCCAACACCAGCTCGCGAGGCGAGTCGGCGGTCGAACCTTCTTCACGCACCAGCACCTGCAGGGAACCACTTTCGCCCAACCGGCGTACCAGTTGCAGATTCACCGCGGCCCAACCCGTAGTTGGTTCACCATCGATCGCGACGATTTCCTGGCCCGGACTCAACCCGGCCCTGGCGGCAATACTGCCGATTTCAACGTTACCAATGACCGGCCGCACCTGCTCGCTGCCGAGCATGGCCAAGACCCAGAAAAACACCAGGGCCAGCAAGAAGTTGGCTATCGGACCGGCCGCGACTATAGCGATACGCTGGCGAACCGACTTGCGATTGAAGGATTGATCGAGCTGATCGAGCGGCACGTCGCCTTCGCGCTCGTCGAGCATTTTCACGTAGCCACCCAAGGGAATGGCAGCAATCACGAACTCCGTGCCGCGGCGATCATGCCAGCGCAGCAGTGGCATACCGAAACCCACAGAGAAGCGCAGAACCTTGACGCCGCAACGGCGCGCCACCCAAAAGTGGCCGAATTCGTGGAAGGTGACCAGCACGCCCAGAGCAACCAGGGTGCCGACAATCATATAGAGCGCGCTCATCTACTTTCTCCGCATTCCTATCCAGTGCCGATACGCTCGGACCCGCCGCAACGTCTATCGCCCGTGGCGACTCAACCATTGCTCGGTCAGGGTGCGGGCTTTGGCGTCAGCCGAGAACACCGCGTCGAGCTCTTCGACGGCTACCACAGGCTCGAGGTTCAATACTTCCTCGATGATACTCGCGATCTCCGGGTAGCGGATGCGCCGTTCGAGAAAGGCTGCTACCGCTACTTCATTTGCTGCGTTCAACATGGCGGGCGCACTGTTACCCGCCTCCGCCGCCTGACGGGCGAGCCGCAGACAGGGGAAGCGCTGTTCATCAGGCGCCTGGAAGTCCAGGCGCGCGATAGAGAACAGATCAAGAGGCGCCACACCGGAATCTATTCGTTCCGGCCAGGCCAGGGCATTGGCGATCGGCGTGCGCATATCGGGGTTGCCCAATTGTGCCAATACCGAGCCGTCGACGTAGTCCACCAGCGAATGAATCACGCTCTGCGGATGAATCACCACTTCGACTTGCGCAGGCAGGGCATCGAACAGCCAGCAAGCCTCGATCAACTCGAGGCCTTTGTTCATCATGCTTGCCGAATCCACCGAAATCTTGCGACCCATCGACCAATTGGGATGGGCGCAGGCCTGCTCGGGCGTTACATGCTCAAGCTCGGCCAGAGGCGTCTGGCGGAACGGACCGCCCGATGCGGTCAGCAGGATCCGCCGGACCCCGACAGCCCCAAGCCCGCGGGCAAAGTCATTGGGCATGCACTGAAAAATTGCGTTGTGCTCGCTGTCGATCGGCAACAGCACCGAACCGCTCTTGCGCACCGCCTGCATGAACAAGGCGCCGGACATCACCAGCGCTTCCTTGTTGGCCAGCAGAATCTTCTTGCCGGCTTCGACCGCCGCCAGGGTCGGACGCAAACCCGCCGCCCCGACGATCGCCGCCATTACCGCGTCGACCTGAGGATCGGCCGCGACCTGGCACAAACCCTCCTCCCCCACCAGAACACGGGTCTGCAGACCCGCCGCCCGCAGATCGTCCTGCAGCCTGCGTGCAACGCCGACCTCAGGAACGACCGCGAAGCGCGGCGTGTGGCGCACGCACAAGGCCAGCAGCTCGCTCAGCCGACTGAATCCGCTCAAGGCGAACACCTGATAACGCTCGGGATGCCGGGCAATGACATCGAGGGTGCTCAGGCCAATCGAGCCGGTCGCGCCCAGCACGGTAATCTGCTGTGGGCGATTCACGGCGCAGCCATCCACAACAGGACGGCAAATACCGGAATGGCCGCGGTCAGGCTATCGATGCGATCCAGCACACCGCCATGGCCCGGCAACAGACTGCTGCTGTCCTTGATCCCTGACTGACGCTTGAACATGCTTTCGGTCAGGTCACCGACCACCGAAATCAGCACGACAATCGCCGCGCCGATCAAGCCCATCAGCATCTGCGCCGCGCTCCAGTCACGGACCAGGCCGACAACGGCAGTGATCAGCAAGCTGGCCAGCAAACCGCCATAAACCCCTTCCCAGCTCTTGCCCGGACTGACCTTCGGCGCCAGCTTGCGCTTGCCAAAGGCCCTGCCGGAAAAATAGGCGCCGATATCAGCCCCCCAGACCAGCACCATTACCGCCATGATCAGCCAGTTGCCCAAAGGCTGCTGCTTGATCAGGACCAGCCCTTGCCAGGCCGGCAACAGGATCAACAGACCAATCACCAACTTGCTAGCCGCACTGGCCCATTGCTCACTGGTGCGTGGATAAGTCAGCACCAGGAAGGTTGCCAGCGACCACCAGATCACCGCCGCAGCCAGCACCCACGGCGCCAGACCGGGCAGCACATGCATGAAAAACAGCAGCAGCGCGACCAGGGCCGCGTAGGCAACCCGTACCGGCTGGGCAGTAAAACCAGCCAGCCGAGCCCACTCCCAGGCAGCCAGGGTCACCACCAATCCAATAAATAACGCAAAACCGGTGCCTTCCAGCAGGAAAAACCCGCACAAGGCGATCGGCAACAGGATCAGCGCGGTGATGATTCGTTGTTTAAGCATTAAACCCGGGCTCCCGCTTCGACCTGTTCGCTCGTTTTACCGAAGCGGCGTTGGCGAGAAGCGTAATCGGCCAGCGCAGTGCGCATGGCATCGTGTTTGAAGTCCGGCCAGAACAGGTCGGAGAAATACAGTTCGGCGTACGCCAACTGCCACAACAGGAAGTTGCTGATGCGGTGTTCACCACCCGTACGGATGCACAGGTCCGGCAGGGGCAGATCGCCCGTTGCCAGACAGGTCTGCAACAATTCGGGAGTGATGTCTTCGGGGCGCAGATGCCCGGCCTGAACCTCGCGCGCCAGGTGCTGGGCAGCCTGGGCAATATCCCACTGGCCGCCATAGTTGGCCGCGATCTGCAGGACAAAACGATTGCTGCCCGCCGTCAACGCTTCGACTTCCCGCATGGCCGCCTGCAGCTCCGGATGGAAGCGCGAGCGGTCACCGATGATGCGCAGGCTGATGTTGTTGTCGTTGAGGCGCCTGGCCTCCCTACGCAGCGCCTTGAAGAACAGATCCATCAAGGCACTGACTTCGGCGGCCGGGCGCTGCCAGTTCTCACTGGAAAAGGCAAACAGGGTCAATACTTCGACCTTGGCCTCAGCACACACTTCAATGACCGCACGAACAGCATCGACGCCGGCTTTATGCCCGGCAACACCCGGCATAAAGCGCTTTTTCGCCCAGCGATTATTACCATCCATGATGATCGCCACGTGACGTGGCACCGAAGACACTACAGCCTGCTTGGTCTTTTCCATGTAAACGCGACCCTTATACGGCCATCAGGTCCGCTTCTTTTTGCTTCACAGCCGATTCGATCTCCGCCACGAACTTGTCAGTCAGTTTCTGGATGTCGTCTGCCGCACGGCGCTCTTCGTCTTCGCTGATTTCCTTCTCCTTGACCAGGTCTTTCAACTGGCTCAAGGCATCGCGACGAATGTTGCGCACTGCTACACGGCCGTCCTCTGCCGCTTCACGCGCCTGCTTGGTGAAGCCCTTGCGGGTTTCTTCGGTCAGGGCAGGCATCGAAATCAGCAGCAACTCCCCCAGGTTGGTCGGGTTGAAGCCAAGGCCAGAGCTCTGGATTGCCTTGTCGACCGCTTGCAGCATGTTGCGCTCGAAAGCCACGACTTGCAGGGTACGGGAGTCCTTGACGGTGACGTTGGCCACTTGGTTCAGCGGAGTATCGGCGCCGTAGTAAGGCACCATCACGCCACCCAGGATGCTCGGGTGAGCCTGGCCTGTGCGGATCCGGCTGAATGCGTGATGCAGCGATTCCAGGGATTTCTGCATGCGCTCTTGAGCGTCTTTCTTGATTTCATTGATCATTATTCGCCTTCCTCGATCAGGGTCCCTTCAGCGCCGCCATGCACGATGTTCAGCAGGGCGCCGGGCTTGTTCATATTAAATACGCGCAACGGCATCTTGTGGTCACGGCACAGGCAAATGGCCGTCAGATCCATCACCCCCAGCTTGCGATCCAGCACTTCATCGTAGGTCAGATGATCGAACTTCTCGGCATGCGGGTCTTTGAATGGGTCAGCGGTATAGACACCGTCAACCTTGGTGGCCTTCAACACCACGTCGGCATTGATTTCGATGCCCCGCAGGCAGGCTGCCGAATCGGTGGTAAAGAACGGATTGCCGGTACCGGCCGCGAAAATCACCACGTCCTTGGCGTTCAGGTGACGCATGGCTTTGCGACGATCATAGTGATCCGTCACGCCTACCATGGAAATAGCCGACATCACGATGGCCGAGATATTCGCACGTTCCAGCGCGTCACGCATGGCCAAAGCGTTCATCACAGTGGCCAGCATGCCCATGTGGTCGCCTGTCACCCGATCCATCCCGGCAGCACTCAGCGCGGCACCACGGAACAGGTTGCCACCGCCGATCACCAGACCGACCTGAACGCCGATACCAACCAGCTGGCCGACTTCCAGCGCCATGCGGTCCAGCACCTTCGGATCGATCCCGAACTCTTCCGAGCCCATCAGGGCCTCGCCGCTAAGCTTGAGTAGAATGCGTTTATAGCGAGCCTGATAACCACTGCCCTGCTGAGCCATTGCGAATCTCTCCTGCGGCGTATTTTCAAAAATTCTTTGCAAGCTGTTTACAGCCAGCGTTCACTCTAGCTTGACGCTATCACAGCGCCATCGGAACACGGCTTTGTAAGCCAGTTCCGAAGGGAAACCAATCAAATTGATCACCCCATTTGAAAAGAGGCTGCGCGCGTGAGCGGGCAGCCTCTTCAGGGCGACAGTCAAAAACCGTCTTACTTCTTGCTGGCAGCCAGCTGGGCAGCAACTTCTTCAGCGAAGTTGTCGACCGGCTTCTCGATGCCTTCGCCTACCTGGAAGCGGGTAAAGGAAACGATTTCAGCGCCGCCTTTCTTGGCCAGCTCGCCAACGGTCACTTCAGGGTTCTTGACGAACGCCTGGTTGACCAGACTGGCTTCGGCGAGGAACTTGCTGATACGACCAGCAACCATTTTCTCGACGATTTCAGCAGGTTTGCCTTTGATCTTGTCTTCGTTGAGGCTCATGAAAACGCCTTTTTCGCGTTCGATGGCTTCAGCGGAAACTTGCGACGGCAGCAGGAACTCAGGGTTGCTGGCCGCTACGTGCATAGCGATGTCCTTGGCCAGTTCAACGTTGCCGCCTTTCAGTGCCACGACTACGCCGATCTTGTTGCCGTGCAGGTAAGAACCCACTACGTCAGCTTCGATACGCGCCAGACGACGGATGTTGACGTTCTCGCCTACTTTGCCAACCAGTGCTTCACGAGCCGGCTCTTGAGCGGCGATCAGCGGAGCTGCGTCGGTCAGTTTGTCGGCGAAAGCTTTTTCAACGCTGGCAGCGACGAAGTTCTTGAAGTCGTCTTGCAGAGCCAGGAAGTCGGTTTGCGAGTTGACTTCGATGATCACGGCAGCCTTGCCGTCTTCCTTGATGCTGATTGCGCCTTCAGCAGCAATGTTGCCTGCTTTCTTGGCAGCCTTGATAGCGCCCGAGGCACGCATGTCATCAATGGCTTTTTCGATGTCGCCGTCAGCCTTGGTCAAGGCTTTTTTGCAATCCATCATGCCTTCGCCAGTACGCTCACGCAGTTCTTTGACCAACGCTGCAGTAATCTCTGCCATTTTCAAAATCCTCTTGGATAGGTTTTCAACCATTCCACCCGAGCGAACGGGCGTTCAATTCTTGCCCCGAGCACACCTGGCAACCGCCGCATGACAAAACCCGCCACGGGCATTTGCAACAGATGGTTTTCGAGGTGGCAAAAAGGGGGCCAAGCCCCCTTTTTGCGTACTGAGTAAACGCTAAGCGCTAGTTACTCAGCCTTCAACTACCGCTGCCGGAGCGTCTTCGACGAACACTTCGGTGCCGCCAGCAACGTGGTTGCGACCACGGATTACCGCGTCAGCCATCGAACCCATGTACAGCTGGATAGCGCGGATTGCGTCATCGTTGCCTGGGATGATGTAGTCAACGCCGTCCGGGCTGCTGTTGGTATCGACAACGCCGATAACCGGGATGCCCAGCTTGTTGGCTTCGGTGATCGCGATGCGCTCGTGATCAACGTCGATAACGAACAGTGCGTCTGGCAGACCGCCCATGTCCTTGATACCACCCAGGCTACGATCCAGCTTCTCAAGATCGCGAGTGCGCATCAGCGCCTCTTTCTTGGTCAGCTTGGCGAAAGTACCGTCTTCGGCCTGGATTTCAAGGTCACGCAGACGCTTGATGGAAGCACGGATGGTTTTGAAGTTGGTCAGCATGCCGCCCAACCAGCGGTGATCGACGTACGGCGAACCGCAACGTGCTGCTTCTTCAGCAACGATCTTGCCAGCGGAACGCTTGGTGCCGACGAACAGAATCTTGTTTTTGCCCTGGGCCAGACGCTCTACGAAAGTCAGAGCTTCGTTGAACATTGGCAGGGTTTTTTCAAGGTTGATGATGTGGATCTTGTTACGCGCGCCGAAAATGTATTTACCCATTTTCGGGTTCCAGTAACGGGTTTGGTGACCGAAGTGGACACCGGCCTTCAGCATATCGCGCATGTTGACTTGGGACATGATAGTTCCTTGATAAGTCGGGTTAGGCCTCCACGTATCCCAATGACCAACCAGCAGCATCAAGCTGAAGGCACCCAGGTCATCGTGTCGACACGTGTGTGGGTTTAAGCCTTTCGGGGCATCCCCGGAAAGCGGCGCATTTTATACCATAGGAAAGGCGAAAACGAAACCAGGATTCACACTTCCTCGTGTCCGCTTTTGCCCTGACCTTGGAATCGGATCAGAATGCACCATTATTATAGAGTGAAGCGAAGGTCGGGCGGTCATGATTTGCCTCGACCGTCTGTTAGAATCGCATTTTTGGGACTGCGCTAGACGCAACATTCAGTCACGCAATCCCTCTTCCGTATTTATTTGCGCCATTGAGCGCTAGAGAGCCTGTATGACCGTCACCCTCAAAACCCCCGAGGACATCGCAAAAATGCGAGTCGCCGGCAAACTGGCCGCCGATGTGCTGGAAATGATCGCCCAACACGTCAAACCCGGCGTCACCACCGAAGAGCTGGACCGCATCTGCCACGACTATATCGTCAACGAGCAGCAAGCCATCCCTGCCCCGCTCAACTATAAAGGCTTCCCGAAGTCGATCTGCACCTCGATCAACCACGTGGTCTGCCACGGCATCCCGAACGAGAAACCGCTCAAGGATGGCGACACCCTGAACATCGACGTCACGGTCATCAAAGATGGCTATCACGGTGACACCAGCCGGATGTTCCACGTTGGCACTGTGCCAGTATGGGCCGAGCGTCTGTCGCACGTGACCCAGGAATGCATGTACAAGGCTATCGAACTGGTCAAGCCCGGCTGCCGCCTCGGCGACATCGGCGAAGTCATCCAGAAGCATGCCGAGAAGAACGGTTTCTCGGTGGTTCGCGAGTTCTGCGGCCACGGCATCGGCAAGGTGTTCCACGAAGAACCGCAGATCCTGCACTACGGTCGCGCCGGCACCGGCATGGAGCTCAAGGAAGGCATGACCTTCACCATCGAGCCGATGATCAACCAGGGCAAGGCCGACACCAAGGTCCTGGGCGATGGCTGGACCGCGATCACCAAGGACCGCAAGCTTTCGGCCCAGTGGGAACACACCCTGCTGGTGACCGCTACTGGCTACGAGATCTTCACCCTGCGCAGCGATGACACCATCCCTCGCGTCTCGGCCTGATCTGCCCCGCTGCTCCCTATAGAAAGAAAGGAAAGCCAATCGATGCCGCAGGTGGATCCAGAACTCTTCGACCGCGGCCAGTTCCAGGCTGAACTGGCCTTGAAGGCAAGCCCGATTGCGGCCTTCAAAAAGGCTATCCGTCAGGCCCGCGAGGTGCTTGATGGACGCTTTCGCAGCGGTCGGGATATCCGCCGGCTGATCGAGGATCGCGCCTGGTTCGTCGATAACATCCTGCAAAAGGCCTGGGAACAGTTCGACTGGAGCGAAGACGCCGACATCGCTCTGGTCGCTGTCGGCGGTTACGGGCGCGGCGAGTTGCACCCCTACTCCGACATCGACCTGCTGATCCTGCTGGACAGCGCCGATCACGAAATCTTCCGTGACTCCATCGAGCGTTTTCTGACGCTGCTGTGGGATATCGGTCTGGAAGTCGGGCAAAGCGTGCGTTCGGTGGACGAATGCGCAGAGGAGGCCCGAGCCGACCTGACAGTCGTCACCAACCTCATGGAAAGCCGCACCATTACCGGCCCCGAGCGGTTGCGCCAGCGCATGCTGGAAGTCACCAGCACCGCTCATATGTGGCCGAGCAAGGAGTTCTTCCTGGCCAAGCGCGCCGAACAAAAGGCCCGCCACCACAAGTACAACGATACCGAATACAACCTGGAACCCAACGTCAAAGGCTCGCCCGGCGGCCTGCGGGATATCCAGACCCTGCTCTGGGTCGCCCGGCGCCAGTACGGCACGCTGAACCTGCGCGCGCTGGCTGGCGAAGGCTTTCTGGTGGAGAGCGAGAACGCCCTGCTGGCATCGTCCCAGGAATTCCTCTGGAAAGTCCGCTACGCCCTGCACATGCTGGCCGGTCGCTCCGAAGACCGTCTGCTGTTCGACCACCAACGCTCGATCGCCGGCTTGCTGGGCTTTGAGGGCGAGGACGCCAAGCACACCATCGAAAGCTTCATGCAGCAGTACTACCGGGTGGTCATGAGCATCGCCCAGCTCAGCGACCTGATCATCCAGCACTTCGAGGAAATCATTCTCGCGCCGGAAGATGAAACGCCACCGCAACCGCTCAATTCGCGCTTCCAGCTGCATGACGGCTACATCGAAGTCACCCGGGTCAATGTGTTCAAACGCACTCCATTCGCCATGCTGGAAATGTTCCTGCTAATGGCCCAGCACCCGGAGATCAAAGGGGTTCGCGCCGATACCGTGCGCTTGCTGCGGGAAAACCGTCACTTGATCGACGATGATTTCCGTAATGACATTCGCAACACCAGCCTGTTCATCGAATTGTTCAAGTGCGAGATCGGCATCCACCGCAACCTGCGACGGATGAACAGGTACGGCATCCTCGGACGCTATTTGCCGGAGTTCGGCTTCATTGTCGGCCAGATGCAGCACGATCTGTTCCATATCTATACAGTCGATGCCCATACCCTGAACCTGATCAAACACCTGCGCAAACTGCAGTACACCCAGGCTTCCGAGAAATTCCCGCTGGCCAGCAAACTCATGGGCAAGCTGCCCAAGCCCGAGTTGATCTACCTGGCCGGCCTGTATCACGACATTGGCAAGGGTCGGCATGGCGATCATTCGGATATCGGCGCGGTGGATGCCGAGGCGTTTTGCGCGCGCCATCAACTTCCGCAATGGGACACCCGGCTGATTGTCTGGCTGGTGCAGAACCATCTGGTGATGTCGACTACTGCCCAGCGCAAGGATCTTTCCGACCCGCAGGTAATCCATGACTTCGCGCAGATCGTCGGTGACGAAACCCATCTTGATTACCTGTACGTGCTGACCGTCGCCGACATCAACGCGACCAACCCGACCTTGTGGAATTCCTGGCGCGCCAGCCTGTTGCGTCAGCTCTACACCGAGACCAAGCGCGCCTTGCGCCGCGGCCTGGAAAACCCGGTGGACCGCGAAGAGCAAATCCGCCAGACCCAGAGTGCCGCTCTGGATATCCTGGTGCGCGGCGGCACCGATCCGGACGACGTCGAGCAACTCTGGGCGCAACTGGGCGATGACTATTTCCTGCGCCATACCGCCGGCGACGTGGCCTGGCACAGCGATGCGATCCTGCAGCAACCGGCCGACGGCGGCCCGCTGGTGCTGATCAAGGAAACCACCCAGCGCGAATTCGAGGGTGGAACCCAGATCTTCATCTATGCGCCGGATCAGCACGACTTCTTTGCCGTGACCGTGGCCGCAATGGACCAGCTCAACCTGAACATTCATGACGCTCGAGTCATCACCTCCAGCAGTCAGTTCACCCTCGACACCTATATTGTGCTCGACACCGACGGCGACTCGATCGGCGATAACCCGACACGGGTCAAGCAGATTCGCGACGGCCTGACCGAAGCCCTGCGCAACCCGGACGATTACCCGACCATCATCCAGCGCCGGGTACCGCGCCAGCTCAAGCACTTCGCTTTCCCGCCCCAGGTCACCATCCACAACGATGCCCAGCGTCCGGTGACGGTTCTCGAACTGAGTGCCCCGGATCGGCCTGGCCTGCTGGCGCGGATCGGCAACATCTTCCTCGAGTTCGACCTGTCGCTGCAGAACGCCAAGATCGCCACCCTCGGCGAGCGAGTGGAAGACGTATTTTTCATTACCGATGCCAATAACCAGCCGCTTTCAGACCCGCAGTTGTGCAGCCGTTTGCAGGACGCAATCGTCGAACAGCTGAGCGTCAGCCATGAACCGCATATCGAACTGTCGCGCATCAGCATTTAGCCGCGCGCCATGACCTGAGTGAGATCCGCCAGCAATGAACAACGCTCTGAACCAGTTGCAGCCCTACCCGTTCGAAAAACTTCGCGCTCTGCTCGGGGCCGTGCAGCCCGCAGCAGACAAACGCCCGATCGCCCTGTCCATCGGTGAGCCGAAACACCGCTCGCCGGGCTTTGTCGCCGAAGCGCTGGCCAGCAACCTGGACCAGATGGCGGTGTACCCGACCACACTGGGTATTGCAGCCCTGCGCGAAGCGATCGCTCACTGGTGCGAGCGCCGTTTCAGCGTTCCTGCCGGCTGGCTCGACCCGGCGCGCAACGTGCTGCCGGTCAACGGTACTCGTGAGGCGCTATTCGCCTTCACCCAGACCGTGGTCGATCGCAGCGATGAAGCGCTGGTGATCAGCCCGAACCCCTTCTACCAGATCTACGAAGGTGCAGCCTTCCTTGCCGGGGCCCAGCCGCATTATCTGCCATGCCTCGACGAAAACGGCTTCAACCCGAATTTCGACGCGGTGCCGGCCGAAATCTGGCAGCGCTGCCAGATCCTGTTCCTGTGCTCGCCGGGCAACCCGACCGGCGCGCTGATCCCGCTGGACACCCTGAAAAAGCTGATCGCCCTGGCCGACGAATTCGACTTCGTGATCGCTGCCGACGAGTGCTACAGCGAGCTGTACTTCGACGAACAAACGCCACCTCCCGGCCTGCTCAGCGCCTGCGTCGCACTGGGCCGCAAGGACTTCAAGCGCTGCGTGGTGTTCCACAGTCTGTCCAAACGCTCCAACCTGCCTGGCCTGCGTTCCGGTTTCGTCGCCGGCGATGCCGAGGTGCTCAAAGCGTTCCTGCTGTACCGCACCTACCATGGCTGCGCCATGCCGGTTCAGACTCAGCTCGCAAGTATTGCGGCATGGAACGACGAAGAACATGTACGCGCCAACCGCACGCTGTATCGGGAAAAATTCGATGCGGTACTGGAGATACTGAGCCCGGTACTTGATGTACAGCGCCCGGATGGCGGCTTTTACCTATGGCCTAACGTAGAAGGCGACGACGCCGAGTTCTGCCGCGAACTGTTTGCGCAGGAGCACGTGACGGTGGTGCCAGGCTCGTACCTGTCCCGTGAAGTCGACGGTTTTAATCCGGGCGCCGGCCGCGTGCGGATGGCGTTGGTTGCACCTTTGGCCGAGTGTGTTGAAGCTGCACAGCGAATTCGTTCTTTTATTACTCGCAACAAGTAATCCAATTAGAGTCCCGCATTACGCAATGTAATGCGGGACTCCCTCTATTTAAATATCAAGTCACACACCCTCCAGCATTTAATTTAACTTGATCCTTATCCCGAGCTACTCTTCAACTGAGAAAACATCACACTCTCCGTCAGGTCATGCGCCAAACAATCGGCAAACACGTTAAAGCAAGAATCAACCCTTGCTCACGAACGGGCTTATTTCATATAGACCAGACATTAACCAGTTTTCGGGAATATTGACAATGACATCATCGCCTCCCTGCAAAGCGACAACGCCTGTTAGCCAACAGGCTTCGTATGAAGCAGCCATCAATGAACGGCAAAATAATGCCCCGCAAAGCAACTCTAAAAGACCAAAACGCAACATAGGTGTCCATACCAAGTACTGGACGCCGGGAAGGACGCTTAAAATTGCGATGTATGACGCTGACGAAGAAGTCACACAGGCCGTCAAAACAGCCGCCAGCAAATGGCTACCCTGTATCAACCTTGAATTCGAGTTTGTAGAAGGTGAAGATGGCGATATTCGAATAGCCATTAATTACCGCGGCGCAGGCGGTGGCAGCACTGTAATAGGAACAGATGCGCTAACCATTGCCCCTGGGCTCCCAACCATGTCTCTGGACTGGAAACCCAACGACTCTAGATTCGAATATATTGTCTTGCATGAATTTGGGCACGCATTAGGTGCAGCACATGCACACCAACATCCAGACTCAGGAATTCCCTGGGATATACCCAAGACATATGAGAGCTGCAAGCAAAAATTTGGCTGGACGAAAGAGCACGTAGACAACAACCTTTTACCCCTACCTAGAGACGAAAAATATACTTACGAACCCTATGACGGAGACTCGGTCATGCATTACGAGATCATCGACGACTGGACAACTGGAAACTGGGGACAATCAGCGAGCGGGCAAATTAGCGCTGGCGATATCGCGCTGATGCGCAAGGCTTACCCCAAATAACTCCAGTGGATAGAACCAATGTTCAACGTTCTTCGTTGAACATTGGGCCCGATTATTTCACTTATCCCAGATTCGCCTCATTCAAATCCAGCTCACCCAATACCTCACACAACACATCATCACTCATCCGATTGTGGCGACTCAGCCTATACAGCTCCAGGCACTGAAATAGCACACACCAGGCAAGAGTTCGCCATTGAAGTGCCATATTTGTCGCTTATGCTTCCAGCTGACCGCTGCACAAAAGTCGCGGTTGACCCGGGACCTGGTAACACAATGCGACAAAGGTCGTCCGACGCCGACGCCGAAACCGCCCGGTCATGGCATAATCCTTCACCTTTCGTTTCCAGCACCTGCAAAGGGGGCAATTCCTTGACCGCTTCAAGCAAAACGTTGCACCTTTTCGGCATCAAAGCCTGCGACACCATGAAAAAGGCGCGCACCTGGCTCGATGAAAACGCTGTCAGCTATGACTTCCATGATTACAAAACGGTCGGAATCGACCGTGAACACCTGACCCAGTGGTGCAACGAGCACGGCTGGCAAGTGGTATTGAACCGTGCAGGCACGACCTTTCGCAAACTCGAAGACGAACGCAAAGCCGATCTCGACCAGGCGAAAGCCATTGAACTGATGCTCGCACAACCCTCGATGATCAAGCGCCCGGTGCTCGATCTCGGTGACAGAACCCTGATTGGCTTCAAGCCAGATATCTACGCGGCAGCTTTTGCATAAGCCTGCCCGTTCATTATTGTAAGAGGTAACTACATGTCCATTACCCTGTTCAGCCTGGCATTTGGTGTCGGCACCCAGAATCGTCAAGGCGCGTGGCTGGAAGTGTTTTATGCCCAGCCTTTGCTCAATCCATCGGCCGAGCTGATTGCCGCCGTTGCTCCGATCCTGGGTTACACCGAAGGTAACCAGGCCATCGCCTTCACCACCGCTCAAGCCGCGCAACTGGCCGAAGCCTTGAAGGCCGTCGATGCCACTCAAGCCGCGTTGCTGACCCGCCTGGCTGAAAGCCATAAGCCGTTGGTCGCCACCTTGCTGGCAGAAGACGCAGCGCTGAGCTCCACCCCTGAGGCCTATCTCAAGCTGCACCTGCTCTCCCATCGCCTGGTCAAGCCCCACGGCCTGAATCTGGCAGGGATCTTCCCGCTGCTGCCTAACGTGGCCTGGACCAGCCAGGGCGCGATCGACCTGAGCGAACTGGCCGAGCATCAGCTCGAAGCCCGTCTGCGCGGCGAGTTGCTGGAAGTGTTCTCGGTGGACAAGTTCCCGAAAATGACCGACTACGTGGTACCGGCCGGCGTGCGTATCGCTGATGCCTCGCGGATTCGCCTGGGCGCCTATGTCGGCGAAGGCACCACCGTGATGCACGAAGGCTTCGTCAACTTCAACGCCGGCACCGAAGGCCCGGGCATGATCGAAGGCCGCGTCTCGGCGGGCGTATTCGTCGGCAAGGGTTCGGATCTGGGCGGCGGCTGCTCGACCATGGGCACGTTGTCCGGCGGTGGCAACATCACCATCAAGGTCGGCGAAGGCTGCCTGATCGGCGCCAACGCCGGGATCGGCATTCCATTGGGCGACCGCAACACCGTCGAGTCCGGCCTGTACGTGACCGCCGGGACCAAAGTGGCGCTGCTCGACGAAAACAATCAACTGGTCAAAGTGGTCAAGGCCCGCGAACTGGCCGGTCAATCCGACCTGCTGTTCCGCCGCAATTCGCAGACCGGTGCCGTGGAATGCAAAACCCACAAATCGGCCATCGAACTGAACGAAGCGCTGCACGCTCACAACTAAGCAGCGACTCGATGCCACAGCAGTGACTGGGCGCGTATCATCAGCGCCCGGCCTCCTGCTCAAACGAGTCTCGACCACCATGCTTGTGCCCTCTCCCTGGCGCGCCGACTTTCCGGCCATCGCCGCTCTGCAACGGCAAGACCAGACCTATCTGGACAACGCCGCCACCACTCAGAAACCCCAAGCCCTGCTGGATGCCCTGACGCACTACTACGCCAACGGCGCGGCCAATGTGCATCGAGCCCAACACCTGCCCGGCGCTCACGCCACCCAGGCGTTCGAGGACAGTCGCGGCAAGGTTGCCCAGTGGCTGAATGCCAGCGATCAGGGGCAGATCATTTTTACCCACGGCGCGACCTCCGCGCTGAACCTCCTGGCCTATGGCCTGGAACACCAATTCAATCCGGGCGATGAAATCGTCATCAGCGCCCTGGAACACCATGCCAACCTGTTGCCCTGGCAACAGCTGGCCCTGCGTCGCGACCTTGAGCTGATTGTCCTGCCATTGAACGCCGATGGCCTGATCGATCTCGAGGCCGCAGCCAGCCTGATCGGCCCGCGCACTCGCCTGCTGGCGGTCAGCCAGTTGTCCAACGTACTCGGCGCCTGGCAGCCATTGCCGGCACTGTTGACGATGGCCAAGGCCCATGACGCGCTGACCGTGGTCGATGGCGCTCAGGGCGTCGTCCATGGCCGCCACGATGTGCAGGCTCTAGGTTGCGACTTCTATGTGTTTTCCAGTCACAAGCTCTATGGGCCGGACGGGCTCGGCGTGCTGTATGGCCGCAATGAGGCATTGCGCCAGCTGCGGCACTGGCAATTCGGCGGTGAAATGGTGCAGAACGCCGACTATCAGCACGCTTCCTTCCGCCCAGCCCCGCTCGGTTTCGAAGCCGGAACGCCGCCGATTGCCAGCGTTATCGGGCTTGGCGCGACCCTCGATTACCTGAGCGGGCTCGATCAGCAAGCGGTAAACGCCCATGAGGCCGCCTTGCATGCCTATCTGCTGCACGGTCTACAGGCGCGCAAAGGCATTCGCCTGTTGGGCAAACCGCAGTTGGCGCTGGCCAGCTTTGTCGTCGAGGGTGTGCATAACTCTGACGTTGCGCATTTGCTGACCGAGCAGGGCATTGCCGTGCGTGCCGGCCATCATTGCGCGATGCCATTGCTGAAAAGCTTCGGCCTGCCGGGGGCGATTCGGGTCTCCCTGGCGTTGTATAACGATTCCGAAGACCTGGAGCGCTTCTTTACCGCGTTGGATCAAGCCCTGGAGCTGCTGCGATGAGCCTGCCCGGTGAAGCACTGAGCGCGCTGAAAACCTTCCAGGCCGCCGCCGGCTGGGAGCAGCGCGCACGTCTGCTGATGCAGTGGGGCGACCGGCTGCCGGCCTTGAACGAGGCAGACAAGACCGATGCCAGCCGGGTGCATGGCTGTGAAAGTCAGGTCTGGTTGATCGGCACCTTGCAGGACGGTCACTGGCAGTTTGCTGCGAGCAGCGATGCGCGGTTGATTCGCGGCTTGGTGGCGCTGCTGCTGGTGCGGGTCAACGGGTTGTCGGCGCAAGAATTACAGCAGGTGGATTTGCCGGAATGGTTCAACCAGCTGGGATTGTCGCGGCAGTTGTCGCCATCGCGCAGCAATGGCTTGAATGCGGTGTTGCAGCGGATGCAGAGCCTCAGCGACGTGTAGGGGCTCCCGGTCAACCTTCAAACCACAGGTTTAACCCGTTCCGCCGGCCGCCGCACGCCCGCAACAATCTTGTCCACCGCCTTGGTCGCCGCGACCATGCCGAAGGTCGCCGTGACCATCATCACCGCGCCAAAACCACCGGCGCAGTCGAGCTTTACCCCATCACCGACAAAACTTTTCTGCAGGCAAATGCTGCCATCCGGTTTCGGATAGCGCAGTTGTTCGGTGGAAAACACACAGGGCACGCTGTAATGACGGGTCACGGTGCGCGAGAAGCCGTAATCGCGGCGCAGGGTGGAGCGGACCTTGGAAGCCAGCGGGTCATTGAAGGTGCGGTTCAGGTCACAGACTTGAATCAGCGTCGGATCGATCTGCCCGCCGGCACCGCCGGTGGTGATGATCTGGATCTTGCGGCGCTTGCACCAGGCGATCAGCGCCGCCTTGGCGTTGACGCTGTCGATGCAGTCGATCACGCAATCGATGTCCGGGGTGATGTACTCGGCCATGGTCTCGCGAGTGACGAAGTCAGCCACCGCATGCACCGTGCAATCCGGGTTGATCCCGCGCAGGCGTTCGGCCATCACCTCGACCTTGGCCCGGCCGACAGTACTGTCCAATGCGTGCAACTGGCGATTGCTGTTGCTGACACACACGTCATCAAGGTCGAACAACGAGATCTCGCCCACCCCGCAGCGGGCGATGGCTTCCGCCGCCCAGGAGCCGACTCCGCCCACCCCAATGATTGCCACATGGGCCGCGCGCAAACGCGCAAGGCCTTCGATGCCATACAAACGGGCGACGCCAGCAAACCGCGGATCTTCTGCACTCATGACCATTACCCCAAAAACCGGCGCGCATTATAGGCCCGATGCCCGCCAAGAGCATCTTTACGCTATGAACGGCAGCCAAGCCTGTTCTAATGGGCTACGCATCACTGCGATTTAAGCTACAACACCGCAAGCCAAGAACTTTAATCGACTTGAATTGCCCAAGTTCGGACCTTTCCCTGTCCGCTGTACGGTCAATTGAGGGCCAGTGTAGGATGCGCGCCGTTTGGCACCTGCCGGCAGTTCTTCGTTCCACACCCTTTGGAACCCGAAATAGCTATGTCATCGCGTAAATTTGGACTCAATCTGGTGGTGGTGCTGGCAATTGCCGCGCTGTTCACCGGTTTCTGGGCGCTGGTCAACCGCCCGGTCACAACGCCCAACTGGCCTGAACAAATCTCCGGTTTTTCTTACTCGCCCTTCCAGCAAGGCCAGTACCCACAGAGAAACCAGTACCCGTCCGACGATGAAATGCGTCGCGACCTGGAGATCATGAGCAAGCAGACAGACAATATCCGCACCTACTCGGTGGACGGCACCCTGGGCGACATTCCCAAGCTGGCCGAAGAGTTTGGCCTGCGAGTGACCCTTGGGATCTGGATCAGTCCGGATCTGGAGCGCAACGAACGCGAAATCCAGCGCGCCATCGAGATCGCCAACAGTTCCCGCAGCGTGGTGCGAGTCGTTGTCGGTAACGAAGCGATCTACCGCAAGGAAATCACCGCTGAGCAATTGAGCGTGATGCTTGATCGAGTGCGCGCGGCAGTCAAAGTGCCAGTGACCACTTCCGAACAGTGGCACGTCTGGGAAGAGAACCCGAGCCTGGCCAGGCACGTCGACCTGATCGCTGCCCACGTCCTGCCCTACTGGGAGTTTGTGCCGGTGGAAGAGGCCGGTCAGTTTGTCCTCGATCGCGCCCGTGATCTGAAAAAGATGTTCCCGAAAAAACCTTTGCTGCTGTCCGAGGTCGGCTGGCCGAGCAATGGCCGCATGCGTGGCGGTGCTGACGCGACCCCGGCCGATCAGGCGATTTACTTGCGCACCCTGGTGAACAAGCTCAATCGCCAGGGTTACAACTACTTCGTGATCGAAGCCTTCGACCAGCCGTGGAAGGCCAGCGATGAAGGTTCGGTGGGCGCCTACTGGGGCGTGTACAACGCCGCACGCCAGCAGAAATTCAACTTCGAAGGACCCGTGGTCGCGATCCCGCAGTGGCGGGTCCTGGCCGTCGGCTCAGTGGTGCTGGCGATGCTCTCGCTGGCTTTGTTGTTGATCGACGGCTCGGCCCTGCGCCAGCGTGGCCGGACCTTCCTGACCTTTATCGCGTTCCTCTGCGGTTCGGTGCTGGTGTGGATCGGTTACGACTACAGCCAGCAATACAGCACCTGGTTCAGCCTGACAGTGGGCTTCCTGCTCGCCCTCGGTGCGCTCGGGGTGTTTATCGTGTTGCTGACCGAGGCCCACGAACTGGCCGAGGCAGTCTGGACCCATAAACGCCGGCGTGAATTCCTGCCCGTGGTGGGCGATTCGGACTACCGACCGAAAGTCTCGATCCACGTGCCCTGCTACAACGAGCCACCGGAGATGGTCAAACAGACCCTCAACGCCCTGGCCAACCTCGACTATCCGGACTTCGAAGTCCTGATCATCGACAACAACACCAAGGACCCGGCGGTCTGGGAACCGGTGCAGGCCTACTGCGAAACCCTCGGTCCGCGCTTCAAGTTCTTCCATGTCGCGCCACTGGCCGGCTTCAAGGGCGGCGCGCTGAACTATCTGATTCCGCACACCGCTCCCGATGCAGAAGTCATCGCCGTGATCGACTCCGATTACTGCGTCGACCCGAACTGGCTCAAGCACATGGTGCCGCACTTCGCCGACCCGAAAATCGCCGTGGTGCAATCACCGCAGGACTATCGCGACCAGAACGAAAGCACCTTCAAGAAGCTCTGCTACTCGGAATACAAGGGTTTCTTCCATATCGGCATGATCACCCGCAACGACCGTGATGCGATCATCCAGCACGGCACCATGACCATGACCCGCCGTTCAGTGCTCGAAGAACTGGGCTGGGCCGATTGGTGCATCTGTGAAGACGCCGAACTGGGTCTGCGGATCTTCGAAAAAGGTTTGTCGGCTGCGTATTACCACACCAGCTATGGCAAAGGCCTGATGCCCGATACCTTTATCGACTTCAAGAAACAGCGTTTCCGCTGGGCCTATGGGGCGATTCAGATCATCAAGCGGCACACCGCCAGCCTGATTCGCGGTAAAGACACCGAACTGACCCGTGGCCAGCGCTATCACTTCCTCGCGGGCTGGTTGCCGTGGGTTGCGGACGGCATGAACATTTTCTTCACCGTCGGTGCCCTGCTGTGGTCGGCGGCGATGATCATCGTGCCGCAACGGGTCGATCCGCCGCTGCTGATCTTCGCGATCCCGCCCCTGGCGCTGTTCGTATTCAAGGTCGGCAAGATCATCTTCCTCTACCGTCGTGCGGTCGGGGTCAACCTGAAAGATGCCTTCGCAGCGGCACTCGCCGGCCTGGCGTTGTCTCACACCATCGCCAAAGCGGTGTTGTACGGGTTCTTCACCAGCAGCATTCCGTTCTTCCGTACGCCGAAAAATGCCGACAATCACGGTTTTTGGGTAGCGATTTCGGAAGCCCGGGAAGAGATGTTCATCATGCTGATGTTGTGGGGCGCGGCGCTGGGCATCTGCCTGGTGCAGGGCTTGCCAAGCTACGACATGCGCTTCTGGGTCGCCATGCTGCTGGTACAGTCGCTGCCGTACCTGGCGGCGCTGATCATGGCCTTCCTGTCTTCGCTGCCAAAACCGGTGGCGGCGAGCGAGCCGGCACCTGCTTGATCCGTTATTAGATAACGTCAAACGGCGGCCTTCGGGCCGCCGTTTTGCTTTAGAATGGTCGCCTTTTTCAACGGTTTATCGTGCTGCGCACACCGGAGCTTTTACATGACGGCCCACGCCGACCTTTCGCCGACCCTCCAACTCGCCTGCGACCTGATCCGCCGTCCCTCGGTGACGCCGATCGACGCCGATTGCCAGAAGCTGATGATGCAGCGCCTGGGCGATGCCGGCTTCAAGCTGGAGCCAATGCGCATTGAAGATGTGGATAACTTCTGGGCGACCCACGGCAAACATGATGGCCCGGTGCTGTGCTTCGCTGGCCACACCGACGTGGTCCCGACCGGCCCCGTGCAAGCCTGGCAGACCGACCCGTTCGACGCATTGATCGACGAACACGGCATGCTCTGCGGCCGTGGCGCGGCGGACATGAAAGGCAGCCTCGCGGCGATGCTGGTGGCGGCCGAGCGCTTTGTCGCCGACTACCCGGACCACAAAGGCTCGGTGGCCTTCCTGATCACCAGTGACGAAGAAGGCCCGGCCCATCACGGCACCAAAGCGGTGATCGAACGTCTGGTAGCTCGTAAAGAGCGCCTGGACTGGTGCATCGTCGGCGAGCCGTCGAGCACGACGCTGGTCGGTGATGTGGTCAAAAATGGTCGTCGCGGCTCCCTCGGCGCCAGGCTCACCGTACGCGGTGTACAGGGCCACGTGGCCTACCCGCACCTGGCGAAAAATCCGATCCACCTCGCCGCTCCGGCCCTGACCGAACTGGCCGCCGAGCACTGGGACCACGGCAACAGCTTCTTCCCGCCGACCAGCTTCCAGATCTCCAACCTGAATTCCGGCACCGGCGCGACCAACGTGATCCCCGGTGATCTGGTCGCCGTGTTCAACTTCCGCTTCTCCACCGAGTCGACCGTCGAAGGCCTGCAAAAGCGCGTCGCCGATATCCTCGACAAGCATGGCCTGGATTGGCATGTGGAGTGGGCGCTGTCCGGCCTGCCATTCCTCACCGAACCGGGCGCACTGCTCGATGCGGTGTCGGCGAGCATCAAGGCAATCACCGGGCGTGAAACCCAGGCTTCCACCAGCGGCGGCACCTCCGATGGGCGCTTCATTGCGACCATGGGCACCCAGGTAGTCGAACTGGGCCCGGTCAACGCGACGATCCATCAGGTTAACGAGCGCGTGCTGGCCAGCGACCTCGACGTGCTGACCGAAATCTACTACCAGACCCTGATCAAGTTGCTCGCCTGATGCTCGCCTGCCCGATCTGCAGCGAACCGCTGAAAGCGGTGGACAACGGCGTGGCCTGCCCCGCCGGGCATCGTTTCGACCGCTCCCGCCAGGGTTACCTGAACCTGTTGCCGGTGCAGCACAAGAACAGCCGCGACCCTGGGGATAACCAGGCGATGGTCGAAGCCCGTCGCGATTTCCTCAACGCCGGTCACTACGCACCGGTAGCCAAGCGTCTGGCCGAACTGGCCGCAGAAGTCGCGCCGCAGCGCTGGCTGGACATCGGTTGTGGCGAGGGTTATTACACCGCGCAAATCGCCGCAGCCCTGCCCGACGCTGAAGGTTACGCCCTGGATATCTCCCGCGAAGCGGTGAAACGCGCCTGCCGGCGCAATCCGCAGCTGACCTGGTTGATCGCCAGCATGGCCCGTGTGCCCTTGGCCGATGCCAGCTGTCAGTTCCTCGCCAGCGTGTTCAGCCCCCTCGACTGGCTGGAGGCCAAGCGCCTGCTCAGCCCCGGCGGTGGCTTGATGAAGGTCGGGCCGACCAGCGGCCATCTGATGGAATTGCGCGAGCGCCTGTACGATGAGGTGCGTGAATACACCGATGACAAGCATCTGGCACTGGTGCCCGAAGGCATGCAGTTGCAACACAGCGAAACCCTGGACTTCAAGTTGATCCTGGCCAGCGGTCAGGACCGCGCCAACCTGTTGGCCATGACACCCCACGGCTGGCGCGCCAGTGCCGAACGGCGGGCGAATGTCATCGAACAGGCCGAGCCGTTCGAGGTCAGCGTGTCAATGCGCTACGATTACTTCGTTCTTCAGTAATCCTTCATTCATGGCCTTGAGCATCGCTTGAGGCCGACTAAATCCGCGAATGGATTTTTCAGAACCGCATTGAGGACATCCATGCGCCAGCCCGATATCGAGATTTACCTGAAAGACGCCGACGTCGACTACAAGGCCATCGCCGCCTGGCTCGGCACGGCCCTGGGCCCTTGCACCGACTGGGTGCAGAGGGGTCAGACCTACAAATGCAAGGCCGGCGATGTGCCCGTGACCTGGCTGCCGAAGGCCGTGGGCAAGTGGAACAGCCTGCACCTGGACAGCGACCAGACCCCATGGGACGACGACATTGCCTGCGCTCGCGCCGCTTTCGCCGCGCTGAACGTGGAAGTGCGTTGCGCGCCGGGTTCCTGGGTCGAGGACGAAGGCGAGGAAACCGCTGATCGCTGGATTCGCATCAGCGCTGATGGTGAAGAAGAGATCACCTGGCATACGACGTAATTCACTGCCAAAAAAAATCCGGAATCTGTCAAGGATTCCGGATTTTTTATGCCTGGCTGTAGCCGCTGCCGAAGGCTGCGTTCGGCAGCTGCTACGGGGTCGGTGTGCGCTAAAGCCTCACTGCTCCAGCTTCGGCGTTTCCTCGCCCATGCAGCGCACAGCCTTCTTCTTGCTGTTGACCAGCACGCCGGTCAACCCTTTCTGCTCGGTGTCGAACAGCACCAGCACACCATCAATGCACTGCGCGACCTGGGTAGCGGGCTCCAGGGAAACCTTGTAGTCCTCGCCCGGCAGGGTTTTGACCATAGTGAATTCGCTCAGCAGCAGTGCGTCTTCCGGTTTGGCAAAGTGCAGGTAGCCGTAGTACCCCAGGACCGCGACAGTGCCGAGGATGCTGCAGATACCGGTGATGATCAGGGGAATGGCGTTACGTTCTTCACTCATTGCGGACTCTCTGGAGGTTCAACTTTTGAATTCGGGGGTAGCGGGTAATTCGGGATTTCGCCCAGCCGGCGCAGGCCGTTGAAATGCTGCGGGTCATCGAGGTAACGCAGCATGACTTTTCGCCAGACCGGATCGGCAAAGGTCTGCACATGACCCCCACGGGTCAGTTGCAACACCCTGGGCGGCGGCGCAGCTTGATACAGACGGATGCCGTTGGAAAGAGGCACCAGCGGATCATCGATGCTGTGGTAGATCAGTTTTGGCACTGCATTGAGTTGCGCCATGGCGTTGATCGCGCTGTCGTCGTCCGGCACCAGCCAGGACAGCGGCACCTGGAACGGCCAGGTCACCCAGGAAGAACTCAAGGCGAAGCGCCCGACATCCCGGTAACTGGCCGGCACGCCGTCGAACACTATGGCTTTGAGCTGACGCTGGCGCTCGGGATGTTTGACCAGGTAATGCACCGCCAGCGCGCCGCCCAGGCTCTGACCGAGGACCACCAGCGGTTTGCCTTGAACCTCGGGGGCCGTGTCCAGCCACTGGAACGCCGCGTCGATGTCCTGGTAGATCTCCGGCAGCCGCGGCTCACCTTCGGACAGGCCATAACCGCGATAGTCCACCAGCAACACCTGATAGCCCTCCTCCGGCAGCCACCAGCTGCCGCCCAGATGCCAGGCCAGATTGCCGCCATTGCCGTGCAGATGCAGCACCGTGCCCTTGACCGCCACACCCGTCTTGGCCGGTAGCCACCAACCGTGCAGCTTGAGACCGTCGGCGGTGGTCAGGGTGACGTCGCGAAATTGCAGTTTGGCTTTTTCCGGGGTAAACGGCTGGCCGGGTTCGGGGTAGAACAGCAAGGCGCTGCAGCCGCTCAGTACGAGTAACAGGCTGATGATGCCGAGGATTCTCATCCGATTGAAACCTCGCAACTGGAAAGTGAACGCTGCGCCCCTGTAGGAGCGAGCTTGCTCGCGATGAACTCAAGGGCGGCGCGTTTATTCAGGCAACACGCGTTATCGTTAACGTCCATCGCGAGCAAGCTCGCTCCTACAAGGGCTGTGCAATTCTGTGCTGTTACAGAATATTCGAATAATCCGCCTCGATCCGATCCAGGCTCAGGTGATTGAGGAAGTTGGAGAAGCACATCCAGGCCGACAAGGCGTTCAAGTCACGGATTTGCTCGGGTAAATACTTGGGCGGCACCACCAGTCCTTCGTCCACCAGTTGACGCAGCGTGCGCATGTCTTCCAGGGTGGTCTTGCCACAGAACAGCAAGGGAATCTGCTCAAGCTTGCCCTTACGCACGGCCAACTGAATGTAGTTGTAAACCATGATAAAGCCCTTGAGATAGGACAAGTCTTTGGTGAATGGCAGACCGTTAGGCACTGAGCCGCGGAACACCCGGCTGGCGTTGCCGTAGCTTTGCTCCATATCGAAGCCATGTTCGCGGAAGAATTCGAAGATCTGCAGGAAGTCCGCGCCCTCCTCCACCATATGGATGGCGCGGGTGCGGTTAGTCAGTTTGCGCAGGCGGCTTGGATAAGAGGCAAAGGTGATGATTTCCATCAGGATCGCCAGGCCTTCCTGGGTCACGGTCGATGACGGCGGGCCCTTGGACAGGAAGGTGCAGATCGGCTGGTTCAGACCGTTGAGGGTGGTACCGACATGCACCAGCCCTTCATGGACTTCGAGGGCGCGCACATCACGGTGGTTGAACATAGCGTCGGTGCGGATCTTGATGTAGTCGGCACCGGCCGCCGCATCGGCGACGATCCCGTCGGACTCGAACACCCGAATGGTTTCCTCGGCCTCGCCGAACACCTTGTTCAGACGGGTTTGCAGCAGGTGAACGGCTTCCTTGGCGGTCAGGATCTTGGGTTCGTCCTTGAGGTCGCCGCGGCCGTCGATGTTGTTCAGGTAATCGGAGAGCATCAGGCCCAGGTCGGCCAGGGTCGGGTCACCGGCATGGAAGGCGTCGGAAGCGGCGCCGTAAAGCTCCTGGGAGATCAGACCGAAGTCTTCGGTGCCGCGCGCTTCGAGCATGCGCACCACCATGCGGTACTCCTTGCACATACGCCGCATGATCTGCCCGACCGGGTTGAACTGCCCCAGTTGACGGGTGATGTCCCGTTCGATGTTCTGGAATTCCAGTTTCACCGAACTGGGATCGAACGCCAGCGGGCGGTTGAGGTAGTAGTCGCGATCCACCGCAGGCATTTCCTTGCCATCGGCCTCGAGGAAACCGTTGCGGATGCTGTCATCCCACTTGACCGCATCCAGTACGCGGATCGGCGTTTGCGCCAGCACTATGCGATCGGACAAGAGGCGTATCGTCTGCTGGTAATCGTCCACCCGAAGCTCCTATAGATTACGTTCTATGCCGCGTTTACTTACCTGAACGCTGGAAGCGCGCCACTTCGACGAACACATCTGAGTTGGCCGGGTCATCCAGGTAGGCGAACACCTGGTCCAGTGGATTGCCGATCAGCACGCCTTCGCCTTCTTTGGTTTCAAACGGCTCGCCACTCAGGGCTTCTTGCCCGAGTGCCTGATGGATCTGCTCGAGGTCGAGGTTGTAGACCACCAGTTCATGGTCAGCGGTCAACTCGAAACCGGCGATAGTGAAGTTGCCGCCGAAACTGGCCGGTACTTTTGCCGACACATACCAGCGGCTGCCATGACGGGAGACCGTGAACCCATAGGCGTCGCGCTCCCGGGGCCTGGTTTTGGCGTAGCTGACGGCCTGGTAGCGATTGGTGCCGACACGGGTCAGCTCAAGGTTGAGCGCCTCGCCCCAGGCATTCTTGCTGGTCCATTTGCCGAGCAACCCCACAGGCGCCGGCTCCCTCGCCGGCAGCGGCTCCTTGAAGGACACCAGACAGCCGCTCAGTAGCAGAAACGACAAGGCGATCACTACACGCCAGGACTTCATTCAACACTCCCTATGAACATATGACCGGCCTCTGTAGGAGCTGCCGCAGGCTGCGATCTGTGAAAACCTGGTGAGATCTGCGTGGGCAGATCGAAGATCAAAAGATCGCAGCCTTCGGCAGCTCCTACAAGGGACCGCGTGGTTCACGCCAATGCCGGCACCCGAGGGGTGCCGGGTTCCTCAGACAGATGCCAGCACCAAATGCATGTAACGCTTGAGAATACCGAGCATTTCTTCCTCGGCCTGAGGCTCCGGATCATTGAGCAGACCTTGATATTCCATCCGTCCGATAATCGCCGTCAACACTTTGGCATCTTGTTGTGGCTCACGGGAACCTAAAACCTGGAAAAACTGGCATGTGCCCTGTAGGAGAATTTGCTGGTGCGAGCGCACCAACAGTGCCAGACGCGGATTGAGCAGCGCTTCCTGGCGGAACGCCTGTTCGGCCATCAGGTGCTCGCGACGGTTGTGCAATTGGCGCTGAACATAGTCGGCGGTCAACCGGGCAATGTCGTCGGCCAGTTGCGAACGGGACTCCTGGCTGCCATCACCATAGGCGACCATCTCGCGCAGCAAGCCTTCGTTATTCGCCCAGAATTTAGCCATGAAGGCCGCGCTGCGTTCCACGTATTGAGCGAAGGTATCGGTAAGCAGGTCATCGATATCCTTGAAATAGTAAGTGGTCGCCGACAGCGGTACACCAGCCTCGGTGGCCACTGCGCGGTGACGCACCGCCCGCACTCCGTCGCGTACCACAATGCGCATGGCGGCATCGAGAATAACTTGTCGGCGCTGCTCGCTGCCCTGCCGGCTGGCCTTGCGGCCCTGGTACTGAACACTTTCAGCGACCGCAGCGGCGATACCCGCTGCACCATCTAGAGCAATTGCACGATTCACGACAGGTATTTCCTCTCAAATGAAAGCAACAAATTGATACGCTTGTACCAGACAGGCAATAAAAAGCCGCCTGAGGTAGGCGGCTTTTTACTCAAAACACTTAGGCTTGCGGCCGCATGTGCGGGAACAGGATCACGTCACGGATCGACGGAGCGTCGGTGAGCAGCATCACCAGACGGTCGATACCGATACCTTCACCTGCCGTTGGCGGCATGCCGTACTCCAGGGCGCGAACGAAGTCAGCATCGTAATGCATGGCTTCGTCATCACCGGAATCCTTGTCACGCACCTGAGCCTGGAAGCGCTCGGCCTGGTCTTCTGCGTCGTTCAACTCGGAGTAGGCGTTGGCGATTTCACGACCGCCAATGAACAACTCGAAGCGGTCGGTGACATTCGGGTTGGTGTTGTTGCGACGTGCCAGTGGCGACACTTCGAACGGGTATTCGGTGATGAAGGTCGGCTGTTCCAGTTTGTGCTCGACCAGCTCTTCGAAAATCATGGTTTGCAGCTTGCCCAGACCTTCGAAGCCTTTGACGTCGGCACCGGACTTCTTGGCGATAACGCGGGCCTTGTCGATGTCTTGCAGATCGGCTTCGGTGATCTCGGGGTTGTACTTGAGGATCGAGGCAAACACCGAGATGCGCTGGAACGGCTGGCCGAAATGGAACACCTTGCCCTGATACGGCACATCGGTGGAACCCAGAACCAGCTGCGCGAGTTCGCGGAACAGTTCTTCGGTCAGGTCCATGTTGTCTTCGTAGTCAGCGTAGGCCTGGTAGAACTCGAGCATGGTGAACTCGGGGTTGTGCCGGGTCGATACGCCTTCGTTACGGAAGTTGCGGTTGATCTCGAACACGCGCTCGAAACCACCGACCACCAGACGCTTGAGGTACAGCTCCGGCGCGATGCGCAGGAACATGTCCAGGTCCAGGGCGTTGTGGTGAGTCTCGAACGGCTTGGCCGCGGCACCACCGGGAATGGTTTGCAGCATCGGCGTTTCGACTTCAAGGAAGTCGCGCTGCATCAGGAAACTGCGGATGTGCGCGATCACTTGCGAACGAATGCGGAACGTCTGACGAACTTCTTCGTTGACGATCAGGTCGACGTAGCGCTGGCGATAGCGGGTTTCGGTATCGGTCAGGCCGTGGTGCTTGTCCGGCAACGGGCGCAGGGACTTGGTCAGCAGGCGCACATTGGTCATTTCAACGTACAGGTCACCTTTGCCGGAACGGGCCAGGGTGCCTTCGGCGGCAATGATGTCGCCCAGGTCCCAGGTTTTGACCGCGGCCAGGGTTTCTTCGGACAGGGTTTTACGGTTGACGTAAACCTGGATGCGCCCGGACATGTCCTGGATCACCATGAAGGAACCACGGTTGAGCATGAGACGACCGGCAACCTTGACCGGGATCGCAGCCTCTGCCAGCTCTTCCTTGGTCTTGTCCACGTACTTCTTCTGCAAGTCATCGCAGTAGGCATCGCGACGGAAGTCGTTGGGGAAGGCCTGGCCCTTGGCGCGCTCGGCAGCAAGCTTTTCCTTGCGCAGGGCGATCAGGGAGTTTTCTTCCTGTTGCAGGGCTTGCGGATCGAGTTGTAGGTCGCTCATGTCTTTAAATATTCCATCACAGGTTCATTGCCCCCGGCTTCGAGGGTTCGCGGGCTTCGCCACGCTCCTGCAGGAGCGCGGTGGCTCCGCAGATTTCCGGTGTTGCCTGATTACAGCCCTTGCTTGAGGCTGGCGATCAGGTATTCGTCGATATCGCCGTCGAGCACCTTGTCGCAGTCGCTGCGCTCGATGTTCGTGCGCAGATCCTTGATCCGCGACTGGTCGAGCACGTACGAACGGATCTGATGCCCCCAGCCGATATCCGACTTGGTGTCTTCCAGGGCTTGCGAAGCAGCGTTGCGCTTCTGCACTTCCTGTTCGTACAAACGTGCCCGCAACATTTTCATCGCGGTGTCTTTGTTCGCGTGCTGGGAACGTTCGTTCTGGCAGCAGACCACGGTGTTGGTCGGTACGTGAGTGATACGTACCGCCGAGTCGGTGGTGTTTACGTGCTGACCACCGGCACCGGAGGAGCGATAGGTATCGATCCGCAAGTCCGACGGGTTGATGTCGATTTCGATGTTGTCATCGATTTCCGGCGAAACGAAAACCGCCGAGAACGAGGTGTGACGACGGTTGCCGGAGTCGTACGGGCTCTTGCGTACCAGACGGTGCACGCCGATTTCTGTGCGCAGCCAGCCAAAGGCGTATTCACCCTTGATGTGCACGGTCGCGCCCTTGATCCCGGCGACTTCACCGGCGGACAGCTCCATGATGGTCGCTTCGAAACCGCGTTTATCCGCCCAGCGCAGGTACATGCGCAGCAGGATGTTGGCCCAGTCCTGGGCTTCGGTGCCGCCAGAACCGGACTGAATGTCCAGGTAAGCGTTGTTGGCATCCATCTCGCCGCTGAACATCCGGCGGAACTCGAGCTTCTCGAGGGACTCGCGCAGACGCTCGACTTCAGCGGCAACGTCGTCTACAGCGGCCTGGTCTTCTTCCTCGGCAGACATCAGCAGCAGGTCTTTGGCATCCACCAGACCGCTGGACATTTCATCGAGGGTATCGACGATCTGGGCCAGCAAGGAACGCTCGCGGCCTAGATTCTGGGCGTATTCAGGGTTGTTCCAGACACTCGGATCTTCAAGCTCGCGATTGACTTCGGTCAGACGCTCATGCTTTTGATCGTAGTCAAAGATACCCCCGAATAGTTTCGGAGCGCTCGGACAGGTCCTTGATACTGTTAAGGATCGGGTTGATTTCCATGGCGGGCAGCACTCGTTGGCGAACTTTTGAAAGCCGACGAGTATACCGTAGTCAGGCTGTCACGGCAGCCCGCTTGGCCGATGACACCCCTATTTCATTCAATCCCCACCTGATTACGCCCATTGTTCTTCGCCAGGTACAAACCTTTGTCGGCGGCCGAGATGAGTTGCCGACAATTGCTGCCCTGCTGCGGGGTTATGGTCGACAGGCCGATGCTGATGGTCAGCTTCGCGTCTAAGGTCGGGTAGATGTGCGGGATATTCAGTGCGGCCACGGCCTGGCGCAGTTTCTCGGCGACCATCCGCGCGCCGCCTGGCGAGGTGTTGGGTAGCACCAGGACGAACTCTTCGCCACCGTAACGGGCCGGCAGATCCGACGGTCGGCTGCTGGCGTCGCGAATGGCCATGGCGACCTTGCGCAGGGCTTCATCGCCCTCCAGATGACCGAAGCTGTCGTTGTACAACTTGAAGTAGTCGACATCGATCATCAATAGCGACAGCTGCGTCTGATCGCGCAGGCATCGCCGCCATTCCAGCTCGAGGTACTCGTCGAAGTGCCGGCGATTGGACAGCCCGGTCAGGCCGTCGGAGTTCATCAGGCGCTGCAGCACCAGGTTGGTGTCGAGCAACTGCTGCTGGCTGACTCGCAAGGCACGATAAGCCGCATCGCGCTGCAACAGGGTCATGTAGGAGCGCGAGTGATAGCGGATCCGCGCCACCAGTTCGATGTTATCCGGCAGCTTGACCAGATAATCGTTGGCCCCGGCGGCAAACGCCGCGCTTTTGATCAAGGGGTCTTCCTTGGTCGACAGCACGATGATCGGAATATTCTTGGTCGCCGGGTGGTTGCGGTATTCACGTACCAGCGTCAGGCCATCCAGCCCTGGCATGACCAGATCCTGGAGGATCACCGTCGGCTTGATGCGGACCGCCTGGGCGATAGCCTGATGGGGGTCAGAGCAGAAGTGGAAGTCGATATTCTCTTCATTGGCCAGCCCGCGCCGTACTGCTTCACCGATCATTGCCTGGTCATCGACCAACAGCACCATCGCGGCATTTTCATCGGTTTTGAAATCGTCGAGCTGTAAATCATTCATCGGTGGTCACCTGAATTTCTAGGCTAGCCAGGAGAGCTGTGTGGTCAGTCATTTGGTAAATATCTCAAGCAATCGTGGCGCAATCTTGTCCAGCGGGTGAATTTCCACGGCGGCGTCGATCGCCGCGGCCGCTTTCGGCATCCCGTACACCGCGCTGCTGCGCTGGTCCTGCGCGATGGTCAGGAAACCCTGCTGGCGCATCAACTTGAGGCCCTGAGCCCCATCACGGCCCATGCCAGTCAGCAATACGCCAACCGCATCGCCGCTCCAGTAACTGGCCACGCTCTCGAAGAACACGTCGATCGAGGGTCGATAGATCTCGTTGACCGGCTCGGCGGTATAAGCCAGCGTGCCATTCTTTAGCAAGCGAATATGGTGGTTGGTGCCGGCCAGCAGCACGGTGCCGCTTCGCGGCTGTTCTCCCTGTTGCGCCAGGCGCACGGTCAAACCCGAAGCACTGCTCAACCATTCGGCCATGCCCGCGGCGAATACCTGATCAACATGCTGAACCAGCACGATGGCAGCAGGGAATTCCCGGGGCAGGCTTTTGAGGAGGATTTCCAGCGCCGCTGGCCCGCCAGCGGAGGAACCGATGGCTACCAGGCTCTTGCGCTGCGCCATGCTGCGCAACGGTGTCGGCGCCGAACGTACCTGGCTGCCGCTCTGGCCGATCAGCCAGCCGATATTGAGAATCTTGCGCAGCAGCGGCGCAGCGGCTTCTTTCGCATTACCGGCACCGACGACAGGCGTGTCGACCACATCCAGCGCGCCAAAGCCCATGGCCTCGAACACTCGATGGACGTTCTGCTGGCGGTCGACGGTCACGATCACGATGGCGCACGGGCTCTCGGTCATGATCCGCCGGGTCGCCTCCACGCCATCCATCACCGGCATGATCAAATCCATCAGAATCAGGTCCGGGGTCAGCCTGGCGCACTGTTGTACCGCCTCGGCGCCATTGCTTGCGACCCAGACCACTTCATGGGTCGGCTCGAATGCCAGGGCTCTGCGCAAGGCTTCTACCGCCATGGGCATATCGTTGACGATAGCGATCTTCATGCCCGAGCTCCTCCAATGAGTTCCACTACCGCATCCAGCAAAGCGTCGTCATGAAAACTGGCTTTGGCTAGATAATAGTCGGCCCCGGCGTCCAGTCCACGACGGCGGTCTTCTTCGCGATCCTTGTAGGAAACCACCATCACCGGCAGCGACTGCAAGCGAGTATCGCGACGCAACAGGGTGACCAATTCGATCCCATCCATCCGCGGCATATCGATGTCGGTGATCAGCAGATCGAAGTCTTCAGCGCGCAGGGCATTCCAACCGTCCATGCCGTCTACCGCCACCGCCACGTCATAGCCGCGATTGAGCAACAGTTTGCGTTGCAATTCGCGCACGGTCAGGGAGTCGTCGACCACCAGAATGCGTTTGCGCGCGACTTCCGCCACCTGATGCGGGTGCCGGGCGATTCGTTCCAGGCGGCCGGTGTTGAGGAGTTTATTCACCGAGCGCAGCATGTCTTCGACGTCGACAATCAGCACCACGGAGCCATCGTCCAACAGCGCCCCGGCGGAAATGTCCTGAATCTTGCCCAAGCGATCATCGAGGGGCAGCACCACCAGCGTGCGCTCGCCGATAAACCGCTCGACGGCCACGCCATACACGGCGTCGCGCTCGCGGATCACCACCACCTTGAGGGTTTGCGCGCTGCCCTGAGCCGCCGGGCGCTGCAACAACTGGCTGGCCGCGACCAAGCCGACATGCCGGCCTTCGTGCCAGAAGTGTTGCCGGCCTTCGACTTGCACGATCGCCTCCGGCTCCAGGTCGCACATACGTTCGATGTGCGCCAGCGGGAAGGCATAAGCCTCGTCGGCGACTTCCACCACCAGGCTGCGCACCACCGACAGGGTCAGCGGCACTTCAAGATGGAACCGGCTGCCCTCGCCCGCCGTTTGCTCCAGCACCACCGCTCCGCGCAACTGCCGGACCATGTGCTGAACCGCATCCAGGCCGACGCCGCGACCGGAGACTTCGGTGACCTTGTCACGCAGACTGAAGCCCGGCAGGAACAGGAAGGTCAGCAACTCTTCTTCGCTCAACTGGGCGGCGGTCTCGGCCGGCGACAATTTACGTTCCACAATGCTCTGGCGGACTTGTTCCAAGTCGACGCCGTTGCCGTCGTCGCTCAGTTCCAGTACCAGCAACCCAGCCTGATGGGACGCCCGCAGACGAATCAGACCTTCCGCTGGTTTACCGGCGAGCAGCCGTTGTTCGGGCGCTTCGATGCCATGATCCACCGCATTGCGCAGCAAATGGGTCAGCGGCGCTTCGAGTTTTTCCAGCACATCGCGGTCGACCTGGGTCTTGTCGCCCTCGATCTCCAGCCGCACCTGCTTGCCCAGGCTTCGCCCCAGGTCGCGGACCATCCGTTCCTGGCCGACCAGCACATCGGCGAATGGCCGCATGCGACAGGCCAGCGCCGTGTCATACAAGACTTGAGCGCGCTGGCTGGCGTGCCAGCCGAACTCATCCAGCTCGGCGGTTTTCTCCGCCAGCAATTGCTGGGACTCGGCGAGCATGCGCCGGGCATCGGCCAACTCTTCCTGGGCTTCGAGGCTCAGGTCGTGCTCTTTGAGATGAAGGTTGAGGTTTTCCAGGGCTCGCAGACTGTTGCTCTGCATGCGCCTGAGACGCTGCATAGTCACCAGCCAGGGCTTGAGACGCTGGGTTTCCACCAGGGACTTGCTCGACAGATCGAGCAAACTGTTCAAGCGTTCGGCGGTCACCCGCAGCACCCGTTCGCCACCCTCGGTGACACGCCGGCTGTTGCGCGGCGTTTCGCTGGGCGCGGCAAGCATCGGACCTGGATCCAGCAACAACTCCAGCTCGCGACGGGGCAGCGTGAGTTGCAGCTCAGCCATCGGCAGCGTGAGCGATTCAACGGTGGGGGCAGTACTTCTGACGAGCATCGCAGCCGGATCGAGTAAGTGGCCCATCAAGGCGACATAGCCCTCGATATCACTCGGACCGACATTGGCGCTGTCCGGCGTCGCGATGCGCATCAGCAGATCGGTGCCTTGCAGCAAGGCATCGATATGTTCGGGCTGCAGGTACAGACGCCCTTCCTGGGCGCTGACCAGGCAATCCTCCATGACATGCGCCACGCTGACCCCGGCATCCACCCCGACAATCCGCGCGGCGCCCTTGAGTGAATGCGCCGCACGCATGCAGGCTTCCAGTTGATCGGCCTGGGTCGGGTTGCGCTCCAGCGCCAGCAGGCCAGCGCTGAGCACCTGGGTCTGTGCTTCGGCTTCCAGGCTGAACAGCTCGAGCATCGACGCGTCGCGCATCTGATCGGGGGTCATGCGAGGCTCCGGGTCACGGCGGACAGCAACTGTTCTTCATCCAGCCAGCGCAAGCTGCGGCCTTTGAATTGCAAGACACCCCGGGTGTATTTGCCGCTGGCTTGCGAACCGGAGCTGGAGGCAGCGTTCAAGGTGCGTTCATCGATAGCGTGAATCCCGTCCACTTCATCCACTGGCACCACCACCGGACCGCCACGGGCTGCGATGATCAACATGCGCGGCATGACCCGCGTACCGGAGGCAACCACGGTGGTAGCCTCCAGCCCCAGCAATTCCACCAGCGACAGGCAGGCGACCAGGGCTCCGCGCACATTCGCCACGCCCAACAGCGCCGGCGAACGCTGGTGCGGCAAGGAATGGATCGGCTGCAACGGCGCAACCTCGACCAGGCAGCGGGTCGCCAATGCCAGCCACTCTTCGCCCAGGCGAAACATCAACAGCGAGCGAGTGACGACATCGTTCTCGACGGCGATCGACTGCTGATGGTCTTCCTGCTGCAAGGCATAACGATCGAGCAGGCGGGTGGCGGCAGCGGAATACACCGCGCAGTTGCGACAGTGAATATGTTCGGCCAACAACGGGCAGGACTTGTCACCGTGGATACCGATACGGTTCCAGCAGTCATCAATGGCCTGCGCATCCTCGTGGGTCAGGTTCAACGAAACAGAACTGCTCATCGTTTACGCTCACTGTCAGCGGTACGTTCGCTACGAGCGGCGCGTTCCTGCAATCGACGGGCACCCGCCGCATCCCCTTGGGACGCCAGCAAAACCGCCAGCTGCATCAAGGCTTCCGGGTGCTGCGGCTGCAGATACAAGGCCTTGCGATAGAAACCCTGCGCCTCCAGCACGCTGCCGGCGACATCGCTGAGCAAACCCAGCCAGTAAAACACTTGAGCCACCGGTTCATGGCTGCGCAGATACTGCTCACAGGCCATGCGGGCTTCGGCGCTTTTGCCGGCATTGGCCAGCGCGGCGATGTTGCCAAGCAAGGTCGCGGCATCAGTGGGCGCAGTACTCGCCGAGGCAGGTCTGAGCGCTGGCACAACGCTGGCGAAGGGTCGGCTGGGCGGGGGCGCTACCACGCTGCGTATGGGCGAGCGCACCGGCATCGGTGCTGGGATAAAGACCGGCAGCGGCGCGGGTTCAGGTTCGATGTGGCGACTGAAGGCGAAGGACTGCGCAATGCCGATCGAACGCATACCCAAGCGTCCCAGCAGACTGCCCTCGGCCGGGCCGATAAACAGCACACCATCGACATGGGTCAGGCGCTTGAGCACTTCAAACACCTGTTGCTGGGTCGGCTGGTCGAAGTAGATCAGCAGGTTGCGGCAGAACACAAAGTCATAGGCCGGCTCGTTGGCCAGCAACGCCGGATCCAGCAAGTTGCCCACCTGCAGACGGACTTGCTCGCGCACCCGCTGACTGAGGTGATAACCCTCAGCCTCGTTGCTGAAGTGACGTTCGCGAAAACCGGTCTCCTGCCCGCGAAATGAGTTCTTGCCGTAGATCGCGCGCCTGGCCCGTTCGACCGACAAAGGGCTGACATCCAGCCCTTCGACCTTGAACTGATGGGGCGCCAGACCGGCATCGAGCAAGGCCATGGCAATCGAATAGGGCTCTTCGCCGGTAGAACACGGCAGGCTGAGAATCCGCAAGGCGCGCATGTTGTTGATCTCGGCCAGACGCGTCACCGCCAGCCTGGCCAGGGTCGCGAAGGATTCCGGGTAACGGAAAAACCAGGTTTCCGGGACGATCACCGCTTCGATCAGCGCCTGCTGTTCATCTTGCGAACCTTGCAGTGCGTGCCAGTACTCGTCCGCGCTCAGCGCCCGCTGAGCAGTGGCGCGCTGGCGCACTGCACGCTCGATGATCGCCGGCCCCACTGACGCCACGTCCAGGCCGATGCGTTCCTTGAGGAAATCGAAAAACCGCTGATCGCTGCTCATGGGCGCTCCTCAAACCGAGGGAGATCCAGGGGGGGCGACGGAAACAGCAGCGCACGGACCTCGGCGTCGAGCAAGTCAGCGACCCGAATCCATTGCACTAAGCCCTGCTGATCTTCGCGCACCGGACCCAGATACGGCGCCTGGCGATTGTCCAGGCCATAGGGCTGAAAGTCCGCCGGGGCGCAGCGCAGGGTGTCGGTGGCCTGTTCAAGAATCAGCCCGAGCAATTGACCGGGTAGCGAGGCGTCCGGGCGATAGTGCACCAGCACCAGGCGGGTGCTGGTGCGTGCCTGAGCCGGCTGGCCGAAGGTCAGTTCGCTGAGGTCGATAACCGGCACCACCGCACCCCGATAGGCGAACACCCCGGGGACCCACGAGGGGGCCTTGGCGATCGGCTTGAGGGGCAGGCGCGGCAGTACTTCAGCCACCTCGATGGCCTGCAGGGCATAACGGTCGTTGCCGATGCGGAACAGCAAAAACAACGAATGTTTCGGCGCTATTGCTACGCCGCGTTTCGCCACGAGCTCGCTCATCAGACTTTGAAACGCGAGACGCCGCTGCGCAGCCCCACCGCCACCTGACTCAGCTCATCGATGGCGGAGCTGGCCTGACGCAACGAGTCCACGGTCTGGCTGCTGGCATCCCCCAATTGCACCAGCGCGTGGTTGATCTGCTCGGCGCCGGTAGCCTGGGCCTGCATGCCTTCGTTGACCATCAGCACCCGCGGTGCCAGCGCCTGAACCTGATGAATGATCTGCGACAGCTGCTCGCCGACCTGCTGCACTTCGGACATGCCGCGGCGCACTTCTTCGGAGAACTTGTCCATGCCCATGACCCCGGCCGACACTGCCGACTGGATCTCACGGACCATCTGCTCGATATCGTAGGTGGCAACGGCGGTCTGATCCGCCAGGCGCCGCACTTCGGTGGCGACCACGGCAAAACCGCGGCCGTATTCACCGGCTTTCTCGGCTTCGATGGCGGCGTTGAGCGACAGCAGGTTGGTCTGGTCGGCGACCTTGACGATGGTCACCACCACCTGATTGATGTTGCCGGCCTTCTCGTTGAGGATCGCCAGCTTGGCATTGACCAGATCGGCCGCACCCATCACCGAGTGCATGGTGCCTTCCATGCGCGCCAGGCCCTGCTGACCGGAGCCGGCCAACACCGAGGCCTGGTCGGCGGCGGTGGAGACTTCGGTCATGGTCCGTACCAGATCCCGGGAGGTCGCGGCGATTTCCCGCGAAGTGGCTCCGATTTCCGTGGTAGTAGCGGCGGTTTCAGTGGCGGTGGCCTGCTGTTGCTTGGAAGTGGCGGCGATTTCGGTGACCGAGGTGGTGACCTGCACCGAAGAGCGCTGGGCCTGGGAAACCAGGGCAGTGAGCTCGGTCATCATGTTGTTGAAGCCGGTTTCGACCGCACCGAATTCGTCCTTGCGCGCCAGATTCAAGCGCCCGCTCAAGTCCCCGGTACGCATCAATTCGAGAATCTGCACGATACGCTGCATTGGCGCCATGATCGTACGCATCAACAGCAGACCACATAAGCCCGCGACAATGATCGCGATCAGCAACGAGAGGCCCATGACCAGTTTTGTGGTCTGGACCGCCGCGACGATCGAGTCAATGGCCGCTTCCTCCTCGACTTTCTTTTGTTCAATGATCGTATCCAGCTGCTTGCGAGCGGCAGCCCAAGGCGGGGTCAACTGCTCGGCGACCATGCGCCGGGCCTGTTCGATGTCTTGGTGCTGGTAAACATCGAGAACCTCAGTGAGCACCTTGTCGTAACTATCATGCAGTTTCAAAAACGCGTCGAAACTTGCCTGTTCATCTTTATCGGCAATGGTCTTCTGGTAGTTGGCCACTGCGCTTTCAATAGCATCTTCAGCGCTCTGGTACTGGTCCTGCTGCGCCTGGGTCATTTTTTGACCGCCACTGAGGCCGACCAGTTGCTGGGTCAACACATAATCATCAACCCAGGCATTGCGAATCATGGAGCTGTAGTAAAGCCCGGGGAGACTATCGGCGCGTACTGCTTTTTCACTGGACTCGATCGACATCAAACGGGAATACGAAAGCATCACCATCAATGACATGATGACGATAATCACCGCAAAGCTCGCCAAAATGCGTTGGCGCAACGTCCAGTTCTTCACAGTCAGTCCTCGGGGCCGTTCAAATGGGGGGCAGTATAGTCGAGGACGTGTCTTCACCCAGCAACCTGTTGTGCTGCACATCTCACTTAGCGAGCAGAAAGTTGGCAGCCGCTCTGGATCGCTACTTTGGGGCAGGAGCAGCGAGCGCTGCCAGTGATGAATCGGCAGGAAAAGACTGTGGATGGGTCATTGAGGGGCGGAAAATGGCGCAGATCCTAAAAAGATCGTAGCCTGCGGCAGCTCCTACGGGATTTGCGTATACCTGTCATTACCAGGCTGTGCATGGTCTCCGTGGAGCTGCCGCAGGCTGCGATCTTTTCGATCCAGCTGCTTTCCCTGATTACATCGAAGCCTGGCGAACCTGCTTCTCCAGCTCGGCTTTCAAGCCTGGTTCCAACTTGAGCTGACGGGCCAGTTCGTCCAGGTAGGATTTCTCCATAAAGCTCTCTTCATCCACCAGCATCACGCTGGCGATGTACATTTCGGCAGCCATTTCCGGGGTGCTGGCGGCGCGGGCGACGTCGGCCGGGTCCAGTGGCTTGTTGAGTTCTGCATGCAGCCAGTGCTGCAGCTCCTGATCGTTGTCCAGCTTGGTGAATTCACCCTCGATCAACGCCCGCTCGCGCTCATCGACATGACCATCGGCCTTCGCGGCGGCCACCAGCGCCTTGAGGATCGCCTGGCTGTGCAGTTCAACCTGTGCTGGCGGCAGGCGATCGAGGGTTTGCGGCTCGGTTTGTGGCGCCCCGGCCTGCTGTGCCTGCCAGTTGCCATACGCCTTGTAGGCCAGGACACCGAGGGCGGCGAGACCGCCATAGGTCAGTGCCTTGCCGCCAATGTTGCGGGTTTTTTTGTTGCCCAGTAACAAGCCCATGGCGCCAGCCGCCAGCGCGCCGCCGCCAGCCCCGGAAAGCAGGCTGCCCAGGCCGCCCGAACCGCCGCTACCCAGCAAGCCGCCCAGTGCGCCCTTTTCCGAACCCGAGGTTTTGTTCTGAGTTCCGCCAGCCTTGTTCTGTAACAGGTCCTGGCCGGACTTGAGTAACTGATCGAGCAATCCGCGTGTGTTCATTTGCTACCTCCAAAACTGGGGTCAACCGGATCATTAAGGCCACCAGCGTAGATCGAAGTGCCCTGCCCCTGCTCTCAAGAGTACTTCCAGATGTTGCCTGACCCTTTGTACAGGCCCGTGGTTTCTACGCCAGGCCATTGATTAAAAAGAGCTACGGCACATCAAAGCCCGCCACGGCCAGCATCTATAGAAGAACAGCACTACGCTAATAACAAGCCGTACAGGCATGGCTTCACCACGTTCACAACCGCCCCGACCATAATTAAAGAAGAGGGAACCCCCATGTTCGTGCACAAGACCGCACTGCTCAGTGCAATCTCCACCGCATTGCTGGCCAGTGCCTGCATCCAGGCCGCCGAACCGCTGAAAGCCGTTGGCGCCGGCGAAGGTCAGCTGGATATCGTCGCCTGGCCGGGCTACATCGAACGTGGCGAGAGCGACAAAAATTACGACTGGGTAACCGGTTTCGAAAAAGAGACCGGCTGCAAGATAAACGTCAAAACTGCGGCCACCTCCGATGAGATGGTCAGCCTGATGAGCAAAGGCGGTTACGACCTGGTCACCGCTTCCGGCGATGCTTCGTTGCGCCTGATCGTCGGCAAACGTGTGCAGCCGATCAACGTCGCGCTGATCCCGAACTGGAAGAACATCGACCCACGCCTCAAGGATGGACCCTGGTACGTGGTCAATAAACAGGTCTATGGCACTCCCTATCAATGGGGGCCGAACCTGCTGATGTACAACACCAATGTATTCAAACAGGCACCTGATAGCTGGGGCGTGATTTTCGAAGAACAGACCCTGCCGGACGGCAAATCCAACAAGGGCAGGGTTCAGGCCTATGACGGCCCGATTTACATCGCCGATGCGGCGCTCTACCTGAAGTCGATTCGTCCGGAGCTGGGCATCAAGAACCCCTACGAACTCAACGAAGCGCAATACAAGGCCACTCTCGATCTGCTGCGCAAACAACAACCGCTGATTCACCGCTACTGGCATGACGCGACCGTACAGATGAGCGACGTCAAGAACGAAGGCGTGGTGGCGTCGAGCACCTGGGGCTACATGGTCAATGGCTTGATCGCCGACAAGCAGCCCGTTGCCTCGGTGATTCCCAAGGAAGGTGCAACGGGGTGGGTAGATACCACCATGATGCACGCCGAAGCCAAGCATCCGAACTGTGCTTACAAATGGATGAATTGGTCGTTGCAGCCCAAGGTCCAGGGCGACGTCGCCGCCTGGTTCGGCGCCCTGCCAGCAGTGCCCGAAGGCTGCAAAGCCAGTGAACTGCTCGGTGCCGAGGGTTGTGCGAGCAATGGTTACGACCAATTCGATAACCTGGCCTTCTGGAAAACCCCGCAGGCTGAAGGCGGTAAATTCGTGCCGTATAGCCGCTGGACCCAGGATTACATCGCGATCATGGGAGGTAGATAAGCTCTCTTAAGATCAAAAGAAAGATCAAAAGATCGCAGCCATCGGCAGCTCCTACGCGCCTGTGGGCGCTGCGATCTTTTTGATGCTACAGCCGATTCAATTGTTCAAAAGCGCGCCTTCCTGGAGCACCGCACCATGACGCTTGCAGTCCAGTTCACTAACGTTTCCCGGCAGTTCGGCGAGGTGAAAGCCGTTGACCGGGTTTCCATCGACATCCAGGACGGTGAGTTCTTTTCCATGCTCGGGCCTTCCGGCTCCGGCAAAACCACCTGCCTGCGCCTGATCGCCGGTTTCGAACAACCGAGCGCCGGCTCGATCCGCATTCACGGCAAAGAAGCCGCCGGTTTGCCGCCCTATCAACGCGACGTGAACACCGTGTTCCAGGATTACGCGCTGTTCCCGCACATGAACGTGCGGGACAACGTGGCCTATGGCTTGAAGGTCAAGGGCGTCGGCAAGACCGAACGCTTGAACCGCGCCGAAGAAGCCCTGGGCATGGTCGCCCTCGGCGGTTACGGCGAGCGCAAACCGGCGCAACTCTCCGGTGGCCAGCGCCAGCGTGTGGCCCTGGCTCGCGCCCTGGTCAATCGCCCGCGGGTGTTGCTGCTCGACGAACCGCTGGGCGCTCTCGACCTGAAGCTGCGTGAGCAAATGCAGGGCGAGCTGAAGAAGTTGCAACGCCAGCTCGGCATCACTTTTATCTTTGTCACCCACGACCAGACTGAAGCGCTGTCGATGTCCGACCGAGTGGCGGTGTTCAACAAGGGGCGCATCGAGCAAGTCGACTCCCCGCGCAACCTCTACATGAAACCTGCCACCACCTTCGTCGCCGAATTCGTCGGAACCTCCAACGTGATTCGCGGCGACCTGGCCAGACAGTTGAGCGGCAGTGACCAGCCGTTCTCGATTCGCCCGGAACACGTGCGTTTCGCCGAGGGCCCGCTGGCCAGTCACGAAATCGAAGTCAGCGGTTTGCTGCACGACATTCAGTACCAAGGCAGCGCCACCCGTTACGAGCTCAAACTGGAAAACGGCCAGACCCTGAACATCAGCCAGGCCAACATTCAATGGTTGGACAGCAGCATCCAGCATCAGCCCGGGCAACGGATCAGCGCACGCTGGGCCCGTGAAGCCATGATCCGCCTGACCGATACCGTAGCGAGCGAGGCCTGACATGAGCCTGGCCATGACCCACACCGCGCCCGGCCGCTCGCCGTTGCGACGATTTTCCAATCTGTTGTATCGCCGGCCCAATCTGTACCTGTCGATGCTGCTGGTGCCACCGCTGCTCTGGTTCGGCGCGATCTATCTCGGCTCGCTGCTGATCTTGCTCTGGCAGGGTTTCTACACCTTCGACGACTTTACCATGGCGGTCACTCCCGACCTGACCCTGGCGAACTTCGCAGCGCTGTTCCAGCCGTCGAACTTCGACATCATCCTGCGCACCCTGGGCATGGCGGTTGCGGTATCGATCGCCAGCGCCATCATTGCCTTCCCGATTGCCTACTACATGGCGCGCTACACCACCGGCAAGACCAAGGCGTTTTTCTACATCGCGGTGATGATGCCAATGTGGGCCAGCTACATCGTCAAGGCGTATGCCTGGACCTTGCTGCTGGCCAAGGGCGGCGTCGCACAATGGTTCGTTCAGCACCTTGGACTGGAGCCGGTGTTGCAGTTCGTGCTCGGCATTCCGGGTGTCGGCGGCAGCACCTTGTCCACTTCCCATCTGGGGCGCTTCATGGTGTTCGTCTACATCTGGCTGCCATTCATGATCCTGCCGATCCAGGCCGCCCTGGAGCGCCTGCCGCCGTCGCTGCTGCAAGCCTCCGCCGACCTCGGGGCCAAGCCGCGCCAGACGTTCATGCAAGTGACGCTGCCGCTGTCGATCCCCGGCATTGCTGCCGGGTCGATCTTCACCTTCTCGCTGACCCTCGGCGACTTCATCGTGCCGCAACTGGTCGGCCCGCCGGGCTACTTCGTCGGCAGCATGGTGTATGCCCAGCAAGGCGCGATCGGCAACATGCCGATGGCCGCCGCCTTCACCCTGGTGCCGATCGTGCTGATCGCCATTTACCTGTCCATCGTCAAACGTATGGGGGCCTTCGATGCGCTCTGATTCGCAAATGCATGGGGAAGAAGCTTCCCTGGGCCTGCGTCTGGCCGCCTGGGGCGGGTTGGTGTTTTTGCACTTCCCGATCCTGATCATCTTCATGTACGCCTTCAACACCGAAGACGCCGCCTTCAGCTTTCCGCCCAAGGGCTTCACCCTGAAGTGGCTGAGCGTGGCCTTCTCCCGGCCGGACGTGCTGGAAGCGATCAAACTGTCGCTGCAGATCGCCGCCATTGCGACGCTGATCGCCATGGTCCTCGGCACCCTGGCGTCGGCAGCGTTGTACCGGCGGGACTTCTTCGGCAAACAAGGCATCTCGCTGATGCTGATCCTGCCGATTGCCTTGCCGGGGATCATCACCGGCATTGCCCTGCTCGCGACCTTCAAGACCCTGGGCATCGAACCGGGGATGTTCACCATCATCGTTGGCCACGCAACCTTCTGTGTGGTGATCGTCTACAACAACGTCATCGCCCGCTTGCGGCGCACCTCCCACAGCCTGATCGAGGCATCGATGGACCTTGGCGCCGATGGCTGGCAGACCTTCCGCTACATCATCCTGCCGAACCTCGGCTCGGCATTGCTGGCTGGCGGCATGTTGGCGTTTGCCCTGTCGTTCGACGAAATCATCGTCACCACCTTTACCGCCGGCCATGAACGCACCCTGCCGCTGTGGTTGCTCAACCAGCTCAGCCGCCCGCGGGATGTGCCGGTGACCAACGTCGTCGCCATGCTGGTGATGCTGGTGACCATGTTCCCGATCCTGGGCGCCTATTACCTGACACGCGGCGGTGAAGGCGTGGCGGGAAGTGGCGGTAAATAACGAACCCTAGTAGGAGCTGCCGAAGGCTGCGATCTTTTGATCTTTCTTTTGATCCTTGGCGGCCTCATTGACGCTAAAAGATCGCAGCCTCCGGCAGCTCCTACGAACAGCATTGAAGAGGAGAAAACCATGCAAACCAAACTCTTGATCAACGGTCAACTGGTCGACGGTGAAGGCGCCAGCCAGCCTGTGTTCAACCCCGCGCTGGGCCGGGTGCTGGTGGAAATCAACGAAGCCAGCGAAGCCCAGGTCGATGCCGCCGTGCGCGCCGCCGACGCCGCCTTCGAGGGCTGGTCGCAGACCCCGGCCAGAGAGCGCTCGTTGCTGTTGCTCAAACTCGCCGATGCGATCCAGGCCCACGGCGAAGAGCTGGCCAAACTGGAATCGGATAACTGCGGCAAACCCTACAGCGCGGCGCTCAATGACGAGATCCCGGCGATTGCCGATGTGTTCCGCTTCTTCGCCGGCGCCAGCCGCTGCATGAGCGGCACGGCCGGCGGCGAATACCTGGCGGGCCACACCTCGATGATCCGCCGCGATCCGGTGGGCGTGGTGGCCTCCATCGCACCGTGGAACTACCCGCTGATGATGGTCGCCTGGAAAATCGCCCCGGCCCTGGCCGCCGGCAATACCGTGGTGCTCAAGCCGTCAGAGCAAACTCCACTGACCGCGTTGCGCCTGGCTGAACTGGCGTCGGAGATCTTCCCGGCCGGTGTACTCAACCTGGTGTTCGGCCGTGGCCCAAGCGTCGGCAGCCCGCTGGTGACTCACCCGAAAGTGCGCATGGTGTCCTTGACCGGCTCGATCGCCACCGGTTCGAACATCATCTCCAGCACCGCCGACAGCGTCAAACGCATGCACATGGAGCTCGGCGGTAAGGCTCCGGTGATCATCTTCGACGATGCCGACATCGATGCGGCCGTGGAGGGCATTCGCACCTTTGGGTTCTACAATGCCGGACAGGACTGCACCGCCGCCTGCCGCATCTATGCCCAGGAAGGCATCTACGACAAGTTCGTCGAGAAGCTCGGGGCGGCGGTCAGCAGCATCAAGTACGGCGTGCAGGATGATCCGGCCACCGAACTCGGCCCGCTGATCACCGCTGAGCATCGCGACCGCGTGGCCGGGTTTGTCGAACGGGCCGTGGCGCAACCGCACATTCGCCTGATCACCGGCGGCAAGGTGGTGGAAGGCGACGGTTTCTTCTTCGAACCGACGGTGCTGGCCGACGCGCAACAGGACGACGAGATCGTCCGCTGCGAAGTGTTCGGACCGGTAGTGTCAGTGACCAAATTCGCTGACGAAGCACAGGCACTGGCCTGGGCCAACGATTCGGTATACGGCCTGGCGTCGTCGGTCTGGACCGCCGATGTCGGTCGCGCCCACCGCCTCGCGGCGCGTTTGCAGTACGGCTGCACCTGGGTCAATACGCACTTTATGCTGGTCAGCGAAATGCCCCACGGCGGTCAGAAACTCTCCGGTTATGGCAAAGACATGTCCATGTACGGGCTGGAGGATTACACCACTGTGCGGCATGTGATGTTCAAGCACTAAAAGCTTCGCGGGCAAGTCGGACGTCGCACTGCTGCTCCCACAGATAGATCGCGATCCCTGTAGGAGCGAGCTTGCTCGCGATAGCATCACCAAGAATTCAAGGACGATACTGGCAATACGCACCACCAGGTTTCACAAACCGACAATTCAAGGAACGATCAACTCAACGGTTGGAAAGTAGCTGCGATAGCGTTTGGCATCACGGGTCAGCAACGTCAGCCCCTCTGTCGCTGCATGAGCGCCAATAAAAAAGTCAGCCAGCACATTGTTTTTACTGCCACCCACCTTCCGATAGCGAACGAAGGCTTTGCCCGCCAAAAACAAGGCAGGTCGTGGCACCTCGTGTATCAGCAGTCCCAGCTTCGCGACGACTGCATCCAACGCTTCAAACGTAGAAAACGTTTGCGACAGCTCGGCATAGATAATCGGATTAATGACCAATTCATGAACCTGGGATTGTGCGCGAAGCTGTTGAATCGACCAGTCGGCCCAAGTCGGGTCATCCTCCAGGACATCGATCAATACGTTTGTGTCGACCAACAGCATCAGTCTTCACCACGCAACAACGCCATCAACTCATCGGTTCGCCACTTGATATCCGCTTTGCCACGCACGGCTTCAAATCTATCCTGCTGTACCGGCTTGCCCGGTTTGGGCTCGCCACGGTGCAAAACCACTTCTCCCTGGGCATTGACGCTGAATTCAATCGCCGAGCCGGGAATCAGATGCAACGCATCACGAATGGGCTTGGGAATGGTTACCTGGCCCTTACTGGTCATAGTGGTCGACATAAATCCCTCCTTAGGTATTACTACGAAAACAAAAGTAATACCGAGCTGACGAGAGCGCAACCGCCGCTCATCGTCAGACGCTTCACCTCAGCGATTCGGAAAAATCACCTAAACCAGAGGGGGCATGATCTAGCCCCCTCAGCCTTTAAGGCCGGCCCCTCCCTAAAACCGCGAAACACTCCTCATCGCATCCACCAGATACCGCATGGCGATGCGATCACTTTCCGACAGTGCGCGGTACTGTTCGACCAGCTTCACCTCCTCCGAACTGAGCCGACGCGACTTTCGCGAGATGTTCAAACCACAAACAAGAGCAAAAAAACCGGCAATACCCTGTATTTTCGACATGGACGATGTCCCCTGCACGTCAAAGAAAATTCCAGACACCTCATCGCCCTAACGTTTTTTTTCAGTAGCGGCGTAACGCAAACCCTCTGCTGAAACCCACCGGCCTGAAGGGCCAAAACCGGTTATGAGTACTAGAATAGGAAGTTTCTGCACGCTGAACAGAGGTTTTTAGAGTAATTAGTCAAAAAAAGCAGAAATGCCCTGTAAACCAGAAAGTACTGTCGGAAAACTTAACCGACATTTCTTGTTTCATTGCAGCGCCATTGCTGCGCCATCATTCATTTTGCTCTGCAACCGAACGGTTTAAGCTATTTGGTATCTGTTTAGTGTCAGTTGTGTTTGGCCGAAGGCATGTCCAAACCTCAATTTCTGATCCAGCACGTGCCAGGAACGGCGCGGGATCGCCCAAGACAGGTTGTACTTATGCACCGCAGGAATCTGCTCAAAGCCTCCATGGCCATTGCCGCCTATACCGGACTCTCCGCCAGCGGGCTGCTGGCCGCCCACGCCTGGGCCGGCACCGACACCGCCGATGGCGAAGCAAAGACATTCGACTTCGAGACTTTGAAGGCTCAAGCCAAACAACTGGCAGGCAGCCGCTACGTGGATACCAAGCAGGTATTGCCGCCCACCCTCGCCAACATGGCTCCGCTGCAATTCAACGCGATCAAGTACGACGGTAATCATTCGCTGTGGAATAAGCTGAACGGTCAACTGGACGTGCGGTTTTTCCATGTCGGTATGGGCTTCAAGCAACCGGTGCGCATGTTCAGCGTCGATCCCAAGACCCGCCAGTCGAGTGAAGTGCACTTTCGGCCATCGTTGTTCAACTATCAGAAGACCACGGTCGACACTAACCAGCTCAAGGGTGACCTGGGTTTCGCCGGGTTCCAGCTGTTCAAAGCCCCGGAGCTGGACAAGCACGATGAGGTGTCCTTCCTCGGCGCCAGCTATTTCCGCGCGATGGGTCCCGACGGCCAGTACGGTTTGTCGGCCCGCGGGCTGGCGATCGACACTTACGCCAAGCGCCAGGAGGAGTTTCCCGACTTCACCAAGTTCTGGTTCGTAACGCCGGACAAGGACAGCACGCGCTTTGTGGTGTACGCCCTGCTCGACTCGCCCAGCGCCACCGGAGCCTATCGCTTTGATATCGACTGCCAGGCCAATCAGGTGGTGATGGCGATTGACGCGCATATCAACGCGCGCACCGCCATCGAGCAACTGGGCATCGCACCGATGACCAGCATGTTCAGCTGCGGCACCCACGAACGGCGCATGTGCGACACCATTCATCCAGAAATTCACGACTCCGACCGTCTGGCCATGTGGCGCGGCAACGGCGAGTGGATCTGCCGGCCGCTGAATAACCCGGCAACGCTGCAGTTCAATGCCTTTGCCGATACCGATCCAAAAGGCTTTGGCCTGGTCCAGACCGATCACGAGTTCGACACTTATCAGGACACCGTGGACTGGTACCACCGCCGCCCGAGTCTTTGGGTCGAGCCGACCACCCCCTGGGGCGAAGGCTCTATCAACCTGCTGGAACTCTCGACCACGGGCGAAACCCTCGATAACATCGTGGCTTTCTGGACACCGAAAAAAACCATCACGGCAGGCGACTCCCTGAACTACGGCTACAAACTCTACTGGAGTCCCCTGCCACCGGTCAGCACACCGCTGGCGCGGGTCAACGCGACACGCTCGGGCATGGGCGGTTTTATCGAAGGCTGGGCGCCGGGCGAGCATTATCCCGAGGTCTGGGCGCGGCGTTTTGCCGTGGACTTTACCGGCGGCGGTCTGGAGCGCCTAGCCGAGGGCACGACCATCGAGCCGATCCTCACGGCATCGAACGGTCAGGTAAAGGACTTCAACGTGCTGCCGCTTGAAGACATCAAGGGTTTCCGCGTGATCTTCGACTGGTACCCCACCGACGATAGCGTGGCTCCCGTGGAGTTGCGGCTGTTCATCCGTACCCATGACCGGACGCTGAGCGAGACCTGGCTGTATCAGTACTTCCCGCCGGCGCCGGACAAGCGTAAATACCCTTGATTTGATACATCGCCTTAATCGAGGGGGCATCGAAAAGATCGCAGCCTGCGGTAGCTCCTACGGGATTTGCACATGGCTGCGATATTGCGGATGTACGTAGGAGCTGCCGCAGGCTGCGATCTTTTGATCTTAGTCGCGCAAATCCGACTCATGGATCGGCTGATCACGGTGAGTCGCCCGCTGGTACTGCGCCGGCCAGATGGCTTTGTGCCCGCCCAGGTCGTCATCGGCATGCAGCGGCCAGTACGGATCGCGCAGCAGTTCACGAGCCAGCAGGATAATGTCGGCCTGGCAGGTGCGCAGGATGTGCTCCGCCTGCGCCGGCTCGGTAATCAACCCGACGGTACCGGTGGAGATGCCCGCCTCCTTGCGCACTCGCTCGGCAAAGCGCGTTTGGTAACCCGGTCCCGTAGGGATCTCCGCATTCGCCGCGGTACCGCCCGAGGACACATCGATCAGGTCTACCCCCAAGGCTTTCAAGCGCCGCGCCAGCTCCACGGTTTCATCCGGGTTCCAACCGTCTTCGACCCAATCGGTCGCCGAAACCCGGACGAACAGCGGCAACTCTTCAGGCCAGACCGCCCGCACCGCTTCCGTCACTTGCAGCACCAGACGAATGCGGTTCTCGAAAGAGCCGCCGTATTGATCGCGTCGCTGATTGCTCAACGGCGACAGAAACTGGTGCAGCAGGTAACCGTGGGCGGCATGCACTTCGACCACTTTAAAACCGACGACCAACGCGCGTTTGGCGGCATCGACAAAGGCTTGAATGACCTCGGCGATCTGCCCTTCATCCAGCTGTTTCGGCGCAGTATGTTCGGGGTCGTAGGCAATCGGCGATGGACCGACCGGAGTCCAGCCTCCATCGGCCGGTTTGACGCTACCGTGTTTGCCCAGCCACGGCCGATGGGTACTGGCCTTGCGCCCGGCGTGGGCCAACTGGATACCGGCGACGGCGCCCTGGGCGGTGATAAAACGGGTGATGCGTTGCAGCGGCTCGATCTGTTCATCGTTCCACAAGCCGAGATCCTGAGCGGTGATCCGCCCTTCGGCAGTGACCGCCGTGGCCTCGGTAAAGACCAGCCCGGCACCGCCCACGGCTCGACTGCCGAGGTGTACAAGATGCCAGTCATTGGCCAGCCCATCGGCGCTGGAGTATTGGCACATCGGCGAGACCGCGATGCGGTTGAGCAGTGTCAATTGACGAATGGTGTAGGGTTCAAGCAGCAGACTCATGGGGCACCTCTTTATCAGTGGTCAGGCTCCAGGGTTCTGTTTGAATAGTCGACGAGTGACTGGAAGGATGCAGCACCCGCCCCCGCGGGCAAAAAAAAGACAAGACGTCACAAGGCCAATCAAGCAGTGCTTAGAGCCTAGTCGACAACGGGGGATGAGGGGGGTTCAGAAAACCAAAGGGTTAACTTAGGAGGTTGCACACACCCTGTGGCGAGGGAGCTTGCTCCCGCTGGAGCGCGATAGCGGTCCTAAAATCTGCAATCACATTTCGTCAGGAATACCGCATTTACAGGTTTTACGACTGCTCCGCAGCCGAGCGGGGGCAAGCCCCCTCGCCACAGAGTCCGTGTTCGACTTCCTGTTTCCAAGCCCGCTCGCCACAACAGCTGCGCGAACTACCGCGGTTCGATATGGGCAATCATCAACTGCACGGTTTCCTGGCCACGGAACTCGTTGAGATCGAGCTTGTAAGCCAGCTCGACCCAGCGGATGGTCGGGTTCGGCCAGATTTCGCGATCGATGCCGAAAGCAATGCCGTCGAGTTTCAGCGAACCGCATTCACTTTTGAGCACTACTTTCAGGTGCCGCTCGCCGACGATGCGCTGCTCCACCAGCTGAAACACGCCATGGAACAGCGGCTCTGGGAAGTGCTGCCCCCAAGGACCGGCGTGGCGCAAGGCGCGAGCCAATTCCAGGTGGAACTCTTCGACCGCCAGCGTACCATCTGACAGCAGCCGCCCGGTCAGGTCTTCCTCACGCAGTTGCCGACGGACTTCAGCGTCGAACGCCTCGGCAAACGCCGGAAAATTCTGCTCCGGCAGCGACAGCCCGGCCGCCATGGCGTGGCCACCGAACTTGCTGATCAATTCAGGGTGTTTTGCTGCCACTGCATCCAGCGCATCGCGGATATGAAACCCCGGCACTGAACGCGCCGAGCCTTTGAGCATGCCTTCGCCAGCATCGGCAAAGGCAATGGTCGGGCGGTGGTAGCGTTCTTTCATACGCGAAGCGAGGATCCCGATGACCCCTTGGTGCCAATCGGCTTCGAACAGGCACAACCCGAACGGCATCGATTCCAGCGGCAAGTCCTTGAGCTGGGCCAGGGCTTCGCGCTGCATGCCTTGTTCGATGGATTTGCGATCCTGGTTCAGCTCATCGAGCTGGGTCGCCATCTCCCGCGCAGCAGCCATGTCGTCACTGAGCAGGCATTCAATGCCTAGGCTCATGTCATCCAGGCGCCCTGCCGCGTTCAGGCGCGGGCCAATAATAAAACCCAGGTCGGTGGAGGTGATTCGCGAATGATCGCGCTTGGCGACTTCCAGGATCGCTTTGAGACCTGGTCGTGCACGACCGGCGCGAATCCGCTCAAGCCCTTGGTGAACCAGAATCCGGTTGTTGGCATCCAGGGGCACCACGTCGGCCACACTGCCCAGCGCCACTAGATCCAGCAACTCACCGATGTTCGGTTGCGGCTTGGCGTCGTAACGGCCCAGGCTACGAAGACGCGCACGCAACGCCATCAGCACGTAGAAAATCACCCCGACCCCGGCCAGTGCCTTGCTCGGGAACTCGCAGCCCGGTTGATTCGGGTTGACGATGGCGTCCGCCGCCGGCAGCTCGTGACCTGGCAAGTGGTGGTCGGTGACCAGTACGGTCAGTCCCGACGCTTTCGCCGCCGCCACGCCTTCGACACTGGAGATGCCGTTGTCGACGGTGATCAGCAGCTGCGGTTTGCGCTGCAAGGCGACCGCGACAATTTCCGGGGTCAGGCCGTAACCGTATTCGAAGCGATTGGGCACCAGATAGTCGACGTGAGCGGCGCCCAGCAGGCGCAGTCCGAGCAGGCCGACGGTGCTGGCGGTCGCGCCATCGGCGTCGAAGTCACCGACGATCAGGATGCGTTGACGCTGCTCCAGAGCCAGCACCAGCAGATCCACGGCAGCATCGATTCCCTTGAGTTGCTGATACGGGATCAAACGCGCCAGGCTCTTGTCCAGTTCAGCCTCCGATTGCACGCCACGGGCCGCGTAGAGTCGGGTCAGCAGCGGTGGCAGGTCACCGAGAAATGGCAGGACAGCGGGCAACAGGCGGGGTTCGATACGCATGGGACGAGGGATTCTGCTCTTCAAGAAAAGGGATCAAACACAGGTGATGCAGACGGCTGGCGAGAATCAGCCGCGCTCGCCGGTCAGCCACTGCAGCTGGACTTCGTGCTGGCCGCGATCGTCGGTGACGAAAATCGTGCCTTCACTGATCATCACGTCCCACTTGATGACGCGCGGCATATCTTTGGCCAGCACTTCCAGAATCTCTTGCGGCACCGCGGCGATGTTGACGTTTTTCAGGTTTTTCACCGCCGGGATCACTTTGGTTTCCCAGACCCGCAGGCTGCCATAAGCCAGCAAACTGGTGCGCTCGGTACGACGCGAGCACCAGGTCAGGCGATCGGCGTCCGGCTGGCCGACTTCAATCCAGTGCAGGACACGATCATCCAGGCTTTTTTCCCACAGGGCCGGTTCGTCTACTTCTGACAGACCGCGACCAAAGGACAGCTGCTCGTTGTACCAAAAAGCGTAGGCCAGCAGGCGCACGGTCATCCGCTCTTCGGTTTCCGAAGGATGGCGGGCGATGGTCTGTTTGACGCTTTCGTATACCCCACGATCGAGGTCAGTAAGGTTCAGTTCAAACTTGTAAGTCGTGGACGGCTGGGCCATGAACGGGCTTCTTGATACGAGGAAAGGCGGCAAGTCTAACCGATGCACAGGCCAATCAACGAATCCCGAGACTTATCAGTCTTTAGCCAGACAGCCGGGCTATGTTAAAACGCTCTCTCCGTTCAGCCGTTTGCCCTACAGGATTTCCCATGCCGCTTACCGCCAAACCGCTAGCCGGGGTCAAAGTCATCGAACTCGGCACCTTGATCGCCGGGCCTTTCGCATCGCGCATCTGCGGCGAATTCGGCGCCGAGGTGATCAAGGTCGAATCCCCGGATGGCGGCGATCCCTTGCGCAAATGGCGCAAGCTCTATGAAGGGACTTCGCTGTGGTGGTTCGTCCAGGCGCGCAACAAGAAATCCCTGACCTTGAACCTGAAGCACCCGGATGGTCTGGCGATTCTCAAACAACTCCTCAGCGAAGCCGACATCCTCATCGAAAACTTCCGCCCAGGCGTGCTGGAAAAACTCGGCCTCGGCTGGGAGGTTTTGCATGCGCTGAACCCGAAACTGGTGATGGTGCGCCTCTCCGGTTTCGGTCAGACCGGGCCGATGAAGGATCAGCCAGGTTTTGGTGCGGTTGGCGAGTCCATGGGTGGCTTGCGCTACATCACCGGCTTCGAGGACCGGCCACCGGTGCGCACCGGCATTTCCATCGGTGACTCGATTGCCGCGCTCTGGGGCGTGATTGGCGCGCTGATGGCGCTACGTCACCGCGAGGTCAATGGCGGTCAAGGCCAAGTGGTGGATGTCGCGCTCTATGAAGCGATCTTCGCCATGATGGAAAGCATGGTTCCGGAGTTCGACGTCTTCGGTTTTATCCGTGAGCGCACCGGCAACATCATGCCCGGGATCACGCCCTCCTCCATCCACACCACCGCTGATGGCAAGCACGTGCAGATCGGCGCCAATGGCGACGCAATCTTCAAGCGTTTCATGCAGGCGATTGGCCGCACGGATCTGGCCGACGATCCGAGCCTGGGCAGCAACGATGGTCGCGACGGCCGTCGCGATGAAATATACGGGGTGATCGATCGCTGGGTCAGCTCGTTGCCACTGGATGCGGTGATCGAGCAGTTGAATCAGGCCGAAGTACCCGCCAGCCGGATCTTCAGCGCTGAAGACATGTTCAGCGATCCGCAATTTCTCGCCCGGGAAATGTTCCTGCAGGCCAGGCTGCCCGATGGCAAAGCCTTCAAGATGCCAGGTATCGTACCGAAACTCTCGGACACCCCGGGGACATCCGAGTGGGTCGGGCCAGCGCTCGGCGAACATAACGCGCAGGTGCTGAACGATCTTGGCTACGACGCCGAGCAGATCACCCGCCTGCGCGAAGTCGGGGCCATCTAAGCTGAGGTGCTTGTCTTTGATTCGCCTGCTGAGCATTTTTCCGTTGCTGGCGTGCCTGCTGGCAGTGCCAGGGGCGGCTCAGGCCAAGGAGACGCTGACTTGGTTGTTGCGCGACTTGCCGCCTTTGACGATTTTCGAGGGAGCGCAAAAAGGACAGGGAGCGATCGATCAACTGATGCCGCTCCTGATCGCCAGCATGCCGGAATACGAGCACCAGATTGTGCGAGTCAATCGTGCGCGCGGCATGCAAATGCTTCGAGCCCCCTCGTTCACCTGCGACCCTTCGCTGATCTGGAATGAGGAGCGCGCGCAGTGGATCCTGTATTCGATAACGAGCCTCAGGATCATGAGCAACGGCCTGGCAGTGCGCCTTCAAGACCGCGCGGCCCTGGCGCCGTTCATTATCGACGGGAAAGTCGATCTGGCCTCATTGCTGACCGGTAGCGGCAAGAAACTCGGGGTGATTGCCGAGCGCAGTTATGGTCAACCGGTAGACAGCCTGCTGCACCAGGCGGCGGCCGCGGCATTGGCTGCGCACTATGGCAATGACGCGCTGGGCAGCCTGTTGCAAATGCAGCGTCTGGGCCGTTTGACCGCGTTATTGGGCTATTGGCCGGAAATCCGTTACCAGGCACAACAGCAAGGCATATCGCCTGCTGAGCTGGCGTTCTACCCGATCAAGGACACGGAAAAATATCAATCGATTCATGTCGGTTGCTCGGACACCGCACAAGGGCATCAAGCCATCACCCGCATCAACAAGGCCTTGGGCAATTTGCGTCAGGACACACTGAGCGGATTCTATGCCGCCTGGCTTGATCCAGAGATGCGACGCGATTATCTGGCAGACGCCAAGGCATTTTTTCAGGGCTCAGCGGAGCAATGACAAACGCCAGGCAAAAAGAAACCCCGAGAAGTGGGGAGACGACTCGGGGTTAAACGTGGCCTATAAAGACCAGTACAACAAGCTACAAGCACCGGAGCACAATGCTTGATCCTGTTGTATAAAATCTGACTGGTCCGACGGCATTAAGGTTCCCCAAAAACAAAAATCAATTTCTCTTGGCGAACGCCTTGTCCTGTGCGGCGTTGCGCAAAGCGGCAATAACACAGGGCTCGAGACGCCCCTCGGCAATCAACACGTCACGATGCAGGCCGTCGACAACATCTGTCAGCGCACGCTTGTCGGTTAACTGGGCCTGATTGAACTCCCGCTTGACCACAATGGCTCCGGTGGCGTTCTTCAAGGTCACCAGGCATTCGCCATGGGCACCCGACGGGCTCAGGGCTACCTGATATGGGCTCAACGCCTCCCCTAGCAACAGGCTGATACTTTCCATCTCGATCACCATTCAATAGTCCGAAAACAAAGTGCCTAAGGGCGCGTCCACAGCAAATGACCACCGGCCCGAGAAGAAAGTTCGTCACGTTAACCGCAAGCGACTTCCGTCAACGTGAATGGGTAGAGCATGCAGGTGAAAGATGACAAAGAGAAAACAGCTGACCCGGCGTCAATCGGCGCCAGGCCCTTTACGCTCATTACAATCGATCCAGCCCCCTAACAATCCCCGCAACTGCCCATCGGCACTGTAGAACGGGACCGTCCATTGATGGATGTTCAACACGCCGCTCTTGAACTGCAACTGTCGATAAACGAATCGGGGTTTTTGCGTGCTCAGTTGCTCCATGAACTCCCTATGCAGCTGTTCGGCCATCTCCCTGGGAAGGACATCGACCTCAGTCAACCGGCGCCCCCGTACCTGATCCTGGCGAACCGATAACTGCGCTTCGTAGCTTTTGTTGCACATGACCAGGCGCGCTTCCAGGTCGCGGACAAAAACCGGATTGGGAATGGCATCGAGCAGCACGCACTCAAAAGCCAGTTGATCCTGGAGTTGTTTTTCGACCTTGAGACGCAGTTGCACCTGATGCTCGAACCGACGATTCCAGACCAGGGAAATCAATCCAAACACTATGGCGATAGCCGCACCCCAACACATCCAGGGCGAAACTCGCTGCCATGGGGACAGCGGAGCCGCTGGAGCAATGTCGGGAAACCACTTCTGGCGAATGGCACGCAGCTCGGCGGCGGTGAACGCATCGAGAGCCTTGTTGAGGATGCTCAACAATTGGGGCTGGCCTTTACGGATCGCCAGATGATCGGGCGCCCATTTGCCTTCCACGGGTTGTCCTACCTTGAGTTGGCCTAGCGCAGCGAAATCCGCCCTCGTCCCGTTCTCGATGGTGACATCCGCCTCGCCACTTTCTACCAGGGCCCGGGCTTCGGCAAAGGTCTTGACCGAGCGCAGACGAATATCCGGATAGTCACGTCTGATGCTGGCCTCCAGAGCATGCCGTTCAGGCAGCACCAGAACTCTGCCTGAGAGTTGATCCAGGGAAATCCAGGGGGAATCGTCTGCCCGGATCACGAAGACCCAATGCCCCCCGCCAAAGGCAAGACTAAAGTCGAGAAACGCCTTGCGCTCGTCATTTATCGCCAGGGTGGTGCTCATATCGGCCTTGCCACTTTTCAGCAGCTCGAGCATCTGAGCGCTGGAAAAGGTTTCCTCATGGATGAACTGCAAACCCGTCAGCGATGAAATGCGCCTGAGGATATCGCTGTTCAATCCATCCCACTGCCCGCGCTTGTCCTTGAACAGATACAGCGGGTATTGCAGCGAAGCCACTATGACTTGAGGGTGTTCACGGATCCATTCCAGCTCTGCCGCATCAAGCCGGGGCCCTTTGCCGGCGATAGAAGTCTCGGGAGCAAAGGATCCACCGTGAACCGCCAGGGCGGGATGGCCGAAAGCAATCGCTGCGAAAAACAACCACCGGCACAGGCCTGGTTTGAACCCGAATAAAAACCGCATTGCCACTCACCTCACTGCCACACGCCCGCCTTCAATGGCGAAACTACGACAAGTGTGGCACGCAGAAATGAAAAAGCCCGTCAGGAGACGGGCTTCAATGTGACAGTTTTAGTCAATCAAAGGGGTTTGCCGCGGTTGCCATGCTGACTGACAAAGGCCTGTACGGCTTTGAGGTCATTGGCCAGCACAGTGCAGCGTTCATCTCGATCGAACAAATCAGCAAGATGAGCCGGCAGTTCAAGGGCTTTTCCTACCCCGGCTTTTTCCACGGCTTCAGGGAACTTGACCGGGTGAGCGGTTCCCAGAATCACCATCGGAATATCCAGGCTGCGACGGCACTCGCGGGCAGCCTTGACGCCGATGGCCGTATGCGGATCGAGCAACTCACCCGTCTGGGCGAAGACTTCAGCGATGGTTTCGCAGGTTTGCGCATCATCGACCGCCAGCGAATCGAACAGCTTGCGCGTTTCGGTCCAGCGCTCGTCGTCGACGCTGAAACCGCCGCCCTGCTTGAAGGTTTCCATCAAGCCGGCCAGCGCAGCGCCGTTACGACCGTGCATGTCGAACAACAGACGTTCGAAGTTCGACGAGACCATGATGTCCATCGACGGCGACAGGGTCGCGTGCAGGGTTTGCTTGACGTACTGATTGCCGCTCATGAAGCGGTGCAGGATATCGTTGCGGTTGGTGGCGACGATCAATTGATTGATCGGCAGGCCCATGTTGCGTGCCAGGTAACCGGCGAAGATATCGCCGAAGTTGCCGGTCGGCACCGAGAACGATACCGAACGGGCCGGGCCGCCCAGCTGCAGGGACGCATGGAAGTAATAAACGATCTGGGCCATGATCCGCGCCCAGTTGATCGAGTTTACCGCGACCAGGCGCGTGCCCTTGAGGAAGCTCTGGTCGGCGAAGCTGGCCTTGACCATTTCCTGGCAGTCATCGAAGTTGCCTTCGATGGCGATATTGTGGATGTTCTCGCCGAAGATAGTCGTCATCTGCCGACGCTGAACTTCGGACACGCGGTTGTGCGGGTGCAGGATAAAGATATCGACGTTTTCGCAGTGCTTGCAGCCTTCGATCGCCGCCGAACCGGTATCACCGGAAGTGGCACCGATGATGACCACGCGTTCGCCGCGTTTTTCCAGCACGTAGTCGAGCAGGCGACCCAGCAATTGCAGGGCAAAGTCCTTGAACGCCAGGGTTGGGCCATGGAACAGTTCGAGCACCCATTCGTTGCCGTTCAGCTGACGCAACGGCGCCACGGCACCGTGGGAGAACACTGCATAGGTTTCTTCGAGAATCTTTTTGAAATCGGCATCCGGAATACTGCCGGTAACGAACGGGCGCATCACCCGGTACGCCAGTTCGTGGTACGGCAGACCGGCCCAGGAAGCGATTTCTTCCTGGGTGAAGCGTGGCAGGTTTTCCGGCACGTAAAGGCCGCCGTCGCTGGCCAGACCGGCCAACAGGACTTCTTCGAAATTCAGGGCCGGTGCCTGGCCGCGGGTACTGATATAGCGCATGGTTTCAAACCTTCGGTTTGAGCTTCAAGCCTTGAGCTTCAAGCTGCAAGCTGAGCGTCACTGGCTTCTGGCTTGCAGCTTGCAGCTGATTGCTTGCAGCTGCTTTAGTTAAGATGCTCGACGCGGATCCGTACGACCGGACCGACCACATCCTGCAACGCTTCCAGGGCAGTGATCGCATCATTCATGCGCTGTTCCAGCACACGGTGGACCAGCAGGATCATCGGCACCAGGCCGTCGTGTTCCTCGACTTCTTTCTGCATGATCGATTCGATGTTGATGCCACGCTCCGACAGGATACTCGCGACCTGGGCCAATACGCCCGGATGGTCCTTGGCCTGGATACGCAGGTAGTAGGCACTTTCGCAAGCTTCGATCGGCAGGATCGGATGGGCCGACAGCGAGTCCGGCTGGAAGGCCAGGTGCGGGACGCGGTTTTCCGGGTCCGAGGTCATGGCGCGAACCACGTCCACCAGATCGGCGATCACCGAGGAGGCCGTCGGCTCCATGCCGGCGCCGGCGCCGTAGAACAGCGTCGAGCCCGCGGCGTCGCCGTTGACCATGACCGCGTTCATCACGCCATTGACGTTGGCGATCAGACGATCGGCCGGGATCAGCGTCGGATGCACACGCAGTTCGATACCGCTGGCGGTGCTGCGTGCTACGCCCAGGTGCTTGATGCGATAGCCCAGGGCTTCAGCGTAGTTCACGTCGGCAGTGGTCAGCTTGGTGATGCCTTCGGTGTAGGCCTTGTCGAATTGCAGCGGGATACCAAAAGCGATGGACGCCAGGATCGTCAGCTTGTGCGCGGCATCGATGCCTTCGACGTCGAAGGTCGGATCGGCTTCGGCGTAACCCAGGGCTTGCGCCTCGGCCAGTACGTCTTCGAAGGTCCGGCCTTTTTCACGCATCTCGGTGAGGATGAAGTTGCCGGTGCCGTTGATGATCCCGGCGACCCAGTTGATGCGGTTTGCCGACAGACCTTCACGAATCGCCTTGATCACCGGGATGCCACCAGCCACGGCGGCTTCGAACGCAACGATCACGCCCTTCTCGCGAGCCTTGGCGAAAATTTCGTTGCCGTGAACGGCGATCAGCGCCTTGTTCGCGGTGACCACGTGCTTGCCGTTCTCGATCGCCTTGAGCACCAGTTCACGGGCCACGGTGTAACCACCGATCAACTCGATGACGATATCGATTTCAGGGTTGGTCGCGACAGCAAAGACATCGTTGGTAATGGGGGTACCGGTAATCTCGCACAGGGGGTTTGGCGTACGCATGGCAATTTGTGCCACTTCGATTCCACGCCCGGCACGGCGGGCAATCTCCTCGGCGTTACGCTGAAGTACGTTGAAGGTGCCGCCACCGACGGTACCTAACCCACAGATGCCTACTTTGACCGGATTCACTCTGAACTCCCCATGAAACGGCCGACTCAAGGTCGGCCGTGGAAAACAGCCGCACAGCGCGCGGCTCTCTATTAATGGAACGACGACCACTGTCACCGCACCATGATCGTCAACGGCTTAGCGTGACGATGCAGGATTATTTCGCACCCAGTGCCAGTTTGGCGACTTGTGGCGCAGGCTGATAGCCCGGAATCACTTGGCCATCGGCCAAAACGATGGCCGGTGTACCGTTTACACCAATGGACTGACCGATTTCAAACTGTTTGGAAACCGGATTGGCGCACTTGGCGGCTTTGATTTCCGTGCCGTCGACCATCTTGTCCATGGCCGCTTTCTTGTCTTTCGAGCACCAGACCGCTTGCAGCTGCTCGTCACCCGGCGAACCCAGGCCCTGACGCGGGAAGGCGACGTAACGCACCTCGATACCCATTTTGTTCAGCTCAGGCACTTCGGCATGCAACTTGTGGCAGTACGGGCAAGTGGTGTCGGTGAATACCGTGATGTGCGACTTGGTTTCGCCGATGGCCGGATAAACCACAGTTTCAGCGACCGGGATGCCGTTAATCAACTTGGAAACGCCCAGACGCTCGGTTTTTTCGGTCAGGTTGACCGGCTTGCCGTCCTTGAGCTGGAACATGTAACCCTGCATGACGAACTGGCCGTCGGCACTGGCGTACAGCACACGGCTGCCTTTGAGTTTGACTTCATACAGGCCGGCCAACGGGCTGGCAGTGATGGTATCGACTGGCACTTCGAGTTGCAGGTTATCGAGGCTCTTGCGAATAGCTTGCTCGGCGGCCTGATCGGCCACCGCAAAGGTACTGACCAACGCAATGGCTGCGGCGGCGAAAATCTGGGTCACGCGCATGGGAACTCCTGAAGGCGGACAAATGGGACGGTTGGAACGCCGGTACAGAAACATCGGGTTTTAGCCGCCCACTGTGCAAACCGGCAAAGCCTACCACATAAGCCTTGCGGGGCCGACTGCGGCTGACGCAAGAGCATTGTAAGCGGTCGTTTATCGCTCAACCGCGCGGGTGGTGTTTGGCATGCAAATCTTGCAGCCGGGCGCGAGCGACGTGGGTGTAGATCTGCGTAGTCGACAGATCGCTGTGACCAAGCAGCATCTGCACCACCCGCAGGTCGGCACCGTGATTGAGCAGATGGGTCGCAAAGGCATGGCGCAAGGTATGCGGAGACAAGGATTTGCCGATCCCGGCGACTTTTGCCTGGTGCTTGATCCGGTGCCAGAACGTTTGCCGGGTCATCTGTTCGCCACGCTGGCTGGGAAACAGCACATCGCTGGGGCGCCCGCCCAACAGCTCGTCCCGAGCGTCGCGCATGTAACGCTCGACCCAGACGATCGCCTCCTCGCCCATCGGCACCAACCGCTCCTTGCTGCCCTTGCCCATCACCCGCAGCACGCCCTGACGCAGATTGACTTGCTCCAGGGTCAGGCTGATCAGTTCAGTCACCCGCAAACCACAGGCGTACAGCACTTCGAGCATGGCGCGATCACGCTGACCGATGACCTCACTCAGATCCGGCGCCGCCAGCAGCGCTTCAACATCGGCTTCAGACAAGGATTTGGGCAATGGTCTGCCCAGCTGCGGCATATCGATCTGCAAGGTCGGATCGAGTGCAATCAGCTTTTCCCGCAGCAAGTACCGATAAAAGCCACGTACGCCCGAGAGAAAACGTGCAGTTGAGCGCGGCTTATAGGCTTGTTCCAGGCGCCAGGCAAGGTGATCGAGAATCAGCTCGCGACCGGCGTTGAGCAACTCCAGGCCCTGCTCCTGCAGCCAGCCGTTGAACAGCGCAAGATCACTGCGATAGGCGTCACGGGTATTTTCGGCAAGGCCTTTCTCCAGCCATAAGGCATCGAGAAACTGGTCTATCAGGGGATGGTCGATGGCAGGCATGAGCACTCAGGATTCGCAAGCTCAAGGCCGCGGGTGAACAGATAGTGAACCGGGTTGATGGGCTCTAGTCTTTCATAGCCAGTTGTTTCAAGGAACAGGGAGAGTCCCCAAAAAATCGTCCGGCCCCAAGATCAAAAGATCGCAGCCTGCGGCAGCTCCTACGAGGGGGATCGGTGAATCGACGGGAAACGCGGTCCGCGCAGGCTGCGATCTTGGCGATCTAAAAAACGGGCAACAAAAAAGCAGCCCGCGGGCTGCTTTTTTTACATCGAGAAAGCTGGACTTAAGCCAGTTTTTCCTTGATGCGAGCTGCTTTACCGGACAGGTCACGCAGGTAGTACAGCTTGGCTTTACGTACGTCACCGCGACGTTTAACGGCCATGCTGTCGATTTGCGGGCTGTAGGTCTGGAAAGTACGCTCTACGCCAACACCGTTGGAGATTTTACGAACGGTGAATGCACTGTTTACGCCGCGGTTACGCTTGGCGATTACAACGCCTTCGAACGCTTGCAGACGCGAACGGTCGCCTTCCTTCACTTTCACCTGAACGACAATAGTGTCGCCCGGGGCAAAGGTAGGGATCTCTTTGGTCATCTGCTCTGCTTCGAGTGCAAGAATGATTTTGTTAGTCATGCTGTGCTCCTAAGGTAAATCGTCGGATCTACCATCGATACGTTGTTAACTATCGTCCCGCTCGCGGATGTATTCCTCGAGCAGCTTCTTCTCTTCTCCAGAAAGCGAGCGGCTTTCCAGAAGATCGGCGCGTCGTTCAGAGGTCCGACCAAGGGACTGCTGTAAACGCCAACGCCGGATATGTGCGTGATTGCCACTAAGCAACACGTCGGGAACACGCTGATCCGCATACACCTCCGGTCGGGTGTAATGCGGGCAATCCAGCAGACCATCCGTAAAGGAATCTTCCTCGGCGGAGTCCGCATGCCCTAAAGCTCCAGGCAGCAGTCGTGTAACCGCATCTATCAGGACCATCGCCGGCAGCTCGCCACCGGACAGTACATAGTCGCCAATTGACCACTCTTCATCGACATGAGCTTCAATAAATCGCTCGTCAATGCCTTCATAGCGGCCGGCAATCAGGATTAATGCTTCCTCATTCGCCAACTCGTGTACCGCCGACTGAGTCAGTCGTCGGCCTTGGGGCGACAGGTAAATTACCTTCGCCGCCTCCCCGGCTGCCTGCCTGGCCTGAACCAGAGCATCTTCCAGGGGCTTGATCTTCATCACCATGCCCGGACCACCGCCAAATGGGCGATCGTCCACAGTGTGATGTCGATCCGTCGTGTAGTCTCGCGGATTCCAACAGGTCAGCTGCAAGAGCCCCTGTTTCACCGCACGACTGGTGATGCCGTACTCGCTGATGGCGGAGAACATCTCGGGAAACAAACTGATCACTTCTACGCGCAAATTAGCCACGCTTAGAAGTCCGCATCCCATTCCACCTTCATCTCGCCCGCTGCCAGGTCGACGGCCAACACGCATTGCTCGGTATAGGGCAACAGGCGTTCGCGATCATCCAGGCTGCCAGCGCAAGGCTTGACCACCATTACATCATTCGAGCCAGTCTCCAGCAGGTGATCGATCTTCCCGAGCAATTGCCCGAGTTGGTCAATAACCTTGAGGCCTTCCAGCTGGTACCAGTAGTACTCGCCGTCGGTCAGATCAGGAAACAGGTTACGCGGCACGCAGATTTCGAAACCGGCCAGAAGACGAGCTTCTTCACGATCATCGAGACCCTTGAGCTTTGTGACCAGAAACTTGCCGTTATGTACACGGCCGCTGACCAGCTCTACCTGTCGTACATCGCCTTCGCGCTTGAGCGTCCAGGTCTTGTAATCCAACAGGTTTCCAATCGGATCGGTAAAGGAAAAGACCTTCACCTCGCCGCGAACGCCATGAATGGAGTAAATCTTGCCGATAACGATCAAATCATCAGCAATGGCAGGCGTCGCGTTCATATTGCTCAGGCCGCAGCCTTAGCCGAATCCTTCAACAACTGAGCAACACGCTCAGAAGGTTGTGCACCAACGCTCAGCCAGTAGGCTACGCGCTCTTGGTTCACGGACAGGCGGACTTCTTGACCACGAGCGATCGGGTTGAAGAAACCAACTTGTTCTTTGTGCGAACCGTCGCGTGGATTGCGGCTGTCGGTCACGGTCAAGTGGTAAAACGGGCGCTTTTTGGAGCCGCCAAGGGCAAGACGGATTGTTAGCATGTGAACATCGTTCCTGTAGTCGGTGCTGCAAATCTAAATGCACAGCGGGCATAGGTGCCCGAAAGGCCGCATATTCTAAGGAATATCCGGACTTTTGCAAATGTCTTTTTCCGGCGCCTATCGGCATGCCATCAAGATTTGCTATAGAGCCGTTGCGAACAACGGCAGGTCAGCTCCCGCCAAGCGCGGGTTTGCTGGAGATCCCACGTCCGTGTGGGGCAGCGCCGACATGACTGTCGACGCGAAACTTTTACCTTTTCGGCATACCGCCGCCGGGCAACATTCCGCCCATGCCGCGCATCATTTTCGCCATTCCGCCTTTGGCGGAGAATTTCTTCATCATCTTCTGCATCTGCTTGTGCTGCTTGATCAAGCGACCGATGTCCTGCACCTGAGTGCCGGATCCCATGGCAATCCGACGCTTGCGCGAACCGCTGATCAGCTCAGGGTCGCGGCGCTCGGCCGGGGTCATGGAGTTGATGATGGCTTCCATCTGCTTGAACTGCTTCTCTGCCGCACCCTGGGCATTGCCCATCTGCGCCAGATTCACTCCGCCGATGTTCGGCAGTTTGTCCATCAGGCCGCCGAGGCCGCCCATATTCTTCATTTGTTGCAGTTGATCGCGGAAGTCTTCGAGATCGAAGCCTTTACCTTTCTTGAGCTTTTTCGCCAGCTTGTCGGCTTTGTCTTTATCGAGGGTCTGTTCGGCCTGCTCGATAAGGCTGAGCACGTCGCCCATGCCAAGAATACGCGAAGCGATCCGCTCCGGGTGGAACGGTTCGAGCGCATCGCTCTTCTCGCCCATACCGATGAACTTGATCGGCTTGCCGGTGATTGCACGAACCGACAATGCGGCACCACCACGGGCGTCACCGTCGACCTTGGTCAGGATCACCCCGGTCAGCGGCAGCGCATCGCCAAAGGCCTTGGCGGTGTTGGCGGCATCCTGGCCGGTCATGGCGTCGACCACGAACAGCGTTTCGACCGGTTTGATCGCCGCGTGCAGGGCCTGGATCTCACCCATCATCTCGGCGTCGATGTGCAGACGACCGGCGGTATCGACGATGACCACATCGATGAATTTGAGTCGGGCTTCCTTGATCGCCGCTTCAGCGATCGCTACCGGCTTCTGGCTGAGATCGGACGGGAAGAAGGTTACGCCGACTTCACCGGCGAGCATTTCCAGCTGTTTGATCGCCGCCGGACGGTAGACGTCCGCCGACACCACCATCACGCTCTTCTTCTTGCGCTCTTTGAGGAAACGCGCAAGTTTACCGACAGTGGTGGTTTTACCCGCACCCTGCAGACCGGCCATCAACACCACGGCTGGCGGCACAGCGCTCAGATTCAGGTCTTCATTGGCCGCGCCCATCAGGCTTTCGAGTTCGGCCTGAACGATCTTCACGAAGGCCTGGCCCGGCGTCAGGCTGCGCGACACCTCGGTGCCGACAGCGCGCTCCTTGACCGCATGGACGAAGTCTTTGACCACCGGCAAGGCGACGTCAGCTTCGAGCAACGCCATGCGCACTTCGCGCAGGGTGTCTTTGATATTGTCCTCGGTCAGCTTGGCCTTGCCGGTGACATGGCGCAGCGTCTGCGAGAGACGGTCGGTTAGGTTTTCAAACATGCGCGATCCTTTCAGGCCCTATGGTAGACCGAGGTAATGGCGGCCCAGCCCGTGAAAAACATGTGCTCGGCGAGCCTGCGGCGTGGGCAGGTCGCGGATTATAGCGAAGACTGGGGCTGGCGGACACCTCGCTGTCTGGTTCTGTGGTCTTTCGTGTCATGTGGGTTCTATGCCAAACTCAATGCCTTTCGGGCTTGCCTAACAGGATTTATGCTCCCCTTGTCACCCAGTTTGCTAACCACTCTCGCCGCCGCCTGCTTATATGCCGCTGCGACCCTCTATCAAGGCTCTCGTCTGGCCATGGGCGCCAAGGCGAACAAACGCCTGCTGGTCACGCTCGGCTTCCTCGCCGTGCTGGCCCATAGCGCCAGTCTTTTCAACCATCTGATGACGCCGATCGGCCTGGGCCTGGACTTTTTCAGCGCTGCCAGCCTGATTGCCGTCGCGGTGATCGCGTTGACGCTGCTGGCCTGCTCGCGGATCCCGGTGGAAAATCTGCTTTTGTTGCTGCTCCCGCTGGGGCTGGCCACGGTGTTGCTGGCGCAGTTCGCACCATCGGGCACGGTGCAGGTGATCGATGAGGCTCCAGGGATTCTGGCGCACATCCTGCTTTCGATCCTGGCCTATGGCATGTTCACCATTGCGATGTTCCAGGCCTTGCTGCTGCTGGTCCAGGATCACCGACTCAAGCACAAGCATCCGTCCGGGCTGATCAAGAACTTCCCGCCGTTGCAAACCATGGAAAGCCTGTTGTTCGGCTTCCTGTGGGCCGGCTGGACGCTGCTGTCGCTGTCGCTGATTTCCGGTTGGCTGTTCGTCGAGAACCTGTTTGCCCAGCACCTGGTACACAAAACCCTCCTTGCATGCCTGGCCTGGATCGTCTTCAGCGTGCTGCTGTGGGGCCGCAACCGCCTCGGCTGGCGCGGACACAAGGCCATTCGCTGGACCCTTGCCGGTTTCTGCCTGCTGATGCTGGCGTATTTCGGCAGCAAGCTGGTCCGCGAATACATCCTGCATGTCTGACGGGCAGTAATCATGGAAAACTTGCCCCTCGGGCCGACGCTCGCTGTAGCGGCTTTGCTGATTTTATGGTCAGGGTTGTTTACCGCCATCGAAGTCGCCCAACAGCATCTGCTGGCCCAGCGCACCGCTACGCGTTCGAGCGACAAACCGCTGGCCAGACTGAGCTTCCCCCGTGAAAGCCTGATTCTGTGCAATACCCTGTGCCGGGTGCTGACAGTGATTATCGGCACGTTGCTGGCACTGAGTTACTGGCAGGAAAATGGACCGTGGCTGGCCTGCCTGATTACCACCTGCGCCCTGCTGGTCTTTGCCGATTACCTGCCGCGCACCCTGGCCACGCGTTATCCCGAAGCAATCCTGGGAATGGGTAATGCCCTGCTTGGTGTGCCGCTGAAGATCCTCTACCCCGCCGCCTGGCTGCTCAATGGCATCGCCCAATTGTTCCTGCGCCAGCTCAGCAGCAAACCGTCCAGCGTCAAGCAGAGCGAGGACGAGCCAGCGCCAACCCGCGACCAGGGGCCGGAGCATGAGCACGCCGCCTGCCGCCCGCACCGGCTGTCAGGCATTCATGCGCTGGACAACATCACGGTCAATGACATCCTGGTACCACGCAGTGAAGTCGACGGGATCAATCTGGACGACCCGATCGAAGAGATCATCGAACAGCTGAAGAACTCCAATCGTACCCGGCTGCCAGTGTTCCACAGCGATATCAACCAGGTCGAGGCGGTGCTCAATACCCGCCAGATCCGTCATTTGCTGGTTGACGCGAGCCTGACCAAGGAGGCCTTGCTGGCCGCCTGCCATGAACCTTATTTCGTTCCGGAAAGCACTCCGCTGCAGCTGCAACTGCTCAATTTCCACAAACAGCAGCGGCGCCTGGGCATGGTGGTTGACGAGTATGGTGAAGTGCTTGGCATCGTCACCCTGGAAGACATTCTTGAAGAAATCGTCGGTGAGTTCGAAAGCCAGCAAAGCCTGGACAACCCGCATATTCACCCTCAGCCCGACGGCCGACTGGTGATCGACGGTGCCGCATCGATCCGCGAGCTGAACAAGAGTCTCGGCTGGCACCTACCCAGCGACGGCCCGAAAACCCTCAACGGACTGGTCACCGAAGCCCTGGAAACTATCCCGGAGAGCGCGGTCTGCCTGAAGATAGGTCGCTATCGCCTGGAAATCCTCGAAACCGAAGACAACCGGGTCAGCCGGGTGCTGATCTGGCATAACAGCCTGGTGCCAGTGGCTGTGTAAACACATACCCTTGTGGCGAGGGAGCTTGCTCCCGCTGGACTGCAAAGCAGTCCCAAAACCAGACTCCACAATTACCCAGATAAAACGTTTTACGGCCGCTGCGCGCCCGAGCGGGAGCAAGCTCCCTCGCCACAGGGGACCGCGCCAGCCCGCGACTGATCGTATTTACCAAGTCCCCTTGTTTGATCGATAGCTCCCTTCCTATAATCGATGAGCTTACCCAGCCCCGCCAGACCGCGTGCTACCCGCACTCAGCGGCATCCGGCCCCGCACTGCCCGCCACCTGTCCGGTGCCGACTCCAACCTCGAGTCGCACCCGCGCCAAACCCACATCCCTGGGTGTTCGACCATAATAATTCGCTCAATCAAGCTCATGACTGTCAGGGATAACCGCATGACTACCAGCACCTCCTATAGCGACGCTACGCCTGCCCAACCGGTGAATTCGGCCACCCGCGTAGCCACCGCCAGCTTTATCGGCACCGCCATCGAGTTCTACGACTTCTACGTCTACGCCACCGCTGCAGCACTGGTCATCGGCCCGGTGTTCTTCCCACAGACCTCCGGCACAGCGCAGATGCTCTCGGCCTTTCTGACGTTCGGTATCGCCTTTCTGGCCCGCCCCCTGGGTTCGGCGCTGTTCGGCCATTTCGGCGATCGCATCGGGCGCAAATCGACGCTGGTCGCGTCCTTGCTGCTGATGGGCGTCTGCACCACGCTGATTGGCGTATTGCCCGGCTACGACAGCATTGGCGCCTGGGCACCGATCCTGCTGTGCGTGCTGCGCTTCGGCCAAGGACTTGGCCTGGGCGGTGAGTGGGGTGGCGCGGCGCTGCTGGCCACTGAAAACGCCCCCAAGGGCAAACGGGCCTGGTTCGGGATGTTTCCGCAGCTTGGTCCATCAATCGGCTTTCTCGCCGCCAACGGACTGTTTCTGACCCTGGCCATGACCTTGAACGACGAGCAGTTCCGCTCGTGGGGCTGGAGGATTCCGTTCCTGCTCAGTGCCGCGTTGGTGATGGTGGGTCTGTACGTGCGTCTCAAGCTCCACGAAACCCCTGTATTCGCCAACGCCATGGCTCGTCAGGAGCGGGTGAAGATCCCGCTGGTCGAACTGTTCAGCCAATATTGGGCGCCGATGCTGCTGGGTGCCGGGTCGATGGTGGTGTGCTACGCGCTGTTCTATATCTCGACCGTGTTTTCGCTGAGCTATGGCGTGTCGACGCTCGGCTACACTCGCGAAACTTTCCTCGCTCTGCTGTGTTTCGCCGTACTGTTCATGGCCGCCGCTACACCGTTGTCGGCCTGGGCCAGTGACCGCTTCGGGCGCAAACCGGTGCTGATCATTGGCGGTGTACTGGCGATTCTGTCCGGATTCTTGATGGAACCGCTGTTGACCCAAGGCTCGACCTGGGGCGTGGCGCTGTTCCTGTGCATCGAACTGTTTCTGATGGGGGTAACTTTTGCGCCAATGGGGGCGCTGCTGCCAGAGCTGTTTCCAACTCACGTACGCTATACCGGCGCATCGGCAGCCTACAACCTGGGCGGCATTGTCGGGGCCTCGGCGGCACCGTTCTTTGCGCAGAAGCTGGTGGCGATGGGTGGTTTGAATTATGTCGGCGGGTATGTTTCGGGTGCAGCGGTACTCAGCTTGATTGCTGTGCTGTGTTTGAAAGAGACCAGAGATAACGATTTGAATCGAGTCGCCTGATAGACCGTCATCGCGAGCAGGCTCGCTCCCACAGGGGCCGCGTTCTGTCAGAAGGAATGCGGTCCAATGTGGGAGCGAGCCTGCTCGCGATAGCCGCGCCCCGGCTTACAGCTCTACTACGACAGCCTGAGAGGCACGGGTCGCTTTTGCACGAGCGGCTTCGATAGATTCATCGCGAGCCAACGCAACCCCCATCCGGCGCTGGCCATTCACCTCTGGCTTGCCGAACAGACGCAACGCCGTGTCCGGCTCGCTCAATGCGGCACCCAGGTTGGCGAAAGCGGTCTGGGTCGACTGCCCTTCCACCAGAATCACCGCCGAAGCCGATGGGCCGAATTGACGAATCAATGGAATCGGCAACCCCAGGATCGCCCGCGCATGCAGGGCGAACTGCGACAGGTCCTGAGAAATCAGGGTCACTAGGCCGGTGTCATGGGGACGTGGCGAAACTTCGCTGAACCACACCTGATCACCCTTGATGAACAACTCGACGCCGAACAGACCTCGGCCACCCAAGGCTTCAGTTACCGCTTTGGCAACTCGCTCGGATTCCGCCAAGGCAATCGGGCTCATGGCTTGTGGCTGCCAGGATTCCTGATAATCGCCCTTTTCCTGACGGTGGCCGACCGGTGCGCAGAAAGTCGTGCCGCCGATGTGGCGCACAGTCAGCAGAGTGATTTCATAATCGAAATCGATAAACCCTTCGATGATCACCCGACCCTTGCCGGCACGACCGCCTTCCTGCGCATAGTCCCAGGCCTTCTGCACGTCATCGACGCTGCGCAGCAGGCTCTGACCTTTACCCGAGGAACTCATCACCGGCTTGACCACGCAGGGGAAGCCCAGGTCCTCGATCGCCTTGCGGTAGTCTTCGACGGTGTCGGCGAAGTGATACGGCGAGGTCGGCAGGTCCAGCTCTTCAGCGGCCAGACGCCGGATACCTTCGCGGTTCATGGTCAGCTGCGCGGCACGGGCGGTCGGAATCACGGTAAAACCTTCGGCCTCCAGCTCCACCAGGGTAGCGGTAGCGATGGCTTCGATTTCCGGCACGATAAAGTGCGGCTTCTCGGCCTCGATCACCGCACGCAGCGCCGCACCGTCGAGCATGTTGACCACATGGCTGCGATGGGCCACTTGCATGGCCGGTGCATTGGCGTAGCGATCCACGGCGATCACTTCAACGCCCAGGCGTTGCAGCTCGATTACCACTTCCTTGCCCAACTCACCGCAGCCACACAGCAAAACGCGGGTCGCGGTTGGCGACAATGGAGTTCCGATACGGGTCATCTCAGGTCCTCAAAGGAGCGGATCATCGAGGGTAGCTACGCCAGGCGCGCTTCCCATGGGGAGAAAGCGCGGCATTTTACATGAACCGGGCGGTTTGGCTTCAGCCTGACAGCGGGATCTTGCGCAGCCAAGAGAGTCACTGTGGCGAGGGGGCTTGCCCCCGCTGGGCTGCGCAGCAGTCCTAAAATCTGCCACCGCGCTTTATCGGTAGATTGCATTCTCTGGTTTGCGGCCGCTTCGCGACCGAACGGGGCGATGCGGCGTTCCGACAAGCCCCCTCGCCACAAAAGCGCGCAATGTTCAGATATTCGGCTTAGCCCCGATCATCCACACCAGCCCACTCGACTTCGCCCGCTCATGACACAACCCCAGCACCTTGCGGCGCTCATCATTGTCCATCCGGCTCCAGCGGGTGATTTCATCGACGGTCCGCTGACACCCAGTGCAAATGTCGTCTTCATCCAATGCGCAAATGTTCACGCACGGCGAGGCGACAGGTCTTTCGGTCGTGTTCATTGTTCCTGCTCAACCAGATCCCGGGCATAACGCTGGGAGTTGTGCACATAGTGCGCAGCGCTGGCTTCGAGCATTTTCTTCTGGGCTTCGGTCAGCTCGCGCACCACCTTGCCCGGCGAGCCCATCACCAGCGAACCATCGGGGATTTCCTTGCCTTCGCCGATCAGCGAGTTGGCGCCGATGATGCAATTCTTGCCGATTTTCGCCCCGTTGAGGATCACCGCATTGATGCCGATCAGGCTGTAATCGCCGACGGTGCAGCCATGCAGCATGGCGTTATGGCCGATGGTCACGCCGGTGCCGATGGTCAGCGGGTAGCCCATGTCGGTGTGCATGACGGTGCCATCCTGCACGTTACTGTTCTTGCCAATCAGGATCAGCTCATTGTCACCGCGCAGCACGGCGTTGAACCAGACGTTGGCGCCCTCTTCCAGTTTGACCTTGCCCACCAGCGTGGCGTTGGGTGCGACCCAACTCTGCGGATGGGTCTCGACTCGGGAGTCGCCCAGGCGGTATTTCATCTAGTTATCCTCAAAGCTCAGGGTGCCGCGGATCATGCCATACGAGCAATGGCTTCAAATATCGATAAAGGTTTTCGGCGGGTGGTGCAGGCTGATTTTCGCGTCATAGAGCAGGTTGATCAATTCGACGATCATGATCGCCGTCAGGCCCCAGATCTTGTACTCACCAAAACGGTAGCTGGGGACATACCAACTTCGGCCCTCGTAGTCGATCCTGTGGGTATGTTCGCGCGGGTCCTGACGGAAAAACTCCAGGGGTACGCTGAACACTGCGGCAATTTCGGCGTCATTGGCCAGGTACTCGACGTAATCGGGAATCACTCCAACATAAGGCGTGACCTTGATGCCGTGCAATGAAATCAGCGGACTGAGCGGCCCGATCACTTCCACCAGCCCCGGCGGCAGACCGATTTCTTCTTCGGCTTCGCGCAATGCGGTGAAGATCAGGTCGGGGTCTTCCGGGTCGCGCCGTCCACCCGGGAAAGCCACCTCGCCACCATGGGTCGAAAGCCCGCTGGCACGCAGGGTCAGGACCAGCTCAGGCTCGTCACTGCGAGTGATCGGCACCAACACCGCGGCTTCCGGAAAACGACGGTCAGTTTCCAGCGTTCGCGGGGTGTGGTTGCTTACACGATGAAGCAGCTCGTCCAGCATGAGTCATCTCGATCTGTTGGCTACCTTGCATCATGCACCAAAGAAATCCCTCGCCCAACCCCCGATCAATGGTATGTCGCTTAACGACAACTTGCCGTCAACGGCCTCCCACGCGAAGATAGGCGCAGCCTCTACGGAAACCCAGCATGAAATTCTGCAGCCACTGCGGCAACCCGGTCACCCAACGCATTCCCGAAGGCGATTCACGCCTGCGTTTTGTCTGCGATCACTGCCAGACCATCCACTACCAGAACCCCAATATCGTTGCCGGCTGTCTGCCGATCTGGGGCACTCAGGTGCTGCTCTGTCGCCGCGCCATCGAACCGCGACGCGGCTACTGGACCTTGCCGGCGGGCTTCATGGAGAACGGTGAAACCGTGGAGCAGGCAGCGATCCGCGAGACCTTCGAGGAAGCCTGCGCGCGGGTGCGCAACCTGAGCATCTACACCCTGATCGACGTACCGCATATCAGCCAGGTGCATGTGTTCTATCGCGCAGAGCTGGCGGACCTGGACTTTGCCGCGGGCCCCGAGAGCCTGGAAGTACAGCTTTTCGAAGAAGCCGACATCCCTTGGTCCGAGCTGGCTTTCCGCACGGTCGGGCGTACATTAGAATGCTACTACGCGGACCGCAAGACAGAGGTTTACCCTGTCCGGTCCGAGTCGATTCCACCACTCGCTCAACCTGCGATCACATAAACAAAAAACGTACGCGGCACCTCGTACTCTTAGGGATATCGTTTCAATGCGCTGGTTGCTTGCCCTCTTCTGCCTGTCTTTCATTGCGGTATCCCAGGCCTCCACGGCGGATCCCCTGGACGTCAGACTCATCGAAAAAGTGCTGATCATCAAATCGGCCCATCAACTGCAACTGATCAACGACGGCAAGCCCTTCAAGTCCTATCGCATCTCCCTGGGCAGGCAACCCAGGGGACCGAAGCTCATGGAAGGCGACAAGCGCACTCCGGAAGGCTTCTATTGGGTGGACTGGCGCAAGACCAGCGACCGTTTCAACCTGTCCATGCACATTTCCTATCCGAATATCAGCGACTCGGCCCGTGCGCGCCGTGAAGGGGTGGAGCCAGGCGGAATGATCATGATCCACGGCACTCCCGATTCCGAGGACAACCCCGAGTACCTCTTCCATACCCTGGACTGGACCGACGGCTGCATCGCCATGCGCAATATCGACATGCGCGAAGTCTGGAACCTGGTCCCGGACGGCACCATGATCGAAATTCGACCGTAATCAAAAAAATCAAAAGATCGCGGCCTATCGGCAGCTCCTACAGTGGAATCGGTGCACATCCATTAAATCCTGCCCAATAAAAAACCCGCTGAACAATCAGCGGGTTTTTTATTTCTGCGGCGAGGAAGATCAGAAATCTTCCAACCGCAATACCTCGTAAGCCGGCGTCTCGTAGGGATGGCTCTGCTTGAGCACCATCACCACCGAGCGGATCAACTCGTCGGCCACCACCAGCTCAACCTTCCACTCTTCCACCTGCTCGACCACTCCGGTCTGCCCGAGAAACGGCTGGCTGCCGTCCAGCGGGCGAAACTGGCCCTGGCCCAGCACCTGCCATGAGCACTGGTCGTAAGCGCCGATCCGCCCGCCACCGGCGGCGAATACGGCGCTTTTGACCACGTCGACATGGCTCGCGGGAACAAAAAAGCTGAGCTTGTACATGGCCGCCTTTAGTTAACCCACACGCGAGCATTACGGAACATGCGCATCCATGGCGCGTCTTCGTTCCAGTCTTCCGAGCGCCAGGAGTTCTGCACAGCGCGGAACACCCGCTCAGGGTGCGGCATCATGATGGTCACACGACCGTCACGACTGGTCAGCCCGGTGATCCCGCGTGGCGAGCCGTTCGGGTTGGCCGGGTAGGTTTCGGTGACCTTGCCGTGGTTGTCGACGAAACGCATCGCCACGCAACCGGACAGGTCAGCTTCGAGCAGTGCCTCTTCGCTTGCGAATTCAGCATGGCCTTCACCGTGGGCGATGGCGATCGGCATACGCGAACCGGCCATGCCCTGCAGGAAGATCGAGTTCGACTCCTGCACCTGAACCATCGCCACTCGAGCTTCGAACTGCTCGGAACGGTTACGCACGAAATGCGGCCAGAACTCGCTGCCCGGAATCAGTTCGTGCAGGTTGGACATCATCTGGCAACCGTTGCACACACCGAGGGTGAAGCTGTCGTTACGCTCGAAGAAGCCCTGGAAGGCATCACGCGCGCGGCTGTTGAACAGCGCCGACTTGGCCCAGCCCTCACCGGCGCCGAGAACGTCGCCGTAAGAGAAACCGCCGCAAGCCACCAGACCTTTGAACTCGTTCAGGTCGACACGCCCCGCGAGGATATCGCTCATGTGCACGTCGATTGCGTTGAAGCCGGCACGGTCGAACGCCGCGGCCATTTCCACCTGACCGTTGACGCCCTGCTCACGCAGTACCGCCACCTGAGGACGAATGCCTTTCTTGATGTAGGGTGCGGCGACGTCCTGATTGACGTCGTAGCTAAGCTTGACGCTTAGCCCCGGGTTGTCTTCTTCCAGCAGCACGTCGAACTCTTGCTCGGCACACTCGACGTTGTCACGCAGACGCTGGATCTGGTAGCTGGTTTCGGCCCACTGACGTTGCAGCAGACGACGCTGGCCTTCAAAGACGGTTTCGCCGTTGAAGGTGATGCTGATTTCGCCGTTGTTGAGCGGCTGACCGATCACCGATACACAGTCGCCCAGGCCGGCAGCGCTGAACTGCGCGAGGATGTCCGGGGTGGCGTCCTGGCGAACCTGGATCACCGCACCGAGCTCTTCGTTGAACAGAATCGCGGCGATGTCCGCGGATGTTTCCGCCAGACCGTCGAGGTTCAGGGCCAGACCGCAATGGCCGGCGAAGGCCATTTCCACAGTGCTGGTCAGCAGACCACCGTCGGAACGGTCGTGGTAAGCCAGCAGATGACCGTCGGCGTTAAGGCCCTGGATCACCGCAAAGAAGGCTTTCAGATCTTCGGCGTCGTCAACGTCCGGCGCTTGCGAGCCGAGCTTGCCGTGAACCTGGGCCAGGATCGAGGCGCCCATGCGGTTCTGGCCACGGCCCAGATCGATCAGGATCAGATCGGTGGTGCCCTTGTCCATGCGCAGTTCCGGGGTCAGGGTCTGACGGATGTCAGTCACTGGCGCGAAACCGGTCACGATCAGGGACAGCGGTGAAGTCACGCTCTTGTCGACGCCCTCATCGTTCCAGCGGGTAGCCATGGACATCGAGTCCTTGCCCACTGGAATGGTGATGCCCAGATCAGGGCACAACTCCATGCCAACCGCTTTCACGGTGTCGTACAGACGCGCGTCTTCACCTGGGTGACCGGCAGCGGACATCCAGTTGGCCGACAGCTTGATGTCGGAGATTTTGGCAATGCGCGAAGCCGCGATGTTGGTCAGGGTTTCGCCGATGGCCATGCGGCCGGAAGCCGGAGCGTCCAGCAGGGCCAGCGGAGTGCGCTCGCCCATGGCCATGGCTTCACCGGTGTAGACGTCGAAGCTGGTAGCGGTGACGGCAACGTCGGCTACCGGAACCTGCCACGGGCCGACCATCTGGTCGCGTGCTACCAGACCGGTGATGGTCCGGTCGCCGATGGTGATCAGGAAGCTTTTGCTGGCCACGGCCGGGTGATGCAGAACGCGCTCGACGCAGTCTGCAATCTCAAGCGTCGACGGATCGAAATCGTCGCCCAGTTCGTTTTCGCGAACCGCCGAACGGTGCATGCGCGGGGCTTTGCCCAGCAGCACTTCCAGCGGCATGTCCACCGGGTTGTTGCCGAAGTGGCTATCGGTAACAGTCAATTGCGGCTCGGCAGTGGCTTCGCCGACGACCGCGAATGGGCAACGCTCACGTTCGCAGATCGCCTGGAAGCGTTCGAAGTCCGCAGGTCCCACGGCCAGAACGTAGCGTTCCTGGGATTCGTTACTCCAGATTTCGTGCGGGGCCATGCCCGGCTCGTCGTTTGGAATGTTGCGCAGTTCGAAGCGGCCACCGCGGTTGCCATCGTTGACCAGTTCCGGGAAGGCGTTGGACAGACCGCCCGCACCCACGTCGTGGATGAAGCTGATCGGGTTGTGTTCACCCAACTGCCAGCAACGGTCGATGACTTCCTGGCAGCGACGCTCCATCTCAGGGTTTTCGCGCTGCACGGAAGCGAAGTCCAGGTCTGCCGAGCTGGTGCCGGTGGCCATGGAGGAAGCCGCGCCGCCGCCCAGGCCGATCAGCATCGCCGGGCCGCCGAGCACGATCAGCTTGGAGCCAACGGTGATCTCGCCTTTCTGCACGTGTTCGGCGCGGATGTTACCCATACCGCCAGCCAGCATGATCGGCTTGTGGTAACCGCGAACTTCGTCGCCACGCGGGGTGGTGATCGATTGTTCGAAGGTACGGAAATAACCGGTCAGGGCCGGACGACCGAATTCGTTGTTGAACGCAGCGCCACCCAGAGGGCCTTCAATCATGATGTCCAGCGCCGTAACGATGCGTTCCGGCTTGCCGTACGGCACTTCCCAAGGCTGTTCGAAGCCAGGGATTTGCAGGTTGGAAACGGTGAAACCGGTCAGGCCAGCCTTCGGCTTGGCGCCGCGACCGGTAGCGCCTTCGTCACGAATCTCGCCGCCACTACCAGTGGATGCACCCGGGAACGGGGCAATCGCGGTCGGGTGGTTGTGAGTTTCGACTTTCATCAGGATGTGCACCGGTTCCTGCACCGCGCCGTACTGGCGGGTTTCAGGGTCCGGGAAGAACCGGCCGGCGACGTTGCCGACGATCACCGAAGCGTTGTCCTTATAAGCCGACAGAACGCCCTCGCTGTGCATCACGTAGGTGTTCTTGATCATGCCGAACAGGCTTTTTTCCTGGCTCTGACCGTCGATATCCCAACTGGCGTTGAAGATCTTGTGACGGCAGTGCTCGGAGTTCGCCTGGGCGAACATCATCAGTTCGATGTCGTGGGGGTTGCGCTTCAAGCCGATGAAGGCGTTGACCAGGTAGTCGATCTCGTCTTCGGCCAGGGCCAGGCCCAGCTCGGTGTTGGCTTTTTCCAGCGCGGCGCGGCCGCCACCCAGCACGTCGATCGCAGTCAGCGGCTTGGGCTCTGCGTGGCTGAACAGGCCGGCAGCCTGTTCCAGGCTGCCCAGCACCAGTTGGGTCATGCGGTCATGCAGGCCACTGGCGATCAGCTCGGCTTCAGCATCGCTGAATTCACCCGTTACATAGAAGGCAATACCGCGCTCCAGGCGCTGGATTTTCGCCAGGCCACAGTTGCGAGCGATATCGCTGGCCTTGCTCGACCAGGGCGAAATGGTGCCGAACCGTGGCAATACCAGGAACAGGCGGCCAGTCGGCTCCTGGACCGGTACGCTTGGACCGTACTTCAGAAGGCGCGCCAGCACCTGCTGTTCGTCGCCGGCCAGGTCGCCATTAACTTCGGCGAAGTGAGCGAATTCAGCATACAAGCCACTGACAGCCGGAACCTTCTGGCTCAGTTGCTCAAGGAGTTTGCTGTGGCGAAAGGCAGAAAGGGCAGGAGCGCCGCGCAGGATCAACATCTTCGGGACAGCCTCGGGAAGGGGTGTGCTTTGAGGCCGTGCATTCTAGCCTAAACCGCCCGCGACAGCACCCGAAACGGTGCGCCAGGCTTCGGCCGAACGTCGGCCGGTGGTCCGGGACCTGTAACCGCTGGACATCAACGCCGCTGCCACCGGTTATTTTCACCGTCACCTTGATGCTCAAAGGCCTGTTCTTGAGGCTTTCAGCCGGGTTTTCCAGTCGCTAGCAGACCTGCTCTTCGCTGTCGAGATATGGCGCTCGTGGTCCTTTGCGTATACTGCGCAAATGTTTTCCCAAATGGCTTTCCGTCCGCGCTGTGCCAAATGGCTCATCGCAACCGGACTCTTCCTGATGCTTGGTGCCTGTGTTGATAAACCCAGCACACTCGAGCGCGTAAAGGAGGACGGCGTACTGCGGGTGGTCACCCGTAACAGTCCCGCCACCTACTTCCAGGATCGCAATGGCGAAACCGGCTTCGAATACGAGCTGGTGAAACGTTTCGCCGACGATCTGGGGGTGGAACTGAAAATCGAAACCGCCGACAACCTTGACGACCTTTACGGTCAGTTAGGCAAACCCAACGGCCCGGTGCTGGCTGCTGCCGGTCTGGTCAGCAGCGAGAAACGCAAGCAACAGGTCAGGTTTTCCCATACCTACCTGGAAGTCACTCCACAAATCATCTACCGCAACGGCCAGTCCCGTCCGACGAGCCCGGCCGCCCTGGTGGGCAAGCAGATCATGGTGCTCAAGGGCAGCACCCACGCCGAGCAGTTGGCGGCGCTGAAACTGAAATATCCTGGCATTCAATACGAAGAGTCCGACGAGGTTGAAGTGGTCGACCTGCTGCGCATGGTCGATGAAGGTCAGATTGACCTGACCCTGGTCGATTCCAACGAACTGGCGATGAACCAGGTCTACTTCCCCAATGTGCGGGTCGCCTTCGACCTGGGCGAGGCCAACAAACAGAGTTGGGCCGTGGCTGCCGGCGAAGACAACAGCCTGCTCAACGAGATCAATGAGTTCCTCGACAAGGTGCAGAAGAACGACACCTTGCAACGCTTGAAAGACCGCTATTACGGGCACGTGGACGTACTCGGCTATGTCGGCGCCTACACCTTCGCCCAGCATTTGCAGCAACGCCTGCCCAAGTACGAGAAGCACTTCAAGACCTCGGCCAAGGAAGAACAAGTCGACTGGCGCCTGCTGGCTGCCATCGGCTACCAGGAGTCGTTATGGCAAGCCACCGTCACCTCCAAGACCGGTGTTCGCGGCTTGATGATGCTGACTCAGAACACTGCCCAGGCCATGGGCGTGGCCAACCGCCTGGACGCCCGGCAGAGCATCAAGGGTGGCGCCAAGTACCTGGCTTACATAAAGGATCAGCTGGACGACAAGATCGCGGAACCGGATCGCACCTGGTTTGCCCTGGCAGCCTACAACATCGGCGGCGGCCACCTCGATGACGCCCGTCTTCTGGCCAAGAAAGAAGGCCTTAATCCGAACAAGTGGCTCGACGTGAAAAAGATGCTGCCGCGCCTGTCGCAGAAGCAGTGGTACAGCAAGACCCGTTATGGTTATGCCCGTGGCGGCGAGCCGGTGCACTTTGTCGCCAACATCCGCCGTTACTACGACATCCTGACCTGGGTCACTCAACCGCAGCTGGAAGGCAATCAGGTGGCCGAGGGCAGCCTGCATGTACCTGGCGTGGACAAGACCAAGCCGAATCAGGAAACCCCGCCGCTTTAAATCGTGGCGCCTGCAAAAGATCGCAGCCTGCGGCAGCTCCTACAGGATTTGCATACACCCACAATTTTACGGGCGCACTCGGTCGGCGTAGAAGCTGGCGAAGCCTGCGATCTTTTGATCTTAGGCTTTTGCCGCAGCCGCCAGAATCAGCGCCTTCATCTCCGCCACCGCCGACTTGAAGCCGACGAACAGCGCATGGGCCACCAGCGCGTGGCCGATGTTCAGTTCATTGATGCCTTTGATCGCGGCAACCGCTTCGACGTTGTGGTAATGCAGACCATGGCCGGCATTGACGATCAGGCCCTGGGCCAGACCAAAGGCCACGCCATCCGCCACCCGCTGCAACTCTTCGGCGACTTCGCTCGGGGTCTGGGCATCGGCATAACGGCCGGTATGCAGTTCAATCGCCGGCGCGCCGACCCTTCTTGACGCTTCGATCTGCCGCTCATCGGCATCGATGAACAGCGAAACCTCACAGCCGATTTTGCTCAGGCGCTCTACCGCAGCCTTGATCCGCGCTTCCTGCCCGGCGACGTCGAGACCGCCTTCGGTGGTCAGTTCCTGACGGGTTTCCGGAACCAGGCAGATATGCGCCGGGCGGATGCGCTCGGCGAACACCATCATTTCTTCGGTGACGCCCATTTCGAAGTTCATGCGGGTTTGCAGCACGTCCTTGAGCAGCAGCACATCACGCTCCTGGATGTGCCGGCGGTCTTCACGCAAATGCACCGTGATGCCATCAGCGCCCGCCTCTTCCGCATCCAGCGCGGCCTTGACCGGATCAGGGTAACGAGTGCCCCGGGCCTGACGCAGAGTGGCTACGTGGTCGATGTTGACGCCAAGAAGAATGCGATTGCTGGTGGTCACAGAAACTCTCCTGAAGAGTTGAAGATTCGGTGCACAGCATATAGTGTCCGGTCACGAAAATAACTGTTCGCTTTTGACGGCGTCTCTCGCAGCTATGCTGCGTTGCCGCTCCTCGCCATAGCGGGCTATGACTCGTCGCGGCGCCTTGACTGACTTCGAGATCCACTCGTCAAAACTCGAACGTATTTCCGAGACCGGACATGGGGTCACTAAGGCTTTCGAAACAACTCGCGACTGACCAATGGCCGGCCACCGAGGTGCACGGCCAACGCCTGGCGCATCAGACGCTTGGCGGCGGAGAGCGCGCCGGGAGCCGTCCAGTCGGCCTCAGCCATGGCCAGCAACTCGGTGCCATTGAACAGGCCCGGCTGCAGCAAGTAGACCCGCTCAAGTCCGGCGTCGACCAGGAGACGGTACAGGCCGTCCGCCGCGATGGGATCGCCATGGATGTCGGTCTCTAGCGCGAAGCCGTAACCGAGGTCATCCAGCAGTCGCCATTCGAACGCCCGCAGCAACGGCTCGAGCGGACGGCCTTCGGCCAGGGCCAGCAGAGTCGCGGCGTAGTGATCGAATACCGCCGGGTGCGGATCTTCGGCGGGCAACAGGCGAATCAATAGTTCGTTCAGATAGAGGCCGCTGAACAGCGCCTCTCCGTTGAGCCAATTGGAAACGCCAGCGCTTTCCATCCGCCCGACATTTTTCAGCTCGCCGCGACCACGAAACTCGACTTCCAGCGCAACGAACGGCCGCGCCAGAGTCCCGGCCTTGCCCCGCGCGCTGCGCAATACCGCCCGCAGCCGCCCTTGAGGCGTAAGGAAGTCCACCAGCGCGCTGTTTTCGCGATAGGCCCGACTGTGCAACACGTAGGCGGGTTGGGCGATGGGTGGGGTTGGGGACATGAGATCTGGATATCTCTGAAGAGGGATTACCCTGGCGATCGGGTTTTTGTGGCGAGCGGGCTTGCCCGCGCTGGGGCGCGAAGCGGCCCCAAAACCAGCCACCGCGTTATATCAAGTAGAACGCGCGGGATGGTTTTACGACTGCTTCGCAGCCGAGCGGGGGCAAGCCCCCTCGCCACAGCAAGCTCGCTCCCACAGTGGTGATGAATGCATCCAGACTAAGCGATTACAGGTCGCCATAACCCAGCGAACGCAGGGCGCGTTCGTCGTCGGACCAGCCGCCTTTGACCTTGACCCACAGGTTGAGCATGATTTTGGAGTCGAACAACAACTCCATATCCTTGCGCGCCTCGGTGCCGATGCGCTTGATCCGCTCGCCCTTGTCGCCAATGATGATTTTCTTCTGGCCATCACGTTCGACGAGAATCAGCGCATGGATATGCAGGGTCTTGCCCTGCTGCTTGAACTCTTCGATTTCCACAGTGATCTGGTACGGCAGTTCAGCGCCCATCTGGCGCATGATTTTTTCCCGCACCAGTTCCGCGGCGAGGAAACGGCTGCTGCGGTCAGTGATCTGGTCTTCCGGGAAGAAGTGCTCGTTTTCCGGCAAATGCCCGGCGATCACCCGCTCCAGCGCTTCGAGGTTGTGACCGTGCTGTGCCGAAATCGGCATGATCTGCGCGTTCGGCAACTGCTCTTGCAACCAGCTCAAGTGCGGCATCAATTCAGCTTTGTCTTCGATGCGATCGGTCTTGTTCAATGCCACGATTACCGGGCCCTGTACATACTGAACGCGCTCGAGAACCATCTGGTCTTCGTCGGTCCAGCGGGTGCGGTCAACCACGAAGATCACCACGTCGACATCTTTCAACGCCGCCGAAGCGGTTTTGTTCATGTAACGGTTCAACGCTTTCTCGCCACCCTTGTGCATGCCGGGGGTGTCGACGTAGACCGCCTGAACGGTGCCTTCGGTCTTGATCCCGAGCATGTTGTGGCGGGTGGTCTGCGGCTTGCGCGAAGTGATCGCCAGTTTTTGCCCGAGAATATGGTTCAGCAGCGTGGACTTGCCCACGTTGGGGCGGCCGACGATGGCGACATAGCCACAGCGAGTTGCAGTTGAATCAGTCATGGCCATTCTCCACGCCCAGGGCAATCAGTGCTGCAGCGGCCGCTACCTGTTCGGCAATACGACGACTCACACCCTGACCTCGGCTTTTTTCATTCAGTAAGGTGATTTCGCATTCGACGAAGAACGTCCGGCAATGCGGCTCACCCTGGATATCCACCACTTCGTAACGCGGCAGGTCGCAGGCACGCGACTGCAGGAATTCTTGCAGTCGGGTCTTTGGATCTTTGTTGGTGTCGACCAGCGTCAGGCCTTCGAACTCGGACGCCAGCCAGGCCAGCACGCGCTCACGCGCCATGTCCATGCCCGCATCGAGGTAGATGGCGCCGATCAAGGCTTCCAGGGCATCCGCGAGGATCGATTCACGACGAAAACCGCCGCTCTTCAACTCGCCGGAACCCAGGCGCAGGTACTCGCCCAGATCGAAACCGCGAGCCAGTACGGCCAGGGTTTCACCTTTCACCAGCCGTGCACGCAAACGCGACAGCTGGCCTTCGCGAGCGAGCGGGAAGCGATCGAACAAGGCTTCACCGGCGACGAAGTTGAGGATGGCATCACCGAGGAATTCCAGGCGCTCATTGTTGCGCCCGGCAAAACTGCGGTGAGTCAGGGCCAGGATCATCAGTTCCTGGTCTTTGAAGGTATAGCCGAGCTGACGCTCGAGACGGCTTAAAGAGACGCTCACGGTTTACCCACGCTGAGTTCGTGGTCGAATTTCACCACCATAGGGGCGAGGCACCAACGGCCCTCGACAATTAACGCTGTGTTCAAATCCACATCCTGAATATCGTTGACTGCATGCTTTTGGTGATATCCCTGCAAAGCTCATCGACCGCGGTGAAAGCCGCTGCCGTGAAGCATTCTACAAGACCCAGAAAAGCATTCGGCGCTGTGTTCAACAGCGCCGCGTGTGATTACTTGATCAGGCCAACCCGCGAGAAATTCGGCAGGTGACTGAGTTTTGGTTCGGGCCAGCTCATCCAGACCGCGAAGGCCTTGCCGACGATGTTCTTGTCGGGAACCATGCCTAGCAGATCCTTGGGAATACTTGGGTCATCCCAGTAACGACTGTCGTTCGAGTTGTCGCGGTTGTCGCCCATCATGAAGTAATGCCCGGCGGGCACGACCCACTGGCGGTCCGGCGGCGAACGGTAGCGGCTCATTTCCTTGCGGATCAGGTGCTCGGCAGCGCCGAGTTTTTCCTTGTAGAGCTCGGCACTGCCCAGTGTACCCGGCTCGGAACCGACCATCAGTTCAGCGACCGACTGGCCGTTGACGAACAGCCGCTTGTCGCTGGTATAGCGAATCTGGTCACCCGGCAGGCCGACCACACGCTTGATGTAGTTGACGTTCGGGTCGCTTGGATAACGGAACACCATCACATCGCCACGCTGCGGATCACCGACTTCGATGACTTTCTTGTCGAGCACCGGCAGGCGGATCCCGTAAGAAAACTTGTTCACCAGAATGAAGTCGCCAACGTCCAGGGTCGGCTTCATCGAACCGGAAGGAATCTGGAACGGTTCCACCAGGAACGAACGCAGCACCAACACGATGAACAACACCGGGAAGAACGACTTGCCGTATTCGACCAGCAGCGGCTCTTTGTTCAGTTTCTCGACCACCACCCCATCAGGCTGGCTGACGCTGCCCTGATAGGAGGCAATGGCGGCACGCCGACGCGGCGCCAGGAAAACCAGATCGAGCAACGCCAACAGGCCGCAGACGAACACGGCGATGACCAGCAACAGCGGGAAATTTAGTGACATAGGACCTAACTATCCAACCTGAGCACTGCAAGGAAGGCTTCTTGTGGAATTTCCACGTTACCGACTTGCTTCATGCGTTTTTTACCGGCCTTCTGCTTTTCCAACAGCTTGCGCTTACGGCTAACGTCACCGCCGTAGCATTTGGCCAATACGTTCTTTCTGAGCGCCTTGACGGAGGTCCGCGCAATAATCTGCCCGCCAATGGCGGCCTGGATTGCAACGTCGAACATCTGCCGCGGAATCAGTTCTTTCATCTTCTCGGTCAACTGACGACCTTTGTAGTGCGCATTGTCCTTGTGCACGATCAGCGCCAGGGCGTCGACTTTGTCACCGTTGATCAACACATCCAGCTTCACCAGATTAGCCGATTGATAACGATCGAAATGGTAATCCAGCGAAGCATAGCCGCGGCTGGTGGACTTCAGACGGTCGAAGAAGTCCAGGACCACTTCGTTCATCGGCAGATCGTAGGTCACCTGGACCTGGGTACCGAGGAACAGCATGTCGTGCTGTATGCCACGCTTTTCGATACACAGGGTAATGACGTTGCCCAGGTGCTCTTGCGGCACAAGAATATTGGCCCGCACGATCGGTTCGCGCATGTCTTCGATCGACGACAGATCAGGAAGCTTCGACGGGTTGTCGACGTAAATCGTTTCACCGGTTTTCAGCAACAGCTCGAAAATAACCGTCGGCGCCGTGGTGATCAGGTCCAGGTCGTACTCGCGCTCCAGGCGCTCCTGGATGATTTCCATGTGCAGCATGCCGAGGAACCCGCAACGGAAACCGAAGCCCAGGGCGTCGGAGCTTTCCGGGGTGTATTGCAGGGACGAGTCGTTGAGCGTGAGCTTTTGCAGGGCTTCACGGAAATCTTCGAAGTCGTCGGAGCTGACCGGGAACAGACCGGCGTAGACCTGCGGCTGAATGCGCTTGAAGCCTGGCAGCACGTCGACATCCGGCGTGGAGCTCAAGGTCAGGGTGTCACCCACCGGCGCGCCGTGAATGTCCTTGATACCGGCAATGATGAAGCCCACTTCACCGGCTTTCAGGTCAACGGTAGCGGAGTGTTTCGGGTTGAATACACCGACGCTGTCCACCAGGTGGATCTTGCCGGTGGACTTGACCAGGATCTTGTCGCCCTTCCTCACACGGCCGTGGCGCACACGTACCAGGGAAACAACGCCCAGGTAGTTGTCGAACCAGGAATCGATGATCAACGCTTGCAGCGGATCTTCGTAGTTGCCGGTCGGCGCAGGAATGGTGTGAACCAGACGTTCAAGCACTTCGTCGACGCCCAGGCCAGTCTTGGCGCTGCACTCGACCGCATCGGTGGCATCGATGCCGATGATTTTTTCGATTTCTTCTTTGACGCGGTCCGGATCGGCCTGTGGCAGGTCGATCTTGTTCAGGACCGGCATGACTTCCAGGCCCTGCTCGATCGCCGTGTAGCAGTTGGCAACCGATTGCGCTTCAACGCCCTGACCGGCATCGACCACCAGCAACGCACCTTCACAGGCCGCCAGCGACCGGCTGACTTCATAGGTGAAGTCGACATGGCCCGGGGTGTCAATGAAGTTCAGCTGGTACTTGATGCCATCGCGGGCGGTGTAATACAGGGTAACGCTATGGGCCTTGATGGTGATCCCGCGCTCACGCTCGAGGTCCATGGAGTCCAGTACCTGGGCTTCCATTTCGCGCTCGGCCAAGCCGCCGCACATCTGGATGAAGCGATCAGCCAGCGTCGACTTGCCATGGTCAATATGGGCGATGATGGAGAAATTGCGGATATGACTCAAATCACTCACGGATCAACACTCAAAAAGGCTGCAGGCATAGCCCGCCGAAAAATAGCCGGGAATTGTACCTGATCCAGGGTGCCAGCGTCACGTTTGCCGGTGGGCGGCGGTGATTGCAAAAACGCCCCGGTCTTTCGACAGAGGCGTTTTTCTCCAGCCAATGCAGGGCGAACCCGCTGTCAACCGGCTCGTCGCAACAGCCAGATCCCGGCCAGGGCGCAGATGCCGGCGGGCACCAACACCGCAAAAAGCGGCGAGAATCCGAACACCAGGCTCGACGGTCCCAGCAGATCCTGGGCAATGCGGAAGGTGAAGCCCACCAGCACACCGGTGAACACCCGCTGACCAAGGGTCACCGAGCGCAACGGACCGAAAATGAACGAAATCGCCATCAACACCAGCGCGGCAGTGACCAGCGGTTGCAACACCTTGACCCAAAATGCCAGCCAGTAGCGACCATTGTTCAAGCCCTGGTCGGCCAGGTAGTGAATGTAACCCCAGAGGCCGCTGATCGACAGCGATTCCGGTGCCATCACCACGGTACTGAGCAACTGCGGGCTCAAGGCCACTTCCCAGCGCTCTTCAGGCAAGGTGACGACTTCGGTACTGCCATCATGGAACAGCGTGGTGGTGACATCGGTCAGCTGCCAATGGTCCTCATCGAACTTCGCGCGCTTGGCGAAACTCGAGGACAGCATGTGGCGCTGATCGTCGAAGCGATAACGGGTAACACCGTACAGCAGGCCATTGGGTTGCACTGAGTTGACGTGAATGAATTCATCGCCCTGACGGTGCCACAAACCATGCTTGGCGCTTTGCGCTTCACCGCCACCCTGAGCCAGGGAACGATTGGCCTGTGCGATGTTTTCCGTGGCCGGGGCTACGTATTCGCCGACCAGCACACCCGCCAGCATCAGCACCAGCATCGGCTTCATCACCGCCCAGACGATCCGACCGATGGACACCCCGGCAGCGCGCATGATCGTCAATTCGCTGGCACTGGCCAGGCTGCCCAGACCGATCAGGCAACCGATCAAGGCGGCCATCGGCAACATGTCGTAGACCCGCCGTGGCGCGGTCAGCAACACGAAACTCAAGACATCGAGCAAGGTGTAGGTATCGCTGACGTCACCCATCTCGTCGATGAACGCAAACAATGACGCCAGACCGAGAATGATCCCCAGTACCGCGACAATGGCCACGAACACGCTGCTACCGATGTAGCGATCGAGCTTATCCACGGGCCATCTCCAGCGCACTGCGGCGACTCGCCAGTTTCAAGCGCAGGGGCTCCCAGTACAGCAGTCCGAGACCGATGGACAGGAAGATCGCATGCACCCACCACAAACCCAGCACCGCTGGAATCTTGCCTTTTTCCAGGGCGCCACGGGCGGCGATCAGGATGGTCAGATAAGCCATATAAAGAAGAATTGCCGGAAGCAGCTTGAGGAAACGACCCTGGCGTGGATTGACCCGCGAAAGGGGCACCGCCATCAGGGTCACGATAAAGACCAGCAGCGGCAGGGAAAGCCGCCATTGCAACTCGGTGTTCGAACGCAGGTCGTCGTTGGCCAGCAGATCCCGGGTCGGCATCGCATCGCGATCGGTCACTTCGTCGCTGACATCCGGCTTGGGCAGCAGCACACCATAGGTGTCGTACTTGATGGCGCGGTAGTCGGCATGCCCCGGATTACCGTCATAGCGATAGCCGTTCTCGAGGATCAGGTAACGGTTACCGTCTTCCTGGATTTCCTGGCGCCCACTCTGGGCAACCAGTACGGAGATACCGCGATCCTTGCTCTTGTCGGTGGACAAATTCTTTTGCGAGATGAATACGCTCCCCAGATTGGCGCGGTCATCGGACAGCTGCTCGGTGTAGGTTACGCGTGTGCCATCGCGCAACGACTGAAAGCGACCCGGTACCAGGGTATCGAACTCGGTCAGCGCGTCCTGTTTGTTGATCAGCAGCTGGAACTGGTTCGCCCCTTGCGGCGCCAGGCTCAGGCTCAACCACGCCACCATCAGCGCCACCAGCGTAGCCGGGAACAGGGTCATGCCGAGTAAACGTTGCTGGCTCATGCCGGTGGCCGAAAGCACGGTCATTTCGCTTTCAAGGTACAGCCGGCCGTAAGCCAGCAAAATGCCGAGAAACAGCCCCAACGGTAGAATCAATTGCAGGAAGCCTGGCAGGCGAAAACCCATGATCAGGAACAGCGAACTCGGGTCCAGGGCACCCGATGCAGCCTGCGCCAGGTACTTGATGAAGCGTCCGCTCATGATGATGACTAGCAGTACGGCGCTGACAGCGCTCAAGGTCAACAGGACTTCGCGGGACAGATAACGGAAGACGATCAAACCAGACACTCCAGGGTTGTCAGGCTAAGGCGGCCAAACAAGCAAACGTATTCGAACCGGCCGCAAAGCGCAGCCGCCGAAAAAAGATGGCGCATTATCCTGTGATTGGGTGCGCCTGTCACTGCGCACGCTCAAGCTGGCGCGTAAAGCGGCGAAGTTCACTCATGGGAGGGTTGTCAGCCTCGGGCGACGAGGTTCAAACTGGCGGCTTTGTCGCTGGCACGTACCGGCGCCTTTGATCAACAAGCTTTATATAGATAAGCCAAGCGCACGCCCTTTGAGCTGCGCACTTTGACCATTTATTCAGGGACCCGGACATGGAACTGGTTGTAAAAAGCGTTAGCCCAGAAACGTTGAAGACCGCCACTCTGGTAGTCGCCGTCGGCGAAGGCCGCAAGCTCGGCACGGTCGCCACACAACTCGACGAACTCAGTGGCGGGGCCATCAGCGCAGTCCTCAAGCGCGGCGACCTGGCCGGCAAAGTCGGTCAGAGTCTGTTGCTGCACAGCCTGCCGAACCTCAAGGCCGAACGCGTGCTGCTGGTTGGTATCGGTAAAGATGCCGAACTGGGTGATCGCCCGTTCCGCAAAATCATCAGCGGCCTGTTCAACACCCTCAAAAGCCTGGGTGGCAGCGACGCGACACTGGCGCTGGACGAAGTGATCGTCCAGGGCCGCGACAGCTACGGCAAGACCCGCCTGCTGGCTGAAACCCTGGTGGACGGCGAGTACCTCTTCGAGCAGTTCAAGAGCCAGAAAACCGAACCACGCAGCCTGAAGAAAATTACCCTGCTGACCATCAAGGCCGCGCAAGCCGAAGTCGAACGCGCCGTGACCCACGCCCAGGCCATTGCCAATGGCATGGCGTTCACCCGCGACTTGGGCAACCTGCCGCCAAACATCTGCCACCCGAGCTTCCTCGCCGAACAGGCGAAAAACCTCGGCAAGGCGCACAAAGGCTTGAAAGTCGAGATTCACGACGAGAAGAAAATCAAAGACCTGGGCATGGGCGCGTTCTACGCCGTTGGCCAGGGCAGCGATCAACCGCCTCGCCTGATCGTCATGCACTACCAGGGCGGCAAGAAATCCGAGAAGCCTTACGTGCTGGTCGGTAAGGGCATCACCTTCGACACCGGTGGCATCAGCCTCAAACCTGGCGCCGGCATGGACGAGATGAAGTACGACATGGGCGGTTCGGCCAGCGTATTCGGCACCCTGCATGCGGTGCTCGAGTTGAAACTGCCGATCAACCTGGTATGCATCCTGGCCTGCGCCGAGAACATGCCGAGCGGCGGCGCGGCCCGTCCGGGCGACATCGTCACCACCATGAGCGGGCAGACCGTGGAAATCCTCAACACCGACGCCGAAGGCCGTCTGGTGCTGTGCGATGCCCTGACCTACGCCGAGCGCTTCAAGCCACAGGCAGTGATCGACATCGCCACCCTGACCGGTGCTTGCGTGGTCGCGCTGGGGGCTCACACCTCAGGCCTGCTGGGCAATAACGACGAGCTGATCGGGCAACTGCTGAGCGCAGGCCAACAGGCTGACGATCGCGCCTGGCAACTGCCGCTGTTCGACGAGTACCAGGAACAGCTGGACAGCCCGTTCGCCGACATCGCCAACATCGGCGGCCCGAAAGCCGGCACCATCACCGCTGCCTGCTTCCTGTCGCGCTTCACCAAGCAATACAACTGGGCGCACCTGGACATCGCCGGGACTGCCTGGACCAGCGGCGGCAAGGACAAGGGCGCCACTGGCCGCCCGGTTCCCCTGCTGACCCAGTACCTGCTGGACCGCGCCAAAGCCTGAAACTGAAGACCCCGGCCTGCCTCATCCGTGGATGACGCAGGCCGGGCGTCAGGACCCGCAATGACCAAAGTCGACTTCTATATTCTGCCCAGCGCCGATCCCTCCGCGCGCCTGGACTTCGCCTGCAAACTCACCGAAAAAGCCTGGCGCATGGGGCACCGGATCTACCTGCATTGCAGCGATGCGGCCCAGCGTGACGATCTCGATGCGCGCTTGTGGAGTTTCAAGGGCGAGAGCTTCGTGCCCCATGGTCTAGCCGAAAGCGAACCCGACGGGCTGATTGTCCTGGGCCTTGGCGAAGATTGCGGGCAACATTCGGATCTGTTGGTCAATCTGGACCTGAAAGTCCCGGCATTTGCCCAGCGCTTTGCCCGTGTGGCAGAAGTGGTGGTCGAAGATCCTGTTATTCGTCAGGCCGCGCGGGAGAGTTTCCGTTTCTACCGCGAACAGGGCTATCCTCTGCAAGATCACCGTCTACAGCGACTCTGAGCACCCGATGGACACTCCAAACCCGCAGCAAAAGTCCGCGCATCTGCTGGATGACCTTGAGTCGATCCGGCAACTGCTCGGCGATGACAACCTGCAACCACCGCTGCTGACCGAAATGGTTAACAACGATGTGCAGATCCCCATGCTGTTTGACACAGTGGGCGGCAAACCACCTGCCGAAAGCCTCGAAGCTGCACCCGAGCTACCGGCGCCAAAGCCGGTCGCAGCACCACAGCCCGCCCCGGCACCGGTCGCCGCCAAAGGTCCCGACGCCCTCCTGCACCTGGACAGCGAACTGCGCGCCGCCGCCCAACTGATCATGCAAGATGTGATCGACGACTTCGCGCCACACATCGAAACCGAAATCAAACGCCGCCTCGACGCGCGAATGGACCGGTTGCTGAACCAGTATCTAGCCTGAATCGATAAAGGATCTTCTGACACCGGTTTGTCGTGGCCAGGGGGCTTGCCCTCTGGCCATCCGGTTCGATTACGCCGGCAACCCCACCAGCAGATGCACCACCCCTCCCGCCAATACCATCACTCCCGGAACACCGGCAGCACGCAGGGCCAGCGGGTCTATCTGTGCCTGATCGTGCAGTTCCACCCGCACCCGTGTCAGGGCGATGCGTTGTTGCGACTTGAGGTTATTCAACCCTCCCAGCGCTGCCACAATGCCAGGCTCCAGGGATGTCGTCTCCACAGGCTGCGCAAGCGCTTTGGGTTGATCCACCACCAGATCCGGAGTCAGGGCTTTCCAGAACGCACTCTGTAATTTCTCGAACATATTCAGTTCTCCAGGACCAATGAGCTGACGGCTGCTGTCTGTTGATGCCGGCGCAAGACTTCGCGTACCTGCTCGGCGCTTTCCAGGCTCAGGACCTGTTGCGCGATGGCCTGGCAATCCCTCAGCTCGACTTCACGGATCGTCGCCTTGATCGACGGAATCAACGGCACACTGACCGACAGTTCATCCACCCCCAGCCCCAGCAACAGCGGCACCGCCAATGCTTCGGAGGCCAGCGCGCCGCAGACGCCGACCCACTTGCCGTGGGCATGGGCGGCTTTCACGGTGCTGGCGATCAGGCGCAACACCGCCGGATGAAGACTGTCCGCCTGGCTGGCCAGCCGCGGATGATCACGGTCCATGGCCAGGGTGTACTGGGTCAGGTCGTTGGTGCCGATAGAGAAGAAATCCACTTCGGCGGCGAACAGGTCAGCCATCAATGCCGCTGCCGGCACCTCAATCATGATGCCGAGCTTGGGCAACGCCTTGAGCCCAAGTGCCAGTGCCTCCTCTTCGAGCATCTGCCGTGCCTGGCGCAGTTCGGACAACTGGCTGACCATCGGCAGCATGATATGCAAGCGGGCCAGCCCGGCGCAGCTCAGAATCGCTCGAAACTGCTCACGCAACAGTTCGGGACGCGCCAGGCACAGGCGAATCCCGCGCATGCCGAGGAATGGATTGGCTTCGCTATCCATTGGCACGTAGACCAGTGGTTTGTCTCCGCCAACGTCCAGGGTGCGTACCACCAGATTGCGCTCCGGCCCCAGCGCGCGCGCGATGGCGCTGTAGATAGCGGCTTGCTCGTCATGGCTTGGCGCGTTGTTGCGTTCCAGATAGAGAAACTCCGAACGCAACAGACCGACCCCCTCGCCTCCCAGCGCTATCGCCTGCTCAACATCAGGCAGCGAGGCGACGTTGGCCGTCACCTCGAAGTGATGGCCGTCACGGGTACAGGCCGCCAATGAAGCCTGCTCGAGTTCGCGTTGATGCCGTAGCCGTTGCTGCTGACGTTTGGCCTGCAGCTGGTCGATAGTCGCCAAATCAGGGTCCAGCTGCAATTCGCCGTTGTCGGCATCGAGCAAGACTTGAGTGCCGCTGACCAGCGACAGTACCTGGGTCGGCAACCCGCACAAGGCCGGCAGGCCAAAGGCCCGGGCGAGAATCGCCACGTGACTGGTGGCGCCGCCGCCGACGGTGGCAAAGCCCACTACTTTGCTGGTATCGAGGCCAGCGGTCTGCGACGGGGTCAGTTGCTCGGCAATCAGGATCGCCTGGTCCGGTAACTCCCAGGCGCTGTCCTGCACGCCGAGAATCAGTTTGAGTACCCGCTGGCCGACATCCTCCAGATCCACCGCGCGCTCGGCGAGCAACGCGCTGCCGAGTTGTTTGAACAGCTCGGCGGTGGCCTCGGTCGAGGTGCGCCAGGCGAACGCGGCGCTTTTCCCTTCAGCGATCAAGGCATAGGCCTGTTCCAACAGGCTTGGGTCTTCCAGCAACTGCTGATGCGCCTTGAAGATCTCCGCTTGCGCATCGCCTGTGGCGTTGTCGCATAGACCTTGCAGTGCTTGGGTTGCCTGGAACAAACCACGTTCCAGATGCCTGCGTTCAACGGCTTGATCGGCACCGAACTCCGCCACTTCCAGAGTCTGCCCGGCCACCTGCACCACCCGCCCGAACGCCGAGCCTGGCGAGGCACACACGCCACGCAAGACTTTCAACGAAGGCGCTTCGAGCACGACAACCGGCTCACTCGCCGATGGTGCCACGACCGCTTCACCACATCCCGCCGCCAGCAACTCGGCGAGGGTCTTGATCGCCAACTCGGCATCCTCGCCCACCGCGCTGACCTGCAAGGTATCGCCCTGGGCGGTCTGCAGCGCCATGATCGCTACCAGCGACTTGGCGTTGGCACTGGCCTGTAGCTTATGCAGACAAATGTTCGCTGCAAAACCCTTCGCCGCCTGAGCGAATACCGCCGCAGGGCGGGCATGCAAACCGTTCGGGTTGGTCAAGACCAGCGGCCTGGAGAACAGTGCTTCGCCCTCCGGCGCCAGCGCCGCATTGGCCGGCTGCTCGGCCAGATTCAAGCGCAATAGCGGCTGCCCGCTTTCGACCAGACCGCTGTCCGGCGTCAGCAGACTGAAGGGCTCGGCGCTGACCACCAGCATCAAGGTCAGCAGGCTGCGGGCGTGCAAGGCGAGATAGTCAGCGTCGAATTCGATCAGGGCTTGTCCGGCCTCGACCCGCTGGCCCTCTTCCACCAGCCGCGTGAAGCCCTTCCCCGCCAGGTTCACCGTGTCCAGACCGATATGCATCAACACCTGCACACCGCGGTCGTCAGTAATGCTGACCGCATGGCCACTGCGCGGCAGATTGCTGATCACTCCGGCCATGGGTGCGCAAAGGGTTTGCGAGGTCGGATCGATGCACAGGCCGTCACCGATCAGACGACTGGAGAACACCGGGTCCGGCACTTGATCAAGCGGCATCAGCACCCCGGACAAGGGTGCCAGCAGTTGCAAATGTTGGGTTGTGGCCATGACTTCACCTGCTGTTTTAATCTCTATAAATGTAGGAGCTGCCGAAGGCTGCGATCTTTTGATCTTTCGCTTGGGACTCAAGTGGACCTGGGAAGATCGCAGCCTCGTTTCACTCGACAGCTCCTACGCAGCTCCTACGGTTTTTCGGACGGCACAGTTATTTCCACCAATACTCGACCTGCAATCCGACGTTCGAACCATGACGCGCCGTGCCGAAAGCCCCGGTGTCGGACAACGCCGACCCCGCCGCCAATTGATTGGCCGCACGTTTCGCCGCTTGGTTCCAGCTGGCATAGGTGTAGTACAGCCGAACTTCCGGGCGCGCCCAGAAATCCGGGCCCTTGGGCGACCAGGTCGGGGCGAAGGTGAACTTGCTCAGCTTGCGCGTGCCGCCCGGAGCCTCGACCTGATCGTGTCCCAGCTCGGTGACCAGTTTGAACTGTTCAGTGAGGGCATAGGCCGGCCGTATGCCGAGAGAAATCCAGTTCTGATCGGCGCCGTCCGGGCGAATGTCTTTCTGATAGACCGCCTCGACCTGACCACCGAAACGCGGGGTCACCTGCCAGTCGAAGAACTCCACCAGACGGTAGCTCTTGTTGTTGTCGTCGAGCCTGACATTACCGGTGTAGCCAAGGCCGGTACCCGGACCTTCGCCATACTGAAAAGCCAGCTTGTTCTTGCCGCCGAGAAAACCACTCTGCACGTGCTGAGTGGTAATCGCCCAGCCACGGTGCGCGTCGCGACTGTCCGGCTTGTCGATATAGCTCAGACCGAACTCCAGCGCGCCGCCGGGGTTGGTATTGAACCCGGCGACATTGAAGTCGTGCCGGTTGATGTAGTCCTTCTGATACAGGTTGTCCTTGCGCGAGAAGGCGTAGCTGTACTTCAGATCGCCGATCAATACATCCTCGATACCGCCGCCGGTGGCGCTCTGGTTCCAGTAGTAGAAGTCGGAAATATGGATGTCGTTACGTTTGTAGTAACGCCGACCGGCCCATAGCGAGCCGCCGTTGAGGCTGGGCATCTTCGACCACTGCGCGTACAGCTGCGGCATGCGCACCGAGCCGTTGTCGCCGTTGAAGGTGAGGCTGCGATCGTACTGGTTATACAGCGACGCCATACCGTCGACGCTGAGCACCGAACCATCGTCGAGGGTGAACAGATCCTGGCGCAATTCCAGCTCCCCATATTGTTCGCATTCGTTACCCAGCCGGTATTTCGTCTGCGCGCCAGGTAACTTAAAACATGACTGTGAACTGCTGTTGACCGAAGTCCCCACACCACTGCGCAAGTACCCGGAGAACTCCAGTGCCTGGGCCGGGAATGGCAATACCAGGCATACGCACGATGCTGCAAGGCTGCGATTTATTGTGGTCTTCAAGTGCCGCTCCATTATTTTTATTGTGTTGGTCTGCCAATCGTCGGGCGCAGCTTTCCCGCGCACGAGTCATGCGAGCCGATGTAACTCGAAGGATTTTTCCGATTAGTCAGTCAGATGCAGCACGAATGACTCATAAGGCCGCAGGAATACCTGCCGATTGCGGGTTGGGCAGTCCGCGTAGTTGCTGATCACCAGGCGTTGCGCCATCGCGTCGCTGATCACCCCTTCCGGCAATTCCACTTCGCAGGTCGTGGCGTAGAAATTGTTCAACACCAGCAGACGCTCACCCTGACCTTCACGCAGGTAGGCCCAGACTCGCTGGTGCTCAGGTAACAGCTGGCGATAGATACCGTCCTGGATCAGCGGCTCGCTGCGGCGCAAGGCGATCAGCTGGCGATAGTGATGCAGCACCGAAGCCGGGTCTTCGAGTTGCTGTTCGACGTTGATCAGCGCCGCGTTTTCCGGCACGCCGATCCACGGCTCGACGGTGCTAAAACCGGCATGTGGCTGAGCATTCCAGTGCATCGGAGTGCGGCCGTTGTCCCGGGATTTCTGCATGATCGCCGCCATGTTTTCCGTCTCGGATTCTCCAGCCTCGCGTTTGAGCCGATAGATGTTCAAGGTCTCGACATCGCGGTAATGGTCGATGTGATCGAACCCCGGATTGGTCATGCCCAGCTCTTCACCCTGGTATACGAACGGCGTGCCTTGCAGGAAGTGCAACGCAGTGCCGAGCATCTTCGCCGAGACCGCCCGGTGTTCGCCGTCATGACCGAAGCGCGAGACCACCCGTGGCTGATCGTGGTTACACCAGAACAGTGCGTTCCAGCCGCCCCCAGCCTGCATGCCGATCTGCCAGTCGGAAAGGATGCGCTTGAGGTCGAGGAAGTCGAAATCGGCACGAATCCACTTCTGCAGGTTCGGGTAATCGACTTTCAAATGATGAAAGTTGAAGGTCATCGACAGTTCTTTCGACTCAGGACAGGAGTAACGAATGCAGTGCTCGAGGCTGGTGGAAGACATCTCGCCGACATTGATCAGGTCATGGCCCTCGAAGACTTCGCGATGCATTTCCTGCAAGTACTGATGCACGTTGGGGCCGTCGGTGTAGAAGCGTCGACCGTCACTCTGGTCCTCGGGGAAGTCCGCCGGTTTCGAGATCAGGTTGATCACGTCCAGACGAAAACCGCCGACGCCCTTGTCGCGCCAGAAGCGCATCATCTTGAAGACTTCGACGCGCACCAGCGGGTTGTCCCAGTTCAGGTCGGCCTGGGTATGGTCGAACAGGTGCAGGTAGTACTGGCCGGTTTGCGCCTCGTACTCCCAGGCCGAACCGCCGAACTTGGATTCCCAGTTGTTCGGCTGATCGCGCCAGATGTAGAAGTCGCGGTACGGGTTATCCAGACTGCTGCGGGCCTGCTGGAACCATTGATGCTCGATGGAGGTGTGGTTGACCACGATATCGAGCATCAGCTTGATACCGCGCTTGCCCGCCTCGGCAATCAACAGCTCGCAGTCGGCCATGGTCCCGTAGCTCGGGTCGACGGCGTAGTAGTCGCTGATGTCGTAACCGTTATCGCGCTGCGGCGAACGCAGGAACGGCGTGATCCACAGGCAGTCGACGCCGAGCCAGTGAAGGTAATCGAGCTTGGCGACCACCCCGAGCAAATCGCCCGTGGCTTTGCCGGCGTGGCTGTGAAAACTCTTCGGGTAGACCTGGTAAATCACCGAACGTTGCCAGTCTTGCATGGCGTGTTTCTCCAATTAATTGTGCGGTGGCCTTACCGCGAGGCTACGGGCGATAGCGATCTGTCAGGCGACCCGGTATCCCGGCCGGACAATCTTCATGCTCAACCCACAGGTCAGCACAAACGGCACCACCATCGCTATCACCATGCCGATTACGAACATCGGGATGAATTGCGGAATGATCGAGATGAAACCCGGTAGCCCGCCGACGCCTATCGCCGAAGCCTGGACCTTGTTCAGGGACAGGAAAATGCAGCCCAGCGCCGAGCCGATCAGCGCGGCATAGAACGGAAATTTGTAGCGCAGGTTGACCCCGAACATCGCCGGCTCAGTGATGCCGAAGTAGGCGGAAATCGCCGAGGTCGAGGCCATGCTGCGATCCCGGACATTGCGGGTCATGGTGAATACCGCCAGCGCGGCGCTGCCTTGGGCGAGGTTGGACATAACGATCATCGGCCAGATGAAAGTGCCGCCCTGGGTCGAGATCAATTGCAGGTCCACGGCGAGGAACATGTGGTGCATGCCAGTGATCACCAGCGGCGCATAGAGCAGACCGAAGATCGCCCCGCCGATCATCGGCGCCAGATCGAACAGCAGGACCATAGCTTCGGTGATGAGGATCCCCAGGTGCCGGGTGACCGGACCAATCACCGCCAGCGCCAACACACCGGTGACCACAATGGTCGTGATCGGCACCACCAGCAGCTGAATGGCGTTCGGCACTCGCGCCCGCAACCATTTCTCGATAGTGCTCATGACCCAGGCCGCCAGCAGAATCGGCAGGATCTGCCCCTGATAACCGACCTTCTCGATCTGGAACAGTCCAAGGATGTCGAAGTACGGCAGGCTCTGGCCTTCGAGGCCGGCAACCGCCTTGCCGTAGTTCCAGGCATTGAGCAGATCCGGGTGGACCAGCATCAGGCCGAGCACGATGCCGAGGATTTCACTGCCACCAAAACGCTTGGCCGCCGACCAGCCGACCAACGCCGGGAGGAACACGAACGAGGTGTTGGCCATCAGGTTGATCAGGCTCCAGACACCGTTCAGGTTCGGATAGGCCTCCAGCAGGGTCAGGCCTTCGATGAACATGCCCTTGGCGCCCATCAGGTTGTTGATGCCCATCAGCAAGCCGGCAATGATCAGCGCCGGCAGAATCGGCATGAACACATCGGAGAACACCCGCACCAGGCGCTGCATGGGATTGATCTTCTCGGCGCTTTTCTGTTTGACGTCGGCGATGGTCGAGGCCGCAAGACCAGTCAGCTGACGCAACGCGGCGTAGACCTTTTCCACTTCACCGGGGCCGATGACGATTTGCAGCAGACCGCCAGTGAAGAACGAGCCTTTGACCAGGTCGATCTGGTTCAGGGTGGCGTTGTCGACCAGGCTCGGGTCTTTCAACGCCAGGCGCAGGCGGGTCACACAGTGCGCAGCTTGTTCGAGGTTGTCTGTACCGCCGAGGCTTTGCAGGATCTCGCCGGCGATAGTCGGATAGTCATGGCTCATGCTTTTTTCTTCCGTTCTAACTTCTTGTTATTGGAGAGCGTTATTGGCAGCACGCCGAAACGAAAAGTACTCGTCTGTACGAGTTAAAGCAATAACTCGTACAGACGAGTTGCGAAATATTTTTTATGCTGCGCCATAAATGGACAAACCCCAGCCCTGCCCTTATGGTTCCAAGCCTTGAGCACAGCGGCACAGAGCCATCCCATGAGTAAGTACAACCAGATCTACACCGATCTGCTTGCCAGCATCACCACCGAACGTCTGGAACGCGGCGCCAGGTTGCCCTCCGAAACCGAATTGATGGACAGCTACCAGGCCAGCCGCGGTACCGTGCGCAAGGCCATAGAGCAACTTCAGGAGCGTGGCTTCGCGCAAAAAGTCCACGGCAAAGGCACGTTCGTCCTGTCACCGGCGCCGATCGAATTTCAACTGGGGGGAATCGTCAGCTTTCAGGAAACCTACCCGCGACTGGGCAACGACGTCCGCACCGAGGTCGTGGAGTTCAGCCAGTTCCCTCTCGAAGGCGCCCTGCTCGAACATATCCAGGCGCCAGAAGGCAGCTTGATCACGCGGATCAAACGGGTGCGAAGAATCGACGGTAAACGGGTGATCCTCGACATCAACCACTTCGTCGCCGAACTGATTCCGGGACTGGACCGCGAAATCGCCGAACACTCGATCTATGCCTTTATCGAACAGACCCTGCACCTGCAGATCAGCTACGCGCAGCGCACCATCGAAGCCGTGCCACGGGGCAAGGATGACCAGCAGCACCTGGACCTCGACGGCCAGAGTCATGTGATCGTGGTCAGCAACCAGACCTTTCTGCAGGACGGCCGGCAGTTCGAGTACACCGAGTCGCGGCATACCCTGGACAAGTTCTATTTCTCGGACGTGGCGCGGCGCTGAGAGGGGTGCGTCAAACCAGCGCCTGCCACTCAGCGCCCAAGGCGACAACCCGGCGGGATTCCTTGACGAGATTGACGCTTTGCGCGATACGGGCGATGTCGATCACCGGTTGTTCAAGGCTGTAGCCGCCCTTTGCATCCAGCCAGCTCAATACCTCTGCCAGATGCCAGACCGACGTCTTGCCCTCATGCACGGCCAACGGGAAGCTGTTGCAATGAGTCAGCATCAGTTTGCGCATGTTCTGCCGCGAAACACCGACGATGTCGGCAATATCCGTCAGCCCGACGAAGTCCGGTGCCACCTCCACCAAACGAGCGTCAGGAATGATGCGCTTGACGTCCATCAGCGCGCTCAATAGCGCCGTTTCGGCGGTCACGGCCTCGCGGGTGAACTCCAACGCCAGCCGACCCGGCAATCCGAGACCGACCAACGCATCATCGCAGCCTGCGGCGTATAGCCGTTCGACCAACTCGTCGGGATCGCAATTGCACTCCGCGAGTTGATACTTGAGGGTGAAAATGTAGTCCATTAGTTTACTCCTTGAGTCGAGGTGCTGATTTCCCATCACCCACCTGCTGCGTCGTACAGTTATCAACCACTCGCCGTAGTGCCCTCGCGTGATTGAAAGGGTTCCTCGGCGTGCTGCACACGCTGGTGATACAGAACTCGCCACAGCGGCAGAGGTCATTTCTGAAAGGGCAGTAGATCTTTCCCCAGGCGTGACTGCCGCCGACTTCTATCCGCCAGCCTCGTTCTTCGGCATGACGCAGGGCCATTTCGATTTCTTTTTTTGGGTGAGATGCACGAGCCATCCATAGCCTCCAGTCTCGTCAAGTATCGACTGGTTGTCAAATGACAACCATCAAAATCCACTTCCCCCCAATCCGAAGTGTGAGCTTCGAAAACCGTTCGGATAGGGCTGGACGATGATCTGCGCAGAGTACAGACGAGACTGAAAGTGCAGCTGCCTTATGTCTTTCAGGGTATTTCGAAGGTTTTTCCCCTTACACAAAACCGATTCTGCTTCCCTGATTTTTTGCCAAGCTTTGGTTTCAGGTTTTCTCAAGGAGAGAGAAATATGAACAGCAATGAAACCCCTTCCCTGCCCAATGCCGCAGACGCAATGAAGCTCAAGGCATTGATTCCCGAGTTGGTGGATGCCTGCCCGGATATGTATTCCATGGCCCGGGAAGCCGCTCAGGAGATTCTCGACAAGCACGGCATTCAAAACATTGAGCCGGAAACGGTCTATTGGCATCGTTTCAACAACACCACAGCGAGCAACCCCAAGGCCTTTACCGGTCGGGAGCACTTTGGCATACCCCATCAATCGCTGACTCTGCCGCAACTGGTGATAAAACGCTTCGATGTTCATGATCAGGACAATGCGGACCTGCTCGACTCTTACGGCGGGTTTTACCGCGCTGGCCCGAATGTCGGGACATACAATGAAACCAACGAAATCCGCCTGCATGGCGACGAGGTGCTCAAGGACTTCTGGGCGATTAATTTCAAATCACGCTACAACGAAAAACTGACTTCGTTCTGGAAAAGCCACGCCGGAAATTTCAGGGCATTGGCCAAGTGCAGTTTTATTGCCAAAGCGATGGAGGACCGGGAAAGCGGAAGGCTATCTGACGATAATTTCAGGACAGTCATCAAGGCCGCGGCCGGAAACATTTCCTGGCCGGTCACCCTCGACATGTTGCAAGCGGACACTCCGGCGGTCGATGGGCTGCGCATTTGCAAACTCGAAATAGGCGAGTTCTTCGCTACCGATATCCTGCGTATCGTTGATCGTAACGGTCGGCAAATCGTCTACGTACCGGGAGAAGTCTGGGGCTTTCACGCCTTCGAAACCCCCAGGGATCTGCATTGGTGGCTATTGTCGTTGGCCAAGGATACTGCCGGGCGACAGCGCCTGATGTCGCATTTTCAGCTGGCGGATCATGAAATAACCCAGGATAACGTCAATACCGATTTTTGGCTGTCGGTTATTGAGGTGCTGGGCTCGCTAGGCTCTCCTTTCGCAAGCTTGCTGCCAAAACGCAAAGAGCGGCCCGATCACGAGCAAGTCGGGCTGAACGCCATGCTGGATCTGCTCTTCAGCGCCTGGCAGCACGACAATCACCACCTGATCAATTCCACGGATGAAAGGATCACCACAGATGCCTTCACCTTTTTGAGCCAGGCCACACAAGTGCGCATGATCTGTGATGCCAACTATCTGATGCACTCCAATGGTGAATTAAGGACAAAGCTGTGGATCGGCTATCTGAATGCCTTCAACCGGCTTTTTGGTCCGTTGGCCGCTGTCGGCTGGCCGGTGGCGCTTGTGGTGGTGGGTGCCGGTGTTGCCAACGTCGGGTTGAATATCGATCAAGCGGTGAACGCTAATACCCTCTCAGAACGCAAAGCGGCCGTCATTGGCGCCATATTCACGGCTGTGGACACACTGTTCAATGCCACACTCCTCAAAGGCAGCGGTGCACTGCCGGAGATTGCCGAGGCCAATGAGTTCATCGCCCCCGAAGAAAAACTGGCTGAAGCAGCCATTCCCCAAGTCTCCCTCCCCACCCTCGAAGAACTCACTCCCGGCCGCATTTACCCGGTCGAGCAGCGGGATTTTCTCACACCCTTCAAGACCGAAATAACAGAGCCCACCTATTCGGGCTTCAGGGAAAAAAAGTACTTTGGCATTCTTGAAACACCCAAAGGCAAAACCTACATTTTGATGAGTCATGGCGCATCCTCCAGTCATTTCGAAGTGCGCTACGTTGCCCAGATGAACACCTGGGTCATCATCGACCCGGCGAACCCTTACTCTTTCTATCGCAATGTTCCGGTACGCTTGAATGCCTATAACAGGTGGGAGCCGATCACCGGCACCGGTTTGAAAGGTGGCGGGCGGATTTTCGGCAAGATGCCCTGGGGGCAAGCCAGAGGAACACTGCCCGATGTCGAACTGCCTCCCACGGCATACGATGTGCCTGCGGTGTTGCGAGATGAGTTGAAAGAGGCTGCCAATGGTCGCGTTCTAAAACACCACCTGAGTGACCACACTGTCAACCTGCATAATCCGCAAGACGCCCTGTCAAAGTTCAAGTCGTTGCGAAAAAGCTTGTACGAGGACGCCTCGGCCTACTTTGCGCATCCAGACTTGCCAGCCAGAGCAAACATTCCGCTGTTCAATCCCGGCACCAAAGCCAAAGACATACTCAAGCGAGTTTTCGAGAACAGTCATGCCCTGGTGATCGGCGAAAATCACTCCGCGGTCGGCAGCAAACAATTCCTGATCGAGAACATGGAGCTGCTGGCCAAACAAAAAGTCAAAACGCTTTACATGGAACATCTACTGACTGACTTTCACCAGGCGGACCTCAATACCTTCGCCCGTACTGGAAAAATGCCAAAAGACCTGGAGCAGTACCTTAATGCATTGGATGAGGGGCACCGAACCGATTCCAGTGGGCGGTATACCTTTCTTGAAGTGGTCAAATCGGCGCAAAAGAACCATATCCGCATCCAGGCGATCGATTGTATGAGCAGCTACCGAATCACCGGCTTGCAAGAGGCGACGCAGAATGTGCGGCAAAAAATGATGAGTTACTTCTCCCGCCTCATCATCAACGCCGATCAGGTTGCCCGGGGCTCGCATAACTGGGTCGCCCTGGTCGGCGAAAGCCATGCCAATACCTTCGATGGCGTACCGGGACTCAGCGAACTGGAAGGTGGAATCAGCGTGCGCATCGAAGATGTTGCACCGGGGCAATCGCGCGGCATTGAATTGGACCCAGGCAGATTTGCAACCAACGAACTGGAGCAAGTAAGAGTAAAAAATGATTTGCGATTACAAATCGAAGTCGCCGCACCAAAAACATCCACCGACGCCATGGAAATGCGCCTTTCACAACGCGGCATGTTTACCCTTGAACCCAGCCCAGGTAAATCGTATCTCGTTCACCGCAGTAACGACGGCTCTATCGTACGCACTGCCATCAACCGTGATCGAGGGTATTTCTATATAAATCGCGCCAAATGGTCGATCAGCAATCAACGCTTTTCCAGCATTCGCGAGTTGGTCAGCGCCCTCGAACATATGGGCATGAAATTCGTCCGCTGATTGCCTGTTCACTTAGCAAAAGTTAAATCTGGCAGGAGGCGGATTTACATCCGCCGTCCTCTCACACCGTACATACTGGCGTTTTTCTTACGGTGCTCATCCATTGGACTGAACACCGATAGCGCCCGATCCTACATCTTCGATCTCGAAGACTTGCCATAGTCTCCTCACTCCAACCCGCATTTCTCAAGGAGCGAGAAATGAACTCAACTGAAACAACCACCCCATCCCTCCTCCCGAATCCGACCGACGAGCAGACTCTCAAAGCGTTGGCGCTGCCATTTATCGAGGCCTGCCCCGACTTGCACGCCATGGCCCACGAAGCCGCCCAGGGCATTCTCGACAAGCACGGGATCAAAGGCATCGATCCGGACCAGGTCTGGTGGCACCGCTTCGACAATGTATCGGTCAGCAGCACTAAGGCCTTTCTGGGGTGGGAACGCCACCCTAAGCCCTGCGAGTCCTTGACCCTGCCGCGACTGGTAGTCCAGCGTTTCCGCCTCAGTGATCAGGAAGATCCCGGCATGCCGGATGGCGCTGGCGGTTTCTACAGCGAAGGCCCGCACGCCTCCATATTCAACGAAACCAACGAAGTACGGATGTACCCCAGAGATGTCCTGAAGGACTTCTGGGCCATCAACTTCAGCCAGTCCTACCGAGAGAAAATGGAGCGTTTCTGGCCCCTCCATTCGGACGATTTCCGCACCCTGGCTAAACTCAATTTCCTGGCTCGGGCGCTGGATGAACACGACGGCTCGCGGTTGAACAACGAAAACCTCAAGACCGTGATCAAAGCCGTTGCCGGCAATGTGACCTGGCCGATCAGCCTCAATATGCTGCAAACACAGGCACCGACCGCCGACGGGTTACGTGTGTGCGCACTGGATATCGGGGGTTATCAGGCCACTGACATCCTGTGCATCACCGACTGCAACGGCGTGAACATTCTTTACACACCGGGTGAAACCCAAACATTCCACATCTTTTCTACCCTGCTCGATTTCCATTGGTGGCTGCTGCTGCAAAACAACTTTGCGGAAAACCGGGCGCGATTCATGACCCATTTTCCGTTGTCTGCCCAACAGCAGGACGACGGCAAAATCGGCCTCAACGCCACGATCGATCTGCTCTACACCACCTGGGGCGCGTACGACCACCATCTGATCAATCAAAATGCCGAGCCGATCACAGGCGATGTCTTCAGCTGGCTGCGAGACTCGGTGAAGGCTCGTATGTACAGCGATGCAGACTTGTCCCTGCACTCCAACGGACAACTGCGAGAAAAGATGTGGATCGGTTATCTGAACGCGTTTGTCCACGTCTTCGGCTCAATGGCTGGTCTTGGATGGCCTGTGGCATTGGCCGCCGTCGGCGCCGGCATTGCCGATATGGGCTTGAACATTGACCAGGCAATTAACGGCAGCACCAAGGCGGATCGCAAGGCAGGGGTCGCTGGCGCCATTTCCAGCGGAATCGAAACCCTGTTCAACCTGCCTTTCCTGCGCGGCGCAACCGAACTCGCCGAAGTGGGCGAAGCCAGCGAAACCTTCAGCCCACAGGAAAGCGTCAGCGAACCGATTGATGACGTTCAAGCGAACCCTTCAGGTATTCCGCCCATTGCCCAATTCGCCCCCGGCCTTGCCTATGCGGAGCAAGGCGTGGAGCTGCTGTCATCCTTCGAAACCAATGAAATGCTGGATGGCTTATCGCCCGTCAGCGAGGAAGGCAAGTTCGCGGGTATTTATCAGCCGCCAAGCGGCGGCAACTACGTACTGATCAACGACAGTTATTACCTTGTACGTTACGTCGACGCGTTGAACACCTGGGTCATCATTGACCCGGCAAACCCCTACTCGTTTTATCGAAGTCTGCCTGTTCGGCTGGACGCGGCGGGAGAATGGCAACCCATCAACCGTCCCGGTCTGTTCGGTGGTGGCAAATTCGATGGGTTATGGCCATGGGGCCGCGATAGTAATCCGCTGCCGGAGATCGATAACCCGCTGCCGGACATCGACAGCCCTCCCACCGCTTACGATATGCCGCAGGACCTGCGCAACGAACTCGAACCACTGGCTAACGGAGGGGGAACCAAGTATCAACTCGGCGACATGTACGTCGGCTCGAACGAGAGTGCTTCCAGAATCGCATTCAAGGAGATGAGGCAAACTTTGTACCGCGAGGCCAATGCCTTTTTCGAGTCGCATCCAATACCGACCCGACCTCGGATACCTGCCTTGCCGCGGGGCCTGGAAAACAAGAACATCATCAAGAAACTGTTTCGCCTTACATCAGGGCTGGTTATTGGTGAGAACCACTCAAGCGTGGCCAGCAAACAGTTCCTGATCGAAAACATGGAGGTGCTGAGTCAGCATAAAGTCAAAACCCTCTACTTTGAACACCTGCTTACGGATTTCCATCAGGCCGACCTGGACGTTTTCAACCGAACCGGCACGCTTTCGGAAAACCTCGAGAACTACCTGAAAAATCTGGATCAAGGGCATAGAACCGACCCCAGTGGCCGGTTCACCTTTCTGGGAGTGGTCAAAGCCGCCCGCGAAAGCCATATCCGCATCCAGGCCGTTGATTGCATGGCCAGCTACAGAAGCACGGGAATGGCAGGTGTCGAGAATACTTTTCGCCAGAAGATGATGAATTTTTTTGCCCACGAGGTGATTAGCGCCGATCAGGGAGCCCGCGGCGCTCATCGCTGGGTAGCGCTGGTCGGCGACAGTCATGCCAATACGTGGGGAGGCGTTCCCGGCCTCAGTGAACTGGAAGGCGGTATCGGCTTGCGTATCGAAAGCACCAAAGTGGGTAAGGCGAGGGGTATCGAAGTGGACCCGGGGCGTATTCCAACAGATGACTTCGGAATACCGCTAGCCCGCGTTAAAAACGATCTGCGTCTGCAACTGAATGAACCGCCCAGCGTTGCGCTGGCAAAAACACCGGAACAAGCTCTGCGCAATACAGGTGATTGCACAGTGATGAAAATCGACAACAAGCTCATGCTCATTCATCGCAGCGGTGATGGCTCTCTCGTTCGCACACCGATTCAGCGCGACAACGGCTCGGTCTACATTGAGCGAGCAAATTGGCCTTCCGTCAGCGGCCGACGTTTTGCCGACATGGCGGACCTTTCGACAGCGCTGAGGCTGATGGGCCTCAAACCCGTCAAACTGGCGGGAGCCTGATACGCAAAAGGCCCCGTGAACTCACGTTCACGGGGCCTTTCAGGTGTTACGGACGATCAATCAGACCGGGATCACTCCCACTCAATGGTCGCTGGCGGCTTGCTCGACACGTCGTAGGTGACGCGGGAGATGCCTTCGATTTCATTGATGATCCGGCCGCTGACGGTTTCCAGCAGCTCGTACGGCAGGTGTGCCCAGCGGGCGGTCATGAAGTCGACGGTTTCCACCGCACGCAGGGCTACGACCCAGGCGTAACGACGGCCATCACCGACCACACCGACCGATTTCACCGGCTGGAACACCACGAAGGCCTGGCTGACCTTGTGGTACCAGTCGGCCTTGCGCAGTTCTTCGATGAAGATGTGGTCGGCGCGACGCAGCAGGTCGGCGTATTCCTTTTTCACTTCACCGAGGATCCGCACACCCAGGCCCGGGCCCGGGAACGGGTGGCGATAGACCATGTCGTACGGCAGGCCGAGTTCCAGACCCAGACGACGGACTTCGTCCTTGAACAGCTCGCGCAGGGGTTCAACCAGCTTGAGGTTCATTTCTTCCGGCAGGCCACCGACGTTGTGGTGGGACTTGATCACGTGGGCCTTGCCGCTTTTCGCGCCAGCCGACTCGATCACGTCCGGGTAGATGGTGCCTTGGGCCAGGTACTTGATGTTGTCGAGCTTGCAGGATTCGGCATCGAACACGTCGATGAAGGTGCGGCCGATGATCTTGCGCTTCTTCTCTGGATCGCTTTCGCCAGCCAGATTGTCGAGGAACTGGTCGGCAGCATTGGCGCGAATCACTTTGACGCCCATGTTCTCGGCGAACATCGCCATCACTTGCTCGCCTTCGTGCAGACGCAGCAGACCGTTGTCGACGAAGACGCAGGTCAGTTGGTCGCCGATGGCCTTGTGCAACAGCGCAGCCACTACCGAGGAGTCAACGCCGCCGGACAGACCGAGCAGTACGTTGTCGGTGCCGACCTGGGCGCGAATGTTGGCGATGGCGTCTTCAGCGATATGCGAAGGCGTCCACAGGGCTTCGCAGCCGCAGATGTCGAGGATGAAGCGCGAGAGGATGCGACCGCCCTGCTTGGTGTGGGTCACTTCCGGGTGGAACTGCACGCCGTAGTAGCCACGGGTGTCGTCGGCCATGCCGGCGATCGGGCAGCTCGGGGTGCTGGCCAGAATGTGGAAACCTGCCGGGATCTCGGTGACTTTGTCGCCGTGGCTCATCCATACATCAAGGCCGAAGACGCCATCGGCATCGACATGGTCTTCGATGCCTTCGAGTACGCGGCTCTTGCCGACCACGTCGACGCGGGCATAACCGAACTCACGCAGATCCGAACCTTGCACACGACCGCCCAGCTGCTCAGCCATGGTCTGCATGCCGTAGCAGATACCGAAGACCGGAACACCGAGGTCCCAGACGGCTTGCGGCGCGCGCGGGCTGTCGGCTTCGTGCACGGACTCGGGGCCGCCGGCGAGGATGATCCCGCGGGGTGCGAATTCGCGAATCGCTTCGTCGTCCATGTCGAACGGATGCAGTTCGCAGTAAACGCCGATTTCACGCACGCGGCGGGCGATCAGCTGGGTGTACTGGGAACCGAAGTCGAGGATCAGGATGCGGTGGGCGTGAATGTCGAGGGCCATGGTCATTCTCGTCTAATTTCAGAAACGACACGGGGCTGAAGAAAACAGCCCCGGTTACTAAATTCATCAATCGCCCACAGGCCTGAACCTGAAGGCGATCACTATCAACCTACGCGATAGTTTGGAGCTTCTTTGGTGATCTGCACGTCGTGGACGTGGGATTCAGCCATGCCGGCGCCGGTGATGCGCACGAATTCAGGCTTGGTGCGCATTTCTTCGATATCGGCGCTGCCGGTGTAACCCATCGAAGAACGCAAACCGCCCATCAGCTGATGGATGATCGCGCTCAGGCTGCCCTTGTATGGAACACGCCCTTCGATACCTTCCGGCACCAGCTTCTCGGCACCCGCGGAGGAGTCCTGGAAGTAGCGGTCGGAGGAACCCTGGGCCTGAGACATGGCACCCAGCGAACCCATGCCACGGTAAGCCTTGTACGAACGACCCTGGAACAGTTCGATTTCGCCCGGAGCTTCTTCGGTACCGGCGAACATCGAGCCCATCATCACGCAGGAAGCACCGGCCACGATGGCCTTGGACAGGTCACCGGAGAACCGGATGCCGCCGTCGGCGATCAACGGCACGCCGGTGCCTTCAAGGGCCGCGGCGACGTTGGCGATGGCGCTGATTTGCGGCACGCCGACACCGGCAACGATGCGCGTGGTGCAGATCGAGCCAGGGCCGATACCGACCTTGACGGCGTCAGCGCCGGCTTCGGCCAGAGCCTTGGCCGCCGCGCCGGTGGCGATGTTACCGCCGATGACCTGCACTTGCGGGAAGTTTTCCTTGACCCAGCGAACGCGGTCGATCACGCCTTTGGAGTGGCCGTGAGCGGTATCGACTACCACTACGTCAACGCCCGCATGGACCAGGGCAGCGACGCGGTCACCGGTGTCTTTACCGGTACCGACCGCAGCGCCGACACGCAGACGACCCTGGTCGTCCTTGCTGGCCAGCGGGTAGGCCTTGGCTTTTTCGATGTCGTTGACGGTCATCATGCCTTTGAGGGCAAATTTTTCGTCGACGATCAGCACGCGTTCGATGCGGTGTTTGTGCAACAACTCGCGAACGTCGTTCTTGTCCGCACCTTCCTTGACCGTGACCAGACGCTCTTTAGGCGTCATCACTTCGCGGACATTAGCGTCCAGACGGTTTTCGAAACGCACGTCGCGGGAAGTGACGATGCCGACCAGATCGCCATCGTGCAGCACCGGAACACCGGAGATGTTGTGCTGGCGGGTCAGTTCGAACAGCTCACGGACGGTGGCTTCGGCCTCGATGGTGATCGGGTCCTTGACCACGCCGGCCTCGTAACGCTTGACCTTGCGCACTTCGGCAGCTTGCTGCTCGATGGTCATGTTCTTGTGGATAATGCCGATGCCGCCTTCCTGAGCCATGGCAATGGCCAGACGGGCTTCAGTGACGGTATCCATGGCAGCGGAAACCAGAGGAATATTCAGCTCGATGCCACGGGTTAGGCGGGTCTTGAGACTGACTTCGTTAGGAAGCACCTCGGAATAACCGGGCACTAGGAGAATGTCGTCGAATGTCAGAGCTTCTTGGCTGATACGCAGCATCGCGGGGGCTCCCGAGCGGGAAAATGGAAGCGCGCCATTATACTCAGACACCCCCTACAGCTCAATGTAAACCTTGGCCTATTATCGGCAGAGCGATAAGAGGGGAATTTGAAGACCGCGGTGCCTGTATCGCGAGCAAGCTCGCGATGAACGATAACGCGGTAATCGGGGATTATTTAAAGCTCAACTTTTACCCAGGTAACAGGCTGATCAAGCCAGTCGGCGAACTCGTCGATAAAGCTCTGCTTGAATCCCGCCTCGGCCCAGTTGTTGAAGATAAAACCCAGGTTGGAAAAGCCGCATGCCTGCAAGAACAGAAAACCATTGATGTCGTCTTCATGACCGCATTCCGGGCAGATGAAATTGTCGGTGCGCCCGGGCATCCAGTCTTCCAGGCTGTCGAACAGGGCTTCGCCCACTTCCTTGCGGCATTCAGCGCAGCCCGCCTCTTCAAGAAAACCCTTGGCGGGGGTGTAAATGCAGCGCTTGGTGATGATCTCCAGGCCGTTGACCGGCTCACCGAAAGGCAATGCTTCCGGGTGCAGCACCACAGCGCGCGCCCCCGGTGCAATGGCATGGGCCATGCGGTTGCCGGTTCGTCCGCAGGTAGTCAACTCTGCTTCGATGATGTTCTTGCGTACCAGCCACCGCACGATCGCCCGTGCCCTGGGTTCATGCACCGGCAGTGTGGAAATTTTCGGGACGATAATGCTTTGGGAGTTCATCGGTGAGGCCTGGAGCAATTCTGAATTATGACCAATGATGCCACTTGGATCTGAGGGCCGGCAGCTTAATCCCTGACACAATCAGGTCAAGTGCTCATATAACGGCTGATCAAGGCAATGCCACTGGCCAGCACCAGCCAGGTCACCAGGCGCACAAAAGCTTCCCGGGACAGCTTCATCATCAAGCGGCGGCCAATCCACAGGCCCAGCGCCATGGCCGGCAACAAACACAAGGCCAGTAACAATAAGGGTAGCTCGGCATATACCCCGGCGAGCAAAAACAGGCTCAAACGCACCACCGTGCTGCAACTGATCAACGCGCTCTGGGTCGCCCGCGCCGCGTCCTTGGGCAAGCGGCTGTTCAAATAGATCGCATATAAAAAGCCGCCGCTGCCAAACAACGCTCCAAACAGCCCACCCACCGTGCCCATCGGAATCGCCCAAGCGGCAGCCAGCTGGGTGGGACGGATTTTCACCGCCAGGCTGTAAATCGCATAAGCACTGATAAACAGCCCCATCAACAACAGCAGTACATCGGACTTGAGGTTGAGCAGGAAAATCACCCCCAGGGTGCAGCCCACCGACATGCATGGCAGCAAGCGCAATAACTCGGGCCTGGCCACATCCCGCCGCGACGGCAGCAAGTTGCCGAACGCCGCGACAAAATCCAGCAACACCAGCAGCGGCACGATCTTCGACAGTGGCAAGAACAGAATCAGAATCGGCCCGGCCACCAGCGCCGTACCAAAACCGGCAACACCGAACACGATGTAGGCCAGGGCGACACCCAGCTCGATCAGCAGCCAATCCATCGCGCCGAACGGCCATTGGTTCAACAGTGCGATAACACTCATGGGTACGACATCCTTGGTCTCATTTTCGATTAACTTGTAGGAGCTGCCGCAGGCTGCGATCTTTTGATCTTGCTTTTGTTCTGCGGCGACAGGGGAAAGATCGCAGCCTCGCTGCGCTCGACAGCTCCTACGGGGGATCGCGTGGCCGTAGAGATTGTCGGTCAAATGCCTTTATCATGCGCCCCATGATTAAAGACCCCTTTGCAAGACTCGGCCTCGACCGCGAAGTCCTGACTGTCAGCCAGCTCAACGGCCGTGCGCGGGTGTTGCTGGAAGATGTGTTCAGCAACATCTGGGTTGAAGGCGAAATCTCCAACCTCGCCCGCCCGGCTTCCGGCCATGTGTACTTCACCCTCAAGGACAGCGGCGCCCAAGTGCGTTGCGCGCTGTTCCGGCAGAACGCCGCACGGGTTCGCCAGGCATTGAAAGATGGCTTGGCGGTGAAAGTGCGCGGCAAGGTGTCGTTGTTCGAAGGCCGTGGCGACTATCAACTGATACTCGACACCGTGGAGCCGGCCGGTGATGGCGCGCTGCGTCTGGCATTCGATGCACTGAAGGAAAAACTCAGCGCCGAAGGCCTGTTCAGCGCTGAGCGCAAAGTGCCGTTGCCCGCCCATCCGCAACGTATCGGCATCATCAGTTCGCCGACCGGCGCGGTAATACGCGACATCATCAGCGTCTTCAGCCGCCGAGCGCCGCAAGTCCGATTGACCCTGATCCCGACTGCCGTACAAGGCCGCGAAGCCACGGCACAGATCGTCCGCGCCCTGAAACTGGCCGATGCCCGTGGCTTCGACGCGCTGATCCTGGCGCGCGGCGGCGGTTCGCTGGAAGACCTCTGGTGCTTCAACGAAGAAGCCGTCGCCCGCGCGATAGATGCCTGCGTGACCCCGATCGTCAGCGCCGTCGGCCATGAAACCGATGTGTCGATCAGTGACTTCGTCGCCGACATCCGCGCACCGACACCCTCTGCCGCCGCCGAACTGCTCGCGCCGGACTCCAGCGATCTGCAACGCCGGGTCGAAAGCCTGCACCGCCGTTTGGTGATGCGCATCCGTGACCGGCTGATGCGTGATCGCCTGCGCCTGGAAGGCATGGCTCGCCGCTTGCGTCATCCCGGAGAGCGCCTGCGCCAGCAAGCGCAACGCCTGGACGATCTGGACATGCGCATGCGCCGCGCTTTCGAGCGCAGCCTCAATACCCGCCGCGAGCGCTTGATACGCCTGGAAACCCGACTCGCCGGGCAGCATCCTGGTCGGCAGCTTGCGCTGCTACGCCAGCGCCTCGACAGCCTCGCCGATCGCTTGCCCCGGGCGATGCGCGAAGGCCTGAAGGCCCGTCGCCTGCAACTGCAGAGCCAGATGCAAACGCTGCATGTGGTCAGTCCGCTGGCGACCCTCGCTCGTGGTTACAGCATTCTGCTGGACGAGCGTGGCCAGGCCATCCGCAGCGCCGCCCAGACCCATCCCGGTCAGCGCCTGAAAGCCAGACTCGGCGAAGGCGAACTGCAGGTGCGCGTCGAAGACAACCACCTGACGCCTGTCACCCTTTCTTTACTGGATTGATCCATGCCGCGTTTTCTTTGCTCCCTGATGTTGCTGTGCCTGACCTTCAACGCCCACGCAGACAGTTACATCACCCGCCTTCTGAACAAACCGGTGCCCGGTGGCGTGGCGGTGGTCGATCTCGGCACCTCGGCTCAAGCCCCCAGGGCCAGCTATCAGGGCAAACCGCTGCTGGTGGTCAAGGAACAGAACAACTGGCTGGCGATTGTCGGCGTGCCCTTGACCGTCAAACCCGGCAGCCAGCAGATCAGCGCCGGCGGGCGCAGTGTGAATTTCACCGTTGTCGCCAAGAAATACCCGGAACAACACATCACCCTGAAGAACAAACGGCAGGTCAATCCCGACCCGGCGGACCTGCAACGCATTGAAGTTGAATTGGCCGAACAGATTTCCGCCTACCGCAGCTTCAGCCCGAACACCCCGAGCAACCTGCTGCTGGACAAACCGGTCAACGGACCGCTTTCCAGCAAGTTTGGCGTGCGCCGCTTCTTCAACGGCGAAGAACGCAATCCCCACGCCGGACTGGACTTCGCCGTGCCCGCCGGCACTCCAATAAAGACCCCGGCCGGCGGCAAGGTGATTCTGATCGGCAATTATTTTTTCAACGGCAATACGGTGTTCGTCGACCACGGCCAAGGCTTTATCAGCATGTTCTGCCATATGTCGAAGATCGACGTGAAGGTCGGCCAGCAATTGGCCCGCGGTGGTGTAGTCGGCAAAGTCGGCTCCACCGGGCGGGCGACCGGGCCCCATATGCACTGGAACATCAGCCTGAATGATGCACGGGTTGATCCGGCGATTTTTATCGGGGCATTCCAACCCTGAAGGTGTTGTGAGGCAAAGGGCCTCATCGCGAGCAAGCTCGCGCCCACAGTTGATTTGTGCAAATTCACAATAATGTGAGCACCGCAGGACTAATGTGGGAGCGAGCTTGCTCGCGATAGCAATCTCAAAGCCAACATCGCAACAAAGTCTGGCCAACCCTTGAAAATTCAATTGCTGACCTTTGTACATCAGCGCAATTTAACCAACAACAAACTCAATCCAGCGCTACAAAATCTCGAATAACCGCAAATATTCAGAAATTATCTCAATTTTTTTCACCCGCTTGCCATCCTTCATCCCAATGGTTAGGGTTGAAGGCATGAAAACCTCTCACACCCTCATTCAGCGACGCCAACACCGCAGCCTCTGCCTCGTCAGTGCACGACTGCCAGGGTGAATCGCGGTGCCTCGTCCCCGGCTTCATCAATAGAAAATGTTTCACCGGCAGGCCGCCTCTTTTCGGCCAACACCATAGGGATTTCCTGATGACCATGCTCAAAGACCCGTCCTCGAAGTACCGCGCATTTGCGACCATTGATATCCCGGACCGCACCTGGCCTTCGAAAACCATCACCGCCGCGCCGATCTGGTGCAGCTCCGACTTGCGCGACGGCAACCAGTCGCTGATCGAGCCGATGGACGCAGTCAAGAAGCTGCGCTTCTGGAAAACCCTGGTTGCCGTGGGTGTGAAAGAGATCGAAGCGTCCTTCCCTGCCGCGTCGCAAACCGACTTCGACTTCGTCCGTACCTTGATCGAAGGCGGCCACATCCCGGACGACACCACCATCCAGGTGCTGACCCAGGGTCGTGAAGACTTGATCGCGCGCACCTTCGAATCCCTGCGCGGCGCGAAAAAAGCCATCGTTCACTTGTACAACGCCACCAGCCCGTCCTTCCGCAAGATTGTCTTCAATCAGGACAAGGCCGGGGTCAAGGCGATTGCCGTGGACGCCGCCAAGCTGTTCGTCAAATACGCCGCCCAGCAGCCGGACACCGAGTGGACCTTCGAGTACTCGCCCGAGACCTTCAGCGCCACCGAACTGGAGTTCGCCAAGGAAGTCTGCGACGCAGTGATCGAGGTCTGGAACCCGACGCCTGAGCACAAAGTGATCCTCAACCTGCCGGCCACCGTCGAATGCGCGACGCCGAACATCTATGCCGACCAGATCGAGTGGTTCGGTCGTCACATCAACCGTCGTGACAGTGTGATCATCAGCCTGCACACCCACAATGACCGTGGCACTGGCGTTGCCGCTACCGAGCTGGGCCTGATGGCAGGCGCCGATCGCGTCGAAGGCTGCCTGTTCGGCAACGGCGAACGCACCGGTAACGTCGACCTGGTCACCGTGGCGTTGAACCTCTACACCCAGGGCATCCACCCGGAACTGGACTTCTCGGATATCGACGGCGTGCGCAAAGTCGTCGAAGAGTGCAACCAGATCCCGGTGCACCCACGTCACCCGTACGTCGGCGACCTGGTTCACACCGCGTTCTCCGGCTCGCACCAGGACGCCATCCGCAAAGGCTTCGCGCAACAGAAACCGGATGCCTTGTGGGAAGTGCCGTACTTGCCGATCGACCCGGCCGATATCGGGCGCAGCTACGAGGCGGTGATCCGCGTCAACAGCCAGTCGGGCAAAGGCGGTATCGCTTACCTGCTGGAACAGGAATACGGCATCAACTTGCCGCGTCGCATGCAGATCGAGTTCAGCCAGGTAGTACAGCGTGAAACCGATCGCCTGGGCCTGGAAATGACTGCCCAGCAGATCCACTCCTTGCTTCACAGCGAGTACCTGCAGGCCAACCTGCCTTATGCGCTGGTCAGCCACCGCTTGCAGGAAGAAAACGGCCACAGCGCGGTCGACGTCGAGGTTCACTGCGACGGAGAAACCCAACACTGGCGCGGCAAGGGCAACGGCGCCTTGGAAGCCCTGGTTGCCGGTCTGCCGATTGCCGTGGAGATCATGGACTACAACGAACACGCGATCGGCGCGGGCACCAATGCCAAGGCTGCGGCCTACATTGAACTGCGAGTGAATGGCGAACGTGCGGTACACGGCGTGGGCATCGATGAAAACATCACCACTGCCAGCTTCAAGGCCCTGTTCAGCGCGCTGAACCGCTCCCTGAGCCAGCCGCAGGCTCAAGCGGCGTAACCGTCGCTGAAATACAAAAGGCCCCAAGGTGAGAACCTCGGGGCCTTTTTGTTGGGCAATTTTCAAGATCTTTTCGCCGAGCCCCCGATCTCAGGTGAACTGAAAGGTATCCGCATCCAGATTAGCCGGGAATCGCTTGCGATAAGCCGCCAGTTCCGCCGCATCCAGAACCACCTGAAACACCCCATCCGCCTCACCGGCGCTGAGCAAGGTTTCGCCCTGGAAATCCAGCACCTGGCTGTCGCCGGTATAGGCGAAGCCCTTGCCATCGGTGCCGACCCGATTCACCGCCGCCACATAGCAGAGGTTTTCGATCGCGCGCGCCGGCAACAGGCGGTTCCAGTGCTGACGTCGTGCGCCAGGCCAGTTGGCGGTGTACAACAGCAAATCGGTGTCCTGGGCATCGCGGCTCCACACCGGGAAGCGCAGGTCATAGCAAATCAATGGCCGTACCCGCCAGCCTTTGAGTTCGAACTGTACCTGGCGCTCGCCTGGGGTGAAGTGGTTGTGCTCCCCGGCCATACGGAACAGATGGCGCTTGTCGTAGTGCCAGACTTCACCGTCGGGTCTCGCCCACAACAGCCGATTGCGATGGCTGCCGTCGGCGGCCTGAACGATCAGACTGCCGGTAATCACCGCATCGAATTTTTTCGCCTGGCTGCGCAACCACTTGCTGGTGGGACCGTTTTCCGGCTCGGCCAGGGTTTCGGACTCCATGGAGAAACCGGTGGTGAACATCTCCGGCAGGATGATCAGGTCCGCGCCCCGGGCTTGCTCCAGCAGTTGCTCGAAATGCTCGAAGTTGGCCTGACGGTCATGCCAGGCCAGCGTCGTCTGGATCAGCGCGACGTTAAGGTTCGGTAATGCACTCAGATCACGCATAGTTTTTCCGCTGCTTCGCGCAGCGTCTCCTCGCGCTTGGCAAAACACAGGCGCACCAGACGCTGGCCTGGCGGTGGGTTCTGGTAAAACACCGAGACTGGAATCGTCGCCACACCATGTTCGCGGGTCATCCATAGCGCCATGTCGACGTCATTGAGGTCCGGGCGAATCTGCGAGTAGTCGACCAACTGGAAGTAGGTGCCGGCGACTCGAGTGAAACTGAACCGCGAAGGCATCAGCAAGTCGCAGAACAGATCGCGCTTGGCCTGATAGAACGCCGGCAGTTCCTCGACATGCTCAGGGTGCTCGGCCATGAAGTCGGCCAGGGCATATTGCAACGGCGTCACGCCGCAGAAGCTCACGTACTGATGCACTTTACGCAGCTCGGCGGTGAGCGCCGGCGGTGCGACCACGTAACCGGTTTTCCAGCCCGTGACGTGGTAAGTCTTGCCGAACGAACTGACCACAAAGGCCCGTTGATACAGCTCCTCATGGGCCAGTACGCTGGCGTGGGGCACGCCGTCGAACACCAGGTGCTCATAGACCTCGTCGCTGATCAGGTAGATGTCGCGATCGCGGATCAAGTCTGCCAGTTGATCCAGCTCGGCCCGACTGATCAGGGCGCCGCTGGGATTGTGTGGAGAGTTGAGGATGATCATCCGCGTACGCGGGCTCAGCGCTTCACCGAGCTTCTGCCAGTCGATGGCGAAATCATTCAGGCCCAGCTGCACATGCACGCAGCGACCGCCAGCGAGTTCCACCGAGGGTTCATAGCTGTCGTAGCACGGGTCGAACACTATGACTTCATCACCGGGATGGATCAGCGCTTGAACGGCGCAGAAAATCGCCTGAGTCGCCCCGGGGGTGATGGTCACTTCAGTGTCGGCATCCACCGTACAGCCATAGCTGCGGGCGATCTTGGCCGCGACCTGCTGGCGCAACGCTGGCAGGCCGGTCATCGGTGAATATTGGTTGTGGCCGCTGGCGATATGCCAGCCTACGGCATCACGCAGGGCCTGCGGGCCGTCGAAATCGGGGAAGCCCTGGGACAGGTTGAGCGCGCCGGTTTCCACCGCGAGCTGCGACATACGAGTGAAAATAGTAGTGCCGACATTCGGCAGCTTGCTGGTGATCATCGGTGGTTCCCTGCTGAACACCCGGCTCTACGACGGCACGGGAGAGCCCGAGGATAGCCCAAACGGCAGGCATGAAAAAGGGCGCCATGGGCGCCCTTCTTGTTATGCACGTACTTCTTATCTTGCCGATGACCTGTGGCGAGCGGGCTTGCCCGCGCTGGGTCGCGGAGCGGCCCCAAAATCTGCAACCGAGGTGTTTCAGGAGGAACACATCGGCTGGTTTTGCGACTGCTGCGCAGCCGAGCGGGGCGATGCGGCGTTCCGACAAGCCCCCTCGCCACAAAGAGCCCGCCCAGCAAAGGCGGGCTGGCTCAAGAATCAGCGTTTATCTTTACGCTTCTTCTCGGCTTTCTTGTGGTGGGTCATCATACGACGCTTCTTGTTGACCTGGCGGTCGGAGAGCGTGTTCTTCAGGCCTTCGTACGGGTTCTCGCCACCTTTGAACTCGATACGGATTGGCGTACCGACCAGTTTCAAGACACGGCGGTAAGTGTTTTCCAGGTAACGGACGTAGGATTTCGGAACCTTTTCCACCTGGTTACCGTGGATCACGATAATCGGCGGGTTGGCACCACCCAAGTGGGCATAACGCAGTTTGATCCGGCGGTTGTTGACCATCGGTGGCGCGTGCTCGCCGACTGCATCTTCAAGGATCTGAGTCAGGCGGTTGGTCGGCCAGCGGGTTACCGCGGACTTGAACGAGTTCTGCACCGACTGGTAGAGGTTACCCACACCCGTGCCGTGCAAGGCCGAGATGAAGTGGATATCCGCGAAGTCGACGAAGAACAACCGACGTTGCAGCTCGATCTTCACGAACTCGCGTTCGCCAGGCGTCATGCCATCCCACTTGTTGAGTGCGATAACCAGGGCGCGACCGGCTTCCAGGACGAAGCCCAGCAGGTTGAGGTCGTGGTCGACCACGCCTTCGCGGGCGTCCATGACAAAGACCACCACGTTGGCGTCTTTGATCGCCTGCAGGGTCTTCACCACCGAGAACTTTTCAACTTCCTCGTGGATCTTGCCGCGCTTGCGCACACCGGCGGTGTCGATCAGCGTGTACTTCTCTTCGTTACGCTCGAAGGGAATGTAGATGCTGTCGCGGGTGGTGCCGGGTTCGTCATACACGATAACCCGGTCTTCACCGAGCATACGGTTGACCAGGGTCGACTTGCCGACGTTCGGACGACCGATGATGGCGATCTTGATACCGTCTTTTTCGCTCGGACCTGGAATGCGCTTGGCTTCCTGACCTTCGGCAACGATTTCTTCTTCGCCTTCTTCCGGTTCTTCCTCATCTTTCGGGAAATCGCGCAGGCAGATTTCCAGCATCTGAGTGATGCCGCGACCGTGGGCACCAGCGATCGGGATCGCGTCGCCCATGCCCAGCGGGCTGAACTCGGCGCGGGCCAGCTCAGGGTCGATGTTGTCGACCTTGTTGGCGACCACGTAGGAACGCTTGTTGCGCTTGCGCAGGTGCTCGCCAATCATTTGATCGGCAGCGGTGAAACCGGCGCGGGCGTCTACCAGGAACAGGACGACATCGGCTTCTTCAATGGCCAGCAGCGACTGCTCGGCCATCTTTTCGTCCATGCCATGTTCGTCACCGGAGATACCGCCGGTGTCGACCAGAATGTAGGAACGCCCTTGCCACTTTGCCTCACCGTACTGGCGATCACGGGTCAGACCGGACAGGTCGCCGACAATGGCGTCACGGGTCCTGGTCAGGCGGTTGAACAAGGTGGACTTGCCGACGTTCGGTCGGCCCACCAGGGCGATTACGGGAACCATGCGGCTCTCCACTTCGTTATTTCAGAAAATACAAAAGCCGCTGCTGGGCAGCGGCTGGTGCTCGGGGCTGCACTGTAGGAGCGAGCTTGCTCGCGAAAAACGTAACAGCACCGCGTTTATTCAGACTGAACGCGTCATCGTTGACGTCCATCGCGAGCAAGCTCGCTCCTACAGGTGAAGCCGCTTGGGGGTTAAACCCCAAGCATAGTTCTTACTTGATGGTCAGGGCTTCCAGCGTGCCACTGTTGCCATACACATAAATCGTATCACCCACTACCAGCGGACGCGCACGCAGGCCATCGCTGTCGATGCGCTCACGAGCGACGAAACGGCCATCCACCTGGCTCAACAGGTGCAGGTAACCTTCCATGTCACCGACTGCCACGTAACTGGAAAACACTTCCGGTGCCGAGAGTTGACGGCGAGCCAGCGAATCGTTGGTCCACAATGCTGTGGTTGAACGCTCGTCGACGCCTTCCACGGTGCCCGAAGCCAGGCTCACGTAAACGCTGCCAAAACCTTGAGCGACGCCTGCATAGCTGGAAGCATCACGCTGCCAGAGCGGGCGACCGCTTTCCAGATCCAGAGCCGCAACGCGACCTTGATAGCTGGCGACATACAGGGTGCTGCCGGACAACAGCAGGCCACCGTCGATGTCGACCACGCGATCCAGCTCCGAACGACCTTGCGGGATGGCAACGCGCTGTTCCCAGACCGGCACGCCGTTCGAGATATCCAGTGCGACCACTTTACCGGTCGACAAGCCGGCAACCGCCAGGCGGCTGGTAACGATCGGCGCACTGGTGCCGCGCAGAGTCAGGACCGCCGGGGTGCTGTCGTAGAGCCAGCGTTGAGTGCCAGTGGCGGCGTCGAGGCCGATCAGACGGTCATCCTGAGTCTGAATCACCACCACGTCACCGTTGGTGGCAGGCGGCGCGAGCACTTCACTGGTCACGCGAGCGCGCCATTTCTCTTCACCGCTGCTCGAATCCAGCGCTACCACTTCGCCTTTCAGCGTACCGATCATGACCAGACCGTAACCCACGCCAACGGCGCCGGAAACAGGCAGTTCGAGATCTTTCTTCCATTTGACGTCGCCGTTACTGCGATCCAGCGCCATGATCACGCCGGTGACATCGCCCGCATAGAGGGTGTCGCCATCAATCGCCGGCACCAACATGTTGTAGGTTTTGCCCTGGCCGTCACCGACCGAACGACTCCACTGCTTTTGCAGGACCACTTCTTCCTTGAAGTCGACCAGCTCGGCCGGTGGCAATTCTTTTTTGCTGTTGCTGCTGCAACCCGCGGCCAGAACGGCCAGAGCCAGCAATGCTGCATGTTTCCAACGAATCACGTCACGCATCCCCTTTGGCCAGGTCGTCCAGCTTGATTTGTAAGCCACCGACCGCCGCCTCATCGGACAACGCAGCCTTGGCCTTTTTATACGCCGCATAAGCTTCGTCGGTACGACCCAACTGGACCAGCAGGTCACCCTTGAGCTCTTCACGAGTGGCCAGGAATGCCTTGTCGGTTTCGCCTTCGAGCAGCTTCAGGGCTTCGTCGGTCTTGTTCTGTGCAGCCAGCACCTGAGCCAGGCGCTGACGGGCGACTTCACCCAGGGTCGGGTTGGCCGGTTTGTCGGCCACGGCCTTGAGTTCCTTCACCGCGTCATCCAGCTTGCCGGTCTCGACCGCGACTTTCGCCACGAACAGGCTGCCATACTGGGCGTAGGCGGTGCCGCCGAACTCGTTGTTCAACTTGCCGGCCAGATCCGCAACGCGGGCCGGATCAGGCTTGCCGTCCGGGGTCAGGGTCGTTTCCAGCAATTGCTGATAGAGCATCGAGGCGCCTTGCGACTGGTTGCTCTGATACTTCTGAAAAGCCTGCCAGCCGAACACGATGACCAGCGCCAACAGGCCGCCAGTGAGCAGAGGTTTGCCGTTACGCGTCCACCAGTCCTTCAAATCCGCCAGCTGTTCATCTTCGCTACTCGACACCCCAATACTCCTTATTCGCTAAATCGGCTGTTTGACAGCTTCAACCCTGCACGACGCAGGTGGCCAGGTGCGCAGCAAGCGCATCCCAGGCAATGCTTTGTTGTTCGCCCTGGCCACGCAGCGGCTTGAAACCTACTACCTGACGGGACAATTCGTCATCACCGAGAATCAGTGCATACAGCGCACCGCTCTTGTCGGCTTTCTTGAACTGGCTTTTGAAGCTGCCGGCGCCGGCATTGATCTGCAGGCGCAGGTTCGGCAATTGATCGCGTACCCGCTCGCTCAAGGTCAGGGCCGCGAGTTCGGCGGCTTCACCGAAGGCGCACAGGTAGACATCGACCTGCCGGGAGATTTCTTCCGGGATCTTTTCAAGGGTTTCCAGCAGCAGTACCAGACGCTCGATACCCATGGCGAAACCAACGCCCGGGGTCGGCTTGCCGCCCATCTGCTCGACCAGGCCGTCGTAACGGCCACCGGCACATACCGTGCCCTGGGCGCCCAGTTGATCGGTGACCCATTCGAAGACGGTCTTGCTGTAGTAATCCAGCCCACGCACCAGCTTCGGGTTGATCACATACGGAATACCGGCAGCATCCAGGCGAGCCTTGAGGCCCTCGAAGTGCACGCGGGACTCTTCGTCCAGGTAATCGGCCATTTTCGGCGCGTCTACCAGCACCGCTTGAGTCTCGGCATTCTTGGTATCGAGCACGCGCAACGGGTTGGTTTTCAACCGGCGCTGGCTGTCTTCGTCCAGCTGATCGAGGCGAGCCGAGAGGTATTCCACCAGCGCCTCGCGATAACGACCACGAGACTCGCTGGTGCCCAGGCTGTTGAGCTCGAGCTTGACCGCGTCACGGATGCCCAGCTCGCCCCAGAGGCGCCAGGTCAACACAATCAGCTCAGCATCGATGTCCGGACCGTCGAGGTTGAAAACTTCGCAACCGATCTGGTGGAACTGGCGATAACGGCCTTTCTGCGGACGCTCGTGGCGGAACATCGGGCCGATGTACCAGAGTTTCTGTACCTGGCCGCCGCCGGTGATGCCGTGCTCGAGCACCGCACGCACGCAGGCCGCGGTGCCCTCAGGGCGCAGGGTCAGGGAATCGCCGTTGCGGTCGGCGAAGGTGTACATCTCTTTTTCGACGATGTCGGTCACTTCACCGATGGAGCGCTTGAACAGCTCGGTGAACTCAACGATCGGCATACGGATCTGCTTGTAACCGTAGTTATCCAGCAGACGCGAGACGGTACCTTCGAAATGACGCCACAGGGGAGTCTGCTCGGGCAGGATGTCGTTCATGCCACGAATGGCTTGCAAAGACTTGCTCACTTAAAATCCTTAAATTCGTTCGGCTCTTTAGTCAGGCTCAGCCACGCGCAATCAGTGCAGCGTCGGCTTCGACCTTTTCGGCCGCTTTCTGGCGGATCAGCCTTTCCAGCTCATCCACCAGATTGTCATTCGTCAGTTTCTGCGCCGGTTTACCGTCGATATAAATCAGGTTCGGCGTACCACCGGTCAAGCCGATATGCGCCTCTTTGGCTTCACCCGGACCGTTCACTACGCAACCGATCACCGCGACATCCAGCGGCACCAGCAGATCTTCAAGGCGCACTTCCAGTTCATTCATGGTTTTCACCACATCGAAGTTCTGCCGCGAACAGCTTGGGCAGGCGATGAAGTTGATACCACGGGACCGCAAGTGCAGGGATTTGAGAATGTCGTAGCCGACTTTCACTTCCTCGACCGGATCGGCCGCCAACGAGATGCGAATAGTATCGCCAATTCCGTCGGCCAGCAGCATACCGAGGCCCACGGCAGATTTCACCGTGCCTGAACGCAAACCACCGGCTTCGGTGATGCCCAGGTGCAGCGGCTGAACGATCTCCTTGGCCAGCAGGCGATAGGCTTCGACGGCCATGAACACGTCGGAGGCCTTTACGCTCACCTTGAAATCCTTGAAATTCAGGCGCTCAAGGTGTTCAACGTGACGCAGTGCAGACTCCACCAGCGCGGCCGGGGTCGGCTCGCCGTATTTCTTCTGCAGGTCTTTTTCCAGGGAACCGGCGTTGACCCCGATGCGGATCGGGATCCCGCGATCACGGGCAGCATCGACCACGGCCCGCACCCGGTCTTCACGACCGATGTTGCCCGGGTTGATCCGCAGGCAGTCGACACCCAGTTCGGCCACGCGCAGAGCGATCTTGTAGTCGAAGTGGATATCGGCAACCAAAGGCACCTTGACCAGTTGCTTGATCCGGCCGAAAGCTTCGGCGGCGTCCATATCGGGCACCGAAATGCGCACGATATCGACACCCGCGGCTTCCAGACGGTTGATCTGGGCGACGGTGGCCGCAACATCATTGGTGTCGCTGTTGGTCATGCTCTGCACCGCGATCGGCGCATCGCCGCCCACCGGTACCGAGCCGACCCAGATTTTGCGGGACTCGCGACGTTTGATTGGAGATTCGCCGTGCATGACTTATTGACCTAACTTCAGGCGAGCGGTCTCGCCACTGGTGAACGGAGCGATGTCGACCGCCTGCCCGTTGTAGCTGATCTGTACGCCACGGGCATAACCCAGGCGCACCGAAAAGGGTGGCTTGCCGCTGACTTCGACATTTTCGCCCTTGCGCTTGACACCGCTCAACAGCACTTTGCCGCTGGCATCGGTGACCTGGGTCCAGCAGTCGGCAACGAACTGCAACCGAACCTTGCCGGCACCGGCAACTGGCGCGCTAGCGACTGGAGCGGTTTGTGCAGCAGGCGTCGGCAGAACTGCCGCAGCGGCAGGAGCAGCAGCGATCGGTGCTGCGGGAACTGCAGGGGCAACGACTGGAGCCGGAGCGACTTGAGCGGGAGCGGCAGGCGCTACAGATGGAGTTTCAGCCGAATTGGCCTGGGCTTCGGCCGTCGGCTGGCCGGGCAGCGCGAGACTGGTCTCGCCTTCGCTCTGGCCTTCGACAACGGCCTGGTCTTCCGGCTCGTCGATCGGGTGGATCTGCGTGGTGCCATCGGCACCTTCGACTTCGACGTGCTCTTGATTGAGGCCGACCAGCTCCTTGGGACGCAACGAGGCCTGATCCTGCCACCAGATAAAGCCGCCACCGATCACCGCAATCAGCAATAGCAGGCTGACAATACGCAGGATGGTATGGGAAACCCGTACCGGCTCTTCGATACGCCCCAGGCTGTGTACGGCGCTGCCCTGGGAGTCGGTACCGGTGTATTGGTCGAAGTTCTGGACCAGTACAGTCTGGTCCATGCCGAGCAATTTGGCATAAGCACGAATGTAGCCGCGGGCAAAGGTGTGCCCTGGCAGCTTGTCGAAAGCACCGGTCTCAAGGTTGCTCAATGAAGCCACGGTAAGATTGAGCTTCACAGCCACTTCCGCCAGCGACCAGCCTTTGCTTTCGCGGGCCTGACGCAAAGTCTCACCGGGGTTTACGCGAGTCGCTGCTACAACTTCGGGATGCGCCGCTTTCATCATTGCTCCGACAGGTATTGCTGATATTCCGGCGTACCGGGATAGAGTCGTTTCAGTTGCAGGCCGTAACTTGCGGCCTTGTCGCGATCTTCGAACACTTTGGCCAGCCGAACACCGAGCAATAGACTACGTGCATTTTGCTCGGCCAGCAGGCTAAAACGATCGTAATAGTCGCGGGCGGGCACATAATGCCTGTCTTCGAAGGACAACTCAGCCATTTCCAGCAACGCGCGAGGTTGTTGACGGTTCAGACGCAGGGCTTTTTCCAGCTGCTTCTGGGCCAATTCACGCTGCCCGAGCTTCGAAGCGGTCATGCCCAGGCTCTCGAAAACCCGCGAACGCTCAGGATAAAGGGTATCGGCGGCGGCCTGTTCAAAGCGCTCGTAGGCGTCTTTGTAACGTTTTTCTTCGAAGAGAAAACTGCCGTAGTTATTCAGGATACGCGCATCGCCGGGTCGCCCGGACAACGCCTTGCGAAAATGCTGGTCGGCGAGCTCCGGTTCCATTTCGGCCTGAAACACCAGCCCCAGTGCCGCATTGGCATCCGGGTCCGAATCATCCAGGTCGAGGGCTTTCTTGAGCGGGACTTTCGCCCGTTCGGTCATGCCCTGTTGCAGATAACCCAAACCCAGCTGCACATAAGCCCCGCGCGCCTCGTCCCGGCCCTTGCTCGTTTTCAGCGGGTTGAAATCACCCGACAGAACACAGCCAGTCAACAGACTGGCGAAAAGCACGAGCAGCGCGACGCGCAAGGTCATTGAGTTCCGTTCTCAGGTACGATTCGCAGCGTTTTGCGGCATATCGGACTCGGCGCTCAATTCGCGCACGGCGATATAACGTTCGCTGCGACGGGTGCGATCCAGCACCTGCCCTACCAATTGGCCACACGCGGCGTCGATGTCTTCACCGCGAGTGGTGCGCACGGTGACATTAAAGCCTGCGTGGTGAAGCTGATCCTGGAAACGGCGAATCGCGTTGTTGCTCGGACGCTCGTAACCGGAATGGGGAAACGGGTTGAACGGGATCAGGTTGATCTTGCACGGGACGTTCTTGAGCAACTCGATCATTTCAACGGCGTGCTCGACCTTGTCATTGATATCTTTGAGCAAGGTGTATTCGATGGTCAGCACACGCTTCTCGCCCAGGGTCGCCATGTAGCGCTGGCACGACTCGAGAAGCATTTTCAGCGGGTATTTCTTGTTGATCGGCACCAATTGGTTACGTAATGCGTCATTCGGTGCATGCAGCGACAACGCCAGGGAGACGTCGATGTGCTTGGCCAGCTCATCGATCATCGGCACCACGCCGGAGGTGGACAGAGTCACCCGACGCTTGGAGATGCCGTAGCCCAAGTCATCCATCATCAGATGCATGGCGGCCACGACGTTGTCGAAGTTCAGCAGCGGCTCACCCATGCCCATCATCACCACGTTGGTGATGGCACGGTCGGCGGTTGCCGGGATGCTGCCGAACGATTTGTTGGCAATCCACACCTGGCCGATGACTTCGGCGGCGGTGAGGTTGCTATTGAAGCCTTGCTTGCCGGTGGAGCAGAAACTGCAATCCAGGGCACAGCCTGCCTGGGACGAAACGCACAACGTGCCGCGTTTGCCCTGGGGAATGTAAACGGTCTCGACGCAGCTGCCGGACGCCACGCGCACCACCCATTTACGGGTGCCATCGGTGGAGATGTCCTCGCTGACGACTTCCGGACCACGAATTTCAGCAACGACCTTGAGCTTTTCGCGCAAGGCCTTGCTGACGTTCGTCATGGCGTCGAAATCATCGACGCCAAGGTGGTGAATCCACTTCATTACCTGACCGGCACGGAAGCGCTTCTCCCCGATTGAGTCGAAGAATTTTTCCATTTCCAGCTGAGTCAGACCCAACAGGTTAGTTTTGCCAGTCGATGTAGTCATGGATTCATCCTCACTCAGCGGCCTCAGGCCTTTTGAGCGACTGCTTCAACAGCAGGGAAAAAGAAAGCGATTTCACGTGCAGCAGCAGCTTCCGAGTCGGAACCGTGTACAGCGTTGGCGTCGATGGACTCAGCGAAGTCAGCACGGATGGTGCCGGCAGCAGCTTCTTTAGGGTTGGTAGCGCCCATCAGCTCGCGGTTCTTGGCAATAGCGTCTTCGCCTTCCAGAACCTGAACAACAACCGGGCCGGAGATCATGAATGCTACCAGGTCACCGAAGAAACCACGGGCGCTGTGCTCAGCGTAGAAGCCTTCGGCTTCTTCTTTGGTCAGTTGCTTCTGCTCGGAAGCAACAACTTTCAGGCCTGCTTCTTCAAAACGGGCAACGATCTGGTCAGCAACGCCTTTTGCAACGGCGTCAGGCTTGATGATGGAGAAAGTACGTTGAACAGCCATGATGTAACTCCAGAAACGATAATTTGCGAAAAATTAAACCCGCGAATTATACGCGGGTTTAGGGGGATTGCCTAACTGCTTGCAGATCGCGACCTCTGCCCTCTGTAGGAGCTGCCGAAGGCTGCGATCCTTTGATCCTGGTCTTGCGCTTTGAGATTCAAGTGGCATTGGGAAAGATCGCAGCCTCGCTTCGCTCGTCAGCTCCTACGCTTCTTCGATCCAGGCAGTCTGAATGGCCTCGAGAACCTTCTCTCCGCCACGCTTTGGATCGTCACTGAAATCCGGCAATTCCAGAACCCAGCGGTGCAGATCGACGAAGTTTACCGACAGCGGATCCACATCCGGCTTGCTTTCAGCCAGCTGGATCGCGATTTCCAGCACATCAACCCATTTAAGACTCATGACGATTCCTTGAATCAGTGCGGCGCTTCGGCTGCATGGTTGAGCGAGTATTTCGGAATTTCGACGGTCAGGTCTTCAGTCCCGACGACAGCCTGACAGGTCAGGCGCGACTGCGCCTCCAGACCCCAGGCCCGATCAAGATAGTCCTCTTCCAGGTCATCGGCCTCATTCAGCGAGTCAAAACCTTCGCGAATGATGCAGTGACACGTAGTGCAGGCACAGACGCCGCCGCAGGCGCTCTCTAGCTCGATATGGTTGTCATGGGCCACTTCGAGAATGGATTTGCCAGTCTCAGCCTCTACAACCATACCATCCGGGCAATGCTCGGCGTGTGGCAGAAAAATGATCTGCGGCATCAGTTATTCCTCGATTTCATTCAGGTTGCGCCCCGCCAGAGCGGCTTTCACCGTCGAGTCCAGGCGGCGGGCAGCAAAGGCATCGGTCACTTGCGACAGACGCTTGGTCTGCTGCTCGATGGCGTAACCATCGGTACCTTTCATCAATTCGCTCAGTTCCTGCATCTGCAGTTCGATGACCATGCGCTCTTCGGCATCGAGCAGGCGCTCGCCGTCGACATCGAGGGCGCCCTGCACCGCTTCGATCAGGCGCTGGGCATCAACCTGCTGCTCGCGCAGTACCCGAGCCGCTTTGTCGTCGTTGGCGTGCTGGAACGAGTCCTTGAGCATCTTGGCGATTTCGCCGTCGGTCAGACCGTACGACGGCTTGACCTGGATACTCGCTTCGACGCCCGAACCCAGTTCGCGGGCCGCGACGCTGAGCAGACCATCGGCATCGACCTGAAAGGTCACGCGAATCTTCGCCGCACCGGCGACCATTGCCGGAATGCCGCGCAATTCGAAGCGCGCCAGGGAGCGGCAGTCGCTGATCAGCTCGCGCTCGCCCTGCAACACGTGGATCGCCATGGCCGACTGGCCATCTTTGTAAGTAGTGAAGTCCTGGGCGCGGGCGACAGGGATGGTGGTGTTGCGCGGAATCACCTTCTCCATCAGGCCGCCCATGGTTTCCAGCCCGAGGGACAACGGAATCACGTCGAGCAGCAGCAGCTCGTCGCCATCGCGCTTGTTGCCAGCCAAGGTATCGGCCTGGATCGCAGCCCCAATGGCCACCACTTGATCCGGATCGATTTCGGTCAGCGGTTCGCGACCGAAGGCTTCAGCGACAGCTTGGCGAACGCGAGGCACGCGAGTCGAGCCGCCGACCATGACCACGGCGTGCACTTCTTCCAGCTCGATGCCGGAGTCACGCACAGCGCGGCGGCAGGCTTTCAGACTGCGAGCGACCATCGGCTCGATCAGCGCATCGAAGACTTCACGGGTCAGCTCGGCTTTCCAGTCGCCGTAGGCAACCTCAACGGCCGGAGCATTGGTCAGGGCTTCTTTGGCCGCACAAGCGGTTTGCAGCAGATGACGTTGCGTGCCCGGATCGAGGTCGGCGGATAAACCCACGCCCTCGATGATCCAGCCCGCAATCGCATGGTCGAAGTCGTCGCCGCCCAGGGCGCTGTCGCCGCCGGTGGCCAGAACCTCGAACACACCGCCGGTCAGGCGCAGAATCGAAATATCGAAGGTCCCGCCGCCCAGGTCATAAATAGCCACCAGGCCTTCGGCGTGCTGATCCAGACCGTAAGCCACGGCGGCGGCGGTCGGCTCATTGAGCAAACGCAGCACGTTCAGACCGGCCAGTTTGGCCGCATCCTTGGTGGCTTGACGCTGAGCGTCGTCGAAATAGGCTGGAACGGTAATCACCGCGCCGACCAGTTCGCCACCCAAGGCCTCTTCGGCACGCTGACGCAGCACCCTGAGGATATCGGCGGAGACTTCGACCGGGCTTTTAGGACCCTGGATGGTGTCGATGAACGGCATGTGCGACTCGCCACCGACAAAGCGGTAGGGCAGTTGATCACCCAGCTGCTTGACGTCGGACAGACCACGACCCATCAAGCGCTTGACCGACAGCACGGTGTTCAAAGGATCGGTAGCGGCAGCCAGCCTGGCCGACATGCCGACTTCGACGCGATCGGCGTGATAGCGCACCGCGGACGGCAGAATGACCTGCCCGTCAGCGTCGGCCAGAGGCTCGGAAAGACCACTGCGCAATGCAGCGACCAGCGAATTGGTAGTGCCCAAGTCAATCCCCACAGCCAGACGACGCTGGTGCGGTTGAGGACTTTGGCCGGGTTCGGCGATCTGCAGTAGGGCCATCGTTATCAGGACTTATCTGTATATCAGGCGTGCGACCGGAGCGGCACTGGGTTAATCGTCGAGGCGCTCTTCTAACTGGCGCACTTCGTAGGTGAGCTTGTCGAGGAACTGCATGCGCCGCATCAGGCGTTCGGCCCGTTCACGTTGCGCTGCATCATCCCAACAGGCTGCGAAGCTTTCGTTCAGTTCATCCTGAGCGATCTTCAGGCGGCGCTTGAACACGGCAATGCCGGCCAGGTCGGCGCTGTCTTGCAGGTCTTCGAGCTCTTCACGCAACTCCATCTGCTGCAGAAGAAACTCCGGATCATGCACCGTGACCTCCAGCGGCAGCTCATGACCACCCAGGGCGAGCAAATAACGTGCACGCTTCGGGGGATTCTTGAGCGTCTGGTAGGCCTCGTTGAGGCTCGCGGAGTGCTCTAGCGCCAGCCGCTGCTCGCGCTCGGAAGCGTCTGCAAAGCGGTCCGGATGAACACCGCGCGCCAACTCACGATAGCGCGTGGCCAACTGATCGAGATCCAGACGGAAGCTCGGCTTCAGTTCAAATAAAGCGAAATGACAAGGAGTACCCACAAGCAGCCTCAGATGTTGAAGCTTTCGCCGCAGCCACATTCACCGCGTACGTTGGGGTTGTTGAACTTGAAGCCTTCGTTCAACCCTTCCTTGACGAAATCGAGCTCGGTGCCGTCCAGGTAGGCCAGGCTTTTCGGGTCGATGATCACTTTCTCGCCGTGACTTTCGAACACCTGATCCTCTGCAACCACCTCGTCGACAAACTCCAGCACGTAGGCAAGGCCGGAACAGCCTGTGGTGCGAACACCCAGACGAATCCCTTCACCTTTGCCGCGCCCGTTGAGGGAGCGTCGCACGTGTTGAGCAGCCGCTTCTGTCATGCTGATAGCCATCGGTGACTCCTTACTCGTCGCCAATCTTGAAAGTCAGATCAAGCCTTTCTTCTGCTTGTAATCGCGAACGGCCGCTTTGATAGCGTCTTCAGCAAGTACCGAGCAGTGAATTTTCACTGGCGGCAGGGCCAGCTCTTCAGCCAGCTGAGTGTTCTTGATGGTCTCTGCTTCATCCAGAGTCTTGCCTTTCATCCACTCGGTCGCCAGGGAGCTGGAGGCGATAGCCGAACCGCAACCGTAGGTCTTGAACTTGGCGTCTTCGATGATGCCTTGCTCGTTGACCTTGATTTGCAGGCGCATAACGTCGCCGCAAGCCGGAGCGCCGACCATGCCGGTGCCGACATCAGGATCTTCCGCGTCCATCTTGCCGACGTTGCGCGGGTTCTCGTAGTGGTCGATGACCTTTTCGCTGTAAGCCATGGTTCTTATTCCTCACTCATCAGAGAGTCGCTCTTGAAGCCCCGATATCTCACAGGGCTTGTATTCGGCGACTTGAATTCAGTGCGCCGCCCACTCGATTTTCGAGATGTCGATGCCGTCTTTGTACATGTCCCACAGCGGCGACAGAGTGCGCAGCTTGGTAACGGCCTCGCAGACTTTCTGCGCGGCGTAGTCGATTTCTTCTTCGGTGGTGAAGCGGCCGAAGGTGAAGCGGATCGAGCTGTGCGCCAGTTCGTCGTTGCGGCCCAGGGCGCGCAGTACGTACGAAGGCTCAAGCGAAGCCGAGGTGCAGGCCGAACCTGAGGAAACCGCCAGATCCTTGAGTGCCATGATCAACGACTCGCCTTCAACATAGTTGAAGCTCAGGTTCAGGTTGTGCGGTACGCGGGACGTCATGCTGCCGTTGATGTACAGCTCTTCCAGGCCTTCGACCTGCTTGAAGAAACGGTCGCTCAGGGCTTTGATCCGGATGTTTTCGCTAGCCATGTCTTCCTTGGCTACACGGAAGGCTTCGCCCATGCCGACGATCTGGTGAGTCGCCAGGGTACCGGAACGCATGCCACGCTCGTGACCGCCGCCATGCATGGTCGCTTCGATGCGAACACGTGGCTTGCGGCTCACGTACAGCGCGCCGATGCCTTTAGGGCCGTAGGTTTTGTGGGCCGAGAAGGACATCAGGTCGACTTTCAGCTTCTGCAGGTCGATTTCGACCTTGCCAGTGGACTGCGCGGCATCGACGTGGAACAAGATCCCTTTGGAACGGGTCAGTTCGCCGATCGCTGCGATGTCGTTGATGGTGCCGATTTCGTTGTTCACGTGCATGACCGAAACCAGGATGGTGTCGTCGCGCAGGGCGGCTTCAATCATCTCAGGGGTAACCAGACCATCAGTGCGAGGCTCGAGGTAGGTCACTTCGAAGCCTTCACGCTCCAGTTGGCGCATGGTGTCGAGGACAGCCTTGTGCTCAATCTTGGTGGTAATCAGGTGTTTGCCTTTGGTGGCATAGAAATGCGCGACACCCTTGATTGCCAGGTTGTCGGACTCGGTGGCACCGGAGGTCCAGACGATTTCACGCGGGTCGGCGTTGACCAGATCAGCGACCTGACGACGCGCATTTTCCACGGATTCTTCGGCTTTCCAGCCGAACACGTGGGAACGGGACGCCGGGTTACCAAAGTTTCCGTCGACCAGCAGGCATTCACTCATTTTTTGCGCCACACGCGGATCAACCGGGGTGGTCGCAGAGTAATCAAGGTAAATCGGCAATTTCATGGACTATCTCCTAAATCAGGCTGGCTGGCGTGCCGCTAGCTCTAATGGCTGTTATTCGACGGCAGACGCTTCAATCTTGTCCAGACGCGGCGACTTGCTGTTGCAACGACGCTGGTCCTGACGCTGGGCTACTTCTTGCACCTCACGGCGAGTCACAAGGTCAGCCAAGCTGATACCGCTCAGAAAATCATGGATCTGCAAGCTGAGATCGCACCACAAGTGGTGGGTCAGGCACGTGTCGCCGGCATGGCAATCGCCAAGGCCCTGGCAACGGGTGGCATCGACAGACTCGTTCACCGCATCGATCACCTGGGCGACCTGGATCCCCTGCATGTCCCGAGATAGCTGATAGCCACCACCAGGGCCGCGAACGCTGGACACCAGATTGCTGCGGCGCAATTTGGCGAAGAGTTGTTCGAGGTAGGACAGGGAAATGCCTTGGCGCTCGGAGATATCGGCCAGCGACACCGGCCCGTTTTGCGCGTGCAACGCCAGGTCGAGCATGGCGGTTACGGCGTAGCGGCCTTTGGTAGTCAGTCTCATGGGCAGGTACCACGGAGTTTCGGAATGGGGGCGAGTATGCAATTCCCGAGTATTTAAGTCAACTATAAGACCTAGTGTTTTACTCGGGTTTACCTGCAAATTAGCGCGCGAATGATAGCAAAGCGCGGCGGTGATCCACCAGCAATACCGCGCCATCGTTCATCGCGAGCAGGCTCGCGATGGGGTTCAGCCGGCCTGACTCTCATCCTTGCCTTTTACACAGGCAAAGTCTTCCTCGCGCAGCTCAGGCAGTTCCTTGGCACAGTAATTACTGCCCAGATCCTTCAACGCCCCGCACATCCCCTCCAGACGACCATCGACCGCCTGCAGGTGATCGAGCAACTGGCCAATGGCGCGAGCCACCGGGTCGGGCATATCTTCACCGACACCGTAGGCATCAAAGCCGATTTTCTCTGCCATGGCCTTGCGCTTGGCATCTTGCTCGTCATCGGACTTGACGATGATCCGCCCCGGAATCCCGACCACCGTCGCACCCGCCGGCACGGCTTTGGTCACCACCGCATTGGAACCGACCTTGGCCCCGGCACCGACCGTGAACGGCCCCAGCACCTTGGCGCCCGCGCCCACGACTACGCCATCTTCCAGCGTCGGATGGCGCTTGCCCTTGTTCCAGCTGGTGCCGCCCAGGGTCACGCCCTGATAAAGGGTGACGTCATCGCCGATCTCGGCGGTTTCACCGATCACGATGCCCATGCCATGGTCAATAAAGAAGCGTCGACCGACCTTGGCCCCCGGATGGATCTCGATCCCGGTCAGCCAGCGGCCGAAGTTCGACACCACCCGCGCCAACCACTTCCAGCCCATACCCCACAGGACCGACGACAGACGATGGATCCAGATGGCGTGCATGCCCGGGTAGCAGGTCAGGACTTCAAAAGCGTTACGTGCCGCCGGGTCACGATGGAAAACACTCTGGATATCTTCACGCAAACGCTCGAACATCATTAATCCTTCCGCTTTAGAAGCTCGCCACGGGCCGCTTTCTGGGTTTCCGTGAGGATGCCACGCAATATATTCATTTCCGCCCGACTGACCGAGCTGCGTCCGTACAACCGGCGCAGGCGCGCCATCAAGTGCCGAGGCTTTTCCGGATCAAGGAACTCGATGGCCACCAGAGTCTGCTCCAGGTGCTCATAGAATCGCTCCAGCTCATCCATGGTCGCCAGCTCGCCGCTCTTGGTCGACGCCACTTCATCCTTCTCGATCTTGCTCGGCTGACCTTCAGCCGCCAGCCAGGACATGCGCACTTCATAGCTCAACACCTGCACCGCCGCCCCGAGATTCAGCGAGCTGAACTCAGGGTCGGATGGGATATGCACGTGATAATGACATCGCTGCAGCTCGTCATTGGTCAGGCCGGAATCTTCACGACCAAACACCAGGGCAATCTCGGCGCCTTGCGCGGCCTCCTCGACCACCTTCGTCCCACATTCGCGAGGATCGAGCAGCGGCCAGGGGATGCGCCGGTCACGGGCACTGGTACCCAGCACCAGATTGCAGCCGACCAGGGCATCTTCCAGGGTGGCGACGACCTGCGCGTTGGCCAGGATATCGCCGGCGCCGGAAGCCCGGGCATCGGCCTCGTGATGCGGAAAAAACCGCGGTTCGACCAGCACCAGCCGCGACAGCCCCATGTTCTTCATGGCGCGCGCAACCCCACCGATGTTTCCGGGATGGCTGGTATTGACCAGGACGACACGAATGTTTTGCAGCAAGGGAGGCGCTCTCGGACACGGGAAAGGGGAGCAAATCTTACAGACCATCCTGCAGTTATGCTATGAAAGCGAACGTCGACCTTCATCTATAGAAAGTTTCTGCTAGAATGCTCGGCTTTCTTTAACAACCTTAGGTGACACATCCATGCAGCCCATGCTGAATATCGCGCTGCGCGCCGCCCGCAGCGCCAGTGAATTGATTTTCCGCTCCATCGAGCGCCTGGATACCATCAAGGTCGACGAAAAAGACGCCAAGGACTACGTGTCCGAAGTTGATCGCGCTGCCGAACAGAAAATCATCGACGCGCTGCGCAAGGCTTACCCGACTCACGGCATCCTCGGCGAAGAAACCGGCATGCACGCCGGTAGCGGCGATGGCGTGGACTACCTGTGGATCATCGACCCACTGGACGGCACCACCAACTTCCTGCGCGGCGTCCCGCACTTCGCGGTCAGCATCGCCTGCAAATACCGTGGTCGCCTGGAACACGCAGTGGTTCTGGACCCGGTTCGCCAGGAAGAATTCACCGCCAGCCGTGGTCGCGGCGCTCAGCTCAACGGTCGTCGCCTGCGTGTCAGCGGTCGCACCAGCCTTGAAGGCGCGCTGCTGGGCACCGGCTTCCCGTTCCGTGACGACCAGATGGACAACCTGGAAAACTACCTGGGCATGTTCCGCAGCCTGGTTGGCCAGACCGCCGGCATCCGCCGCGCCGGTGCCGCCAGCCTCGACTTGGCCTACGTGGCCGCCGGTCGCTACGACGCATTCTGGGAATCAGGCCTGTCCGAATGGGACATGGCTGCAGGCGCCCTGCTGATCCAGGAAGCCGGCGGTCTGGTGAGCGACTTCACCGGCGGCCACGACTTCCTCGAAAAAGGCCACGTCGTTGCCGGCAACACCAAATGCTTCAAAGCAGTCCTGACGGCCATCCAGCCGCACCTGCCGGCCTCGCTGAAACGCTAAGCGAGCAGCCCCAAAAAAGCACCCTCCGGGGTGCTTTTTTTGTGCCCGGGATTTGAGCCAGGCCCCATCCTGAAAACACCCCACACCAACTGTGGGAGCGAGCTTGCTCGCGATGAGGGCTTCACATTCAACATGGATGCTGCCTGACAGTCCGCTATCGCGAGCAAGCTCGCTCCCACGGTAGATCCGGGTACATCCAGGAGAGACAGGCCGGCTGGCAGGTCGTCTATCGCGGGCAAGCCCGCTCCCACAAGATCAAGGTCAAAAGATCGCAGCCTGCGGCAGTTCCTACAGGGGATTGGTGGCATCACCCAAATCTCAGGCACAAAAAAAGCACCCAATCGGGTGCTTTTTTTGAACCTGAAAATCAGCTCATCACTGAGCAGGTTCGTTCTGCCCCAGAACCAGCTGGCCTTCTTTGTTGACCGGAATCTGGTTGCCGGGATCACGATCCATGCGCACTTTGCCTTCCTTGCCATCCAGCGAATACTTCACGTCATAACCGACGATCTTGTCACTGATGTCATTCACGGTGTTACAGCGCGTCTGAGTCGTGGTGTAGGTATCACGATTCTGCATGCCTTCCTGGACCTTGTTGCCGGCATAACCACCGCCAACCGCGCCCGCTACGGTTGCAATCTTCTTGCCCGTGCCGCCGCCGATCTGGTTGCCCAGCAGACCGCCAGCCAACGCACCGACCACCGTACCGGCGATCTGATGCTGATCTTTCACCGGCGCCTGCCGGGTCACGGTGACGTCCTTGCAGACCTCACGCGGAGTTTTGATCTGGGTCTTGACCGGCTCGACTGCCAGCACTTGCGCATACTCAGGGCCGCTTTTAACCAGGTTATAGGTGGCAACAGCACCCCCGGCGGTGACGCCGACAGCACCCAGCACAGCACCAACGAGCATCGACTTGTTCATCATGAACCTCCTGACCATCACATGCGGGACAGGCCCGCGCTTCTCCCAGCCTTGGAGCACAAAAAAAGGCGCGAGTTCAATACTCGCGCCTTTTTGGGTGAAGCCAGAAGCGACGTTTGCCGTTATGGGCGGTCGTCCACTTCCTTGTCAGTGGCGGCCGGAGGAATCAGATCCTCAGTGCTCAGGTTCAGCCAGATCAGCACCACGTTGGCGATATAGATCGACGAGTAGGTACCCGCCAGAACACCGATAAACAGCGCGATGGAGAAGCCGAACAGGTTGTCGCCACCGAAGAACAACAGCGCCGCGATCGCCAGCAGAGTGGAGATGGAGGTCGCCATGGTCCGCAGCAGGGTTTGCGTGGTCGATATGTTGATGTTCTCGATCAGGCTGGCCTTGCGCAGCACCCGGAAGTTCTCACGAACCCGGTCAAATACCACGATGGTGTCGTTGAGCGAGTACCCGATGATCGCCAATACCGCCGCCAGCACCGTCAGGTCGAAGGTGATCTGGAAGAACGAGAGGATACCCAGGGTCACCACCACGTCGTGGATCAGCGAGGCGATGGCACCGACCGCGAACTTCCACTGAAAGCGAAAAGCCAGGTAGATCATGATGCCGCCCAGCGCCATCAGCATGCCGAGACCGCCCTGGTCGCGCAGCTCTTCACCCACCTGCGGGCCGACGAACTCGACGCGCTTGACCACGGCCGGGTTGTCACCGCCGACCTTCTGCAGCGCTTCAGCGACCTGATGACCCAGTTGCGGGTCCTCACCAGGCATACGCACCAGCAGATCGGTAGTCGCACCAAAGCTCTGCACAATGGCGTCGCCATAACCGGCCGCAGCCAGCTGGGCACGCACCTTGGAAACATCGGCCGGACGCTCGTAGGTCAGCTCGATAAGCGTACCGCCGGTGAAGTCCAGACCGTAGTTCAGGCCCTTATGGAACCAGCTGAACAATGCCAGAGCCGAAAGGAGCAATGTGACGCCGAACGCAATGTTGCGAACGCCCATGAAGTTGATTGTACGTAACATGGCAGCCCCTTAAATCCACAACTTCTTGAAGTCACGACCGCCGAAGATCAGGTTGACCATCGCGCGGGTCACCATGATGGCCGTGAACATCGAGGTAAAGATCCCGAGGGACATGGTCACCGCAAAGCCTTTGACCGGGCCGGTGCCCATGGCAAAGAGGATCCCGCCGACCAACAACGTGGTCAGGTTGGCGTCGAGAATCGCGGTAAATGCCCGGCCGAAGCCTTCATTGATTGCCCGCTGCACGGACATGCCGGCAGCGATCTCTTCACGTATCCGCGAGAAGATCAGTACGTTGGCGTCGACCGCCATACCCATGGTCAAAACGATACCGGCGATACCTGGCAGGGTCAGCGTCGCACCCAGCAAGGACATCAAGGCCAGCAGCATCACCATGTTCACCGCCAGCGCGACCGTGGCAATGATGCCGAAGAAGCGGTAGATGGCGATGATGAACAGCGAAACGAACAGCATGCCCCACAGGGAAGCATCGATACCCTTGACGATGTTGTCGGCACCCAGGCTCGGGCCGATGGTGCGCTCTTCAGCGAAGTACATCGGCGCCGCCAGACCGCCGGCACGCAGCAGCAGGGCCAGCTCGGAAGCCTCGCCCTGACCGTTCAGGCCAGTGATACGGAACTGGCTGCCCAGTGGCGACTGGATGGTCGCCAGGCTGATGATCTTCTTCTCTTCCTTGAAGGTCTGCACCGGCACGTCTTTCTCGACGCCGTTGACCACTTGCTTGGTGTAAGTGGTGATCGGCCGTTGCTCGATGAAGATCACCGCCATGCTGCGACCGACGTTGCTGCGAGTCGAACGACTCATCAACTCGCCGCCGTGACCATCAAGCTTGATGTTCACCTGCGGACGACCTTGCTCATCAAAACCTGCCTGAGCGTCGGTCACCTGGTCACCGGTGATGATCAGGCCACGCTCGATCTGTGCAGCAGGACGACCGCCTTCACGGAACTCGAACGACTCGGAACTGGCTTTGGAAGCACCTGCATCGGCGGCCAGACGGAATTCAAGGTTGGCCGTCTTGCCGAGGATCCGCTTGGCTTCAGCGGTGTCCTGCACGCCCGGCAGCTCAACCACGATACGGTTGGCACCCTGACGCTGAACGATAGGTTCGGCAACACCCAGCTCGTTGACGCGGTTACGTACCGTGGTCAAGTTCTGCTTGATGGAGTATTCACGGATTTCCGCCAGCTTGGCCGGGGTCATCGCCAGACGCAGCACCGGTTGACCGTTGAGGTCGGCAGGTGTCACTTCGAAATCGTTGAAATTCTTGCGGATCAGCGTACGGGCCTGTTCGCGGGCAGGCTCATCAGTGAAGCCCAGCTGAATGGCACCATCGAGTTGCGGCAGGCTGCGATAGCGCACCTTATCTTTGCGCAACAGGCTCTTGACGTCGCCTTCGTAGACTTTCAGGCGTGCATCGAGGGCTTTATCCATGTCCACTTCCAGCAGGAAGTGCACACCACCGGACAAATCCAGACCCAGCTTCATCGGGTGCGCGCCAAGGCTGCGCAGCCATTGTGGAGTGGTTTGTGCCAGGTTCAGCGCAACGACATAGTCATCGCCCAGGGTCTTGCGCACTACGTCTTTGGCCGGAAGTTGGTCTTCCTGCTTGATCAGACGCAACAAACCGCCCTTGCCTTTCTCCGCCAGACTGGCAGCCTTGACGTTGATCCCGGCGTCGGAGAGCGCTTTGCTCGCCCGATCCAGATCAGCCTGAGTGACCTGCAGCGCAGTACTTGCACCACTGATCTGAATGGCCGGATCGTCAGGGTATAAATTGGGAGCGGAATAAATAGAGCCGATCGCCAGCACAGCCAGGATCAGTATGTATTTCCACAGAGGGTATTTGTTCAGCATCACGCCGCCCGCTTATGACGCGGGGCGCCTTGCGCGCCCCGTCGATTGGTAAAAGTTGGAACTTTAGATCGCTTTGAGCGTGCCTTTTGGCAGCGTGGCGGCGATAGCGCCTTTCTGGAACTTCAGCTCTACCTGGTCGGAAACTTCGAGAACCACGAAGTCATCGGCCACTTTGGTGATCTTGCCGGCGATACCGCCGGTAGTCACAACTTCGTCACCTTTTTGCAGGTTACCCAGCAGCGCTTTTTGCTCTTTGGCGCGCTTGGCCTGTGGACGCCAGATCATCAGGTAAAAGATGACCAGGAAGCCGACCAGGAAAATCCACTCAAAACCACCGCCCATTGGGCCAGCAGCAGGTGCAGCGGCATCAGCCATGGCATTAGAGATAAAAAAGCTCATTTAGCACTCCAGTTGCAATATTGAATCTTAGGGTCAGAAAACTCAGTCCAAAGGCGGAACAGGCAAGCCGCGTTTGGCATAAAAGGCATCGACAAAGGCGGCCAATGTACCCTGTTGAATAGACTCGCGCAAACCAGCCATAAGCACCTGGTAATGGCGCAAATTATGGATGGTATTCAACATGCTACCCAGCATTTCGCCGCATTTGTCCAGATGATGCAGATAAGCGCGGGAGAAGTTCTGGCAGGTGTAGCAATCGCAGGTCGGATCCAGCGGCGTATCATCATGGCGATGGAACGCGTTGCGGATCTTCAGCACGCCGGTATCGATGAACAAATGCCCATTGCGGGCATTGCGGGTTGGCATCACGCAATCGAACATGTCCACACCGCGGCGCACACCCTCAACCAGATCTTCCGGTTTGCCAACGCCCATAAGGTAACGAGGTTTGTCAGCGGGCATCAGGCCCGGCAGGTAATCCAGCACCTTGATCATCTCGTGCTTGGGCTCGCCCACCGACAGACCGCCGATCGCCAGGCCATCGAAGCCGATCTGGTCGAGGCCTTCCAGGGAGCGCATGCGCAGGTCCTGGTGCATCCCGCCCTGAACGATACCGAACAGTGCGGCAGTATTCTCGCCATGGGCATTCTTCGAACGCTGGGCCCAGCGCAACGACAGCTCCATCGAGACCCGCGCCACATCTTCATCGGCCGGGTACGGCGTGCATTCGTCGAAAATCATCACGATGTCCGAGCCCAGGTCGCGCTGGACCTGCATCGATTCTTCCGGGCCCATGAAGACTTTCGCGCCATCGACCGGCGAAGCGAAGGTCACGCCCTCCTCCTTGATCTTGCGCATGGCGCCCAGGCTGAACACCTGGAAACCACCGGAGTCGGTCAGAATCGGGCCTTTCCACTGCATGAAGTCGTGCAAGTCGCCGTGCTTCTTGATCACTTCCGTGCCAGGGCGCAGCCACAGGTGAAAGGTGTTGCCCAGGATGATCTCGGCGCCGGTGGCGGTGATATCCCGCGGCAGCATGCCCTTGACCGTGCCGTAAGTGCCGACCGGCATGAACGCTGGGGTTTCGACGGTACCGCGGGGAAAGGTCAGACGACCACGACGAGCCTTGCCATCAGTGGCGAGCAACTCAAAAGACATACGACTCATGCATGATCCTCAGGGGCCAAACCCTTGGGGGCAGTTGGCGCAGGGTTACGGGTGATGAACATCGCATCACCGTAGCTGAAAAAGCGGTACCCATGCTCGACGGCCGCGGCATAGGCAGCCATGGTTTCGGGATAACCGGCGAACGCCGAAACCAGCATTAACAATGTGGATTCAGGCAAATGAAAGTTGGTCACCAGGGCATCGACCACATGGAACGGCCGGCCCGGGAAAATAAAGATATCGGTATCGCCGCTGAACGGCTTGAGCACGCCATCGCGAGCCGCACTCTCCAGCGAACGCACGCTGGTAGTACCGACCGCAACCACCCGCCCGCCACGGGCACGGCAGGCCGCCACCGCATCCACCACTTCCTGGCTGACTTCCAGCCATTCGTTATGCATGTGGTGATCTTCGAGACGCTCCACGCGCACCGGTTGGAACGTCCCGGCGCCAACGTGCAAGGTCACGAACGCAGTTTCGACGCCCTTGGCGGCAATCGCCTCCATCAGCGGCTGATCGAAATGCAGCCCCGCCGTCGGCGCCGCCACAGCGCCCAGACGCGCGGCATAGACCGTCTGATAACGCTCGCGGTCCGAGCCCTCATCCGGGCGGTCTATATAAGGAGGCAACGGCATATGCCCGACGCGATCCAGCAGCGGCAGCACTTCCTCGGCAAACCGCAGCTCGAACAACGCATCATGACGCGCCAGCATCTCGGCCTCGCCACCACCGTCGATCAGGATCTTCGAACCAGGCTTGGGCGACTTGCTGGAACGCACATGGGCCAGCACGCGATGACTGTCGAGCACCCGCTCGATCAGAATTTCCAGCTTGCCGCCGGAAGCCTTCTGGCCAAACAGCCGCGCCGGAATCACCCGGGTATTGTTAAACACCATCAAATCGCCTGGGCGCAAAAGCTCAAGCAAATCAGTGAATTGACGGTGTGCCAGGGCGCCGCTGAGCCCATCCAGGGTCAACAGGCGACTGCCACGACGCTCAGCCAAAGGATGGCGAGCAATCAAGGAATCAGGGAGCTCGAAGGTAAAGTCAGCAACGCGCATGATGGGGTTCGTCTAGCAGGGCCGGGAAGTTTAGCGGAAATAGTCAAAATTGACCATGAAACGTGATTGACCAACGGTAATCTCATCTCTATACTTCGCCGCCATTGAGCCCTGATGGCGGAATTGGTAGACGCGGCGGATTCAAAATCCGTTTTCGAAAGGAGTGGGAGTTCGAGTCTCCCTCGGGGCACCAAAATTAAGAAAGGCCTTGCATTGCAGGGCCTTTTTTTATGCCTGTAGAAAAGCGATCCTCCCTGCCCTGCGCGCGCCCCAATGACACCACGCGCGCGCCTTTGTAGGAGCTGCCGAAGGCTGCGATCTTTTGATCTTGCTCTTTCGATGCGCCACTTCACCTCGGCTAACGGAAGATAAACAAAAAGACCTGTCACCTCTATCCGTCCTATCGGTAAGACATCACAAGGATCCACCCCATGGAATCGCCACTGGAAACCGTCGCCCTTTACTCCCTCAAACTGGCTTACGAGACGGAAGGCCAAAGTCCGATTTTGCGCGACGATCTGATAATGAGCGGCTATCAGAGGGAGGTATTTGGCTTGCTGGTGCGCAGAGGTGATGTCGAGGCTATCCAGCTTAAAGTCGATGAATGCCTGGGTTTGGCGCTGAAATCGGTAGGTGGTGTTAATACACCTCTGGGTCGCGAGTTGCATAGGTTGTCAGCTAATTTCTCCGGTGCTCAGACCATGGAGCAGCTTGATACCCCGCTCATCGCGCTCATGGAATACTTGAAAGATATTCAGTGAATGATGGGGTGTCCCCTTTTCTCCTAGGCCATTTCGGCCGGAAGAACTCCCAATATTCATAGGGCCGCACTGATAGTTTTTTACACTTAGAGTGGTTGACGGGAGTGTCAACTTCGTTCAAAAGTGGCCGTGAGCGCGAAACCAGTTGCCTCCAGCGGCTATAACTGACGTAAGAACCCCGTCGATGGCTGGACATCAGCGTAGGGTGAGACCTCCACACCCCTGCTTGAGGGTGTGTATATGAATATCAAGCAAAACGTTTAAGGGCAGCCCTCAAAGCTGCCCTTTTTCTTGTCCGTCATAGGCGTTTCAACTGCCAACGACAGAATCGCGGGATCGACAAAGCCCAGGTGCTGGGCGACGACTCCCGGATTTTTGCAAGCTCCTCGCCACTGACTACACAACCTTGCGCAACTGCCTACAATTCCCCCAGAATTCGCCCGCTTGTGCGCCTTGCCCCACGCCACTAACGTTCTCCTGTCGCTGCCCATCAGCGATCGGGTTTAGTAGCTCGTGGTTTTCCAAGGTGCATAGCGCTCCAATTAGTCAGGTATTCCCTTTACCTGCACTTGATGGTGGCTGTGCGTAGGGCGCCCTCGGGCGCGCCGGTTCCTTGGATCCCCGGTCTACTAACCTGCGTACAGCTGCCACCCCTTCGTTTAGTAGCGAATCGGTGGCAACTTCAAACTTAAGGATCCGAGAGAAATGTACAAAGTAACCCCCAATCCGCCCGAAACCCCAAACGTTTCCCCCTACGAATCCCTCGACTCAAAAAAACTCCACGAGGCCGCCGACCGAGCCCTCGATCACTACCTGACCCCACCACCATCGAACAAGCCTCGCCCCAACGACCAGCGCCCCAACCAATTCTTCACCGTCGCCCCGGACATCAACCCCGAAGCCTTGATGGCCCACACCTACGAAACTTTCTGCTCGGCCAGCACCCTGACCCTGGATCTTTCCGACGACCTGGAAGGCAAACACCGCAACATCGCCCTGGCCATCTATAGCCTCATGGAGCTGGGGTTGTTGTTGATCGAAAAGACACTGGATCGCGAGCATTCGTTGAAGGTGTAGGCAGCTAGAGCAAACGCGCCCGCGTCGATCGCGGGCGCGCCAAAGTTGAATGGATTTGGTGCCAGCGGTGCTGAGCACAGAAACTGTGATGAGAAGAGAAAAGGGGACAGATTTATTTATCGCACACAGCACTTACCAAAAAATAAATCTGTCCCCTTTTCCGTCTAAAAAATAAATCTGTCCCCTTTTCCCTTTTCCCTTTTCCCTTTTCCGCTTTTCCCTTCGTCCCCTTTTCCCTTTTCCCATTACAGAGCAAACCTACATCAACCAAAGAAACGTCTGATTTATCTCCCACATCGCCTTACCTAGCGTGTTCGTCCCTGCAGATAAAACAAGGACATAGACCGCATGAGGCGCTACCACATCACCGTCGGGGCCAAAACCACCGTCAACGGCACCGTGCTCACTGGCTGGGAATGCAGCACCATCAATGGCCTGGCCATGGCCCGCGAAGGCGATGAGGTCGATTGCCCGGAATGTGACAGCACCGGGGTAATCGTCTGCGATGGCCCGCATTTGGTGGACCTGCTGGATGGACGTAACGCCGCCCTGGACGGCGACCTCTGCAGCTGCAAGTGCGACCCGCCGCCGCGGCTGATTGCCAACCAGACCCTCAGGTGCCAGGTGATCGACGGTGGTGACGTCGCACCACGCCCCCGGGCTGCCGCACAACCCGCCGCTGCGACCTCAACCCGTCAATCGGTAGCCGAGCCGCGCCCTTCCGGTTTCGCGCCTGCAGCGACCCGTCCCACTCCGACCTTCGCTGAACTGCCGGGGCGGGTCTGCGAGAACCTCTGGCTCGGGTACCAGCAAAGAGCCGAGTCCATCGTGGCACCGGGTGGCAGGCTGATCGCCGACCCCAAGGCGCGTAATCGCGCGATCAATGCCGCCTATGCCAGGTTATGGCTTGAGGATCAGCGCTTCCAATGGGCGGGCCTCGCCGCCTTTGCCTCGAAACAGGTCGGTTGTGGCCTGCTGCACGCTGCCGATTCGATCGAGAAGATTCAGGCTGAATATGAAGCGGGACAGCGCTTGAGGAATAGCGCCAGGAAAGGGTTCTTTGGCTTGCTCAGCCGCAGTGAGCGAGAAAGGCAGGCGAAACTGCGGGACTTCGAGCAGGCACAGCGCGATTACGAGCAAGCCTACCGCAACAACCCGCTGCCGAGCATCGACCTCAGGAGCGACGACGAATCGCTGTCGTATGCGCAGCAGCTGTACCAGTACGTGTACGAGATGCTGGCCATGGGCAATACCACGCTGTTTCTGGACGTGTTTCCGCTGCATGCGTTTTACCAAGAGCGTGGGTTGAAGGCGCTTGAAACCTGCCTGCCTTCACGCAAAAACATTTATGGGCATGACCAGCACCCGGTGCTGTGGCCGGTAGCGCAGGAGACGCTAAAGTTCGGTACGGACTACGAGGAAATCCTGCAAGCCTTTGAAGCCATTGAGGCTGGCAATATCGCCGAAAGCGTTGCGCTTCTTGCCGAGCACGAACAGGCCAACATCTTGCAACCGGCGATGTACCGGGACCGGGGACTGGTATGGTTGCTGCGCAGCAACCATGTTTCCTATATCACCGGCGTCCCGTCCGGCGCCGCTGAAGCCATCGAACTGACACTGGCCAGCCAATGCCGCCGCGTCGATGATGGACGTACCATTGGCTTTGGCAACAACCCCATGGCCGACCTGTCCGATATCCATCAGCGCATGGCCTTCGTGCTCAGGGCGGCGGCGCAGTTTGACGAGCTGCTGCGGAACGGCAATCGCCACCGGATCGAACAGGCAATTCTGGATATCGCCGCAGGCCGGGGCGTGCGATGAAAAGGCTCGCGCTTCTCGGCTGGCAACGTGGCGGGATCGGTCTGGCCGTTGTCGCACTCCTGGTGTTGGCGGCGGTACGCCTTGGCGCCAGTGAACCGGAAATCGCGCTGGTGATTGGCGAGCCTTACGAGTCCATGCGCCAGCGCTCTAGTGCAGTCATTGGTCCAGCCATTCCTGGGCACTCATGGTTCAACATTCCAAAATCCGACGCCCGCCTTCGTTTCATAGACCCCCAATACGGGTTCGTGACCCCACTGGCCCGCTTCTTCACGGTTAGTTTCACTGACGAGTTAGTCAGAAGTGTCCGTATGTCCCCGCAGATCGAGCCGCTGTTGCTCGACGATACGCTCAAGATCGTGCTGGACTTGCAGGAGCAATGGCGCCAAGGGGGCTGGACACCCATCCGGGTCAAAGACTTTCCATCGTTTGCCGACACCCCGCAATGGCGTGCCCGATTGCGCGACGTGAATAAAGGGGGCACGGCCTATTGGCGAGCGGGCGACCAGTACCAGGTGATGTTGGTGGTTAATCGCTTCAGGGACGATAAGCGTCCCACAGAGGAGCGCTACCTCATCACGATCGGACTGGGCAAGTCTCGGGGTGGGCCTTGAACATGCGTATTAATGACGGACGTCCCATTGGCTTTGGCAGCAATCACTTTGCCGACCTGTCCGATATCCATCAGCGCATGGCCTTCAAGGCCGCGGCGCGGTTTGATGAGCTGCTGCAGCCCCCTGATCGCTACCTGATCGACCAGGCGATTCGGGATATTGCCGCAGGCCGGGGCGTTCGATGAGCCTGCTGCAACGCGTGGGTTGGCGCCGCGCGGTATTTGCACTGGCGGCCGCTGCCCTCCTTACGATGGCGGCGATTCAAATGCAATCGAGTGAACCGGAAATCGCGCTGGTGATTGGCGAGCCTTACGAGGCCATGCGCCAACGCTCCAGTGCGGGCATTGATCCAGCCATTCCTGGGCATTATTGGTTCAATATTCCCAAGTCTGATGCTCGCCTCCGTTTTACCGACCCTCAATACGGGTTCGTGACCCCACTGGCTCGCTTCTTCACGGTTAGTTTCGATGATGAACTGGTGGGCAATGTCCGTTTGTCCCCACAAATCGAGCCGCTATTGCTCGACGATACACTCAAAATCGTGCTGGATTTACAGGAGCAATGGCGCAGAACTGGCTGGATACCAATCCGGGTCAAGGACGATCCACCGTTTGCCGACACGCCCCAATGGCGCGTCCAATTACGAGATGTGAACAAAAGCAGTGTTGCTTACTGGCAAGCGGGCAACCAGTATCAAGTGATGCTGGTGGTTAGTCGCTTCCGAGACGATAAGCGTCCCACAGAGGAGCGCTACCTCATCACGTTGCAACTTGCCACGCCATGGGTGAAGCAATGATCTTGCGCCTCGATAACGAACGTACCATTTGCTTTGGCAACAACCCCATGGCCGACCTGTCCGATATCCATCAGCGCATGCACTTCGCCCTCAAGGCACCGACTGCTCTTCGACATCACTCCAACTGCTATCCGGATCGAAGCGTCGCATGGCCGTCGCCAGTTTCGCGCTGTCCGGGCCCTGGTCTTTCTCGAACATCTGGCCTTCGTGGCTGATCATGAAGCTCATCACGCCGCTGTCGCCGTACTTCGCCGGCCAGGCGATCAGGGCGAAGCCGCGGCTCATGTTGTCGCCGAGCTTATAGTTGTAAGCGCCGCCCGGCGCTGATGGCCCCTGTGCGTCGAGGATACGGTAATGGTAGCCATGCCATTCGCCGCCGGGCTTGGCGTCGCCGAACAACGGGCCGAGCGGACTCTCTTCTATACCGGGCTCCTCGGCCCAGTACAGACCATCGTACTTGCCGTTGCTGCTAATGAACTTCTGCGCGTACTCAAGCACGCCGTCGCCGTCGCGGTCGACCTCGGCGTAGTCCACCTGGGCATCGTAGTAGGCCAACGCCGACTGCACGGTGGCCAGTTCGTTGCGACCGATGCGGCGCTCACGGATCTCCTCGCCACCGGCCTTGGCGTTGAAGGCCCAGCCATCCTTACCCTGCATGATCGGCAGCGGCAACGTCCAGGGGTCGGTGCCGACCACCAGATGCACTTGGCCTTGTCCGTCGGACTGGGTGCTGTGTTTTTCCCGGTAGCGGGCGAGGAAGGCATCGACATCGTCGCGGTCGACGCCCTCTAGCGGGATATACGCGCGCCAGTCGGCGCCGAGCAAGGCCGCGAGGCGCGCGGGATCGGCCTGTTTGGTGCCGAGCGCGGCGACCAGGGCCTCGGCGGCGGCATCCGGACTGCGAAAGGCCTGCTGCGCGCTTACGTCCTGGGCCAGAACCGCCAGCAGCGCAACCGGTAAAATACGCAATGCAGCATTCATGGCGAGTCTCCTGTCAGCGCCGTTGGCCGCCGCCCCGGGACGGTGCTCGGGACGGGCGTTGCACAGTATGACCGCCGCCGCGCGCCGCGTTTGGCCGACTGGCGGCGACGTGACTGGCTTGGCCGCGACTGGCTTGCGTTCGCGACAGCGAGGGGTTGCTGGCGCCGGCAAAGGCATTGTTGCGCGGCCCCTGTGTGCTGGCCTGCTGCTGACGCACTTGCTGGCGGACCTTTGGATTGTCTTGCTCGCGCTGGCGCTTCTGCGCACCGGCCTGGGTATTCTGGCGCGTCTGTGCACTGGCTTGCGCGCGCTCGCGCACCTGGGGTTCTTTGCGCAGATCGCGGCTCGTGGCCTGGGCCCGCTCGCGCGCCTGGCGGTTGCTGGTGGCCGGCGATTCGATGCCGCGCTGCGCCAGCGACTGGCTGGCGCGCTCGCGCTGGGAGGCCCTCACCGGATCGCGGCCGCGGAAAGCGTCGCGCTGTTCGCTGCCGGCCAAACGCCGGCCGCTCTGTTCGCGGTGGGCGCGGTCGCGGTATGGCACGCCGTCGCGGTTGATCGAGTTGTGGCTCCAGGTGTTCTGGTTGGCGTTGATCTGGCGGTTGGAGTTGATGTTGTTGTAGCGGTTGACATCGATGTCGATATCGCCACGGCCCCAGTCGCAGTCGCCCCAGAGCGAATTGACGATTGCCACGCCCGCGCCGAAGGCCAGGCCGGTGGCGAGCGCGGTGCCGAGGTAGGAGCCCGGCGGCGGCGGGTAGTACGCCGGCGGGTAGGACGGGTAAGCCCAGGTGCCATAGACCACGCTCGGGTTGTAGCTCGGTACGTAGACGGTCTGCGGCTGGGCCGGCTCGATGATGATGGTCTGCGTGGCAGCAGGCTGCACCACCACCACGGTCGAATCGGCCGGTGCCGGCGCGGCCGGCTGCACGGTGATGCGTTGTTGCTCGTTGGATTCGAGGTGGCCGGCGGCTTGCGCCTGCCGGCGCAGGCGTTGCACTGAATCCATCACGGCATTGGGCTGCGCGAGGAAGGCGTCGCCCACGCGCTGCACCCAGGCCGGATCCTGACCCAAGGTCGCCAGCGCTGCCGGGAAGGCGACCAGCGATTGCACGCTCGGATCCCAGGGTTCGTTCGCGACTTGACGCACGGCGGCGTCGCCGCTGATGTCCGGATGCGCCTTGGACCAAGCCACGGCGTCGGCGACATCGCCCGGATAGGTCGCCGCCATGAGTACCTGGGCCAGTAACGAATCCGGATACAGGGCCAGCGGCGCCAGCATCTGGTCGAGTTCCTCCGGCGCAAAGACAGCCTCGGCCGGTGCAGTCGGTTCAGCTGCGGGCGCAGCGCCCGCTACACCTGACTCGGGAACGGCGGCCAATGCCTTCGTGGTGAAGAAATCGTCCTCGTCCGAACAGCCGGACAGAGACAACACGGCGAGCAGGATTGCGCTGAAGCAATAGCAAACACGCATGACGCTTCTCCCGGGGGGAAGAAAAAGCGGGACTGGATGCAGGGGCGTAGCGACTGCCGTAGGCGGGGCGCAATCTTTTAAATCATAGCTGGGGGATAAGGGGGGCGTAGCGATTTATTCGGATGGTGGCCTCATGCACCAGAGGCCTGCGTTCGCACCCACATGACCTAAGCTCATGGGAATAAACCAACCGGTGCCCTTGGTGAGTTCAATAGCCTATCAGGTCACCCAAGGGGCGGTAACGATGCTGTTAAGCAATGAGCCGCCCGAGCGCTTGTCGCCATCAAAACCATCGAACAGCGGGATATAGAGATGACTATAAAAATCATCAGCCTGATTGTGGCGCTGTTTGTGCTGACGCAAGGCTGCGCCTGGGCGCCGCCTCGCCTATCCGCGGTGCCGACCGAGTTGACGGCGAGAGCGGAGATCCCGGGAATGCCAGGGGTGCGTTATGTCGCTGGTGGAGACATGACGGAGCTGACCCGAGTCGCGCTTCAAGCACTGCTGCGCGAACAGGCTTACCTCGTGAAGCAGGGGCACAAAGGGCCCCTACCGCCAGCGGTATATCTGGCAATTTCGGGCGGTGGTGACAATGGCGCGTTCACCGCGGGATTGATGAATGGCTGGACGGCTACAGGAAAGCGCCCTGAATTCAAACTCGTTACTGGCATCAGCACGGGCGCGCTGATTGCGCCTTTCGCCTTTCTTGGGCCGAAGTACGACGCGGAGCTGAAGCGGGTCTATACCACCTTATCGCCCAAAGACGTCATTTTGCCGCGCAGCTTTGTCGCCGGCGTTTTGGGCGATGCGATGTCGGACAATGCACCGCTGTTGAAGCTGACGCGCAAATCGGTGACCGATGACATGCTCAAGGAGATCGCCGCCGAGTACGCGAAGGGCCGCTTTCTGTTGATCGCAACCGCCGACCTTGATGCGCGACGCCCCATTATCTGGGACATGGGGAAAATCGCGACCTATGGTGGTCCTGAGGCATTGGATCTTTTCGTGAAAATCATGATCGCATCCGCCTCGATTCCGGGAGGATTTCCGCCAATGATGATCGATGTGGAAGTCGACGGTAAAACCTATCAGGAAATGCACGTGGACGGCGGCATCATGGCGCAGGTATTCGCTTATCCGGTTGGGATCCGGGTCAATGAGGAGGCGGCAAAAGCAGGATTCACCCGCGAGCGCAGGCTCTACGTGATACGCAACGCGCGACTCGATCCGGACTGGGCGCAGGTCGAGCGCAGCACCATGAGCATCGCTGGGCGCGCGGTCGCCTCGCTGATCCACAGCCAGGGCATCGGCGACCTCTACCGGATCTATGCCACCACCCAGCGCGACGGTGTGGACTTCAACCTCGGGTTCATACCGTCGAGCTTCAAATTCCCCCACAAGGAAGAGTTCGACAACGAGTACATGCGCAAGCTCTACGACACCGGTTATGACATGGCATTGCATGGCTTCCCGTGGTTCAAAGTTCCGCCCGGATTCGCTCCTCCAGTTGCACCGGCAACGGGGAAATAGTGAGCGTGTGTTGCGCTCAATAACTAATAAAGGGACAACAACATAAAGGGGACCTATTTACCCAAAAAATAAATCCGTCCCCCCTTTTCCGTTTCCCCTCCCTGGTCATTTATCGTCCCTCTTTGCTGACGATTGTGGCCGACTTTCAGTGTTCTCTTCGGCGTCGGGAGCTTCAAAAACACTCCCTGGCGTGAACACATGAGTCTGCAACCTGCTGGCATCGACTTCGGCGACACCATGAACCGCACGGACCAGGTCAATGGCCTGTTCACACTGTCTATGCGTGTTGACGCGACCGCTCAACGACACAGTGCCCGCATGGGTTTTGACATTGATGTGCAGGCCAAGGGTCGGTTCGGCAAAGGCCAGGGCCGACTTCACCTTGGCGGTAGTCCACGCGTCGTGAACGGCCATTCCCAGATCATGAGAGTAATGCTGGAAGGCGTGATTTTTCATGGCGCAACCCTCTCTCGCGCAATCAGACGGACTGTCTCACACTAATTATAGTGCGGCCGTTGCCTGCGGTCGGAGCGCTATCTCCATGATCGACTCATAGCTGCCTACTCAAAGAACATGGCTGGATATGAGCCTCGAAATTTCTACAATCGAAGTCTTCCCGGTAAATTCAAACTTTACTTTACCCAGCGACGAAAAATAAATTTCCAGCTCTGAGTCCAGGTCAAATGTTCCGGACGTCTCCACGGAATAGGCGACGATATTTTTGTAGGGCAAGGAGGTGAAGTCTTTTTTGCTTCCGGTGATGCCTTGCACATTTACCGCGATGATTCTTTTGTTCGTAAATACCACGCCATCACGCATGGATTTATATGAATCGATTACCTGCTCTCCTTCCAGCAGAAGGGAAGTGACACGTTCAGCGTATTCATCGTTTTGCTTCAGCTTGAAGAAACCCTTGTTGTCGAAATCAATCATCCAGCAGTCCTCGTTAGTAAAATAATCATCCAGGATTTTCGCGAACTGCTGACTATAACTGACGCAAATCCTTGCTTGCCAGCTCGATTGGCCAGCATTGCGTACGACCTTTCAACTTGTTACGCGCCGGGAAAAACATCCTCAATGGGTATCCCCTTTTTTGTCTGCTGCTATTTAGTACTCGGCCCGAAGCTGCTTGCGTAGTGGTCGCAGGCGTCGCTGACCGCCTTCTCGGCACGTTTGATTTCCTGCAGAACCTCAGCTGGTATCCGTCGCTCTTCATTGGCCACCCGCTCGATCTGGGCCTCGATATCGGTTTCGCTCATGGCGGAATCGCTGTCGCTGACGGATGCGAACAGCTCGGCCTCTACGTACGCGCCCGCTGGCGGCGCAGCAACTGAAACCCGCGCCTTGGCATAGAGGTCTTCCACGTACAGCTGGGCCATTTCGCACAGCGCGTCCTGCTTTCGGTTCGCTTCGATGGAGTACTCGCTGATGGCATATACCGCACCGATGGCCAGTACCAATTTCATGCCATTGGCGAGCCAGTTGCTGTTCATGGTCTGCGCCCTCGAGGACATCAGGGAAAGAGAATTCAGCGGGTATCGCTTCGACTCCATTCGAAAAATCCAAAACCTGGCAGCCTGCAAATCGAAGTCTAGCCGCAATGCTGAGCCGGTTAACCCGGATCGGCCTTTGGATTGGCCTTGGAAATCAGAAGAGACCAATTTATTTTTCGATCAACTGGCAAGCCGGGAGATAAATCCGTCCCCCTTTTCCCACTTTTTCCCAAGGCAGCTTGTAGTTTCGGCGGGCTGACCGAGTTGCTGTGTAGGAAATGGATTAATTCTTCTGCGTCATTTCCTATTCGCTCCGGATGCCCCTGCCATTGGGGGTGCGGCCTGTTAGCGTCCCACCGTCTTATTTATCAGCGCCCCGATATTCGCCCGGCTCAGTGCTTTTGCCGAGGGGAAAAACGGTCGCAACCTACGGTCGGGAACACCCTGGACTCGGTCGGATGAAATGGAGAGGAAAATCAATGAATGAAGGATATTTCATTGGCTTGGATGACGAAACCAGCTGTGGGGGCAAAGTCCTGGATGGTGATACCAGAGTCATGTTGTACGGCATCGCTCATGCCCGTGAAGGTGATCGAGTCACTTGTGGAAAGGACGACAAGACTTATCAGATTGTGGGTGGCGTTTCGCACGTGATCAGTCACGGCAAGCGCGTGGCTGGCACGCTGGATAGCTTCAGCAATTGTCCCTGTGAAGCCCAACTGCTCCCCTCGGTATTCACGGCCACCTATCAGAATGAGAAACGCCCTGCGCCGCGGGCTACCAGGAGAGCCGCCCCACCGGCGACCCAACCTGGCAACCGGTTTACATCGAAACCCCAGGTGGCTGATCCGAAGCCTGCAGAGAAAGCCACTGCCCCACTCGGCGATCTCGGTGCCCCCGCAACCTGTAACCATCCAGACCAAATGGAAGAGCTTGCTACCTACATCGCTGGTGAGATGAATCGAAACATCAAGCATCCAGCCGTGCTGAAAATGAAAGAACTGATCAACTACGATAGCAGCGCTGCGGCCAAGAAATTCCTCGAGCTACCATGGTACGCCAGACTGGCCGGACCACCGAATTTCAACACCATCGCATGGACCAATAAGCTTGAGGCGATGGCGATCTGGACTAAACAAGTGGGTCAAAATATGGAGTGGGACCACAAGCCGAAACTGGAGGCGATGTACAACGGTGTCGTCCGGCACAAGCAAGGGAGGTACGAGTACTACTACGACATCTGGTCAAACATCCATTATGGGTACATCGGCATTGCAGGAGGACTTTCAGAAAGTGTGCTGCTGGACGGTGCTGGGGCTGAACAAATCGCCTCGGACACCTTGCGGAAAACCAAAGAGTTATGGACAAAGCCCAAAGAGGAAAGAGAACTCCCCGGCCCCCGTCCTACCGCCAGCCCCTGGACAGAGTTGCGATCATGGGATGATGTCGCTGATCGAGTATCAATCAGCATCGGCATGAAGCTCGCCAACCTGCACCTCAATGACGGTATAACCGCGAAGATGATCATGGACGAGGTGCTGGCAATTGCTCCAGAAGACTGGGGGGATGGAATCCGTGTCCACGTCTGCAAATAAACCCCGATCACGTTACTTACGGTGGCTATGGATTCCGTTGTTGCCACTATTGCTGCCGCTGCTGGTGCTGCAGCTGATTGTCTTCTGGCAAATTATTGTACTACCCACTGCGACCGTCCATTACTCCAAGGATGCTGTGCAAGAACTAAGGTACACATGGAACGTCCAACACCGTTTATACAGGGGACGGATGTCCCCCGGAGGAGCCGTTAGTGACGACGGATTTCTATCCCCGGATGCCGAGTTCTTCATGGAGTTTTCTTGGGCTGCCGAGAACCAGCGTTGGCACTGCATCAGCATCACACCGAAGTGGCCGAATACGCACATTTACCTCGACGCCGACGGCAACATTGATATGCGAAAAGAGAGCGGTACTGAGATAGATCGGTTGAAAGAGTGTCAGTGGGATTTGGTGAAACCCTAACATTCGCCGAAGGTTAGATTGGCGATCAGTATTGGCGTGAAGCTCGCCAAGTAAACCCAAACGGCGGGATAACAGCAAAGATGATCATGAATGAAGAGCTGGCAATTATTCCAGAAAACTGGCCGGATGGAATTCGTGACCACGACTGCAAGTAAAATACGTTCAAGGTATAGATGGTGGTTATGGATTCCATTTTTGTATCTGGCTCTCAGCCATTGGGATATCGCACTACCGACCGTAACCATTCACTACCCCGAAAACGGAAAGGAAGAACTTAGGTACATCTGGAACGTCCAGCACCGGATATACAAGGGAGGGATGCAACCCGGCGGAGGTGCAGTCGATAACGGCTTCCTGTTTCCTGATGAGAATTTTTTTATGGAAATCTCCTGGTGGAGCAAAAACGTTCGTGCCCACTGCGTCAACATAACCCCGAAGTGGCCTAATACGAACATCTACCTTGATGCCAACGGCGACATTGATCATAGCGAAGGCAGCGGCACGGATTCGGATCGTTTGAAACAGTGCATCACGGATACCGCGAGCCCTTGAAAGACGCAAAGGCCTAAAAAACGACTTAACACTTTATAAAGCGATCCGTATCGGCATGAAGCGCGCAAAACAATGGCGGAATAGCCGCGAAATGATCATGGACGAGGTGCTGGCAATTGCTCCAGAAAGCTGGGGAGATGGAGTCTGTGTCCACGTCTGCGAGTAAACCCCGAACACGGTACATGCGGTGGCTATGGATTCCGTTATTACCGCTACTGCTGCCGCTGCTGGCGTTACTGCCGTTTGTCCTCTGGAATATTTTTGTACTACCTACTGCAACCGTCCATTACTCCAAGGATGCTGTGCAAGAACTGCGGTACACGTGGAACGTCCAAGACCGGATATACAGGGGACGGATGTCCCCCGGAGGAGTCGCTATCGACCATGGATTTCTATCTCCGGATACAGAGTTCTTCATGGAGTTTTCTTGGGCTGCCGAGAACGAGCGTTGGCACTGCATCAGCATCACACCGAAGTGGCCCAATACGCACATTTACCTCGACGCCGACGGCAACATTGATATGCGGGAAGGGAGCGGCACTGACGTAGATCGGTTGAAAGAGTGTCAGTGGGATTTGGTGAAACCCTAACATTCGCCGAAGGTTAGATTGGCGATCAGTATTGGCGTGAAGCTCGCCGAGTAATACCCAAACGGCGGGATAACGCAAAGATGATCATGAATGAAGGGCTGGCAATTATTCCAGAAAACTGGGGGATGGAATCCGTGTCCACAACTGTAAGTAAGTCACGACTACGATACTTGTGGTGGCTATTGGTTTTGTTGTTACCGCTATTGCTGCCGTTGCTGGTGCTTCTGCTGATTGCCCTCTGGCAAATTATTGTGCTGCCCACTGCAACCGTCCATTATTCCAAGCATGGGGTGGAAGAACTGCGGTTCATCTGGAATGTGCAACACCGGATATACAAAGGAGGAATGCCCCCCGGCAGCAGCACACGGGATCATGGCTTCTTGTTTCCAGATGAGAAGTTTTTCATGGAAATCTCCTGGTGGAGCAAAAACGTTCGCGCCCACTGCGTCAACATAACCCCGACGTGGTCCACTACGCACATCTACCTCGATGCCAATGGCGACATTGATCACAGCGAAGGCAGCGGCACGGACTCGGATCGAATAAAACAGTGCATCACGGATACCGCGAGCCCTTAAAAGACGCAAAGGCCTGAAAAAAACGATTTAACATTTTACTATCCACTGCTTGCTCGCGATGGACTCAAGAACGGCGCGTTTATTCAGAAAATAAGCGTTATCGTTAACTTCCATCGCGAGCAAGCTCGCTCCTACAGGGGCCGGCGAGGCTGAGGACGAAGTCCTCGCAAGTCCTGCGTATGCGGTTTACTTGAAAGAAGCCGTTGCCTGACTTAACGGCTCTACGAGAAACGCCAGAGCTCACCCCGCTCGCGCACTGTTTCGGGCGGCACTGGCCGCGCGCTCCAGGGCGTCACTCAAGAAGCGCTGTTGCTGATCATCGAATTGCGACAGAAACAGTTCGGCAACCGCGCCTTCGTAAATCTGCCACATCTTCTTGCGCAACACTTTGCCGCTCTCGGTGATCGAGGCACAGGCTCCACGGCCGTCATCGCTGGCACGACTGCGCTCGACCAGGCCCTCAGCCTCCAGGCGGTCGATCAAGCGCGTGAGGTTGTAGCGTTCGATAGCCATCACATCGGCCAGTTCGTTCATGCGCCGGGTGCCATTCGGGCCGCTTTCCAGCCCCCACAACGCATCGTACCAAGCGTAAGCAGGTAACCCGGCCGCGGCCAGCCGGCGCTCGATTTCCCGTATCAGGCAGCGGTGAGCCCTGACGAATCTGAACCAGGTATCCGGCTCGCTTGAAGACATGCTTCACCCTTCCAATGAAATCGATTTAGTTGCAATTGTAACGCGCAGCAGGATAAGTTCGGCATGTCGTTGCAATTGCAACGACACGCATTCCGACGGATTGGCGCACACCGATCCCCCTTCCCCAGGGCACCGAAAGGTGCTCGCGCGGCACTATCCAGGAGACGACGATGGCACAACAATCAGTGTTTCTCGACGAGGATCCACAAGAGACTCGCGAATGGCTCGAATCCATTGAATCGGTTCTGAGCGTCGAAGGCCGCCCTCGAGCCCATTATCTGATCGATCAGTTGCTGGATTTCGATGTCAGCCAGCATGGCGACTTTTACGGGCGAGTCACCACGCCCTACGTCAATACAATCCCCGTGAACCGCCAGCAAACCTACCCCGGCGATCTGGGCGTGGAGCGACGGATCAATGCCTACATCCGCTGGAATGCCCTGGCCATGGTGCTGCGTGCCGGCAAACATTCCAACGTTGGTGGGCACATTGCGTCCTATGCCTCGGCCGCCATCCTTTACGACGTCGGCTTCGATCATTTCTTCCGCGGCCGGACCGAGCAGTTCGCTGGCGACATGGTGTATATCCAGGGTCACTCCTCGCCGGGCATCTACGGGCGCGCTTACCTCGAGGGACGCCTGAGCGAAGATCAACTGGATAACTTTCGTCGCGAGACCGATCGCGATGGCGTGTCTTCGTATCCCCACCCTCGGCTCATGCCTGACTTCTGGCAATTCCCCACCGTGTCCATGGGGCTGGGGCCGATCACCGCGGCCTATCAGGCACGCTTCATGCGCTACCTGGAAGATCGCGGCCTGAAGGAACATCAGGGTCGAAAAGTCTGGGCGTTTCTCGGCGATGGGGAAATGGACCAACCGGAGTCCCTGGCGGCCATTTCCCTGGCGGGTCGGGAGAAGCTCGATAACATCATCTTCGTCGTCAACTGCAACCTGCAGCGCCTGGACGGCCCGGTACGCGGCAATAGCAAAGTGATCCAGGAATTCGAAAGCCTGTACCGGGCGGCCGGCTGGAATGTCATCAAGGTGATCTGGGGCGGTGGCTGGGATGCCCTGCTGGATAAGGACAAAAGCGGCCTGTTACGCCAGCGCATGATGGAGTGCGTCGACGGCGAATATCAAAACTACAAATCCCAGAACGGCGCGTACGTACGCGAACACTTCTTCGGCAAATATCCCGAGTTGCTGCAACTGGTCAGCGACATGACTGACGAAGAAATCTGGAAGCTTTCTCGCGGCGGCCACGACCCGGAAAAAGTCTACAACGCCTATGCGGCGGCCATGCGCCACACCGATGGACCGAGCGTTATTCTGGCCAAGACCGTCAAGGGTTTTGGCATGGGTGAAGCCGGCGAAGGCCAGAACATCAATCACCAGCTGAAGAAGATGGGCGACGATGCGATCAGGGCCTTCCGCGATCGTTTCTCGCTGGAAATCACTGACGATCGACTGGGTGAAATGCCCTACCTCAAGCCTGCCGCGGACAGTACCGAAGCGCGCTATCTGCAAGCCAGGCGCGCCCAGCTGGGTGGCTACATTCCAGAACGGATCAGTGCCGCAGAGCCCTTGCAGATCCCACCATTGTCGGCCCTGAGCACCCAGCTCAAAGGTACCGGCGAACGCGAGATTTCCACCACCATGGCCTTCGTGCGGATCCTTGGGACCCTGCTCAAGGATCCGAATATCGGCAAGGTGATCGTGCCCATCGTCCCGGACGAATCACGGACCTTCGGCATGGAAAGCCTGTTTCGCCAGATCGGCATCCACTCCCACATTGGCCAACTGTATACGCCCCAGGATGCTGGCCAACTCAGCTACTACAAAGAGGCCAGGGACGGTCAGATCATGCAGGAGGGCCTCAACGAATCCGGCGCCATTTCCTCCTGGATCGCGGCCAGCACCTCGTACAGCACCCACGGTGTGATGACCGTGCCCTTCTACATTTTCTATTCCATGTTTGGCTTCCAGCGCGTGGGCGACCTCGCCTGGGCCGCCGGTGACGCTCGGGCCAGGGGCTTTCTACTCGGCGCAACCTCGGGCAGGACCACCTTGATGGGTGAAGGCCTGCAACACGACGATGGCCACAGCCACGTGCTGTCTTCGACCGTCCCCTGCTGCGTGTCCTACGACCCGACCTACGCCTATGAACTGGCGGTGATTATCCAGGACGGCATGCGGCGCATGTATGTCGAGAACGAGGACATCTACTACTACATCACCCTGCTCAACGAAAACTACGCCCACCCGCAAATGCCCGAAGGCGCCGAACACGGCATTCTCAAAGGCATGTACCGGCTCTCGGCCACTGCCGCGCAGACCGAAGGCAAGCATGTGCAACTGATGGGCTGCGGCTCGATCCTGCTGGAAGTCATCGCCGCCACGCAGCTGCTGGAGACGGACTTCGGCATCAGCAGTGAGGTCTGGAGCGTGACCAGCCTGACGGAACTGCGTCGAGAAGGTCAGGAGGTCGAGCGCTGGAACCTGCTGCACCCGCAAGAAACGCCACGAGTCGGTCATGTGGAAAGTTGCTTGCAGGATAAACAGGGGCCCATGGTGGTTGCGACCGACTATATGAAAATATTCGCCGATCAAATCCGCCCCTTCGTACCCAAACGGCGCTTCATCGCGCTGGGCACCGATGGTTTCGGTCAATCGGATACCCGCGAATCACTGCGCAAATTTTTCGAAGTCGATCGGCACTTTATTGCCGTAGCCGCCTTGAAGGCGCTGGCCGATGAAGGCACGTTGCCACGGGAGAAAGTGGCCGACGCGATTGCCCTATATGGTATTGATCCGGAGAAACAGAACCCAGCCACAGTTTGACGGCGTAAGCCGCCGCGCCAGGTCCTGGTGAGGCGGCCTGCAAATCCCCAACCCACCCGAACCGGGATTTGGTGCCAGTAGCGCCGAGCGCAGAACCTTTGGCAAGGGGGATCGTCAGCGCTGAGCCAGTCCGTCAAGCCGGCTGAGCATTTGACGCTTCAACCTGCAACGGCCACGCCCAGTGACTCGAATCCGGTTCCACAAGCCGCTCGAAATGCCCGGCAATCGCCTCAACCAATCCTGCATCCTTAACCGGGTCCAACCCCGGATAGGGCCGACCGTTGTAGTTCCCGGTATAAGTCAGCACCGTCTCGATACTGCCGCTGTCAGCGTAGAGTTTCCTCATCAGCTGGCACTCCTGGTCCTTGCTGTCGGTCGAGCGCAGGGCATAGTGAATGGCCAGTGCGGTGCCGAACTCCAGCGCGGGGGAATCGATCCCGTGTTTTTTGGCGAGGTCGATGCTTCGCAGAATGCGTTCGTTGCGTTGCAGTTTGCGCAGAGGGTCGCGCCCCACTCGTGCGCAAGGGTCCTTGAAGGAGGTCTTGCAGCGTTCCAGGAATGTCTTGGCAAATATCGCGACGGCCTCGTTCATCTGCGTATTTTCAGCCACCAGGGCCGGCCCGACTTCTTCTCGGATCAGCCGCTCGGCCAGGGCGGCGACACGCGGGTCACCCATGCCCTGCCCCAGCAAGGAATGCCCCAACAGGCTGGCGTACCAGGCAATAATCGCGTGGGGGCCGTTCCACAGGAGGTTCTTCATCACCTGGGTCTGGGTGATGTCTTCCACGGTCTTCACTTGGCGTAGCCGCTCCAGCAAATTGCTGCCGCGCTCCACGTAGAGGGGCATGTCCGGTTCGCTGTTGAACAGGATCAAGTGCAACTGGCTAAGCGCGTTACTCGACTGGGTGAAGGGCCGGAAGCGACCAATCAGTCGTTCGTACTCAGGAACCGGTGTCGTCGGCTTCACCTGAGGGTCGATCTGCTCGTCGTTGATACTGTTCTGGAAGATCTTCGACTTGATCCGCAGCTGGCGCAGCAGGGCATCGTTGGAGATCTTGGAGACGATGCGGCTGACCACTGTTTCGGCAAAGTGGGTCTTCTCCAGAACCTTCTTGCAGAACTCAGCTGAGCACATACGCCCCAGCTCCGCTTCGACCTGTCGACGAACGAAGGCCGCGCCGCCCACCTTGTTCAGCACGATGAGGATCGTCAGCTCGCGCCGACGGCGTTCAAAGCGGCGGATCAGGCCCTTGGCAATCACCCCGGCCTGTTTGCGTATGGCCGCCTCGGGCAGGCTAAGCCCGATGACTTCCGCGACGTCATACATGTCGATCACCGCTTCGGCGTCGTCCATGTCGATCATTCTGATGTTTTCGATGGTCTGGTCGAAGGACGTGGCACCGTAGCGCACGCTGAATCTGCCGAAGGCTGTGACCGTTTCACGGAGCATCCGCGAGCGGGTGGCGGCGATGATTTCACAGGGCCGGGTGTAGCCGTCCCAGTGGGAGAACACCTGTGTCAGGTAGCCGCCGCCGATAGCGCCGAAGCCGTGGATGCCGACGCGGAACTGGTTGAGCGCCGTAGGGAAGGCCTCGGTCAGCTCGGGTGTGCCGAGATCGGGCATGCATTCGCTCAAGTCACCGAGAAACTCCTGCATGTTGCGATAAGCCTTGAGCGCACCGGCTTTGACCTCGGGCGCTGGCGGCTTGATGTCCTCGATCAGAATCGGTTGCCCCTCGGCGCGGATCGCCGACAGCAGGCCGTTTTCAGAATCTTCGAACATCAAGCAGCTGCCCGGCAGGCAATTGAGTGCGCTGGCCGCCTTCAGGAAGATCTCGGGATGGGGCTTGCCATGGCTGACTTCATCGCCACAGACGGTGATGTCGAAATATTTGAGCACGTTGGCATTGATCAAGTATTCCTCGGCGATGGCCCGACGGCTTGAGGTCGCGACCGCCATGGTCAGGCCGTATTTGCGCAACCGCTCCAGCACCTCCAGCAAGCCGGCCTTGATGGGCACACCGTGATTACGCACAAACGCCAGCTCAAGTTCATCGGCGCGCTGGCGGATTTCGGCGTAGGGGAAGTCTTCACCGTGGTTCGCCTTCGCCAGGGCTTCGGCTTTCTTCGCGCTCAGGCCGAGTGAACCGATCAGGGTTTCCTCGCTGAGCGGCGTGCCGAAAATCTCGCTGGAGGCCTGCTTGAGGGTTTTGAAACGCAGGCGCTCAGTGTCAAACATGGTGCCATCCATATCGAAGATGGCGCTGAATATTCTTTTACCCTGGAAAAAAATCATAGGCTGATACTCCGTGTAACGTGAGATGGCGCGCTGCAGGCCAGTCTCCTGGGAGAGGCACTGCGGCAGCACTCAGTTGTGCCGTGTAGCGGACGGGCGCCGTTCGAGGCTGGAATGCCGACGGGGCGGTGTCGCGCTCAGGTGGTGATGAATTCAGATAGAAAAAGCCAGACGAGCAAAGCATCCCGCGACAAAACGGAAAGGGATGCGCCGGTTCAGTGGCTAACGATCAGAAAAAGCAGGCGGAGGGACGTATCGATGGCGCCGATCGAGGCAGCTGCCAGACAAGCCAGGTCGCAGACGGTGTAAAACGGAGAGGCGAGTAACAAGCCCTGTGGCTGCGCCAGCGCAGCATTTTACGTGAGGCCCACAGTGCGCAATCAGGGATGCGGACAGTGGGCCGGACGGGCGATCGATACGTGTGATTCCATGCATATTGGCGTGTAATATCCTGCGGTGTGGCTAATCGTCTTATTAGCTATACAGCATACGAGGCGCCTAAATCAAGGTTAACGGTCGGTTGGGGTTAGCCGGGAGCGGTGCGAACTGTTACGGTATTTGCATAAATATCAGATATTTTTGCGAGGCAGCCCATAGCATTTCAATCCCACGACCGTCCGTTTCAGGTCACCCAAGACGCCGAAACCGCCAGCAAGATAGCCTTGAGAATGGAGCTGTCGCTGTTCATCACCGACTGCATCAAAAAGCTCGGTCTCAAGCAAGTTGAAGCCGCCGCCAGGCTGAACGTACCTCAATCGCGCGTCTCCGAATTGGCAAATGGCAATATCGAGAAATTTACCGTCGATGCCATGATGGACATGCTGGATAAGCTCGGCTTTCGCACCCACGTCACCCTGCCGCTCAACGATGCCGGGGAGTCGCCGCAAATTGTTGTTAAGCCGTCACCCGTCAGCTAGCGAGTTACGGGGCAGGCCCAATGCCGGTCTGTTAACGGAAATCTATCGACTGGTGATTAATTGTGGCGAGGGCGCTTGCTCCCGCTGGGGCGCGGAGCGGCCCTAAAACCTGCAAGCCGGTTCTGCCAGACACACCGCATCTGCAGGCTTTACGGCTGCTGCGCAACCGAGCGGACTGTCAGCCACCATCGATGGCAAAGCGAACGCTACGCCCTTGTAGGAGCGAGCTTGCTCGCGATGGACGTTAACGATAACGCGTGTTTTCTGAATAAACGCGCCGCCCTTGAGTCCATCGCGAGCAAGCTCGCTCCTACATTAAGGTCTGCTTTCCAAACGCTACTCTCAGGACTTCGAGAGTGCCTGGGAATTACTCACCACCCCGTCAGCACGACCCGGATTTACCTGCGGTTGACCCTTCGACTCGCGCAACGTCCAGAGCAGATAGACCCCCACCAGCCCAGCCGCCGACAGTGACAACATCCCGGCACGGGGATCGGTGAACCAGACCTCCATATTGGCCTTGAGCATTGGCGCAACGAAGCCGCCGATATTTCCCATAGAACCAATCAGAGCAATACCGCCTGCAGCGGCGACCCCACCCAGGTAACTGGTCGGCAGTGTCCAGAACAGCGGTTGAACGGTGACGAAACCGGCGGCTGCAAAGCAGAAAGCCAGTAATACCGGAGCAAAGCTGTTGAGCAATGCCGAGGAGGCGATACCCAGCGCGGCCATGCCCAGCATGCACATCGCCATCTTCAGGTGCGCCCCATGCCGGTCGGCGTAACGTGTCACAAAATACATGGCGACGGCGGCGCACAGCCATGGCAACGAAATGAACATGCCCACCTTGAAACCGACGGTGGTACCCAGCAGTTCGGCGATTCGCGTCGGCAGATAAAAGATGACCCCGTACACGCTGACCTGAACGCTGAAGTAGATCAGGATGAACTTCAGCACTCGCTTATTGCGAACCAGCCCCAGCAGGCTGCTCGGTCCATTGGCCAGCTTGAGCTTGTCTTCAGCCTGGAGCTCCTGGCTCAGGGCGGCCTTCTCCTCACGGGTCAGCCAGTTGGCGTCCTGTGGCTTACTCTTGAGATAGAACAGCGCAATGATCCCGACGATGACAGCGGCCAGCCCTTCCACCAGGAACATCCATTGCCAGTTGGTCAGGTCGAACATGCCATGCATTTCCAACAACCAACCCGACAACGGGCTGCCCAGCATCAAGGCCAATGGCAGGCCGAAATAGTAGATCCCGATGGCCTGACCGCGACGTTGGGCCGGGAACCAGTAGGTCAGGTACAGGATGACACCTGGAGAAAAGCCCGCTTCGGCCACGCCGAGCAGAAAACGCAGCACATAAAACGTCGTTTCATCGCGCGTGAACATCATGGCTGCAGACACCAGCCCCCAAGTGATCATGATCCGGCTAAGCCAGACCCTCGCACCGACGCGGTGCAACATGAGGTTGCTGGGGACCTCGAAGATCGCATAACCAATGAAGAAAATGCCGGCCCCCAGGGCGAAGGATGCATTGCTCAAGCCGATATCGGTTTGCAGCGCCGCCTTGGCGAAGCCGACGTTGGAGCGATCAATCATCGCCAGGGCGAACATCAATGCGAGGAAAGGCAACAGCTTCCATCGGCACTTGGCGATGGCGCTCTCAATAGCTGCCGCGTGGTCCGATCTTGTTGATTTTTTGGTCATCATTTGTGCCTTATTGTTAGATGTCCAGCGACCACTGTTTTCTATCTATCCAGAACTTCTGGCAGGCAAATCAGTGGGGGAGATGTGCCTGCCACCAGACCGCGAACGGCCAGGTTTTCAATCAATGCACGCAGACCGAACGCCCACGCTCTGGTCCACCACTGCGGCGGGTCACGACTAATCTGCTTCCGAACTACTGCCGCTCCACATCCCTACGCTGACGACTGGGGCAGAAACTAGTGGATCTGGTTGATAAATCCCAATGACATAATTTCAGCATTTGATATTGTTTCGTTATCAACCAGATCGAGCGCCTTATGGAAAACGACGATATTTCATACGCCAGCCTCAGCAGGTGGCTCAAGATCAAGCACCTGACGCTGATCGATACGCTGGCCAAGACTCGCAACATGCACACCACCGCCGACCTGATGAATCTCAGCCAGCCAGCCATCAGCAAGATGCTGCGCGACATCGAACTGTTGCTGGGATTCGCTTTGTTCGAACGACAAACCCGCAACATGGCGTTGACTGAACTTGGCGAGTTCGTGGTCCGCTATGCCCGGATAATGCTGGACGACACACAATCATTCGTCGATCAGCTCAATAAACTGCGCAAAGGGGGACATGGTCATTTGAAGGTTGGCGCAATTTTCGCGGCGACTTCAGTCGTGCTGCCTGAGGCCATCACCAGGATCAAGCTGGACCGGCCCATGCTGTCCATCGAAGTGATAGAGCAAACCAGTGATCAACTGCTGGAAATGCTCGAGCATAAAAAACTCGACTTGATCATTGCCCGCTTCATGGATGAACGTTATCAGCAACCGTTCGAGTTTCGTGCGCTAGGGCCTGAGCCCTTCTGCCTGGTGGTCAACAGTCGCCATCCGCTCTTGCAGTTCGACGAAGTGGCTACCGAGCAACTCAGCGATTGGCCGTGGGTCATGTACCCCTTCAATACCCCCATACGTCGACGGATGGAACGTGCCTTCGCCGAGTTCAATATGCGCACACCCACAAACACGGTCGAGACCATCTCGATGCCGACGTTCCTGCAACTGCTGCAATCGGGACCGATGCTCGCCCTGTTGCCCGAGTCCATGGTCCAGTCGCAGGTCCAGAGCGGCTTGCTGAAAGTACTCAACACGCCGTTCAAGGTCGAACCTCAGGACTACGGCATCATCACGCGCAAGGATGAACCGCTGACCGAAGCCGCCCGGGAGTTTGCCGATACCTTGCTGGAGTTCGCCAGGCTGCGGCGCGAAGCTGGAGACCGCTGAGACGGTTTTTTCAAAGCAGCCTTCAAGAAACCCTCGATTCCAGGATATCTACACATCTTTTAAGGGCTGCCGAATACCTGTGGCGAGGGAGCTTGCTCCCGCTGGGCTGCGCAGCAGCCCTAAAACAGGTTGCTGAGTTCTTTCTGAAACACCGCAGTAGCCTTATTGGGGCCGCTGCGCGACCCAGCGGGAGCAAGCTCCCTCGCCACAAGTTCGGTGTGTATGCTTACAAAGCACCCTCAATAACACCGCAATGTTTCCCGGAACGCCCCGCCTCAATACCAATCAGCTCACCAATCGCTCGCGCATCGATGGGCCTGCTCAAGAAATACCCCTGAACCTCATCGCACCGCGCTTCCTGCAATGCCTCGAGCTGCTCGATCGTTTCGACTCCCTCCGCCGTGACGGTAAGCGACAGCGCTCGCCCCAGCCCGACTATGGCCTCAATGATCGACTGATCATCATCGCTGGCGGTCAGCCCGGAGACAAAACTGCGATCGATTTTCAACCCATCGAAGGGGAACGAACGCAGGTAGCTCAATGACGAATAACCAGTGCCGAAATCGTCCATCGCCAGCCGCACGCCCAGCGCTTTCAAGTCGGTCATGATCTGCAGCGCGCCCTTGGCGTCTTCCAACATCACATTCTCGGTCAACTCCAGTTCCAGCCGGCCCGGGCTCAAGCCGGTTTCCGCCAGCACCGCCTGCACCCTGGACACCAGCTGCCCGCGCTGAAACTCGGTGGGCGACAGGTTGACCGAGACAAAAAACTCTTCCGGCCAGGTCGACGCGGCCATGCAGGCGGTATGCAGCACCCAGTTGCTCAGCGGCAAAATCAAGCCTGTCTCCTCCGCAATGGGAATAAATACCTCGGGCGACAACAGCCCACGCAGCGGATGCTGCCAGCGCACCAGCGCTTCGGCACCGGCCATCCGCCGGCCTTCGATCTGGTAGCGCGGCTGGAAGTGCAGGCGTAACTCACCATGTTTGATGGCATAGCGCAGGTCGCTTTCCAGTTGGCGACGATCAATGATTCGAGCGTTCATGTCGCCGGCGTAAAAGCGCCAGGTATTGCGCCCTGCGTCCTTGGCTTCATACAGCGCGATGTCGGCATAACGCAGCAACTCGTCGGCCTGGGTGGCATCGGCCGGGGCCATGGCGATGCCGATGCTGGCACTGATGAAGACTTCATGTTCCTCCACCTGGAACGGCTGCTCGATGCAGTCGATCAAACGCTTGCACAGGTGCTCGACTTCATTCTGGGACACCATGTTGGCCAGCACCAATACAAACTCATCGCCGCCGACCCGGGCGACCAGATCATCGGCGCGCAGGCACTGCCCCAGCCGTTTCGAAACCTCGTTGAGCACCTGATCGCCGGCTGCATGCCCGAGCAAGTCATTCACCGGCTTGAAGCGATCAAGGTCGATGCTCAACATCACCAGTGGCTCGTCGAGGGTCGGCGCGGCCTTGAGCTTGCCATCGAGGAACTCTTGCATGCGGGTGCGGTTCGCCAGGCCGGTCAGCGCGTCGTGTTGCGACAGGTATTCGATACGCCGGCGGGCCGCCACTTCTTCAGTGATATCGCTCGCCGTGCCGCGATACCCCAGCCCTTCCATTTCCCGCACAGAAAGGCGGCTGATCCGGGCTTGCCCGTCGCCTGCCTGATAACTGCACTGCAAAATGGCGTTGGCCCGTCGCGAATGGTTTTTCAGCCACTGGGACAGCGGCCCTTGATCAGAGGCCAGCAAGTCATCGATAGGACGGCCGATGCAATCGGCCCTGAGCAGCCCCGTCACCGCCTCGAAGCGCTCCGAAAGATAAGTGAAACGCAACTCGGAATCGATTTCCCAGATCCAGTCGGAAGAAGCCTCGGCGACATCCCGAAACCGCGCCTCACTGGCCGCCAGCGCCGTCTGGCTGACCTGCAAGGAGGTGTAATTGGCATCCATGGCCCGCGCCGCGGCCGTGGTGCGCCGCCGAAGAATCCAGGTCATCAGTCCGATAATCAGACCCGCGATACCGATCAGCGGCAAGACAACGGTCAGCAACTGATGCCCCGGGCGCTCCGGCGTCCACTGCAACGCACCCGCCGCACCCGCCTCGCCCAAGGGTAAAACCGACGGGCTTAGCTTTGCGCTATCACCCGAGGCTACGCGCAACTGGTCAATCCCGAAATCACTGCCGAGGGCGCTCAATCTGGCGGCATCCAGCTTGGCGACAAACAACAGCACCGAGGAAGGCCTGGCATCAGCTTCGACTTGAGGGTCGGTGCCAGTCGTCAAGGGCGCGGCGGCGACCAAAACGGGAGTGCCGGCGACATCGAGATACGCTGTGATCGGCGTCTCACTTTCCGCCCCTGCGCGGGCACGCTCGATCAGCGCGGTGATGGGTTGATTCAACCAGGCTTCAGCCGCGACCGATCCCAGCTGGCCATCAATGATCGAGTACGCGGTTCGATCGGTAGGGTCGATAACAAACACCCCCTGAAAGCCGAAATCAGCAAAAAGCGTAGGGCCCATGTTCTGCCTGACGAACGCCCAATCCGTATCCACTGTCTTGTGCAGATGCTCATAGGCATCGCCCCAGAACGCGTAATCCTTGATCGTCAAAAGAACTGACTTCTCCAAAGACTGCACGGCCTTTTCCGTATAGAAGCGGCTGCGCGCCTCGGCGTCGTGGTTCTGCTTGAAGGCGATAAAAATAATCAGCACGCTGGCCAACAAGAAAATCGACAGCAACAGGCCAGAGAACCCCATCAGCGAAATGCGGGTCAGGGACAGATTGGAGGTTTGCACCTTCACGAGGGGGTCGAGATTATGAATTTTCATAGTGCTCCAGGCGGTGCAGCGAATACGGGCCAGCATGGAAGACAACGACACCACCTCGGCAGTGTGCGTTTAGAGTTTTCCCTGACTCATAGTGCGATACGCCCTCAGCCCGGACAGTTGGCAGAAACAATCCGGAATGCACCTGTTGACTGTATCGGCCTGAATCTTGAGGTCTTGACCCGTGGCCGGCTTCAACTTCCCACATACCGACGTTTGCGCCGAAAGCAGACAGCGCAACGCCTGAAGGCTGCACAACTCACGGGAGGAAATGAGAAAGTCTGCTTTGTGTCCTCGGCAGACTTGTTCCGGAGGTAAGGACAGGACGCCCAAACCCAATACTTGTGGCGAGGGGGCTTGCCCCCGCTGGGTTGCGAAGCAACCCCAAAATCAGCCACCGCGAGTCTTCAGATACAACGCGGCGGCCTGCAGCTTTCCATCAACTGACCGGCATTGACACCCGCCAGCCAAACTAACCGTCAGCGGTCGTTCTTGATGCTCGAGGCGCCAGCATTATGCAGCCCCTTGGTATTGTGATCGCCTGGCGTGGTGCGAGAGATCACAGTCGCCTTGGCCAACCCGCGGGTATCGCTGTCATGCGCCACCGAAGAAGTCACCGAACCATGCACTCAGGAACTTACGGGCTAGCCATCATCTAATGGCATGCGGGGCAATCGCCCTCCCCCAGAGGCATCTACGTCATGTCGAATATTCGTCTGTCCGTCGCCACCTTCACCGCCGCTGCACTGCTCGCCGGTTCACCCGCGCTGCTTGCCGACCCAGGCAACGGCAAAGCTAACCCCCATGCCAACCAGAACCAGCAAGGCAATAGCGGCCACAAGGGCATCCCGAACGTCGCAAACGCCAAACAGGGGCAAGGAAAGCAGGACGATAGCGGTTGGGACCGAGCCCCGACCATCGATGTGGGCGGGATCCGGGTCATCCTTGGCGATAATCGACAATACTGGGGCAGCGTCCAACCCCTTCCACCGGGCATTCAAAAAAACCTCGCTCGCGGCAAACCCCTGCCACCCGGCATCGCCAAAAAGCTCGATGGCCGGCTGATCGGACGCTTGCCCCACTATGATGGGTATGAATGGCTCCAGGCCGGTACCGATGTGATCCTGGCGGCCGTCGCGACAGGCATCATCTACGAAGTCCTGCACGACGTACTCCACTGACAGAACACAGCTCGCACAGGCCGGGACAGTACCCCCGGCCTTTTGCCTGAACAAACATTGAGCGTCTTTCGCTGAAAGCGGCCAAAAACAACCTTGAGAGGCTGGCAGTGATAAATACTGCATTGAACCGACTGCGCCACTGGGCCCGCGTCATAAAGCGGCAAATCATGGTCCTATGGTTCAGCTGCCGAAACCCGCAAACCCCACTGCTGCCCAAACTATTGGCACTGTGCGTGGTGGGCTATGCCCTCAGCCCCATAGACCTGATCCCCGACTTCATCCCGATACTCGGACTGCTCGACGACGCAATCCTGCTGCCACTCGGCATACTGCTGGTAATGCGCTTCATCCCACAAAGCGTTCTCGACATATCCCGCGCCCGAGCCCTGGACTGGGAAAGAAATCACGAGCCCAAGCCAGTCAGCAGAGTCGCCGCTGTAGTCGTCATCCTGCTATGGAGCGCCGCACTGTTCGCCCTATGGCAATACCTCGCGTAGGAGCTGCCGCAGGCTGCGATCTTTTGATCTTAAACCCCCCACCCCACATCAATCCATAAAGTGCCGGCAGCTCGCGCTATGGAAACCACTCGCCCAAACCACACATCCTCCGTAGGAGCTGCCGCAGGCTGCGATCTTTTGATCTTAAAAATCCTCAACCGCATCACTTCCCCACTGACTACACCAACTTGCGCCACTGCCTACAATTCCCCCAGAATCCCCCCGCTTGTGCGCCTTGCCCCACGCCACTAAGGTTCTCCTGTCGCTGCCCATCAGCGATCGGGTTTAGTAGCCCGTGGTTATCTAGCAAGGTGCAACAGCTCCATTCAGTCAGGTATCCCAGATCCCTGCACTTGATGGCGGCTGTGCGCAGGGCGCCCTCGGGCGCGCCGGTTGCTAGGTCCCCGGTCTACTAACCTGCGTACAGCTGCCACCCTTCCGTTTAGTAGCGAGATGGTTGCAGCGCCACTAAAAGGACCTATGCCCAATGTTCAAAGCCACCCCCAACCCACCCGAAACCCCAAACGTTTCGCCCTACGAATCCCTCGATTCGAAAAAACTCCACGAGGCCGCCTACCGAGCCCTCGATCACTACCTGACCCCACCACCATCAATCAAACCGCGCTTCAACGACCAGCGCCCCAACCAATTCTTCACCGTCGCCCCAGACATCACCCCCGAAGCCTTGCTGGCCCACACCTACGAAACCTTCTGCTCGGCCAGCACCCTGACCCTGGATCTTTCCGATGACCTGGAAGGCAAACACCGCAACCTCGCCCTGGCGATCTATAGCCTGATGGAACTGGGGTTGTTGCTGATCGAAAAGACGTTGGATCGCGAGCATCCGGTGAAGGTGTAAGTAGAAGAAGTGCCCGTCGGCATAAGGCGATAAGCCGACGGGAACATAACCTGTGGCGAGGGAGCTTGCTCCCGCTGGGGCGCGTAGCGGCCCTAAAACCTGCAAGCCGGCTCTGCTAGACGCACCGCATGTACAAGCCTTACGGCTGCTGCGCAGCCGAGCGGGAGCAAGCTCCCTCGCCACAGGTAGTGTGCTCGGCGCTGATTACGATTAATGGTCCACTAACACCACACAACAAACCCCCACCCTCACCTGCGGTATGATCCCCGGCTCTGTTTTACGTAAAGAGCCTTGAACCTGGATGTCTGTCACCTCCCCGCTACCCGAGCACACCGACCCATTACCCGCCGTAGTTGCCGGCCCGCTGCTGCGACGGCTGGAGCCAACGCGACTGGTGTTGTGGCTGGTGGGGTCTCGGGCGTTGGAGTTGACGCTGCGCCTGCGGTTTGTCGAGGCCAGCGGTGGCGAAACGATTCTCGATTTCCCCCTCGACGCCCAACAGTGCCAGGTAGTACCAATCGGCTTGCATGGCTTTGTCCATCTTATCGATCTACATCTGGACACCGCCCTACCCTGCGACCAGTCGATTCAATACGACCTGCTGATCACCGAAGCAGACGGCCGACAATCAGGCATCGCCGACTGGGCCCCGCATCTGCTCTACGGAAATGCGCGCTGTCCCGATTTCGTCCTGCAGAGCCGCATCAAGCAGTTGCTCCACGGCTCCTGCCGTAAACCCCATCATCATGCCGACGAAGGTCTGCTCTGCGTCGATCGTTTGCTGGCCGAGGCGCCCGAGCCTGAGCAACGTCCGGCCTTGTTGATGATGAGTGGCGATCAGGTCTACGCGGACGATGTGGCGGGCCCGATGTTGCGGGCGATTCATGCGTTGATCGAGCGTCTTGGGTTGTTCGAGGAGTATCTGGAGGGCGCGGTGGTCGAGGACAGTGCCCGGCTCTATGGGCATCCGGCCAGTTATTACCATCGTGCCGATCTGCTGCCGGCGCTGGAGAGTAATGAAACCCTGCGCGAGCGGTTTTTCGGCGGGGTGAAGAAGCCGATTTTCACCAGCAGTACCGCCGACAATCACTTGGTGACTTTCTCTGAAGTGATGGCGATGTATCTGCTGGTCTGGTCGCCGGTGCCCTGGACTCTGATCGCGCCGCAGCCGCCGGTGCTGGTTGCCGAAGAGCGGACACATTATGACCTCGAGCAGACGCATATCGATGCCTTCAAGGCGGGCCTGGGTGGTGTTTCGCGGGTGTTCGCGCATTTGTCGTGCCTGATGATCTTTGACGACCATGACATTACCGATGATTGGAACCTCAGCGCCCAGTGGGAAGAGACGGCGTACGGCCATCCGTTTTCCAAGCGCATCATCGGCAACGCCCTGATGGCTTATATGCTCTGCCAGGGTTGGGGCAATAACCCCGATGTGTTCGGCGAACTGCTGGAGAAGACCGACGCGTTGAGTGCCGAGGCGATCGGCGGGGACCGTCACTTGGACAGCGCCGATCAAGACAGTCTGATCGATGATTTGCTGCGCTTTCAGAACTGGCAGTACGTGATGCCGACCACTCCGGCGCTGGTGGTGCTCGATACCCGCACTCGGCGCTGGCGTAGTGAGTTCACCCTGAAGCAGCCGTCGGGTCTGCTCGACTGGGAAGCCCTCAGTGAATTGCAGCAGGAACTGCTGGATCACCCTTCGGCGATCATTGTTTCGCCGGCGCCGATCTTCGGCGTCAAGCTGATCGAGACGGTGCAGCGGGTGTTCAGCTGGTTCGGTTTCCCGCTGTTGGTCGACGCGGAAAACTGGATGGCCCATCGCGGCGCGGCACAGGTGATTCTGAATATCTTCCGCCACTCACGCACGCCGGGGAACTACGTGATTCTGTCCGGGGATGTGCATTATTCCTTTGTGTATGAAGTGCTGATCCGCCACCGCAAGGGCGGCCCGAGGATCTGGCAGATCACCAGCAGCGGCATCAAGAACGAGTTTCCGCCGAAACTGCTGGAATGGTTCGACCGGCTCAATCGCTGGCTGTACTCGCCGCGCTCGCCGCTCAACTGGTTGACCAAACGTCGGAGGATGCAGGTGATTCCGCATATCCCCGAGCACGCTGAGGCGGGTGAGCGGCTATGGAATTCGGCGGGGATCGGGCAGGTGTTTTTTAACGAAAAAGGGCAACCGCAGGCCATTTATCAGCACAATGCCAACGGGTCACCACCTACGCGGTTGGTGGGGCCTGAGGAGCCGCGATAAGCTGCGGCCACAGAGTATTTGATATACCCAAGGGCGCAGGGAGACCCGGATGAAGACTGACTGGAATCAGATCCGCGAAATGATGAACACCGTTATCGACAGCTGCGAGCAAATCGAAAACGCGGGCTACAGCGAGCAGCATCGATCGGCCACTGTCGAGATCAAAGGCCAGGAATACTCGGTGCAGGAGTTCCTGATCAGCGCCTGGACTTTACCGGAAAACATTCGTTACTCGATCATTCAGGAGCGTCACAATAAAGGCGTTGCCCTGCCCTATGTGCCTGAGTCTGCCCGCATACTGGTCGCGATGGCCCAGGCCTGCGCTGAGTTGATCGGTGCCCACGACGCGGCACCTGCGCAGCAGGCCATCCGAGGGATGAATCATTGGTACAGCAGCTATGCAGTGCCGAATATCAAGGCGGCGATTGAGAAGGCTGAGACCGGCGCGTGATTGGGTTGATGCCGGTCAGTTAGGGCCACCATTCTCTGGTTGGTCTGAAAGATCGCGGCGCCTGCATCGCGAGCAGGCTCGCTCCCACATTGGATTTTTGTTGTATCGAGACCGGGTTGGCAGAGTGGCTTCTCCAAACGGCTAAACACATAAGGATATGTATGTTTTCACGGAATAAGCTGGTCCCGGAGTTGATGGTCGCCGACATCAAGCAGAGCCTTGATTTCTGGACCTCGCTGATCGGATTTCGAGTGGCTTATGAGCGCCCGGAGGTGGGGTTTGCTTACCTTGATCTGGATGGCGCGCAAGTGATGCTGGAACAGCACGACCCTCTCGAAGGCCAGTGGGTAACCGGGGCGCTTGAAGCGCCCTTGGGCCGAGGCATCAACCTGCAGATTGCCGTCGATCTGGTCGAACCGATCCTGCAGCGTCTGGCCGCGGTGCACTGGCCGCTGTTCCGGACCTGTGAAGATGTCTGGTATCGAGCGGACGCGGTAGAGGTCGGGCAACGGGAGTTTCTGGTCCAGGATCCTGACGGGTATTTGGTTCGGTTGGGGCAACGTCTGGGGGAGCGAGCCTGCAGGCTGTGAAAGGCCGCGGTATCTGCTTGACCTCTTTAAGTAACTATCCTCCCCTACCTTTTGTTTAGAGCCCTAACCGCGCAATGAATAAACCGCCCTTCTTCGAAACCCTGACGGCCTCTCTGTTGGCTGCCGCGATCACGCTGGCCGGAACGGCCTGGATGACGAACAGTCAAAACGCCAGATCGGACAACGAGCGGTTTATTGATGGAGCACAAGAAACTGCTCAGGAGACCAGTCAGTTGCTGTATGCCGGGTACAACGAGTTGGAAAAACTGGTGCAGGTCTCTGAATCCCAAGGCTGGAAAGCACTTGCTAACTCCCCGCAAGAGCAAGCGTTCCTCGACTTCCATCGCCGTTGGCGCCAACAGTTGATTGCAGAGCACTTCAAGGTAGCCAGGTACTTTGGCAAGCACATGGCCAACGACTTGGTCCACATCGATAAGTTCGACCCCCCTAAGATAGGCGATCACAAACAAGCTGCGTCTTCTGACGTGGATCAAAATACCGACATGGCAACGCTTGCGGACCAGATCGAGTTTGCGTCACGCCTCATTTCGTTGACCCAGGATATTTTTGATGAAGCCCACGAACAAAAGCGCAGCGAGGATCTTTTTCCGGTGCTGCAAGATGGCATGAGGCACAAAGAACAAGCCAGGGCGCTGTTAAACCACTACGACACAGAAACCGTGCGGTATCTGCGCCGTATGGACGACTACATCACGCAACTGGGTAAGCCCAAAGTAACGGTCATTTACACTAAGGCCGACTGACGTGGCTTCAATCATGGTCCGCGCCAATTTCTTCGGACACCAAACCTGATCGCGCATCGACCGAACCTACAAGCGAAATACAGCGGCCCGGTGTGGCCGCCCTGAGTGCAGAAAGGGATACCTAGTTCCAAATACAAGAGAACAACCGGATCCTCTTCTACCGCCTGTTTGGTCCTCGGTAGTAAAATTCCACATGCCTCCCGCTAGAACGACACGAGGTAAACATATGAATGACTATGCCGGCAGTTGTTTGTGTGGTGCCGTGACCTATCGAATTCGCGCAGAGATAAAAGAGGCCGGCCATTGCCATTGCAGCCAGTGCCGGAAATTCCATGGCGCCGCGTTCGCGACTTACGTCACTGTCCCTCGTGCTGCGCTTGAGCGCGTGACGGGCGCGGAGGTCATTCGCGCTTATCGGTCATCGCCAACGGTGAGTCGAGAGTTCTGTTCCCTCTGCGGTTCCAGCCTGTTTTGGTCGAGTACCAGCGGGGAGCATCCCGAAAAGATTGCCGTGGCGCTGGGGACCCTCGACACGCCCTTTATGCCTGCTCGGCAGGAGCACATTTTCGTTGCGTCCAAGGCGTGCTGGGTGAGTATTGAGGATGATTGGCCGCAGACGCCGTAATGCTGGTCAGTTAAGGGAAATGCACAGTTCTGGGATGTAAACCAGAGAGCTTTGGCGCGGATGAGATTGCCAGGATCGCAGCCTGCGGCAGCTCCTACAAGTATTGCGTTCACCGGATAATTTGCGGGTGCATGCAATCCGCGTAGACACCGTCTTAACCCTCACCGGACAGGTTCCACTGCGCCCGGTATTCCATCAGGAAGTCGACAAAGGCCCTAAGCCGCAACGGGGTGTGGCGTCCGCCCGGGTAGAGCAATGTAAAGGGCCGGGATCGTCCGTGGAACGCTTCAAGGACTTCGATCAGGGAGCCTTGCGCGAGTTCTTTTTCAACGATGAATTTGTAGGTCTGAAACAGGCCTGCGCCGTGCTTGGCCAGGGTCACGCCGCCCAGTACATCGTCCGAGCAGCTGTAGCCGCCTTCGGTCAGCAGATCCTTGTCTTCGCCGTTGTCCTTGAACAACCAGGCGATGTGCCGGCCGCTGCTGGGCAGTTCGAATTGAATGCACTCATGCTGGTGCAGGTCGTCCAGAGTTTGTGGCGTACCGGCACGCTGCAGGTATTCAGGGCTGGCCACGGTGACCAGCTGCGCGTCTTCCAGATGGCGAGCGATCAAGCCTGAATCGGGCAAAACCCGGACCCTGATCGCCATGTCGTAGCCTTCCTCGATGAAGTCGATGTTGCGATTGCTGACGTGGGCCTCGACCTTGACCGCCGGGAACCGCGCTCTGAAGATCGGCAGTAACGGCAGGATGCGGTGATGGGCGTAGGTGGTGGGTACGCTGATGCGCAAGGTTCCGGAGGGCGTTTGCTGCTTGCCCATCACTTCCCGTTGCGCTTCGACCAGCTGCGCCAGGGCCTGGCGGCATTGTTCAAAGTACGCTCGGCCGCTTTCCGTCAGTTTGACGCTGCGGGTGGTTCGGGCGAACAGCCGCACGCCCATGCGCGCCTCCATCCGCGACACCGAGCGACTGACCGCCGCCGGGGTGACACCGGCGACCGCGGCTGCGGTGGTGAAGCTGCCGGACTCAGCCGCCAGGCAAAACAACTCGATGCTGCCCAGCTGAATATCTTCGAACTGTCGCTTCATGATTGATTACACCATGGATCAAATGAAGTGCTCGTACCTGTATTTATCAAACAAAGGTAAAGAAATACAGTGAATTCAACCCGAGCAGTTCCTTCCGAAAAAGGGCTCTGGGACAACCTATGAAACCTATTTTTTGCAGGTACCCAAAATGAACTCTCCAAGAACTGTGGTAATCACCGGCGCGTCGAGCGGCATTGGCCTGGGTCTGGCAAAGGCTTATCTGGAGCAAGGCTACAACGTAGTCGGCAACGCTCGTACTGAGCAGCGTCTGCGCGAGGCGGCCGAGCAACTGGGCAACTCCCCGCGCTTTATCGGCGTGGCCGGCGACATTGCCGAGCCGGATACCGCCAAGCGGCTGTTCCAGGCGGCCATCGAGGCCTTCGGTCAGGTCGATATCCTGATCAATAACGCCGGGATTTTTCAGGCCAAGCCGTTCATCGACTACAGCCCGGAAGACCTGGAAGCGATGATCAGCACTAACCTCAGGGGCTTCGTTTATCCGTCACAGGTTGCCGCAGCGCACATGATTCCGCGCAAGCAGGGCTTCATCGTCAACATTACCGCGAGCGTGGCCTTGCAACCGAATCAACAGGTACCGGCGACCTTGCCGGTGTTGATCAAAGGCGGGATCAACCAGGCCACTCGCGCCCTGGCGCTGGAGTTGTCACCCCATAACATTAAGGTCAACGCAGTGGCTCCCGGCATTGTCGACACCCCGATGCACAGCCCGGAACACCGCGAGTTCCTCAAGAACCTGCAGCCTCTGGGACGTATGGGCAACATCAGCGAAATCACCGATGCTGTGCTTTACCTGACCAATGCCGAGTTCACCACGGGCACAGTGCTGGCGGTGGATGGCGGGATGAGCAGCGGCAAGTGGTAAACAGTCTTGCCCGGGGAGCCGCCAACGGCTCCTCGGTTGAGGGTCAATCGAGTACATAACAGGAGCACGATCATGCCTTTCGTCAATGTGCGCATCACCCGAGACGGAGTTACCCGGGAGCAAAAAGCCCAGGTCATCGCCGAGATCACCGAAACCCTGGAACGGGTTTTGGGCAAGCGTCCCGACCTGACCCATATCGTTATCGAGGAAGTGGATACGGATAACTGGGGGTATGCCGGGATGACCACCACTGAGTATCGCAAGAACCTGAAGCCTGGATAGGGTCAGCCCTTGTGGCGAGGGAGCTTGCTCCCGCCGGCCGGTCCGCGCTCGGGCGCAGCAGTCGTAAAACCTGCAAATGCGGTGTGCCTGACGTACTGGGGTTGCAGGTTTAGGGGTGCTGCGCACCCCAGCGGGAGCAAGCTCCCTTGCCACAGACACCTTGACTCTGTCCCTAGGGACACACCCCATAGTTCCCGCCACCTTCAAGCGAGGAACTATCGATGGGCAAACTGTGTTTAGTGACCGGCGCCAACGGGCACCTGGGCAACACTCTGGTCAGGGCGCTGATCGCAGGCGGTGACCAGGTCCGGGCCGGCGTGCGGGATATCAGCAACACCGCACCTTTCTCAGGTCTGGACTGCCAACTGGTCTACGCCGAACTTCAGGACAAGGCGGCGATGCTCAAGGCACTGGAGGGTGTCGAGGTGCTTTACCAGGTGGCGGCGGTGTTCAAGCATTGGGCGAAAGATCCCCAGGCTGAAATCGTCGAGGTGAATGTCCAGGGAACCCGCACTGTGCTGGAAGCGGCGGCACAGGCCGGGGTCAAACGCGTGGTGTATGTCAGCTCCGTGGCGGCTGTCGGTCATGACGGCCAGGCGCTGTCTGAAGAGCGCTGGAATGACGACCTTCAAAACCCCTACTACCGCTCGAAGATTCTCTCGGAGCAAGTCGCCTGGCAGACCGCTCAAACCCATGGCCTGTGGATGGTCACGGTTTTACCCTCGGTCATGATTGGTCCGCATTGCTTTCGACTGACTGACACCATGCAGTTTCTGGCCTCGATCGAGCGGCGCAACATCCCCCTCGACCCCAACTTTCATTTCAACTTCGTGGATGTGCGCGACGTCGCCCAAGGTCTGATCCTCGCCGCAGAGAAAGGCCGGCTGGGCAATCGTTACATTCTGGCCAACAAGCACTCATCGCCGCTGGCCGAGATCATTGGCGCGGCCAATCGGGTCACTCCCGGCTATCGCGTACCGCCATCAATACCCAGATGGTTACTGCTCGGCGTAGCCTGGCTGAAAGAGCGTCTGGCCAGCGCGACCGGCAAACCTGCGAACTTGCTGGTGAACCAGGTCCGAATGTTCTACGGCATCAAGCAGGAATATGACATCTCCAAGGCCGAAACCGAGCTGGGCTATCGTCCCCGATCACCTGAAGAAGCCCTCAGTCTGGCGTTTGAATACCTGAAGGCGCAGCACAACGCTGTGCCGTATCCGCAGCAAATAGCCGATTGATTTCGCCTTTGAGCGCGATCAACTGACCATCCATTACCTGCAGCGCTTCGATTTGCGCCTGCAATTGAAGACGTTTGCTTTCAATGCCCTGATTGGCCAGTTCCAGTGGAAAGTGATCCAGGTTTTTCTTGGCTTCGATCAACGTACCCATCTCGCTGAGTTTGAAGCCCACCGACTGGGCCGTGCGAATGATGCGCACAATATCGAGATGATGCTGTGTGTAGACACGGTAGGTGCCATGGCGCTCTGGCTCGGGGAGCAAGCCGAGCTTTTCGTACAACCGAAGGGCTTTGGGCGTGCAGCCTGTAAGTTTGGCCAATTTCCCTATGTACATAGGTAATTCCTTTTACGGCGGTCCAATGGATGGCTCTCGCTATATGCCCGATAACTGCCGGCACCTGCCATTATTTCTTCACTCTGCGCGATATATCGCCAGAATAATTGCACTCCCTACATCCCCGCCTTCACCAACACCGGCTTCTCCTGATAACGCTCTGGATACAGCTGTTTGAGCTGCGCCACTTTCGGCAGATCGTTGATCACGATATAGGGATAGGTCGGGTGCTCGGTCAGGAAGTCCTGATGGTAGTCCTCGGCCGGGTAGAAGCCGTTGAAGGTTTCGAGCTTGGTAACGATCGGTTTGCTGAACGAGTGCGCGGCGTCGAGTTGGGTGATGTAGGCCTGGGCGACTCGCTGCTGTTCGGCGTTTGCCGGGAAAATCGCCGAGCGGTATTGGGTGCCGGTGTCGGGGCCCTGTCGGTTGAGTTCGGTGGGGTTGTGGGCCACCGAGAAGAAAATCTGCAGCAAGCTGCCGTAGCTGACCTGGGTCGGATCGAAGGTGACTTCGACGGCTTCAGCGTGGCCGGTGTTGCCATCGCTGACTTGTTCGTATTGAGCGGTGCTGGCGGTGCCGCCGGCGTAACCGGAGACCGCTCGTTTGACGCCTTTCACGTGCTGGAATACGCCTTGTACACCCCAGAAACAGCCGCCGGCGAACACTACGGTTTCGCTGGCGGATTGACCGGCCGGCAGATCCAGAGCCGGCGGGGCGATGGGGACGGCATCCGCTGTGGAGCCAAAGGAAAAGGCGGCGCATTGACCGATGAAGGTGGCGGCAGCGAGACCCAGCAGGACACGGCGCCAGGTTGATTGAAACGGGGTTTTCATGGTGATGACTCCAAACTACTGGATACAAAGCCCCCTGTAGGAGCGAGCTTGCTCGCGATGGACGTTAACGATAACGCGTGTTTTCTGAATAAATGCGTCGCCCTTGAGTCCATCGCGAGCAAGCTCGCTCCTACAACAGAGCCCCCAACACTCGTCGCTAAACGCCTGCAGTTTTCACCCAAAGGTAAACGCATACGCCGACACCTGCGGGTCAAGAAACTCGATGCTAAAGGTGCGCTCCGCCACGTCGCCCGGTTGGCGTACCAGTTGGTACAGCCGTTGCTCGGTCACGACTCCCGTACCGTCGGGGGCTACGTCGGTGCCATGGGCAGCGCCCGGAACCTGACCGTCGAGGGTAACTTTGAAGCGCACCGGTTTGCCGTCGGCGCCGGGACCCAGTACCAGATGCAAGTCCCGGGCATGAAAGCGGTAGACAATTTTCCCTGCCGGCGCTGCCAGGGTGGCCTGCTCGGCGCCGACCTTCCATTGGCCCTCCAGCCCCCACTCGTTGAGAGCAGGTTGGGTCGGTGGGCTGTAAGCCGCGACGCGGTCGGGCGCCAGGCTGGCGGCCGGGACAAAATGTTCCAGCCGTTGGTAGCCCAGATAGGTTTCCGGCGAGCGGACTTCGCTCATGTCCGCGGCCAATTGCACGCCCTGAGCCTTGGCGTCGATCAGACCGCCCGCCACTTGGGCGGCACCGGCCTCGCGCAACAACTGCTGGATCACCCGCTCCGACTCGGCATAGTTGCCCTCGCCAAAATGGTGATAACGGATCCGGCCCTGGGCATCGATAAAGTAGTGCGCCGGCCAGTACTGGTTGCTGAAGGCACGCCAGACCTTGTAGTTGTTGTCGATGGCCACCGGGTAGTTGATGCCCAGATCCTTCATGGCTTTGGTCACGTTGCCGACGTCACGCTCGAAGGCGAATTCCGGGGTGTGCACGCCGATCACCACCAGCCCCTGATCGCGATACTTCTCGGCCCAGGCTGTGACGTACGGCAAGGTGCGCAAGCAGTTGATGCAGGAGTAGGTCCAGAAATCCACCAGCACCACCTTGCCCTTCAACGCCTCGGCGCTGAGTGGAGCTGAGTTGAGCCATTGCACGGCACCGTCGAGCGATGGCAGCTTGCCTTCGATCGGCAGTGTCGCAGCGGCCATTTTCATCGCGCCACCGGCGGCCATCATGCTTGAGCCGGACTGCGGATTTTGCGCCATCATCGCCCCGCTGTTGCCCGGCGATTTGCCGGCCAGACGACCGACCAGCGCCTGTTCGATACCACCGGTAGAGGCCGTCGACAGCCGCGCCAGAATGCCGGTGTCCCACCCCAGGGAAATCGCCACTACGCCCGCCAGCATCAAAGCTCCCAAGCCACGGCGCAGCCATTCACCGGCGCCGATCGAGCGCTTCATCGCGGCGAAGACCTTACCGCCCAGCAGCAATGCTCCGGCGAGCGAAGTCGCGGCACCCGCGGCGTAGGCCAGCAACAGCAAGGTCGTGCCGATGTTGGCCCCTTGCAGCGCCGCGCCGGTCAACAACAGCCCGAGGATCGGCCCCGCGCACGGTGCCCAGAGCAGGCCGGTGGCGACGCCGATCAGCAACGAAGCGCCGGGACGTGGCCGGGTATCGGCACCCGCCGCTTCCGACAGCCGACCGCCGGCCGCCACCAGTGGCCGCGTCAGGCGCTCGGCGAGGCGCGGCAGCAACAGCGTCAGCGCGAATAGCGCTACAAACAACAACGCGAGCCAGCGACCATACTGGTTGACTTGCACCACCCAACCGCCGCCCACCGCCGCCAGAGAGGCGACCAGCGCGAAGGTCAGGGCCATCCCCGCCAGCAGCGGCAAGCCACTGCGCAAAAACGGTTGGCCGGTGCGAGCGAAGACAAAGGGCAATACCGGCAGAATGCACGGGCTGACAATCGTCAGCACGCCGCCGAGATAAGCGAGAACCAGGAGCCACATGGCGTCGACCTTATATGAAGTGAATGAACCGGCTTATGCCGACAGTGGTTTGAAGGCCAGGGCCAGACCATTCATGCAGTAGCGCAGGCCGGTCGGTTTCGGCCCATCGTCGAAGACATGGCCCAGATGGCCGCCGCAACGCCGACAGTGGACTTCTTCGCGCACCACCCCAAATGAGCGGTCCTGACGGGTCGCCACCGCATTGTCCAGCGGCGCCCAGAAACTCGGCCAGCCGGTGTGGCTGTCGAATTTGGTACTCGATGAAAACAGCGCCAGGTCGCAGCCGGCGCAGGCGAATACACCTTCACGGTGTTCATTGTTCAGCGAGCTGGTATAGGCGCGTTCGGTGCCTTCCTTGCGCAAAATGTCGTACTGCTCGGCACTGAGCAGCGCCCGCCACTCGACATCGGTATGAGTGACCTCGAAGGTTTCGCTGGCATTGGCATCGCTGAGCAAGGCCGGACTTGCCGTCCACCTGGGCAGCACGCCGATGGCCAGTGCCGCAACGCCCAGGCCGCCGCCCGCTATCAGGAACTGTCGCCGAGAAAACATGGCTCTCTCCAAAAAATCGCAGTGTTTTGCGTTAGAGACAGCCTAGGCTTGTGGTGGTCGCCAAATCCTCACGCCAAGTTAAACAATTCGTGATAACTCGGTCCCGGGAAAAGCCGCACAATAACCACATTGCCCAGCGCAGGATTGAGTTCCGATGGATCAGCCCAAACGTGTCCTGGTGGTCGAGGACGATATGCACATCGCCGACCTGATCTCGCTGCATCTGCGCGATGAGCAGTTCGAGGTGGTGCACAGCGCCGACGGTAATGAAGGCCTGCATCTGCTGGAGCAAGGCGGCTGGGACGCGCTGATCCTCGACCTGATGCTGCCGGGTGTCGACGGCCTGGAAATCTGCCGCCGTGCGCGTGCCATGGCGCGCTACACACCGATCATCATCACCAGCGCACGCTCGAGCGAACTGCACCGCATTCTCGGTCTGGAACTGGGGGCCGACGACTATCTGGCCAAACCCTTTTCGATGCTCGAGCTGGTGGCGCGAGTCAAGGCGCTGCTGCGACGGGTCGATGCGATGGCACGCAACCTGAAAATGGACGCCGGCAGCCTGATGGCCGACGGGCTGTTTATCGACCCGCTGACCCGCGATGTCTCCCTCGACGGCCGGCGCCTGGACCTCACCCCGCGCGAGTTCGACCTGCTGTATTTCTTCGCCCGCCAGCCGGGCAAAGTGTTCTCGCGCATGGACCTGCTCAACGCCGTGTGGGGTTACAGCCACGAGGGTTATGAGCACACCGTCAACACCCATATCAACCGGCTGCGGGCCAAGATCGAGGCCGATCCGGCACAACCCGTGCGCATCCTCACGGTGTGGGGCCGGGGCTATAAATTTGCATCAAAGGAGGATCAGTCATGAGGCTGACCCTCACCCAGCGCCTGTCGGCGGTGTTCGCCCTGCTGTTGCTGGTGTGCTGCGGCACCTCGGTGTGGATGCAGGTGCGCTCGAACAAAATGCATGAACTGGAAGTGGTGCAAGGGCTGTCCCGTGATCTGGCCCGGCACATTGCCCGCGACACCCAATTGATGGACGCCAATGGCTTGAAACCGGACGCCCTGCGCCAGTTGTTCAGCCAGTTGATGCTGGTCAACCCCAGCGTCGAGGTCTATCTGCTCGACGCCAACGGCCGCATCGTCGGCAATGCTGCGCCCGAGGGTCGCTTGCGCCGCGACAAGGTCGATCTGGCGCCGGTGCAGCGGCTGATCAACGGCGAGGCCTTGCCGATCCTCGGCGATGACCCGCGCAGTGTCGACGGGCGCAAGGTGTTCAGCGCGGCGCCGTTACAGGTCAACGGCCAACAGGCCGGCTACCTCTACGTGGTGCTGCTCAGCGAGGAACACGATCGCTTTGCCGAACGCGGCGCGACCAGCGCGGCCCTCAATACCGCGCTCTGGTCGATTGGTCTGGTGGCGCTGTTGTGCCTGATTGCTGGCCTCACCGCATTTGCCCTGATCACCCGGCCCTTGCGCCGGTTGACCGAGACTGTCGCGCATTTCGACATCAACGGTGCCCCGGTGGTCCCGCCCTCGCCGCCCGCATCAGACACAGCGCAAACAGCCAGCCATGACGAAATCGCCACGCTCGACGCAGCGTTCCGACAAATGCAGACTCGCCTCGGTGAACAATGGCGTTCACTGACGCGCCAGGATCAGGAGCGTCGGGAACTGGTGGCGAATATCTCCCACGATCTGCGTACGCCGCTGGCGTCGTTGCATGGGTATCTGGAAACCCTGTCACTCAAGGACGCCACGCTCACGTCTGCCGACCGGCGCCGCTACCTGGGCATCGCCCTCGATCAGAGCCGCAAGGTGAGCGGTCTGGCGCAGGCGCTGCTGGATCTGGTGCGGCTGGAACATGGCTTCGTGCAACCGGTGCTGGAGCGGTTTTCCCTGACCGACCTGGTGCAGGACGTGTTCCAGAAATTCGAGCTGACTGCCGAGGCGCGGCAGATCACCTTGAAAGCCACCTTCGCCCCCAGCGGGTCAGCGGTGTGTGCCGATCTCGGCCTGATCGAACGGGTGCTGACCAACCTGCTGGACAACGCCCTGCGGCACACGCCGCTCAGTGGTGAAGTCGAAGTCAGCCTCGTGCCCCAGGGGGCCTTCGTCGAAGTGACCATCAGCGACAGCGGCCCGGGCATCGCCGCCGAACTGCGCGAAGGCTTGTTCCTGCGTCCGTTCAACATCGGCGGCGCCCGGCGTGATGGCGGGCTGGGCTTGCGCATCGTGCACCGGATCCTGCAATTGCATGGTCGCGAGATCCAGCTGATTGATGTTCCCGGCCAGGGCGCGACCTTGCGCTTCTCGCTGCCGGTGGAAGAGGAAATGGCGGCGCAGCTGGCGATTCGCTCGATGAATCTGAATTCGCCGGGGAAGTAGTCGGCACAGGGTCCCCAAAAGATCGCAGCCTGCGGCAGCTCCTACAGGTACTGAGTACGCCCGTAATTCCGCGAAGAAACCGGCTCGGCGTAGGAGCTGCCGCAGGCTGCGATCTTGGCGATCTCACACGCGCCGTATCTCCCCCTTAATGCCCCCAGCGACTGACGTAGCGAATTATGGTCGCTTGTAGCTATCAAATCGATGGCGTACTACTGGCCCGCGCCCCCCTCTACCTGAACGAGATCAACGACCCATTCAAGCCAGAGGCATCCATGTATCACGACAATATAATTTATAAAAAAAAGTCCAATGATCCTCGATTCCTCCTCGGTGTAGCAGTGGTGCTGTTCCTCGGCGCGTACCTGATGAACCTCGGTAACAGCGCCATCAGTCATTTCGTCCAGCCGCTGTTCGGCAGTGAGCCCGACAGCCTGGCCTATCGCAATATCGCGGTCGGGCTGGCGATTGCCTTGCTGGGCACGCTGAACTTCCATGTGCTTGGGCGCTTGAAGTTCAAGGTGCAGACGACGGTGGTCTGGGTCGAGCTGTTTGTGTTGTTCATGGCGTTCTTCGATACCTTCGACCTCTCCTACTCCTTCATCCTGGATAAGGTCGGATTCCTGATCATTCAGGGCGCCGCAACCACCCTGTATATTTCCGCCCTAGCCATCATCATTGCCTTTGTCCTGGCGCTGATCGGTGCAGTGGCCAAGCTCTCGAACAACGGTCTGGCCAACGCCCTGGCGTCGTTCTATACCTCGTTCTTTCGCGGTGTGCCGCTGCTGATCCAGATCTACCTGATCTACCTCGGGCTGCCGCAATTGGGCTATGTGGTCGATGCAGTGCCCGCCGGCATCCTGGCTTTGTCCTTGTGTTACGGCGCCTACATGACGGAAATCTTCCGGGCCGGGATCCAGAGCATTCCGGTCGGCCAATGGGAAGCGTCACGGGCGCTGGGCATCAGCCCGTTCAAGACCCTGAGCCGGGTGATCATGCCCCAGGCGCTGAAGGTGATCATTCCGCCCACCGGCAATCAGTTCATCGCCATGCTCAAGGACAGCTCGCTGGTGTCCGTCATCGGCGTCTGGGAGTTGATGTACCTGGCCAAGACCCAGGGCCGCGCGGACTTCCGCCACCTGGAAATGCTGATCACCGCGGCGATGATTTACTGGGCCCTGTCATTCGTGCTCGAAAGGGTTCAGGCCAGGATCGAAAAACGGGTCAACCGATCCACTGCGAGGGGTTGAACCGGATGACAGGCACTATTACCGCCGAGCTGCTGCCAAACGAAACGAACCCGGTCGCCAAGGCCCGGGACTCGATGATTTCCATCACCGGCCTGAACAAGTGGTACGGCAACTTTCATGCGCTGCGCGACGTCGACTTGAACGTCGCCACCGGCGAAATCCTGGTGGTGTGCGGCCCATCGGGTTCGGGCAAGTCGACGATGATTCGTTGCATCAATCATCTGGAGAACTTCCAGAAGGGCCATATCAGCGTCAATGGCATCACCCTCACCAGCGAGGCCGAAAGTGTCAGCGCCGTGCGGCGCGAGATCGGTATGGTGTTCCAGAGCTTCAACCTGTTCCCGCACCTGAGCGTGCTGGATAACCTGACCCTGGCGCCGCAACTGGTGCAGGGGGTCTCCTCCAGCGAAGCCAAACGTCGGGCACAGGTGTATCTGGAACGGGTACGAATTGCCGAGCACGCCCACAAATACCCGTCACAACTCTCCGGCGGTCAGCAGCAACGGGTCGCCATTGCCCGGGCGCTGTGCATGAATCCCAAGGTGATGCTGTTCGATGAGCCGACCTCGGCTCTCGATCCGGAGATGGTCCATGAAGTGCTGGATGTCATGGGCGAACTGGCGAATGACGGCATGACGATGATTTGTGTCACCCACGAAATGGGCTTCGCCAGCAAAGTGGCTGATCGCATCCTGTTCATGGATCAGGGGCAGGTCATCGAGCAAGCCACGCCGGCCGAGTTCTTCAAAAACCCGCAAACCGAACGCGCCCGAAAATTTCTCTCACAGATCATCGGTCACTGACTTTCCGTTCCTGAACACCCAGCCCTATAACAATAAATACGGAGATGGACATGCTCACGAATAAACGTGCTGTAACGCTCGCGGCCTTGATGTCGGTGCTGTTTGTCGGCGCCGTCAACGCCGGTCCGGTCCTCGATAAAATTCACAAAGATAAACTGATGACGGTCGCCACCTCCGCCACCTGGCCGCCGCAGGGGTTTATCAACGACAAGAATGAAATCGACGGTTTCGATATCGACGTCTCGAAAGAAATCGCCAAGCGCCTGGGGGTGGAAGTGAAATTCGTCACGCCCGATTGGGATGTGATCACTGCCGGTAAATGGAACGGTCGCTGGGACATGTCCGTCGGTTCCATGACCGCCACCAACAGCCGCGCACGGATCCTCGACTTCCCCGCCACTTATTACTACGTGCCGTATGTCTTCGCCGTGCATAAAGCCTCGACCCTGAACAACCGCGCTGCGCTCAACGGCAAGGTCATCGGCGTCGAAGGCGGGACCACTTCCGAGGACTTCCTCAACCAGTCCCTGGCCATCGAAGCGACGGACGTTCCACCGTTCAAGTACGACGTGAAAGCCGGGAAGCTGAAAACCTATTCCGGTTCTCTGGGGCCGCTGGATGACCTGCGCCTGGGCGACGGCGTGCGTCTGGACGCCATCCTCACGCAACAAAGTACCCTGGAGGCGGCGGTGAAAAAGAGTTACCCACTCAAGGCCGTTGACGGCAGCGTGGTGTTCTACGAACCGCTGGCGATCGCCATCGACAAGGGTGACCCGGAGCTGAAAGCCAAGCTGGGCGAAGTCATCGGCGCCATGCACAAGGACGGCACCCTGACCAAGCTGTCCAACAAGTGGTATGGGGTCGATTATTCGACGGTGAAGTAATCGGGTGACCGGGGGAGTTTCAATAATTCCCCGGCCTTTGTGTTGAGGCTTGAATCGCCAAGATCGCAGCCTGCGGCAGCTCCTACGGGGATGACTATGCCTTTTCCGAAAACCTGGTACGCCCAGACCTCGCTCCCGCGCGAGCCCAGAGCCGAACTGCTGGCCGATGCAGAATGTGATGTGTGCATCATCGGCGCCGGAATCGCTGGTTTGACCGCGGCAGTGGAGCTGACCCGACGCGGTAAACGGGTGATCATCCTTGAGGCACACCAGATCGGCTGGGGCGCCTCGGGGCGCAACGGCGGCGTGGTCTCCCCTGGTTGGGCGCAGGGATCCGGCGCGATCCGCAAGAAGCTCGGACTGGAGAGTGCCAGGACCTTGTTCCAGATGTCGGTGGAGGGGGTGAATATTGTCAGGAGCAATATTACTGAACTGGCGCTACAGGGCTGCGACCCGTCTCCCGGGACGATTCAGGTCAAACGTTACGATGACCGCGTGGCGGTGAAAAACCACGTCGAGAGCATGCAGCGCGATTTCGGTTATCCATTGAATTTCCTCGATACCGAGCAGGTACGGGCGCTGGCCCATACCGAAAAGTACTTTCAGGGCATCGAAGATCCACAGGCCATGCACTTCCATCCGCTGAATTATTGCCTGGGGCTGGCCAATGCCATCGAAAGCGCCAACGGGCGGATTTTCGAACACTCGAAAATGCTCGCCTGGCGCCGCGAAGGCGCCGTTAAAACGGTACAGACCGCCCTCGCCAGTGTGCGCTGCAAGGACCTGATCTTCTGCGCCGGCGGTTACGGCGGCAGCGAACTGCAGAAGTTGAGCCGGGCCTATCTGCCCATCGCCACCTATGTGGTGCTGACCGAACACCTGGGCGCCTCGATCAAAGACATCCTGAACTCCGGCGCGGCCTTTTCCGATGACCGTCGCGCCTCGGATTACTACCGGGTGGTCGAGGACGACCGCCTGCTGTGGGGCGGCCGTATCACCACCCGCAACGAACAGAACGAGCAAGCCCTGGCCAGCATGCTCAAGCACGACATGGTCTCGGTGTATCCGCAGCTGGCATCGGCGAAGATTGAATTGGCCTGGTCCGGGCTGATGGGTTATTCAACCAACAAGATGCCGAACCTGGGCCTGCTTGAACCCGGCGTCTGGGCTTGCACCTCGTTTGGCGGCCACGGCTTGAACACCGGTTCCATCGGCGGCCGGGTGATTGCCGAGGCGGTGTGCGGCGAGAGCGACCGTTATCAACTGTTCAAACCCTACCTGCTGGACTGGAATGGTGGCCCGTTCGGATTGCTCGCGGCCAATGCCATCTATCAATCGCTGAAGGTCATGGACTTTATGCAGGAACGGCTGCGTAACCGCTGAGGCGTGTGCTTGCCGGGCGATTGAACAATAAAATTCACGTTTTCAACGAGTGACGGACTTCTAGCGCAGCCCGACCAGGGCTCCCAGCTGCGACTTGACCCAATCGCTGAAGGCCTGCACCACCGGGCGCTCGACTTTCTGCTGATCGGCGACCAGGTAGTAACCGCGGTTGGATTCGATTTCGGTTTCGAACGGACGCACCAGAAGCCCATTGGCCAATGCCTCGCCACTGATCAGGTTGTCGCCCATGGCAATGCCCTGCCCGGCGATGCAGGCCGACTGCACAAAGTGCGCGTCGGCAAACACAATCCCGCGCTGCACATCCACATTCGGTGCGCCGGCGGCCGCCAGCCAGACTCGCCAATCGGAATAATCGATCATGTGCAGCAGTGGCGCGCCGACCAGGTTTTCCGGGGTTTTCAAACCGCCCATGGAGTTGACCAGGCGCGGGCTGCACACCGGAAAAAACCGCAGCGAGACGATTTTCTGCACATGTTGATCAGGCCAGTCGCCCATACCGTAAGCGATGAACAGGTCGGCCGTGTCGTCACTGGTGTCATCCGGCGTGCGCGGTGAAATCAGCTGCAGTTCGACCTGTGGATAAAGCGCCTGGAATTCCGCGATATGGCTACACAACCAGTAAGTCGCAAACCCCGCCGGGCTGCTGATGCACAGCCGCCCGCTGACCTGCTGGCCATCGAAGCGCTGGCCCGCCTCAAGGATATTAGCCAACAACAGATGGATGTCCCGGGCATAACGCTCACCCTGCCAGGTAATGCGGATAGTGCGCCCGGTGCGTTCGGTCAGGGCGAAGCCGAGGGTCTGCTCCAGGCTCTTGATCTGGTGGCTGATGGCGCTGGGCGTGAGGTTGAGCTCGCTGGCGGCGGCGGACACGCTGCCCAGCCGGGCCACCGCATCCAGCGCCCGCAAAGCGGTCATCGAAGGGAAACGCATAGGTCGGGATCACGCAACGGGAGATGCCTTTCACGATAACGGGAATTGCCCGACAGACATAGCCAGCAAAACCTCAGGCTTATCAGGCAACTGTTGAATTTAATTTCACAATTACACAAAAAACCCTCGATTGACCCTCGTGTGCCATTGGCTATTCTCGGCAGCCACCACCCCCGACTGTGATGCCCGGCACGAGCCTGTGGGAGCGGGCTTGCTCGCGATGGACGTTAACGATAACGCGTGTTTTCTGAACAAACGCGCCGCCCTTGAATCCATCGCGAGCAAGCTCGCTCCTACAAAGGCCTCACACCCGCTGGCACTGATCAAGAGGTTTGCTCCCGTGACCGCTTCAGACCAATTCAATTCGACTCACTCCGTTGTCGCTCCGTACGCCGAACTGGTGCTGCACAACGGCCGTTTCTATACCCTCGACCCGGCACAACCCTGGGCCGAAGCGGTGGCCATTCGTGACGGGCGCTTCATTGCCGTAGGCAGTCTTGAGTCGCTGCAAGCGCTGATCGGCCCAAGCACCCGCCAGCACGACCTGGACGGCGCCTTCTGCATGCCCGGCCTGCACGACATGCACACGCACCCGGATCTGGCGCTGGCACCGCGTTACAGCGACGACCTGGATGTCGGCATCGAAGATCCGACGCCCGAGCAACTGGTCGCGGCAATCCACGCCTACGCCGATACTCACCCCGGTGACGGCTGGATCTACGGTCAATACTGGGTCCGTTACACCTTCCGCGAAGCCGGCCTGACACCTGGCCGCGAGTGGCTCGACAGCGTGATGCCGGATCGTCCGGTGGCGCTGCTCGACCGCATGTGGGGGACCATGATGGTCAACTCCAAGGCCCTCGAACTGGCCGGCATCGACCGCCACACCGCCGACCCGCGCAACGGTTACATGGAGCGCGACGAGCTGAGCGGCGAACCCAATGGCCTGTTGATCGATGGCGCCTACGCCATGATCCACGCCGCGATGCCGCCGACACCAGTGGATGTACTGCGCCGGGCTTATCGCGATGGCGTGCATTTTCAGACTTCCCGTGGCGTCACCGCGACAAAGTATGTGCATGTCTGCGAACGGCGTCTGGAGGCGCTCAAGGAACTGGATGACGCCGGGGAGCTGACCTTGCGCGTGGAAGCCGCAATCAGCTGGCAGGACGATATCTTTCCGGTCCGCCGCCGTTGGGAGTTGCTCAGTGGCGAACGGTATTACTATCGCAGCGCCCGCCTGAACGCCAACGCGGTGAAGTTCCACTTCGACGGCACCGTGGAGCCCAAGTCTTCGTACCTGATGACCCCTTGGTCACAAGAGTCGAACTGGCGCGGCAAGCTCAATCTGACCCCGGAACACATCACCGACATGGTGGTGGATATGGACCGTCGAGGCCTGCGAGTGATCGCCCACTGTACTGGCGACGGTGCTTCCGACGTGTTCCTCGATGCGGTCGCCGAAGCCCGACGCCGCAACGGTTACAGCGGCATTCGCCATCAGTGCGCCCATAGCACCCTGCTGCATCCCGGCAACCTGAAGCGCTTCAAGGAGCTGAACGTAATTGCCGAGTTCTCCCCGGCCGCCTGGTACCCGACGCCCTTTGCCAGCGGTGCACGTTCCGGCTACGGCCAGGAACGCCTCAAGCGCATTTATGACTTCAAAGGGGTGCTGGCCGCTGGCGGTATCGCGGTGATGGGTACCGACTGGCCGGTGGCCTCGATCGATCCGTGGCTGGCGCTGGAAACCATGGTCACCCGGCAGAACCCCTGGAATCAGGAACCGGACTGTTTCGGCGAACCGATCACCCTGGAACAGGCGCTGCACGTCGCGACTCTCAACGGTGCGCACGCCATGGGCCTGGAGCATCTGACCGGCAGCCTGGAAGTCGGCAAGTCCGCCGACCTGATCGTGCTCGACCGCGACCTGTTCGCCCAGGCGCCGCGCAACTACATCCATCGCACTCAGGTGCAGCTGACCTTTGTCGAAGGCCGGCCGGTGTACGACCGCGAATCAAGGTTCGCCGACACTCCGCTCAAAGCGGTCTGGCAAGGTCAACCTCCCGTCATTGAGGGGCTAGCTTGATGAACCTACCAAGCATCCCGGTGACGGTGGTCGCCGGGTTCCTCGGCGCCGGCAAAACCACCCTGCTCAACCGTATGGTCCAGGGCGCCGACAGCGGGCGCATGGCGGTGATCGTCAATGACTTCGGCGAGCTGAACATCGATGCCGCAATCATTGCCGAAGTCACCGACGCGGTGTACAGCCTGCAAAACGGCTGCATCTGCTGCACCGTGCAGGAAGACCTGCTGGCGCAACTGGCCAGCCTCGCACAGCTGCAGCCGCGACTGGAGCGGATCGTTATCGAGTGCAGCGGCGTGTCCGATCCGCAACGCATCGTGCAAACCCTGGGTTATCCGCAACTGCGTAGCCACTTGCATCTGGATGCAGTCATCACCCTGGTCGATGCCACCGGCTATCTCGCACTGGAAGGCGAGTTCGCCCGATTGTCCCGCGCCCAGGTGGCCTGTGCCGATCTGGTGCTGCTGAACAAGGCCGACCTGGTCGACCCGGCCGAACTGCAAAGCATCCACGCGTCTCTCGGCAGCCGCGCGCCAGTGTTCGACACCGTACAAGCGGAACTGCCGGAGGTGTTGCTGCTATCGGACCGTAGCAACCGTGTCGGCCTGAAAATCACCCCGCTGCCGGAGCGCCATGACCAGCTGTTCGAAAGCTGGGTCTGGAACAGCCCGCACCCGCTACCGCCCAAGGCCTTGCGCGAATGGCTGGCCAGGCTGCCCAAAGATATCTTCCGCCTCAAGGGGCTGGTGCAGCTGCAAGGCAACGAACAGCCCTACTGGCTGCAGCACGTCGGTGCCCGCAGCCAATTCAGCCTGGCCATCGGGCAAACGCCGGAACACGCCGTACAACTGGTGTTCATCGCTCGACGCGGCTGTGGGCTCCGGGAAATGCTGGAGGCGGCGTTGGTGGATATTCAGGTGGTGTGATGCGGGAACTGGTGGCATCTGTGGCTGGCGGCATATCTCGCAACAATCTGATCTACGCCAGCCCCCTCGTATCTTTCACATGCAGTACTACGCTGGGTTTCATCGTCTTGAAGTACCTCTTCGAGCAACTTTTTGACTCTCACGGAACCCATATGGAAGATCAGATCAATCCTGCTTTACCAGCAGAACGACCGCTCATAGGGAGCACCTTGCCAATACGTACTCATTTCTGTACGTTTAAGCCATTGAGCGAGGATCCTGTCATGCAAACCATCAACTACACCAATGCCCGCGCGCACCTATCTGAAACCATGGATCGAGTGAACGAAGATCGTGTTCCGCTGCTGGTGACACGTCAAAAAGGCGAACCTGTAGTCATGATCTCTCTTGCCGAATACAACGCCCTCGAAGAAACCGCTTACCTGCTCCGCTCCCCCGCCAACGCCGAGCGCTTGATCAAGTCGATCAACAGCCTTCGCGCCGGAAAAGCCAAAGCCAGGCAACTGATTGAAGAATGAAGATTCTCTTTACCCCCGAAGGCTGGGATGACTACCTCTGGTTCCAGCAGAACGATAAGGCCGGCCTCAAGCGCATCAACCTATTGATCAAAGCGATCCAGCGTGATCCCTTCGACGGACTTGGTAAACCTGAACCACTCAAACATAACCTCAGCGGATTCTGGTCACGCCGGGTAACGGCGGAGCATCGCTTGGTCTATGGGATAGAGGACGATGAAATGCATATTCTGATGTGCCGATATCACTACTGAACCACCGTATTAAAGCTGTCTGCTGCTGGGGCTAGCGCAATCACTCAGGGTTCTAGGTCCGTTCTGCGTACGGGCGATCACTTTGTATCGGGCGCTGTTATCGCTGCAGCACGAATCTGGCAGCACAGCCGTTAAAAATGGTCCCTCAGGCATGGTTCCTTGACGCCGCGCCACAGCCACCCTGAAAATGCCCGGCGCTTTTCCGTCTCAAACCCTGTTAAACGAAGTAGTGAAATTTCAATGCCTGATTCCAACACCGATGAATCCGTAATCAGCTTGTCGTCCAAAGCCGAATACGAAAACGCCATCAATCTTTCGCAGCATGTGCCGCAGGCCAAGACCATCAGTGAAATGGTGCTCGATGCTTTCCACACATCGAAGGAAAGCGACCAGATTCGTGAGTTACGCAATGCGATTCGCCACGCACATGACCAGTTTGACGACGACAAAGCCTACGACCTGATGGGCGAGCTGAAACAGCTCAAAGACGCAGAGGCGGCCGACAGCGCGGCGCTGGAAGACTTGAGCACGAAATTCTCCATCAGCCGGATCCTCTCCTGCTTCAAGGACGACCCTGAATTCCAGGAGCTGGTGTACGGCCTGGCGCTGAAGGTGTTGAACCACACCCACCAGGCGGTGAAGGATCCATCCGGCGGCAAAACCAAAACCGCTCGCGCCAAGAAAGAAGTCGAAGTGTTCTCCATCAGCAAGGACGGCGTGAGCGTCACCCTGCCCCTGCGCACTCCCCGCTCCAAACCGAACGTAGACCGTGAAGCCTTCGAGTTCCTCGGTTTTGCATTCGTCGGTGAAGGCGATCAGGCCGAGCTGGAAACCGAGACCTTCATCGACAACGAAGGCACCGAACAGCCCGTTACCCGCAAAAGCATCATCGCCGCCCTGCAGCAGCAGAGCGCGTTCGACGGTTACAGCATCGTTCAGCAGTAACGCTGGAAGATCAAAAGATCGCAGGCTGCGCCAGCTCCTACACCGACCGAGTACACCTGTGAAATTGCAGGAACACGCGGTCCTGTAGGAGCTGCCGCAGGCTGCGATCTTCTGCTTTTAATCGGAGCAAAAAAAGCCCCGCTCTTCACATCGAAGGCGGGGCTTTTTTGTAGTGTCTGATTCAGCAATGACGGCTGCGCTTTACACAGTCCCCAACCGATCAACCATATCGGGAAATTTCTCCACCAGTTTGATCAATAGAGCAGCCTGGGCATTGGGCTTCGATTTGTCCTGTTCCCAGTTTCTCAGTGTGCTTGGGCTCGTGCGTATGCGCCTGGCAAAGACTGTCTGGGACATATGCAGCTTCCCGCGAAGCGCCACGATCTCTTGCGCGGAAACCTCGGGAACTGGTTTGTCCTCCACTGTGTTCTGGCGAAGAGTGATCTTGCCTTCGCGCTGCGCTGCCATTTCGGTAACGCCCTGCATCATTTCTGCAAACAGATCGCGCTTTTTCATTGGGTGCCTCGTGCTCTCAACTCTGCATCTATGGCTTTCTTGAGTGCCTTCTCTTGGTCGGCAGTCAAATTTTCGAGCTCATCCTTATCGTAGATTGCAAACATCCAGAATTGACCATTATTCATAAGCCAATAATAGATGACCCGCAAGCCACCGCGCTTACCTTTACCACGACGTCCGTCTGACCAGCGCAGTTTGCGGAATCCTCCCGTGCGAGGCATGACATCGCCAGCCAACGGGTTCAACTGCATCTCGGTTTGAAGCATGCGATATTCATCGTCCGTCAGATAATTGCCGACGGTGGCGGTAAAGGATGAAGTTTCGAAAAAAACCGTTCGCATAACAAACTATAGGCAAATTGATTATAGTTTAGCAAGCAACGTTTCACCACCCAGACGAGCTGTCGGCAGAAAACCCACACGCCCAGCCCCCAAAAAAAACCCCGCTCTTCACATCGAAGGCGGGGCTTTTTTTACAGCGTCAGACACTCAAGGCGCGTACGTCAGCAGCAGCTCGCTCGGCACTTTGAAGTCCAGGGACATCATCACGCTCAGGGCGGTGATGGTGAAGATCGAGAACACGAACAGCTTGCGTGCCCAGACTCGGTCATCCACCGCCTTGTAGCCGGTCCAGGCCATGTACAGCCAGTACATGCCCATGGCGGCGGCGACGGCGAGGTAGCTCATGCCGGCGTAGCCGCTGAAGGTCAGCATCAAGGTCGCGATGACGAACGCCAGGATGTAGAGCAGGATGTGCTTCTTCGCCACTTCAATCCCGCGCTTCACCGGCAGCACCGGAATCGATGCGGCCAGGTAATCGTTGAAGCGGAAGATCGCGATGGCATAGGAATGCGGCATCTGCCACAGGCTGAACATCACCAGCAACGTCAGCGCGGCCATGTCGAAGCTATTGCTCACCGCGACGTAACCGATCACCGGCGGCATCGCCCCCGACAGACTGCCGACCAGCGTGCCGTGAACCGACTTGCGCTTGAGGTACAGGCTGTAGAAGCCGACGTAGATAACGAAACCGATCACCGCGAACAGCGCCGCCAACGGGTTGGCCACCTGGTACAGCAGGACCACGCCGGCGATGCCGAGGATGGTCGCGTAAGCCAGTGCCAGTTTCAGGGAGATCAGGCCCTGGACCAGCACGCGGTTTTTGGTGCGTTCCATCTTCAGGTCGATGTCGCGGTCGATGCAGTTGTTGAACACGCAACCGGACGCCACCACCAACGAAGTACCGATCATCGCAGCCAGGAAAATGGCAATGTCGACATGCCCTTTCGAGGCCAGGAAGAACCCGCCTGCCACAGAAAGCACGTTACCGAAAATGATCCCCGGTTTGGTGATTTGGATAAAGTGCTTAAAGGACATCCGGAGTTCCTCAGTGCGCCATCATGTTGGTGTGGATGCTGTACATGATCCACAACGACAGACCTACCAACAGGACGATCACCAGGGCAGCGAAGACGAACGCGATCACGTTGTTACGCTGGGCGGCGGAGCGGTCCAGGTGGAGGAAGTACACCAGGTGAACGAGTACCTGGATCACAGCGAAGGCCAGCACGATCCACAGCGTCACGTCTTTCGGCAGGGATGGGTACATCACCAGGCCGAACGGAATGACGGTGAGGATCACCGACAGGATGAAGCCGATGGCGTAGGACTTGACGCTGCCGTGGCCGGCGTCGTGGCCATTGTGGCCATCGTGTGAGTGAGCTGCGTTAGCCATTTACATAGTCCCCATCAGATAAACAACGGTGAATACGCAGATCCACACAACGTCCAGGAAGTGCCAGAACAGGCTCAGGCAGCTCAATCGGGTCTTGTTGGTCGACGTCAGGCCGTTTTTCTGCACCTGATACATCATGATCGCCATCCAGATCAGACCGCTGGTCACGTGCAGACCGTGGGTCCCGACCAGGGTGAAGAACCCGGACAGGAAGCCGCTGCGGCTCGGGCCGAAGCCTTCGGCAATCAGCATGTGGAACTCGTTGATCTCCATGCCGATAAAGCCGGCGCCGAACAGGAAGGTCATGCCCAGCCAGCCCAGTACCTGGTTCTTCTTGCCCTTGAACAACGCCAGCATGGCGAAGCCGTAGGTGATCGAACTGAACAGCAGCAGAGCGGTTTCGCCCAGCACGTACGGCAGCTCGAAGATGTCGTGGCCCGACGGGCCACCCGCTACGTTGTTTACCAGTACCGCGTACACCGCGAAGATCGACGCAAACAAAATGCAGTCGGTCATCAGGTAGAGCCAGAAACCGAATACGGTTATCTCGCCCGAGTCGTGGTGGTGGTCATCGTGCCCATGGTCCAGACCATGGGCGTGTCCAACATTGGTCACTAAGTTCGACATGGTTTAAGCCTGTTCCAACGAGGTTTCAACACGGGTGGCGGTGGCCGGAATTGCTTTGGCCGCTACCAGACGCTTGTGCTGCTCGGCTTCGATGCGTTCGATTGTTTCAACCGGCACCATGTAGCCCTGGTCATCACGAGCAGCGTGGATCACGAAGTACACAACAGTGCCGACCAGACCGAAGATGGCCAACCACCAGATGTGCCAGATCATCGCGAAACCGAACACCGTCAACAGAGCGCCCATGACCACACCAGTCGCGGTGTTGTTTGGCATGTGGATCGGTTCGTAACGGTTTGGCGCCTTGTACGCAGTACCGTTTTCCTTGGCCTCGGTGAACGGGTCGATGCCGTCGGCTTTCGGCAGCACGGCAAAGTTGTAGAACGGTGGTGGCGACGAGGTCGACCATTCCAGCGTGTGGGCATTCCACGGGTCGCCGTGTTCGCACGCGTTCTGTGGCAGCTTGCGATCACGCACGCTGACGTAGAGCTGGATCAGCTGGCAGGCGATACCGACGGCGATCATGACCGCACCGAACAACGCAACGTACAGGTAAGGCACCCACTCAGGGTTGGTGGAGCTGTTCAGACGACGGGTCATGCCCATGAAGCCCAGTACATAGAGCGGCATGAACGCAACGAAGAAGCCGGTGATCCAGAACCAGAACGCTGCCTTGCCCCATCCTTCGTGCAGCTTGAAGCCGAACGCTTTAGGGAAGTAGAAGCTGAAGCCGGCGATGTAACCGAATACCGCGCCGCCGATGATCACGTTGTGGAAGTGCGCGATCACGAACAGGCTGTTGTGCAGGACGAAGTCGGCACCCGGGATGGCCAGCAGTACGCCGGTCATGCCGCCGATGGCGAAGGTCACCATGAAGCCCAGGGTCCATAGAACCTGGCTGGTGAAACGCAGACGACCCTGGTAGATGGTGAACAGCCAGTTGAATAGCTTCACCCCCGTCGGGATCGAAATCAGCATCGTCGCCAGACCGAAGAAGGCGTTGACGCTGGCACCCGAACCCATGGTGAAGAAGTGGTGCAGCCAGACCATGAAGCCGAGGATCGAGATCGCGCCGCTGGCGTAGATCATCGAGTGGTGGCCGAACAGTTTCTTGCCGGAGAAGGTCGAGATGACTTCGGAGAAGATCCCGAACGCCGGCAGAATCAGGATGTATACCTCGGGGTGACCCCAGGCCCAGAACAGGTTGACGTACATCATTGGATTGCCACCAAGTTCATTGGTGAAAATGTGGAAATCCATGTAACGGTCAAGCGTCAGCAAAGCCAGGGTAGCAGTCAGGATCGGGAACGAAGCGACGATCAGGACGTTGGCCCAGGTGCAGGTCCAGGTGAAGATCGGCATGTCCATCAGCTTCATGCCCGGGGTACGCATTTTCAGCACGGTGGCCAGGAAGTTGACCCCCGTCAGCGTCGTACCTAGCCCGGATAGCTGTAGCGCCCAGATGTAGTAATCCATCCCGACGCCCGGACTGTATTGCAGCCCCGACAGCGGCGGATAGGCAACCCAGCCGGTCTTGGCGAATTCGCCAACGCCCAGGGACAGGTTGATCAGCACCACGCCGGACACCAGCAACCAGAAGCTCAAGGAGTTCAGGAACGGGTAGGCCACGTCACGCGCGCCGATCTGCAGCGGCACTGCAAGGTTCATCAGGCCGGTGAAGAAGGGCATCGCCATGAAGATGATCATGATCACACCGTGAGCGGTGAAAATCTGGTCATAGTGTTCAGGCGGCAGGTAGCCAGGCGAACCTTCGGTGGCCATGGCCAACTGGGTACGCATCATGATGGCGTCGGCAAAACCACGCAGCAGCATGATCATGGCGACGACTATGTACATCACACCGATTTTCTTGTGGTCGACCGAGGTCAGCCACTCGGTCCACAGATAGGTCCACTTCTTGAAGTAGGTGATTGCAGCGAATACCGCCAGACCGCCGAGCGCGATCATGGCAATGGTCACCATCACGATCGGCTCGTGGAACGGAACCGCTTCCCAACTTAATTTACCTAACATCGATTACTCCTCTGCCCCGGCAGCTGAATGCGAACTCATGTCCATCCCTTCCATATGGGCCACTTCTTTGTCTTTCTTCTCGTGGTGCATCGGCTTGCCCGGTTTCATGCCTTCGTACTTGTCGACGATGGTCTGGAACAGGTTTGGCGTGAACGAGGAGTAGAGCTCGACAGGGTTGTTCTGGCTTGGTTTGGAAAGGGCTTCGTATTCAGCTTTTTCAAGCTGTTTAGGTGCCTTCTTGACATCACTGACCCAGGCATCGAAATCCGCCTGAGACGTGGCGATTGCTTTGAACTTCATGCCGGTGAAACCCGCGCCGCTGTAGTTGGCGGAGATACCGTCGAGTTCAGCGTTCTGGTTGGCAATCAGGTGCAGCTTGGTCTGCATGCCCGCCATGGCGTAGATCTGGCCGCCCAGGCCCGGGATGAAGAACGAGTTCATCACGGTGTCGGAAGTGACCTTGAAGTTGATCGGCGTGTTAGCCGGGAACACGATCTTGTTGACGGTGGCGATGCCTTGTTCCGGGTAGATGAACAGCCACTTCCAGTCCATGGCGACCACCTCGATGGTGATCGGCTTGACGTCGGACTCCAGCGGACGATACGGGTCCAGCGCGTGGGTCGACTCGTAAGTGATGTAGCCCAGGGCAATGATGATCAGCACCGGAATGGTCCAGATCGCGATTTCGATCTTGGTGGAGTGCGACCACTTCGGTGTGTAGACGGCGTCCTTGTTGGAAGCGCGGTATTTCCAGGCGAACAGGAAGGTCATGAAGATGACCGGCACGACGACCAACAGCATTAGCAGCGTTGCGGTGATGATCAGGTTTCGCTCGTCCAGGCCGACCTGGCCCTTGGGATCGAGCAAGGTCATGTTGCAACCACTCAGCAACAACGTGCCGAGCAGCGGCAATAAGCCTAGGAATCTGGGGTACCTGTTTTTACTCATCTCACGACCTCTAAAGCAGCTTGCGCAATGCAGTTGGGTTTTGATCGCCAACACTTCACCCTGCCAAGGGTTGGCATTTTTCTTGGATTGAATAAGGGCCTGCCCGAAGCGCTAAGCGCTGATCGACAAATCCCGGGCTAGCGGTGAGTCTTATTCGAATTCTGGGTCAAAGGCCTTTTTACAGACCAATTCCATTTGGTGCGGAAAGCTGGAAGGTGCCGACACCTGGGGTCCCATGGAGCAAGCAAATCGCCCCTCGACCGCACTCGTATGCTCAGGGATGAGCAGCGTCGGAAATTCAGTGCGGGCGATTGTAGATATGTACTGTTTGATAAACCATGTCTCATCTCGAAATAATTAATATCGGATCCAGCAACAATGGTTAACGATTATTGCGTCATCGAAAGAACGTATCGATTTGCATTCTCAATAATAACCTCGAAGAATGTAGGTCTAAGCTGCTCATTTCAGACAGTTTTTTTCTCGCCGAAGGTTTCTTGATCTGTCCCAAGGCCAATTGAAACAAGGCCTGCAGTAATTCAGCGGAATCTGTTAGATCTGCATGATGGGACTTTGCGACTATTGGAAAATCGACTGTGTTGCGCAGCCGATCAGCTCAATCCTGATGCCTGAACTCAAGACCTGGAAATGTTTTGCCACACCCTGCGTGTGACAACGTGTCGCACATGTGCGGCGCATTTTCTTGCGCCAAATCATGTTCTTTTTCCAGATCCCTGAAATGCAAAACGCCCCGGCACTCGCAAGGAGGACCGGGGCGTTTCAACGTCACTCACCGATGAGGGGCTTAACGGATACTCCTGCGATTGCGGGAAACACCCAACGGCACCAACACGATGGTCAGTACAAAGGCCACCAGCGCCCACTGCGCCAGGGACAGGCCAAGCACCGGCGGGTAAGGCGTCGAGCAGAAACCGTCGACCTGAAAGCCCAGCGGGAAGACCGAGGCCAGCGGCAGGCTATCGACGATGGGCTGCAGTACATCGATCCCGCAACTGACCGTCGGGTAGAACTGGGTATACACGTGATGCCCGGCGACCGCGGCACCGGCGATGGCACTGAGCACCACCAGCCCTTCGAGCACGGTAATGCTGCGTTGGCTGCGCATTGCCGCACCAATAAAAGCGAAAATCGCGATCAGCAACAGGGCATAGCGCTGCAGGATACACAGCGGGCAAGGTGCCTCGCCCAATGCCACCTGCATGTACAGCGCCCCGCCGATCAGCGCCAGGCAGATCAGGCCGAGCAAGATCAGGAATCGTCGCTCGCGTCCCAAACGCAGTGTTTCGTCAATCATCCCCGTATCCCTTTGCTGAAGTGGTAGTAGTCATCGATAAGCTAGTTTACCGCGCGACGGCAGTGTGGTGGTTTAACAGGAGGGAATTAACGGCAGGGGCATTAACGGGGGATTAACGGGGAGGTGTGTGTCGAGGCGGATGACGCCATCGCGAGCAAGCCCGCTCCCACATTATTTGACCGCGTCCAGACACAAAATCTGTGTACGACGCAGTACCCATGTAGGAGCGAGCTTGCTCGCTCCTACAAGGCCGCCGCCGGGCCGAAGAATTCGTAACGGCTTTGCTTCTCCGGCACACCCAACGCCTTGAGGTGACGCTTGACCGCGCCCATGAAGCCTTTGGGACCCAGGAAGTAGGCATCAAGATCGCGCTCTTCCGGCAGCCAATCGGCAAGCTGCTCCTCGCTCAACAGCCCAACCTGGTCCGCTGCCGGGCTCACGCCGTCATCTTCGGCGTAGCAGTAAAAGCGCTTGAGTTGCGGGTGACGCTCGGCCAGGCCATCGACCCAATCGCGGAAGGCGTGAACGCCACCGTTGCGCGCGCAGTGAATGAAGTGCACCGGGCGCTTGCTCGCCAGTGCCGCTTCCAGCATTGGCAAGGTCGGCGTGATGCCCACTCCGCCGCTGATCAGCACCAGCGGTTTTTCGCTGGCAGTCAGGGTGAACTCGCCGGCCGGTGGAAACAGCATGATGCTCGCGCCGACATGCAGCTGGTCGTGCAGGAAGTTCGAGGCACGGCCACCGTCTTCCCGCTTGACGCTGATGCGGTACTGACCGGCATCTGCCAGTGCCGACAACGAATAGTTACGACGAATTTCTTCACCCTCAAGCACAAGCTTCATACCGATGTACTGGCCAGGTTCCGCCACGAGGATCGGGCCTTTGTCCGCCGGTTCAAAATAGAAGGAGGTAATTTCCGAACTCTCCTCGACCCGCGCGACCAATTTGAATGCCCGCTCACCGCGCCAGCCGCCCGGTGCTTGGGCCTTCTGGTCGTAGATCGCGGTTTCGGCACCGATCAGGATCTCGGCCAACTGGTTATAGGCCGCGCCCCAGGCACTCATGACTTCCGGGGTGGCAATTTCGCTGCCGAGTACTTCAGAGATGGCCCGCAACAGACAGTTGCCGACGATCGGGTAGTGTTCAGGAAGAATTTGCAGGGCAACGTGCTTGTTGATGATTTTCGCCACCAGATCGCCAAGCTGGTCCAGCTGGTCGATATGTCGCGCATACATCAACACGCCGTTGGCCAGTGCCCGCGGCTGATCGCCGCTGCTCTGGTGGGCCTGGTTGAACAGTGGGCGCACTTCAGGGTATTCGGAAAGCATCATGCGATAGAAGTGAGTGATCAACGCTTCACCACCACTTTCCAGCAGCGGGACGGTCGATTTGACGATGGCACGGTCTTGAACGCTAAGCATAGGTGACTCCTGAGCTTTTTTGATAACTAGCTGATTACCCCTTATGTATCAGTTTTCGTGCCAATAATTAAATCCATATAAATCAATGACTTGATAAAGTCATAGTCATATCGACCATGCATGTCTTATAGTCATCAGGACTATATGGAGTCAATATGACTGCAAAATCACTGCTCACCACCCTGCTCCCCCTGGTCTCCGACCTGTCCCGTGAATTGCCGGAGGGTGAGCGCTATCGACGCCTGCTCGAAGCCATGCGCGCGCTGCTGCCCTGCGACGCCGCCGCTTTGCTGCGGCTTGACGGTGAATGGCTGGTCCCCCTGGCGGTGGATGGCCTTAGCCCGGACACCCTGGGGCGCCGTTTCAAGGTCAGCGAACATCCGCGCTTCGCGGCTTTGCTCAGCACCCCCGGACCGACCCGCTTCGCCAGTGACAGCAACTTGCCCGATCCCTATGACGGTTTGGTGGAGGGGCTCGACGAACACCTGGAAGTCCACGACTGCATGGGTTGCCCGCTGTTTATCGATGAACGCCCCTGGGGTCTGCTGACCCTCGATGCGCTAGACCCACAGCGTCGGGAACCCGTCGAACTGGACGCCTTGCAGGCCTTCGCCAGTCTCGCTGCCGCGACGGTGAGTGCCGCCGAGCGCATCGAGCGCCTGTCTCTGCGAGTCGAAGACGAACATCAACGGGCCGAGGTCTACCGCCAGGCCAGCGGCCAGCAAAACCGCGAAATGATCGGCCAAAGCAAAACCCACAAACGCCTGATTGAAGAGATCAAGCTGGTCGGCGGCAGCGATCTGACGGTGCTGATCACCGGTGAAACCGGGGTCGGCAAGGAACTGGTAGCCCAGGCGATTCATGCCGCCTCGGCACGCGCCGACAAACCGATCATCAGCCTCAACTGCGCCGCCCTGCCAGAGACCCTGGTGGAAAGCGAACTGTTCGGCCATGTGCGCGGCGCCTTCACCGGCGCGATGAACGACCGCCGCGGCAAGTTCGAACTGGCCAACGGCGGCACACTGTTTCTCGATGAGGTCGGCGAGTTATCCCTGACGGTGCAGGCCAAGTTGCTGCGGGTACTACAAAGCGGCCAGTTACAACGCCTGGGCTCGGACAAGGAGCATCAGGTCGATGTGCGCCTGATCGCCGCGACCAACCGCGATCTGGCCGAAGAAGTGCGCAGCGGCCGCTACCGGGCCGACTTCTACCATCGTCTGAGCGTTTATCCGCTGCTGGTACCGGCGCTGCGCGATCGCGGTCGGGATGTGCTGCTGCTCAGCGGATTCTTCCTGGAGCAGAACCGCTCGCGCATGGGCCTCAACAGCCTGCGCCTGACCAGTGATGCCCAGGCGGCGCTGCTGGCTTATGCCTGGCCGGGCAATGTCCGTGAACTCGAACATTTGATTGGCCGCAGTTCGCTGAAGGCGCTGGGCAATTGCAAGGAACGACCGAAGATCCTCAGCCTCAGTGCGGCGGATCTGGATTTGCCGAATGTCACGGTGCGTGTACCCGCACCAGAGTCTGCCGGTGCTCCCGAGCTTATACTCGACGTCGCCGGGGACCTGCGCCAGGCCACCGAGAACTACCAGCGCCAGTTGATCACTGCCTGCCTTGAGCGACATCAGCACAACTGGGCAAGCGCCGCCCGTGAGCTAGGCTTGGACAGGGCCAATCTTGGACGGATGGCCAAGCGGTTGGGGATGAAGTGATCACACGGCCCCCTGTGGCGAGGGAGCTTGCTCCCGCTCGGCCGCGCAGCGGTCGTAAAACCGGCGATGGAGTTCTATCTGGACAAGCGCGGTAGCCGATTTTGGGATCGCTTCGCGGTCCAGCGGGAGCAAGCTCCCTCGCCACAAGGTTCAGCGTATGACTAACGGACTGCCAATAACCCTAAAGCCAGCCCCCAACAAGTCGATAACCCGTCATTGATAGCTGTTCACGGTGTCGTCCACCGTGAACCACCTTTTCCACAGAAGGTTTTTATGTCCTCAACCAAAGCCCGCGCAGATTCACTCTCGCTTCTGCTGTTTACCTTGCGCAGTGGCAAGCTGATGGCGATCAACCTGCTGAAAGTCAGTGAAATCATCCCCTGCCCGCCCCTGACCCGGCTGCCGGAGTCGCACCCGCACGTCAAAGGCATCGCCACCCTGCGTGGTGCCTCGCTGTCGGTGATCGATCTGAGCCGGGCGATTGGTGAAAAGCCGTTGGTCGACCCGGACGGAGGCTGCCTGATCGTCACCGACGTCAGTCGCTCCAAGCAAGGTTTGCACGTTCAGGCCGTGAGCAAGATCGTGCATTGCCTGACCACCGATATCCGTCCGCCACCCTACGGCGCCGGCGGGGTCAAGTCGTACATCACTGGCGTGACCTCTGTCGACGGTACCCTGGTGCAAGTGCTGGATATCGAGAAAGTCATCCACGGCATCACCCCGGCACAAATCGAAACGGCGCCGACCGAACTGAGCATGGAAGACGCCGAGGTGCTGGGCAATGCACGGATTCTGGTGGTCGATGACAGCCAGGTAGCGCTGCAACAATCGGTGCACACCCTGCGCAACCTCGGCCTGCAATGCCACACCGCGCGCAGCGCCAGGGAAGCCATCGACTGCCTGCTGGACCTGCAGGGCACCGCTCAACAGATCAACTTGATTGTCTCGGACATCGAGATGTCAGAGATGGACGGTTACGCCTTCACCCGCACCCTGCGCGAGACTCCGGACTTCGCCCACCTCTACGTGCTGCTGCACACCTCCCTGGACAGCGCGATGAACAGCGAAAAAGCCCGCCTGGCCGGGGCTAACGCGGTGCTGACCAAGTTCTCCTCACCGGAACTGACCAAGTGTCTGATCGAGGCTGCCAAGGCCGTCGCAGCTCAGGGTAGTTGAGCCGTGGCCGGGGACTACTGTCTGCTGCTGAGGCGCGACCTTGCTGAGGTTTTGCCACCGGTCATCTGGCCGAGCGGCATCAGCCTGATCGAGTACCGTCCGGCGCTTGCCGAGGCGGTTCACAGCTTGATGGAACTCGGTTTTCAGCACGGCGGTGGGCATGTGCCGGCGCTGGATATCTGGCTCGAACAATTCGAAACCGATGCCGAGTATGACCCTGCGCTATGTTTTATCGCCTCGGACGCTCAAGGGCTTGTCGGCGTTGCCCAATGCTGGACCAGTGCCTATCTCAAGGATCTGGTGGTGCATCCGCGGGCAAGGGGCCAGGGTCTGGGTCGAGCATTGTTGTTGCATGCGTTTACGGTGTTTCAGCAGCGCCGGGAAGGTTATGTCGATCTGAAGGTGCTGGAAGATAACCAGCGGGCGCAGCGCCTTTATGAAAGTGTCGGGATGCGACTGGTGCGTAGGGAACCCGTCCCAGCGTAAAGCCGCTAAAAGATCGCAGCCTGCGGCAGCTCCTACACCGACCGAGTCCGGCCACCGATATGCGCATCGACACAACTTCCTGTAGGAGCTGCCGCAGGCTGCGATCTTGGCGGCCTCAACCGCACAGCAGATCCTCAGGCATACTTCCCACTTCGCCCAAACGACGCCCCTGGGAGGCCTCGCCATGAAAGCCCTCACACTGCCCCTCATTTGCCTGGCCACTTTCGCCGTCCAGGCCAACGCCTCCAGCCTCGAAGCCTGGGCGTCTTTCGACAAGGCGGTGCTCACCAGCTGTAACAAGGCCAGTCATCTCAAGTACGCCAAACCGGTCGGCAAGGTCGCACAGTTCGATGACCGGGTGGGCTACAGCGCGATACTGCTGCAAGGCCAGTACCCGCAAAAGCACATGAAGGGTCAACCAGGCACCGAGCTGTGCCTGTACAACAAAAAAACCAAAACCGCCTATGTCACCGAGTGGGACTCGATCCCCCTTCCCGTCAAGGCCCAGTGACTGGCGCATAACTTGCTTCCAGACAGGCCTTCATGGTGATTGCGTGGGTATTCCCGTCACCGCTCACACCTATCAATGACGGCCGGCCGCTCGATGAATACAACCTTTTCCTGTGTAGGATGCGGCAAGTGCTGCCACGACCACCATGTGCCCCTGACCCTCGCCGAAGCCCGGCAGTGGGCGGCGGACGGCGGTAACGTGATCGTGCTGGTGGAAGGCTTTCTCGGTAATGGTCTGGGGCTGCCTGTAGTCCAGCGCGAACATGCCGAGCGACGTTCCTGCGTGGTGCCCAGCGGTGCGACCGAGGCGTATGTAGCGATCACCTTCGCGGCATACAACGTAGGTCCCTGCCGGAATCTTGACGAAGACAACCTCTGCCGGATCTATGAACGCCGGCCTTTGGTGTGCCGGATCTACCCGATGGAAATCAATCCGCACATCGCGCTCAAGCCAACCGCCAAGGAATGCCCGTCGGAAGCCTGGGAAAAAGGCCCGCAATTGATTGTCGGTGGCGAGTTGGTCGACCGGCAACTGGCCGATCTGATCCAGCGTTCGCGCCAGGCTGACCGGGACGATATCCAGACCAAGGAAGCCATCTGCGAACGACTGGGCATTCGCACCACAGCGCTCAAGGGTGACGGGTTTACCGCTTACCTGCCGGATATGTCGGCGTTCGCCCTGGCCATTGAACAGCTTGAAGGTCAGGTGTTGGCGGGCTCGACCGGCGAGTGGCAGTTCCATGTTTCCGGGGACGATATCGCCAAGCAGGTGCAAGCGGCCGGGGCGCAACTGGTGACGGCGGAGCCGGTGAATTATGCGTTTATCTCGTTGCGGGCGGCCTAGGGAGCCCACTCGAGATTTCCATTGGCTGTACTGACTGCCAACCACCTATGACTTGAGCCGATCACTCCTCCGATCAATGCCTTTTCTGCCAGAACTCCTGCGCCAATAACTGCAGATCCCCCGCCAGCCCGGCCACATCGCCGGAGTTGATATGGCTCTGCTGGCCGGCACTCACCGTCACGTCGCAGGCTGTGCGGATGCTGATGATGTTGCGGTTGATGTCTTCGCTCACCGCGCTTTGCTCTTCCACCGCTGCGGCGATCTGCAGGCTCATCTCGGTAATCTGCCTGACCCGCTGGCTGATGCCGTCCAGGGCCGTGGCCGCGCGCTGAGTATGCTCGACACTGTTTTCGGCATGCTGGCTGCTTTGCTGCATGACCACCACCGCGTCCCGCGCACCGCTTTGCAGGGTGCTGATCATCCGCTGGATTTCGTTGGTCGACTGCTGGGTGCGCTGGGCCAGGCCACGCACTTCGTCGGCCACTACCGCGAATCCGCGCCCCTGCTCGCCCGCGCGAGCGGCTTCGATGGCGGCGTTGAGCGCCAGCAGATTGGTCTGTTCGGCGATGCTGCGGATCACCTCCAGGACTCCGGAGATATCGCTGCTGTGATTCTCCAGTTGATGAATCACCTCGGTGGCGCGGGCAAGCTCGCCGGCCAGCAATAGCACGGCGTTGCGGCTCTCGCCGACCAGCTGATGACCTTCGCGGGTTTCGCTTTCTGCCTGGTCGGCGGCCCGGGAGGCTTGCTGAGCATGGCTGGCGACTTGCGCCACGCTGGCGGCCATTTGATGAATCGCTGCGGCCACCTGATCGGTTTCTGCCTGCTGTGCAAGCGTGCTGTTTTGACTGTTTTGCAGATGCTCGACCAGTTGCGCCGCATGCCCGGCCAGGCGTTGCGAAGCATCGCCAATGCGCCCAACCACTGCGCCAACCTGCGCCTCAAGCATCTGCAAGGCGAACTCGACCTGTCCGAACTCATCGCGCCGACCGGTATAGATCGCCTGGCTCAAGGGGTTATCCCCAATCAATCGGACGCGCTCGGTCAAACGGTCCAACGGCCGCAGCAACAGATTGACACCCAGCGCACTCAAGCCGCTGCCCAACACCAGCGCCAATAGCGCCCACCACGGCGAATGAGGCGCCAGCCAGGCCGCCGCGCCCAAGGCACAGGCCATGACCAGACTGAGCATGACCCAGAGTTTCAACTTCAACCCTAACGCGGGCCACAGCGACGGAGCCGGACTGCCCAGCTGTCCATAGAGTTTTTGCGCCTCTTCGACCTGACGGACACTGGGTCTGGTCCGGATCGACTGATACTCCACCGCCTGCCCATCGCGGGTCACCGGGGTGACGTAGGCGCTGACCCAATAGTGATCACCGTTTTTACAGCGATTTTTCACCATGCCCATCCACGAACGCCCGCTCTTGAGCGTTCGCCACATATGGGCAAAGGCTGCAGCAGGCATATCGGGGTGGCGCAGCAGATTGTGCGGTGAACCCAGCAACTCGTCCTTGCCATAGCCACTGACCGCAATGAAGTCGGCGTTGGCATAGGTGATCGCGCTCGTCAGATCGGTGGTCGATAGGATATTTGCATCAGGGGCAATGTCCAGGCATCGCCCCGTCACCGGGAGATTGATCTTCATGGATAGCGCGCTCGTGTTTTTGAAAGAGTCGGCAGGGACTGCTGACTCTAAGCGCACTGATTCCACAAATACTGATCTGGCTCAGCTTCTGGGCATTTAGCCATCACTGTCGCCAAATACCACGAACTTCCACTGGCGCCAGGTTTAACTCAGCGCTTGCCCATCGAGCGACGGGTGCCGGGAGGCGCTACGCCCGGGGTCTTGGTGTGGCCGTTCTTGGCGCCGTTTTTGTACCACGGCTGGTTGGCGTTCTTGGTCGCGGCCAGTTCACCCGGGTTGAACGGGAATTTGAATGCGGGGATGGCGGCCTTGTCTTCGGTCTCTGCGCTGGAGTCGACGCTGTTTTGCAGGTCAGCCTGTTCGTCGCTCTGAACGTCAGCAGCAGACGGTTGTTTAGGGGAAGTCATGAAAGCTCCGGGTGATGCATAAATAAGAGTCGGGCCAGGATGGCGGGCCGCGAAAGGCGGCAGTATACCTGCCCGGCTGGCGCCCGCACGCTGACCTTCGGTCGACCATGGAAAAATTCTCTGCGGCCTCGTTAATCCACCCGGTTCAGCGGCGATCAGCCATTACTGACAGTGCTGTCAGTTAGCAGTCATGTTGCTGACCGGGTCAGAGGGCTATAAGTAGTCATTGATACTGGCCAATCCATTGATCACTTGCTCTGGCGTCCTGACAGCATGCGTATTCAGAAAAAAAACATCGTGATCGCAGGCTTTCTGATCGTCCTGGCCGCCATTGCCGGCTGGTACCTGACCAAGCCTGCCACGGCCAAGCTGACGGCACCGAGCGCGATTCCGGTACGGGTGGTCAGCGTCGTCGAGCAGGACGTGCCGCGCTATGTCAGCGGCATCGGCTCGGTGCTGTCGCTACACAGCGTGATCATTCGCCCGCAAATCGACGGCATCCTCACCCAACTGCTGGTCAAGGAAGGTCAGCTGGTAAAAGCCGGTGATCTGCTGGCCACCCTCGACGATCGCTCGATCCGCGCCAGCCTCGATCAGGCCCGCGCGCAATTGGGCGAAAGCCAGGCGCAACTGCAAGTGGCACAGGTCAATCTCAAACGTTACAAGCTGCTGAGCGTCGATGATGGCGTTTCCAAGCAGACCTACGATCAGCAACAGGCGCTGGTCAATCAGTTGAAAGCTACCGCCCAGGGCAATCAGGCCGCCATCGACGCCGCGCAGGTGCAACTCTCCTACACGCAGATTCGTTCGCCGGTGACCGGTCGGGTCGGCATTCGCTCCGTTGATGAAGGCAACTTCCTGCGCATGGCTGACGCTCAAGGGCTGTTCTCGGTGACCCAGATCGACCCGATCGCCGTCGAGTTCTCCCTGCCGCAACAGATGCTGCCGACCCTGCAAGGGCTGATCGGCGCCCCGCGCCAAGCCGAGGTCAGTGCCTACATGGGCGCCGATACCGATGGCGAAACCGGCGACCTGCTCGGTAAAGGGCAGCTGACCCTGATCGACAACCAGATCAATACCAACACCGGGACCATTCGCGCCAAGGCCGAATTCAACAACCCGGGGCAAAAGCTCTGGCCGGGGCAACTGGTGACCATCAAGATCCAGACCGCCCTCGACAAAGCCGCCCTGGTGGTACCACCGACCGTGGTCCAACGCGGCCTGGACCAGCATTTTGTCTACCGGGTCAACGCCAACACCGTCGAAATCGTGCCGGTACGAATGGTCTATCAGAACAGCAACCTGAACATCATTACCGGCGTGCAGCCTGGCGATGTGCTGGTCAGTGACGGCCAGTCGCGGCTCAAGGCAGGTTCCAGGATCGAGGTGCTCAGCGAGCCACCGCAGGTCATTGAAACGGCGAAGACGGAGGCGCAACCATGAAAGGCCATGGCTCGATTTCGGCCTGGTGCATTGATCATCCGGTCGCCACGCTGTTGTTGACCTTTGCCCTAGTGCTCCTGGGGGCGATCGCCTTCCCGAAGCTGCCCATCGCACCGTTGCCGGAAGCGGAGTTCCCGACCATTCAGGTCAACGCCCAACTGCCCGGCGCCAGCCCGGAAACCATGGCGTCCTCGGTGGCCACGCCGCTGGAGGTGCAATTCAGCGCCATTCCCGGCATGTCCCAGATGACCTCCAGCAGCGCCCTGGGTTCGACCAACCTGGTCCTGCAATTTGTCCTCGACAAAAGCATCGACACCGCCGCCCAGGAAGTCCAGGCGGCGATCAACACCGCTTCCGGCAAGCTGCCCAATGACATGCCGAGCCTGCCCACCTGGAGGAAGGTCAATCCGGCCGACAGCCCGGTGCTGATCCTCAGCATCAGCTCGACGCAAATGCCCGGTACCGAACTCAGCGACTACGTGGAAACCTTGCTGGCACGGCAGATCAGCCAGATCGACGGCGTCGGCCTGATCAATATCACTGGCCAGCAACGTCCGGCCATTCGCGTGCAGGCTTCGCCGGACAAACTGGCGGCCATCGGCCTGACCCTGGCCGATATCCGCGTGGCTCTGCAGCAGGCCAGCCTGAACCTGGCCAAGGGCGCGCTGTACGGTCAGTCGAGCATTTCCACGCTGTCGACCAATGATCAATTGTTCCATCCCGAGGAATACCGGCAACTGATCGTCTCCTACAAGGACGGCGCGCCGGTACTGCTCAAGGATGTCGCGCGGGTGATCGCCGGCCCGGAGAATGCCTATGTGCAAGCCTGGTCCAATGACCAGCCGGGGCTCAATCTGGTGATCTTCCGTCAGCCCGGGGCCAACATCGTCGAGACCGTCGACCGCATTCAGGCCGAACTGCCACGCCTGCAAGGGATGCTGCCGGCCTCGGTACAAGTGACCGTGCTCTCGGACCGGACCAAAACCATTCGCGCGTCCTTGCATGAAGTGGAAATCACCCTGCTGATCACCGTGTTGCTGGTGGTCGCGGTGATGGCTTTGTTTCTGCGCCAGCTGTCGGCGACGCTGATCGTTGCCAGCGTGCTCGGCGTGTCGTTGATCGCCAGTTTCGCCCTGATGTATGTGATGGGCTTCAGCCTGAACAACCTGACCCTGGTGGCGATCGTGATTTCCGTGGGGTTTGTGGTCGACGATGCGATAGTCGTGGTCGAGAATATCCATCGCCATCTCGAGGCCGGCGATGGCATGCGCGAGGCTGCGATCAAGGGTGCCGGCGAGATCGGCTTCACCGTGGTCTCCATCAGCTTCTCGCTGGTGGCGGCGTTCATCCCGTTGCTGTTCATGGGCGGTGTGGTCGGCCGGTTGTTCAAGGAGTTCGCCCTCACCGCCACCTCGACCATCCTGATTTCGGTGGTGGTGTCGCTGACCCTGGCACCGACCCTGGCCGCGTTGTTCATGCGAAGACCCGAGCACCACACCCACGGTTTCGGCGAACGCTTGCTGGCGGTCTATGAAAAAGGCCTGCGCCGCGCCCTCGCCCACCAACGGCTGATGCTCGGGCTTTTCGGCCTGACGCTGGCTATGGCGATCGTCGGTTACGTGACGATTCCCAAAGGCTTCTTCCCGATACAGGACACCGGCTTCGTGCTCGGCACCACAGAAGCAGCCGCCGATATTTCCTTCCCGGACATGGTGGAAAAACATAAGCAGTTGGCGAAAATCCTCGGCACCGACCCTGCCGTCCAGACCTTCTCCCATTCCGTTGGCGTTTCCGGCAACAACCAGACCATCGCCAACGGGCGCTTCTGGATTGCCTTGAAGGACCGTAACAAACGGGACGTCTCGGCCAGTGAGTTCATCGACCGGATCCGCCCGCAAATGACCAAGGTGCCGGGCATCGTCCTTTACTTGCGCGCAGGGCAAGACATCAACCTCAGCTCCGGACCGAGCCGCAGCCAGTACCAGTACGTGCTCAAAAGCAACGACGGACCGACCCTCAACACCTGGACCCAGCGTCTGACCGAGAAACTGCGGGCCAACCCGGCGTTCCGCGATATGTCCAACGACCTGCAACTGGGCGGCAGCATCACCCACATCAGCATCGACCGCAGTGCCGCGGCGCGTTTTGGCCTGACCGCCACCGATGTCGACGAGGCGCTCTACGATGCCTTCGGCCAACGCCAGGTCAATGAGTTCCAGACCGAGACCAACCAGTACAACGTGATCCTCGAACTCGACGCCAAACAGCGCGGCAAGGCCGAAAGCCTGAATTACTTCTACCTGCGCTCGCCGCTCAGCGGCGAGATGGTGCCATTGTCGGCGCTAGCCAAGGTTGATCCGCCCCGGGTCGGCCCGCTGTCCATCGCCCATGACGGAATGTTCCCGGCCGCCAACCTGTCGTTCAACCTCGCGCCGGGCGTGGCCCTGGGCGATGCAGTAACCATGCTCAACCAGGCGAAGAACGAAATCGGCATGCCGGCCACGATCATCGGCACCTTCCAGGGCGCGGCCCAGGCGTTCCAGAGTTCCCTGGCCAGCCAACCCTGGCTGATTCTCGCGGCGCTGGTGGCGGTCTACATCATTCTGGGGGTGCTGTATGAGAGCTTCGTGCATCCGCTGACGATCATCTCGACCCTGCCCTCTGCTGGCCTTGGCGCCCTGATCATGCTGTGGATCTTCGGTCAGGACTTTTCGATCATGGCCTTGATCGGCCTGGTGCTGCTGATCGGGATCGTCAAGAAGAACGGCATCCTGATGATCGACTTCGCCCTCGACGCCCAGCGCAACGGCGGCCTGACGCCGGAGGAAGCCATTTACCAGGCCTGTTTGACCCGGTTCCGGCCGATCATGATGACCACCCTCGCCGCACTGCTCGGCGCATTGCCACTGATGCTCGGCTACGGCACCGGCGCCGAGCTGCGCCAGCCGCTGGGGATCGCCGTGGTCGGCGGGTTGCTGGTGAGCCAGGCGCTGACGTTGTTCACCACTCCGGTCATATACTTGTGGCTTGAGCGACTCTTCCATCGGCCCAAACCAGCCCCGGTGCTGGCGACCACTTACTGAGGCGGGGTCATGCGTGTTCTGATTATCGAAGACGAGGAAAAAACCGCGGACTACCTGCACCGCGGCTTGACCGAGCAAGGCTATACGGTGGATGTGGTCAGGGACGGTGTCGAAGGTCTGCACCTGGCGCTGGAAAGCGATTACGCGGTGATCGTGCTGGATGTGATGCTGCCAGGCCTCGACGGTTTTGGCGTACTGCGTGCCTTGCGTGCGCGCAAGCAAACCCCGGTGATCATGCTCACTGCCCGCGAACGGGTGGAAGACCGGATCAAGGGCCTGCGCGACGGCGCCGACGATTACCTGGGCAAACCCTTTTCCTTTCTCGAACTGGTGGCGCGCCTGCAAGCGCTGACCCGCCGCAGCGGTGGGCATGAACCGGTGCAGATCAGCATCGCCGACTTGTGGATAGATTTGATCAGTCGCAAGGCCACCCGAAACGGCACGCGCCTGGACCTGACCGCCAAGGAGTTTTCGCTGCTCAGCGTGCTGGCCCGGCGTCAGGGGGAAATTCTCTCGAAAACCGCCATTGCCGAGATGGTCTGGGACATCAATTTCGACAGCGATGCGAATGTCGTCGAAGTCGCGATCAAACGCCTGCGGGCCAAGCTCGACGGGCCGTTTGAAGAAAAACTGCTGCACACCATTCGCGGCATGGGTTATGTGCTGGAGAGCCGCAGTGAGTAACTCGATTGCCCTGCGCCTGAGCGGCATGTTCACCCTGGTGGCGCTGGTGGTGTTCCTGCTGATTGGCGGGGCGCTGTATCAACAAGTCGACAAAGGCCTGGGCCTGCTGCCCGAAGCCGAACTGGATGCGCGCTACAGCGTGCTGGAATCGACGGTTGGGCGCTATGGCACCCCGGAACACTGGGTCAAGATCAACAACAAACTCAAGCTGCTCGGTGAGGAAGACAAACGTATCCGTTTCTGGATCATCAGCGGCGACCCGAACTATGAATATGGCAATCCGACCCCGCAGATTCGGGCCTTTGCCGAAGGCCCGCTGGGCATGCACGACTTGCAACTGCCCGAGCAGCCCTACCCGTTGAAAGTACTGGTCAGTCAGTTCCCGGCCAAGGACCAGCGTCCACCGCTGCGCTTCATGATCGGCATCGATACCGAGACCTTCTACCAGACCCAGCATCAGCTGCTGATCGCCCTGATCGGCCTGGCTATCATCGGCGTGCTGCTAGCCTCGGCGCTGGGTTACTGGGTGGCGCGGATCGGTTTGAAACCGTTGATCAAACTGTCCCAGGAGGCGCAACGCCTGGCACCGCCGAGACTCTCCGGACGCCTGCAACTGTCGCCACTGCCACCGGAGCTCAATCAATTCGTCAGCGCTTTCAACTCGACCCTGGCACGAGTGGAACAAGCCTACTCGCGCCTCGAGTCGTTCAACGCCGACGTGGCCCACGAGCTGCGCTCACCGCTGACCAACCTGATCGGCCAGACCCAGGTGGCGCTGACTCGCGGGCGTTCGGCCGAACACTACTTCGAAGTCCTGCAGTCAAACCTCGAAGAGCTTGAGAGATTGAGGTCGATCATCAACGACATGCTGTTTCTGGCCAGTGCCGATCAGGGCAGCAAAGCCACCACCCTCACCTCGACCTCACTGGCCGATGAAGTCGCGACCACGCTGGATTACCTGGACTTCATCCTCGAAGACGCTCAGGTCAAGGTCGAGGTCAGTGGCGACGCCCAGGTACAGATCGAAATCGCCCACTTGCGCCGGGCACTGATCAACCTGTTGAACAACGCCGTGCAACACACCGCGCCCGGGCAAACCATTCGCGTACAGATTGAAATGCAAGAACACCAGGTCGCCATCGGCGTCGCCAACCCCGGCGAGGCCATTGCCAGCGAACACCTGTCGCGGTTGTTCGAACGTTTCTATCGGGTCGACGCCTCACGCAGCAACAGCGGCGCCAACCATGGTCTGGGCCTGGCGATCGTCAAGGCCATTGCCTTGATGCATGGCGGTGATGTGTTTGTGCGCAGTGATGACGGGATGAACACATTCGGGATCTATCTGCCGGTTTAGTCCCATTACCTTTCCGCATCTTTTGTGGTGCCGGCGAGATCGCCAAGATTTCAGCCTGCGGCAGCTCCTACAAATGTTGTGTATTCGCGGATGTACTCGGTCGGCGTAGGAGCTGCCGAAGGTTCGGGCCGCGTTCGGACGATCTTTTTGGGTCTATGCGGACCCACTGTTACCTTAAAGGCAACAGTCCTTTGAGTGATCCGCTCTGTTTCCCCGGGCCGAAGACCGGTACTTTTGCCACACCAAATATCACTTGCTCTGCAAGAAGGTCTTCAAGATGTCCAACACTATGGGTATTGCCAGCGCTTTTGTTTTGTCTTCCTTGTTCCTGTCGCCGTTCGCCATGGCTGAAGAGTCGCCAGCATTTGTTGCGCAGAATGCCGCGCGTGCCGACGCCTTGGAACAATCCAGGAGCGAACTGACCGCCAAGGCCAAAACCGCTGAGAAACCCCAGCAAACATCAGTCAATCCAGCGCAAACGCCGGTTGATAAAGATAGCTGATCTGCACCACAGTTCTATTTCCCTCGACACTTTCAGGGCTCTTTCTCCTGAGAAGTTGTCTTCAAAGCCGCTGCTCTCAGCGGCTTTTTTTTCGTGGTGAAAAAAACCTCGAATGTCTGGTCTTGCCGAATAAGAAACACCCATCAACAAAATAATAACTGCCATTTTTGATCAAAGGAGCTCTGCCCCCTCGTGAGTCTTTCATTAAAGATCAGCCCGCTATTCATTGCAGTGGCTGTAACTATCGCTTCAAACGCCCATGCAACAGACGACTCGGCTGATGGCTTCGTCGAAGGTTCCAGCCTCAAGCTCAACGCCCGCAATTACTACATGAACCGCAACCGTCGACAGGGAGAGGATGACAATATTGAATGGGGTCAGGGCTTGCTGGGGATTTTCGAATCCGGCTACACCCCGGGTACCGTCGGTTTCGGCCTCGACGCCCATGCCATGCTCGGGCTCAAGCTCGACGGTGGTGGCGGTACCGATAGCTCGAGCATCCTGCCCATCGGTAGCGGCAATGGTAAAGCGCCACCCGGGTATTCCACGGCAGGCGCCACGCTGAAAATGCGCGCAGGGGATACCGAACTCAAAGCTGGTGATCTGTTTCTGAATAACCCGGTGATTGCCGGCGGCGAAACCCGCATGCTGCCGCAAACCTTTCGCGGCGTCAGCCTGAGCAACCAGAGTATCGACGGCTGGCTGATCGAAGGTGGCCAGGCCAGCTTCACCAAGCTCTACAACCAGAGCGGTCATCAGCGCATCGGTACCTCTTATGGCAGCCTGCCAGAGGGTGAGGAAAGCCAGCACCTGAACTGGGCCGGTGTCGCCTGGAGCGGTTTGCCAGGGCTGACCAGCAGCCTGTATGCCTCTGAGCTCAAGGACATCTGGAACCAGTACTACTACGACCTGGACTACAGCTACGCGCTGACCGATCTGGTCAGCCTCAACCCGGGCCTGCACTTCTATCACACCCAGGACACCGGCGACGCGCTGCTGGGCAAGATCAACAACAACACCTTCAGCCTGCACTTGGGCGTCGGCGTCGGTCATCACAGCGTTACCGCCGCCTATCAACGGGTGAACGGCAACACCCCGTTCGATTACATCAACCAGGGCGACAGCGTCTATCTCGATAATTCCCAGCAGTACTCAGACTTCAACGGCCCGAATGAACGCTCGTGGAAACTCAAGTACGCCTATGACTTCGTGGGTCTCGGTCTGCCGGGCCTGACCTCGGCGGTGTCTTACTCACGTGGCGAACTGGACCTGAGCAAGGTCGATCCGCAGAGCGCGGGTTATGGCGAGACCTGGTATAGCGCCGATGGCAAGCATGCCAAACACTGGGAACGCGACATTGATCTCAACTACGTGGTCCAGGGCGGCAAGGCCAAGGATCTGGCACTGCGCCTGCAATGGGCGACCAACCGCGGGGGCAATGGCTACGGCGCGCTGGATCAGGACACCGACGAATACCGGGTAATCGTCGATTACCCACTGAATCTGTTCTAAGCTCATTGGTGCAAATGGTCAGCATTTTTTGCTGGCCTTTTTTATGCTCCAGATTTATACAGGCGCCCCAGGCGCGACCGGTCTCTGCCACTCTGCACGCTGCTCGCAACCCTCTTGATACCGTCCCGGACAGCAGAAGTCAGAACCATGAGTGTGAGAAGTGCGACATCTCTGCGCCCGCCCCCTGTCAGCCGGTCGGTATTGATCCTGATTGTCGGCAGTTCGCTGACGGTGATCGCCATACTGAGCATCGTGGCCTTCCTGCTGATCCGCGAACACCGCAGCGCCGAGCTGGTCGCAACCCGCAGCGCCACCAATATCGTGCAATTGATCAATGCCGACGTGCTGCGTAATGTCGAACTCTATGACCTGTCCCTCAAAGGTCTGATCGCCGCCGCCCAACGTGACGACCTCAAGCAGGTCTCTCCACAGATACGCCACCTGGCGCTATTCGATCGGGCCGCAGGCGCCCCCTTCAAGGGCGACATCCGGCTCCTCGACAAATATGGCGAGGTAATTGCCGACTCGTCGCTGATCGAGCCGAAACCGGCGAATTTTGCTGACCGCGACTACTTCCTCGCCCATGCCTTCAACCGCGATTTGGGAATGTTCATCAGCCGTCCGTTCAAGCTTCGCTGCGACTGCGACGAGCGTGACGAATGGCGCATCAGCTTCAGCCGCCGGTTGTCCTTCGTCACTGGCGAGTTCCAGGGGGTCGCCGTGGCTTCCATGCGCCTGGGTTACTTCGATCAGTTGTTCAACAGCCTGAACATCGGCAACGACAGCACCATCAACGTTATCAACCGCGACGGCATCATGCTGGCGCAACATCCATTGCGGAACAAGGATCTGATCGGCAAAAACTTCAGCGCCCGGCCGAACGTCGAACGCATTCTGCACGAAGGCACGGGCAGCTTCAGTGGCGTATCGAGCGTCAACGGAGAAAAGCGTCTGTTCACCTTTTCCCAGGTGGGCAACCTGCCATTGACGGTGATGGTTGCCCTCTCCACCCATGAAGTATTCGCCGCCTGGAAGCGCACCGCGATAGTCATCAGCAGCGCCACCGGAGTGCTCTGTATCGGCCTGCTATGGCTGACCTGGTTGCTCTGTCGCGAGCTGAAGCTGCGCCATCACGCCGAGCAGGAACTGGCGCAACTGGCAGCCACTGATGCGCTGACCGGCGTCGCCAACCGCCGGGCGCTGGATCAGGTACTCAGCCATGAGTGGTCGCGCGCGCAGCGTTCGAGCAAACCGCTGTCGGTGCTGATGATCGATGCGGACCACTTCAAGGCATTCAATGACCGGCACGGCCATCAGGTCGGCGACGACGCCTTGCGCACGGTCGCCAAGGTGATCAGCGAGAGCATCCGCCGGCCGGCCGATCTTGTAGCGCGTTATGGCGGTGAGGAATTTGCGGTGGTACTGGCCGAGACCGACCAAGCCGGCGCGTTACAGATTGCCGAAAGCATCCGCGCCGCGGTCGAACGCTTGCCGCCGACCAAGGGCGACAAATCGCCGATTACCGTCAGCATCGGTTTGAGCACCTGGTCCGGAGCGCCTGAAGAAAGCTTGAAGACCTTGTTGTTCGCCGCTGACAAGGCGCTGTATCAGGCCAAGGAAAGGGGCCGCAATCGGGTGGTGGCTGGCTGAGAGTTGCGGTGCGGCGGCGGACCGCGTAACAACATAAAAAAAGGCCACCCGAAGGCAGCCTTTAAAAACTAAAGAAAGAGAGTATTACTTACACGGCCGCAACTGGACGCATGTAAGAGATCGGTGCAGTGCTGGCATCTTCGAAGGTCACGACTTCCCACGCATCTTTCTGCTCAATCAATTTGCGCAGAAGCTGGTTGTTCAGTGCATGCCCCGACTTGAAGCCGCGGAACTCACCTATCAGGCTGTTGCCCAGCAGGTAGAGGTCACCAATTGCATCGAGGATCTTGTGCTTCACGAATTCGTCTTCGTAGCGAAGGCCGTCTTCGTTCAGTACTCCATCCGCGTCGACCACGATGGCGTTTTCAACGCTACCGCCGAGTGCGAGGTTGTGCTTGCGCAGGTACTCGATATCACTCATGAAACCAAAGGTCCGGGCGCGGCTGACTTCTTTTACGAACGAAGTGCTGGAAAAATCCACGCTGGCGCTTTGAACGCGGTCACGGAACACCGGGTGATCGAAATCGATCTCAAAGCTCACTTTGAAGCCTTCGAAAGGCAGGAAAGTGGCGCGCTTGTCGCCGTCTTCCACAGTCACTTCACGCAGGATACGGATGAACTTCTTGGCTGCGTCCTGTTCTTCCAGGCCGGCAGATTGAATCAGGAATACGAAGGGTCCGGCGCTACCATCCATGATCGGGACTTCAGACGCGGAGAGCTCGACGTAGGCGTTATCGATGCCCAGGCCAGCCATGGCCGAGAGCAAGTGCTCCACCGTGTCCACTTTAGTGTCACCGCTGACCAATGTGGTCGACATAGTGGTTTCACCAACGTTTTCTGCGCGAGCAGGTATCTGCACCACAGGGTCCAGGTCGGCACGACAAAACACAATGCCGGTGTCTACAGGCGCAGGCTTGAGAGTCAGGTATACCTTCTCCCCGGAGTGCAGACCTACACCTGTGGCACGGATAATATTCTTCAGGGTGCGTTGTTTAATCATGGCTTGGGCCGCTTCAGCGCAAATTGCGAACTGGTATCAACAAAGGCTGGCGATAATAGCAGACCAGACCTTTGCTGAACACCAATCACCCTTATACCCCTGATACATTTCATCAATCGGCCTGGCGACGCAGGAATGCCGGGATGTCCAGATAATCCAGATCATCGTGCGGATTCAGCTTCGCCGCTGTCGCAGCACTGGCCTGAGCCTGGTTGCGCATCACGGTCGGACGGTCCAGATCGCGGTAGTTGACCGACGGCATTTCCTGACGGGCAGGTGCCGGCGATTGAGCTGCCATGGAGGTATGAACGGCATTATCGATAAGTTTAACAGGCTTCTCGATTTTTGCGCCCAGCCCCGTGGCTACCACTGTCACGTGCAACTCGTCACGCATGTCCGGATCGATAACAGTACCGACCTTGACCATTGCGTGCTCGGAAGCAAAAGCTTCGATGATGCTACCCACGTCGGAGTACTCACCCAGGGACAGGTCAGGACCGGCGGTGATATTCACCAGGATGCCGCGTGCACCTTGCAGGTTCACGTCTTCGAGCAACGGGTTGCGGATCGCCGCTTCAGTCGCTTCACGTGCACGGTTCGGACCGCTGGCGCAGCCAGTGCCCATCATCGCCATGCCCATTTCGCTCATCACGGTACGCACGTCGGCAAAGTCGACGTTGATCATGCCCGGACGCTTGATGATGTCGGAGATACCGCGAACGGCACCGGCCAGCACGTCGTCAGCCTTGGCAAAAGCCGACAGAAGGCTCGCATCCTTGCCAAGAATGGTCAGCAGCTTCTCGTTGGGAATGGTGATCAACGAGTCGACGCTTTCGGAAAGCAGACGGATGCCTTCATCGGCGATCTGCATGCGCTTTCGGCCTTCGAAAGGGAACGGACGAGTCACCACCGCAACGGTGAGGATCCCCATTTCCTTGGCCACTTCGGCAATGATTGGCGCAGCACCGGTACCGGTACCGCCGCCCATGCCGGTGGTGATGAACACCATGTTGGTGCCCTGCAGCACTTCGGCAATGCGCTCGCGGTCTTCCAGAGCGGCCTGACGACCGACTTCCGGATTCGCGCCAGCACCCAGGCCCTTGGTCACGCCAGTGCCCAGTTGCAGGATAGTTCGTGCGCCGATGCTTTTCAGCGCCTGGGCATCAGTGTTGGCGCAGATGAATTCCACACCTTCAATGTTGCTCTTGACCATATGGTTGACGGCGTTGCCGCCGCCACCGCCGACACCGATAACTTTAATTACCGGGCTGGCGGGGATGTTGTCTACGAGTTCGAACATTTTCCCTCTCCTTACATTTCTCTAGTTTTTGCGCCTACTGCTTTTTTTTGCTGCCTACCGCTTTTTTCTTGCTGCCTGCCGCTTTTTACTTGCTGCTTGCCGCTTGAAACTTGTCACTGCTGTCTTGCGGTAAATCTTTAGAAATTGCCCTGAACCCAGCTCTTGAAACGATCGAACAGCGGGGTCTTGGCTTCTTCACTGCTGTAGCTGTCGCGGTTGCTGCTGATCCCGGAAAAGGAAACACCGCCGTCGGACTGTTTTTGCAGCCCGTACATCAGCAAGCCCACGCCGGTGGAATAAATCGGGTTGCGCACGACATCGTCGAGGCCTTTGACGCCATGGGGTACGCCGAGGCGGACCGGCATGTGGAAAATTTCTTCGGCCAGCTCCACCGCGCCTTCCATCTTCGAAGTGCCGCCGGTGAGCACGATGCCGGCCGGAATCAGGTCCTCGTAGCCGCTGCGACGCAGTTCGGCCTGGATCAGCGTGAACAGCTCGTCGTAACGCGGCTCGACCACTTCGGCCAGGGCCTGACGAGACAGTTCGCGCGGCGGACGGTCACCGACGCTCGGGACCTTGATGGTTTCACCGGCACCGGCCAGCTTGGCCAGGGCACAGGCGTAGCGAATCTTGATTTCTTCGGCGTACTGGGTCGGAGTGCGCAACGCCATGGCGATGTCGTTGGTCACTTGATCACCGGCAATCGGGATCACCGCGGTATGGCGAATCGCGCCTTCGGTGAAGATCGCGATGTCGGTGGTACCGCCACCGATGTCCACCAGGCATACGCCCAGTTCTTTCTCGTCATCGGTCAGCACCGAATAAGCCGAGGCCAGCTGCTCGAGAATGATGTCGTCGATTTCCAGACCGCAACGGCGCACGCATTTTTCAATGTTCTGCGCGGCATTTACCGCGCAGGTGACCACGTGGACCTTGGCTTCCAGACGCACGCCGGACATACCCAGGGGTTCACGCACGCCTTCCTGGTTATCGATCACGTAGTCCTGCGGCAGGGTGTGCAGCACGCGCTGGTCTGCCGGAATCGCCACGGCCTGGGCCGCGTCGAGTACCCGCTCCAGATCCGCAGCGCTGACTTCGCGGTCACGAATCGCCACGATGCCGTGGGAGTTCAGGCTGCGGATATGATTACCCGCGACTCCAACGAACGCCGAGTGGATGCGGCAACCAGCCATCAGCTGCGCCTCTTCGATGGCGCGCTGGATCGACTGCACGGTGGATTCGATATTCACCACCACGCCCTTCTTCAGGCCACGGGATGGATGAGTGCCGATACCGACGATTTCCAGGGTGCCATCGGCCCCCACCTCGCCCACCAGTGCGACTACCTTGGAGGTGCCGATATCCAGACCGACGATCATTTTCCCGCTTTGCACGTTTGCCATGGTCCTGCCTCTCTTAATTCTTCGCGACAGCGGGTGCGGCTGTCGTCGGCGCTACAGGTTCCCGCCAGCCGACGGCGAGGCCGTTGGCATAACGCAGGTCGATGCGCGCAATGTTCGTAATCTGTTCTTTGAGCGTCTTGTCGTAGATGGCAATGAAGCGGCGCATCTTTTCCACCAGGTAACCGCGACCCAACAACAACTCGATCCCCGGGCCGGCGCTTCCTGCACCAGTGGTCAGAAACCAGCTGCCACGTTCACGCAACTCCAGACGGGCAATCGAAAAGCCCATCGGGCGAAGCATCTGGCTCAACACCTGATACTGCTGCATCACTTGCTGTTGAGCCCGCTGTGGGCCGAACAACTGTGGCAAATGTTCGTAGTTCGCCAGTTCACGCGGGGTGAACGCTTCGCCCTGATTGTTCAACAGCGCTTCGTCACCCCAACGGGCCACGGGCAGCTGCTCTTCCAGGCGAATCACTACTTGATCAGGCCAGACGCGACGCACTTCGGCGTGAGCGATCCATGGCATTTTTTCAAGCTCGGTACGCATGCTTGCCAGATCAATGGTGAAGAAGCTCGAGGCCACGTAAGGGGCGATTCGCTGCTGCACGGCTTGCTGGCTGATGTAGCTCAAATCGCCCTGGACGTTGATTTTGGTAATCGGCCGGTCGGCGTACGGCAGCAAACGCTGCGCGCCTTCATAGGTACCGAAACCCAGCGCCACCAGCAGCACCGACCAGAACAGGCTTTTCAGAAAGCCGAAATTGGCTTTCGGCAGGCGCGACGACATCGGCTCTTTGGCCACCATTCGGCTGGCACCACGCGGCACCGGCTTGCGGCCGGGAGCGGGGGGCTGATGACGTAGATGGGCGCCTTGCATGGCCTTAACCTCGCGGCTCTAAGTTACTGGCAGCGTTACTGGCAACACTTGCCGCCAGGATCGCCAACACCAGTTGCTGGAAATCCAGACCGGCAGCACGGGCCGCCATCGGGACCAGACTGTGGTCGGTCATGCCCGGTGTGGTATTGACTTCCAGGAACCAGAACTGCCCATCGGCGTCCTGCATCACGTCAGCCCTTCCCCAACCGGCAATACCCAGCGCCTCACAGGCTTTGGCCGTGAGGTCCATCAGTTGTTTTTCTTTGTCGCTGTCGAGACCACACGGAATCCGGTACTGGGTATCGGAAGCCACGTACTTGGCGTCGTAGTCGTAGAAACTGTGGGTCGTGCCCAGGGCAATCGGTGGCAACACCTGGTCACGCAGAGTGGCGATGGTGAACTCCGGACCTTGAATCCATTGCTCGACCAACACTTGTGAATCGTAGGTACTGGCCGCTTTCCAGGCGTCGATCAATTCCGACGCGCTGGTCACTTTGGCCATACCAATACTGGAACCTTCATGGGCCGGTTTGACGATCAAAGGGAAGCCCAGTTCCGTCGCCGCAGAAATACAATCGGCTTCGCTGGTCAGAACGAAGTGACGCGGCGTTGGAATGCCCAGGCTGTGCCAGACCTGTTTGGTCCGCAGCTTGTCCATGGCCAGCGCCGAGGCGAGGATTCCGCTGCCGGTGTAAGGAATGCCCAGGCATTCCAGCAGGCCCTGCATGCTGCCGTCTTCACCGCCACGGCCGTGAAGAATGATGAAGGCGCGGTCGATCTTCTCGCTCAGCAGACGCTGCAGCAAATTGTCGCCGACGTCGAGGCCGAAGGCATCCACTCCCGCGCTCAGCAGCGCGTCGAGAACGGCATTGCCGGACTTCAGCGAAATCTCACGCTCGGCGCTCTTGCCGCCGAACAGCACGGCGACGCGACCGAAGTCTTTCGGCTCGATAGTCGAGACCAGGTTGGCATAGGCAGCAGTCATTTCGCTTTCCCCGGAGCGGGAGCGGCAACGGCACCCGCAAACAACGGACTGTTCAATAGTTTTGGCGCGAGGCCACCGATATCACCGGCGCCCTGGCACAGCAGGATGTCGCCGGCACGCAGCAGCGGCTTGACCAGCGGCGCCAGTTCGACGCCACGCTCGATGTAGATCGGGTCGAGCTGGCCGCGTTGGCGGATGCTGTGGCACAGCTGACGGCTGTCCGCGCCCGGAATCGGTTCTTCACCGGCCGGGTAGACTTCCATCAGCAGCAGGACGTTGGCATCGGCCAGCACTTGCACGAAGTCGTCGTACAGGTCACGGGTACGACTGAAACGGTGCGGCTGGTAAACCATCACCAGACGCCGATCCGGCCAGCCGCCGCGTACCGCTTTGATCACCGCCGCGACTTCGGTCGGGTGGTGACCGTAGTCATCGACCAGCATCACGCTGCCGCCATTGATTGGCAGTTCGCCGTAGACCTGGAAGCGTCGACCGACACCCTGGAAGCCCGACAGCCCCTGAACGATGGCTTCATCGCTGATGCCCTCGTCGGTGGCAATGGCGATGGTCGCCAGGGAGTTCAGGACGTTGTGATTGCCCGGCATGTTCACCGAGACATCCAGCGGCTCGCGATCAGGACGCAGCACGGTGAAGAATGTCAGCATGCCTTGCTGGCGCACATTGATCGCACGCACGTCGGCTTCTTCGCTGAAGCCATAAGTCAGGGTCGGCCGCGCGATCAACGGGAGGATCTCACGGACCACCGGATCGTCCAGGCAGACCACCGCCAAACCGTAGAACGGCAGGTTGTGCAGGAACTCGACGAAGGTTTTCTTCAGTTTGTTGAAGTCACCGTCGTAGGTCGCCATGTGGTCGGCGTCGATGTTGGTGACGACTGCTACCAGTGGCTGCAAGTGCAGGAAGCTGGCGTCACTTTCATCGGCTTCGGCGATCAGGTATCGGCTGGTGCCCAGCTGTGCATTGGTGCCTGCTGCATTCAGCCGGCCACCGATGACAAAGGTCGGATCCAGGCCACCGGCGGCGAACACCGAAGCGATCAGGCTGGTGGTGGTGGTTTTGCCGTGGGTACCGGCGACGGCGATGCCGTGGCGATAGCGCATCAGCTCGGCGAGCATTTCGGCCCGCGGCACCACCGGAATCCGCCGTTCCAGCGCAATGGCGACTTCCGGGTTGGAGGTGTTCACTGCACTGGAAACCACCAGCACATCGGCGTTCGCGGCGTTCTCGGCACGGTGGCCGATAAAGATCTGCGCGCCGAAGGACTCGAGACGCTCGGTCACAGGCGAGGCCTTGAGGTCGGAGCCCGAGACGTCATAGCCCAGGTTCAGCAACACTTCGGCGATCCCGCACATGCCCACACCGCCGATACCGACGAAGTGGATGCGACGGATACGGCGCATTTCCGGTTGTGGCATGGCTTTCTTATTCTCAACCATGGGCCACCTCCAGACAGATATCGACCACGTTACGGGTGGCATCGGGTTTGGCCAGGCGGCGAGCCGCGGTGGCCATAGCGTTGAGTCGTTCCGGTTGCATCAAGACCTCTGTCAGGCGTGCAGCGAGATCCGCTGCGCCAGTCGTTCTTTGCGGCATCAGGAAGGCAGCGCCTTCGCGGGCCAAATAATCGGCATTGCGGGTCTGGTGATCGTCGATTGCATGGGGCAAAGGCACCAGCAACGAGGGCAGACCGGCGGCAGCCAGTTCACTGACGGTCAGCGCACCTGCGCGACAGACCACCAGGTCGGCCCAGCCATAGGCTTGGGCCATGTCTTTGATGAACGGCTGCACTTGCGCCTCGACGCCAGCGGCGCGATAGCGTTCGGCAGTCACTTCATCGTGGTTTTTGCCGGCCTGATGAAACACTTTCGGACGCAGCTCGGGAGAGACCTGCGCCAGGGCTTCAGGCAGCAATTTATTCAAGGGTTCTGCCCCCAGGCTTCCGCCCAGGATCAGCAAATGCGCCTTGCGTCCGGCCAGGGCCTGACGCGGCGTTTCGAGGAACAGCTCGGTACGCACCGGGTTACCGGTCGTACGCCGGCTGTTCGATGCCCCGAAGGTATCCGGGAAAGCTTCGCAGACTCGGGCAGCCAAAGGCACCAGCAGCCGATTGGCGGTACCGGCCACGGCATTCTGTTCGTGAACGATCACCGGTACGCCGGACAGTTTTGCCGCAACACCGCCGGGGCCGGTCACATAACCGCCAAATCCGACGACGCAAACCGGCTGCAACTGACGAATGATCTTGCGTGCCTGCAACACCGCCTTGAGCAACACGAATGGCGCCTTGAGCAGCGACAGCTTGCTCTTGCCGCGCAGGCCGCTGACGTTGATCAGGTGCAGTTGCAGGCCAGCGTTCGGCACCAGTTCATTTTCAATTCCACGAGGAGTGCCGAGCCAGTGCACGGTGTAGCCGCGCGCCTGGAACTCGCGCGCACAGGCCAGCGCCGGGAACACGTGCCCGCCGGTACCGCCAGCCATGATCAGCACGTTAGCGCCCATGAGTCGGCTCCTCGGCGAAGTCGCTCTCTTTGAATTCCATCTCTTCGCTGCCCAAGTGGGTTCGACTCTCCCATTCGATGCGCAGCAACAAACCGAGACAGGCGCAGCAGATCACCAGCGAGCTGCCGCCGTAGCTGAGGAACGGCAAGGTCAGGCCTTTGGTCGGCAGCAGGCCGACGTTCACCCCGATGTTGATCAGGAACTGACCGATCCACAGGAACGCCAGCCCATAGGCAACGTAGGCGGCAAAGAATTGCTTGGCTTTCTCTGCCCACAAGCCGATGTACATGGCCCGCACGCAAACGAACACGAACAGCCCTACGGTGAACAGCGAGCCGACCATGCCGAGTTCTTCGGCGAGCACCGAGAACACGAAGTCGGTATGGGCTTCAGGCAGGTAGAACTGCTTCTGCACGCTGTTGCCCAGGCCGACGCCCAGCCATTCACCGCGACCGAAGGCGATCAGTGCCTGGGTCAATTGATAACCGGAGCCGAACTGATCGGCCCAAGGGTCGGTAAAGGTGATGAGACGCGCCATACGGTAGGGCTGCGCCTGAACCAGAACCGTCACCGCGCCCACTGCCAGGGCCACCATCAAGGTGAAGCGGAACAGGCCGACGCCGCCGAGGAACAGCATGGCCGCAGCAGCACCCATCATCACCACGGTGGCACCGAAGTCCGGTTCCATCAGCAACAGACCCGCCATGGGCAACAGCACGATGAACGGCTTGAAGAAACCCATCCAGCTTTCGCGCACTTCTTTCTGACGACGCACCAGATAACCGGCCAGGTAGATGACCACGAACACCTTGGCGATTTCCGACGGCTGCACGTTGAAGAAGCTGAAGCCGATCCAGCGCATCGAACCGTTCACTTCGCGACCGATACCCGGCAGCAGCACCATCACCAGCAAACCGAAGGCACCGATCAGCATCAGCCAGCCCAGGCGCTGCCAGGTGGCAATCGGAATCATCATGGTCACGAGGCAGGCGCCGAGGCCGATGATCAGGTAAATCAGATGGCGCATCATGTGGTACAGCGTATTGCCGGACTGCACCGCAGCGACTTCCGAGGATGCCGACGTGATCATCACCAGACCCAGGCCGAGCAGCGCCAGGCAACCGGCAAGCATCGGGAAGTCGAGGTCGATACCGCGCCCGGTAATCAGCGGCGATGGATACGGCTTGATGATGTTACTGAAGATCATTTCAAGCCCTCCACGGCCTGGGCGAACAACTGCCCACGCTCTTCGTAGTTCTTGAACATGTCGAAACTGGCGCAGGCCGGCGACAGCAACACTGCATCGCCCTTTTCTGCGATCGCGCGGCATTGCTCCACCGCCTCGATCAGCGAGTTGACGCGAACCAGCGGCACGGCATTGCCGATGGCTTGAGCGATCAGCTCGCAATCCCGGCCCATCAGCACCACGGCGCGGCAGTTGGCGGCGACCGGTCCCTGCAGGTCCTTGAAGTCGGCACCTTTGCCATCGCCGCCAGCGATCAGCACGAGTTTGCCGTCGATGTCCGAGCCCAGGCCTTCGATGGCGGCCAGTGCGGCGCCGACGTTGGTGGCTTTGGAATCGTTGTAGTAGCTCACACCGTTCAAGTCGCGAACCCATTGGCAGCGATGTTCGAGTCCGGCGAAGGTGCGCAGGCTCGAGAGCATGGCATCGAACGGCAGGCCGACGGCGTGCCCAAGGGCCAATGCCGCCAGGGCGTTGGACTGGTTATGGGCGCCGCGAATTTTCAACTCGCGCACCGGCATCAGGTTCTGGAATTCGAAGGCCAGGTATTTCTCGCCGTCTTCTTCCCGGATACCGAACGCCTTGAAATCGGGTTTGCTCAAACCGAAGGTCCAGCACGGCTGGCCCTCGCCAATCAACGGACGGCTCAAGGCGTCCTGACGGTTGACCACAAACTGTTTGGCGCCACGGAAGATCCGGTGTTTTGCCAGGTGATAGGCCGGTAGACCACTGTAGCGGTCCATGTGGTCTTCGCTGATGTTGAGCACGGTGGCCACTTCAGCGCCGAGGTTGTCAGTGGTTTCGAGCTGGAAGCTCGACAGCTCCATCACGTACAACTCGACGTCGTCGCTGAGCAGGTCCAGCGCCGGCGTGCCGAGGTTGCCGCCGACAGCAACACGTTTGCCGGCCGCAGCAGCCATCTCGCCAACCAGCGTGGTGACGGTGCTTTTCGCGTTGGAACCGCTGATGGCGACAATCGGCGCTTTCGCGTTACGCGCGAACAACTCGATGTCGCCGGACAATTTCACGCCACGGACGGCGGCCGCCTGCAAGGCCGGGGTCGCCAGGGCCAGGCCGGGGCTCACGTAGAGTTCGTCGGCACGGCACAGGAACTCGACGTCCAGCTCGCCACAACGCACTTCCACGTGCGGATAGTCACGCCGTAGCGTGGCCAGCTCCGGTGGATTTTCCCGCGTATCGGCCACAGCAAACGACACACCCCGTTTCGCCAGGAAGCGAACCAGGGACATGCCGCTCTTGCCGAGGCCGACAACGATGCGGAAGTGGTCAGAAGCGATCAGAGACACTCGTTCTACCTCAGCTTCAGGGTGGCAAGGCCGATCAACACGAGAATCACGGTGATAATCCAGAAGCGGACGATCACGCGTGGCTCGGGCCAGCCCTTGAGTTCAAAGTGGTGGTGAATCGGTGCCATACGAAACACCCGGCGACCGGTCAACTTGAAGGAAGCAACTTGAATGACCACCGACAGGGTCTCCATCACGAACACCCCGCCCATGATGAACAGGACGATTTCCTGCCGGACGATCACCGCAATGGTGCCCAGGGCCGCGCCCAGCGCCAGTGCGCCAACGTCGCCCATGAAGACTTGTGCCGGGTAGGTGTTGAACCAGAGAAAACCCAGGCCGGCACCGATCAGCGCGCCGCAGAACACAATCAGCTCGCCCGCGCCCGGTACATAAGGGATCAACAGGTATTCGGCGAACTTCACGTTACCCGACAGGTAGCAGAAGATCCCCAGTCCACCGCCGACCATGACCGTCGGCATGATAGCCAGGCCATCGAGACCGTCGGTCAGGTTGACCGCGTTGCTCGAGCCGACGATGACGAAATAGGTCAGCACCACGAAGCCGACGCCCAGCGGAACGGTCACGTCTTTGAGCATTGGCAGGATCAGCGTGGTTTCAACCGCGCTTGGCGCGGTCATATAAAGAAAGATCGCCGCGCCGAGGCCAAACACCGACTGCCAGAAATATTTCCAGCGGCTTGGCAGCCCACGGGAGTTCTTCTCGATCACCTTGCGGTAGTCGTCGACCCAGCCGATCGCACCGAACAACAGGGTCACCAGCAATACCACCCAGACATAACGGTTGCTCAGGTCCGCCCACAGCAGCGTGCTGATGCCGATCGCCGAAAGAATCAGCGCGCCGCCCATGGTCGGCGTACCGGATTTGGACAAATGCGATTGCGGTCCATCGTTACGCACCGACTGACCGATCTGGCGACTCTGCAAGGTGCGGATCATCCATGGCCCCAGGCACAGCGACAACGACAGCGCGGTCAGCACACCGAGGATCCCGCGCAGGGTCAGGTACTGGAAGACCGCGAAGCCTTTGTGGAACTGTTGTAGGTACTCCGCCAGCAGCAGCAGCATTAATGTTTCTCCAAACTGGTCGCGCAGAAAGCCGCAACGATGTTTTCCATCGCTGCGCTGCGTGAGCCTTTGATCAAAATGGTGGTGTTAGTGTCTTGCTCGGCGCCCAGCGCCTTGATCAGTTCAGCCTGAGTGGCGAAGTGATAAGCCTGTGGACCGAAAGCGTTCACGGCGTGAACCATCATTGGTCCGACTGCGTAAAGTGCGGAAACCTTGCCCCGGGCGTACTCGCCCACATCGCGATGCCCCTGCTCCGCCCACTCGCCCAACTCGCCAATATCCCCGAGCACCAGGACGGTGCGTCCGGAAAAGCCGGCGAGTATATCAATCGCGGCGCACATAGAGGTGGGGTTTGCGTTGTAAGTGTCATCGATCACGCGCATGCCATTGGTTGCCAGTTGCGCGACGGTCCGGCCCTTGACCGGTTGCACCGCGCCCAGGCCGGTGGCGATGCCAGACAGCGAGACGCCCAGTGCATGAGCCGCGGCGGCCGCGGCCAGCGCATTGGCGACGTTGTGACTGCCGAGCAGATTCAACTGCACCCGCGCCACACCCTGCGGGCTGTGCAGGTTGAACGCCAGGCAACCGCGTGCATCGCGATCCAGATCGGTTGCATGGAAGTCGGCAGCGCTATTGTTCAGGGCGAAACTCAGCACCTGACGACCGCCAGCGCGGGTCTCCCAGATGGCGAAAGCCTTGTCGTCGAGATTGAGAACGGCGATGCCATCGGCATCCAGCCCCTCCAGAATCTCGCCCTTGGCTTCGACGATTTTTTCCGGACCGCCGAACTCACCGACATGGGCGGTCCCGGCGTTGTTGATTACAGCCACGTGCGGCTTGGTCATGCCCACGGTGTAGGCAATCTCGCCGATTCGCGAAGCACCGAGTTCGATCACTGCCGCGGTGTGTTCCGGGGCCAGTTCGAGCAAGGTTAGCGGCACGCCGAGGTCGTTATTCAGGTTGCCTCGAGTCGCCAGCACAGGCCCGCGCGTACGCAGGATGCTTGCGAGCATTTCCTTGACCGTGGTCTTGCCGCTGGAACCGGTGATGGCCGCGAGCGGATTACTGTACGCAGCACGATTCAACGCACCGAGTTCACCCAAGGCCTGACGGGTGTCCTTCACCAGCAATTGCGGCAGAGACGAATCGGCCACTTCACGCTCGACCAGTGCGCCGACCGCGCCTTTGGCGGCAACCTCATTCAGATAGTCATGGCCATCGAAACGCGGACCGCTCAAAGCGATAAACAGTTGCCCCGACTTGATCGCGCGGCTGTCGATACTGACGCCATCGAAGCTGCAATCGGCAGCGATCAGGCGACCTGCCAAAGGTCCGCTCAACTCGCTCAATTTGAGGGCTTTAAGCATGGGCCACCTCCCACGCGGTCAAGGCTCTGTCGGCCTCGACCAGATCGGAAAAGTCATGACGCTGGCCATTGATTTCCTGATAGTCCTCGTGACCTTTGCCGGCCAGCACGATCACGTCGTCGGCCGAAGCGCTGGCAATCAACTGGGCAATGGCGAGACCGCGACCGGCGACGAAATTGACCTTATCCGCGGCGATGAAGCCGGTACGGATATCGTCGAAAATCTGCGTTGGGTCTTCGCTACGCGGGTTGTCGTCGGTCACCAGCACACCGTCAGCCAGACGCTCGACCACTTCGGCCATCAGCGGGCGCTTGCCGCGATCGCGATCACCGCCGCAACCGAACAGGCAGAGCAATTTGCCCTTGGCATGGGGACGCAGCGCGCTCAGGACTTGTTCCAGTGCATCCGGGGTGTGGGCGTAATCGACCACCACCAGTGGCTGCGTACCGCCGCCCAGACGCTGCATGCGACCGGCCGGACCTTCGAGTTTGGGCAGCACCCGCAGGATTTCGTCCAGCGCGTAGTCCAGGCCCAACAAGGCGCCGACCGCTGCCAGCACGTTGCTCAGGTTGAAACGACCGAGCAAGGCGCTGCGCAAATGATGTTCGCCCTGGGGCGTGACCAGAGTGGCGCGCACGCCCTCGTCATCGAACTTCGCTTCACGGCAATACAGGTAGGCGCTGGAATCTTCCAGGCTGTAGCTGATCAGCCGTGATTCATGTTTTTCAGCCGCCAGCTGCCGACCGAAAACGTCGTCGAGGTTGATCACCCGGCAGCTCAGGTCAGCCCAACCAAACAGCTTGGCCTTGGCGTCCGCGTAAGCTTCCATGGTCCCGTGATAATCCAGATGATCGCGGGACAGGTTGGTCATGACGGCCACATCGAACGCCAGCGCGGTGACGCGACCTTGATCCAGGCCATGAGAGGAGACTTCCATCGCCACGGCTTTGGCACCGGCCTTTTTCAGGTCGGCCAGGGTCGCCTGCACCGCGATCGGGTTAGGCGTGGTGTGCAGGCCGCTTTGCAGCGCACCATAAAAGCCGCTGCCCAGGGTCCCGACGATGCCGCAATGCTGGCCGAGCAGGTCCAGCGCCTGGGCGACCAATTGGGTGACGCTGGTTTTGCCGTTGGTGCCGGTGACCCCGATCATATTCAGGTGACGGCTCGGATCACCGTAAAAGCGACCGGCGATATCCGACAACTGTGCCGCCAGGCCCTTGACCGGAATCAGTGGTACATCGGTGATGGGCAGAACGGTAGCGCCTTCGACTTCATAGGCCACCGCCGCCGCGCCGCGCTGCAAAGCATCGGCAATATGGGTACGACCATCCACCTTGCCGCCCGGGACCGCGAGAAACAGGTCACCGGCGCGTACATTGCGGCTGTCGAGCGTCAACTCGCGAATCAACAGATCACGGCCAGCATGGGCAAAAATCTTGTTCAGGCTAAGAGACATCAGCCGCGCCCTCCATTGGCTTTAATTAAATTGCCGGGGGTGGCATTGGCTTGTTCCACGGGTGGCAGGTTGTCCGGGGTGATGTTCATCAGGCGCAGGGTGCCGGACATCACTTTGCTGAACACCGGTGCCGAGACCAGGCCACCGTAGTAGCCAGCCTTGCTCGGCTCGTCGATGACCACCACGATCGCGTAACGCGGATCGTCCATGGGACCGAACCCTGCGAACAGCGAACGATAGGAATTTTCGGCATAGCCTTTGGTGCCTACCGACGTCTTGCGTGCGGTACCACTCTTGCCAGCTACGTGATACGCCGGCACCTGGGCGCGGAACACCCCGCGCGGTGCCTCGATCACTTGCTGCAACATGCCTTGCATGGTTTTGGCGACGTTCTCAGAAATCACCTGAGTGGTTTGCGCAGGCTTATCGGCTTTGATCAGAGTCAACGGTGCGATCCGGCCATGGTTGGCCAGTGCCGAGAAGGCGTGGACCAGCTGAATGGCGGTGACCGACAAACCGTAGCCGTAGGACAGCGTGGCCGTTTCGGCCTTGCGCCATTCGCGGTAGTTCGGCAGGTTGCCGACGCGCTCACCCGGAAAAGCCAGGCCCGTGTCCTGGCCGAGACCGACCTTCTGCATCAGACGGTAAATGTTTTCACCACCGACATCGAAGGCAACCTTGCTCATGCCGACGTTACTGGAATTGATCAAAATGCCGGTCAGGTCGAGCACCGGCCCTTCGGACTTGGAAACGTCACGAATGGTGTATCTGCCGATCTGCAAAGTGCCCGGATAAACCTCGACGGTGTCGCTCGGTTTCCAGCGCCCGGTTTCCAGGGCGGCGCTCATGGAAATCGCCTTCATGGTCGAACCTGGTTCGAACACGTCGATCATGGCGCGGTTGCGCATCGCCGCCGGTTGCAGGTTGCGGCGGTTATTCGGGTTGTAGGTCGGCTGGTTGACCATGGCCAGGATCTCGCCGGTCTTCACATCCATGATCACCAGGCTACCGGCCTTGGCACCGTTCTCGACGATGGCATTGCGCAGTTCGCGGTTGGCCAGATATTGCAGGCGCAGATCAATGGACAACGCCAAGGGCTTGCCGGCCTTGGCGTTTTTGGTGACCTGGACATCCTTGATCAGCCTGCCTCGCCGATCCTTGATGACTTGTCGTTTGCCGGGCACTCCGGCTAGCCACTCATCGTAGGCCAGTTCGACCCCTTCGCGTCCGCGGTCATCAATATCGGTGAAGCCCACCATGTGCGCGGTCACTTCACCTGCCGGATAGAAGCGCCGGAACTCTTCGATGCCGTAGACACCCGGCACTTTCAGATCGAGCACCAACTGGCCCTGCTCCGGGGTCAAGCCGCGTACCAGGTAGATAAATTCTTTAGTGGCCTGAGCCTCGAGGCGCTCGGTCAGCATTTTAGGGTCTTGCCCAAGCGCGGCGGCCAACGCCGGCCACTTGTCCTTGGCCTGCTGCATTTCCCTGGCGTTGCCCCACAAGGTGGTCACCGGGGTGCTGACAGCCAACGGCTCGCCATTACGATCGGTAATCAAGCCGCGGTGCGCAGGGATAGGAATATGCCGCATGCTGCGAGCGTCGCCCTGCCCCTTGAGAAAGGCCCGGTCCACGACCTGCAGATCGATGATGCGCCAGGCGATCGCACCCACCATCACCGCCAGCAAACCCAGCACCAGACGGAAACGCCAAGGATAAAGGGCGCCTTCAAGTTTCATCATGGCGCCACCATCCGAACTTCAGCTGCGCCAGGAATGCGCATCTTCAGTTGCTCGGCCGCCAGCACTTCGATTCGGCTGTGGGCAGTCCAGGTACTCTGCTCGAGAATCAGCCGGCCCCACTCGGCTTGCGCCTTGTCACGCACACTCAACTCGCCGTACAGGGTATTGAGCAGCTGCCGGTTCCAGTGGGCGCTGTATGACACCGCGATAGCGGAAACCAGCACGCCAATAAACAGGAGCAGCATGAAAAAGCTCCCGCCTGGAAGTGGTTTGGCGAAGAGCTTGCTCACCGCAGCTTCTCCGCGACACGCATGACGGCGCTACGCGAACGTGGATTGGCCTTGAGTTCGGCTTCGGAGGCGAACTGCGCCTTGCCATGAATCTTGATTTTCGGGACGAAGGCTTCGAAGCGCACGGGCAGGTTGCGCGGCAGGTTGTCGCTCTCACCTTTGACCAGGCGACGCATGAACAACTTGACGATGCGGTCTTCCAGCGAATGGAAGCTGATGACCACCAGACGGCCGCCCACTTCAAGGGCTTCCAGCGCGGCTTCGAGACCGGTTTCCAGATCGCCCAATTCATTATTGACGTGAATGCGCAAACCCTGGAACGCCCGGGTCGCCGGATGCTTGCCCTTTTCCCAGGCCGGGTTGGCGACTTTCAGGACTTCGGCCAGATCGCCGGTGCGCTCGAACGGCTTGATTACACGGCGCTCGACGACTGCCCGGGCCATGCGTCCGGAGAAGCGTTCTTCGCCGTATTCCTTGAACACCCGGGCGATTTCTTCCGCGGGAGCCGTGGCGATGAATTCGGCAGCACTGACCCCGCGACTCGGGTCCATGCGCATATCCAGCGGGCCATCATTCATGAAACTGAAGCCGCGCTCCGGATCATCGAGCTGCGGCGAGGATACGCCCAGGTCCAGCAGAACACCGTTGATCTTGCCGGCCAGACCGCGTTCGGCGATTTCCGAACCCAGCTCGGCAAAGCTACGCTGTACAACGACAAAGCGGCCGTCTTCGGCCGCTAGCGCTTGCCCGGTGGCAATCGCTTGAGGATCCTTGTCGAACCCCAGCACCCGACCATCGGGCCCGAGCTGGCTGAGTATCAGGCGACTGTGTCCGCCGCGTCCGAACGTTCCGTCCAGATAGCAGCCATCAGGGCGTACGGCGAGAGCCTCCACGGCTTCGTCAAGCAGTACGGTGATGTGGTTAAAGCCGCTATCAATAGTCACAGGATCAAATCACGCAGTTCATCAGGCATGGCGCCCGGTTGTTGAATAGCAGCCAGGTCCGCAGCAGAAACTGCGTCCCAGGCATCCTCGTCCCATAATTGGAACTTGTTCAGTTGGCCGACCAGCATCGCGCGCTTATCGAGTTTTGCGTACTCGCGCAGACGTGGTGGAACCAGAAAACGACCGCTGCCATCGAGCTCGAGGTCGACGGCATTGCCGATCAGTAAACGTTGCAAACGACGGTTTTCTTCGCGTAGCGAAGGCAGTGCGCGTAGCTTGGTTTCAATCAACTCCCACTCATCGAGGGGATAAACACACAAACAAGGGTCAACGGCATCAATGGTGACAATTAATTGGCCAGCACTGCGCGAAACCAGCTCGTCGCGATACCGGCTCGGCATGGCAAGCCGACCCTTTGCATCGAGGCTGATAGCGTTAGCTCCGCGAAACACTTCTGCGTTTCTCCAAATTTTAGCGTTTTTCGTTCAAAAAACCCACTTCATGCCACTTTTCGCCACTTGTGCACACTATAGGAATGCGTCCACCGCACCGTCAAGGCGCGGTTTCAACGAAAAGCCTTACAGAACTGAGATTTAGGAGGCTATAAAGAGGGAGTAGCAAGAATTTGGCGGACGCAGCGGCTCGCGAACTTCAACCGAGCCAGAAAGCTACGAGCCGAAGTTAAAGTGATTTATTAAGAGTAAGATTTTTTCGGTATTACAAAATTGCTTCTGCTATTGATTCAAGCAGGGAGGGTAATGGGTATTACAGATCCCTGCCGCCAGTGAGTCAAGCAGGGAGATATCAGTTTTGCAAACGCCCCGTCGTCAGCGACGCGGGCGGGAGGAAAAAGGTGGAGAGTCGATCTGTAAGCCGGGTTCTGTCGAGGACAGTCATTCGTCTACGATGGCCATCACTGGACATCTTTAGCAACCTACCCGGTTCCAGCGCGGGCCACGCCTTGGAACCCTATTTGGTCTTGCTCCGAGTGGGGTTTACCTAGCCACGAACTGTTGCCAGTCGTGCGGTGCGCTCTTACCGCACCTTTTCACCCTTACCGGCACCGAAGTGCTTAGGCGGTTATTTTCTGTGGCACTTTCCGTAGGCTCACGCCTCCCAGGCATTACCTGGCACTCCGCCCTATGGAGCCCGGACTTTCCTCCCCCCTCTAATTTTCATAGAAGGCAGCGACTGTCCAATCGACTCTCCGCGGCGAAGATTAACGGCAGAACAGCCGAAGAACAAGTGCTAAACGCCTTTCGCCACCCCGCAGCCCGCAGGCTACTCACCTTTCTGCTTGTCCAGGGCAACCTGATACAAGACATTTTTCCGCTCGCCAGTAATTTCCGCCGCCAGTGCCGTAGCTCGTTTAAGCGGCATCTCCTTGAGCAGCAGATCGAGAATGCGCATCGCCTCGCTACTGACCACCTCGTCGGTTTGGGGCGGGGACCAGCCGGCGACCAGTACCACGCACTCGCCACGCTGCTGATTGCTGTCTCCCTCGACAAAAGCCCGTAGCTGCGCCAGCGGCAATCCCTTGAGCGTTTCGAAAGTCTTGGTCAACTCTCGGGCCAGCAAAGCCGGGCGCTCGGCACCGAACACCAGCTCCAGATCCTGCAGACATTCAAGAATCCGGTGCGGAGCTTCGTAGAAGATCAGTGTGCGCGGCTCTTCTTTTAATAGCTCCAGACGGGCCCGGCGCCCCACCGCCTTGGCGGGCAGAAAGCCTTCGAAGATAAAACGATCGGACGGCAAACCTGCCGCGGACAGTGCAGCAATCAGCGCACAGGCCCCCGGAACCGGAACGACATTGATCCCCGCGGCACGGGCCTGACGAACCAGATGGTAGCCAGGATCGGAAATCAACGGGGTGCCCGCGTCGGAGATCAGCGCCAGGTTATCACCCGCCAGCAATCGGGTGATAAAGCGGCTGCCCTCGTCGCGCTCATTGTGCTCATGGCAGGCCGCCAGCGGAGTCGAAATACCGAAGTGCTGCAGCAAACGCAGGGAATGACGCGTATCTTCGGCGGCGATCAACGCCACCTCACGTAGTATTTTCAGCGCCCGCGCACTGATGTCGTCCAGGTTGCCGATGGGCGTCGCCACCACATAAAGCGAGCCAGCAGCGGAATTCAAAGCACCTGGAGCAGTCAAAGCGCACACCTCGTGATCGGTAAAAGGCGCCATTGTAACGCGTAGAGGCCCTGCGAATGCGCGTTACAGACGCACTGTATTGCCGCGTTTTTCAGCCTTTTGCGATGCGCCGCAACATTTGCACCAGCTAAATAGCCAGTTTGACGCCAGTAACATCGCGCCCCGGCCAGTGCTTGGGTACAATTCCCCGCTAATTTGATCGAGTATCAGGAACAATTACATGATCGCTTGCCTGCGGCTGTTCTCTGCCCTCTGCCTCGCTGCCCTATTGGTGGCGTGCGCCAGCTCGCCCTCGTCCAGCCTTGGCGAACTCCCACGGACTCCGGATGCCAGTATCGAGCAACTGCTCGAACAGGCCGCCACCAGCAAAACGCCGGAGAAAGCGGCGTTGCTGCGTCTGAGCGCGGCGGACCTGGCCTACCGCCAGAACAATCCCGGCCAGGCCGCGCAGATCCTTGCGCAAGTCCCGCTGGAACAACTCAAGCCCGGCCAACAGGTCTTCGCCAGCACGCTGGCGGCCGAACTGGCCATGGCCCGCAACCAGCCCAAAGCGGCGCTGAGCGCCTTGAGCCATCCGAGCCTGCAGCGTCTGGGTGAAATGCCGGAAGAGCAACAGGTCCGCACCGGCACTGTTCATGCCCTGGCGCTTGAGGCCGATGGCCAGACCCTGGCCGCCGCACGGGAGCGCATCTTCATTGCTCCGCTGCTCAGCGGTGACGCCGCCAGCAAGAACCATGAAGCGATCTGGACATTGATTGCCTCCCTGCCCACCGATCAATTGCAACCCACCAGCGAGGATGATCTCGGTGGCTGGTTGAGCCTGGCGCTGGCGGTCAAAACCGCCGGCACCCTGGAACAGCAACAGGCCGCTATCGACAGCTGGATAGCCCAGAACCCGAAACACCCGGCCGCCATTCAACTGCCGCTACCGCTGACCCAGCTCAAGCAACTGGCCAGCCAACCGATTAGCAAGATCGCCTTGCTGCTGCCTCAGGAAGGTCCTTTGGCCTCGGTGGCCAAAGCCCTGCGCGAAGGTTTCATGGCTGCTCACTACCAGGCCCAGCAAGCCGGGCAGAAGCCACCGAGCATCGAGTTCTATGACAGCTCGCGCCTGACTTCCCTGGACGAGTTCTATCGCAAGGCCCAGGCCGACGGCGTGCAACTGGTGATCGGCCCGCTGGAAAAACCACTGGTCAAACAACTCAGTGCCCGCCCGCAACTGCCGATTACCACCCTCGCCCTGAACTACAGCGAAGGCAACCAGGGCCCGGCGCAACTGTTTCAGTTCGGCCTTTCCGCCGAAGACGAAGCCCGCGAAGTGTCGCGCCGCGCCCGTGCCGACGGCCTGCAACGCGCCGCCGCCATGGTCCCTAAAGGCGAATGGGGCGATCGCATACTCAAGGCCTTCCGTCAGGACTGGGAAGCCAACGGCGGCACCGTGATCGGTGTCGAGCGTGTGGACCAACCAGTGGCCCTGGCCCAGCAGATCGCCAATCTGTTCCAGCTGCGCCAGAGCGAAGGCCGCGCCAAAACCCTGCAGAGCACCGTTGGCTCGCAAGTCGCCGCACAGCCTTCACGTCGCCAGGACATCGAATTCCTGTTCCTCGCCGCGACCCCACAACAGGCGCAGCAGATCAAACCGACGCTGAATTTCCAGTACGCAGGCGATGTGCCGGTTTATGCCACCTCCCACGTGTTCAGTGCCAGCGGCGATCAGAACCAGTACAACGACATGAATGGCGTGCGCTTCTGTGAAACGCCATGGCTGCTGGATCCCAACGATCCGCTGCGCAAGGAAGTGACTGCACAATGGCCACAAGCCGGCGGCAGCCTGGGTCGCCTGTACGCCATGGGCGTCGATGCCTATCGCCTGGCGCCGCGCCTGGGTCAGCTCAAGGCACTGCCAGACAGCCGCATCGAAGGTCTGTCAGGCAGCTTGAGCATGGGCCAGACCCAACGGATCCAGCGCCAACTGCCTTGGGCCGAGTTCGTCAGTGGCCAGGTTCAACGCCTGCCCGATACCCCGCACTGATGCCCGACAGGTCACGCCAGCAAAGCGGTCGAGATGCGGAAAGCCAGGCGCTCAAGCATCTCCAGCAACAGGGTTTGCGCCTGCTGGCGCAGAACTGGTTGTGCAAACGCGGCGAGCTTGATCTGGTCATGCTTGATGGCGATACAGTAGTATTCGTCGAAGTCCGTTACCGACAACACACGCAATGGGGCGGCGCACTCGGCAGCATCGATGCCCGCAAGCGCCAGAAGCTGATACTCGCCGCGCAGTATTTTCTGCAGCGCGAGTCACGCTGGGCCGACTACCCCTGCCGTTTCGATGTGGTCGCCATAGACAGCGCCACGGGTACAGCATCTCATTTGAACTGGCTACGGAATGCCTTTGACAGTTGATCGAAGCGCTCAAGCCGAGCCGGTCATTTTCACTCAACCATTTTGCTCTTTGCTTTGCGGGCTGCACTTTCATGTGCCGGAAAGCCGCGCCACTTAAGGTCACACAGATGGACATGCAATCCCGAATTCGCCAGCTTTTTCAGGCCAGTATCGATACCAAGCAACAGGCGATGGACGTACTTGCACCGCACATCGAGCAAGCCAGCCAGGTGATGGTCAACGCCCTGCTCAACGAAGGCAAAATGCTCTCGTGCGGTAATGGCGGCTCCGCCGGCGACGCACAGCATTTCTCTTCCGAGCTGCTCAACCGCTTCGAGCGCGAGCGCCCGAGCCTGCCAGCCATCGCGCTGACCACCGACAGCTCGACGATCACCTCGATCGCCAACGACTACAGCTACAACGAAATCTTCTCGAAACAGATCCGCGCCCTCGGCCAACCCGGCGATGTTTTGCTGGCGATTTCTACCAGCGGCAACTCGGCGAACATTATTCAAGCGATCCAGGCCGCACATGATCGCGAAATGATTGTCGTAGCATTGACTGGACGCGATGGCGGCGGCATGGCTTCGTTGCTGTTGCCCGAAGACGTCGAAATCCGCGTACCGGCCAATGTCACTGCACGTATTCAAGAAGTCCACCTGCTGACGATCCACTGCCTTTGCGACTTGATCGACAGCCAACTGTTCGGGAGTGAAGAATGACCCCTAATCGCCTTGGCCTACTGGCCTTGACTCTGTGCCTGAGCATCAGCGGCTGCACCTCGGTAGTTACTGCCAGCCGCGAAAAACCCATTGATGACGACCGCGGCACCCGCACTTTCGGCAGCACGATCGACGATTCTTTGATCGAAACCAAGGCTGGCGTGAATATCTCCAAGGCCAATCCGGACCTGGACAAAAACTCGCATATCGTCATCACCAGCTTCAACGGCATCGTTCTGCTCGCCGGACAGACACCGCGCGCCGACCTCAAGGCCCAGGCCGAACAGGTTGCGAGCGCTGTCCAGCGCGTGAAGAAGGTGCATAACGAACTGCAGGTCATCCCGCCCTCCTCGCTCCTGGCGCGGCAGAACGACACCTGGCTGACCACCAAGATCAAGACCCAGATGCTCGCCGACGCCAACATCCCCGGCTCGCGCATCAAGGTCGTGACCGAGAATGGCATCGTCTATCTGTTGGGGCTGGTGACCAAACAGGAAGCCGTCCAGGCCACCAGTCTGGTGCAGGGCGTTTCCGGCGTGCAGAAGATCGTCAAACTGTTCGAGTACATCGACTGAGATGCACTCTGTAGGCGCCGCGGGCTGAGATCTTTTGACTTTGCTTTTCAAGATCAAGATCAAGATCAAAAGATCGCAGCCTTCGGCAGCTCCTACGTAACAAAAAAGGCGATCCTTGCGGATCGCCTTTTTTGTTATTTGACCACTTTCAAACTCGGCCGGCCGGTTGGACGCGGCGGCTCGTTATCGGGTGGCGGAACGTCGTCATCAGGCTCGACGTCCTCATCGTCTTCCAGGGAAGACTCCAGATCGAAGACCATACCCTGGCCATTCTCCCGGGCATAAATACCAAGGATCGCAGCTATAGGCACGTACAGCGTATGCGGCACACCGCCGAAACGCCCTTCGAAGCTGACTGCATCGTTATCCATGTGCAAATGCCGCACAGCACTGGGTGATACATTCAGGACAATCTGGCCGTCACTGGCAAAGCCCTGCGGCACCTGCACCGACGGGTACTCGGAATTGACCAGCATGTGCGGGGTGCAATCGTTGTCAACAATCCACTCATAGAGCGCACGGACCAGATAAGGTCGACTGGAGTTCATAGCGGCTCCTTAAGCTTTTTAGCGCATATCGCGTTCGACACCAGACAGACTCGCCTGGAAAGCCTCACGCGCAAACTGGCGCTCCATATAATCAAGCAGCGGCTTGGCCGGCCGCGGCAATTCAATACCTAGAATCGGCAAACGCCAGAGTATTGGCAATAGGCAGCAATCGACCAGGCTTTGTTCCTCACTGAGGAAAAACGGCTTGTCGGCGAACAGCGGCGAAACACCGGTGAGGCTTTCGCGCAGTTCTTTACGAGCCTGTACGCGAGCGGCTTCTTTGCTGCGCGAATCCAGAATCAGATCCACCAGCCCACACCAGTCACGCTGAATGCGATGAATCAGCAGACGGCTATTGGCACGCGCCACCGGATACACCGGCAGCAAGGGTGGATGCGGGTAACGCTCATCCAGATATTCCATCACCACGGTTGACTCCCACAACGCCAGGTCACGATCGACCAGGGTGGGCAAGCTGCCGTAAGGGTTCACTTCGATCAGTTTCGGTGGATGACGACCCACCTCCACGCTGATGATCTCGGCGCTGACACCCTTCTCTGCGAGCACGATGCGTACTCGGTGGGAATAGTGGTCGGCGGGGTCGGAGTAACAGGCCAACCGATTGGTCACGCCCATGGCGGTCCTCCTCGCTTGTTGAAATTATCGGGAGCGGAAAAACGAGCGCGCCCAGAGGACGCCTCCCGTAACGCCTGGAGATCCAGACTCGTTACACTTTCAGAGACGCCCTTGGGCGCGCACGATTAACAGCAATTGCTTACAACTTAATCAATGAACATCCTTCCAGTATTCGCGCTTGAGCAGATAAGCGAATACGAAGAAGAAGGCCAGGTACAGCAACACGTAGGTACCGATGCGCTGATGCTGCAGCTTCACCGGGTTGGCCGAGTAGGCCAGGAAGGTCACCAGATTCTTGACCTTCTCGTCGAACTGCTCTTCGTTCAGCGTACCGGTTTTCGGCAACACGGTCATCTGATCGCAGGCTTCGTGAGTCAAAGCCGTGCCAGTCAGTGGATCGAATTGCTTTTTACCGTCTTCGACGATTTGAACTTGTTTGCAGCCTATCACCTGACGACCTTGCAGGCCGACCAGAACGTTAGGCATACCGACGTTCGGGAATACCTTGTTGTTCACACCATAAGGACGAGACGGATCTTCGTAGAAAGACCGCAGGTAGCCGTAGAGCCAATCCGTACCACGAACACGAGCTACCAGAGTCAGGTCCGGCGGAGCCGCACCGAACCAGGTCTTGGCGTCGGCAGACTGCATGCCGATGCTCATGTGGTCGCCGATCTTGGCGCCGGTGAACACCAGGTTCTTGAGCATCAGATCATGGGGAATACCCAGATCGTCGGCAACGCGCTCATAGCGCTGGAACTTGGCGCTGTGACAGCCCATGCAATAGTTGGCGAATGTGCGCGCACCATCCTGCATCGCTGCCTTGTCGGAGACGTCGATATCGACCTTTTCCAGCTCAGGACCACCGTGCTCGGCCCCGAAGGACAATACAGGCATAGCGGCAAGAATCAGTACAGCAAATAGCTTTTTCATCAGCCAGTCACCCTTTCCGGAACCGGTTTGGTCTTCTCGAGCCTGGTGTAGAACGGCATCAGAATGAAGTAGGCGAAGTACAGGAAGGTACATACCTGCGACAGCAGCGTACGGGCCGGGGTCGGCGCCAGAACACCCAGCACACCCAGAATCACGAACGAGATGCAGAACACCCAGAGCCAGATCTTGCTCAGCCAGCCTTTGTAGCGCATGGATTTGACCGGACTACGGTCAAGCCAGGGCAGGACGAACAGCACGGCAATCGCGCCACCCATGGCGATAACACCCAGGAGCTTGTCCGGAATCGCACGCAAGATCGCGTAGAACGGTGTGAAGTACCAGACCGGTGCAATGTGTTCCGGGGTCTTGAAGGCGTTCGCCACTTCAAAGTTCGGCTTCTCAAGGAAGTAGCCGCCCATTTCCGGGAAGAAGAACACGATCGAGCAGAAGACGAACAGGAACACCACCACGCCGACGATATCTTTCACGGTGTAGTACGGATGGAAAGGAATGCCATCCAGCGGCACGCCGTTTTCGTCTTTATGTTTCTTGATGTCCACGCCGTCCGGGTTGTTCGAACCGACTTCGTGCAGCGCCAGGACGTGCAGCACCACCAGGCCGAGAATCACGATCGGCAAGGCGACTACGTGCAGGGCGAAGAAGCGGTTCAGGGTAATACCCGAAATCAGGTAGTCACCACGGATCCACTGGGTCAGGTCGTTGCCGATGACCGGGATCGCACCGAACAGCGAGATGATCACCTGGGCACCCCAGTAGGACATCTGGCCCCACGGCAGCAGGTAGCCCATGAAGGCTTCAGCCATCAGCGCCAGGTAGATCAGCATGCCGAACACCCACACCAGCTCACGCGGCTTCTGATACGAACCGTAGAGCAAGCCACGGAACATGTGCAGATAGACCACGATGAAGAACGCCGAGGCGCCGGTGGAGTGCAGCAGACGCAGGATCGAGCCGTACTCGACGTCGCGCATGATGTATTCGACGGAAGCGAAAGCTTCTTCCGCCGACGGGGTGTAGCTCATGGTCAGCCAGACACCGGTAACGATCTGGTTAACCAGCACCAGCAGTGCCAGGGAGCCAAAGAAATAGAAGAAGTTGAAGTTCTTCGGGGCGTAGTACTTACTGAGATGGTCTTCCCACATTTTGGTGGCGGGAAAGCGCGCATCAACCCAATCCATGAACTTGCTCATCACGCTTTCTCCGTATCGACGCCAACGACAATGATGTCGTTCGACTCATAGGAATGCGGGGGAACTGGCAGGTTCAAAGGCGCAGGTTGCGACTTGTAGACGCGGCCAGCCAGATCGTAGTGGGAACCGTGGCAAGGGCAGAAATAACCCCCTACCCAGTCCGCGCCCAGATCCGCAGGAGCCACTTCTGGACGGAAGGTCGGCGAACAGCCCAGGTGTGTGCAAATTCCGATCAGCAGCAGAATTTCTGGTTTGATCGAACGCACTACCGGGTCGACATAAGTCGGTTGGTCCGAGTTCTTGGAGTCAGGGTCAGCAAGCTTCCCCTCGATCTTCTTAAGATTCCCCAGGATTTCCTCCGTACGGCGGACAATGAACACCGGCTGACCGCGCCACTCAGCAATCATCTGCTGACCTGGCTCAATCTTGCTGACATTCACTTTCACCGGTGCACCTGCGGCTTTCGCCTTGGCACTGGGAAACCATGACCCCACGAACGGGACCGCAGCCCCCACCGCTCCTGCAGCACCCACCACGGATGTGGCTGCTACCAAGAAGCGACGCCGGCCTGCATTCACGCCGTCATTGCTCATTCAGTCCTCTCCCATCAGCTTTGTGGCCTGTTAAATCAGGCATCTACTAAGTAAAAATCTGAACTTATAAAAATTTTGCCGAATGGTAATGAAAAGCCCCTACTCTGACAAGGTAATTACCATCCCACTCCAGCGTGAAGCCTTGTAATGCAGGGGGCGGAGGATGTGGCAAGTTGTCACAGCTAAAACTATCGCCCATAAAAAACGCCCAGCTCCGTGAGGAAACTGGGCGCTTTTGAACGTAAAAGCGAATTAACGCTTCGAGTACTGCGGACGCTTACGCGCTTTACGCAGACCAACTTTCTTACGTTCAACTTCACGTGCATCACGAGTAACGAAGCCAGCTTTGCGCAGAGCACCGCGCAGAGTTTCGTCGTACTGCATCAGAGCGCGAGTGATACCGTGGCGGATTGCGCCAGCTTGACCACTTACACCACCACCGATCACGGTGACGTAGATGTCGAATTTCTCGACAGTCTCAGTCAATTCCAGCGGCTGGCGAACTACCATGCGGGCAGTTTCGCGACCGAAGAAATTTTCCAGGGTGCGGTTGTTGATGGAGATGTTACCAGTGCCCGGACGCAGGAAAACGCGTGCGGTTGCAGTCTTGCGACGGCCAGTGCCGTAATTTTGAGTCGCCGACATAATGAACTATTCCGTTAAAACTTCAGTTCTTGGGGCTGCTGAGCAGTATGAGGGTGTACAGCGCCCGCATAGACTTTCAGCTTACGGTACATGTCGCGACCCAACGGGTTCTTAGGCAGCATGCCTTTAACCGCGGTCTCGATCACGCGTTCAGGAGCTTTGGCGATCAGCTTTTCGAAGTTGATCGACTTAATCCCGCCCGGGAAACCGGAGTGAGAGTAGTACATTTTGTCAGTGAACTTGGCGCCAGTGACACGTACTTGCTCAGCGTTGATCACGACGATGTAGTCACCGGTGTCAACGTGCGGAGTGTACTCAGGCTTGTGCTTGCCACGCAGGCGGCTCGCGATTTCGGTGGCCAGACGACCCAGGGTCTGACCAGCAGCGTCGACGATGAACCAGTCGCGCTTTACTGTTTCCGGTTTAGCAGTAAAAGTTTTCATTCTTTATAGCCTCAGGGGCCGCCCTGATAAATTAGACGGCGGATCTTACTGAATAGTGCGTACTTTGACAAGTCAAAGGCAGCCGGATACAGACGCTATCGGGGGCTCGGGTCAGCGCGTCCGTTCAACGGCAAGATTCTTCGGCAGGCGGCGCATCACTTCCACTGCAGAAAGAGGTGCGCAATTATGCAGATTGCGAAAAAATTTTCAACCTGCTTTTATGAATGTTTTGCCAAGGGAGCACCCGATGGACTATCGCCAGCTAGGCAGAACCGATCTGAATGTGAGCGCCATCTGCCTCGGGACCATGACCTGGGGCGAGCAAAACAGCGAGGCAGAGGCCTTCGCCCAGATCGAACGGGCCAAGAGCGCCGGGATCAATTTCATCGATACCGCCGAAATGTATCCGGTGCCGCCGAAAGCCGAAACCTACGCCAGCACCGAACGTTATCTCGGAAACTGGTTCAAGACCCGTGGTGATCGCGCCGACTGGGTACTGGCGAGCAAGATCGCCGGCCCCGGCAACACCATCGATTATATTCGCGACGGCCAGCTCAAGCACAACCGCAAGCACATCGTCGAAGCGTTGGACGCCAGCCTCAAACGCCTGCAGACCGAATGGATCGACCTGTACCAGCTGCACTGGCCGGAGCGCAGTACCAATTTCTTCGGCCAGCTCGGCTACACGCACAAGGCCGACGAGGATTTCACGCCACTGGAAGAAACCCTTGAAGCACTGGACGAGCAGGTCAAGGCCGGCAAAATCCGTCATATCGGCCTGTCCAACGAAACCCCGTGGGGCACCATGAAGTTCCTCGCCCTGGCTGAAAGCCGCGGCTGGCCACGGGCGGTGTCGATCCAGAACCCCTACAACCTGCTCAACCGCAGCTTCGAAGTCGGCCTGGCGGAAATCGCTATCCGCGAACAGTGCGGGTTGCTGGCTTATTCGCCGCTGGCGTTCGGTTTTCTCTCGGGCAAGTACGAAGGTGGGGCTCGCCCGGCCAAAGGCCGCCTGAGTCTCTACAGCCGCTTCAGCCGCTATTTCAACCCACAGTCAGAAGCTGCGTGCAGCCGTTACGTTGCACTGGCCCGCGAACACGGCCTGGATCCGGCGCAGATGGCCCTGGCCTATGTGACGCAGCAGCCATTCGTGACCAGCAATATCATCGGCGCCACCACCCTCGAACAACTCGAGAGCAATCTGGCGAGCTTCGAGCTGAAGTTGTCCGGTGAAGTGCTGGCGGGGATCGAGGCGATTCACAAGGATCATCCGAACCCGGCGCCGTAATTTTCGGCGTTCCCGAAAAGATCGCAGCCTGCGGCAGCTCCTACGGATGTACACCTGTAGGAGCTGCCGAAGGCTGCGATCTTTTTTCAGGCACCGCAGATTGATCAAAGCGACCGCGCAATAATCTCCTTCATGATCTCATTGGTCCCCGCATAGATCCGCTGCACCCGCGCATCCGCCCAGGCGCGGGCGATCGGGTATTCCCACATGAAGCCGTAACCGCCGTGCAACTGCACGCACTCGTCGAGCACCTTGCATTGCAGGTCGGTACCCCAATACTTGGCCATTGCCGCCGTCGGCACGTCCAGCTTGCCTTGCAGATGCAACTCCAGGCAGCGATCGACAAAGACCCGGCCGATCTGGATTTCCGTGGCCATCTCGGCCAGCTTGAAGCGGGTGTTCTGGAAGTCGGCGATCGCCTTGCCGAACGCCTTGCGTTCGCGGGTGTACTCCAGCGTCCACTGCAATGCCGCCTCGGCCGACGCCAGGCCGCCTATGGCGACCGTCAGGCGCTCCTGAGGCAATTCCTGCATCAGATAGGCGAAGCCCATCCCGGCCTGCCCCAGCAGGTTCTCCTTGGGCACACGGACGTCCTGGAAGAACAGCTCGGAAGTGTCCTGGGCCTTCATCCCGACTTTTTCCAGACGCTTGCCCTTGGCGAAGCCCGGCGTGTCCGCTTCCACCAGGAACAGACTGGTACCCTTGGCGCCGGCTTTCGGGTCGGTCTTGGCCACGACAATCACCAGATCGGCGAGAAAGCCGTTGGTAATGAAGGTTTTCGAGCCATTGATCACGTACTCGTCACCGTCCAGCACCGCCGTGGTTTTCACCCCTTGCAGGTCGGAACCGGCGCCCGGCTCGGTCATCGCGATGGCCGTGACCATCTCCCCCGAGACCAGCTTCGGCAGGTACTTGTGCTTCAGCGCTTCACTGCCGTAATGCAGGATGTACGGCGCGACGATGTCCGAGTGCAGGGAAAAACCGATGCCGGTCAAACCCAGACGCCCGACCTCCTCGATCACCACCGCGCTATAGAGAAAATCCGCCCCGAGGCCACCGTATTCTTCCGGCAGATGCGAGCAGAGCATCCCCGCCTCCCCCGCCTTGTTCCACAGTTTGCGGTCGATGTACCCCTGTTTTTCCCATTGCCCGTGGAACGGTACAGCCTCTTTCTCGAGAAACGTGCGCACGCTGTCGCGAAACAGTTCGTGCTCGGAACTGAACAAGGTTCTGGGGATCATGCGGGCACCTGTAATTATTGTTAGTCGGGATTGGTCCTCAGAGCCTAAGCCCGCGATTCGATACAGGACACTGGACACATACGACAAAAAATAAGACGATCCAGCCGTTTGGTGACCACTTTCCCCTATAAGAATAATTGAATTTATGTCTATCCAGCTCTCCACGCCCCTGCGGCGCGTCAGCATCCTGGCTATCGACCGGGTTTTCGCTTCCACCCTGATGCAAGCCAAGGATTTCTTCCATCTGGCCAGCTTGCGTTATGGCAAACAACTCGGTCACGGCCTGACTCCGGCCTTCGAAACCCGTCTGGTCAGCCCTGACGGACAACCGGTGTGCAGCTTCAGTGACGTGATCCTGCCGGTGGACGGCGGCCTGGAAAACACCGACGTGATCATCCTCCCGGCCTTCTGGGACGATTTCGAAACCCTCTGCCAGCGCTATCCACAAGTATTGCCATGGCTGCGCGAGCAACATAAACGCGGCGCGGTGCTCTGCGGCGAAGCCACCGGGGTGTTCTGGCTCGCCGAGGCCGGTCTGCTCGACGGCAAGGAAGCGACCACCTACTGGCGTTTCTTCAATGCCTTCAGCGAACGCTTCCCCAAGGTCCAGCTCAATCAGGACAAACACCTGACCGACGCCGACAACCTGTACTGCGCCGGCGGCACCACCTCGGCCTGTGACCTCTACATCTACCTGATCGAGCGTTTCTGTGGCGCCAACGTCGCCCAGGCCGTGGCCCGCGACATTCTCTATGAAGTGCAGCGCAGCTATTCGCCGGGCCGGATCGGCTTCGGCGGACAGAAACTGCACCAGGACGTGATCATCCTGCAGATCCAGCACTGGCTCGAAGAACACTTCGCCGACAAGTTCCGCTTCGAAGACGTCGCCCGCGAACACGGCATGAGCATCCGCAACTTCATGCGCCGCTTCCAGACCGCCACCGGCGACAAGCCGCTGCACTACCTGCAACGCCTGCGCATCGAAACCGCCAAGGGCCTGCTTTCCGCCAGCCGCAAAAGCATCAAGACCATCAGCTATGAAGTCGGCTACGACGATGCGAGCTTCTTCGCCCGACTGTTCCGCCAGCACACCGAACTGTCGCCGAATCAGTATCGGCAGCAGTTTCAGCAGGCGGCATAGGAAAGCGCAGTCGCACCACCACGCTTCTTCGGCGCATAGGAGATCGCACCACACCACCACGCTTCTTCGGCGCATAGGAGATCGATAAAGATCGCAGCCTTCGGCAGCTCCTACGCGGTGTAGGACATGACCCTGTAGGAGCTGCCGCAGGCTGCGATCTTTTGATCTTCAGCAACAGAAAAGGGCCTGCAATGCAGACCCTTTTTTATTTTCCGAAATATCCTACGGCTTGTGCGCCCGCGACAGGAACTCGTGGGACTGCATTTCCAGCAGCCGGCTGAGGGTGCGCTGGAACTCGAAGTTCAGACGGCCGCCGGTGTAGAGGTCTTTGAGCTCGACTTCGGCGGAAATGATCAGTTTGACGTTACGGTCGTAGAACTCGTCGACCATGTTGATAAAGCGTCGGGCGATGTCGTCGGTGGTGACAGTCATCTGTTCGACGCCGCTGATCAGCACGGCATGGAAAATCTTGCCGAGTTCGATGTAGTCGTTCTGGCTGCGTGGGCCGTCGCAGAGTTCGCGAAAGTCGAACCAGGCCACGTCTTCACAGGTGCGCAGGGCACGGATTTCGCGGTTTTCGATCATCAGCACATCGTTTTCGACAGCCATAGTGCAATCCGGCGTCAGCGCCTGGAAGCTCTTGCGCAGGCTTTCGTTGGCCTCAGCGTCCAGTGGAAAGTGGAACAGCTCGGCCTGTTCGAGGTGACGCAGGCGATAATCGACGCCGCTGTCGACGTTGACGATGTCGGTGTTCTGCTTGATCAGCGCGATAGCCGGCAGGAAGCGTGCGCGTTGCAGGCCATCCTTGTACAGGCCGTCCGGGACGATGTTCGAGGTGGCAACCAGGGTCACGCCATTCTTGAACAGCTCTTCCATCAGCGTGCCGAGGATCATCGCGTCGGTAATGTCGGACACGAAGAACTCATCGAAACAGATCACCCGCGCTTCGTCGGAGAAACGCTTGGCGATGATGGTCAGCGGGTTTTTCTCGCCCGGCAGAGTTTTCATCTCTTCGTGCACGCGCTTCATGAAGCGGTGGAAGTGAGTGCGGACCTTTTCCTTGAACGGCAGGGCTTCGAAGAAGGTATCGACCAGGTAGGTCTTGCCGCGGCCAACGCCGCCCCAGAAGTACAGACCCTTGACCGGTGCCTGGTCTTTTTTGCCAAACAGTTTGCCGAACAGGCCCGGCTTGCTCTGCGAGGCGGCGACCAGATCGTCGTACAAGCGCTGCAAATGACGCACCGCAGTTTCCTGGGCGGCGTCATGGAAGAATTCCGGGCGTTTCAGATCAGCTTGATATCGTTCTAGGGGCGTCATAATTCGCTGGCAAGGACAACAAAAACGGGCCGTCACTGTAGCGACGACCCTTGAGAATGGCAATCAACCCTTAGTCGGGCTGGCCCCTGATTAGTCCTGAGAAGGACTCAGAGCGATCCGCAAAGCCTCGATGGCCGCATCACGCGCAGCGCCGTCGGCGAATACCGGGCTATCCGCCACGCACTCACCTTCCAGCCAGACGCTGAAGCTCAGGTCTTCGCTACGCAGGTCCAGTTCCTGACCCGTTTGCAGCTGCTTGGTCACCGCGCCAGCGGTTTTACCGTCGGCAAAGTTGCGCGACAGCAGCAATTGCTCGCCGTCTGCCGCCAGCAGACGGAAGCGAAAACTGCCGTCGTCTTCACGGAAGCTGACGAAACGTGCGGCCTTTGCGGCTTTCTTTTTGGTGGTCGTGGCGGCTTGCGTCTGATTGACGAAAGAGCGCAGGCCGACCGCTTCACGCAGCTCGTTGAGGAACGGTGTGGCGACACTGCGGGCTTTCTTCGCGCCGATCTGGAGAATGTCTTCCAGGTCCGCCGGACGTTCGAGCAACAGGTGATAACGCTCGCGGGACTCGCCCAGTTCGTTGTCCAGCAGCTTGAACAAACGATTCTTGGCTTCGCCCCAACCCAGGCCCTGCAACAGTTCGCTGCGGAATTCGTCGGCCTGTGCCGGTGTGGCGAAGGCCTGGAACAGGGTGAACAGGTGCGAATTGTCCGGATCCTTGGCTTCACCCGGCGCGCGGGAATCGGTGACGATCCGCGAGATGGCGTCTTTCATTTCCTTGGCGCTGCTGAACAACGGGATGGTGTTGTCGTAGCTTTTGGACATCTTGCGGCCGTCGAGACCTGGCAGTGTTGCCACGCCCTCTTCGATCACTGCTTCGGGCATGGTGAAGAATTCTTTGCCCTGGCCGAACAGGTGGTTGAACCGCTGGCCGATGTCCCGAGCCATTTCCACATGCTGGATCTGATCGCGACCGACCGGCACCTTGTGCGCGTTGAACATCAGAATGTCCGCGGCCATCAGCACCGGGTAGCTGTACAAGCCCATGGTGATACCGGCATCCGGGTCTTCACCGGTTTCGACGTTCTTGTCCACCGAGGCCTTGTAGGCGTGAGCACGGTTGAGCAGGCCCTTGGCCGCGACGCAGGTCAGCAGCCAGGTCAGCTCAGGGATTTCCGGGATATCGGACTGGCGATAGAAAGTTACCCGATTCACATCCAGACCACCGGCCAGCCAGGTCGCGGCGATTTCCAGACGCGAGCGCTGGATGCGCAGCGGATCATCGCACTTGATCAGGGCATGGTAGTCAGCCAGGAAGTAGAACGAATCGGCATTGCTGTCACGGCTGGCGAGGATCGCCGGACGGATGGCCCCGGCATAGTTGCCCAGGTGCGGCGTGCCGGTGGTGGTGATGCCGGTGAGAATTCGCGTACGAGTAGTCATGGGTAATCGCTTATCAGACTGCTATCAATTCGAAAGGCGCGGCAGGATCAGATCTTTGAGGTCCGTCAGCTTGCCGTGAAAAAAGTGTCCGCATTCTGCCACTTTCAGCAGCTCATGGGGGCGATCAAGGGCCGCGGACCACTCGTAGACCCGTTGCGGATCGATCACTTCGTCGGTTTCTGGCTGAATCAGGGTCAGCGGGCAGTTTCGCGGCAACTGATCCAGATCGCCCAAACGCATCACGGCAGGCGCGATCATGAATAAGTGAGCAAGTGTTTCACCCTTGGCTTCCAGGCGACCACCAAGGCTGGCCGCGACGAAACCGCCAAAGGAGAAACCGAACAGAGTCATTGGCAAGTCAGGGTGTTTGGCCCGCAACCATTGGGCTGTAGCCTGTGCATCATCGACTTCACCGGTGCTCATGTCATGGCTACCGGCGCTGGCGCCAACTCCGCGATAGTTGAAGCGCAAGGTGATCAAGCCGGCGTCCCGCGCTGTGCGCTGAAGGGTCGACACGACTTTATTGAGCATGGTCCCACCCTGCACCGGATTCGGGTGGCAGATCAGCGCCAGGCCACGGGCGTCGGGCTGATCCAGGTACAAGGCTTCCAATTGGCCAACCGGGCCATCGATAAATACAGGGGTTTCGCGCATAAGCAAGGAAGGAACTCCGTGACCTCGAATTGGGTCGACTCGTCTAGCTAAAAGTCTGCGCCTGGCATGATTGCGATCTCGTCGCGGTATACAGCGCAGGTCCGAGCCGTTAACGTAAAGCAAAGCCGTTTATAGAGGAAGGACTCGTGGAACACTCGCTCTTAGTTTGGTTGTTGCCGACTCTTGCCCTGGTTGCTGGTGTCGCCATTGGATTCTTGATCGCCCGGCTGTTGCCGAATGCCGCGCCTAACCGCACGCAACGTCAGCTGGATGATATTCAGGAACGTTTTGACAGTTATCAGAATGAAGTGGTTACCCATTTCAACAGCACTGCGTCTTTGGTGCAAAAGCTCACTCAAAGCTATCAGGATGTGCAAGATCATCTCGCCGAGGGCGCCAATCGTCTGGCCCTGGACGAACTGACTCGCCAACGCCTGCTGGCCGCACTGCACGCCGACTCTGTGCAGGCTCCACGGGAACGCCTGACGCCACCGCGCAGTCAGGAAGCGCCGAAAGATTACGCGCCAAAAACGCCGAACGCTCCTGGCATGCTCGATGAACATTACGGCCTGAAGAAGTAACCGGACTTTTCGAGCGACACTAAAAAGCCCGCCTGATCACTGATGATCGGGCGGGCTTTTTTGTGCCTGAGTGTTAGTCGGGCTTATTGCTGGCCTTGCTGATACTGCTGACCAGGAATCGCCTTGAGGTTGACCTCGACCCGACGGTTCTGCGCGCGGCCATTAACGTCGCCGTTGCTGGCGACCGGATTGTCCGGCCCGGCACCGCGAGCCGACAGGTTGGTACCGCTGACGCCTTGGGAAGTCAGGTAAGTCGCCACGCTCTGGGCCCGACGCTGGGACAGGTCCATGTTGTGCTGACGGCTGCCGGTGCTGTCGGTGTAGCCGACGATTTCAATCTGGTTCTGGTTGAACTCCTTGAGGGAGCCCGCCAGGTTGTTCAGCGGCTGATAGAAGCTTGAAGCGATGTTCGCCGAATCGGTGGCGAAGGTGATGTTGCCCGGCATGATCAGCTTGATCTGATCGCCCTGACGCTGCACTTCGACCCCGGTATTGGCCATGCTCTCACGCAGCTTCTTTTCCTGCTGATCGGCGTAGTAGCCATAACCGGCGGCCGAGGCACCGACCACTGCGGCGCCAATCAGCGCGCCCTTGCCACGGTTGTTGTGGTCGATAGCGGCACCGGCCAGCGCCCCGGCCAACGCACCCAGCCCACCGTACTTGGCGGTCTTGCTCATGCCCGTGGAACTGTCGGCCTGACCCTGGTTGTCATACGGGTTAGGCGAAGCGCAGCCAGACAGCAAAGCCACGGCAGTAGCGACAATAATCAAACGACGCGAGGTGAACATGGAAAGCTCCTACTTTTTTTTGCATTCTGTGGTGCAGCGGACGTTGGCAATAGACCTTAGCTGGGGTTGGAACACGACGGACGGCAAAAATTCCATCAACTCGTCCAGGCCAATCAATCAGGCCCGCACAAAAGGGTTTTCGCGCATTTCATCACCCAGACGGGTGTCGGGGCCATGGCCGGTGATCACGGTTGCGTCTTCATCGAGGGTGTACAGACGCTGCTTGATCGAGCGCACGATGGTCGCCTGGTCGCCGCCCCACAAATCCGTGCGCCCTACCCCGCGACGAAACAGTGTGTCACCGGCAATCAGTAGCTTGGCCTCGGAAAACCAGAAGCTCATAGACCCGGGAGTATGTCCGGGTGTGTGCAACGCCACGCCACAGCCGCAGGCCAACTCTTCGTCATCGGCCAGCCAGCGATCCGGAGGCGGCACTGGCGTATAGGGCACGCCGAACATACTGCATTGCATCTCCAGGTTGTCCCAGAGGAACTGATCCTCTTTATGCAGATGCAGCGTGGCGCCGGTTTTTTCCTTCAACAGGCCGGACGCGAGGAAGTGATCGAGATGGGCGTGGGTGTGAATGATGCTCACCACCTTCAGGCCCAAGGCATCGAGCCGCGCCAGGATCAATTCATGATTGCCACCGGGATCGACGACGATGGCTTTTTTCGTGATCGGATCGCCGATGATCGTGCAGTTGCACTGCAACGGGCCGACGGGGAAGGTTTCGCGGATAACCGCAGTCTTTGCTGCTTGCATGGGTACTCCTGTAAGATCGATGGCATATGAGTTGGCGCAGTGCGGTGGGCAATGGTGAAGTTCAGCAACAAAGGCTCCTGGCACGCGCAAATCGTGTCTGAAGAGTGGCCCGAGTGGACCTGCACATTCAAGCCGACAGTAAAAGCCAAAAGCCAGGATGACGCAGTCGATTTTATTTACCAAGCGAATGTCGACGACGCCCATGTGTAAAAACCCCTCAACGCAGGCTATTTCGTTGACGGGAATGCCCATTTCAGAACGGCCTACCAGCCAGACCTCTTCGCGAAGGTCGCTGAAACCATCCCCTAGTTCAATCTATAAAATAGTCAGTACTGCCCGTGCGATGCTAAATGCGTTCAACCTGAAACTGGATTTTTCATGACCTACCCTGGCACTCTTTTTTTACGATTTACGCTCACGGTTTTGACGGTTGGATTTATCGCACACATCGCCGGAATGCTATTAATAATCGATGGCAGTCGTCACACCACGATTTCCAATGCCACCTTGTTCATACCTGCATTGATTCTCTGCATTTTTGACAAGCCATTGCGTGAAAGCCTGATCAGCAGAAAATACTTGCTCATCGGCCTGATGTTGATTTTCACAATACTGATAGCCTTGACAAACAACAATTCGGAAAACCCGGTTTTTGTACAATTTAAAACAGCGTTATACGTTATTTTATACCTTGCTACCATTAACCTGCTGGTCAGAGAAGGTAGAATGGAGGCATGCCTTAACATCTTGTTTGTGCTTGCTGGAACATCGGCCATTGCAAGCTTGATCCTGCAATCGATACTGCAGAACCACAATATATTCCTCAGCGGAAATCGCCTGTACAGCTTGGGCTACGGAGAGTACGCCGACTTTCAGAATCCTATCATTGCAGCACTGTACTATGGATTTTTCGGGATTTACGGTTTTTGTCAGTTGCTCACCAAACGTTACTCTCTAACCACAACCCTGCTGTTCGGTGCTTGTATCCTGGGCTTGTCCTTGTTCGTCTATTGCACCTTTTCTCGCGGGGTCTGGCTTGGATATGGCATCGCGCTGTGCACGACGGCTATTCTTCATCGCAGTGCCCGTTCGAAAAAGTGGCTCATTGCAACGGCGGTATTGGGAGTGGCCATATCAATTTGGCTGTCGCCCATATTGATTGATCAGCAAGTTCGGGGGCTGAGCCTCCGAGACCTCATCTGGGAAGGCTGGCTTGAACGCATGAAGCAATTCTGGTTAACCGGCGCCGGGGCGGGGCGCAGGTTTGACATATGCCTCGCAGGCGACCAGTGCTTCTCTCAAGCCCATAATCTTTTTCTGCAGTTTTTTTATGAGTATGGGGTCGTTGGACTTCTGTTAATGCTAGCCATGCTCGTCGTCGCATTTCGGCAGTCTATGGATCGCAGAGCCTGGAACATGCCTTTGGGCTCGATAGGCTTGCCCTTGCTTATCTTCAGCATCACTACCGCCCTGTTTGATTATCACACCGTCTTGAATAGGCCTGGCGTCTACTGGATGATCTTCTGGTTGCCCATCGGGGTCATTGTTTCGACTCAGTTACTGATGGACGCTCAAGATAAAAGGACTGCCCATGCCAGCTAGCATCTTTAGCACGGCCAAACGTTATTGGCATATCGAAATCATTGGCGGCCTGGACAAACCTTTCAGTTGGAAGCGGCTCATTCAAAAGTGCCGCAGAAGCAATAGATACCGTTACATTTTCTGGTTCCGACTGGCTTATGTGTTACATGCTCAAGGCAATAAATTCTGGAAGCGTCGAGGCAAACTGCTCAACGAAAAGATAAGCCGTCAGTTTAACGTCGAGATCATGTTGGGTGCCACTATTGGTGAGGGATTGTGGATTGCCCACCCTACCGGCATCGTGATTTCATCGCATGCCGAAATCGGCAAGAACTTCAAAATCTGGCAGAACTGCACTATTGGCATCAAGGGTCAACGAGATGACATCCAGCTGATCATAGGTGACGGGGTTAGAGTCCACGCACACTCATGTATTATTTCTGACGACCTGAAGTTAGGGAACGATGTTGTTGTCGGTGCCGGCAGCTTTATCAATAAAAGTGTAGCCGCGGGTCACGTCGTGTTTAATCCGCGAACTGAAGAGGTTCGTGAGTACGACGTAAAACTGATGGGCCGCCTTCAACAGTAAATAAGTCCAATTCCTACAGCCCCCCTGTCGTATTTGTAGGAACTGGCAGCGATCTTTTTATGTGTCCCACCAATCCTGTCGCAAGGGAGCCTCAACTTAAGACTCCCAACTCCTTCGCCCGCGCCACGGCCTGGGTCCGGCGTTCGACGCCGAGTTTGCTGTTGATGTGGCTGGCGTGGGTTTTTACCGTGTGCAGGGAGATGAACAGCCGGTCGCTGATTTCCTGGTTCGAACACCCTTGAGCGATCAATCGCAGCACCGCCAGCTCACGGGCACTGAGGTTTTCCGTGTGATGCTGCGGTTCGACCGGCTCACGGGCCACCACCAGCGGCAAACGCTCGAGCAGACTTTGCCGCAACGCTGGATGCGGGCAATTCGGGAGTTGTTCTCGCAGCCAGTCGGGATGTCCGCTCAACAACCATTCGAAGGGTTGCTGGACACCGCCCGACGCCGCTTCAAACGCCTGAGCCATGGCTTGCCGGGCCTCAGGTTCACGCCCGCTGCCAAGCAGCAACGCGACCTTCTGATTCAACGCCATCACGCTGAGCATCAGCCGGCCGGTTTGCTGCCCGCGCTCGACCAGTTTATTCAACCGTTGCTCGGCAAGCGCTGACTGCCCCTGGATCACCTCGAGTGACGCCTGTTGCAATTCGATGTGCAGCGGCAGTTGCGGATGGAACTCCGGAGGCGCTGCCGCCTGTTCACCGTTATAGGTCTGTCCCAACCGCGCCAGCCAAGCTTCGGCCAGATCGGTACGCCCCTGGGCCAGCCACAGCTGGCATTTGACCAAGGTGATCATCGCCAGGTAGTAGATCGGCGGCACGTCCCAGATATGCATCAGTCGCTCGGCCTCGGCCAGCTCGGCGAAAGCCCTGGCGAATTGACCGTTGCTCCCTTCCAGGGAGGCGATCACGCAATGGCCGATCAACACGCTGATATCCCGACAGGCACGCGCCTCGACCAGGCCCGTCTGCAAGCAGGCAAGACCGGCTTCGGGCTGGGAAAGCAGGGTCAGCAAATAGCCTTCATACAGGATCAGACGTGCACGCACCGCATATAGCCGCAAGGTGGACAACCCCTGCAGGCGCTGCAAACCCTGACGCACTTCATCGAGCGCGCGGAGGATTTCCCCTCGGGCATGCAGTACCCGAGCCCTATCGGAATGGGCCAAGGCTTCGAACAGCGGGTTGCCGACCCGTTGCGCCAACTCCAGGGACTCACGGTTCAAGCCTCGGGCACGCCACAGATCGGCGTCGGCAATCGCCAGATTGGAGAGGGTTGAAAGACACATCAAACGCTGCCCGTAACGCTTCTGCGGCAGGCTTTCCAGTGCTTCGGTGCAATAAAGTCGGGTCAATTCGCGGTTACCGCGACCTCGGGCGATGATTCCGCTCAGTGCCAGCCATTGCGCCAGCATGGATTTCTGCGCGGTCTCCGAAGGCGCCGGCAGGAAACGACTCAAATGACTGGCCAGCTCCTCGGCCGCGTCCAGTTGACAGGCCAATCCCAGCGCCCAGCTATAGAGCACGATCAACCGTGGCGTACTGATCAGCAGGCTGTCGGGCAGGTCCATTTTCCAGCGCAGCAGCATGCCGACGTTTTGTTCGGCCAACAGCTGTTCTTCGGAAAGGTTCTGCACCAGATTCGCCGCGACATCCAGATGTCCGGCCCGCAACGCCTGCTCCACTGCTTCGTCGAGCAGGCCCTGGGCATTGAACCAGCGGCAGGCCCGCAGGTGCAGGCTGGCCGCGGGCAATACCGCATTGGCCGTGGGACGAGTCCGAAGCAGGTCGGAAAACAGATGGTGGTAACGGTACCAATGGCCCTGGTCATCCAGGGGCACCAGGAAAACCTGATGGGCTTGCAGGTAACGAAGAATTTCGGCGCTGTCGTGGGCTTCGCGCACGGCGTCGCACAACTCGCTGCAAAAACGCTCCTGGGGCGCGGTGTCATAGAGAAATGACTGCACCTCGGCGGGCAGGCAATCGATGACCTCTTCGAGCAGATAATCGCGAATCAAACCCTCGCCGCCGTGCAACACCTGGGGCAGTGCACCGCCACTGCCAGCTTCGGAAGCCGCCAGCAACCAGAAGCGCAGCCCGGCCACCCAGCCTTCGCTGCGCTGGATCAGGCTTTCCAGGGCCTCACCGCGCAATGAACTGCTGTGCCGGTCAAGCAAGGCCAGGGATTCGTCGTGGGTCAGGCGCAGGTCCTGCTCATTCAGCTCGAGCAATTGCCGGGACAGCCGCAACCGCGCCAGGTGCCAGTTCGGACGCTGCCGGCTGGTGACCAGCACCAGCAAACCATCGGGCAGATGATTGAGAAAAAATTGCAGGCAGCGATCGAGCACCGGGCCCTGGGCCAGGTGATAGTCATCCAGCACCAGCAGCAATGGATTGCCTGGCACGAGGTGATCGGCCAGCTCGTCGAGCAGGCCATCGAGCCACTCTTCGAAGGCGAACGGCTGATGGCGCTGACGCATTTTCAACAGGCCGAGGGCCTGGCTGCCCAGTTGCGGGAAATAGTGTTGAAGACCATCGAGCAGACGCTCGAGGAAACGCCCGGGATCGCTGTCGCGAGGACTCAAGCCCAGCCAGAGGCTGCGCCAGTGAGCCGGCAGGCTCTGACAGAACTCCACCGCCAGCGAGCTTTTTCCAAACCCGGCCGGAGCGCTGACCAACAGCAAACGCCCGTTCAAGCCGGCACTCAGGCGCTCGCACAGGCGAGGCCGCAGTACATAGCCGTCGGGCAAGGGTGGACGGTAAAAGCGCCCTTCCAGCGCTGGAACAGCAACGCCGGAAGGCCCTTGTATACGGGACAGGTCAGTCATAGCCAACTCTTGTTTAATGCTGTTGTCGGCATTGCAGATGTCCGCAGACTAGCGGTAAAAGGCCTGATGTTGAAGGTTATTGCTGAAAATTGATGGAAAAAGAATACGACCAGAATTGTCAGCCCGGTTTAGCGGCTGCCGGCTTGCGAAACCCAAAAGAAAACGCCCCGAACCAGTCGGGGCGCTCAGAGGTTGCGGCCTCTCTTTTACACGCTGTTAACGAACACCTTCCTGACGCAGTGCAGCAGGGGTGAAATCACTGGTGGTCGCGGTGAAGCCGAAGTCATATGCCTGTTTCTCTTCGTTCTTCATGCCCAGCGCCAGGTAGCGGCCGGACTGCAGGTCGTAGAGGGTTTCCAGGGTGTACCACGGCACCTGAACGTTGTAATAGTTCTGGGAGTGAGCTTCCGCCACACGCCAGAGTTGACCACGACCGTCGTAGTGATCGATCACCGCAGCTTGCCAGGTATCTTCGTCGATGTAGAAGTCACGCTTGGCGTAGATGTGACGCTGACCTTCCTTCAAGGTCGCAACCACATGCCAGACCCGGCGCAACTCGTAACGAGTCAGGTCCTGGTTGATGTGACCCGCCTTGATGATGTCGGCGTACTTGAGTTGCGGCGAGTCGAGCTTGAAGCTGTCGGAGGCGATGTACATCTCCTTCTTGCCTTCGAGTTTCCAGTCGTAACGATCCGGAGCACCGTTGTACATGTCAAGGTTGTCGGAGGTACGCAGGCCGTCGGCTGCCGTACCCGGACCGTCATAGGACACTTGTGGCGCACGGCGCACGCGACGCTGACCGGCGTTGTAGACCCACGCCGAACGCGGTTCCTTCACCTGGTCGAGGGTTTCGTGCACCAGCAGCACACCACCGGCCAGACGTGCCGGCGCGGTCACTTTCTGCTTGAAGTAGAACAGGATGTTGCCCGGGTTGGCCGGATCGAAGTCCTTCATCTTGTCGCGGAACACGAACTGATCCTGGAAGTACACCAGGCTGTACGAGCCGTTCGGCTGTGGCGTGGCCTGGGTCACCAGACGGGTCACGCTGCCGCCGCGATAGCGGGTGATGTGGTTCCAGATAACCTCGACGCCGGTTTTCGGAATAGGGAAAGGCACGGCGGTCTCGAAGTTTTCCAGACCGTTGCCGCCGGACACCAGATTGGTCGTGGTGGCGTTCTTCTTGATGGAGGCGAACACGGCATCCGGCACGGTGGCACCGCGATGGGACGGGTAAACCGGAATCTTGAAGCTTTCCGGGTAGCGCTTGAACATCGCGTACTGGCCCGGAGCAAGCTTGTCCTTGTACTGATCGACGTTTTGCGCGGTGATGGTGAACAGCGGTTTTTCGGCAGCAAAAGGGTCCGACAGGAAGCCTTTGCTGTCGGCGTTGCCGGCGTTCTTGGCCATGGGTTTCCAGGCCGGAATCGAGCCGTCGGCATTGCCTGCCATTTCTGCGCCCATAGGCGTCAGGCTTTTGCCCAGTTTGTCCGCTTCAGCCGCGGGAACAGCGGCCATGACACTGGTCGCCAGCATAGACAGCCCAAGGACACCGACGTGCAACAGACTCTTGGTTACTTTCATATTCTTGTTCATCCTGAAGATGCAGTGCTTAGAAGTTCACGCCGAAGCTGAGCGCAACGAAGTCGCGGTCATCCACGGTGGTGTACTTGCCATCAAAGAAGTTGGTGTATGCCAGGCTCGCGGTGTAGGTGTTCTGGTATTCGGCATCGACACCCAGGCTTACGGCTTTACGGCCTTCTTCGAAGTTGCCGCCAGGGCCAGGCGAGTAGCCGCTGACGTCATGGGACCAGGCCACGTTCGGTTTGAGGTTCACCCCGGCAAATACGTCGTTGTATTCCCAGATGGCACGCCCGCGATAGCCCCACGAGGCCGACGTGGTGAAACCTTCGTCGTTGCAATTGCGGCTACGGTTGTTGGTGGCGGCACCCGGCCCCGCACCGTTGATGGTGCTGGTGTTGAGGATCTGCGAGCAAGTATTAAGGGTACCTGTGGCGGGCAGTTCTCCCGGACCGTAGACCGGATCACGGCCATAACGCACGTCGGAAGTGCTTTCCAGGCCACCGACATAAGTCAGACCGACTTCACCCACCAGAGTCAGACGGCTGGCGCCCATGACCTGGTCGAAGAAATGCGTGAAGGTGGTCTGCAGTTGGGTGATTTCCTTGCGACGATAGCCATGCAAGTCCTGCCCCGGTACGCCATTGAGCAGCGATGCGTTGGTCAGGGCCCCGCCCAGTGGACGCACACCGGCAAACAGGATGTCGGTGGAGTTGAGCTGCACCGGGGCATTCGGACGATAGCTGATCTCGCCTTGCCACGCAGTACCGGTAGGCAAGGTGGTGGAGAAGCTCAAGCCATAGAGACGAATGTCTTCCGGGTACTCCACAAAGTACTCGGAGCTACCCGCGACAATCAATGGCGCCAGGGAACGCAGCGGGGCTGGCAGCGCGGCCGCTCGGGCATAAGCGGATCTTGGCGCACCCGTGGCACTGAAGATCGGCGCACGGCTGTGGTAATTCATGAAATACGCGCCGAACTCGGTGTCCAGCGGTTCATAGTTGTATTTGAAAGACACGCCCCACTGCCCGCTATCTCGCGCATCCCGATCGGGGCCACGGCGTACCAGAACACCTTCGTTATTGATGTCTACACCGTTAGCCGCCAGTGCTGGCAATGCCGCTGCAGGAATGGTGGAGCGCTTGTTCAGGACCCGCAGGTTGTTGTCGCAACCATCGGCAATGATGTCCGGCTGCGAGAAGAACGTGCCGCAGTTATCGACGACGGTCTGGTCCCACTCCAGCTGGTAGAAGGCTTCGGCCGACAGGTTCTCGGTCAGGCTTTGCGAGACATAGAACATGTTGACCGGAATCAGTCCTTCCTTGACCTCGGCGCCCGGACGACGGAATGCGGAAACGTCGATCGGGTTGATCGAGTTGATGCCGCCGCCGATGAAGGTACTTTCACCCCAGCTGACGACCTGCTTGCCCAGACGAACCGAGCCCGGCTCATCGCCAATCGAGTAGTTGTGGTAGACGAACGCATCGAGGATCTGCCCGCCAGAAGACTTGGCGCCCTCTTTGCGGTTTTCGTCGCTGATGTCCTTGAATAAACGATGTTCGTCTTTGAGTTCGAAGTCGTACCAGTATTTGCCGCGGACGAAGACTCCGGTATCGCCGTACTTTAATTCAAGATCGTGAATGCCCTTGAAGATCTTCGAAAACGTTTCGCCTTTTTTGAAGTTCAGATGACCATCATCGGAAGTCTGGGACAGGCCGTGGCCGCCGTTGTTGACGCCAATCAGGTTCTTGTTGGGGCTCGTAGTAGACCAACTGGCACCCACCGACAGGGACGAGTCGAACTGACCTTCGATTTCACCGATGTTGAAACTGACGCCGAATGCTGGCCCGGCGAGCGTAGAGGCGAGACTGACCGCCAGGGGCAATTTCGCCCGGCGCCAGAACTGGTTTACTGATGTCATCGACGCTACTCCATGTGCTTTATTGTTATGGCAGTGAGCACTTCTAAAAACGCTCCAAGTGACAGGGAACCAGGGTGTCCCGAAAGTCAGTCAAAGTTGCATCGCCCCGTTTTGTGCGTTTGCTCCGTTCTTAAAAATCCTTGGGCGGACTATAGCCAGCAGGTAGTACTGCTTGATCCCTCTAAAGTGTGATTTGCAGCCCAAACCACTCTGGAACAGTCCTTTCGCCAGACCGACAAATTTCGGCAGGGGAAGAATGGCTGAAAATTTCGATTTAACAAGCCAAGCGCTTGCTTGGTGGGCTTGCCGTGCCCTTTCGGGCACGGCAAAAGACGCTTAAAGCGTCGAAAGGAAGGTACTGTTGTTGCTCTGCCATTCGCTGATGTCAACGCGGATGCGCTTCTTGTCGAGCTTGCCGACACTGGTCTTGGGAATTTCAGTAACAAGCGCGATCTGGCTGGGGATCGCCCACTTGCTCAGGTGCCCCTGTTCAACGAAAGGCTTGAGGTGCTCCTTGAGCTCTTTGGCCTCAATCGCGTGCCCCTCGCGCACCACCAGCAGGGCAAACGGGCGCTCGCCCCACTGTGGATCCGGGATGCCGACCACTGCTACTTCGCGTACCGCCGGATGGCGGCTGATCAGGTCTTCCAGCGCCAGGGACGACACCCATTCGCCCCCAGTCTTGATTACGTCCTTGATCCGGTCACGAATATCAATCACCCCCATGCTATCCAGGGTGGCCACATCACCGGTGTGCAACCAGCCGCCGGCCCAGAGCTCGGCACCCTTCTGCGGCTCGCGGAAATAACCCTCGGTCAGCCATGGCGCACGCAGCACCAGTTCGCCCTGGGACTCGCCATCGGCCGGCAGGAAGTTACCGTCCACGTCGACAATTGCCGCTTCCACCAAGGGGCCGGGCACCCCGGCCTTGATTCGATAAGTAGTGCGTTCGTCTTCAGTACCGGCCATCAGCTCGTCATTGAGGTGAGCGCAGGACACCAGCGGGCCGGTCTCCGACATGCCATAGGCGGCGGTCAGTTGAATCCCCTTGGCCTTGGACGCTTCGTACAGCGCACGGTTGAGGGCGCTGCCGCCGATGACTATTTTCCAGCCGCCGAAATCGGTGCCCTGAGCGGCCTTGGAATTGAGCAGCATCTGCAGGATGGTTGGCACGCAGTGGGAGAACGTAACCTTCTCCTTGCGCCACAATTCCACCAGGTACTCTGGATCGTAACGGCCGGGATAGACCTGTTTGAGCCCGAGCATGGTTGCCACATACGGCAAGCCCCAGGCGTGCACGTGGAACATCGGGGTGATCGGCATGTACACGTCGCTGGTGCCCAGCAGCCGCACGCTGTCGATGCTGCCCATGATCGTCGACACGCCCATGGTGTGCAGCACCAGTTGCCGATGGGTGAAATACACCCCTTTCGGATTACCCGTGGTGCCGGTGGTGTAGAACGTGGTCGCGACCGAGTTCTCGTCGAAGTCTTCGAAGTTGTACTGCGGGCTGGCCGCCGCCAGCAACTGCTCATACTCGCCAATCAGATTCGGCAGGTCGGCGGTTTTTTCCGCCCCGTCGGTCAGCAGCAGTGTTTTCTCGACCATGGTCAACTGCCCCGCAATCGCCTGGTAAAGGCCCGTGAACTCACTGTTGACCAGCACGAAGCGGTCCTCGGCGTGGTTCATGGTGTAGAGAATCTGCTCGGGTGACAGGCGCACGTTGATGGTGTGGATCACTGCGCCAATCATCGGGATAGCGAACATGCACTCCAGATAGCGATGGCTGTCCCAGTCCATCACCGCCACGGTGTCACCGGCCTTGACCCCGGCTGCCGTCAAGACGTTGGCTAGCCGCGCGACACGCTCGATGAGGGTCGGGTAGCTATAGCGCAGTTGATCGCGGTAGACGATCTCTCGGGTCTTCTCGTAACGGCTGCCGGACATCAGCAGCCGCTTGATCAACAGTGGATATTGATAAGCGCCTTCGGCTGGCGGGATAACACGAGTCTGCAACATAAGAATCCCTTATCTGACTGCACGGTCATGGCTGTAAAGGTCTTCACTTTAGAGCCCCTTGATAACCGCTAAATCAGCCAAAGGAATGATTTGCAGGGCGTGCAGATGCCGGCTTTGCGCCAGCACTTGTTTCCCGCAGCGCAATTAATGCATCTCGGTGAACGCCAGCTTCACGCCAATGGCAATCAGCACCGCGCCCATGGTCCGGTCGAACCAATGGCCCATTCGAGCGAAACCGGCGCGGACCCGCTGCTGGCTGAACAGCATCGCCACCAGGCAGAACCAGAAGCCGGTCGCCACCGCCAGGTACACCCCGTAGCCCGCCTGGATTGCCAGCGGCGTATGCGGATTGATCACCACGGTGAACAACGACAGGAAGAACAATGTCGCCTTGGGGTTCAGGCCGTTGGTCACGAAACCCGAAGTAAAAGCGCCACGGGCCGTGCGCTCGCCGGCTTCCTGGTGCAGGTCGTCAGTCGCAGGTTTGGCTGGTTTCGCACGCAACGCCTTGAAGCCGATGTACAACAGATAGGCAGCCGCCAGCCATTTCAGGGCATTGAACAGGACGATCGACTGCGACACGATCAAGCCGATACCCAGCAACGAATAACCCACGTGCAGGAAGATCGCTGTGCCAACACCCAAGGCAGTCCAGGTGCCCGCGCGGCGACCGTGGGTCACGCTTTCGCGGACCACCACGGCAAAATCCGGGCCCGGGCTGGCAACGGCGAGCAGGTGAATCAGGGCGACGGTCAAGAACTCTGTCCAGTACATGGGGGCTCCTTTTGGGCAGGGAGTAACGAATTGTTTCATCTGTTAGGCTCGCCACATTACGCCTTCAGTCAATCCCACAAAAGGTACAGTTGATGAGTAACAATCGCCGCGCCGTATTCCTTGACCACACTTCCCTGGATCTGGGTGATCTCGACCTCAGCGCGCTGCGAAACAGCTTCAGCGACTTGCAGCTGTGCGAACAGACCACCCCGGACCAAGTCGTCGAACGCCTGCGAGGCGCCAGCGTCGCCATCAGTAACAAGATCATACTCAATGCCCAGACGCTAGCGGCCTGCCCCGAACTGAAACTGATCCTGATCGCCGCCACCGGCACCAATAACGTCGACCTCGATGCCGCCCGCGCCCAGGGCATCACGGTGAGCAATTGCCAGGGTTACGGCACGCCGTCGGTGGCTCAACACACCATCATGCTGTTACTTGCCCTGGCCACGCGGTTGAGCGATTACCAGAAAGCGGTCGGCGAAGGTCGCTGGCAGCAGGCCAAACAGTTTTGCCTGCTGGACTTCCCGATTGTCGAACTGGAGGGCAAGACCCTCGGCCTGCTCGGACATGGCGAGCTGGGCAGCGCCGTCGCGCGATTGGCCGAAGCCTTCGGCATGCGCGTATTGCTCGGCCAGCTGCCAGGGCGCCCTGCCCGTGCCGATCGCTTGCCCCTGGATGAACTGCTGCCGCAAATCGACGCGCTGACCCTGCACTGCCCGCTCAACGAACACACCCGCCACTTCATCAGCGCCCGCGAACTGGCGCTGATGAAGCCCGGCGCCTTTGTGGTCAACACCGCGCGCGGTGGTTTGATCGACGAACAGGCGCTGGCCGATGCCCTGCGCAACGGTCACCTCGGCGGCGCGGCCACCGACGTACTGAGCGTCGAGCCGCCGACTGCCGGCAATCCCTTGCTGGCCAACGACATCCCGCGGTTGATCGTCACGCCGCACAATGCCTGGGGCAGTCGCGAAGCGCGGCAGCGGATCGTTGGCCAATTGACCGAAAACGCCCAAGGCTTCTTCAACGGTGCAGCGCTGCGGGTTGTCAGTTGATAAACTGCGCGCCATTTTTCAGGGAGCAGACCATGGATCCGCGCAGTGAAGTACTGCTTCGTCAGGCTGAGTTATTCCAGGGCTCGCTGCTGCTGGCCGGTTTGCCCGCCGATGACTTGCTGGGCAAATTGCCCGACGCCCACGGCTGGTGCTGGCATGCCGGCGATCAGGCCGCGCTGGATGCACGTTTTGCCGAGCGCAGCCATTTCGGTGTGAGTGCGCCGGTTCAAGGCTTCGAAACCGCGGTGCTGTTCCTGCCCAAGTCCAAGGACCTGACCGACTACGTACTGAACGCCCTGGCCTCGCGCCTGGCCGGCCGCGAGTTGTATCTGGTGGGTGAAAAGCGCAGCGGTATCGAAGGCGCGGCCAAACAGCTGAATCCCTTTGGCAAACCGCGCAAACTCGACAGCGCGCGGCATTGCCAACTTTGGCAAGTCACCGTAGCCAATGCCCCGGAGGCGGTGACCCTGGAGAGCCTCGCGCAAGAGTACGAACTGCCGCTGGCCGAGGGCCCACTGAAAGTCATCAGCCTGCCCGGCGTGTTCAGTCACGGGCGCCTGGATCGCGGCAGCGCGCTGCTGCTCGAACATCTGGACAAGCTGCCCAGCGGTCACCTGCTGGACTTCGGCTGTGGCGCCGGGGTGTTGGGCGCGGCGGTCAAACGGCGTTATCCCCATAACACCGTCACCCTGCTCGACGTGGATGCGTTTGCCGCCGCCAGCAGTCGCCTGACCCTGGCTGCCAACGGCCTGGAAGCCGAGGTGTTGACCGGCGATGGAATCGACGCCGCCCCCATGGGTTTGAGTGCGATTCTGAGCAACCCGCCGTTCCATGTCGGGGTGCATACCGATTACCACGCGACGGAGAACTTGCTGCGAAAAGCGGCCAAACATCTGAAAAACGGCGGCGAACTGCGCCTGGTCGCCAACAGTTTCCTGAAGTACCAACCCTTGATCGAAGAGCACCTTGGGGTGTGTGCAATCAAGGCTGAAGGGCAAGGCTTCAGAATCTACCGGGCCAAGCGTGGGTAACATCCTTTAGAAAAACAGGGCTTGCCCAATTGGATTTGCCTAGGCAGAATCCGCTCCGTCCTAGGGGAGTAGTCTCCCACGAGCGCCATGCTCGTCCGGCATACGTCAACATACTTGGTCCTCAGACCATGGCGTATGCGACCCAGAGTCCGCACAGACGGACCGCAGGGTTTGACAAGACCTATGACACGAACACCTTACCCGGGGCGGGAAGGCTGTACGTGTCATAGCCGTGTCGACCCGCCCCTTAGGAAAACCCTGATGCTGGATTCTCTACTCGTCCCTACCGCGATCGTTGCCTTGGCCGAAATCGGCGACAAGACGCAACTGCTTGCCCTGATTCTCGCTGCGCGCTTTCGCAAACCCTGGCCGATCATAGCCGGCATTGTCGCTGCAACCCTGGCCAACCATGCCGCAGCGGGTGTGGTCGGCGCCTGGTTCGGCAGCTTCTTCTCGGACGCCACCCTGCACTGGATCCTCGCCGCGAGCTTTGCCGCGACGGCGCTATGGACCCTGGTGCCGGACAAGATGGATGACGACGAAGCCAGCACCGCACGCAAATTCGGGCCATTCCTGACCACGCTGATCGCCTTCTTCCTCGCCGAGATGGGCGACAAAACCCAGGTCGCCACGGTGATGCTCGCCGCGCAATACCCGGAACTATGGCTGGTGATTATTGGCACTACCCTCGGCATGCTGATCGCCAACGTGCCGGTGGTGCTGGCGGGCAACTTCGCCGCGGAAAAACTACCCCTGACCCTGATCCGCCGTTTGGCGGCCACGGCATTCTTCATCCTTGCCATTGTCGCGGTGTATAAGGCTGTGTAGCAGTGGCAAGCGGCAAGCTACAAGCGGCAAGTTTGAAGCAAAAGCAGATCTGCTTTGCTTGTAGCTTGTAGCTTGTAGCTTGTAGCTTGCAGCTTGTAGCTGCCTCACTTCGCCTTCTGGTACAGCGGCATAACCTTCGGAATCGCCGCTTTCAACGCAGCCATCCGGCTGCTGGATGACGGGTGAGTGCTCAAGAATTCGGGCGGCGAACCTTCCGAGGCCTTGCTCATCTTGGTCCACAGAGTGATCGCCGCATTCGGGTCGTAGCCGGCGCGGGCGGCCAGTTCCAGGCCGATCAGATCCGCTTCGTTTTCATTGCCGCGGCTGTTGGGCAAGGTCATGCCGTAATTGGCCACGGTGTCCGCCAGAGCGAGGCTGGTCTGCCCCAGGCCGAACAAGGCCCCGGCGCCCTGCTTCGCCATCTCGATGCCATAGGCCTTGGACATTGCTTCACGGCCATGCTCGCGCAACGCGTGGGCAATTTCATGGCCCATGATCGCGGCAATTTCGTCGTCGGTGAGTTTCAGGCTGTCGATCAACCCGCTGTAGAAAAAGATCTTGCCGCCAGGACCACAGCTGGCGTTGAGCTCGTCGCTCTTGATCAGATTGACCTCCCACTGCCACTGGGCAGCATCCGGACGGAAACTCGGCGCCTGAGCAATCAGTCGGTCGGCAATTGCCTGGACCCGTTTGGCATCGTTACTGGTCTTGTCCAGCAAACCTTTGCTGCTCGCCTCCCCCACCGTCTTCTGATAGGACTGCGCATACATCTGGTTGACCTCAGCGGCCGACAGCATGCTGAACATGTACTGTTTGCGCTCCACCCCCACCGCGCCGCTGCTGGTGGTGTTGACGGACTGACAACCGCTGAGCAGCAGACTTGCGCTCAGTGCGCACAAAACCAATGACTTACTCATGAATACGCTCCCTGAAGACATGGCGCGTATCCTAGGCGGTGATGGGTATGGGCGCCAGATGCAACGGACGTGTAACAGCTGAATTTCAGATTCACCCAGGAAAACCTCCACCCAGATCCATCTGAATGCCAGTCAGTCAGGCACGGGGCGCCCCCAAAAGATCGCAGCCTGCGGCAGCTCGGGTATTGCGTACACCTGCAATTGCAGGGGTGAATCGGTTCGACTCAACCCGGAGTCAAACACTCCGGCGCATTGAGCTTCGGATCGTTCACCAGGTTGGCCAGCACCCGCTCGCGCAAAGGCGCCGGCTCGCTGGCGAGTAACGCCTGCAAGCTGTGCAAGGGAGTTTCCGGGTTCAGCCAGGCTTCCTGGCCCGCGGCATCGAGAATCAGCGGCCGGCGCTGGCTTGAAGCTGCTTGGGTGACCACTGCGGTACTCAGCCAGACCTGCTCCTGCACCGGGTAAGCCTCCCAGATCGCCGCGAAGAACAGTGCCGAGCCCTCTCCCGGAGTCAGCCAGTACGGGCGCTTGCGGGTGGTGCCGCGCCATTCGTAGAAGCCATTGGCCGGCAACAGGCAGCGGCGCAAACGAAAGGCTTCGCGAAACATCGGCTGCTCGGCCAGGGTTTCCGCCCGGGCGTGAGCCGGGGTCCGTGACATATCGGTCAGCCACGGCGGTGTCAGACCCCAACGGGCGCGAGCCAGGTTACGCTGACCGTCGGTCGCGCGCAGGATCAGCACCGAATCGTTGGGTGAAATATTCCACTGCGCCTGCTGATCCGCGGGGAATCCTGGCAGGGCTGCGAAAGCGGGGTTCCAACGAAACAGGGCATAACGTCCACACATGGGGCAACACGACTCTAGAACAAAACAAACGCCAGCCTAACAGACCAGAACGCCAGAAAAGCTTTCCGGTTCTTCCCCCGGCAACGGCAGCGCGGCATTGTACGCGGCGATCAGCTCCCGTGCGTATTGCGCCTGATCGTTATCCACCGACAAGCCCAACAGACCGAACACCGGCAGCTCACCAGCACCACCCAGCAGATCGCCACCCACCAGATGCGCTTCCACGCCTTCGCTGGCGAGCATGCCCTGCAGCAGCTCGCCTTCCATCAAGTTTTCCGGTTCGTAGATTCGCTGCATACAGGCCTTCCCCCTTCACTCGTTCTCGCTGTGAACCTCGAGCAACCATTCATGACCGTCTGTTTGCAGCACAAAGGTGATGGGACGACAACACACCGGACAATCTTCGATGTAGGTCTGATCACCACCGGACAGGTCCAGTACGGCTTCTGCCTCCTCGCCGCAATATGGGCATTCGTAGCGTTCGGTTTCCAGCATCGCGGTCTCCCGAGTGACTTGTGCGTATAATCGCCGGTCTATTTGCAGGGCTATTTTTGTTTGAGCTTACTTTTCAGACCGCGCCCGGCTACTTTTTGATCCAAACCTTTACTTACCCTAGCCGTTTCCAACAAGAGAGCATGATGGGCGAATTCGATGCCATCCGACCTTACGACGACAGCGAAGTCCCGGCAGTGCTGGCACGGCTGCTCGGCGACAAGGCGTTTCTAGATATCCTCACCCACTTCCGCTTCCCGCGCTTTGCCGGCGCCCTCGGCTGGATGCTCAAACCACTTATAGCTCATCGGCTGCGTCGTGAGTTCGCCGGTATCACTTCGGTGGCCACCCTGCAGGACAAGGTCGAGTTTTACGTCGACCACACGATCGAGCGCGCAACCGACGGCGTGACCTACACCGGCGTCGAGCAATTCAAGTCTGGCAGCGCCTACCTGTTCCTGGCCAATCACCGGGATATTGTGATGGACCCGGCCTTCGTCAACTATGCCATCTACCACGCCGGCCTGCCGACCCCGCGCATCGCCATTGGCGACAACCTGTTGCAAAAACCTTTTGTCAGCGACCTGATGCGCCTGAACAAGAGCTTTATCGTGCACCGCTCCATCAGCGGTCGCCGCGAGAAGATGGCCGCCTATCAACTGCTTTCGGCCTACATCAGTCACTCGATCCGCAACGATTGCCAGTCGATCTGGATCGCCCAGGCCGAGGGCCGCGCCAAGGATGGAGACGACCGCACCGAGTCGGCGATCCTCAAGATGTTCCACATGAGCCGCAAGAACGAGCCGTTCGGCGAGGTCATCCGTTCGCTGAACCTGACCCCCGTGTCGATCAGCTACGAATACGACCCCTGCGATCAGGCCAAGGCTCGCGAACTGTACATCCGCGCCACCACTGGCACTTACTGCAAGGTGCCGGGCGAGGACGACGTCAGCATCGCCAAAGGGATCACTGGCTATAAAGGCCGCGTGCACGTGAATTTCGCTGCACCGATCACCGAACTGTTCGACGACACCAAGCAATTGGCGATCGAAATGGACCGGCAGATTCTCGGTGGCTATCGGTTGTTCCCGGTGCACTACCTGGCTTACGCACAGTGGAGCGACGCCGACCCGCAATTGCAGGTGCCGCCCGCCGCCGACCTGTTCCCTGCCGAGGAATTGGCCAAGGCCCAGGAAGAATGGCAACAACGCCTGGACGCCTGTCCGGTCGAGCACCGTCCGTTTATGGTCAAGCAATATGCAACACCGGTACGCAATCAGTATTTGGTGAAGGCTGGGTTGCTGCGTTGAGGCGATGACTGAATACGACAACGGCGCCCTTGGGCGCCGTTTTGGTTTCTGGAGCGCGAGTCTTCAGCCTGGTGGATACCCCTGTGGCGAGGGAGCTTGCTCCCGCTCGGCTGCGAAGCAGTCGTAAAACCGACTGCTGCGTTTTATCTAAATAATCGTGGTGGCAGGCTTTGGGGCCGCTTCGCGACCCAGCGGGAGCAAGCTCCCTCGCCACGGAAGGTCGGCTCAGATCCAGGTACTGACCCACGACACCAGCAGCGCCAAGCCCAGGCAGGCGAAGCCGAAGCAGTAGAAAAACCGGTTCTTGCGCAAGGTCGCAACGTCCAGCAGCAGGATGGGCTGGTCGGTATTGCGACTCTGGCTTTGCGCCTCGATGCTGGCCAGGGCGCGTTGCTCTCGACGACGGGTCGCGTGCAGCAGCCAACCACCAGGGCAGGCAAACAACAAGGCGAGGACGTTAATCAGTTTCGCCGGATGGGCGTTGAACATGGACCAGATCAGTTGCAGCGACATCATCAACCTCGAGTAAGACATGCCATAGGGGCACCCGCGGCGCGGATTCTACCGAAAGCCCTGACGCATGCCCCGCCCTATTCGACCAAAGTGCGCGCTATTCGCCGATTAATTTACCCGGTCACGCTTTCGTCATCTAAACAAGCCAGTCTGTTGCCCCTCGAGACCGACACGGAGTTTGTCATGCTGCATGCAGAAAACCAGGATCGCCTTTATCTGATCTCCCCCTGCGATGAGCAAGAAGCTCTGATCGGAGGCTTGGCCTTCAACGTCCAGGACCGCCATTGGCTGGTGTATTGCGCCCTCGGTGGCCATCAACATGCCGATCTGCCGGAGACTGACTTGCTGACCGGGGTTAGCATGCTCGATTTCTATGTCGAAGCTGCCTGAATTCAGTCAGTCATGAAAAAGCCCGGTTTCAGTGATGAAGCCGGGCTTTTTCAGTTTGAGCAGCATGCCGACAAGGGCGAAGATCAAAAGATCGCAGCCTTCGGCAGCTCCTACACAGAGCCAATATTATTGGCTCAGGATCTGACCGATGGTCGGGTCCTTGAACAGCCGGGTCAGGGCATCGCTCAACACGTCGCTGACCAGCTTGGTGTTGGTTTCCTGGTTCGGCGCCATGCCGAAGCGCTGGTCCAGGGACGCGCCGTAACGACCGCTGTAGCGACGGTTGGCGTTCGACACATCGGAGCGGAAGGTCGCGCCGATAGTCGCTTCGGTCACGTACATGCCTTGTTTAGGCGACTGATACTTCAGTTCGACCAGGGTCACGGTGACCTGCGGGGCATTCAGCGCATTCGCGCTTGGGGTGAAACCCAGCAGGCGCACGGCCGCTTCGGCCTGGGCTTGCAGCTTGGGCACGATGTCGGCGCTGGCGACGCTGATGGCGCTGGTTTCAGGGTACAGACCGCCACGGGTCCCCAGGGTTGGCGACGGACGACCGTCAACCACTTTCACCACCACCGGCTGGCCCTGGCCCACAGGCGCGAGTTGGGCCATGAGTTTCGGTTGCGGGCTGAGTTGTTGCGGGCTGTGGGCGCAGCCGACCAGCGTCAAGCTGGTTACAGTGATCAAACCGAACAACAGGCGTTGCAACATGCTCATCTCTCCAGAATCAGGCACAAACAGGCGCGCAGTATAGCGGTGGGCCAGTGCTGCGAACTAGTGGCCTGTACGGCTAGTTCGTTAGCTCAAATTCGGATGCCAGAAGTCCATAGCCAAGGCGCTGTGACGAGTCATAGCCCGCTATGGCGAGGAACAGCAACGCAGGATATGGGCTTCTGGCGCCGAAGTTGACTAACAGAACTAGCCACACAGGCCACTACCCTTACGCAACACTTGCTCAAATGTCTGACCCGGGCACTGCAGGCGGGTTCCTGTCACACAGCCGTCACAGCTTTTACATCGCTTTGTCATGCCTGGCTGGCAACCTTTGACTCAGTCACCAGCAGGTACTCCGTCATGCGCTTTCTCCGGTCCTTTTTCACTCCACGCCGGCAATACCGCAGCTTTGCCTTGCTCGACCGCAAAGGTTGCTGCCAAGCATTCAAGCACTGCAGCCTGCCGCCGATCGGCGACGGCTGGGTCGAAATCGAGGAAATTCGCCTCAATTGGTTGCAGCGACCACTGCCTGCCAACGCCCGGATCAGCCCGCGCATTCCCCGCTCGGGAGCGCATTTCGCGTTGACCGTCTGACCAAACGGCTAATAAAAGTCATTTAACAAGACCATTTCTGTGCGTTTCTTCGCTACAATCTTCCCCCGATTATAAGGACGTCTCCTGATCGGGCCTCGCAGCATCGCTAATGCGCTTGCATTAGCTCCCCCGCATTGCCCACAGAGAGCCGCCCACACAGATCGAGTGAAGCTGGCGCGCTTGCTGTTTATCCTGCAAACCACCACTTTTCGCGAATCTGCCAGAGCTGCCATTGCGCTCGGCACTGAGTTGTTTGCCCGTTTTGCCTGTCATACATCCCATGACGGCATTAATCCTCGGGCCCGGTGCCAGGCTGAGGCAGCCCTTTTTGAGGTTCACGTCTTCAAAAGAGCGTGAAAAAACGGGTTTTGACAACTTCACAAGAGTGTGGCGAGCAAATGAATAGTTTTGCGTCTGAAAATGCACTATTAGCGTCTACAACAGCCCAATTACACAGGACCGAGCACTCCTCAAGAACTGGAGCCTGAAGCCTGTCCGCTACGGATTTGGTTGCACAAAAACGGACGCCTTGACCATAAGTCGAATTGCCTGCGGCGCGCTAAAGTGAGTTCATACGAACTTTAGGCCGGTTGGTAGCGTCCGTCGAAGTTGCAAAAAATTGCGAAGATTCGGACATGGCGATCCTGGCCATGGGTGACCTGGGGCTTTATTTGAAGCATGCCCCGTAACTCCTGGCAGCTATGCCGTCAATTTGGTGCTGCAGATTTTGGAGACGCGTTAAATGGCGCATAACGAAGCAGTCGACGTGGTATTGGTTGGGGCGGGCATCATGAGTGCCACCCTCGCTGTACTGCTCAAAGAGCTCGACCCCGCAATCAAGCTGGAAGTCGTCGAGCTAATGGATTCGGGTGCCGCGGAGAGTTCCAATCCGTGGAATAACGCCGGTACCGGTCACGCCGGGCTGTGTGAGCTGAACTACACGCCACAGGCCGCGGACGGCTCCGTCGATATCAAGAAAGCCGTGCACATCAACACCCAGTTCGAGGTGTCGAAGCAGTTTTGGTCCTACCTGACCAAAAAAAGCACCTTCGGCTCTTCGAAAACCTTTATCAGCCCGGTGCCGCACCTGAGCTTCGTGCAGGGTGAGGACGGGGTTTCGTTCCTGAAAAAGCGCTTCGAGAAGCTGCACAAGCATCACGCCTTCGCGGACATGGAATACACCGAAGACAAGGCAAAAATGGCGGAATGGATGCCATTGATGATGCCTGGGCGTCCGGCTGACGAAATCGTCGCCGCCACCCGCGTGATCAATGGGACCGACGTCAACTTCGGCAACCTGACCAACCAGTTGCTCCATCACCTGGCCAGCGCACCCGATGCCCAGGTCAAGTACTGCAAGCGTGTCACCGGCCTCAAACGTAACAACGGCGGCTGGACCGTCAGCATCAAGGACGTGAATACCGGCAACTCCCGCGACGTCGACGCCAAGTTCGTCTTCCTCGGCGCCGGCGGGGCTGCGCTGCCATTGCTGCAAGCCTCGGGCATCGAAGAAAGCAAAGGCTTCGGCGGCTTCCCGATCAGTGGCCAATGGCTGCGTTGCGACAACCCGGAAGTGGTCAAGCACCACCAGGCCAAGGTGTACAGCCAGGCTGCAGTGGGTTCGCCACCGATGTCGGTGCCGCACCTGGACACCCGTGTCGTCGATGGCAAGAAGTCCCTGCTGTTCGGACCTTATGCCGGCTTCACCACCAAGTTCCTCAAGCACGGCTCGTTCATGGACCTGCCGATGTCGGTTCGCGCCGGCAACATCGGCCCGATGCTGGCCGTGGCCAAAAACAACATGGACCTGACCAAGTACCTGGTCAGCGAAGTGATGCAGTCGATGGAACAACGTCTGGAGTCCCTGCGTCGCTTCTACCCGCAAGCCAAAGCTGAAGACTGGCGTCTGGAAGTGGCTGGTCAGCGCGTGCAGATCATCAAGAAGGATCCGAAGAAAGGCGGCGTTCTGCAGTTCGGTACCGAACTGGTGGCAGCCAAGGACGGTTCGCTGGCCGCCCTGCTCGGTGCTTCGCCGGGCGCATCGGTCACCGTTTCGATCATGCTCGAGCTGATCGAACGTTGCTTCCCGGAAAAAACCAAAGGCGTTTGGGCGACCAAACTCCAGGAAATCTTCCCGGCTCGGGAAAAGGTCCTGGAAACCGACGCTGCGCTGTACCGTAAAATCAGCACGCAAAACAACCTCAGCCTGGAACTGGTTGAGCAAAGCAACGAGACCGAAAGCTACGCTTGAAGTCTTGGCGCATAAAAAACGCCCCGTTCTCCTTGAGAGCGGGGCGTTTTTTTATCTCGTCTAAAAGATCGCAGCCTGCGGCAGCTCCTATGCCGAGCGCGTTCATCCTCGGTTCGCCGATCCCCTGTAGGAGCTGCCGCAGGCTGCGATCTTTTGATCTTGCTTCTGTCAGCCCCGAGCTTTCTGGATCAACTCGATGTACTCATCGGCATGACGCTGATCCTGGATCAACGCAACGAAATCCTTGCCATGCTCATCCTTGCCATTCAGGTCGTAACCAGCTTCGACAAAGAACCCCAGAAAGCGCTCGAAATCGTCGATACGCAGGCCACGGTAGGCCTTGATCAGTTTGTGCAGGGACGGCGATGTGGCGTCAACCGGTTCGAAATCGAGGAACAATTTGATCTGCGCATCGCCGATCTCGTCACCAATCACTTGTTTCTTATCTTTACGCATTGCCGACTCCAGCTCGCAGACGTTTCACGGGGCGGGCAGTTTACCCCCCGCCAGCCTCTGTGCTCAACGCGCGCGTACGGCCCCGGTGTGCAGATCGGCCCAGACATGCCCGTTGGCGTAGCTGAGGAACTGGCAATAGACCGTGTCATTGCGCAGTAGATCGATGATTACCCGGTACTGGGCCATCGGGTAATACAGGGTCAAGGTCTTGGTCTTTTCGTCGAACACCGGCTTTTTCAGGCTTTTGCTTTCGCCATCGAAATTAACCAGCACCTGATTGATTGCCGCACCCTTGTTCAGCGGCTTGCCCTTCAAGCGGATCAACACGGGTGAAGTCACCGGGATCGGCTGCTGATTGGATTGACGCTGACTGCCGACCACTACCGAGTATTCGGTGACCTGCAGCAGCTGCTGGTGCTCAGGTTGGGCATCCCGTAGGGTTAGATCGTCTGGTGGCAGGAACTGCGCGTGCATCGGCGCTGGCGCGGCCTGCAGCGGCAGGCAGAGTGCCATCAACACAGCGGCGCAACTGCGAATCAAAAGGCTCATGGCGGGCTCCGGACACATGGCCGAGCACTCTAGCATGGGGCACAGCGCAGCAATCAATCGAACTGCGCGCGCATCCAGGCCTGATACTCGACCACGCCCGCTTCGCCTTCGCGCGGCGCCCAATGCGCCAGCTCGCCTTCGCCCACCGGTCGGTAAGGTCCGGATTTGCATTCGAACATCAGGCTGTCGGCTTCCAGCACTACCAGGCCGTGGAACACACCCGGCGGCAAGTCCACGCCCAGGCAATCGCCGCCTGCCTGCAGCACGCGCTTGCTCAATACCTGACCCGACTCGTCGAAAATCAGCAGGCCGAGGCGGCCCTTGAGGACCAGCAGGGTTTCGGCCTTGTCGGCACTCAGGTGCCGATGGGGCGGGATGTAGGTCGAGGGTTGCAGCCCCACCGCCATCCGGTGGCACGGCTCTTCCATCTGGTGGAAGTTGTGATGCTGCCGGCCACGCGGGTTGGCCGCGGCTTTCTCGGCCAGTTCGCTGAATAATGATTGGTCGAGAAAGCTCGGGGTTGCCATTTCTTACATTCCTTTGACGGCGAAAATGCCGTTCGCATTGCGCCAGTAGCCTTTGTAGTCCATGCCGTAACCGAAGATATAGCGGTCGATGCAAGGCAGGCCGACGAAGTCTGCTTTCAGGTCAGGACGAGCCTTGCGGTCGTGATCCTTGTCGATCAGTACAGCGGTGTGCACTGCGCTGGCGCCGGCATGTCTGCAGAAGTCGACGATCGCCCCCAGGGTATGACCTTCGTCGAGGATGTCGTCGATGATCAGTACATCACGGTCGATGAACGAGACCTCCGGCTTGGCTTTCCAGAACAGGTCGCCGCCGCTGGTTTCATTGCGGTAGCGGGTCGCGTGCAGGTAGGACGCTTCCAATGGGAAATTCAGGTGGGTCAGCAGTTTGCCGGTGAAAATCAGACCGCCGTTCATCACACAGAAAACCACTGGATTGCGCTCGGCCAGTTGATCGTTGATTTGTGCACCGACACGGGCGATGGCCGCCTCGACTTCAGCTTCGGTGTACAGGCAGTCAGCCTCTCGCATGATTTGACGGATATGCTCGAGATCAGCGGACATGGCGCTCTCCAGGGGGGTGGCGGATTCGGAAAAGCGGGCAAAGGTACGCATCCGGCGCAGCGAGATCAAGCCTTTGTGGACTAACGTACAGCATGTCTATAGGACAACACCCTCGGATAGATTAATCTAGGCCGGTTTTTTTGCCCGCCGCCGGAGCCATTCCCTATGCCCATCCGTGAGATCCGCCATCCGCTGATCCGCCACAAGCTCGGCCTTATGCGCCGCGCCGACATTAGCACGAAGAACTTCCGTGAGCTCGCTCAGGAAGTCGGTGCCCTGCTCACCTACGAGGCAACTAAAGACCTGCCGCTCGAGAGTTACGACATCGAGGGTTGGGCCGGTACCGTGTCCGTTGAAAAGATCGCTGGCAAGAAAATTACCGTGGTGCCGATCCTGCGCGCCGGTATCGGCATGCTTGAAGGTGTTCTCAGCCTGATTCCGGGCGCCAAGGTCAGCGCCGTGGGCGTAGCCCGCAACGAGGAAACCCTGGAAGCCCATACCTACCTGGAGAAACTGGTTCCGGAAATCGACGAACGCCTGGCAATGATCATCGATCCGATGCTCGCCACCGGCGGTTCGATGGTCGCCACCATTGATTTGCTGAAAAAGGCCGGCTGCAAGGATATCTGCGCCATGGTGCTGGTTGCCGCTCCCGAAGGCATCGCTGCCGTCGACAAAGCTCACCCCGACGTGACTATCTACACCGCGTCCATCGATGAGCGCCTGAACGAACACGGTTACATCATTCCTGGCCTGGGTGATGCCGGCGACAAGATTTTCGGTACCAAGCAGAAGGACGCGTGAGCATGCAGAACGAGTTCAACGACCCGCTCTGGCGCACGATTTTATCGGGTGCACAGATGCTGTTCGTGGCGTTTGGCGCGTTGGTGTTGATGCCGCTGATTACCGGCCTCGACCCCAACGTCGCGCTGTTCACGGCGGGCCTGGGGACTCTGCTGTTTCAACTGGTCACCGGGCGTCAGGTGCCGGTGTTCCTGGCTTCGAGCTTTGCCTTCATTACCCCGATCATTCTCGCCAAAGGCCAGTTCGGCCTCGCCGCGACCATGGGCGGGGTGATGGCGGCGGGTTTCGTTTATACCTTTCTGGGTGTAGCGGTGAAGATCAAGGGCACCGGATTCATCGACCGCCTGCTGCCACCCGTGGTGATCGGGCCGGTGATTATCTCCATCGGCCTGGCCATGGCACCGATTGCCGCCAACATGGCGATGGGCAAGGCCGGCGACGGCACTGAGCTGATCCCCTACCAGACCGCCATGCTGATCTCGATGCCGGCGTTGCTGACTACCTTGATCGTCGCAGTCTTCGGCAAAGGGATTTTCCGCCTGGTGCCGATCATCTCCGGCGTGCTGGTGGGCTTCGGCATGGCGTTCTTCTTCGGTGTGGTCGATACCGCGAAGATTGCCGCTGCGCCATGGTTTGCGCTGCCGCACTTTACCGCTCCGGAGTTCAACTGGCAGGCGATTCTGTTTATCGTTCCGGTGGCGCTGGCGCCGGCCATCGAACATATCGGCGGAGTGATCGCGGTCGGTAGCGTGACCGGGCGTGATTACCTGAAGAAACCCGGCCTGCACCGCACCCTGTTCGGTGATGGCATCGCCACCACCGCCGCCGGGCTCCTCGGCGGCCCACCCAACACCACCTATGCCGAAGTGACTGGCGCGGTGATGCTGACCAAGAACTACAATCCGAAAATCATGACCTGGGCGGCGATTTTCGCCATCAGCCTGGCGTTTGTCGGCAAGTTCGGTGCACTGCTGCAGAGCATTCCAGTGCCGGTGATGGGAGGGATTCTCTGCTTGTTGTTCGGCTCGATCGCCGCGGTGGGGATGAACACCATGATTCGCCATAAAATCGATCTGGGCGAAGCGCGCAATCTGGTGATTGTGTCGGTGACCCTGGTGTTCGGGATTGGTGGCGTGCTGGTGGGTACCGGAACCGGCCCGGATGACTTCGGCCTCAAAGGCATCGCCTTGTGCGCGGTGGTGGCGATCGGGTTGAATCTGCTGTTGCCCGGCAATGACAGCTGGAAGCACAAGAAGGCGGATGAGTCGTTGCTGTAACCGACACAAGCAGGTCCCCTGTGGCGAGGGGGCTTGCCCCCGCTGGGTCGCGAAGCGGCCCTAAAACCTGCAATCACATTTCGTCAGGCACACCGCAACCACTGGTTTTACGACTGCTGCGCAGCCGAGCGGGGGCAAGCCCCCTCGCCACAGGTCTGCATTTACAAGGCTCTCGGCGCCCGCTCGCACAGCGCATTCAGCGCCACTGCCCATTCAGGGTGGTCATTCAGACAGGGCACCAGCACCAGCTCCTCGCCCCCTGCTTCGCGAAACTGCTCACGCCCGCGATCGCCAATCTCTTCCAGGGTCTCGATGCAATCGGCGACGAATGCCGGGCACATCACCAGAATCTTCTTCACGCCTTGGGCTGCGAGGTCCTCAAGCCGCGCTTCGGTGTAGGGTTCGATCCATTTCGCCCGGCCCAGCCGCGACTGGAACGACACTGACCACTTATCCTCAGGCAACCCCAGGCGCTCGGCAAAGGCCCGGGCCGTGCGCAGGCACTGGCCGCGATAACAGGTCGCGACGACCTCTGGCGGAGCATCGCGGCAGCAATCGCCCCCGCCTTCGAAACTGTGCCCGGGATTGAGCTTCTTCAGATGCCGTTCCGGCAGGCCATGGAAACTCAGCAGCAGGTGATCGAAATCCTGCTGCAGATGCGGCTTGGCACTGGCCACTAGCGCGTCCAGGTATTCCGGCTGGTCGTAGAACGGCTGCAGTATCGAGAACTGAATATCCAGCTTTTTTTCCCGAACCACCCGCCGGGCCTCTTCGATCACCGTGGTCACGGTGCTGTCGGCAAACTGCGGGTAAAGCGGCGCCAGGGTAATTTTCTTGTGGCCTAGGGCGGCCAGACGGGTGAGCGTCGTCTCAATCGACGGCTCGCCGTAACGCATTGCCAACTCCACCGGGCCCTGAGTCCATTGCTCGGTCATCGCCTGTTGCAGGCGCTGGCTGAGGACCACCAGCGGCGAGCCCTCCTCCCACCAGATCGACGCGTAGGCATGGGCCGACTGCTCAGGGCGCTTGATCAGAATAAGCGAGACCAGCAAACGCCGCACCGGCCATGGCAGGTCGATGACGTAAGGGTCCATCAGAAATTGATTGAGGTAGCTGCGCACGTCAGCCACCGAGGTGGAGGCCGGCGAACCCAGATTGACCAGGAGCAACGCGTGATCGGTCATGCAACGTCCTTTCAAAGGCGGCTGGATAAATCGTCCAGGGCCGCACGTAAATCAGTGAACTGAAAAATAAAACCCGCCGCCAACAACCGCGTCGGCGTGGCCCGCTGGCCACCCAGCAACAACAGAGACAACTCACCAAGGGCAACCCGTAAAACCAGGGTCGGGATTGGCACTATCGCCGGTCGGTGCAACACGCTGCCCAGGGTTTGGGCAAACTCGCGATTGCGTACCGGCTTGGGCGCGCAGGCATTATAAGGACCGCGGGCGTCTTTCTGATTCAGAAGAAAATCAATCAGGCCGATTTGATCCTTGATATGTATCCACGGCATCCATTGCCGACCATTGCCGATAGGCCCGCCCAGCCCGAGCTTGAAGGGAATTAACAGCCGCGACAAAAAGCCGCCCTCGGCGGCCAGCACCAGCCCGGTGCGAATCAGCACCACGCGAATGCCCATGGCCTCGGCGCGTTGCGCGGTCTCCTCCCAGGCAATACACAACTGGCTGGCGAAATCTTCATTGATCGGCGGCGATTCCTCGGTCAGCTCACGCTCGCCACCATCGCCGTACCAGCCCACCGCCGAACCGGAAATCAGCAGCTGTGGTTTTTGTTCGCGGCTACCAAGCCAGGCGAGCAGGGTTTCAGTCAGGCTGATCCGGCTGCTCCAGAGCAAAGTCTTGCGCTTGTGGGTCCAGGGCCGACTGGCAATCGGTGCACCGGCAAGGTTGATCACCGCATCCAGCGGCTCGGCGCCGAACGCCTCAAGACTTCCGATTCCGCGGACCTGGGCACCGCAAAGTTTTGCCACCTGATCCGGTCGACGACTCCATACAGTCAAGCGATGACCTTGAGTCAACCAGTGTCGGCAGAGCTGACGTCCTATCAAACCAGTACCGCCGGTCAGCAATATGTGCATGACGACTTCCTCGCGTGGCGTTTTACCCTGTCCATTAGTCTATTTTTATAAGCAGGGATCTTTTCAATCGGGCAGGCTCTATGGTTAACAATAGGACAACCTACCTGGAACAGCTTGCAAGACCGCCCACGCAAAAAGCTATACCAAAAAACAATATTGTACAGGTTTCAACCACGGCGTAGTCTGTACAGAAGGTAAACGAGGCCCCTATGACTGTACCTATCGCAATCATCGGCACCGGCATCGCCGGTCTTTCAGCCGCCCAGGCACTTCGCGACCTCGGGCATGAGGTACAACTGTTCGATAAAAGTCATGGCAGCGGCGGACGCATGTCGAGCAAGCGCAGTGACGCTGGCGTGCTGGACTTGGGGGCGCAGTACTTCACCGCGCGTGACCGCCGCTTCGTCACCGAAGTCCAGCGCTGGCAAGCCAGGGGCTGGGTCGCCGAATGGACTCCGCTACTCTATAACTTCCACGGCGGCCAGCTGACCCTTTCCCCGGACGAGCAGACTCGCTGGGTCGGTACGCCACGCATGAGCGCCATCACTCGCGCCCTGATCGGCGACCTGGAAGTGCATTTCGGCTGCCGTATCACCGAGGTCTACCGTGGCGAGCAGCATTGGCATCTGCAAGATGCCGAAGGCTTCACCCACGGCCCATTCAGCCATGTAGTGATCGCCACTCCAGCCCCTCAGGCCACCGCCCTGCTGGCGGCCGCGCCAAAACTGGCGGGTGCCGCTGCCAGCGTGAAAATGGAGCCGACCTGGGCCGTCGCCCTGGCCTTCGAAACACCGCTGGATACCCCGATGGAGGGCTGCTTCGTGCAGGACAGCCCACTCGACTGGCTGGCTCGCAACCGCAGTAAGCCGGGGCGCGACACCACCCTGGACACCTGGGTGCTGCACGCTACCAGCAGCTGGAGCCGGCAGCATATCGACCTGCCGAAAGAGGCCGTCATCGAGCAACTGCACGGCGCTTTCGCCGAGTTGCTGCACAGTGCCATGCCCGCTCCGACCTTCAGTCTTGCCCACCGCTGGCTCTATGCCCGGCCGGCCGGCACGCATGAATGGGGCGCCTTGGCCGATGCCGATCTGGGCCTGTATGTGTGTGGCGACTGGTGCCTGTCCGGACGCGTCGAAGGGGCCTGGCTCAGCGGCCAGGAAGCCGCCCGCCGCTTGCATGAACACCTGCAGTGAATCGCATCAACCCGATCAAATTGCTGCTGTCGAAATGGACAGCAGCCCATCCGCGAAACCGCGAAACCGCGAAAAACATTTTCTGGCGCCCCCTGAAAACCTATACAAATAGTTTGACTTGTACACCTTTGAATCTATGATGAATTAAGTTGTACGGATAAACGAGTCTGTACAGACCTGGATCAGAGGTTCCCCATGCCCTGTGACGTTACTGCGGCCCGACCGAAAATCGCTGTCAGCGCGTGCCTGATGGGCGCCGAAGTCCGCTACAACGGCGGGCACAAGCAATCGCAGCTGTGCAGTCGCACCCTTACGGATTATTTCGACTGCATCGCGGTCTGCCCGGAAGTCGCTATCGGCCTCGGTATTCCCCGCGAGCCTATCCGTCTGGTGGGTGATCCTCAGCACCCACAGGCCATTGGCACGGTTCACCACCAGCTCAATGTCACCCAAACCTTGGCTGATTACGCGGCAAAAATGGCCGGCGAATTGCACGACATCTGCGGCTACATCTTCATGCAGAAGTCGCCTTCCTGCGGCCTGCACCGGGTAAAGGTCTATGGGGACAACGGCATGCCGATTGATCACGGTGGTCGTGGGATCTATGCCCAGACGTTTTGCGCGCTGCATCCCGACCTGCCGGTAGAAGAAGACGGCCGCCTGAATGATCCGGTACTGCGGGAAAACTTCCTGACTCGGGTTTTCGTCTATGCCGCCTGGCAGCAGTTGCTCAAGGAAGGCTTGAGCCGCCGCCGACTGATCGAATTTCACTCTCGCTACAAATATCTGCTCATGGCCCATAACCCGGTGCAATACAAAACCCTGGGCAATTTGCTCGGTAACATGGGCAAGTCCGACCCCAGCGTGCTCGGCCCACGGTATTTCAGCGAGCTGATGACGGCGCTGAAAAAATGCGCCACCCGCCGCACCCACACCAATGTGCTGCACCACCTCAGCGGCTACCTCAAGCAAACCATCAGCGCTGAAGACAAGCAGGAAATGCAACAGGTCATCCGCCAGTACCTTCGCGGCATCGTGCCATTGGTGGTGCCCTTGACGCTGTTCAAACACCATCTGCGACTGCACCCCGATCCGTATGTCGCACAGCAGGTGTACCTGCAACCGCACCCGGAAAACCTCAGCCTGCGCAATGCGATCTAGCCCATGACCAAGCCCGACACTCCCGCCAACGATGAACCCGGCGCCGGCTACCAACAGGCGCTGGAAGACAGCTGGCTGCCGATTCGCGAAGTCGCCCGTCAGACCGGTGTCAATGCGGTCACCTTGCGGGCCTGGGAGCGTCGCTATGGCTTGATCGTGCCGCAACGCACACCCAAAGGGCACCGGTTGTTCTCCAGCGAACATGTGCAGCGCATCTTGATGATCCTCACCTGGCTCAACCGCGGTGTGGCGGTCAGTCAGGTCAAGCAGCTGCTGGACACGCCACAGGCATCCGTCGAACCTGCCGAAAACGATTGGCAGACCTTGCGCCGAAGCCTGCTGCAGGCGATCAGCCAGTTGGCCGAACGCCAGATCGACGACGCCTTCAACCAGGCGATGTCACTCTACCCGCCGCGAACCTTGTGCGAACAACTGCTGATACCGCTGCTGGCCGACCTCGAGCAGCGCTGGCAGGGCCAGTTCGGCATGCAAATGGAACGGGTGTTTTTTTATTCCTGGCTGCGTAGCAAGTTCGGCGCGCGGATCTACCATAACAATCGCCAGTTACGCACAGCGCCGCTGCTGTTGATCAACCACTCGGACCTGCCGCTGGAGCCTCATCTGTGGCTAACCGCCTGGCTGGTGAGCAACGCCGATTGTCCCGTGGAAGTCTTCGACTGGCCCCTGCCCGCAGGGGAACTGGCGTTGGCCGTCGATCACCTGCAAGCCCGTGGCGTACTGCTTTATTCGAGCAAAGCGATAAATTTGAGCCAGCTGATGAAACTTCTGAATAGCGTCAGATGCCCAAAAATCATTGCCGGACCAACGGTGTGCATTCACTATCCCGAGCTGTCCGTGAAAACCGCAGGAATAGCTGACTTGTTCCTGGCCGAAGATCCTTTGTCGGCTCACCAGGGACTGGTTCAACGTGGGCTTATTTAAGGTTTTTTCTGGAATGACCATGCACTTGATCTGGCTGCGCAGCGATCTGCGCGTACATGACAACACTGCCCTCTCGGCCGCGGCGGCGAGTGGCCCGACGGTAGCGGTGTATGTGTTGAGCCCGAAGCAATGGCTGGCCCATGACGACGCTCCGTGCAAGGTCGACTTCTGGCTGCGCAATCTACGTGAATTGAGCAACGCCCTTGGTGAATTGAATATCCCCTTGCTGATTCGCCATGCCAGTACCTGGGACCAGATGCCGCAGGTAATACTCGATCTATGCCGGCAACAGGGGATCGAAGCGGTTCACGCCAACGAGGAATACGGCGTTCATGAAAGCCAGCGAGATGTGGCCGTCGATAAAGTACTGCACGCCCATGGCATCAGCTTTCACAGCTACCTCGATCAATTGCTGTTCCAGCCCGGCAGCGTGCTGAGCAAGACCGGCAGCTATTTCCAGGTCTTCAGCCAGTTCCGTAAAGTCTGCTACGCCCGCCTGCACAGTGCGCTACCACGACTGATCGGCGCACCCAACGTCCAGTTGTCGCTAAACATCAGCAGCGATCCGGTGCCATCCCAGGTAGCAGGCTTCGCGTCTCCCAACGAGACGTTGCGCCAGCTCTGGCCTGCGGGTGAAACCGAGGCTCGGCGCCGCCTCGAGCGTTTTGCCGAACAGCAGATCGACTACTACAAAACCGAGCGAGACTTTCCGGCCAAACCTGGCACCAGCCAGTTGTCCGCGTATCTGGCCGCCGGGATCATCTCGCCACGCCAGTGCTTGCACGCCGCCTTGCAAAGCAATCAGGGTGAATTTGAAAGCGGTAATGAAGGCACCGTGACCTGGATCAACGAACTGCTCTGGCGGGAGTTCTATAAACATATTCTGGTGGGTTACCCAAGAGTTTCCCGGCACCGCGCATTTCGCCCGGAAACCGAAGCCCTGGCCTGGCGCCATGCCCCTGATGAGCTGGCCGCCTGGCAGCAGGGGCGGACCGGCTTGCCGATCATCGACGCAGCCATGCGCCAATTGCTGGAAACCGGCTGGATGCACAACCGGTTGCGCATGGTGGTGGCGATGTTTCTGACCAAGAACCTGCTGATCGACTGGCGCGAAGGCGAGCGTTTCTTCATGCGCCACTTGATCGACGGCGACCTGGCGGCGAACAACGGCGGCTGGCAATGGAGTTCGTCCACCGGCACCGATTCGGCGCCGTACTTCCGCATCTTCAACCCGCTGAGCCAGTCAGAAAAATTCGATGCGCAAGGGCTGTTCATCAAGCACTGGCTGCCGGAACTGACCGAGCAAAACAACAAAGATATCCACCACCCGGCTGCCAGGGGTGGGTTATTCGGTGGGCCCGACTACCCACCGCCGATGGTCGATCTGGGCCAGTCTCGTCAACGGGCACTGGCCGCGTTCAATAGCCTGCCGTCGCGACAGGCTGCGGGAGCCGGACATGAGTGATTTTGAAAGGAGAATGGGATGAGTCGTCCACGCCGTATCTGGCTGACCGGCGCCGCCAGCGGAATCGGTGCCGCGCTGGCTGAGGAATTGCTCAAGTCAGGGGCGCACCTTGCCCTCAGTGCACGCGCGGTCGCGCCACTGCAAGCGCTGTCCACGCGTTTTCCGGGGCAAGTGCTGTTGGTACCCGGCGACCTCACCAACAGCCAGCAGGTGCGGGAGATTGGTGAACGCATCGGCGAGGCCTGGGGCTCGCTCGACAGCCTGATCCTCAATGCCGGCACTTGTGAATACGTCGATGCCAGGCAACTCGATAGCTCAATCATTGAACATGTGGTGCGCACCAATCTATTGGCCAGCAGTTATTGCATCGAAGCCTCCCTGCCCCTGTTACGGGCCGGGAACAAACCGCATCTGGTGGGCATCGCCAGCTCAGTGACCTGGCTGCAGCTGCCGCGAACTGCCGAAAATGGCGCCTGCAATACCGGCCTGCGCTCGCTGTTCGAATCGCTGCGCATCGATCTGGCACCGCAAGGCATTGACATCACCGTACTGAGCCCGGGGTTCGTCGATACGCCATCAATCGAGGAAAATGACCTACCCATGCCGCAGAACTGGCCGCTGGAACTGGCCGCAAGGCATGTCCTGGAGGAAATTCGCAGTCGCCCGCCGAAAGTCGCTTTTGCGGCATTGAGCATGGCCGGATTCTGGCCGCTGCCGAAGTAGCCGCAGCGAGAAGTGTGATCGGCAAGCACAGGAGCGCGTGACGGCGTCCGTCTGGCCTTTCACACAACAGTGGCTCACTGCCTTACACTGCATGGCTATGATCAATATTCCCCTCATCGAGATCGCCGAACCGGCCGTCACCTGCTCCACGTGCGCGGCCTGCTGCTGCCAACTGGAAGTCATGCTGATCACCGACACCGGCGTGCCCGAACGTTTTATCGACACGGACGATTGGGGTGGGGAAGTCATGCTGCGCCTGGATGACGGCTGGTGCGCCGCGCTGGATCGCAACAGCATGATGTGCACCATCTACGAGAAACGCCCGCTGATCTGTCGGGAATTCGAGATGGGCGCGCCAGAATGCATCAACGAACGACAGGGGATTGCGACGGCGTATTGCTGAAGGCGAAGTTACCCGAGTACTAATGCAGGAGCGAGCTTGCTCCCACATTAAGTGCTTACAACGCCATCGTGTAATGCAGCGCGTAACTCTCTATGCCGTCGTTGGGGCTGGTGAGACCGGCGTTGGAGTAGTGAGTCGCGCGAACGCCGACTTCATGCCCACCGGCAAAGCGCAGGCCGAAACCGATGCGATCTTCGAACTGAAAGGCCGACCCCAGGTTATTGTTCTCCACCTCGGTTTCGGCAAACAGCGCAATGCCCACCCCTAATTCGATATAAGGTTTGACGGTTTCACCGGCAAACTCATACACAAATACCGGCGAAATCGACAGGCTGTGATTACTGGAGGTTTTGTCACCATCCCAAAAGGTGTAGGCACCGTCCCAGTAGCCCGTCAGACGGCCGACACTACTCTGTAGCCAACTCTTATCCCAATCCAGTTGCATACCCAGGCGGTAGGTCATCGTCGACTCACCAGTCTGGCCCACTGCGAACTCGACACCCGCAGCCTGTGCCGAAAAACTGTGCCCCAGTATAACGGTCGCAATGGCGGCCAGACAGAATAGTCGCTTCATGAGAAACATCCTTTCGCGAACGTTTTTGTATTGTTCTTGTACTACTCAACAGACTAGCTATAGAAGTCGCCACTCACGCAGAAGTTCAGAGCTTTTGAGCCGTTCTTTCAGGTTTTTTTACAAAAGGAAGTCTTGCACCACGCCAGACCCGCTCCATAGCAGAGGCAGGATATTTCGCAAATGCTCGGGGCTGGCACTGGTCCAGAATTGCGCTTGGCGGGATGGGCCACGGGCGAGCAATTCACGCTCGACCAGCAAGCGTTGAAGTTGCCGGGCAACGGCGGCGCCAGTATCGATCAGGCTGATGTCGTCGGCGATCATCTGCTTGAGCAACGGCTTGAGGAAGGGATAGTGGGTGCAGCCGAGAATGATAGTGTCGCAACCTGCCGCCAGCAGTGGTTCGAGGTAACCGTGCAGTAACTGGCGCAACGCCGGACTGTGAAGGTCACCCGTTTCAATCAGCTCAACCAGCCCCGGGCACGGTTGAGTGATGACCCGCACATCGGTGGCAAAACGGTCGAGCAAGGCGGCAAACTTGGCGCTCTGCAAGGTCCCGGTGGTCGCCAGCACCCCGACCACACCACTGCGGGTCGCCGCGGCTGCCGGTTTGACCGCAGGCTCCATGCCGACGATGGGCCACTGTGGGTAATCGCGACGCAAGTCGGCAACGCCCGCCACCGTTGCCGTGTTACAGGCCAGCACCAATGCCTTGGCGCCCTGCTGTGCAAAGAACTCGGCCATCACGCTACAGCGCTGGCGAATGAACTCCGGGGTCTTTTCACCGTAGGGAATATTGCCGCAATCGGCGACGTACAACAGCGACTCATTAGGCAGTAAACGCTGGATTTCACCCAGCACCGACAGCCCGCCGACGCCGGAGTCGAACACGCCAATCGGCGCTTCACGCATGCTTGGGTCCACAGATGCTGCAGCCTGGATCGCGCTTGACGCGCAACTCGCGAAAACGCGTGCCCAAGGCATCGATCAACAGCAACCGGCCCACCAGCGGCTCGCCAAAACCGACCAGCAATTTCAACGCTTCCAGGGCTTGCAGGCTTCCGACCAGCCCCACCAGCGGCCCCAGCACCCCGGCTTCGCTGCAGGTCAGTTCGGCTTCGCTGCCGTGCCCGTACAGGCAGTGGTAGCAAGGACTCTCGGACCGGCGCGGATCAAACACAGAAAGCTGCCCTTCCAGGCGAATCGCCGCGCCGCTGACCAAGGGTTTGCCGGCCAGCACACAGGCGGCATTGACCGCTTCGCGGGTCGAGAAATTATCGGAACAATCGAGCACCAGATCGACTGCGGCCACGACCGCGGCCAGAGAGTCTTCATCGAGGGCGGCGCGATGGGCGATCAGCTGGATTTCGGGATTGATCGCGGTCAGGCGATGAATCGCCGAGTCGACCTTGCTCAGGCCCACGCTGTTGGTGTCATGCATGACCTGCCGTTGCAGGTTGGTCAGGTCGACGGTGTCGAAATCCGCCAGATGCAGCTCGCCGACCCCCGCCGCGGCCAGGTACAGGGCCACTGGCGAACCGAGCCCGCCAAGACCGACGATCAACACACGGCTGTTCTTCAGACGCAGCTGGCCGTCAATGTCGACATGCTGCAACAGAATCTGCCGGCTATAGCGCAACAGCTCTTGATCATTCAGCACGGCAGGCGCCCCAGACTGATGCGTTCGTGGCCGCCCAGGTCCAGGCGACTGTGGACTTGTTCAAAACCCTGGATCAGCAGCAGGTCACGCACCGCAGCGGCCTGAGTGTAGCCGTGTTCGAGCATCAACCAGCCGCCGGCCTCCAGGTATTGCGGGGCCTGGGCGATGATCAAGCGCAGATCATCCAGCCCGTCGGAACCGGCCACCAACGCACTGGCCGGTTCGAAACGCACGTCACCTGCCGCCAGATGCGGGTCGGCATCGGCAATGTACGGCGGGTTACTGATAATCAGCTGATAGCGATGACCTGCCAACGCGCTGAACCAATGGCTGCTCAGTACCGTCGCGTTGTGCAGATGCAGGCGCTGACGGTTGCGCTCGGCCAGGGCCACGGCTTCGAGCACCCGATCCACCGCCGTGACCTGCCAGGCCGGACGCTCGCTAGCCAGAGCCAGGGCGATCGCGCCGCTGCCGGTGCCCAGATCGAGGACCTTGGCTGGCGTGGCCGGTAACAATTCCAGCGCGGCTTCCACCAGCAGCTCGGTGTCCGGCCGCGGGATCAGTGTATGGGGTGCGACCTCCAGGTCGAGCTTCCAGAAGCCTTGCTGACCGAGGATGTAAGCCACCGGCTCGCCACTGCGGCGGCGCTGCAAATAGCCGGCAAAGATCAGCGCGGCTTCGCTGCTGACAATCCGTTCTGGCCAGGTGTGCAGAAAGCTGCGGGACTTGCCCAGCGCAGCCGCCAGCAACAATTCGGCATCCAGGCGGGCCGTGGGTGAGTCCGGCAGGTCGGCGGCACGCAACAGGCTGGCAATAATCGTCATTTACTCACCTATTGCTGCCAGTTGATCCGCTTGAAACTCGGCCAGCAATGGCTCGATTACCGCATCGACGCCACCCGCGAGAATTTCATCGAGGGAATACAGGGTCAGGTTGACCCGGTGATCAGTCACCCGACCCTGGGCGAAGTTATAGGTGCGGATCCGCTCGGAGCGATCCCCCGAACCCACCAGCAACTTGCGCTCGCTGGCGATGGCATTGGCCGCGGCGCTGGTCTGCTGGTCGTTCAACTTGGCCGACAGCCAGGACATGGCCCGTGCGCGGTTCTTGTGCTGGGAACGTTCTTCCTGACACTCGACCACGATCCCCGAAGGAAGGTGAGTGATGCGGATCGCCGAATCGGTCTTGTTGACGTGCTGACCACCGGCACCGGAGGAGCGATAGGTATCGACCCGCAGATCCGCCGAGTTGATCTCGATCGCTTCCTGTTCATCCGGCTCAGGCAGTACCGCCACGGTACAAGCCGAGGTGTGGATACGGCCTTGGGATTCAGTGGCCGGAACTCGTTGCACGCGATGGGCACCGGATTCGAATTTCAGCTTGCCGTAGACGTTGTCGCCTTCGACTCGGGCAATGACTTCTTTATAGCCACCGTGCTCGCCGATGTTCTCCGAGAGAATTTCCACCTTCCAGCCGCGACGCTCGGCGTAGCGCGAATACATGCGGAACAGGTCGCCGGAGAAAATCGCCGCCTCGTCGCCACCGGTGCCGGCACGAATCTCGAGGAACACGTTGCGCCCGTCGTTGGGATCCTTGGGCAGCAACATGCGTTGCAGGTCGCCTTCGAGCTCGATCAGCCGCTCCTTGGCTTCGCGCACTTCCTCCACGGCCATCTCACGCATGTCCGGATCGCTGTCCTTGAGCAACGCCTGGGCGCCTTCGAGGTCGGCCTGGACCTTGAGCAGCTGGCTATAGGTACTGACAATCGGTTCAACTTCCGCGTATTCCTTGGAATAGGTACGAAATTTGTTCTGATCGGAAATGACTTCGCCATCGCCGAGCAAGGCGGTCAGTTCCTCGAAACGGTCCTGGAGGATGTCCAGCTTATTGAGCAGTGACGCTTTCATTGCGGTTTTTTATCCGAAGAGCTATCCGAAGGGCCCTCACCGAGGGCGAAAAGTTCCTGGGCCATGGCCAGGGCATCGAGGCGGCCTTCGGCAGTCAGCTTTTTCAACTGCACGCTCGGGGCATGCAGCAATTTATTGGTCAGGCCGCGGGCCAATTGCACCAGCACGTCTTCGGCGTTGCCGCCATTGGCGAGCATGCGCTGGGCCTTGAGCAGCTCTTCATCACGCAGGCGTTCGCTCTGCTGGCGGTAGGCCTTGAGCACATCCACCGCTGCCAGTTCACGCAGGCGCACCATGAAGTCGTCGGCGCCGATGGAGACCATCTCTTCAGCCGCTTGTGCAGCGCCCTGACGGCTCTTGAGGTTTTCGGCGACCACTTCGTGAAGATCGTCGACGCTGTACAGGTAAACGTCGTCCAGTTCGCCGACTTCCGGCTCGATATCGCGGGGTACAGCGATGTCGACCATGAAGATCGGTTTGTGCTTGCGCAGCTTCAATGCACTCTCCACCGCGCCCTTGCCGAGAATCGGCAACTGGCTGGCGGTGGAGCTGATGACGATATCGCTGCGAACCAGTTCTGCCGGAATGTCCGAGAGCAGCACCGCGTGGGCACCGAACTGCTCGGCCAGAATGCTCGCGCGCTCCAGGGTCCGGTTGGCCACCACTATGCGCCTGACGCCCAGCTCATGCAGGTGCCGGGCGACCAGGGTGATGGTTTCGCCGGCACCGATCAACAGCGCCTGGCTGCGTTGCAAGTCACTGAAAATCTGCTTGGCCAGGCTGACGGCGGCAAAGGCCACTGATACCGGGTTTTCACCAATGGCGGTGTCGGTGCGCACCTGTTTGGCCGCATTGAACGTGGCCTGGAACAAGCGCCCGAGCAGCGGCCCGATGGTGCCGGCCTCGCGAGCCACGGCATAGGCCGACTTCATTTGACCGAGAATCTGCGGCTCGCCGAGCACCAGTGAGTCCAGCCCCGAAGCCACCCGCATCATGTGACGAACTGCCGCATCATCTTCATGCACATAAGCGCTGGCCCGCAGCTCTTCGAGACTCAAATGGTGATAATCGGCCAGCCAGCGCAGCACGGAGTCAGACGAAAGGTGATCCTGTTCTATATAGAGTTCACTGCGATTGCAGGTGGAGAGGATCGCAGCTTCGCGGCTGTCGGTGAGGCGGCAGAGCTGCTGCAAGGCCTCAACCAACTGCTCAGGGGTAAAGGCCACGCGCTCGCGGACGTCTACTGAAGCAGTCTTGTGGTTAATACCGAGTGCAAGGAAGGCCATTCAAGGTCGCTGATGATATCGAGAAGCCGACAATTGTCCTACTTCGCCAGATCCAGAACAACCACTGCCTTAGCGAATCCCCCGGCAGAAGCCGTCGAAGGCTGCGATCCTTCAGCGTTTACGGGCACATTGAAGGGCAAGATCAAAAGATCGCAGGCAACAACTGCTCCTACGAGAAGCATTCAAATGTCCGTCAACATGAATTGCCTGGCCCGGTTATGTTTGACCGAAGGCTTGTGTCATGATGATCCGACCGCAGGTTAGTCGTCCTCCTCCTATATGAATAGATCTTCCACGTTGCTCCTCGCTTTTGTCTTGCTCAGCGGCTGCCAGGCCTTGGTGCCCGTGTCACCAGACAGTACGCCGCCGGCTGAAGACAGTACGCCGGCGCCTGAAAAGCCCAAGGTCTACAGCTCATTCAGCGAAGACACTATCTTCAGCCTGCTGAGCGCGGAACTGGCTGGCCAGCGCAATCGTTACGACCTTGCGCTGGACAACTACGTGACCCAGGCCATCAATACTCAGGATCCCGGGATCTCCGAGCGGGCCTTTCGCATCGCCGAATACCTGGGCGCCGATCAGGCCGCGCTGGATACCGCGCTGATCTGGGCGAAAAACGCCCCGGACGACCTGGAGGCACAACGCGCCGCGGCCATTCAGCTGGCACGTAGCGGGCGCTACGACGACTCCATGGTCTATATGGAGAAAGTCCTGCAAGGCAAAGGCGACACTCATTTCGACTTTCTGGCCTTGTCTGCCGCCGATACCGATCAAGAAACCCGCAACGGCCTGATGAAAAGTTTTGACCGTTTGTTGCAGAAATACCCGAACAACGGTCAGTTGATCTTCGGCAAGGCCTTGATGTTGCAACAGGACGGTGATTCCGAGGGCGCATTGAGCCTGCTCGAGGACAATCCGCCGGAAGAAGGCGAAGTCGCGCCGTTGTTGCTGCGTGCACGCCTGCTGCAAGCATTGAATCGCGGACCGGAAGCCTTGCCATTGCTGGAAAAAAGCATCCGCAAGTATCCGGACGACAAACGCCTGCGCCTGACCTACGCACGCATGCTGGTCGAGCAGGACCGAATGGACGATGCCAAGGTCGAATTCTCCAGCCTGGTCCAGCAATACCCGGAAGATGACGATTTGCGTTACTCCCTGGCACTGGTCTGCCTGGAAGCCAAGGCCTGGGAAGAGGCCAAGGGTTATCTGGAAGACTTGGTCGCCCGGGAAAGCCACGTCGATTCGGCGCACCTGAACCTGGGCCGGATCGCCGAAGAGCGCAACGACCCGCAAGGCGCACTGATCGAGTACGCCCAGGTCGGCCCCGGCAATGACTACCTGCCGGCGCAACTGCGCCAGGCCGACATCTTGATCAGCAACGGTCGCACCAGTGAAGCCGAAAGCCGCCTGGCTACCGCCCGCGATACTCAGCCCGACTATGGGATTCAGTTGTACCTGATCGAAGCCGAGACCCTGTCAGCCAACAATCAGGGCGATCGCGCCTGGAAAGTCCTGCAGCAAGCCTTGCAGCAATACCCGGACGATCTGAACCTGCTGTATACCCGCGCCATGCAGGCGGAGAAGCGCAACGACCTGGCGCAGATGGAAAAAGACCTGCGCCTGATCATCCAGCGTGATCCGGACAATGCCATGGCGTTGAACGCCCTCGGCTACACCTTGTCCGACCGTACGACGCGTTATGCCGAGGCCAAGGCGCTGATCGAACAGGCTCATCAGCTGACCCCGGAAGATCCGGCGGTACTCGACAGCCTCGGCTGGGTGAATTTCCGCATGGGCAACCTCGATGAGGCCGAACGTCTTCTGCGTCAGGCCCTTGAGCGGTTCCCCGATCAGGAAGTCGCCGCGCACCTGGGCGAAGTCCTGTGGGCCAACGGCAAACAACGCGAAGCCAGGCAAATCTGGGGCAAGTTCCTCAAGGATCAGCCCGACAGCCCTATTCTGCGCAGCACCATCAAGCGCCTGACCGGTTCCGAGACTCTTTAAGATTATGTTTTTGCGCCACGTTATCGTATTCAGCTTCATCGCTCTGCTCGCCGGTTGCGCAGGCCTGGGCCCCCGCGAGTCAGTCGAAGGGCATGGCAACGCCGCGCAATGGCGCGAGCACAAACAGCAACTGAGCAGCCTCGATGGCTGGCAGATCAGCGGCAAGGTCGGCATTCGCGCCCCGAAAGATTCGGGCAGCGGCACCTTGTTCTGGCTGCAACGTCAGGACTACTACGACATCCGCTTGTCCGGCCCGTTGGGGCGCGGTGCAGCCCGCCTGACCGGTCGCCCGGGCCAGGTGTCACTGGAAGTCGCCAACCAGGGACGCTATGAAGCACCTACGCCCGAAGCCCTGCTGGAAGAGCAGCTGGGCTGGAAGCTGCCGGTCTCGCATCTGGTCTGGTGGGTCCGCGGCCTTCCCGCGCCTGACAGCAAAAGCCGCCTGAACCTCGATGCCGACAGCCGCCTGGCCAGCCTCGACCAGGATGGCTGGAAGGTCGAGTACCTGAGCTATGCGCAACAGGGCGGCTTCTGGCTGCCCGAACGGATCAAGCTGCACGGTCCCGACCTCGACGTCACGCTGGTGATCAAGGACTGGCAACCGCGCACGCTGGGGCAAGCCAGGGCAATGCAATGACAGCAACCCGCCTGACCTTGCCCGCTCCGGCAAAACTCAACCTGATGCTGCACATCCTCGGGCGCCGGGAAGACGGCTATCACGAACTGCAAACGCTGTTTCAGTTTCTCGATTACGCCGATGAACTGACCTTTGCCATTCGCGATGATGGCGTCATCAAGTTGCACACCGAATTCGAAGGCGTCCCTCACGACAGCAATCTGATCGTGCGCGCGGCAAAAAAACTTCAGGAACAATCCGGCTCCCCGCTGGGAATCGATATCTGGATCGAAAAAATCCTGCCCATGGGCGGCGGAATCGGTGGCGGCAGTTCAAATGCGGCGACCACCCTGCTCGGCCTGAATCATCTTTGGCAACTGGGTTGGGATGAAGATCGGCTGGCCGCTCTGGGCCTGACTCTAGGCGCCGACGTCCCGGTTTTCGTGCGTGGACACGCCGCTTTTGCTGAAGGCATTGGGGAAAAACTCACGCCTGTAGACCCCGAAGAACCGTGGTATCTCGTGCTCGTGCCGCAAGTCTCTGTAAGTACAGCAGAAATTTTTTCAGATCCGTTGTTGACACGTAACTCTTCTCCCATTAAAGTGCGCCCCGTTCCCAAGGGAAACAGTCGAAATGACTGCTTACCGGTTGTAGCAAGGCGTTACCCAGATGTACGTAACGCTTTGAATTTGTTAGGTAAATTTACCGAAGCAAAATTAACCGGCACTGGAAGTTGTGTGTTTGGGGGCTTCCCAAGCAAAGCTGAAGCTGATAAAGTCTCGGCCCTTCTTACAGAGACCCTTACAGGGTTTGTAGCAAAGGGAAGCAACGTTTCGATGTTGCATCGCAAGCTGCAAAGTCTGCTCTAAAAGGAATCGAGTGCTGGGCACTCGTTGCAACAGATACAGGGGCGTCGCCAAGCGGTAAGGCAGCAGGTTTTGATCCTGCCATGCGTTGGTTCGAATCCAGCCGCCCCTGCCATTTTCCTATACTCATCCAGGTATACCCTCAGCCTTCAGGTACTGCGCGTGTCCAAGATGATGGTCTTTACGGGGAACGCTAACCCCGATCTGGCTCGGCGTGTTGTACGTCAGCTGCATATCCCACTCGGTGACATTTCTGTCGGTAAGTTCTCCGACGGCGAAATCACCGCTGAGATTAATGAAAACGTCCGCGGTAAAGACGTCTTCATCATTCAGCCGACGTGTGCTCCGACCAACGATAACCTGATGGAACTCGTCGTGATGGCTGATGCCTTCCGCCGCTCCTCAGCGACTCGAATCACAGCTGTAATCCCCTACTTTGGTTATGCCCGTCAGGATCGCCGTCCGCGTTCCGCACGTGTGGCTATCAGCGCGAAAGTCGTCGCTGACATGCTTACCGTGGTCGGCATCGATCGTGTTCTCACGGTTGATCTGCATGCTGACCAGATCCAGGGATTCTTCGATATTCCGGTAGATAACATCTACGGCTCCCCCGTTCTGGTGGATGACATCGAAGATCAACGCTTCGAAAATCTGATGATCGTATCCCCGGACATTGGCGGCGTCGTGCGTGCACGTGCTGTTGCCAAATCCCTGGGCGTCGATCTCGGAATCATCGACAAGCGCCGTGAGAAAGCCAATCACTCTGAAGTGATGCATATCATCGGTGATGTCGAAGGGCGTACCTGTATTCTGGTCGATGACATGGTCGATACCGCCGGCACCTTGTGCCACGCGGCTAAAGCCTTGAAAGAGCATGGCGCGGCAAAGGTCTTTGCCTACTGCACACACCCTGTGCTGTCGGGTCGGGCGATCGAGAACATCGAAAACTCCATGCTGGACGAACTGGTGGTGACCAACACCATCCCGTTGTCCGCTGCTGCTCAAGCCTGTACGCGTATCCGTCAACTGGATATCGCACCGGTAGTTGCCGAAGCGGTCCGCCGCATCAGCAACGAAGAATCGATCAGCGCGATGTTCCGTTAAGGGTCGAACCTTAGCTGCATCCCGCCGACGAAAAGCGCCCCGCCCCAACATTTTGTTGGGGCGGGGCTTTTTTGCCCATATCGCCTTTAGCGCTGGTCGCAACCGCTGGGGCGAATGTGGTTATTTTGGAGATACAACATGAACGATTTTACTCTGAATGCTGAAGTGCGTTCCGACCTGGGGAAAGGTGCGAGCCGCCGCCTGCGTCGTCTCGCAAGCCTGGTTCCAGCTGTAGTTTACGGTGGCGAAAAAGCCCCTGAATCCATCAGCATGCTGGCCAAAGAAGTTGCCAAACTGCTCGAAAACGAAGCGGCTTACAGCCACATCATCGAGCTGAACGTTGGCGGCACCAAGCAAAACGTAATCATCAAAGCTCTGCAACGTCACCCGGCCAAAGGCCACGTGATGCACGCTGACTTCGTACGCGTTGTAGCTGGTCAGAAACTGACCGCTATCGTCCCAGTTCACTTCGTTGGTGAAGAAGCCCCGATCAAGAAAGGCGGCGAAATTTCGCACGTTGTTTCCGAGATCGAAGTTTCCTGCCTGCCGAAAGACCTGCCTGAATTCATCGAAGTCGACCTGGCTGAAACCGAAGTCGGCTCGATCATTCACCTGTCCGACCTCAAAGCCCCTAAAGGCGTTGAGTTTGTTGCTCTGGCTCACGGTAACGACCTGGCTGTTGCCAACGTTCACGCTCCACGTGTTGCTCCAGAAGCTACTGAAGAAGGCGCTGCAGAGTAATTTCACTCTGTACGCCGGAGTGACTGGAAACATCGCGGACTAGAGCGTAGCGAGAAAGCGGGCGAGAACGCGGAGTTTACATAATGGTAAATGAGCACTTTTCGTCCACTTTCGCCGCACAACCTGCTTGCGGCGACGTTATCCACCACTCCTAGGAAGGGCCCCTATCGTGACTGCCATCAAACTGATCGTTGGCCTGGGAAATCCAGGCGCTGAATACGAACAGACCCGGCATAACGCAGGGGCCCTTTTTGTTGAGCGCATCGCGCAAGCACAGGGCATCAACCTTGTTGCCGATCGCAAATATTTCGGCCTGACCGGGCGCTTCTCGCACCAGGGTCAGGATGTTCGTCTGTTGATTCCCACCACTTACATGAACCGCAGCGGCCAGGCCGTAGCGGCGCTTGCCGGCTTTTTTCGCATAAAGCCGGAAGAGATACTGGTGGCGCACGACGAACTCGACCTGCCACCTGGCGTTGCCAAGCTCAAACAGGGCGGCGGCCATGGCGGTCACAACGGGTTGCGCGACATCATTGCGCAGCTGGGCAATCAGAATACCTTTCATCGCTTGCGGCTTGGCATTGGCCACCCGGGCGTTGCCAGTATGGTTTCAAACTTTGTCCTGGGTCGTGCGCCACGCGCCGAACAGGAAAAACTCGATGCCAGCATCGATTTTGCTCTCGGCGTGCTGCCGGATATCTTCGCCGGGGAATGGAACCGCGCGATGAAAAACCTGCACAGCCAGAAGGCCTGACTCTTATCCGAGGGGAAACACCATGGGATTCAACTGCGGCATCGTCGGCCTGCCTAACGTCGGCAAGTCCACCCTGTTCAACGCCCTGACCAAATCCGGTATCGCGGCCGAAAACTTCCCCTTCTGCACCATCGAACCGAACACCGGTATCGTGCCGATGCCGGACAAGCGTCTGGACGCGTTGGCGGCCATCGTCAATCCCAAGCGTGTGCTGCCGACCACCATGGAATTCGTCGACATCGCCGGGCTGGTTGCCGGCGCCTCGAAAGGTGAAGGCCTGGGCAACAAGTTCCTGGCCAACATCCGCGAAACCGATGCCATCGCCCACGTGGTCCGCTGCTTCGAAGACGAGAACGTGATCCACGTCTCCAATAGCGTCGACCCGAAACGCGACATCGAGATCATCGACCTCGAACTGATCTTCGCCGACCTCGACAGCTGCGAAAAGCAACTGCAGAAAGTTACCCGTAACGCCAAGGGCGGTGACAAGGACGCAGTGGTCCAGAAAGGTCTGCTGGAACAGTTGATCGCCCACTTCACCATCGGCAAGCCTGCGCGCAGCCTGATGAAGAGCATGAACGCCGACGAGAAAGCGGTGATTCGCGGTTTCCACCTGCTGACCACCAAGCCGGTGATGTACATCGCCAACGTCGCTGAAGACGGCTTCGAAAACAATCCGCTGCTGGACGTGGTCAAGGCCATTGCAGAAGAAGAAGGCGCGATCGTGGTGCCGGTCTGCAACAAGATCGAAGCGGAAATCGCCGAGCTCGACGACGGTGAAGAAAAAGACATGTTCCTCGAAGCCCTGGGCCTCGACGAACCTGGCCTGAACCGCGTAATCCGCGCCGGCTACGAGATGCTGCACCTGCAGACCTACTTCACCGCCGGTGTCGAAGAAGTCCGCGCCTGGACCGTAAAAGTCGGCGCTACCGCGCCACAAGCGGCCGGTGTGATCCACACCGACTTCGAAAAAGGCTTCATCCGCGCCGAAGTCATCGCCTACAACGACTTCATTCAGTACAAGGGCGAAGCCGGTACCAAAGAAGCCGGTAAATGGCGCCTGGAAGGCAAGGATTACATCGTCAAAGACGGCGACGTGATGCACTTCCGTTTCAACGTATAAAAGCCGCACCCAAGAAAAAGCCGCGTCGAGACGCGGCTTTTTCTTGCCTGAAAATTGCTCCGGTGAAACTCAACAGCGGGCACAACGCAATTCAAATAATGAAATGGCTACCCCCGCCGCCCTTGAGTCCATCGCGAGCAAGCTCGCTCAGGGGCGCATCGTTCGCTTGACTGACTGGCATTGGGGCAAGCCCGTTCCCACAGGTAGTGTGTTTCACCGCAGATATGCAGCAGTCTCATACTTTTCAGATCAGCTCAGGCAATGAGCCGATATGAGCTGATTCTATTAATTGGCTCATTTCAGCTCATTGTGGGCTGGAAAGCACTACCAGCGTGAAAGTTCCAATGTGAGAGCGGGCTCGCCGCGAAGCAGACTGCGCGGCCTGTCAGGTACACCACATTAGTTTAAAAAACCTGATAATCGAGCTGAAAAAATTCTAGCCTATTAGCGGCTTTTACAATCCTTGTTCGAGCCCATTGGCCATGTTGATATATTGTTATTTTAGCTCACAAAAGGAGTCACCCAAACAGCCAAAGCAAAATATCACTCGATCGAGACAGTTAGCATTTTATGAGGTCCGATACCTCCCACACTCGACCAACTATTTTTTTGGAGTAAGCATTGACTCTATAGTGCGAATATTTACGCCCACCCAGAGAAAAAAAGAAAATACGATGGCGCTCTGCAGCCCTTTAGATGCATTGGAGCAATCTCCTTGCAACCCATAATAAACAGCTAAGACCGAACTTATTAATAACAACCCGAAAAACAAATATTTATATATCTTCATGAGACAATTTAAACCTATCAGCTTACTAATCCGCACAGCCTCCGGGCCGACATAAAATGGAATACTTCAAGCAGAGAGCACCTAACATGACAAAAAAGCACTTCAAGTGTGCGACTTCGTGCGCCAGAGGAAGCCGTAATCATCAATCATCCATCAAGTAGTGCATAGGACTGACGATCATCCGGGATGAATGTCGATCGCGAAAGTCATGAGCTGATATTAACGACTTAATATTGCGTCGTCAGTCGGACCGCGAGGACAGGTGCTGTGCGAATCGCCCTACGCCAGTCAATACCTTCCAACAGGATCGACAGTTGCGCCATCGTCTGTATGCGAGTGATGTTGATACGGCTGAACGCCATGATCCGGGACGAAACCGAGTGGAAAGAACCCGTCGCCTAAACGGGCTACGGTTGTTCCTGTAGAAAATCGTATGGCCTAAAGCTGTGGGAGTGCAGCTGTCTTTTGATATATCTTCAAAATAGAAGTCATCAAGACAGTTGCTCCCACAGTGGATTGGTGTAGGTCAAGCCTTCCTGGTTCTCGGCAGAAAGATCGCCAACAGCCCGAACAGCGGCAAGAACGAACACAGGAAGTACACGTACTCAATCCCGTGAACATCCGCCAGATGCCCCAGCAGCGCAGCACCAATCCCGCCGAAACCGAACATCAAGCCAAAGAACACTCCGGCGATCATCCCGACGTTACCCGGCACCAACTCCTGGGCGTAGACCACGATGGCCGAGAATGCCGAAGCCAGGATGAAGCCGATCACCACGCTCAGCACACTGGTCCAGAACAGGTCCACGTGCGGCAGCAACAGGGTGAACGGCGCTACGCCGAGGATCGAGAACCAGATCACCGCCTTGCGACCGATCCTGTCGCCAATCGGCCCGCCGAAGAAGGTCCCCGCCGCTACCGCCCCCAGAAACAGGAACAGATGCAGCTGCGAGCTGGCCACCGACAGGTCGAACTTCTCGATCAGGTAGAACGTGAAATAGCTGGTAAGGCTGGACATGTAGAAGTACTTGGAGAACACCAGCAACCCGAGCACCACCAAGGCACTCAACACCCGCCCCTTGGACAGTCCATGGGTCGCCGCCTGGCCTTGCTTGAGCTTGAACAGGCTCAGGTGGCTGGCGTACCAGCAGCTGATGCGATAGAGCACGAACAAGGCAAAGACCGCGAACAGCCCGAACCAGGCCACGTTACCTTGACCGAACGGAATGATGATAGCCGCAGCCAGTAACGGCCCGAACGCCGACCCGGCATTACCGCCGACCTGGAAGCTCGACTGCGCCAAACCATAGCGCCCGCCGGAAGCCAGTCGAGCCACCCGCGAAGCCTCCGGATGAAAGGTCGAGGAGCCGATGCCAATCAATCCTGCCGCCAACAGAATCAATGGAAAACTGCCCACCTGGGACATCATCAGGATTCCGATCAGCGTGCAGACCATGCCGGCTGGCAACAGAAACGGCTTGGGATGGCGATCGGTGTAATACCCGACCCATGGCTGCAACAGCGAAGCGGTGAGCTGAAAGGTCAGCGTAATCAGGCCGACCTGAGTGAAGCTCAGCCCATAGTTGGCCTTGAGCATCGGATAGATCGACGGCAGCACCGACTGAATCAAATCATTGATCAAATGTGCGAGGGCCACGGCACCTATGATGCGCATGACCAGCGGGCTGGTTTGTGCGGTGGCAGAAGCCGGGGTCGCGGTGGTCTGAAGGTTACTGATAGCCATAAGAGTTTCCGTACAACAGATGGATGCGCACTTGCAGGTGCGACAATGTGCCATTTTTCAGTGCAGCAAAGCCATCCCCTTAGCCTGCTAACGACTTCGTATTTTGCCCCACCAAGGTGATAGCCGAACGCCATGGTCTGAATCTTGCCTTGCTTATCCGCTTCAGCGCGGCCCCTTACAAAGGGGCCGAGAATGGGAAGTTTCGCTACAGGGCTCACCTCACAGGGCCCACGATGGCAAACTTTCCGAGGCCTTTAACGAGGGGCACAGGTCCCGGCCATAGCGCCAGGACTGCACCATTGGTGCGTTGTGCTCAGAGGAGTAGTCGGGCATGCAGGCTTTTTTATCACCAGGAATCAGACTGCTTGGGCGCTTCGGCTTTGCCCGCAAGTTTCAGCTGTTGTTTCTGCTGTTCATTCTGCCGCTGATGGGCAGCCTGTGGATGATCGGCCAGGATTACCGCGACAAGCTGAGTCTGATTTCCGGCGAGCGTGCCGGGGTTCGTCAGTTGCTGGCCCTCGACGCCCTCGACAACCTGCTCGCCGCCCAGCGTGACCGCGCCGCCCGCTGGCGAGCCACGGAAACCAATCGACAGCCAACACCCGCAACCCTCGCCGCCATGGCTGCGTTCGACGTGGTTCAACCCGCCCTTGACCAAGCTGCTACGGACCTCGGTACGGCCCTGCGAATCGAAGGTGCCACTGGCGACACCTTGAGTCGCTATCAAGCGCTCCATGCGGCGCTCAATGGCCTGGATTCGAAGAGTCTGAGCAGCGTCGGCTGGTGGCCGGACGGCTACGAGCGTTTCACCGCTGCGTTGAGCGCGCTGCAGGCCTTGCGCGAGCAAATCGCCATGGATAACCGGCTGATCCTCGCCCCTTGGCTGGAAACCTACCTGCTGACGCAGATCTCTACTCAACACGCGCCGGACCTGATCGAACGGGTTGGTCGCCTCGCCAGCGTCGGTCAGGCTTCAGTGGTGTCCGGGCAATTCACCCTGCAGAGCCGCCTGCAACTGCGGGATCTGCGCAGCCGCATCGGCGATGCCCGCGAGCAGCTGGTGAAGACCGGCAGCCTGCTTGAGGCCCGACTGCCCAGCGCTTTGCAGTCCTGGGCCGGGCAATACCACGACAGTCTGAAGCGTCTGGACGAGGGCCTCAAAGTACTGGATGACGGGGTCTTCGGCGGCAGCATCAAGCTCAAGCCGGAAGACTTCGAGCACAACCTCGACGCCCTCCTCAGCGACCTGGCGTCGCTGCGCCAGCAGTCTCTGCAGTCGCTGGACAGCCGCCTGGATTACTACCATAGCTCAGCCATCGGCCAACTGATCCTGGTGGCGACGATCTTCGGCTGTTTGCTGCTGGCCGCGCTGTACCTGTTTGTCTGCTTGCAGGCCTCGATCCGCCGCAGCGCCAGCGGCATCACCCTGCTGGCCGAAGCCCTGCGTGACGGCAATCTGTCCCTGCAAGTGCCGGTGCACGGGCGCGACGAACTGGCCGCCATCAGCACCGCGCTTAATGTTGCCGTGGTGCAACTGCGCACCAGCCTGCTCGGGGTCGATCACGAAACCCTGCAGCTGAGTAATGCAGTACAGGCCCTCAACGATCACTCCAGCGGCGCCTTGGGCGAAGTCGAAGCGCAGCAATTGCAGATCAGTCAAATCGCTGCGGCGGCGACCCAATTGGCCGCCACCTCACAAGGCGTTGCGCAGAGTTGCGAACAGGCCTCCAGCAGCGCCCAGCACACCCAACGCATCGCCTCTGACAGCAGCCGTGACAGCCAGCGGACCACCGCCAGCATTCAGCAACTCAACCAGCGTCTGAACGACACTGCCGCAGCGCTGGGTCGGGTCAGCGCTCAGGGCCAGCAGATCCAGCTAGTGGTCGATACCATTCGCGGGGTCGCCGAGCAGACCAATCTACTGGCGCTGAACGCTGCCATCGAAGCGGCCCGGGCCGGCGAACAAGGCCGGGGGTTTGCCGTAGTCGCCGATGAAGTGCGCAGCTTGTCGCAGCGCACCCAAATTTCTACCGCGCAGATCGCCGGCACCGTCGACAGCCTGCGGGCCACGGTGAACGAAGCGGTGACCTTGATGGAAGCCGCTTGCGGCCAGGCGCATACCGATGCTCAGGCCGTAACCGGGCTTGGCGAACGCCTGGGGGAAATTGCCAGCGCGGTGCAAAGCGTCACCGACACCCTGGCGCAGATCGCTACGGCCGTTGAAGAACAGGCCTGCACCGCCGATGAAGTCAGCGGTAATATTCAACAGGTCGATCAAGCGGCCGTGCGCCTGCTCGAAGGCGCGCGAGCGGTGAACTGCGCAGCGGACACCTTGAGCCAGGGCAGCAAGGCGCTGAGTGAGAATACCGGAAGGTTTCGCCTGAGTTGAGAAAGCGCCGGACCGAGGCCTACCAGTGCTTCCAACGCCCTCCCCTACCACTGCAGACCGAGGTTTTCGATAAACAGTTGATAGTGTAGATAAATTTTCAATAAAAACGCTTGACGCATTTCCGTTATCGGCGAATAATGCGCGCCACTTGGCTACATAGCTCAGTTGGTTAGAGCATAGCATTCATAATGCTGGGGTCCGGGGTTCAAGTCCCTGTGTAGCCACCAAGTACTAAAAACGGCTTACCGAAAGGTAGGCCGTTTTTTTATGTCTGGAGAAAGGTAAAGCGCCCTGCGTCAGCGTTGATGAGGCATAGTCGCAATCAATACGACGCAATCAGTGGCCAGGTAAGCCGCTAAAAAATGGCACAGGGAATGAATTGCCATTTCATCAGGTTCAAGGGAGTGTCATGCCACAACAGTCTTTGAAAACCCGTATCGCCGAAATTCCAGCCATTGAAAAGCTTGAGACCAGACTCAAGGTTCAATCTGCAATCCTTTTTCTGCTGACGGTATGTCTGTCCCTGGTGGTCGTGGCTATCTGGGAGATATGGAGCTCGCGCCAGTACCATTTGCGCGACAAAGAAGTCGCGATGTCAAACCTTGCGCAGACCCTGTCATCGCAAGCGCAGGCGTCAATCAAGCAAGCCGATACCGTATTGTTCGGCCTGGTAGACCGTCTCGAAATCGATGGCATGGGCCACGAGCAGATTCCCAGGCTGCAACGGTTGCTCAGTTCCCAGCGCAACGAGTTGCGACAATTGCACGGCCTGTTCATCTATGACGAAAAAGGCCAATGGGTAGCGAACTCGAACGGGTTCATCCCGGCCAACGCCAACAACTCCGATCGCGAATATTTTATCTTCCATCAAGAGCATCCGGACCGCGGCCCGCATATCGGGCCTTCGATACGAAGTCGCTCCACCGGCGAATGGATCATGCCCGTGTCGCGCCGGATCAATCACCCTGATGGCAGTTTTGCCGGGGTGGTACTGGCGACCCTGTATCTCGACCATTTTCTTCAGCTATACAACAGCATTGATATCGGCGCTAACGGTGTCATCAATCTGATCTCAGCCGACGCCAGAATCACCATTCGCCGCCCCTTCAAGGAAGCTGAAATCGGCACCAGCCTGGCGGGCGCTCCTCTCTTCACTGAACTCCTGCCCAAGGGCCCTTTTGGTTCCGCAACCGTCAAATCCCATGTGGACGGTGCCGAGCGAGTGGTGGGTTATCGGCGACTCGATCAGTATCCGTTGGTCATATTTGTCGCGCTCAACAAGGACGAAGCCCTCGCAGGCTGGCGACAGGCATCGTTGCTGAGCGCGTCGATCGTTGCTTTTCTGCTGATGATTCTGGGGCTGCTCGGCTATCGATTGATCAGGCTCATGAAGCAGCAAAATCACATCCAGAACGAATTGCTGGGTGCTCAGGACAAACTGATCGAGGCCAATCGGACGCTGGAGTTATTAGCGTTGGAGGATGCACTGACAGGACTGGCGAACCGACGTCAGTTCGACCTGTTCATGCGTGCGGAAATGAGCCGCGCCAGGCGCAGCCATGGGAGTGTTGCACTGCTGATGATCGACGTCGATCACTTCAAAAGCTTCAACGACAAATACGGGCATTTGGCCGGCGACGAATGTTTGCGCACCATCAGCTCGATCATCCGGCAGAACATCAAACGCCCCGGTGATCTCGCTGCGCGTTATGGTGGCGAGGAGTTTGCCGTGGTATTACCCGGCACTGACTATGTCGGGGCATTTCTGATTGCAGAGAAAATCCGCCACGCTGTTCAGCTGGCAGGAATCGAGCACGACGAAAGCAGCGAAGGCACAGTGACGGTCAGCCTTGGTGTCAGCGCCTGCAGCCCGACATTGCAAGAACTGCCCGATGATTTGATCGGCGCCTCCGACAAGGCACTCTACGTCGCCAAAGCCAGTGGAAGAAACATGAGCGTTATCACTAACTGACTGACTGACTCAACGATGCACAGCAAGGGGTGCTCGCTGACAATCCCGCAGACCAGGAAAGTCGCCTCGCACGTTGCACCTGTTTCTGTTGGCCGATACATTCCCCAACTGTCGGCTGCGCTCGACACCTCTTTTTCCAACGGACGGAGTGCCCCGCGTGTTCTCAGCCTTCAACTTGAGCCACTGCCGCTTACCAGCTCTTTCGCTGATAGCCGTCGCATTCACCCTCGTCGCCTGCACTGCCCCGCCTTCCGCGCCCTCCGGCAGCGCCCTGGCGCTGGCCCCGGAACATGCTTCGGGTTATCGCAGCGATTTGCACACCCAATACGCTTCTCGCCACATGGCGGCCGCGGCCAACCCGTTGGCAGCCGAGGCCGGGCGTGAAATGTTGCGTCAGGGCGGCTCGGCGATCGATGCGGCGATTGCGATGCAAGCGGTGCTGACCCTGGTGGAACCGCAATCCTCGGGCATTGGTGGCGGTGCGCTGATCATGCTCTGGGACGGTAAAACCGCGCAGGCCTATGACGGTCGCGAAACTGCGCCGGCGGGAGCGACCGAAAAGCTCTTCTTGCAAGCTGACGGCCAACCGATGCCGTTCCCCCAGGCTCAGATCGGCGGTCGTTCGGTCGGGACCCCGGGGGTGTTGCGTGCCCTTGAGTTAGCCCATAACAAGCACGGTCGCTTGCCTTGGGCACAGTTGTTCGAACCGGCCATCCGCCTGGCGGAGCAAGGCTTCCCGATCTCGCCGCGACTGCACGCGCTGATTGCAGCCGATCGCGCCCTGCCCCACTCGCCGGACATGGCCAGCTATTTCCTGAATGCCGATGGCAGCCCGAAAGCCACCGGCACCCTGCTGAAAAATCCGGCGTTGGCCGCTGTACTGCAACGAATCGGCAAAGAAGGTCCCGCGGCCCTTTATCAAGGCTCGGTCGCTAAGGAGATCGTCGCCAAGGTTCAGCGACACACCAACGCCGGCAGCCTGTCGATGAACGATCTGCAAGGCTATACCGCCAAAGAACGCACACCACTGTGCATCGACTACAAACGCTGGCAAGTCTGCGGCATGCCGCCGCCGTCTTCCGGAGGGATAGCCGTCGCGCAAATCCTCGGCACCCTACAGGCCCTGGAAAGCCGCGATAGCCGCTTCGCCCTGCCGCCCCTCAAGCCAGTCCCGACCAGTACCACGGCCGGCATGGAGCCGGCGCCAGAAGCCGTCCACCTGATTGCCGAGGCCGAGCGCCTGGCCTATGCCGACCGCGGGCTCTATGTGGCTGATTCGGACTTCGTCCCGGTGCCGCTCGCAGGCCTGGTCGCCCCCGACTACCTGGCCGCTCGAGCCGCCTTGATCGGTGAACGCAGCATGGGTCCGGCCAAACCCGGCAACCCGGCCGGCGTCCAGCTGGCTTACGCTGCAGACCGCTCGCCGATGCGGATTTCCACCTCACAGGTGGTCGCAGTAGATGATCAGGGCGGCGCCGTGTCGATGACCACCACCGTGGAAGCAGCCTTCGGTTCTCACCTGATGGTTCAGGGCTTTTTGCTCAATAACCAGATGACCGACTTCTCCTTCATCCCGGAGGAAAACGGCCTGCCGGTCGCCAACCGCGTCGAGCCCGGCAAACGTCCGCGCTCTTCCATGGCCCCGACGCTGATCTTCGACCGCCAGAGCGGCGAACTGGTCGCCACGCTCGGCTCTCCGGGCGGCTCGCAAATCATCGAATACGTCGCCAAGTCCGTGGTGGCCCTGCTCGACTGGAACATGGACCCGCAAGCCGCCATCAGCCTGCCCAACTTCGGCAGCCGCAACGGCCCGACCGAACTCGAGCAAGGACAATTCAGCCCGGCGCTGATGCAGGCGCTCAAGGACAAAGGACATGAGGTGAAGCAGATCGACATGACCAGTGGCACCCAAGCCATCGTCCGCGTCCGCGATGCCCAGGGCAAAGCCTCATGGGCCGGCGGTGCCGATCCACGGCGTGAGGGTGCAGCGCTGGGGGATTGATCGGGGCCGGGGATATGAAAAAAAACATCAGCTCTTTCGCGTCATTGCGAACGTCCCTATTGGCGACGCCCTGGGGCACGCCTCCAACTTGCTACATCTTGCAAAGAAACTCGCACTGGATGCTGCGATAGAGCAGACGCTGACCGCTATGCTTGGGCTTCGCATTATTTGGGTGAGATGGGCAAAGCGCTGCTGGATGACGTGCACAAAGCCGTTTCAGCGCTGCCTGTAAGCCGCTGATATCAAGGGAGCCCGAGGGAGGTCACCAAGTTGGCCTGCCCGCACATCGGAGTCTCCCGCTTGTCGACTTGCAACAGTCCCAGGACGGGACTAGGATTATGCCATGAGAATTATCGCCATCAGTCACCTGAAAGGGTTCTGGGAAAAACATCCTGACTCAGAACAATCCTTACTGGCCTGGATTGACGAAGCCAAGAACGCTAACTGGTCAAACCCTGCGGATATTAAGGCGCACTTCCGTAGCGCCAGTATTCTCAAAAGCAGCCGAGTCGTGTTCAACATCAAAGGAAATGACTATCGGCTCGTTGCTGCTGTGGCCTACCGCTTCGGTGCCATTTACATAAAGTTTGTCGGCACCCACAGGCAGTACGACGCGATCAACGCCGACACCGTTGAAATGGAGTAACCACCATGAATATTCGCCCGATTCACACCGATCAAGACTACCGTGCTGCACTCAAGGAAGTGTCCGCGCTATTCGACAACGAACCAGAGCCAGGCACCGCTGAAGGTGACTACTTCGACATCATGATCACCCTCATCGAAGCCTATGAGTCGAAGCAATTCCCGGTCGATTTGCCCAACCCTGTCGATGCGATCAAATTTCGCATGGAGCAGTCCGGCTTATCCGCAGCTGACCTGGCACCCGCCATTGGCCGGACCAACCGGGTCTATGAAGTGCTCAATGGCAAACGCGCATTGACGCTTCCAATGATCTGGAAGCTGCATGAGTTGTTCGGGATCCCGGCAGAGAGCCTGATCAAACCAGTGAAAATGGCTTGATCAAGATGCTTTTGATGCCCCCCCCCCGCAAATCAGGCCGACACACCCAGTATAATATGTGATGCCTTGATCACCGCCGTAGCGCTTACCCCAGGTGCCAGGCCCAGTTCTGCCACGGCCTGACGAGTGACGATCGAATAGACTTCGGCACCACCGTCCAGCTGGATAACCACTTCGGCATTGACCGCACCATCGGTGACGCTGGTGACTTTGCCTTCCAGGCAGTTGCGTGCCGAGAGGCGGATATCGCTGGATTCGGTCATCAACATGACCCATGGCGCTTTCACCAAGGCGATGGCTTCTTTACCGACAGCCAGACCGAGGTTCTTGACGCTTTCCATGGTCACTACGGCGACCAGCTCATTGCCACCCGATAGCTTCAAGGACACTTCGGCATTGACGGCGCCTTCCTGCAGCCTGCTGATGTTGCCTTTGAAGACGTTGCGCGCACTGACTTTCATGGGTATGTACCCTCGAATAATAATTTTTGAGAACCGCCTCGCCCGTCATTGGACATGGCCCCGCGGGACTCAACCACCCTGTTCAATCTCACCTCAGGCGCTCACCCCTCGCCTAGCGGCTGTATTTCAAGCCCTGGCGCGACGCATGGCGTTCCAGCGCCAGATCGATCAGCCGACTGACCAGCTCACTGTAGCTCATGCCCGCAGCCTGCCAGAGCTTGGGGTACATGCTGATGCGGGTGAAGCCCGGCAGCGAATTGACTTCATTGATCAGCACTTCACCGGTATCGGTGAGGAACATGTCGACGCGGGCCAGGCCGCAGCAGCCGAGTACCTGGAACGCCTCGATGGCGAGGGCGCGGATGCGTTCGCTGCTCTGCGGGCTGATGTTTGCCGGAACCACGACTTCTGCGGCCTGGTCATCGATGTATTTGCTGTCATAGGAGTAGAAACCGCTGCGCACCACGATCTCGCCGCAACCGCTGGCGATCGGCTGGTCATTGCCAAGCACCGCGCATTCGATTTCGCGGCCGTTGACGGCAGACTCGATGAGGATTTTTTCGTCGAAGTTCAGCGCCAGCGCTACAGCCGCCACGTACTCGGCCTCATTGCTGACCTTGCTGACGCCCACCGAGGAGCCCTGGTTCGCCGGTTTGACGAACATCGGCAGGCCGAGCTTGCGTTGCGCCTGAGCAAAATCGGTGCGCGCGGCATTGGCGCGGGTCAGGCTGATGAACGGTGTGATTGCCAGGCCGGCATCGCGTAGCAAGCGTTTGCTGACGTCCTTGTCCATGCAGACCGCCGAGCCGAGCACATCGGAACCGACGAAGGGCAGGTCTGCCATGCGCAACAAGCCCTGCAGGCAACCATCCTCGCCGAGGGTGCCGTGGACGATGGGAAAGATCACGTCGATATGCCCCAGCAGCTCCTGGCTGGACGTCTCAACCAGTTGCTGGCTGGACTTGCCGGGCACCACCGCCAGCTCGCGGTTCGATTGATTGAGGGCAATCAGTGCCGGGTTTTCCTGGTTGATCAGGAAGTTCGAGCTGTCATTCAGATGCCAGCGCCCTTGCTTGTCGATACCGATCAGCATCGGCTCGAAACGCGAGCGGTCCAGCGCATCGACGATGTTCTTCGCTGACTGCAACGAGACTTCATGCTCCGCTGAACGACCACCAAAAATAATCCCAACCCGCAATTTGCTCATCATCCGGCCTCTTGGTGAAAGTACTGTTTCTTGATACGACCAGCGAAGGACTCAGGCCTGCGCATAACGCAGATGAATCAACGCCACCCGCTGGTCCTTTTTATCTTTGCGCTCTTCTATGGCGTAAGGCGTAAAACCGAGTTTGGGATAGAGCAGCAGCCCTGCTACGTTCGAATTGAAGCAGGACAAGGTCACCTGGCCGGCGCGATGTTTGCCCAGGGCGGTGTCGATCATGTGCCTGATGAGATGCCCACCTATCCCTCCCGCTCGTGCTTCGGGATCAATGATGACGTTGCCGATGGTGCAGGTTCCCTCGGTTTGCCACTGGTAGAAGTTGGCGAAACCGACCACTCGCCCATCCAGTTCGATAACCGTCGAATCCGAACGCTGGGCGATGGAGTGACGCAATTGCTCGTGGGTCAATGGCCAGGAAGCCGCGGGGAAGAAGAAAAACAACTCGTCCTCGTTGCGGGCAAAACTGCAGATCCGGGGAATGTCCTGTTCCTCTACTGGCCGGTAGCCAAGCTTCATCTTCTGTCTCCTGACAGGGTGCTTTATTGGGTAGTTCTACCCGACCTCACGTGCGGGGATCAACACCTCGGCCCCGATGAAGACAGTCGACCAGCATTGCGTTAACGTATTTTCCATTGAGCACAGAGCAGGGCCGCTCCCATGGGCAAACATCGCAGCCAGACCGACTGGCTTCACCGCGCGCCGCGCGCCAGCGGTATGGAGCGCATCGAGGCATTTTTTTCCGGTCACGGTTATGACCTGCACCGCCACGATACCTACGCCATTGGCCGAACGCTGACGGGCGTGCAGAGCTTTCAGTATCGCGGCGAGTGGCGACACAGCCTGCCGGGCGGGACCATGGTGTTGCATCCCGATGAAGTCCACGACGGTGAGGCCGGCACCGAGGAGGGCTTCAAGTATCGGATGATGTACATCGAACCGGCGCTGATTCAGCAGATACTCGGTGGCAAGCCTTTACCCTTTATCCAGACTGGCCTGTCTGCTGATCCACGGCTGTATGCGGCTACCCATGTGTTGCTGCAGAGCCTGGACTGCCCGCTTGATCCGCTGGAAGAACAGGACGCGCTGTTCGACCTGGCCAATGCCCTGAATGCCGTGTCCGGCGCGACTGCAACTCGCCAGAGTTTCGATTACCAGGCGGCGGAACGGGCTCGGGAGTTCATCCACAGCGCGCTGGATCGCACCGTGACCCTCGATGAACTGGCCGAGCATAGCGGTCGGGATCGCTGGGGGCTGTCACGGGATTTTCGTCTGCTGTTCGGCACCAGTCCTTACCGTTACCTGACCATGCGCCGCCTGGATCTGGTCCGTTCGTTGCTGATACAAGGCCAGCCGCTGGTCAACGCTGCGTTGATCGCTGGCTTCACCGATCAAGCCCATATGACCCGACAGTTCAGCAAAACCTACGGTCTGTCGCCGGCGCGCTGGTTGAAGATGCACGGGTGTTGAAGCCTGCACAATCGTTCAAGAAACACCCTGCTGCCTTGGCTATTGTCGACTCAAGATCACCCAGCGGATGAACCTCATGAGTCACTATCAAAGCCTGAACTTCGCGCAAAAACTCAGCCTTTTCAATGAGCACTGGACACCGAAGGTCATCGCCGAAATGAACGATTACCAGTTCAAGGTGGTGAAGCTGCAAGGGGATTTCATCTGGCATGACCATGCCGATACGGACGAGACTTTCATCGTCCTCGAAGGTCAGCTGCGCATCGACTTTCGAGATGGCCAGGTGTTGGTGTCCCAGGGCGAAATGTATGTCGTACCCAAGGGCGTCGAGCACAAACCCTTTGCCGAGCATGAGGTCAAGCTGCTGCTGATCGAGCCCAAGGGTGTCTTGAACACAGGTCATGAGGGTGGCGAGCGGACTGCGGTGAATGATGTGTGGATCTGACGCCGGGACTGCGGGGTAGGTGACGCCCGAAGCGCTATAGTTGGACGGACAACATTCGGCGGCTATCAGGGAGTTATGCAATGGATGGTTCACGCAAGGCGCTATTCGATGGGGTCGCCAAGACTCTCGGCCACAGCTTCGACGGCGAAATGCGCATCGGTGGCAACTATGTGCCGGCGCTGCAAAACGGTGATGAGGTGTACGTCAGCGGACAGATCCCGCGCATCGACAACACTGTGATAGTGGTCGGCCGGGTGGGCGCGGAAGTCTCTGTGGAACGGGCCCGACATGGGGCGAAAATCTGCACTATGCGCGCGCTGGCCATCCTCGGGCAGTTACTCGGCGACCTGGAGCGGATCAAGCAGGTCTTGCGCATCAATGTCTATGTCCAGAGTGCTGCCGACTTCACTCAGCAAAGCGAGGTGGCGGATGCTGCGTCCGAAGTCCTCTATTCGATTTTTGCCGACGCCGGCGTCCACACCCGAACGTCTGTGGGCGTTTATCAATTGCCGAAAAATGCCTCGGTGGAAGTCGACATGATTGTCGCGCTCGAGCCGGCGCCAGCCCCTCATGAGGAAACCGAAGACTAGGAATCCGGGCATAGATCCTTGAGGTGTTGCTGGGGTCTCTATGTAGGAGCAGCCGGGCGGCGTTCCGTTTGCTCGCGATGGACTCAAAGGCGGCGCGTTTACTCAGAAAACACGCGTTATCGTTAACGTCCATCGCGAGCAAGCTCGCTCCTACAAGGCTCGCACATGACTAAGCCCGGATGCCACCGCCTCACATCCGACCCTGGGCACACGCGAACCAAAATACCCGGCGCTGGCGACCCCGACCGCGCCCATGACTGCGCAGTAGATCACGCAGATCCATGGGCTCCAGGGCATCAACCCGATCAACAGCAAGGGGGTGATGCTGGCCCATAGGGCGTACGCGATGTTGTAAGTGAAGGAGATCCCGGAGACGCGGATTCGCGCCGGGAACAGGCTGACCATCACCGACGGCACTGCACCGACCACGCCACAGCTCAGGCCTGCTATGGCATAGGCCAGGCCAACCCAGCTGCCGCCAGCGATCAGGCAGCCATAGAGCACAGCAATGCCCAGTGGCAGCAGCAGACTGTAGAGCATGACCGTGCGCCAAGCACCGATCCGGTCGACGATCAGCCCGGCGAGTACGCAGCCGATGTTCAGGAATACGATGCCCAGGCTGCTCAGCGCGAAGGTATGGCTGGCGCTCATGCCGAAGGTTTTTTGCATCATGGTCGGGGTGATCACCACAAACACCACTACCGCCGAGGTCAACACGCAGGTGAGGATCATTGCCGGCCACATGGCCGGACGATGGTCACGCAGCACCGTACGCAGGGGCAGTTCGGCATCGGTTTCGCGGCGCGCCTGCATGGCCATGAACACTGGAGTCTCGCTCAGCCAGCGGCGCAACCAGACGCCAATCACGCCGAACACCCCGCCCAGCAGAAACGGATAGCGCCAGGCGTAATCGAGGATTTGCGCTGGTGTATAGACCTGCGCCAGCACGGTCGCGGTCAATGCGCCGATCAGGTAGCCGAAAGTCAGCCCTGCCTGCAGAAAACCCAGGGCATAACCGCGATGGCCTCGCGGTGCATGCTCGGCGACGAACACCCAGGCGCTCGGCACTTCACCGCCCACCGCGGCGCCTTGCAGCACCCGCAGCACCAGCAACAGCAATGGCGCGAAATAACCGATCTGGGCATAGGTCGGCATGATCCCGATCAGCAGACACGGCAGAGCCATCATCAGGATACTCAGGCTGAAGACCTGCTTGCGCCCCAACTGATCGGCGAAATGCGCCATCAAGATCCCGCCCAGCGGCCGTGCCAGGTAGCCGGTGACAAATATTCCGAAACTTTGCAGCAAGCGCAGCCATTCGGGCATTTCCGGCGGGAAGAACAGCTGGCTGAGGGTCAGCGCGAAAAATACGAAAATGATGAAATCGTAGATTTCAAGCGCACCACCCAAGGCCGCCAGCCCCAGCGTCTTGTAGTCAGACCGGGAGAATGGCGCCGGTCGCGAATCGATAATGGCAGTCATATACAAACTCTGAGTAGGCAGAACCACGGCGCCAATGGTCTACGCAAATGCTCGCAGGGACAACCCGATCAGGTCTGTGGGTTGGTTTTCAGGTGGGTTTTGGGTAGTGACGGATGAATGCCAAAGCCAGCGTCCCTGTGTTAGAGCCCGTCAATCAGACAATGGTCGATGCAAAACCGCGAAACAGCTCCGGCAACATCAGACGGATTGTTTTACTGTTGGCGCCTGACCAAAAGAGCCATTGCGGCTCTGTGGACACCACAACAAACATAAAAAATCTTGAGGTATTTCCGTGGCCGCTGATATCGAAGATAGCCGCTCCGCCCGCTTTGCCCTGCGTTGCGCCAGTTTTGCCGAACGCTGGTTCCCCGACTCCTGGGTGTTTGCCGCACTGGCGATCATGATAGTCACCGTGGCGACCCTGTTCATGGGCGCGAAACCCACCGATGCCGCCAAGGCCTTCGGTGACGGCTTCTGGAGCCTGATCCCATTCACCATGCAAATGGCCTTTGTGGTAATCGGCGGCTATGTGGTCGCCAGTTCGCCGCCTGCGGTGAAGCTGATCGACCGTCTGGCGCGGATCCCGAAAAACGGTCGTTCCGCGGTGGCCTGGGTGGCACTGATTTCCATGGTCGCGTCGCTGCTGAACTGGGGCCTGTCGCTGGTGTTCGGTGGCTTGCTGGTACGTGCTCTGGCCCGGCGCACCGATTTGCGCATGGACTACCGCGCCGCCGGTGCCGCCGCTTACCTCGGGCTGGGTGCGGTCTGGGCGCTGGGACTCTCGTCGTCCGCCGCGCAGTTGCAGGCCAACCCGGCCAGCCTGCCGCCGTCGATTCTGGCGATCACCGGCATGATTCCCTTTACCGAAACCATCTTTCTCTGGCAGTCCGGCGTGCTGTTGCTGGCGTTGATCGTGGTCTCGCTGATCATCGCCTACGCTACGGCCCCCGGTCCGGGTTCCGCCCGTGACGCCAAAGCCTGCGGTATTGACCCGAGTTTCAGCATGCCGGCGCCGCAACCGCGCACCCGCCCGGGCGAATGGCTGGAATACAGCCCGCTGCTGACGATTATGCTGGTGCTGTTGGCGGCAGGCTGGTTGTTCCATGAGTTCTCGACCAAACCGGCGATCAGCGCGATCTCCGGGCTGAACACTTACAACTTTCTGTTCCTGATGCTCGGCGCACTGCTGCACTGGCGTCCGCGCAGCTTCCTCGACGCCGTCGCCCGCGCGGTGCCCACCACCACCGGGGTGCTGATCCAGTTCCCGCTCTACGGCTCCATCGCGGCGCTGATGACGGTGGTCAAAGGCACCGATGGCCAGTCCCTGGCGCACCACATCTCGACCTTCTTCGTCCAGATCGCCTCCCACGACACCTATGCCCTGCTGATGGGCGTGTACTCGGCAATTCTGGGGTTCTTCATCCCATCGGGCGGCGGCAAGTGGATCATCGAAGCGCCCTACGTGATGCAAGTCGCCAATGACCTGCAATACCACCTTGGCTGGGCCGTACAGATCTACAACGCCGCCGAGGCCTTGCCCAACCTGATCAACCCGTTCTACATGCTGCCGCTGCTGGGCGTCCTGGGGCTGAAAGCGCGGGACTTGATCGGCTTTTCCTTCGTGCAATTGCTGGTGCATACACCGCTGGTGCTGTTCCTGCTGTGGGCGCTGGGGACGACGCTGGTGTATGTGGCGCCGATGATTCCATAGCTCTTTTGGCCGCCAAAAGATCGCAGCCTGCGGCAGTTCCTACAGATTTTGCGTACACCCGATGATTTGCAGGTGTAGGTGATTGGTGAGCTGCCGCAGGCTGCGATCCTGGCTCAGCCTGTTTTTATCTCCTGAAAAGAATCTCCCCGCCCAATTCGGTGTCACCCGCTACTCTCCCTGCACGGACAAATCCCGGACAACCGGGATCCTGACAAGGAGCCAAGCATGATGAAACTCACTGGACTGCCCTTAACCCTCGCTGCCCTCACCCTGAGTGCATCCGCGTACGCCGATGTCGATCTGAAGTTGGGCAGCACCGAGCGTGTGACCCGGCTGTTTGCCTATCCCAATAACTGTGAGGTGATTTGTTACCGCGACTGGACGCTTGAACAAACCGTCGAGCATTACCTGACCCAAAGCGTGCAACGCGATGGTTACAGTGCGGCGAAAGTCAGCGTCAAAACCGACAATGACCAGCTTTACGCGGCAATCAGCGGTGTACCCAAGACTTATGAGAAGCCACTGGCGGCGCTACTGAATGCCGGTGACCTGGCCTATAACGGCGCAAGCAAACTGAATGCCGATGGCAAGTGGGCTTACAGCTGGTACCTGTTTCTACCGTTGGGGATGGCGCTGGAGAATCGCAAGAGTGTCGAGTTGCTGCACTTCCCGCCGGATTACTCACTGACCCGTGCCCAGGACTATCTGGAGTCCGCCACTACCGACCGCTGGGCCACTTTATTGACAGCCAATGGCATTCCGGCAGAGCAGACACCGGCCTACCAGACCATCATCGACATCGCGCCAATTGCCGCGCCGTCCAGCGCGGGTAAGGATCTGGAGGGTGTCTACGACTACTTCAAGGATTACCAGACCACCATGGTCAAGGAAGTCAGCCAGAATGCCAGCGGCGCGGCCTTGCCGATGGTCGCCTTCGGTGCGCCGGTGCGTAACTGGATCAAGCAGCAATATGGGGCAACTGTCACTGTGCTGGGCCTGGCGGAGATCAGCCCGACTAAAGAAGTGACAGTGCCGGTTCTGGGCTCCAATCACCCAAGCTATATCTGGTATGCCGCCGACCCTGCGAGTTATGACGGTGATCAAGCCAAGGCCGATGCCGCCGGTTTGATCGTCATGGGCCAGGATTTGAGTGCCGCGTGCTGGCAGGCCGGGATGGGCAGCAAGCCTGGAAGCGATCCGAATGTGCAGCTGAAAAGCTGTATGCAAACCTGGCAAGTAACCCAGAAAGAGCAAACCTGCGAGCTGTTCTACACCTCGATCCGCAATCTGACAGCGGCGCAAGCTCAAACCAAGTGCTCGACAACTCCGATCAAGTCTCAGCTGAGCCAGCTCAAGGCCCCCGCACCGGTAGCCTCGATCGTCGCACCACGACTATAAAACCAACCGCCCAGGCCTGCGTCGGCCTTGGATGACGCAGGCAGGAGCCAACATCTACTGTCAGATCTGACAGTAGACCCTCTCATTCATTTGCGAGACCCTTGAGGTAAGCCCATTTGCTGCAGGACTGGCAGGAAAGCCTGCGCTGCGCGGTTGCAGCACCGAACCGACAAGGACCGTTATGAAAATCCAGGCGTTGGAAAAAAACCGTAAAGCACCCACCGATGGCCTTTATCCATGGGATGAGCTATCCACCTTGCAGGGCTATCCCTCGAAGCACAGCTTCAAGATTACCCACAGCGAACACGGCAGCGCCGTCGTTGCATTGCTGGACCTGCAACGCAGACGCCGGATCTGCAAGGTATCCGGACAGCTGCTATCCGCTCGCGGCCCGCATACCCGGCAGTTGATGCCCGGCATCCATGCCCACGATCCCTATTTCAGCGGCTTGTTGCCACACTCCTGCGATCCCAACGTCTTTCTCGACATGAGCGATCTGTGGTTATGGTCGTTGAAGGATATTACCAACGGCACGGTGCTGTGCATGGACTACGCCAGCACCGAAGACCAACTGTTCCATCAATTCGCCTGCTGCTGCGGTTCAGACGAATGTCGAGGCTGGATCACCGGCTACAACGAACCGCCGAATGCCGACGGACAGCTGTTTTTGCAGCACTGGCACCGACACAGCCTCTGTTGAACGGCAATGGTCAAATCGCTCCCACCGGGCGCAAGCGATACTGCGGCGGCAGCTGTTCAAAACCGCTGATAGTCGCGTTCAGGCTTTTCCAGCGACCGTCCTTGATGCCATAGATGCAGCCGTGGATCGATAGGGCCTGCCCACGATGCCAGGCGTTTTGCACGATGCTGGTGTGGCCGACATTGGCCACTTGCTGAATCACGTTCAGTTCACACAGACGGTCGACGCGCTCTTCTTCCGTGGCCAACAGGGCCAGCGCTTCACGGTGCTCGTAGTAAAGGTCGCGAATCGAGCGCAGCCAGCCGTCGATCAGCCCCAGCTGACGATCCTGCATCGAGGCGCGCACTCCGCCACAGCCGTAGTGGCCGGTGACCAGGATATGTTTGACCTTGAGCACATCCACCGCGTACTGGATGACCGACAGGCAATTGAGGTCGGTATGCAGCACCACGTTGGCCACGTTACGGTGGACGAACAAGTCGCCAGGCAGCATGCCCACGATCTCGTTAGCCGGTACGCGCGCGTCCGAACAGCCGATCCACAGGTATTCCGGGGTTTGTTGGCGGGCCAGTTTGGCGAAGAATTCAGGATCCTCCTGCTTGATCGCATCGGCCCAGCGCTCGTTGTTATCAATCAGATCTTGCAGTTCGTTCATGCTATGAAGCCTCAAGAATGATGCGCTACTTTGACATACGACCGCCGGTCGGGGTCACGCGCTGGGTGCAGATAGCGGAGAGAGGATAATACCGTGGAATCTTAAAGGGTAACGCCTGTCCACCCTATAGGACCTTTATTATGAGGAGTTGTCATGACCGAATCACGACGTCCCTACGGCGCGCCACAGCCGGAGGAGATCGACGACACCGAAGATCGCATGGGTTCGATGCAGGAGCTACATTTCGATGAAGACGAAACACGCGACCGCATCGCCGAGCTGACGCCTGAAAGCGAACGTCAACAGGCCCATGCGCCCAAGCGCGGCCATGAAGCCGGTATGACCGGGGCCACGACGCCAGATCATGAATCGACTGATGACGACCTCAACGCCGAAACCATGATCCTGGAAGACGGCGCGCGCGACGCCGATGAAGCTGGCGAAGACGAACCAGCCGACTGGGACCTGAGCATCGTCGATGAAGATGACATCGGCGGAGGCAATGGCCTGGATGAAGCTGAAATGGCGGAACGCGAGCCTGTGGATGGCAACCGGTAGCCCACGGTATCACTGGAAACGCGCCCAACCTGTAGGAGCTGCCGCAGGCTGCGATCTTTAGCGGACAGCCGTTATAACGTCAAAAGATCGCAGCCTGCGGCAGCTCCTACGGGAGGTAATCTAGTCAACCAGGGTGCAGGCCATCACGACCGCATCTTCACGCCCGCCCACTGCCGGATAATAATCGCGTCGACGACCGATTTCGTTGAAGCCGTAACGCTCATACAGCTTGAAAGCCGCGCGATTGCTGTCGCGAAGTTCCAGGAAGCATTCCCGGGCCTTCGCTTCGTAAGCGCGTGACATCAAGTGCTCAAGCAACTGCAAGCCAAGACCGCGCCCCTGGTTTTCCGGTTTGACCGTGATGTTCAGCAAATGCGCTTCATCCAGGATGATCTGGACGACACCGTGCCCCACCTGTTGCTCGCCTTCGAACATCAACCAGATCTGATACTTGCCCAGCCCATCGAGAAAAATCCCACGGGTCCAGGGATGGCTGAACGCCGCGTATTCGATTTTCAGTACAGCGTCGAGATCCGCCTCGATCATTGGGCGGAACGATACAGCATCACTCATCTTTGCTTTTCCAGCGCGCCATCAGCCGACGCATGGCTTGCCAGATATCAGCCTTACGCTGTGGCTCTTCCATTAATAATTCCAGGCCCGGCAGCGCCCAGACCGAGCCCAGACCTTCGACCTGCAGTTCACGGTTGTAGGATTCGGCGTTCGCCTCACCGGCAAAACGCACCGCCGGCAGGCCGATCAGCCACAGACAGACGCAGGGTGCGTCCTCAAGGCGCGCCGAAACAAATCCTTGCACAAAATCACGAGCCGCGTCCGGACCCTGGTCCATAGTGCCGCGCGCCAGCAACGGCCAGCGCACCGGCTCGCCGACGATTTGCGGGCTGTCCGGCAGGCCGGCGGCGCGAAGCATGTCTTTGAGCAGCAAATAGGCCGGATCGCGGGTCTGGAAGGCTTCGCCTGTGGGTAACTCCACCAGCAGCAGACAAGCACCCGCGCGCAGCAGTTGCAAGGCGAAACGTGGTGGCGGCACTTGCGGCGCCCTGGCTACCGGGGCAGGCGCCTGCTGGGCCTGGACCGCGGGCTTGCTCACGCTGGTCGGCCGTGGCACTTCGATCTTCGCCCGCTCGACAGGCCTGGCCACAGGCTCTACTGCTACTTTCGCAACCGGTGCAGGCGCAACCACCTCGACCAGCGGCTCAGGCATCACCAGCAGCTCGGGGCGCGACGGCGCGGCAAACGGCAATTCGGTGCGCGGCAGCCAGTTGACCACCTGCATGGCGGTCAAATAAGCGCGGCGACGGGACTCGATAAGCAAAGGTCGGCCACTTGTGGATAACTAAAGATGGGGGATTCTACCGCCCTTCGTCCAAGATCGCCCGCCGTTGATCGATAGAAAATCCCCAGTACGTCTCATCAAAGGACCGGGGGTGAATCGCAGACCCTGCGATGCAGTACAATCGCCGCCTTAAATCGTCAACCAGCCGGCCTCTTCGATGATCGAACCCAAGCGCGTCTTGCGCGCCCTCGCCGAACACTGGGCACTCCTGGAGCCACTGTGCGAGCACTTCGACCAAGGCACTTTGAGCCTCAACGAACTGCGTTCACAGCTGGGCGCCCAGCAATTGGACAGCACGCCACAGGACATCACCAGCCTGCTGGACGTGTGGATCCGCCTGGATATTCTGGTCCCGGTGGCAAAAAGTCCGAACCGTTTCGAGCTGAACGCACAGATCCACGACTTCCTCGCGTACTTGCGGCGTGAGCACCGTCTGGGCCTGTGCCTGGAAATCGAAGCCTATCTGCGCCATCTGGAGCGGCTGGCCGGTTATATCCAGGACGCCTTCGACATCCGCGACGGCAGTGATCTGGCACGCCAGTTGCGATTGCTGGATATGCGCGTAAGGGATGTCCTGAAAAAACTCGCCAACGACGAGCAGGCCCTGGTGGCGGTCGCCGAGCGGGCCAAGACCAGTGACCGGCAGATCCCGCTGCGTCAGCGCTACGCCGAGGTGCTGGCGACCTGGGACGAATACGTCGAACCCATGATCCAGCTGGTCAACGCTGACGGTGCGTTCGAGCAAGGCGTGCGTAAAGTCGAGAACGTGCTGCTGCGCATGCTCAGCGAACAGCAGCGCCTCGGCCACCTGGTCGATGACGACATGCTGCTGCGCACTCATGCACGCATCCTCGAAATGCAGACCAGCGCCCAGTTGACCCTGCGCCACGCCCGGGAACTGCTGCTGCCACTGCGCGAAGAAGCCCGCCGCCATAACGCCGTGACCCGGGGTGCAGCACTGGCGCTGGCAACCATCCGGCGCAAGGGCATCGATGCGGTGCCGCAAGCGGCAATGCCCATGTTCACCCGGCCGCAAAGCACCTTCCTCGGCAGTGCCAGTCAGGTTGAAGCCTATGTTTATGCCCTGGCGCGTTTCGAGCCAAAACCGGCGCTCTTCCCCAAGGCCCACAAGATTGAAAAGGGCGAAGCCCCACGCGCGCCGCGCACCGTTCGGGAAATGCTCGAGCGCTGCGAAGACGCCCTGCCGATGCCGGATCTGATGACCTGGCTGCTGGAACAGGAACCGGACGGCGCCACCGACGAATTGCTCTACTGGTTCTCGCGCCTCTCACGGGAGAAACGCTTCAAACGCGAGCGTCTCGAACGCCGCGACTACCACACTCATGAGCACCAGGTCAGCCTGCGCTCCTTCGCCCTGCTCTCGGCCCGCGATGACGCGCCCGAGAATTCTGCGAGCACTGCAAATGCATCTTGATCTTTCCGAATTGTCCCAGCTCGCGCCGATCTTTCGCGAGCTGTTCAAGGGTTATCATGTCAGCCGCCGCGACCCGGAGCTGTACACGCAATTGTCGAACTTCCAGGACCAGTACCGCACGCTGTTCAAGGCGCTGGGCTATGAGCTGGTCTGCGATACCCGTGGTTTCTACTACTTCGTTCCGGACCTGGCCGCCGCGGCGGTGAACAAAACCGCCCAACGTCTGGCGCTGTTCACCTTCATCATCGTCGAGCATCTGGCAGATCAGGGGCGCGACCCGGTGGCGGTGCTCGACGGTGGCAGCCTTGGTCGCGATGAGCTGCCGTCATTGCTGGAGAAATACCGCGACCTGTTCATTCAGGCTGAAGTACAGACCCAGGAAGAGCTGGAAGAAAAAATCATGCGGCGCATGACCCAGCTGGGCTTCGCCAGCGAGGAAAACGGCATCTATCGGTTCCTGCCACCGATGCACCGTTTCCTCGATGTTTGCCTGTCGGTCCAGCAGGACCGTGATCTGGCTGCGAGTCTGCACAGCGCATTGCCGTTGCCGGCGCCGGTGCTGATCGATGACGACAGCGACGAAAAACTGCTGGAAACCGATGATCCGCTGGACCTTAGTGACTTCGAGGAAGAGAGCGAAGAAGACGCTCTGGCCCGCGCCATTGCCGCTGAACAGGAGATCGACGCATGAGCCAGGAACGCTACGGCATTCGCCGCTTCGCCCTGCTGAACACCGCCGGTTACAGCCTCGGTCTGTTTCCGCTGGAGCACCCGTTGTCGGTATACGGCGCGAACAACCTCGGTAAATCCGCCTCGATCAATGCCTTGCAGTTCCCGATCCTGGCGCGCATGTCGGACATGAGCTTCGGCAAATACAGCCTGGAACAATCGCGGCGCTTTTACTTTGCCTCGGACACCAGCTACATCCTGGTCGAAGTCTGCCTGCCCCACGGTACCCACGTGATCGGCGTAGTCGGTCGCGGCCCGGGGGGCGGCTTCGGTCACCAGTTCTTTGCCTATGCCGGCAAACTCGACCTGGCGCATTACCAGAAAGACGACACCTGCCTGCGGCAGAAAGAACTGTTCAACAATCTCGAGCGCCAGGGCCTGAAAGCCTATGAGCTCAAGCCCGAAGAACTGCGACGATTGCTGGTCGGCGGTCACACATCGATTCCACTGGACCTGACCCTGATTCCGCTGCGCTCCACCAGCGAACAGAGCTTGAAGACCTTCCGCGCATTGTTCATCAACTTGCTGCACATGCGCGAAATCACCGCGGCCAAGCTCAAGCAGCTGTTCCTCGACGCTTTCGAACACAGCCTGCGCTCCGGCAGCGTCGACTACATCGCCGCTTGTGAGGAAGCTTTCCGTGATGTCCGGCGGATGGAGCAGGACTACAACTCGCTGGTTACAGCCGGTCCCCTGGTCGAAGCCCTCGCCGCCGGGGTCACCCAGCGCAATATTCTGCGTGGCAAGCTGCATCGCCTGTCGCCGCTGCTCGACTCCTTGCTCGGTACCTGGTCGGACTACGCCGGTGCGCGCAAGGAAGAGTTGCTGATTCAATCCGAGCATTATCGTAACGAGCAGGACTCACTGCAAAACGACCAACGCAGCAGCACTCAGGAACTGATGCGTCTGGAACGGGAAATCAGCGGTATCCAGCGCTGGCTCGGTGAGCTGTCGGTGCTCAAGCATCGCTTTGCGCTGGTCGATGACGTAAAGGTGCTGGAACAGCAACTGTTGGCTGCCAAGGATGCTCACGATGAACTGGCCGGCGCCCTCGCACAGTCTCGGCAGTTCAGCGCCGAAGACCTGGAAGAGCGTCTGCGGGATCTGGAAAAACGCCTGAAGTCGGTCAAGCAGCAACTCGATCACGCCGACAACAACAGCTACGCCCGTCTGCGCGAAGAATTCTCGCAACAGGACGTCGAACGCCTGATGCGCCTGTTCAACAGCGCGCTGTTCAGCTTGCCGCTGGGCGAGCACGGCATCGCGCTGGACGAGAATGGCGATTGGGTCAAATCCATGGAGCTGATTCTCGATGGCTTCAAGGGCGAGCGCTTCGAAGTGCCGGGCCTGTCCATCGATCTGTCGAACATCGAGCCGCCGGCGCTGCAAGCCCTGGCCGACCGCGCTGCGTTGCGGGATCAGAAAGAGCGTCTGGAAAAAGAACTCAAGCAGCTTAAGACACAGCAAGCCGTCGCTGCAGACCGCGCGGCCAGCAAGACCCAGACCGAAGCGCTGTATCAGCAGGTGCTGGATGCGCAGAAAGCCCTGGAAGACTTCCGCCGCTCGCAAACCCTGAGCGCCGAGGAAGGCGACAAGCTCGAGCAACTGGCGCAGATGGAAGGCGCTCAGGATGAACTGAAACGCTCCAGCGATGCCTTCACCGAGCGGGTCCAGCAACTCTCGGCCAAACTGCAACTGGTCGGTCGGCAGCTCGGCGACATGGAAGCCAAGCAACGTACCCTCGACGATGCCCTGCGTCGCCGTCAGCTGCTGCCAGCCGATTTGCCGTTCGGTACGCCGTTCATGGACCCGGTCGACGACTCCATGGACAACCTGCTGCCGCTGCTCAATGACTATCAGGACAGCTGGCAAGGTTTGCTGCGCAGCGATGGGCAGATCGAAGCCCTGTATGCTCAGGTTCGCCTCAAGGGTGTGGCCAAGTTCGACAGCGAAGACGATATGGAGCGTCGCCTGCAGCTGCTGATCAATGCCTACGCGCACCGTACCGACGAAGCCCTGACTCTGGGCAAGGCGCGCCGCGCGGCGGTCACCGATATCGCCCGGACCCTGCGCAACATCCGTAGCGACTACGACAGCCTTGAACACCAGCTGGCCTTGTTCAACCGCGAGATCAACAAGCGCCAGGTATCCAACCTGCAAAGCTTCCGCATTGTTCTGGCGCCGAACAAGGAAGCCCTCAAGCATATCGACCAGATCATCCACAGCGCCGGTCAGTATGAAGAAGGCGAAACCCTCTCGGTGTTCGACCTGAGCCAGAGCGCCGATCAGGACAACAAGAACGAAGAAGCCAAGGAGTACCTGGCGCGCCTGGTGGCGGCAAACCATAACCAGCTGGGGCTCAAGGACCTGTTCGAACTGGCGTTCGAGATCACCAAGGTCAACGGCCAGCCGGTTATCCACACCGACATCGATGGCGCCGCGTCCAACGGTACGACCATGACCATCAAGGCGCTGACCAACATGTATTTGTTGCTGCACTTGATGGATCGCGATCAGGCCGGGCGCGTACGTCTGCCGTACTACCTCGACGAGGCGGCAGACATCGACGAGAAGAACCAGGCCGCGTTACTGGAAACCAGCCTGCAACTGGGCTTCGTGCCGATCCTGGCCAGTGTGAAACCGCAGGTCTGCGCCCATGTCGCCATCGACCTGGAAGGCGGCAGCGGGCCGAACGGGATCTACATCGATGAGGCGGACTGGAAATACATCCGTCGGCATGACGAGGTGAAAACCACGGTCAAGGTTGAATCGACCGAGCCGGAACTGGACGAGGTTTAAGCGCTCACTGCTGCAGGAATGAAAAGGCCGCGATCCATTGGATTGCGGCCTTTTTTGTGAGCGGGGGCTTGCCCTGATGCCTGTAGGAGCGAGCTTGCTCGCGATGGACTCAAGGGCGGCGCGTTTATTCAGACAACACGCGTTATCGTTAACGTCCATCGCGAGCAAGCTCGCTCCTACAGGGGCGCGCTCACTTACCCAGGGAGATCTTCGGCGCCCAACCCAGCCATTCCTCTTCGAACTTGTCGAACAAAGGAAATGTCTGCTCCGCTCGAACCGGGGTACCCATACGCTCGCCATCCGGCGTGGCGAAGGCGATACCGCCCTGGATCAGCGTCTCCAGGGACTCGGTGCGCACCGTCGCGCCCTTGAACAGACCGATATCCAGACCAAAACCGCTGGTGTTCCAGAATCGGCTACCGCTACGGACCAATGGCGCGTACTTCGGCTCGATCAGGATATGAATCAGCACCCGATCCGCAGTCTGACCCAACTCATAAGCGGTGACCTTACCCACAGTAACTTCCCGGTAGGTCACCGGCACACCGGCCTTCAACGACCCCCGGCGAGCGGCACTCAACACCAGGCTCAAGCCAGCCTCGGAGACTGCCGATTCCGGTGGCTGGTTCAGCGCGACAAAGTTCTTTTGCGGGCCGAGATTTTTCGCTGCTGGCTGAACTTCCAGGTATTGCCCGGTGACCAGTGTTTCAAGGTTGGAGGTCTTGATCAGACCCAGTTCCGGCTTGACCACCCAGAACTGGCTACCCGCACGGGCAATGCGCTCAGGCACTTCAGTGATACGCGCCTTCAACAGCACCGACTGCAAGTCATCGCTGAGATCGACGTCCTCGACCTTGCCGACATCCAGACCCTTGAAGCGAATCGGCGTGCCAGTGCGCAAGCCGTCGGCGCGATCGACCTTGATCGTGATCACTGCCCCCTTCTGCTGCGCCTCTTCATGGTTGGCGAACAGACGGAAGCGCGGAATACGCTTGCTCAACGGTACTTTCGCTTCCGGGGTTTCGAAGGCAATGCCTCCGGCCATCAGGCTTTGCAGCGATTCACTCTTGACCTGAATACCGCCCGTCAATCCACCCGACAAGGTGACACCACTGGCATTCCAGAAGCGCGACGAGCCGTTGACCAGTCCTTCGTATTCTTTCTCGATGTGCACACCGATGACCAATTGCTTGCGAGTGCGCGAGAATTGATAACTCTGCACCGAACCGACTTTGACCTGCTTGTAGAGAACCGGACTGCCAACCTCCAGCGAACCCAGGTTTTCGGTGAGCAGCACCATGTGCAGCCCAGGGGAGCGCAAGTCCAGCGGCGGCGCCTTGGCCCGGGCCTCGAATTCGCGTTGCGGTGCACCGCCCTTGTCGCCCGGCCGGATCGCAATGTAGTTACCTTTGACCAAGGCTTCCAGGCCGGTGATACCGGCCAGCGAGATCGACGGCTTGACCACCCAGAACTGGGTACCGTCTACCAGGTAATCCTCGGCCAACGGATCAAGCGTCAACTCGGCGCTGGCGCTGGAAAGATCGGGATCGATCTTCATGGCTTTCAGGCTACCGACCTGAATCCCCTTGTACATCACCGGCGTGCGACCAGCCTGCAAGCCTTCGAAGTCACTGAGCTTGACCTTGATCCGGATACCGGCCTGGGCCGCGTCAAAATCTTCATAGAGGCGAAACGGCAGACTCGGATCAGTAGGCGGGCTGTCCTTGCGGTTTTCCGGAGTGGCGAACGCAATACCACCGCCCACGATGCTCGCCAGAGACTCGCTACGCACTTTCACACCGGACAGGTTGGCATCGATGCTGATCCCGCTGGCGTTCCAGAAACGCGTATGTTTGCGCACCAGTTTGGCGTAGGTCGGCTCGATATATACCTTGATTTCGACAGTGTTCTGATCTTCGGACAACAGGTAGCTTTTCACCTGGCCAACCTGGATCTGCTTGTAGAACACCGGACTGCCGCGATTCAGCGAGCCCAGGCGATCCGCCTTGACGGTCAGGTGCAAACCCGGCAGGGAGTCCGACAACGGCGGCTCTTGCGCCAGGGCCTTGAACTTGCGGGTCGACTCGCCTTCGCCCGGGCTGACCGCGATGTAGTTACCCGACACCAGGGTTTCGAGCCCGGTGATCCCGGCCAGGGTCACGCTCGGCTTGACTAGCCAAAAGCGCGTGCTGGTCCTCAAGTAGGGTTCGACATCCTTGTTCATTTCGACCGTAGCGATCACGCCCTTATTGTTGCCCTCATCATCGAGGGCCAGGGCTTTGACCTTGCCGACCGGCATGCCTTTGTAGACCACCTCAGTCTTGTTTGCCTGAATGCCTTCGCCGCTTTCAAAGCGAACCTGGATTTCTATTCCGGTCTCGTTGTAGGCACGCCAGCCCAGCCAGCCGCCGATCACCAGGGCGATCAGGGGCAGTACCCAAATGGCCGACCAATTGGAAGCCGGTCGAGTTTTAGCTGTAGGCAAATCAGTCATAGTCGTCGTCCGACTCCGTGTTATCCCAAATCAGTCGGGGATCGAAAGTTACTGCAGCAAGCATTGTCAAAATCACCACACTGGAAAAAGCCACCGCACCGAGATTCGCCTCGATGCTGGCGAGCCGGCCAAAACTCACCAATGCCACCAGAATGGCGATCACGAAGATATCCAGCATTGACCAGCGGCCAATGAACTCGATGAATCGATACATGATGATGCGCTGGCGGGCCGATAGCGGCTGATGGCGCTGCACCGAGAACAACAGTAAAGCGATACCTACCAACTTGAAGGTGGGCACCAGAATGCTCGCGATAAACACTACCGCGGCGATCGGAAACATACCGTGCTGAACCAGCTCGATCACCCCCGACATAATGGTGCTGGGAGCGCCCTGGCCTAAAGAACTGACCGTCATGATCGGCAACAGGTTCGCCGGGATATAGAGAATCGCGGCAGTTACCAGCAACGCCCAGGTGCGCAACACGCTGTTCGGGCGCCGCGCATGAACCAGCGCGCCACAGCGCGTACAGGTCTGCTCATCGCTGTCCGGCTCCTGCCTGTTTAACTCGTGGCACTCCATACAAATCAGAATGCCCGCATCAATCGCCCGCATGAGCATCTTCTCCTGACAATGCCTGCCAGATTTGATGGGGCGACATCACCACCTCCAACCAGACCTGCACCAATAGCAAGCTGACAAAGCACGCCAGGCCGAGACCGACGGTGACCGCGGCCGTGTCCGCCAATTTGACGATGGCAACCAGGACCCCCATCAAATAGACCTCGAGCATCCCCCAATCCCGTAGATGGTGATAAATGCGATAGAGCAACAAGCCGTAGCTGCGACCCAGATTCCAGCGAATACTCAGCAACACCACCAGTTGGCAGATCAGCTTGAGCAGCGGGATCGCCATGCTGCAGAGAAACACCACGACCGCCACACCTTGCATGCCGGTATTGAACAAGCCGACTACACCGCTCCAGACAGTGTCTTGCGATGACTGTCCGAGTAGATTGAGCTGCATGATGGGTAAAAAGTTCGCGGGGATATACAACAGCAAGGCGGCGATGACCAAAGCCAGACTGCGTTCCACGACGTTGTGCCGATGAGCATACAACTCATAACCACAACGCGGACATTGGGCTTTTTCACCGTGAGCGAGGTCTGGCTTGCGCATCAGCAAATCACACTCATGGCACGCCACCAAGTCGTCCAGCGGTAAATCTGACACCTCCAGGGTATCAACCGGATCTGGCATAAAAGGCTCTGGTTCGGAAAATGTTGAGGCTATTCTAGCGAAAGAAGCAGCTGCAAGCTGCAAGCTTCAAGCCGCAAGCGAAGTTCGCGTCGGGTACAAAACCGCTTCTCGCTTGCTGCTGCTTTTCCAGCCACAAAAACAAAACCCCTACCTGCATACGCAGATAGGGGTTTTGGAATTTAATCTTGACGATGACCTACTCTCACATGGGGAAACCCCACACTACCATCGGCGATGCATCGTTTCACTGCTGAGTTCGGGATGGGATCAGGTGGTTCCAATGCTCTATGGTCGTCAAGAAATTCGGTAGCCGGGTCGTGGGCCTTTTCAGGTTCACGCTCCAGCGAATGGGTATGCGATAGCTTGGTGTTTTGTGAGTATCTCGAACTTTCGGTTCGTTTCGTCTTCACACACCGCAATCTGGTGCTCTTTCGAGTCAGCAAATTGCTTGGGTGTTATATGGTCAAGCCTCACGGGCAATTAGTATTGGTTAGCTCAACGCCTCACAGCGCTTACACACCCAACCTATCAACGTCGTAGTCTTCGACGGCCCTTCAGGGGACTCAAGGTCCCAGTGAGATCTCATCTTGAGGCTAGTTTCCCGCTTAGATGCTTTCAGCGGTTATCTATTCCGAACATAGCTACCCGGCAATGCCACTGGCGTGACAACCGGAACACCAGAGGTTCGTCCACTCCGGTCCTCTCGTACTAGGAGCAGCCCCTCTCAAATCTCAAACGTCCACGGCAGATAGGGACCGAACTGTCTCACGACGTTCTAAACCCAGCTCGCGTACCACTTTAAATGGCGAACAGCCATACCCTTGGGACCGGCTTCAGCCCCAGGATGTGATGAGCCGACATCGAGGTGCCAAACACCGCCGTCGATATGAACTCTTGGGCGGTATCAGCCTGTTATCCCCGGAGTACCTTTTATCCGTTGAGCGATGGCCCTTCCATACAGAACCACCGGATCACTAAGACCTACTTTCGTACCTGCTCGACGTGTCTGTCTCGCAGTCAAGCGCGCTTTTGCCTTTATACTCTACGACCGATTTCCGACCGGTCTGAGCGCACCTTCGTACTCCTCCGTTACTCTTTAGGAGGAGACCGCCCCAGTCAAACTACCCACCATACACTGTCCTCGATCCGGATAACGGACCTGAGTTAGAACCTCAAAGTTGCCAGGGTGGTATTTCAAGGTTGGCTCCACGCGAACTGGCGTCCACGCTTCAAAGCCTCCCACCTATCCTACACAAGCAAATTCAAAGTCCAGTGCAAAGCTATAGTAAAGGTTCACGGGGTCTTTCCGTCTAGCCGCGGATACACTGCATCTTCACAGCGATTTCAATTTCACTGAGTCTCGGGTGGAGACAGCGCCGCCATCGTTACGCCATTCGTGCAGGTCGGAACTTACCCGACAAGGAATTTCGCTACCTTAGGACCGTTATAGTTACGGCCGCCGTTTACCGGGGCTTCGATCAAGAGCTTCGCGTTAGCTAACCCCATCAATTAACCTTCCGGCACCGGGCAGGCGTCACACCCTATACGTCCACTTTCGTGTTTGCAGAGTGCTGTGTTTTTAATAAACAGTCGCAGCGGCCTGGTATCTTCGACCGGCATGGGCTTACGCAGTAAATGCTTCACCCTCACCGGCGCACCTTCTCCCGAAGTTACGGTGCCATTTTGCCTAGTTCCTTCACCCGAGTTCTCTCAAGCGCCTTGGTATTCTCTACCCAACCACCTGTGTCGGTTTGGGGTACGGTTCCTGGTTACCTGAAGCTTAGAAGCTTTTCTTGGAAGCATGGCATCAACCACTTCGTGTTCCAAAAGGAACACTCGTCATCAGCTCTCGGCCTTAAGATCCCGGATTTACCTAAGATCTCAGCCTACCACCTTAAACTTGGACAACCAACGCCAAGCTGGCCTAGCCTTCTCCGTCCCTCCATCGCAATAACCAGAAGTACAGGAATATTAACCTGTTTTCCATCGACTACGCTTTTCAGCCTCGCCTTAGGGACCGACTAACCCTGCGTCGATTAACGTTGCGCAGGAAACCTTGGTCTTTCGGCGTGGGTGTTTTTCACACCCATTATCGTTACTCATGTCAGCATTCGCACTTCTGATACCTCCAGCAAGCTTCTCAACTCACCTTCACAGGCTTACAGAACGCTCCTCTACCGCATCACCTAAGTGATACCCGTAGCTTCGGTGTATGGTTTGAGCCCCGTTAAATCTTCCGCGCAGGCCGACTCGACTAGTGAGCTATTACGCTTTCTTTAAAGGGTGGCTGCTTCTAAGCCAACCTCCTAGCTGTCTAAGCCTTCCCACATCGTTTCCCACTTAACCATAACTTTGGGACCTTAGCTGACGGTCTGGGTTGTTTCCCTTTTCACGACGGACGTTAGCACCCGCCGTGTGTCTCCCATGCTCGGCACTTGTAGGTATTCGGAGTTTGCATCGGTTTGGTAAGTCGGGATGACCCCCTAGCCGAAACAGTGCTCTACCCCCTACAGTGATACATGAGGCGCTACCTAAATAGCTTTCGAGGAGAACCAGCTATCTCCGAGCTTGATTAGCCTTTCACTCCGATCCACAGGTCATCCGCTAACTTTTCAACGGTAGTCGGTTCGGTCCTCCAGTTAGTGTTACCCAACCTTCAACCTGCCCATGGATAGATCGCCCGGTTTCGGGTCTATTCCCAGCGACTAGACGCCCTATTAAGACTCGCTTTCGCTACGCCTCCCCTATTCGGTTAAGCTCGCCACTGAAAATAAGTCGCTGACCCATTATACAAAAGGTACGCAGTCACCCAACAAAGTGGGCTCCCACTGCTTGTACGCATACGGTTTCAGGATCTATTTCACTCCCCTCTCCGGGGTTCTTTTCGCCTTTCCCTCACGGTACTAGTTCACTATCGGTCAGTCAGTAGTATTTAGCCTTGGAGGATGGTCCCCCCATATTCAGACAAGGTTTCTCGTGCCCCGTCCTACTCGATTTCATGACCAAGAGATTTTCGCGTACAGGGCTATCACCCACTATGGCCGCACTTTCCAGAGCGTTCCGCTAATCTCAAAGCCACTTAAGGGCTAGTCCCCGTTCGCTCGCCACTACTAAGGGAATCTCGGTTGATTTCTTTTCCTCAGGGTACTTAGATGTTTCAGTTCCCCTGGTTCGCTTCTTACGCCTATGTATTCAGCGTAAGATACCTAACTTATGTTAGGTGGGTTCCCCCATTCAGACATCTCCGGATCAAAGTCTGTTTGCCGACTCCCCGAAGCTTTTCGCAGGCTACCACGTCTTTCATCGCCTCTGACTGCCAAGGCATCCACCGTATGCGCTTCTTCACTTGACCATATAACCCCAAGCAATCTGGTTATACTGTGAAGACGACATTCGCCGAAAATTCGCAATTTAACTCACAAATTTTACCTTAGCCTGTAACAACACCAGTGAAAGTGTTGTCCAGTCTATCTTTCTATCACATACCCAAATTTTTAAAGAACGATCTAATCAAAGACTAGAAATCAATATTCACATTGGAATATTCATTTCTAAACTCTAACGGTACGAAGCAGTAAGTGGTGGAGCCAAACGGGATCGAACCGTTGACCTCCTGCGTGCAAGGCAGGCGCTCTCCCAGCTGAGCTATGGCCCCGTATTTCTACAGGCGTGTCCCACACAAAATTGGTGGGTCTGGGCAGATTCGAACTGCCGACCTCACCCTTATCAGGGGTGCGCTCTAACCAACTGAGCTACAGACCCAATTTCGGGCTGCTTCTATCGTCTTCTTCAATGAATCAAGCAATTCGTGTGGGAACTTATGGAGCAGCTGATGTCGTCGATTAAGGAGGTGATCCAGCCGCAGGTTCCCCTACGGCTACCTTGTTACGACTTCACCCCAGTCATGAATCACACCGTGGTAACCGTCCTCCCGAAGGTTAGACTAGCTACTTCTGGTGCAACCCACTCCCATGGTGTGACGGGCGGTGTGTACAAGGCCCGGGAACGTATTCACCGCGACATTCTGATTCGCGATTACTAGCGATTCCGACTTCACGCAGTCGAGTTGCAGACTGCGATCCGGACTACGATCGGTTTTCTGGGATTAGCTCCACCTCGCGGCTTGGCAACCCTCTGTACCGACCATTGTAGCACGTGTGTAGCCCAGGCCGTAAGGGCCATGATGACTTGACGTCATCCCCACCTTCCTCCGGTTTGTCACCGGCAGTCTCCTTAGAGTGCCCACCATTACGTGCTGGTAACTAAGGACAAGGGTTGCGCTCGTTACGGGACTTAACCCAACATCTCACGACACGAGCTGACGACAGCCATGCAGCACCTGTCTCAATGTTCCCGAAGGCACTCCGCCATCTCTGGCAGATTCATTGGATGTCAAGGCCTGGTAAGGTTCTTCGCGTTGCTTCGAATTAAACCACATGCTCCACCGCTTGTGCGGGCCCCCGTCAATTCATTTGAGTTTTAACCTTGCGGCCGTACTCCCCAGGCGGTCAACTTAATGCGTTAGCTGCGCCACTAAGAGCTCAAGGCTCCCAACGGCTAGTTGACATCGTTTACGGCGTGGACTACCAGGGTATCTAATCCTGTTTGCTCCCCACGCTTTCGCACCTCAGTGTCAGTATCAGTCCAGGTGGTCGCCTTCGCCACTGGTGTTCCTTCCTATATCTACGCATTTCACCGCTACACAGGAAATTCCACCACCCTCTACCATACTCTAGCTCGACAGTTTTGAATGCAGTTCCCAGGTTGAGCCCGGGGATTTCACATCCAACTTAACGAACCACCTACGCGCGCTTTACGCCCAGTAATTCCGATTAACGCTTGCACCCTCTGTATTACCGCGGCTGCTGGCACAGAGTTAGCCGGTGCTTATTCTGTCGGTAACGTCAAGACCATCACGTATTAGGTAACGGCCCTTCCTCCCAACTTAAAGTGCTTTACAATCCGAAGACCTTCTTCACACACGCGGCATGGCTGGATCAGGCTTTCGCCCATTGTCCAATATTCCCCACTGCTGCCTCCCGTAGGAGTCTGGACCGTGTCTCAGTTCCAGTGTGACTGATCATCCTCTCAGACCAGTTACGGATCGTCGCCTTGGTGAGCCATTACCCCACCAACTAGCTAATCCGACCTAGGCTCATCTGATAGCGCAAGGCCCGAAGGTCCCCTGCTTTCTCCCGTAGGACGTATGCGGTATTAGCGTCCGTTTCCGAACGTTATCCCCCACTACCAGGCAGATTCCTAGGCATTACTCACCCGTCCGCCGCTCGCCACCAGGTACAAGTACCCGTGCTGCCGCTCGACTTGCATGTGTTAGGCCTGCCGCCAGCGTTCAATCTGAGCCATGATCAAACTCTTCAGTTCAAACATCTTTGGGTTTTTAGAAAACCCTAAATTTAGCTCAGCAATCGTTGGTTACATCTTTGATTTCTCGCGGAGTAACTTGTGATGCTGATAATCTTGTTGACTATCAGTCTGACTCCACAAGCACCCACACGAATTGCTTGATTCAGTTGTTAAAGAGCGGTTGGTTAAGATCTTTCGTCTCAACCGAGGCGCGCATTCTACGCTTTCCTCTGCTGCTGTCAAGCGGTTATTTTCAGAAGTTTTCAAAGTTTCCTTTGTAACTTCAACCACTTGGCGCTTCCGATCACTCGTTAGCGGGAGGCGAATTCTACAGCGTTACTCGCTGCTGTCAACACCTGTTTTACACCGCTTTCGACCGAGTGGATCGAACCGTTGATAACGTCAAACCAACCGACCTTATCAACTCCTTCTGGGCTTCGATGAACTGAAGCAACTCGCTGCCGAAAACTGCGTAACTCTTTGTTTACCAAGGAGTTTTCCGTTTCGACTGCGCCGGAAGTGGGGCGAATTATAGACTTCCAGAATCTGCCGTCAACCACTAATTTCACAATTCTGTCATATAGACCAAAAAAGCCCCGAAATGCAAAAGGCCGGCCCTAACGGCCGGCCTTTTGCCCCTCTACTTACAAGCTAGGGAATGCGAACTGCGAAGCTTCGTGGCTGGCACGTTGCGGCCAGCGCTGGGTAATTGCCTTGCGCCGGGTATAGAAGCGCACACCGTCCGGGCCGTAGGCATGCAGGTCACCAAACAGTGAACGCTTCCAGCCGCCAAAGCTGTGGTACGCAACCGGAACCGGCAGCGGCACGTTGACGCCGACCATGCCGACTTCAATCTCGTCGCAGAACAGCCGCGCCGCTTCGCCGTCACGGGTAAAGATGCAGGTGCCGTTGCCGTACTCGTGATCGTTGATCAGTTGCATGGCCTCTTCCAGGCTGTTGACTCGCACGATGCACAGCACCGGGCCGAAGATCTCTTCTTTATAGATGCGCATTTGCGGGGTGACGCGATCGAACAGGCAGCCGCCGAGGAAGAAGCCTTCTTCATGACCCGCTACGCTCAAGCCACGACCATCCACCACCAGCTCGGCACCTGAAGAAACGCCGTCTTCTATATAGCCACTGACTTTGTCACGAGCCTGACCGGAAACCAATGGCCCCATGTCCAGGCCGCAGGTAGTCCCGGCACCAATTTTCAGCGCCTTGATCTGTGGCACCAGTTTGCTGATCAGTGCATCCGCCACCTGGTCGCCGACACACACCGCCACCGAGATCGCCATGCAGCGCTCGCCGCACGAACCGTAAGCCGCGCCCATCAAGGCACTGACCGCGTTATCCAGATCCGCATCCGGCATCAGCACCGCATGGTTCTTCGCGCCACCCAAGGCCTGCACACGCTTGCCGCGTTTGGTCGCTTCGGAATAGATGTATTCGGCAATCGGCGTCGAACCGACAAAGCTCAAGGCTTTGACTTCCGGTGCTTCGATCAGCGCATCGACTGCGCCCTTGTCGCCGTGCACCACGCTCAGAACACCTTTCGGCAATCCGGCTTCTTGCAGCAGTTGGGCGATCAGCAAGGTCGAGCTCGGATCACGCTCCGAAGGCTTGAGGATGAAGCAGTTGCCGCAGACGATCGCCAGTGGATACATCCACAGCGGCACCATGGCCGGGAAGTTGAACGGAGTAATACCGGCAACCACGCCCAACGGCTGGAAGTCGGACCAGGCATCGATGTTCGGACCGACGTTACGGCTGTACTCGCCCTTGAGGATTTCCGGAGCCGAGCACGCGTACTCGACGTTCTCGATACCGCGCTTCAATTCGCCGGTGGCGTCTTCGAGGGTCTTGCCGTGTTCTTCGCTGATCAACTGAGCGATACGTGCTTCGCTCTGCTCAAGCAGCTGCTTGAAGCGGAACATTACCTGGGCACGCTTGGCCGGTGGTGTATTGCGCCAGGCCGGGAATGCCGCCTTGGCCGAGTCGATGGCTTTTTGCACGGTTTCGCGGCTGGCCAAAGGGACTTTATGAATCGGCTGGCCGGTGGACGGGTTGTACACGTCAGCGCTGCGACCGTTGTCGGTCACCAGTTCACCGTTGATCAAATGCGGGATAAGGCTCATGCATGGCTCCTGAAAAGTTGTCCACAGGCGCGCATCGCTGCGCACCTGTTGTTCGTTCTATGTAGAAGGGCAAATCAATCGATCTTGTTCAGCACTTCGCCGACTGCGTCGAACAGGCGATCAAGATCCTGCGGCTTGCTGTTGAAGGTTGGGCCGAACTGCAGGGTGTCGCCGCCGAAGCGCACGTAGAAACCGGCTTTCCACAAGGCCATCCCGGCTTCGAAAGGACGCACGATGGCGTCGCCGTCACGTCCGGCGATCTGGATCGCGCCGGCCAGGCCGTAGTTGCGGATGTCGATGACGTTCTTGGTACCCTTCAAGCCATGCAAGGCATTCTCAAAATGCGGCGCGACTTCAGCCACGCTCTGCACCAGGTTTTCCTTCTGCAGCAGATCCAGTGCCGCCAGGCCGGCCGCGCAGGCCACCGGGTGAGCCGAGTAGGTGTAGCCGTGGGGGAATTCCACCGCATATTCCGGCGTCGCTTGATTCATGAAGGTCTGATAGATCTCGGAGCTGGCAATCACCGCGCCCATCGGAATCGCGCCGTTGGTGACTTGCTTGGCGATGCACATCAGGTCCGGGGTCACGCCGAAGCTGTCGGCACCGAACATCGAGCCGGTACGACCAAAGCCGGTGATCACTTCGTCGAACACCAGCAGGATGCTGTGCTGATCGCAGATTTCCCGAAGGCGCTTGAGGTAACCCTGAGGCGGAACCAGCACACCGGCGGAACCCGCCATCGGCTCGACGAACACCGCAGCGATGTTCGACGCATCGTGCAATTCAATCAGTTTGAGCAGTTCATCGGCCAGGGCGATACCGCCCTGCTCCGGCATGCCACGGGAGTAGGCATTGCTGGCCAGCAAGGTGTGCGGCAGATGGTCGACATCCATCATCGCCTGACCGAACATTTTGCGGTTGCCGTTGACGCCGCCCAGGCTGGTGCCGGCGATGTTCACGCCGTGGTAACCACGGGCCCGACCGATCATTTTGGTCTTGGTCGACTGACCTTTCAGGCGCCAGTAGGCACGCACCATTTTCACCGCGGTGTCCGCACACTCGGAACCGGAGTCAGTGAAGAACACGTGATTCAGGTTACCCGGCGTCAGCTCGGTGATTTTTTCCGCCAGCTGGAACGACAGCGGGTGACCGTACTGGAAGCCCGGCGAGTAATCGAGGGTGCCCAATTGTCTGGAAACCGCTTCCTGGATTTCCTTGCGGGTATGCCCGGCGCCACAGGTCCATAGACCGGACAGCGAGTCATAGACCTTGCGACCTTTGTCATCGATCAGGTAGCTGCCTTCGGCAGCAACGATCAGACGCGGATCGCGCTGGAAATTGCGGTTGGCGGTGTACGGCATCCAGTGGGCATCGAGCTTGAGTTGACTGGCCAGGGAGACCGGAGCGTTTTCAGGCAAGTTCATGAGCAAAACCTCGCAAGGCAAAAGGCAGCGTAGGGACTAAAAGCGTTCTTGCAGCTAAATTGCCACGGGGATAAAGTCTGTGAAATCCAACTCTTCTAACCTTCAGTCAGGCCGCCACTAAACTATGAGCAGTCGTCGCCCCGATCCGCTGGCACAAGTCAGTGACTTTGATATCCGCCTGCTGCGCATATTTCGCAGCGTAGTCGAATGTGGCGGCTTCTCCGCAGCGGAAAGCGTATTGGGGATCGGCCGCTCGGCCATCAGCCAGCAGATGAGCGACCTTGAGCAGCGTCTCGGGTTGCGCCTGTGCCAGCGCGGCCGCGCCGGATTCTCCGTGACCGAGGAAGGCCGCGAGGTCTATCAGTCGGCCTTGCAGCTATTAAGTGCGCTGGAAAGTTTTCGCACCGAAGTCAACGGCCTGCACCAGCACCTGCGTGGCGAGTTGACCATTGGCCTGACCGACAACCTGGTCACCCTGCCCCACATGCGTATCACCCATGCCCTCGCACAATTGAAGGAGCGTGGGCCGGACGTGCAGATTCAAATCCGCATGATCGCCCCCAACGAGGTGGAGCAAGGGGTACTCGATGGCCGCCTGCATGTCGGCGTGGTGCCACAGGCCAGCGCACTCTCGGGCCTGGAATACCAACCGCTGTATAGCGAGCGTTCGCTGCTCTACTGCGCGGTCGGGCATCCGCTGTTTTATGTCGATGACAAACAACTGGACGATGAGCGCCTCAACAGTCAGGACGCCATCGCGCCGACCTTCCGTTTGCCGGCCGAGATCCAGGCGCATTACCAGGCGCTCAATTGCACCGCCAGCGCGTCGGACCGCGAAGGCATGGCGTTTCTGATTCTGACCGGGCGCTACATCGGTTATCTGCCGGATCATTACGCCAGCCTCTGGGTGCAACAAGGTCGCCTGCGCGCCCTGAAACCCAAGGTGCGTTTCTATGACCTGAGCCTGGCGTCGGTAACCCGCAAAGGCCGGCGCCCCCATTTAGTGCTGGAAAGCTTTCTCGAAAGCCTCGCGGCCACCCGATAAAAGCCGATCTTTTACAGTGACAAGGCTTGTCTGATGCGTGTGGGTGCGCTATCAAACCATTGGTCACACCCACAGAACTACTCGGAAACCTCCATGACCCTTGAAGTCCCAGCCCACGCCGGAGCTCACACCGGCAAGCCTGCCAGCCGAATTCGTCAAAAGAACGAAGAGGCGATCCTCAAGGCCGCTGAAGACGAGTTCGCTCGTCACGGGTTCAAAGGCACCAGCATGAACACCATTGCGCAGAATGCCGGGTTGCCCAAGGCCAATTTGCATTATTACTTCACCAACAAGCTCGGGTTGTATGTGGCGGTGCTGAGCAACATCCTCGAGTTGTGGGACAGCACCTTCAACACCCTGACCGCCGAAGACGATCCAGCCGAAGCGCTCAGCCGCTACATCCGCGCCAAGATGGAATTCTCCCGCCGCCAGCCACAAGCCTCGCGGATCTTCGCCATGGAAATCATCAGCGGCGGTGAGTGCCTGAGCGAGCATTTCAACCAGGACTATCGCACCTGGTTCCAGGGTCGGGCGGGCGTGTTCCAGGCCTGGATCGATGCCGGCAAGATGGACCCAGTCGATCCGGTGCACCTGATCTTCCTGTTGTGGGGCAGTACCCAGCACTACGCCGACTTCGCCACGCAGATCTGCCGCGTGACCGGCCGCGGCAAACTGACCAGGCAGGACATGGACGATGCCAGCAACAATCTGATCCACATCATTCTCAAAGGCTGCGGCCTCAAGCCAACCCTTTAAAAGATTCCCGCTCATGCCTTTTACCCTCACCGGCCTTTGCGAATACCGCGAAGAAATTCGCAAAAGCCGCTTCATCGCCCTCGCAGCCCCGATCAGCAGCGCAACCGAAGCTCAAGCGTTCATCGAGCAATACAGCGACCTGAACGCCTCGCACAATTGCTGGGCCTGGAAGCTTGCCGATCAATACCGCAGCAGTGACGACGGCGAGCCGGGCGGCACTGCCGGACGACCGATTCTGGCGGCCATTGAAGCCCAGGACTTCGACCAGGTCGCGGTAGTGGTGATTCGTTGGTACGGCGGCATCCAGTTAGGCACCGGCGGCCTCGCCCGGGCCTACGGCGGCAGTGCCAACAAATGCCTGCAAGGTGCCGAACGCGTTGCGCTGATCAGCCGTGTGCCGCTGCGTTGCGCCTGTGGTTTCAATGAATTGGCGCTGGTCAAACTGCGGCTGGCCGAACTTGGCGGCTTGGTGCTGGAGGAAGGCTTCACCGCCAATGGCGTGGAGTTGCAGCTGGCGGTCGGTGAAGCGCAGATTGATATTCTACAAAGCCAATTGGCCGACCTGAGTCGCGGACGCATTCTGTTGCAGCGTTAGAGTCCCAATCAGGGCAAAAACACGATCAAAGATTGCAGGCTCCAACATTGGATTGCGCCGCGATTTTTTGGTGCACATCCACCTGTCCGGTGCTCTCTGAACTTGCCCACATCTACTGTGCACCTGACTGTGGATAACCTGAGTACATCCCCCTGCAACCCTTCTGCAACGTGGCTTTGCGGGCACTGTTCATTTTTTGTCCAATTGCTAGTCGCCAGGGCTAATCCCGCGGCAAAACAATCAGTTAGAGCGGTATATCACCTTTAGAAGAAAGCGCACGATTGCTTATACCCGGCCTTTTGGCTTGCGCACAAATACTGTGGAGCAACCTGTGGATAAGCCGTGCAAGGCTGGCCCAGTTGCATAGGCGGCATAGCTCGCAGCCGCCTGCTCATTTTTTGACCAGCAGATATGACTAAAGCTGGAACCTTATCAACAGGTTTGCCCTGAAGTGGTGCCTGGAAAGGGACCAAAATATGCCGCGAGCCGTTCTACAGGGCGAAACTTATGCAGCGTCTGAGCTGATGTGTTCGCGGGAAAGTCGGATCGCCGCACCGCCGCTCCCACAGGATGTACGCAGATCCGAGCTTGCTCGCGATGACTGCCGAACAGGCAACAATTGAGCAATGCCCCACGCCAACTCAAAGAACAGGAAAACCGCCAGCAACGAGCTGCTGCCATGGACCAAGGCATAGGTCTGCCAGGTCGCAAACAACAACCGCCCGACCGCATCATAGCGGCCGAACACTTGCTGTGGATCGCGAATACGCAGCACCGACCAGACACAGACAATCGAGCCCAACAGATTGGCCATCAACATATGCATAGGTTCGAAGGGGGGCAGTTCGCCGGGCAGATTGAACGCCTGGGACAGGCTTTGCAGCAGCCCGTGTAACGCCATGAAACTCCAGGGCGTGACGAAAGCGATGGTGACGATCAAGTCGTACCAGCCGCTCGCGCGGACCAGTCGGCGGTATTGCTGTGCAGTCCACATTGAGGTGGCTCCAACTATTCAAGGAGCACACAGGCTAAAGCCTGGAGTATGCTCCAGGGTCAAGCCCCAAAGAGTCTTCAAGATGCGTATCGGTGAATTAGCCCGGGCCAGCGCCGTCAGCCGCGACACGCTGCGCTTCTACGAGCAGCGCGGATTGATCGCCGCCCAACGCAGCGCCAACGGTTACCGCGACTATCCGGCCGAGATGGTGCAACTGGTGCTCTACATCAAGACCGCCCAACGCCTGGGATTCAGCCTCGGTGAAATCGGCAGCAGCGTGGCCAGCCTGTGGAATGCCGTCGACCCGGACAGCGCCGTCACTCAATTGCTGCAAGACAAATTAACCCTGATCGAAACCCGCATTGCCGAACTCGGCGAGCTGCGCCAGGAGTTGCAACTACGGCTCAGCCAGAGTTGTCCATTAAGACCGTGATCCTCTTTTCTCAAGGAACCCGTTTATGAGCACAGCAAAAAACGCACTCGTCATCGGCGCCTCCCGTGGCTTGGGCCTCGGGCTGGTGAAGCGCTTGCTGGCTGAAGGCTGGCAAGTCACCGCTACCGTGCGCAACCCGCAGAAGGCCGAAGCCTTGCAGGCACTGGGCAAGGTCCGGATCGAACAACTGGACATGGATGACCAGCACGCCGTGATCGCTCTGAGCCAACGCCTTAAAGACCAGGTCTTCGACTTGCTGTTCGTCAACGCCGGAGTCAAAGGTCCGGATGATCAGTCACCCGGCAACACCACCCTCGCCGAAGTCGGCCAATTGTTCTTCACCAACGCCGTAGCCCCGATCAATCTGGCCCAGCGCTTCGCCGGGCAGATACGTCCGGACAGCGGCGTACTGGCGTTCATGAGTTCGGTGCTCGGCAGCGTGACCATGCCCGACGCCCCGGAGCTGGCGTTGTACAAGGCCAGCAAGGCGGCGTTGAACTCCATGACCAACAGCTTCGTCACGCAATTGGGCGAGCAGAAACTGACTGTGCTGTCGCTGCACCCGGGCTGGGTGAAAACCGACATGGGCGGCGAAGGTGCGGACATCGATGTCGATACCAGCACCCAAGGGTTGATCGAGCAGGTGAATGCTTATGCCGGTAAGGGTGGGCATCATTTTGTGAACTACCGAGGCGAGACGATTCCTTGGTAAGGGGTGACTGGTAGGAGCGAGCTTGCTCGCGATGGACTCAAGGGCGGCGCGTTTATTCAGACAACACGCGTTATCGTTAACGTCCATCGCGAGCAAGCTCGCTCCTACAGAGGCAAGCCCGCGAATTTCTCGCAAGCAACTTTGAACCCGGGTAAACTCCAAACCTCGCCCTTCCCGGCGACCCTGGATCAGCAGACAGGGCAACACTGAGCTGGCGAACCTGAACCCAATTTCAGAGGAGCCGGCCAATGCCTGCGACCCGTATCTGGTTAAAAAATCCCTTGGCCATTTTCACTGCCAACGCGCTCGATGCCCGTGGCGGCCTGGTGCTGCAAGACGGTTTGATCGTCGAAGTGCTCGGTGCCGGGCAACAACCCGCCGCACCCTGTGGACAAGTTTTCGATGCTCGCGAGCATGTGATCCTTCCCGGGCTGATCAATACCCACCACCACTTCTACCAAACCCTGACCCGTGCTTGGGCGCCGGTGGTCAATCAGCCACTGTTCCCCTGGCTGAAAACCCTGTATCCGGTCTGGGCTCGATTGACCCCGGAGAAACTGGCATTGGCGAGCAAAGTAGCTCTGGCCGAGTTGCTGCTGTCTGGCTGCACCACGGCGGCCGATCACCATTACCTATTCCCCGAAGGCCTGGAAAATGCCATTGATGTGCAGGTCGCGAGCGTGCGCGAACTGGGCATGCGCGCGATGCTCACCCGCGGCTCGATGAGCCTGGGCGAAGCCGACGGCGGTCTGCCGCCACAACAAACCGTGCAGCAAGGTGAAGTGATTCTCGCCGACAGCCAGCGACTGATCGCCGAATACCACGAACGCGGCGACGGCGCGCAAATTCAGATTGCCCTGGCACCCTGCTCGCCTTTTTCCGTCACCCCGCAAATCATGTCGGCCAGTGCGGAGCTGGCCAATACACTCGACGTGCGCCTGCACACTCACCTTGCCGAAACCCTCGACGAAGAGGATTTCTGCCTGCAACGCTTCGGCCTGCGCACCGTGGATTATCTGGACAGCGTGGGTTGGCTCGGACCACGTACCTGGCTGGCCCATGGCATTCATTTCAACCCGGATGAAATCGCTCGCCTGGGCGCGGCCGGCACCGGCATCTGCCATTGCCCGAGCTCGAATATGCGCCTGGCTTCGGGCATCTGCCCGACCCTGGACTTGATCGCAGCGGGCGCGCCGTTGGGCTTGGGTGTGGATGGCTCGGCCTCCAACGATGCGTCGAACATGATCCTCGAAACCCGCCAGGCGCTGTACTTGCAGCGCCTGCGTTATGGCGCGGAAAAAATCACTCCGGAGTTGGTGCTCGGCTGGGCCACCCGCGGTTCGGCGCAACTACTCGGACGCAGCGATATCGGCGAACTGGCAGTGGGCAAGCAAGCGGATCTGGCGCTGTTCAAACTCGATGAGCTGCGTTTTTCCGGTAGCCATGATCCGTTGTCGGCGCTGTTGTTGTGTGGTGCGGATCGGGCGGATCGGGTGATGATTGGCGGCAAGTGGCGGGTGATCGACGGCCAGGTCGAAGGGCTGGATCTGAAGGGGTTGATCGCCGATCACAGCCAGGCGGCAAGGCAATTGATCGCAGGCATCTGACACGACACGCTCCCACAATGGTTTTGTGCAGTTCTTAAAGCCCCAGCAGCGACAACATAATGAAGGTGGCAAACAGCACAAAGTGGGTCATCCCTTCGATGGCGTTGGTTTCGCCATCGTTGAGGTTGATCGCGCTGACAATCAGGGTGATAAACACCATGACCGTCTGCACCGGGGTCATGGCCATCTGGAACGGCTGGCCGGTATAGAGCGCCATGGCTTCCATCACCGGCACAGTGAGGATCACCGTCGACAGTGAAGCGCCCAAAGCGATGTTCACCACCGACTGCATGCGGTTGGCCAGGGCCGCGCGCAATGCGGTAAGGATCTCTGGCGCGGCGGAAATCGCCGCCACCAGAATCGCCGTCATCACCGGCGGCGCACCTGTGCCTTCAAGGCCCAGGTCGAGGGTTTTCGACATCACTTCAGCCAGTGCGCCAATCACCACCACGCCGAACACCAGAGTCCCAATGCTCAACCCGAGGTTAATCTGCGGCTCGTCCTCCTGTGGTTCCTTTTTGCTGCGCTTTTGCGGATAGCTATAGCTGAAGAAGTAGCTGTGAGGGCCGACTTGCATCCGCAGAAACAGCGTATAGAGCACGATCATCGCGCCGATGGTGAAGGCCGAATAAATCTTCCAATCCGCTTCGGGGATGAACTCCGGGACCACCATGGAAACACCCATGGCGGTAAGGATCATCACGCTGTAGGTGCGCGCCGAGTCATCGTTGTAGGACTGTTCGCCATGCTTGATCCCGCCCATCAATGCCGCCAGGCCGAGGATGCCGTTGATGTCGAGCATCACCGCGGAGTAAATGGTGTCGCGCACCAGGGTCGCCGAGGCTTCATTGCTCATCATGATCGCCAGGATCACCACTTCGACCAGCACCGCGGCCAGGGTCAGGATCATCGTGCCGTAGGGGTCGCCGACTTTTTCCGCCAACAGTTCCGCGTGATGGGCCACGCGCATCGAGGCGCAGACGACAAACGCCACCAGCACCAACCCGCCAATCAGCGCCGTCAGCTGACCGCTGTGCAGCAACCAGTGCTCCAGCGGGAAAGCCGCACATGCTGCGAGCAGCGCCAGCAGCAGGAATTTCTCTTGCTTGAGTGAGGTGAGCATTGCGGGCCTTTTGCCGAATGAAGCGAACCGGAAACGATGAGCTACAGACTGCGGTGAATCGCTAACGTTTCGTTACACCTTAGCCCCTGGCAGGCAGCACCCGGCGAAATATCCGACCATCACCTGCGCAGAATTTCTGCTGTCGCGCTTTGCCCCACCTATGCTTACCGGCGAGAACTGGAGGCTGTGTAATGAACCGGCTGGTCAGGTTTTGCCAAAAATCTCAGCGTCGACCTGTAGAATGCCGCCATTGCACCTGATGAGAATTCAATAAAATGTACGATTGGTTGAACGCCTTGCCCAAGGCCGAACTGCACCTGCACCTGGAAGGCTCTCTGGAGCCCGAACTGTTGTTCGCCCTGGCGGAACGCAACAAGATCGCCCTGCCGTGGGACGACGTCGAAACCCTGCGCAAGGCTTACGCCTTCAACAATCTGCAAGAGTTTCTCGACTTGTATTACCGGGGCGCGGATGTGCTGCGCACCTCTCAGGACTTTTATGATCTGACCTGGGCTTACCTGCTGCGCTGCAAGGCGCAGAACGTGATTCACACCGAACCGTTCTTCGATCCACAGACCCATACCGATCGTGGAGTGCCCTTTGAAGTCGTGCTCAACGGTATCGCCAGTGCGCTGAAAGATGGCGAGCAGCAACTGGGCATCACCAGCGGCCTGATTCTCAGCTTCCTGCGGCATTTGAGCGAAGCGCAAGCCGAGAAAACCCTTGATCAGGCCCTGCCATTTCGCGATGCGTTTGTTGCCGTCGGCCTCGACAGTTCCGAGATGGGTCACCCGCCGAGCAAGTTCCAGCGCGTGTTCGATCGCGCCCGTCACGAAGGTTTCCTGACCGTCGCCCACGCCGGTGAGGAAGGCCCGCCCGAGTACATCTGGGAAGCCCTCGACCTGCTGAAGATCCAGCGAATCGACCATGGCGTACGCGCCATCGAAGATGAGCGGCTGATGCAGCGGATTATCGACGAACAGATTCCGCTGACCGTCTGCCCGCTGTCCAATACCAAGCTTTGCGTATTCGATGACATGTCACAGCACAACATCCTCGACATGCTCGAGCGTGGAGTGAAGGTCACGGTGAACTCGGATGATCCGGCATATTTCGGCGGTTACGTCACCGAAAACTTCCACGCCTTGCATACTCATCTGGGCATGACTCAGGACCAGGCCAAACGCCTGGCCCAGAACAGTCTGGATGCACGCTTGGTCAAGCCGTAAGACTCACCGCAGATCCAATAATGTAGGAGCGAGCTTGCTCGCGATGACGGCTTCACATTCAACAAATATGTTGCCTGGCAGACCGCTATCGCGAGCAAGCTCGCTCCCACAAGATCGGTGTTCAACTGACTGTCACTGCCTCGCTCAACTCCTCCAGCGTCTTGCCCCGGGTCTCCATTCCGAACAGCCAGACCACCACCGCGGCGATCGCAAAGCACATCGCGCCCAAGGCAAACACCCCGCCCTGCCCGGTTATAGGGAACACCAGCCCGGTCACCAAAGGCCCGAGCAGCGAGCCGATCCGGCCGATCGCCGAGGCAAAGCCCGATCCGGTGGCCCGCGCCGAAGTCGGATACAACTCTGGGGTGTAGGTATAAAGCACCGCCCACATGCCGAACAGAAAGAACTGCATCAGCAGACCCGAGCCAACCAGCAAGCTGACATTGCCGCCAAACACCGCGCTCTGCCCGTAAAAGAACGCCATGATCCCGCCACCGAGCAGGGTGACGATACACACCGGTTTGCGACCCCAACGCTCTACCAGCCAGGCGGCCATCAAAAATCCGGGAATCCCGCCAAGGGAAATCAGCACGGTGTAATACACCGACTGAGTCACGGCAAAACCTGACTGTTGAAGCAATGCGCTGAGCCAGGAAGTGAGTCCGTAAAAACCGAGCAAGGCAAAGAACCAGACGCTCCAGATCATCATCGTGCGCTGGCGATAGAGCGGCGACCACAGCTCGCGGAATGCCGAAAAGAAGGTCACTGGCCGGATGGCATGGCGTGGCAATCGAATCGGTTCAGGCAGCTCGGTCCGTTTCAGCGAGACACGAACCCGCTCTTCGATACGCCGCAACACCTTATCCGCAGTGTCATGATGCCCGGCCTGTTCCAGCCAGCGCGGCGACTCGGGAATAAAGAAACGAATGGCCAGAACAAACACCGCCGGTACGGCCAGTACCAGGAAGATATCGCGCCAACCAATCAGCGGCAGCAAAAAATAGGAAAGTACCCCTGCGGCGACGAAGCCGATCGGCCAGAAGCCATCCATCAAGGCGATGTAACGTCCCCGCCCCTTGGCCGGAATCAACTCGGAGAGCATCGACTGGGCAATCGGAAATTCCATGCCCATGCCGATTCCCAGCAAGATCCGGAACAGTGTCAGCATCTCGATCGTCTGCGCCGTGGAGCACAGGTAGCTGGCGATGCCCCACAACACAATGCTCCACTGGAACACCGGTTTGCGACCGAAACGATCGGCCAGCATGCCGGACAGCGAGGCGCCCAGGACCATGCCGAAAAAGCTCGAGCTGGCCAGCAACCCCGCCTGCGCCGTGCTCAGACCAAACTCGGCTTTGATCGAGCCGAGCAGGAAAGTCATCATCGCCAGATCCATGGAGTCGAAGAAAAACGCGAGGGCAATGATGATGAAAATGATTCGATGGTACCCACTGATGGGTAACCGCTCCAGACGTTCAGCAGCGCTATATCCTTGAATCCCCATACCTTCTCCCCCGATTCGATAGTCTTCGAATCGAGTGTGCGGGATCGTTTACCGGGGTTATTGCTGGATGCGACCTGCCTGCACCTGTGAACGACGCTTGAAACCCGAAGGCACAGACGTTGTTGCAGACAGTCATCAGGTGACCATTTCCAGCTCGGTCACCTTGGCGAATCTGGCGATTTCACGTTGCCCAAGCGCGGTGACCTGCAGGGCACGCGATTCGCCCGGTATGTTCAGCCAGCCCGACTGCATGAATAGCTGCAGCAACCCGGCCCCCAGCGCTCCGCCTAAATGCGGTCGACGCTCGCTCCAGTCCGGGCAGGAACAGGCAATCCGGGCATCTCGCTGGGCGAGCGCCTGGATAAAAATACCTCGGGTCGCCAACTGGCTTGCGCCCTTGTTAGTGACATCGATGCGTTGATGCGTCTGCTCGATCCAGCCGGCATCCAGCAATCGCTGATACAGATCAGCCGCCAGCTCGCCGCCCAGATGGTCATGACAGATCCGCGCCTTGAGCAATGAGGACGGCGGGGTATGGGCTCTCGTCGGGGAGAGGTTGCGCTTGAATATGTCCGGCATGACCCGTGGCGCACTGGCGATAGAAGCGTTAGCCAGGGCTTCGACTGCAGCACCTATTTCGGGAGCGGCAAGGCGAAAAAAACGCTTTCGTCCCCGCGCTTCGACTTTCAACAGCCCGCCGGCAGACAAGCGCGCCAAATGCGCGCTGGCCGAAGACGGTGACAAACCTGCCAGTAACGCCAACTCTTCGGATTGCCGGGCTGTTCCATCCATCAAAGCCCACATCATCGCACTGCGCTTCGGGTCCGCCAGCAGCGTGGCAATCTGGCTGATGCAAGGTGCATATTCCATGTGTTCACTCCCTGTTGAATCATTCGTCTATAGCGCTGAGACATAATGGCCAGTAATGTATCACCGGCCAAGATGTGAAAACCGCCAAAAACCGGGCGATGTTACAAACTAAAGCGATCAACTCCTTCGAAACCATCCATTAGGTTCAACGCCGACAACGTGCCGTGCAACCGATATAAACACCAATTCACATGCCCGAAATTAACGATGTAGAAATAAGCCAGCGCTAGTATAAACGCGAAAACCAAGGACTCCCGCCAGAGGGAAACCTTTGAGGGTGATAGTTCCTGAGAGAATTGTCTCTATTTAGAGGCGGTTAATGATCTGCAACAAATAAGACGGGACTCTGACTGGATAATTTCTCACAACGTAACTTGATCATTTCACGCAACAAGTTCACCGGTTTACTTAGTTGCGCACGATGTGCACACAACAAATTCAGCGGCGCGCGCTCACAGAGCAACTCAGGCATCAGCACCCGCAATCGTCCAGCCAACACATCGGCGGCCACATCAAGCCAGGACTTGTAGGCAATCCCCGCACCTGCCACAGCCCATAAGCGCACCACATCGGCATCATCACTGAATCGATCGCCGCTGACCGTCAGGCCCACCTCGCGTTTGCCATCATGAAAACTCCAGTGATCGTGAACCCGGCTGCCAAGCATGAACAACAGGCAATTATGCTGGGCCAATTGCTCCAGTTGCCTGGGCTCGCCATAGCGGGCCAGGTAACCGGGCGCCGCACACAACACCCGACGGTTCTGCGGTGCTATCGGCAACGCCACCAGGCTAGAGTCTTCCGGCTCGCCGTAACGCAGTGCGATATCCACCGGTTGACGGAACAAGTCGGCAATCCGGTCACCCAACAGCAAGCGCACCGTGAGTTTCGGGTGTTCGCGCTGAAACTCGTCAAGCCAGGGCAGTAACAAGTTGCGACCGAAATCCGAAGGTGCCGACAGCTGCAGCACCCCGCTCACCTGATCTTGCCCGCTGGCCAACAGCCGCCGACCCTCATCGAGATTGCTCAACGCAGCCCTGGCGTACTCGAGAAAACCCTCGCCCTCGGCCGTCAGTCGCAGGCTGCGGGTCGAACGCGCCAGCAGCCGGGCACCCAATTGCTGCTCGATACGCTTCAACGCGGCACTGGCCACCGCCGCCGACATATCCATCACCCGCGCCGCCGCAGACAAACTGCCCAGGTCCGCGGCACGCACGAACAACTGCAAGTCATCGAATCGCAACATCGTTTATCACCGATCGATTATCAAAAAAATATTGAAAGAGCCTGCTGTTTTAGCGGGTTTTATCTTCAAGAGAAATAACCAATGATCTTGCCCATCGACCTATTGCCTCCAGGAGCTCCCATGAAAGCCATTGCCTACTACACGTCCTTGCCCATCAACGACCCGAAATCCCTGCAAGATATCGAACTGCCGGAGCCCGTGGCCGGTCCTCGGGATCTGCTCGTTGAAGTCAAAGCCATCTCGGTTAACCCGGTGGACACCAAAGTCCGCCAGAACGTCCAGCCTGAAGCTGGCGCGGCCAAGGTGCTGGGCTGGGACGTGGCTGGCGTGGTCATGGCCGTTGGTAGCGAAGTCAGCCTGTTCAAGGCTGGTGACAAGGTCTACTACGCCGGCTCCATCGCCCGTGCTGGCGGCAACAGCGAACTGCACGTGGTTGACGAGCGCATCGTCGGCCACATGCCGAAAACCCTCGGTTTCGCAGAAGCCGCCGCCTTGCCACTGACCGCGATCACCGCCTGGGAACTGCTGTTCGAACGGCTGCAAGTGGCTGAAGGCAAAACCGACCAGGGCCAAAGCCTGCTGATCGTTGGTGCCGCCGGTGGCGTGGGTTCAATCCTGACCCAACTGGCCAGCCAACTCACCGCCCTGAAAGTCATCGGCACCGCCTCACGCCCCGAAACCCAGAGTTGGGTGCGTGAATTGGGGGCTGATCTGGTGATCGATCACAGCCAGCCCCTAAGCGAAGAACTCAAGCGAGCCGGCCAGACTCACGTCACCCATGTCGCCAGCCTGACCCAGACCGACCAACACCTCGATCAACTGGTCGAAGCGTTGGCGCCCCAAGGCAAACTGGCATTGATCGATGATCCGAAGGCGCTGGACGTCACCAAACTCAAGCGCAAAAGCCTGTCGCTGCATTGGGAGTTCATGTACACCCGTTCGTTGTTCGAAACCGCCGATATGCTCGAACAACACAAACTGCTCAACCGCGTGGCCGAGCTGATTGATGCCGGCACCTTGAAAACCACCGTCGGCGAACACTTCGGCAGCATCAATGCGGCCAACCTGCGACGTGCCCACGAGCTGCTGGAAAGCGGCAAATCCAAAGGTAAAATAGTACTCGAAGGGTTCTAAACCGCAGTAGTACGGGAGTCATCCGCAACCCCTGTGGGATGCGAATGACACCGTCAGTCAGAGAGTTGACTCTTGTCATATTTCCGAGCGCGTTCGGGGTCTACACTCGAGGCCTTTGCAATAGTGTCTTTTACATGAGGAGGTCAGCAATGGAGATCCTGATAAAAGAACTGGCAACATCTCGAGGCCATCGGTGGCAAGTCCAGCTCGATCAACACGTGGTCACGTTCCGCAGTGAAGCCGAAGCCCTCCTCTTTGCCCATACCCTGGAAACCCGACTGCAAGCCCCCCATCGATTCCCCAACCGTCAGCAGCAAGCCGCTGGCTGAGTCAGGCCGCCGTTTGCGCTGCGATCCGCGCGTTTTGCAAGCGCCGGGTGACCATTGCCACGCTCACCGCAAATACCCCGCACAGGCTGATCACCATGGCCATCGGCATGGCGCTGCCGTCATGCAGAACACCGAGCAGTGACGCCGCCCCGGCGGCGACACTGAATTGCAGACAACCCAGCATTGCAGAAGCACTGCCCGCCCGTGCACCTTGACCGCTCATCGCGCAGGCAGAGGCATTGGGGATGATGCAGCCCAGACTCGCAATGCAGATAAACAGCGGCACCAACAATGGCCACAACTGCGGGGTATGCAACGCGCTGACGCCCAGCAGCGTCAATCCGGCGGCCAGATAAATCCATACCGTACGCGCCAGCAAATAGGCCGGCCCGCGTTTGGAGAGCATTCGCGCATTAATCTGTGCCACCAGAATAAAACCCGCCGCGTTTATGCCGAACAGCCAGCCGAAGTGCTCGGCCGGCACCCCGTAGAGTTTGATGAAGACAAAGGGAGAACCGGCGATATAGGCAAACATCCCGGCAATCGCGATGCCGCCGGTCAAGGCATGCCCGAGAAAGACCTTGTCTGCCAGCAACCGACCATATTGGCGCAAGGCACCCGACAATGGTTGACGCGGCTGATAGGCCGGCAGGCTTTCCGGCAGCCCCAGGGCCACTGCCAATGCCGACAGAGCACTGAAGAGGGTCAGCATGATAAAGATCGACTGCCAGCCGTAGAGATTGACCAACAGCCCGCCGAGCATTGGCGCGAGGATCGGCGCCAGGCCCATCACCAACATCAATTGCGAGAAGACTTTCGCCGACGCCACCGCATCGCACTTGTCACTGACCACCGCCCGGGAGATCACCATCCCCGCACAGCCACCCAAGGCCTGGACGAAGCGCGCGCCGATCAGCCAATCGAGACTAGGTGCAAAGGCACAGGCCAGGGACGCCAGGGTGAACAACGCGACTCCGACCAGCAGCGGTATCCGTCGCCCGAAGCGATCCGCCACCGGTCCATAGGCCAGTTGCCCGATGGACAAGCCAAGAAAATAAGCCGCAAGGGTCAGCTGGATGTGTTTTTCATCGGTGCCAAAGGCTAGGGCCATCGCCGGAAAGGCCGGCAGATAGAAGTCGATCGCCAGCGGACCGAAGGCGCTCAAGGCGCCGAGAATCATGATTGTGCGGAGGTTCATCTGGCATCCAGGTTGCGCGTCAGCCCGACAGTCTAGCCGCGCTTGGATGCCTTGAACATTCCGATAGCTCGCTAACTAATAAAAAGTCTCAGGCGAGCGTCACCCCATAGCCTTCTTCGCTGATCAGACTAATCACTTCATCTGCCGACAACCGGCTCTCGATGCCCACTTCTTTGGCGCCGAGATCGACCTGGACGCTGGCCGCCGGATCCTTGGCCTGTACCGCCTGAGTAATGGCCCGAACGCAGTGGCCACAAGACATGCCTTGAACGTTGAATACTTGCATTGATGCTGCTCCTTGAATGAGGGATGTGGTCATCCTCGACCTTGTCACCATGGCAAGGTCAAGTTCTGAAGATATCTGCCGGGCTGGTATTCGGCGTCATGCTCGGACAAGCTGCGTCATCCATGCCACCATCGTAGGAGAGCAGCCCATGCGCTGGTCAGCCTTTAGCCTATTGAGCATCCTCAGCCTTTTCGGTGCCGCGCAAACCGTCAGCGCCGCCGGAGAAGATTATGGCGTGCTGATTATTTCCCGCGAGCGCCTGGAGGTCGCGACCTCTTGCGAAATTGGCGTGTACATCCACGATCAGTTGTCTGCCCGATTGTTCCAGGAGCAGAGCACCTCGTTCAATTTGCCACCGGGCAATGTCTCGCTACGGCTCAAACTATTGCCGGGCCAGGCGCCGGGCTGCCAGCCGGGTATATTGCCTGCGGGTTCGCAGACCATCACTCTCAAGGCCGGCGAAGTTCAGAAATACCGAATTGCCATGACTCAGGATGGGCTGTACCTGAAACGGGCGGCGTTGGGATATTGATCTATTGTAGGAGCGAGCTTGCTCGCGATGGACGTTAACGATAACGCGTGTTTTCTGAAAAAACGCGCCGACCTTGGGTCCATCGCGAGCAAGCTCGCTCCTACAGAGATGCAGCTTAGGGCAAGCCCCCTCGCCACAGGCGTCGACAAAAAACCCTCTTGACCTTGCCCGCATGGCAAGGTTGATCCTGTAGGTAATTTCTACAGGGAGTTTCACCCATGCCCGAATCAACCACCTTCGATCTGCCGATTGCCGGCATGACCTGCGCCAGTTGTGCCGGGCGTGTCGAGCGCGCCTTGAGCAAGGTCACCGGTGCCAGCGCCGTCAGCGTCAATCTGGCCACTGAACAAGCTCGCGTCCAGGCGCCGAGCGGTAGCCTGTCGGCCCTGATGCAAGCCGTGCAGCAAGCCGGTTACAGCGTTCCGGCCCAGAGCCTGGAATTGAGCATCGGCGGCATGACCTGCGCCTCCTGCGTCGGTCGGGTCGAGCGTGCACTGGGTAAAGTCGCCGGAGTGGAAAGCGTCAGCGTCAACCTGGCCAACGAGCGTGCACACCTCCAGTTGCTGGGCCAGATCGATCCCGCGACCCTCATCGCCGCCGTCAGCAAAGCCGGATATTCCGTCAGCCTGTGGCAAAGCGAACAATCGACTGCAACCGATCAAGAACAGCGTTTGCGTCGTGAGCGCTGGGCCTTGGTGCTGGCGATCATCCTGGCGCTGCCGCTGGTGTTGCCGATGCTGGTGCAACCCTTCGGTCTGCACTGGATGCTTCCCGCCTGGGCGCAATTTGCCTTGGCGACGCCCGTGCAGTTCATCTTCGGTGCACGTTTTTATGTCGCTGCCTGGAAGGCTGTCCGGGCCGGTGCCGGGAACATGGACCTGCTGGTGGCGCTGGGCACCAGCGCCGGTTATGGCTTGAGTCTTTATCAATGGGCCACTGCAACGGCTGGCAGCATGCCGCATCTGTATTTCGAAGCGTCGGCGGTGGTCATCGCCCTGGTGCTGCTCGGTAAATACCTGGAAAGCCGCGCCAAGCGCCAGACCGCCAGCGCCATCCGCGCTCTTGAAGCCTTGCGCCCGGAACGGGCGATACAAGTTATCGACGGCCGCGAGCAAGACGTCGCCATCAGCGATTTGTGCCTCAATGATCTGGTCATGGTCAAACCCGGAGAACGCTTCCCGGTGGACGGCGAAGTGCTCGAAGGCCAGAGCCATGCTGATGAAGCACTGATCAGCGGCGAAAGCCTGCCAGTGCCGAAACAGCCCGGCGACAAAGTCACCGGCGGTGCGATCAATGGCGAAGGCCGTCTATTGGTACGCACCCTGGCCCTGGGCGCGGAAACCGTGCTGGCGCGGATCATCCGTCTGGTCGAAGACGCCCAGGCCGGCAAGGCGCCGATCCAGAAGCTGGTGGATAAAGTCAGCCAGGTATTCGTGCCCGTCGTCCTGCTGCTGGCACTGGCGACCCTGATCGGCTGGTGGCTGTATGGCGCACCCCTGGAAACCGCGGTAATCAATGCGGTCGCGGTATTGGTGATCGCCTGCCCTTGCGCACTGGGCCTGGCAACGCCTACCGCGATCATGGCCGGGACCGGCGTTGCGGCCCGCCACGGTATTTTGATCAAGGACGCCGAAGCCCTGGAGCGCGCCCATGAAGTCAGCGCAGTGGTCTTCGACAAGACCGGCACCCTGACCTCCGGTACTCCGCAAATCGCCCACCTGAGTGCCATCGACGGCGACGAAAATACCTTGCTGCAACTGGCCGGCGCCCTGCAACGCGGCAGCGAACATCCCCTGGCCAAAGCCGTTCTGGACGCCTGCACGGCACGCGATCTAGCGGTGGCCGAGGTCAGTGCCAGCCAGTCCCTGACCGGTCGCGGCATCGCCGGTACGCTGGACGGTCGCCAACTGGCGTTGGGCAATCGACGCCTGCTGGAAGAAAGCGGCTTGAATGCCGGCCCCATGAAAGCATCCGCTGAAGACTGGGAGACCGAAGGCCGGACACTCTCCTGGCTGATCGAACAAAGCCCGCAACCTCGCGTGCTCGGCCTGTTTGCATTTGGCGACACGCTCAAGCCCGGCGCCCTGCAAGCGGTGCAAGCGCTCAACGCGCGGCACATCAGCAGTCACCTGTTGACCGGCGATAATCGTGGCAGCGCCCGGGTCGTCGCCCAGGCATTGGGTATTACCGACGTGCACGCCGAAGTGCTGCCGGCCGATAAAGCTGCCACCGTCGCCGAACTGAAAAAGACTGGGGTGGTGGCCATGGTCGGCGACGGTATCAACGACGCCCCGGCCCTCGCCGCAGCCGATATCGGCATCGCCATGGGCGGCGGCACCGATGTCGCCATGCAGGCCGCCGGGATCACCCTGATGCGTGGCGATCCGCGGCTGGTACCGGCGGCCCTGGAGATCAGCCGCAAGACCTACGCGAAGATTCGTCAGAACCTGTTCTGGGCCTTCGTCTACAACCTGATCGGGATTCCGCTGGCGGCGTTCGGCCTGCTCAACCCGGTATTGGCTGGCGCCGCCATGGCCTTGTCCAGCGTTAGCGTGGTGAGCAATGCGCTACTGTTGAAAACCTGGAAACCCAAAGACCTGGAGAAACCTCAATGAACATCGGCCAAGCAGCCCGGCAGAGCGGCCTGAGCGCGAAGATGATCCGTTATTACGAATCGATCGGTCTGCTCAAGGCGGCCCAGCGCAGCGACAGCGGCTACCGGGTGTACAGCGAAGCCAACCTGCACACCCTGGCCTTTATCAAACGTTCACGGGATCTGGGGTTCTCCCTGGAAGAGGTCGGCAAACTGCTGACCCTCTGGCAGGATCGCCAGCGCGCCAGCGCCGACGTCAAGGCCCTGGCGCGCCAGCATATCGAGGAGTTGAACCTGAAGATCCGCGAACTGGGGCAGCTGCGTGACACCTTGCAGGACCTGGTCGAACACTGTCATGGCGACCATCGGCCCGACTGCCCGATTCTCAAGGAGCTGGCCTCGGGGGGATGTTGCGAGAAGGGTGTTGCCTGAGCAGACCTTAAGAACTAAATGCAAACCTGTGGCGAGGGGGCTTGTCGGAACGCCGCATCGCCCCGTTCGGCTGCGAAGCAGTCGTAAACCGACGGATGCGTTCTACCTGGAAAACCGCAATTGCCGGTTTTAGGGCCGCTTCGCGACCCAGCGGGGGCAAGCCCCCTCGCCACAAAATGCACGCCGGACCTGAAATCTGCGCCACCCACAAAAAATCCGGCCGAGGCCGGATTTTTGTTTAGCCGATCACTGCATCCAGGGTGGAGGCGGCTCTTCGGCTTTGCTGGGTGGCGCATCGTCAGCGGCGCGCACCGCTTGCCGACGCTCTTCATCGAGGCGTGCGGCTTCGATCTCGCGCATGATGCCACCGACGTCCGCCAGCTCTTCCGGCTCGTCGAACTCACCAGTCAATACGCTGGCCGGATGCAAGGTGCCAGCTTCGTACAAAGCCCACATTTCCTTGGCGTACTTGGTATAGCGCAACTCCGGGGCAAAACGCCCGAAATAAGACGCCATGTTGCCGACATCCCGCTCCAGCATGTTGAACGCGTGGTTGTTGCCCGCAGCGTCCACCGCTTGCGGCAGATCGATGATCACCGGACCGGTCGGCGTCAGTAGCACGTTGAACTCGGACAAGTCACCGTGCACCAGACCGGTACACAGCATCAGCACGATCTGCTGAATCAGGAACGCGTGGTACTCCAGCGCCTGCTCCTGATCCAGCACCACGTCGTTCAGACGCGGCGCCGCGTCGCCGTATTCATCGGCGATCAGTTCCATCAGCAGCACGCCTTCAAGGAAGTCGTACGGCTTGGGGACTCGCACGCCAGCACCGGCCAGACGGAACAAAGCCGCCACTTCGGCATTCTGCCAGGCGTCTTCGGTTTCTTTCTTGCCGAACTTGGAGCCCTTGGCCATCGCTCGAGCCTGCCGGCTGTTGCGCACCTTGCGGCCTTCCTGATACTCGGCTGCCTGACGGAAACTTCGTTTATTCGCCTCCTTGTAAACCTTCGCGCAACGTAACTCGTTGCCGCAGCGCACCACATAAACAGCTGCTTCTTTACCACTCATGAGTGGGCGCAGCACCTCGTCGACCAGACCGTCCTCGATCAGGGGTTCAATGCGTTTTGGAGTCTTCATCAGCTTTTATTGTGGGTCCTTTATTACCAAACACGCGAATGTCACTCGTTATACGGCAATCCTCTCACAGGGGGGAGAGGTTGCCGACCTATGAACACCTCAGAAGCACTCAATGTGCCAGATAAATCAGACAAAACCCGCCGACATCGATCGACCGCTCAGAATCATAGCCGAGAGTCCTGCCCTTGTTGGCGACAGGACATCAGGATATTTCCGACGTAGCCAACGCCGCGGAGCCATGCCATCCGTAGGATTTTTTCCGAACAGCCTCAATTTTCCCTGGCGCCAGCCGAAGTCATCAGAGGCAAAGGGATTTTGTTCGACAGTTAGAATAAAGACGCCAGCTCATCAAAGGGGTGCTCCTGATGGAGACCGCCCACCTTGCAGGGTGAAAGGGACTGCAAGCAACACCGCCAGGCTTTTACGACTGCCGTTAATCCGCGAGTCATCAGCACTTCGTGGGCTTATAAGAAAAAAATCTGGAGCGCGGATGAACATCAAACAAAAACTGACGTGGGCTTTTGCGGTTATCGCCTGCTTGCCCGTGATACTGGTCGCCACCCTGGTGGTGCTGAATCTGCGCAGTGAAGCCAGGGACGATTTCGTCGATGGCAGTGGCCGCGAGATTCGTCAGGTCAGCAACGCCATGCAAATATTCTTCGATGGCATCAGCCAGAACGTCGACTATCTGGCTGCCCAGCCGTTGGTCAAGAATACCGATGACAGCCTCAAGACCTACATGAGTGCCAATGCGGCGGATATTCCACAGGGGGAAATGGACAAAAAGATCTTCACCCTGCTCGAGAGCCTCGGCACCAGCCATCCGTCCTACGCCTATGCGATAGTCGGAACCAATGCCGGCGGCTACGTCTCCTGGCCAGACGATGCCAAGCTGAACAACTACGACCCGCGCCAGCGCCCCTGGTACAAGGCTGCCATGGCCAATCCAGGCAAACCGTTTCGCACCGAGGCTTATTACTGGGCAACGGATGACGCGACCTATGTCAGCACCGTTCGCACAATCAGCAACAAACTCGGCAGCCCGGGCGGCGTGGTGAGTATCGACGTGACGCTCAAGCAGCTCACCGAGATCGTCAAACAGATCAAACTCGGCGAAACCGGTTACCTGATGCTGATGGAAAACACCGGCACGGTGTTGGTCGATCCCAAGCAACCGGAGCACAACTTCAAGGCGCTTGGCAGTCTGGGCGAAGGTTACGCACAACTGGCCAAGGCCGGCAAAGGCCTGGTTGAGGTCGAGCTGAACGGTGAGCGCTACATGGCCAATGTCTGGCCGTCGGAACAATTGGGCTGGACCTTTATCGGCCTGATCAAACACACCGAAGTGATGAGCTCGGCGACCCAGCTGACCTGGCTGATCGCAGTCATCGCCGCGGTGTTGGCGCTGATTTTCGCAGTGGTCGGTGCCAGTTTCGCCAGTCTGATCGTGCGGCCGATCCGCAGTGTTGCCAGCGGCCTGGAAGGGATCGCCCAAGGTGAAGGCGACCTGACGCAGAACCTGCAGATCCGTGGCAGCGATGAAACCGCGCAACTGGCTAGCTGGTTCAACCAGTTCCTGGCGGCGATCCGCAGCCTGATTCAACACATCGGCCAGGCCGCGACCAAGATCCTCGCCACCTCCCAGAGCTCGACCCGGGTCTCCAGCGACATGGCCGAAGCCGCCGGGCGCCAGCGTGAAGCAGTGGACATGGTCTCCACTGCCTTCCACGAAATGGTCGCCACCGCCAACGAAGTTGCGCGTTCCTGCAGCCAGGCCGCCGAATCGGCAGACAGCGGCCAGCGCCAGGCCCGCGAAGGCCAGCAGCAGATCGATGCCGCGGTCAGCAGCGTCGACCAGTTGAGCCAGGAGATCGAGCAGTCGGCGCAGTCGATGCAGCAACTGGAGCGCGACAGCAATGACATCCAATCGATTCTGGGCACCATCCGTTCCATTGCCGAGCAGACCAACCTGCTGGCCTTGAACGCCGCCATTGAAGCCGCTCGTGCCGGCGAGCAAGGTCGCGGTTTTGCGGTGGTGGCCGATGAAGTGCGAGCCCTGGCTAAACGTACTGCCGACTCCACGGCGGAGATCGATGGGCTGCTCGGCAATCTGGCCAGGCGCACCAGTCAGGTCGCGCAGCAAATGCACGCCAGCCTCGAAGTGTCGCAACAGTCGGTCAGCCGCATTGGTCTGGCACGCAGCAGTTTTGGGCAGATCCGCGAGTCGGTGGACGTGATCCGCGACATGAACACCCAGATCGCCACCGCCGCCGAACAACAACATCAGGTGGCTGAAGACATCAACCGCCACATCAGCCAGATCCATGGCGATGCGCAGTTGGTAGCCGAACTGGCCAACTCGGCGCAGCTGGACTCCCGGAGTTTGGCGGGGTTGTCCAATGAGCTGGATGTTCTGGTGAGAAGGTTCCGTACGTAAGGCAAAGATCAAAGGATCGTCCGAACGCGGCCCGAACCTTCGGCAGCTCCTACGCCGATCGCGCTCTCCTGTGGAGCTGCCGCAGGCTGCGATCTTTTAGCGGTGTCATTGTTTGAACAACTCCCCCGGGGTAAACCCGAACAACCCCTTGAACGCCGCGATAAACGCCGAGGTCGAGTCATAACCACAGGACAACGCGGCACTGGTCACACTGTCGCCCTCCTCCAGCGTGCTGAGTGACGACAACAGGCGCATACGCTGCCGCCAGCCACGAAAACTCAAGCCGGTATCGCGCTGGAACAAACGCATCAAGGGTTTCTCCGAAGTCCCCAGACGCTGCGCCCATTCGCCCAAGGTGACGTTTCGTTCGGGGTTGGCGATCAACTCGTTGCACAGCCCAAGCATGCGTGGCTGGCTGCTCAGCGACAAACTGCTGGGGTCTCACGTCCCGTCGCTGTTGATGCTCGGCTTCTTTTACCTGTGCGCCCTGCCCTCGACCATCTCCTCGTCAGTGGCACTGACCGGCAGCGCCGGTGGCAATGTACCGGCAGCGATTCTCAATGCCAGCCTGTCCAGCGTGTTGGGGATTTTCCTTACGCCGCTGCTGGTGAGCTGGGTGATGGGCAGCGGCGCGGGCGGGATTGATCTGGGATCGACCCTGCTCGATCTGTGCGCCATGTTGTTGTTGCCGCTGGTGTTGGGCCAACTGTTGCGTCCAGCCTTGGGCCGGTTTTTCGCCCGACACAAGCGCTACACCAACATCGTCGACAAGCTCGTCATTCTTTTGTTGGTCTACGCGGCGTTCTGCAACTCGATGGTTTCAGGGATGTGGCAGCAGCAGGGCAACTCGGTGATTCTCAGCGCCCTGGTGGGCAGCGCGATCCTGCTGGCCATCATCCTCTGGATGACCACCCGCACCGCCCGCGCCTTGAGATTCAGCCCGGCCGACGAGATCGCCGCAGTGTTCTGCGCCAGCAAAAAACCCCTGGCCGCCGGCGCACCGATGGCGGCGCTGATCTTCGGTGCCAACCCGGGCCTGGGACTGATCCTGCTGCCGATCATGCTCTATCACCCGTTGCAGTTGATCGTCTGTTCGGTGCTGGCCGAGCGTTATGCCAATTGCAATCGGTCGATCGCCGAGCAGCAAGGAGCAGCCGCGGTCAGCGCTCAATAATCGCCGTCACTCCCTGACCGCCGGCGGCGCAGATCGAGATCAAACCTCGGCCCTGCCCCGCGGCGTCCAGCAGCTTGGCGAGATTGGCGACAAGGCGCCCGCCGGTGGCGGCAAACGGATGCCCGGCGGCCAATGAACTGCCTTTGACATTCAACCGTGTGCGATCGATGGAACCCAAGGGCGTGTCCAGGCCGAGGCGGGTCTTGCAATACTCTGGATCTTCCCAGGCCTTGAGAGTGCATAACACCTGTGCCGCGAAGGCTTCGTGGATTTCGTAGTAATCGAAGTCCTGCAGCGTCAGCCCATTGCGCGCCAGCAGGCGCGGCACCGCATACACCGGCGCCATCAACAGCCCCTCCGCGCCTTTGACGAAATCCACCGCCGCCGCTTCGCCATCACGCAGATAGGCGAGGACCGGCAAGCCACGCTCCTTGGCCCACGCCTCACTGCCCAGCAGGACCAGTGCCGCACCATCGGTTAACGGCGTCGAGTTGCCCGCGGTCAGCGTGCCATTCGCGCTGCGTTCAAATACTGGTTTGAGCGATGCGAGTTTTTCCAGGGTCAGATCCGGGCGCAAGTTGTTATCGCGGGTCAGGCCAAGAAACGGTGTCATCAAATCGTTCTGCCAACCCTCGGCATAAGCCGCATTCATTTTCTGATGACTTTCCAGCGCCAGCTGATCCTGCTCGGCGCGGGGTATGTTCCAGGTCTGCGCCATCAACTCGCAATGCTCGCCCATGGACAGACCAGTGCGCGGCTCGCCATTGCGCGGCAGTTCGGGCTTGAGATGATGGGGCCGCAGCTGCAACAGGGTTTTCAGCTTTTCGCCGGTGGTCTTGCTGCGATTGACCTGCAGTAAAATCCTGCGCAGCCCTTCATTCACGCCAATCGGCGCATCGGAAGTGGTATCGACGCCGCCGGCGATTCCGCACTCGATCTGCCCCAGGGCAATTTTATTCGCCACCAGCAGCGTCGCTTCCAGGCCGGTGCCACAGGCTTGCTGAATATCGTAGGCCGGGGTAGTCGGTGACAGCCGCGAGCCGAGCACGCATTCACGGCTCAGGTTGAAATCCCGCGAGTGCTTGAGCACCGCACCAGCCACCATTTCGCCCATGCGCAGGCCGTGCAGGTTATAGCGTTCGATCAAACCTTCGAGCGCTGCCGTCAGCATCGCCTGGTTACTCGCAGTGGCATAAGGGCCGTTGGAGCGGGCAAACGGAATACGGTTACCGCCGATAATTGCGACGCGGCGCAGTTCAGTCATCAAAAGCTCCCCAAGGTTATCTATTCGCAGGCAGTGAGCCCTGGCTCGAACTACCCTGCTCTGTGAGTGATACACCCCACAAGCGTAGGCCGTATCTGGTGATCGAACGACTGATGATCATTCACGGTCCACACTTTGAACCCCAGCTGCTGGAGAGCGTTCCATGTCTGACCGCTATATCGACTTTGCCAACTCGGCCATCGGTCACCGCCTGGTCGGGGCCCTTGGCCTGCCGTCACCGGTACGTCTGGAGCGCTGGGAAGCCGGGCGCCTGCGCCCTATCGAAGGGGCGTTGCTGATTGGCGGCGGCCCGCTGGTGCAGAACATCAATGCGTTCGCCAACAAGCTGACCGATGGAATTTACAGCTATGGTCCCGAGCCACTGGCAGCACCGGCCTGGATTCCTGGCCACGGTCCGAAACTCAAGGCCGTGGTGTTCGATGCCAGCGCTATCGTCCAGACTGATCAACTCAAGCAACTGCGTGAATTCTTCCAGCCGCTGCTGAGAAACCTCGATCACAGCCCCCATGTGGTGATTCTCGGGCGCGCACCGGAAACGCTCAGCGATCCGTTCGCTGCCAGTGCCCAACGGGCGCTGGAAGGTTTCAGTCGTTCGTTGGCCAAGGAATTGCGCAGCGGCGGCACCTTGCAATTGCTCTATGTCGGCGAAGGCGCCGAAGATCAGCTCGAAGGCGCCCTACGGTTTTTCCTCTCGCCGAAAAGTGCCTTTGTCTCCGGACAAGTGCTGCGTCTGAATGTCTGCGACAGCCAGGTGCAGGACTGGAGTCGCCCGCTGGCCGGGCGCAAGGCCTTGGTCACGGGTTCGGCACGGGGTATCGGTGCTTCGATCGCGGAGACCCTGGCCCGGGATGGCGCCGAAGTCATCCTGCTCGACGTGCCACCGGCCAAAGCCGATCTCGATGCCCTCGCCGCACGCTTGGGCGGGCGTAGTATCGCGCTGGATATATGCGCCGAAGACGCCGCCACCCAGTTGATCGAAAATTTGCCGGACGGCATCGATATCGTCGTGCACAACGCCGGCATTACCCGGGACAAAACCCTGGCCAACATGACCCCGGAATTCTGGGACGCGGTGCTCGCGGTCAATCTCAATGCGCCGCAAGTGCTGACCAAGGCGCTGCTGGACAGCGGCACCCTGCGCGACAACGGTCGAGTGATTCTGCTGGCCTCCATCAGCGGCATTGCCGGCAACCGCGGGCAAACCAACTACGCCGCGAGCAAAGCCGGGCTGATCGGGCTCGCCCAGGCCTGGGCCCCGCCGCTGCAGGAACGCGGCATCAGCATCAATGCGGTGGCGCCGGGCTTTATCGAAACCCAGATGACCGCACACCTTCCGTTCGCCCTGCGCGAAATCGGGCGACGCATGAGTTCTCTGGGCCAGGGCGGTTTGCCGCAAGACGTCGCCGAAGCCGTGGCCTGGCTCAGCCAGCCAGGTAGCGGCGCGGTCAGCGGGCAGGTATTGCGCGTCTGCGGGCAAAGCGTATTGGGAGCATAACCATGGCAATCAACTGGCACCCCTTGATCCACGCCCCACACTTGCCCGAACTGTATGTACGAGCGGCCACGCGGCGCAAGATTACCGGCACCACGCTGCCGGAAGACGGGCTACATTGCTGGGTCGATGTCGACCACAAACGGCTGGAGGCTTATCGAAAGGTCTGCGGTTTTGTTGGCAACGGCTTGCTGCCCCCGACCTATCCCCATGTGCTGGCGTTTGCCTTGCAGATGCAACTGCTCACTGCCAAAGACTTTCCTTTTCCACTGCTGGGATTGATCCATCTGGCCAACCGCATCCGCGTCTTGCGGCCCATGGGCGGCGTCGCCAGCGTGCGGGTGAGCGTCCATGTGCAGAACCTGCAGCCTCACGCCAAAGGTGCGGTGTTCGACCTGATTACCACCCTCGAAGATCCCCTCGGGCCGCTATGGGAAGCCGAAAGCCGCATGCTGTGCAAAGGCGTCGTGCTGCCGGGCGAGCCGATCATCGAAGAGGAAAATCCGACACTGGTCTTGAGCGAACTGACACGCTGGTGGGCTCCTGCCGACATCGGCCGGCGCTACGCCAAAGTTTCCGGCGACTACAACCCGATTCACCTGAGCGCCGCCAGCGCCAAACTGTTCGGCTTTCCCCAGGCCATCGCCCATGGTTTGTGGAACAAGGCGCGCACCCTGGCAGCCCTGAGCGAGCACCTGCCCGCCTCCAAGGTGGAGATTGCGGTGGAGTTCAAGAAACCGGTGCGTCTGCCCAGCGAGGTGACACTGCTGACTAGTGCACCGGGCTCCAGTGGAGACTTGCAATTGGTGGGGATCGGCGACCTGCAGCACATGACCGGCAATTGGCGGCCGATTACCTGAGACCGCCACTCAACCGCGCCGGATCAGGAACACCCCGGCGAGGATCAACACCAGCCCGGCAATCTTGCCGGCGCTGATCGGCGCTTCGCGAAAGCCCGCCCAACCGAAATGGTCCAGCGCCAGGGCCATGCCCAACTGACCGGCCAACACCAGCGCCATGAACAACATGGCGCCGATGCGCGGCCCGGCGAACGCGGCGGTAGTGATGAAGAACGCACCCAGCAACCCACCGCTCCAGTGCCACCAGGTCAGGCTTTTCAGCGCACTCAGTGTCGGCGCTTCACGTTGAATCATGACCAGCAGTAACAGCGCCACGCTCCCGACAAAAAACGAAATCAATGCCGCCGCCAGAACGCTGGAAACCTGCTTGGCTAGCTGACCATTGATCCCCGCCTGCAACGGCAAAAAAGCACCAGCAACAAAGGGCAGGCAAAGCAGCCACCAGACAGGGGCAGGCATAGTGTTCTCCAGCGGGGGAATGAGGCGCCGCAGTATACGACAATGCCTATAGATGACATTACCGGTGTACGCGAGTCCCCTGTAGGAGCTGGCGCAGCCTGCGATCTTTTGAGCCGTGTTGTGATATCACAGGAGGAATGCACAACCCTAAGAATTGACCTGATACACCATCGGCTGCGGAAACAGGTTGTTCAGGGTTTCCAGCAGGCGCACGTGATAGATTGGCTTGCGGAACAGGTCCAGCACCTGCAGCCGCAACATGTCGCTGACGTCGTCCAAGTCGGCATGGCCCGAGGTCACGATCACCGGCAGGTGTTGACGCGAAGTGTGTTCACGCAAGCGCTTGATCAGCGACATGCCGCTTTCTTCCGGCATGCGTAGATCGGTGATCACCAGCGCGATATCCGGGTTGCGGGTCAAGTGCTGCAAGGCGAGTTTGACCGAGGTCGCGGTAAAGCAACAAAAGCCTTCGCCCTCGAGCAATTGCGCCAACTCCAGAAGCTCGTCCTCTTCGTCGTCCACCAGGAGAAGCTGTTGCCGTGGGGATGAAGAGGAATTCATGGGCAATACCTGTGGTTGAATAGGCAATCGAGTTGGATCCAGATTAGCGGATTACGGGGAAACCGTCCCGTTAAGTACATAATGCTTGCAGCTCAAACGGCTAATTGATCCAGGTGACGGCCAGCAGCATCCCGACCAGAACGAAGGGAGCAAAAGGTTGTTGTGTCGATTCTTTCGGATCGAGCAATTGCAGATGGGCTCTGAGCTTCTTATTTATCAGCGGCCAAAGCCTGGGAGCCATCAGCAGCCAGGCAACACTGGCGATGCCTGCCCCAATGAAGGTTCCCAACAGATGCAGGTAATCGCTCGCTAATCCCAGCGCCGCCATCAGTTTCACATCATCCGCCCCCAGGCGCCCCATTGTGTAGCCGGGCAAGGTGAAGGCCAGCGCCAGCAGGAAGGCCCCAACCCCCTGCTCTGCACTTGCTCCCATCCAGGTAGTCCCGTTCCACAGCAAGTACACCAGGGCAATGACCGTCGCCCCAAGGGTCAAACCATTGGCAATTTGGCGTTGCTGAATATCCTGCGCAGCACAGAGAACCAACCAGATAAATAGCATTAAGCTCTGCATCAGGTAAAAAGCGTCCCTTTTGGCTGAATGATTCTATGCAGCTGTGACGTAGTACATGTCAGGGTAGACGCCCTGACGAAGGTAGGCCGCCCAAGAAAGCAAAAAGGCGCCATGGCGGTTCTAACTGAACGGAACCCGCTGTCTGATTTCAGGACTGCTTCGCGGCCCAGGGGGAAGAAACCTCTTGCCACAGGTCTGGTGTCAGACGACACCAGACTTCGGCAGAAAAAGGTCCTTACCTTGGCGGGTAATTGGCCAATATCCTGGCCACGGTCGCACGCACGGCGGTGCTGCGGTCTGCCGGGTTTGGTGTGCTGCTGAGCGTTTGCTCGTCACTGCCTCGCCAGACCAGCTTGCCGTCCTTGGCATCCAGCAGGTCGATCTGAATGGTCGCGACCTTGTAGGTGATATTGCGGGTTTCGTACATCGGCGCTCCCCAGTAACCGTTCCATGGACTACCCCAGTAGCCCCCACCACCGTAGTTGGTGGTGACTTGTTGCTGACGATTTTCGACGATCAGGTAGGTCTGTACATTGAGGTCGCCTTTGGCGCCGGACGCCGGGCGCAAACCGCGTTGATCGAGCTGATCGCTGACCGCCTGGCGGATCCGCTGTTCGGTCAGGTCGCTCTTGATCCGTGGATCGTCCGGGCGATATTGCAGCGCGGGTTCTTTCCAGCTCCAACTGCGGTAGGCAGCGAAGTCACGACTGGCATCGAAGTCTTGGTTGACCTGGCTCTGGCAGGCGCCGAGCAGCACGGCGATAGCCAGTAAGGAAAGATGGCGGAACATGATTATTCTCCGGTTGAAGACATGAACCTGAGGGGGATGGCCTCAATTAGGAGGATACGCCGACATAGCCTTTTCCACAGCTTCGCGTAACGCATCGGCGCGCGCGCTCATGCTGCCCTGGCTGCTGGTTTCGGCGCTGGAGCTCCATACTGGCTGGCCACTCGCGGCGTCGAACAGGTCGACCCGCACCACCACCACTTGCACCTGATAGGTGCGCACGATCGGCACTGTGTTGTACATCCCGTAACCGCTGCCGTAGCGGTTGTAACCGCCATAGCCATAACCGCCATAACCGTAATCGTCTCGCACCTGACGCAGACGGGTTTCCAGGCGCACATCGGCGCTGACCCACAAGTCCGCCGGGCGGTTGTCACGCAGCGGGCGCAAACCACGTTGATCGAGGCCATTGCTGACCGCTTCAGCGATCTGCGCCGAATCGGCCCAGGCCGAGCCCGCAGGCAAGTGCCCATTGAGCCACGCCCAACTGCGGTAGCGACCGTAGTCTCTTGGCGCCGCCGGGTAGGCGCTGCGGTCGAAGGTGTTGGCCGCTTGCGGCGGCGCTGGCGGAATCGGGTTGGAGCTGGCGACATACGGATTGCTGCCCTGGCAAGCGACCAGACCCAGACACACTAAGACTAATCCGAGATGGCGTTTCATTTCGCTCTCCGACTGGACCGCTTAAACCGGACGGCAGATCCAGTGCAAATAACGCCCAAGCCCGATAAAGCTTGGGTGACGACGATGAGCCAGTTCCATTTCCAGCAAATCCAGCAACTCGGCGCGGGCCTGGAATTCCACCGGCATATAGTCGTGGAAAACCCGTACCCCACTCTGGATTTCGACCGTCCACAGGCCCTCAAGTTGCGTCGCCAATTCACGCGGATCAAGCGGTCGCTGCGGCGTCAGGCTCTGCTTTTCACCGGCCATATCGTTCTTGCGCATCTTGCGGAAGTGGCCCTTGAGCAGGTTGCGATAAATCAGCGCATCACGGTTGTAGAACGCCAGCGACAGCCAACCGTCCTTGGTCGTCAGCTGATGCAGCACCGGCAAGATGGCGTGGGGTTCAGCCAGCCATTCCAGCACTGCATGGCATAGCACCAGATCGTAAGGTTCTGTGAGCTGCCCGAGCAGCTCCTGCCAGGGCGCCTGAATGAAGGTCGCGGTCTGCCCGGCCTCGGCGAAACGCTGGCGTGCGCCTTCGAGCATCGGTTCGGCAGGCTCGGCCAGCGTCACCTGATGCCCGCGCTGGGCCAGCCACAACGACATATGGCCAAGCCCTGCGCCGATATCCAGCACCCGCAACGGTCGATCCGGCAAGGTTTCGGCCAGATCGGCCTGGAGCACCGCGAGGCGAATCGCGCCTTTGGCGCCACCGTAGATTTTCTCAGCGAAACGGGTCGCTAATTGATCGAAATGACGGTCAGCCATCAACAGAACCTCCGTTCACTGTCTGCCAGCTTGCTGCGAACCACCTGTTCCAGGTCCAGCCCCAGTTCGCTGCACAGCAACAATAGATAGAGCACGATGTCGCCAACTTCCTGACCGGCATGGGCGAGTTTTTCCGCTGGCAATTGCCGCGACTGGTCCTCGCTGAGCCATTGGAATATTTCTACCAGTTCGGCCATTTCCACGCTGGCGGCCATGGCCAGGTTTTTCGGGCTGTGAAATTGGCGCCAGTCGTTACGGTCGCGGATGGCGTGCAGGCGTTCGGTCAGTTCGTCAAGGTTCATCGGGCTCTCCTGAAGGCGTATAGCTTCGGGTGGATGGCGAATGAAGGCAAGCGCCGACCATTATTGCTGTCGCTTCGCGATAGCGGACTAATCAACAACACTGAACTCAACCCGTGCCGTCTGCCCGCCTTCATCCAGCACACTGAGCTGATAGCGCCCCAGCTGATCGAAGGTCGCATTGATGCTGTCCTGGTGGGCGCTGTCGCCCAGCGGTGCGCCATTGACGAACCACCAGCGCCGACCGCTGCCGCCCAGGGCCGAGAGCTTCAAGTGCAACAGTTCCTGACTGGCAGCCGGGCGGCGCAGCTGGTCGCCTTCGCGCACGCCGACAATCGATAAGGGTGACGCGGCCGACAGCATCGGCCCCGGGCACTCTGGATCATTGGCCGGCAAGCGTGCTTCACGACGCTCCACCCTTGGCAACCAGGGCTCCAGGGGTGCGGGCCATAAGGCGATGTCACGAGCCATGGCACCCGGGCATTTGGCATCGACCCGCAAGCCCTTGGCGTTGACTCGGATTTTTTCCAGCAAGCCGACACCCAGGGGCTGGTCCAACGCCTGCAAGGTCGGTGGCGTGGTGCCGTCCAGGGTCCAGGCGAAGCGCTGGCGCCGGCAATTGGGGTCGCTACGGCTCATGGGCTGGCCCAACGGCCAACAGATCGCCGCCACGCCGACGTTCATCGGCACCGGTTGTACCGGGGCGCTGATTCCACGCTGGCTGTCGCGGTTGATCAATACATCGTGGACTTGCAGCATCAGCGGCGCTGCCGAGGCCAGGCCGAACTGCCCGGGCACCGGGGTGCCGTCCGGGCGGCCGATCCAGATGCCGATCAGGTAGCGCGGACCCACGCCTATCGCCCAGGCATCACGAAAACCGTAACTGGTGCCGGTCTTCCAGGCCAGCACCGGGCGCTGCACCAGCTCGGCACGGGGGTCGCGATCGGGTCGCGCCTGCCCGCTGAGAATCCGCCGCACGATCCACGCCGAGCCCGGTGACAGCAAGGGTCGCTCATGCAGTACATCGTCCGGTTGCAAACGAATGTTGGCGCTCTTGCCGCCACGGGCGAAAGCGCTATAGCCACTGACCAGGTCCTCCAGGCGGCTGCCGGCACCGCCGAGAATCAGCGACAGATTCGGCTCGGCCAATGCTGGCAGTGTCAGCGGTACTCCGCCAATGCGCATCTCGGCAGCAAAGCGTTTTGGCCCGTAGGCTTCGAGCAGTTGCACTGCTGGCAGATTCAGCGATGTAGCCAGCGCGGTACTGGCCGGCACAGCACCGCTGAAGCCCATGGAGAAATTGCCCGGTCGATAGTCGCCGTAGCGGCGCGGCACGTCCTGCAGCAGTGATTCGGAATGGATCAGTCCGGCGTCCATGGCCATGCCGTAGAGAAAGGGTTTGAGGGTCGATCCGGGCGAGCGCAGGGCACTGATCATGTCCACATGACCAAAACGCCTGGCGTCGTTGATGTCCACCGAACCGAGGTAGGCGCGTACCGCCATGCTCTCTTCTTCGACCACCAGAATCGCTGCAGACGTATGCTCCGGCAAGCGCGCGCGCCAACCCAGCAGCAAGTCTTCAAGACGTCGCTGCAAGGTCGCGTCGAGGGTGGTGCGGATCAGTGGTGGGCTGTCCGCACGATTCAGGCGGCGCGCCAGTAACGGCGCGAGGCTTGGTTCCAGGCGCGGCGCCAGCAGCAGGGGTTCTTCCAGCGCTTCGTCGACCGCTGACTGCGGCCAGACCTGGAACTGCGCCAGGCGCCGCAAGACCTTGTCCCGGGCCACTTGCGCTCGCGCCGGGTGACGGTCTGGGCGCAAGCGGCTCGGCGCCTGGGGCAGAACCGCCAGCAGCGCCGCTTCGGCGTGGGTCAGCTGCTGCGGTGATTTACCCAGATAGGCCCAACTGGCCGCTGCCACGCCTTGCAACGTGCCACCGAACGGCGCGCGATTGAGGTACAGGTTGAGGATCTGATCCTTGGACAGGTGCCATTCCAGTTGCGCGGTGCGCCAGAGTTGCCGCAGCTTGCCAAACAACGTGCGTGAGTGCGGATCAAGCAATCGCGCGACCTGCATCGACAACGTGCTGCCTCCCGACAGGACACGGCCACCGGTAAGGTTCTGCCATGTGGCACGGCCGAGCGCCAAGGGGTTCACGCCGGGGTGTTGGTAGAACCAGCGATCTTCGTAGGTCAGCAAGGCATCGAGGTAATACGCCGAGACCTGGCTGGTCTCCACCGGATAGCGCCATACGCCATTGGCATCGGCAAAGCGCCACAACGGGGTACCGTCTTCGGCCAGCACTACCCGCGCCAGGTCGTCTTGGGGCAAGGGCAGCGGCCAGAGGCGGTCGGCGAGCCAGAGCAGCGCGATCAACAGCAACAACCCAGCCAAGGATCGACGCGCCCACTTCATCCAGCGAGAACTCTGTGGGAGCGCAGGTGCGGCTCTCCGACTTGCCCGCGAAGGCGTTCTGCCTGACACACCGAGTCGTCCCAATCGCAGGCAAGCCAGCTCCCACAGGGATCGAGTCCTGCCTGACATACCCTGCAGTCCCAATCGCTTGCAAGCCAGCTGCCAGAGAGATCGAGTAACTAATCGCAAATTCAAACCGGCAAACCTCTATGCTTCAGGGAACTCGCCAGCGCACATAATGGCCCAAGTTTCAGATCTGGCATCAACGCCAACTCTCTCATCGGGACGCACACATGCAGGTAGAAAGCTTTTTCGAATGGCTCGGCCAGGCACTCGGTTCAGTCATCCGGTTTATCGTCGATGGGCTCAGCGGGTTGTTCAATATCCTGGCTAACGCTGGCAGCAATTTTGTCGATGGGCTATCCCGCACGCTTGGCATGGATGCCTCGATCATCAGCATCATCGCGCTGATCGTCGGTCTGATGCTGTTGTACTCGGCCATCCGCGCCTTTATGCGGGCTTCGATCATCATGGGGATTATCTGGCTGATGTTGGGGTTGTGGTTGTTGAGCTGGATTATTCATTGAGCCAGCACATTTCTCACTAACGACACGATCCCCGTAGCAGCCCCACTGGCCACCCCTACCGTCCCTTGATCACCATCTGCGGTGGAGTCTCACCTACTGCCTGCCAGTTCGGCCGGTACATCGACTCCACTTGTGGCGGCGGTACCCGGTAGGTGCCGGGTGTGACGGCTCGCGCCAGGTACAGCAGGTGCGTGGTGCCGTAGCCGTCCAGATTCATCGCCGCGACGTAGCGATCATCACGGAATTCCTGATGCTTGAGGCTGGCGTTCTGCATCGACTCGCGCCATTCCTTGACCTTGCTGCTGGCGTTTTCCAGGCTCGCGGCACTCTGGGCCAGATTCTGGTTTTCCAGCTCCAGGCCGGCCGGCAGCAAGTCCACCACCAGGGCGTCCGGCACTCGCTGTTTGGCGCTGACCGCCAGGTGCACCAGCACCAGATCACCGCTGGCCAGGGCCTTGAGGTTCAACGGCTGACCGTTCATGCCCAGATACTCGCGACGAATGCTCAGGTTCTCGCCACCGGCGACCGGCGCCTGTAATGGATAACCGGAAAGGGTCAGTTGCTGATACACCGGCTCGCCGCCTTCGTTGCGCAAAGACAGCGGCGAAGCCAGCAACGCACCTTCGAGTTTCAGACCTGGCTGGTTATTGCTCAGCTCACGGGTTTCATTGCCACTGTGCAATTGCGCAGTCCAGCTGGCTTCCGGCTTGCCCAGTAAGCCACGGCCGGCGAGGAACAACGAGTTGCGCTCCTGAGTCGACAGGTATTGGCTGGCGGCCAGTTGATCGGACAACTCGAACAGACGCTCCTCACGCTTGCCCTTGGCCAGATCGTTTTCTTCGAGCAGTGCCAGGATCAGCGCCTGATCGCGCAGCGGGCTGCCGTAGTCGGCGAGCCAGCCCTTGCTGTTGCGTGACGCCGCGAGACCCGCGATCAGCGCCTGATTGGCACGCGGCTGGTCGCCCATTTTCTGCAAGGCGATGGACAGTTGCACCAGCGGCAGGCCGGAACGGGCGTCGGTGCGACGCTCGAACAGACTGCGCAGCGCGCCCAGCGGCGCCTGCTGGCTGCGGGCCAATACCAGTCCGGCATAGGCTTGCACCGCAAAGCGTGTGTGCTCGGCGTTTTCGCTGTAGTTCACTTCGATCAGGTTGCGCTCCTGCAGATAACGCAGCAGCCGCTCGCTGGCTTTTTTCAGCGCCTCGGGCGGCACCGCGAAACCTTGCTCGCGAGCCCGCAGCAGGAAGTCGGTGACATAGGCCGTCAGCCAGTACTCCTCTTCCCCGTCAGCGCCCCACAGACCGAAGCTGCCGTTATAGCGCTGCATACCCAGCAGGCGCTCGATACCCAACTCGATCTTGCGCTTGCGCTCGGCATCCGGCTCGCCTTCCAGACCCAGGCGCTTCAGGCTCGCGGCATCAGCATAAAGCGATGGGTACAAGCCACTGGCGGTTTGCTCCAGACAACCATAGGGGTAGGCCTTGAGTGCGCGTATCTGCTCGCCCAGGTTCAGCGGCGGTCGGCTCGACAGGCTGAGCAGGGCTTCACGCCCGGCGGGTTCGAAGGCCTTCAGTTCAGCTTCCGGCAATTCCCAAGGCTGATCCTTGAGCACCGCGCGGTAGTGTTTGAGCATCGCCGGATAAGCCGGCCGCACACCCAGTGTCCATTCGCGGGTAAACGGCGGCAGGCTCTCACCCGGCAGGTCGAGGCCATTGACCAGCACTTTGACCTTCCCTTGGCCCAAACCACCGAGGGCCTGCACCGGAATTTGCAGGGTAGTGCGTTGACCTTCGATCAGTTGCACGCTGTGGCTCGCTTCACCGAGCAGGCCCAACTGGCCCTCGGCACTCAGTTGCACGGTCAGTTTCTGCGCTTTGCCCGAGAGGTTCGACAGGTCCAGAGCCAGCGTCGTCTGGTCACCACCGGCGAGGAACCGCGGAGCCGAGAGTTCAGCAATCAGCGGCGCGGCAATGACTGTTTTGCCTTCGGCCATACCATAACGATCATCGGTCCAGGCCTGGGCCATCAAGCGCAGTTCGCCGTTGAAATCCGGGATGTCGACGCTGACTTCGCCCTCACCCTGTTCGTTCAAGGTCACCGGCGCGCTTTGCAGAGCAACGATGGTCACGCTGGTGTCCGGACGCTTGCCGCCCTTGGCCAGCGCCGCGTCACCACCGAAAGCCAGGCTGGCCAATCGACCCTGACCGGCTTCGATCAGCTGCCCATAGATATCAAGCTGGTCAGCACCATAGGCTTTACGACCAAACAGGCTGGAGTACGGATCCGGGGTCGGATATTCGGTGATATTGAGGATGCCCACATCCACTGCGGCCAGCAGCACATGCACCTGTTTCGGCACGCTGCCGTCGGCATTTTTCGCCTGGATTTTCACCGTCAGCGGTTGTTTCGGACGCATTTTTTCCGTTGCGCTCAAGGTCAGGCCGAGTTTGCGCTGGGTCCGATCCAAAGGCAGATGCAATACGCCGACCGCACGTTTCGGGGTGATGTTGGCCTTGCGCTCACCGGGACGAATCACCAGCGCGCTGACATACAGGTCATGCCGCGACCATTTTGGGTCGAGCTTGACAGCGAAGCTTTTGCCTTCGGCCGGCACGTCGATTTCCTGCCACCACAACGGGCCATCGGCGGACTCCACCAGCAGATAGCCCTGGCCGGCAGCCGGTGGAGTGACGGTCACATTGGCCGTATCGCCATCGCCGTAGGCGGGTTTATCCAGCGCCAGCTTCACTTGATCCGGACGCACTGCGCCGCCTTCGGCGTTGTCCTGGGAGCGATAGCCGGCCCAGAAGCGCAAGCTGCTGACCAGACCGGTCTGCGGGTCTTCGACTTCAACGCGGTACGGGCCCCACTCCACCGGAAAGCTGACTTTCGCGGTGTCTCCGGCTTTGATGCTGAGGGTTTCTTCGTCAAGGTTGAGGAATTTTTCGTTGAAGTGATAGCTCCAGCCATCGTTCTCCGAGTAGTTCCAGTAATAGTCACGGCGCTCGCGCACCAGGCGCACCTTGAGGTTGTCCGCTGCCAGTTTCTGGCCCTGATTGTTAGCCACCAGTAACTCGAACTCGACAGGGCCGTCGCCATCGGTTTCTTCTCCTTCGAACAATGCGCGCAGCCCCGGCAGACGATCCGCCGGCCATACCGGCTGGACCACTCGACGGGTGATCGGACGGCCACCGGATTCTTGCAGGCTGGCCTGCACGATCAGTTGCAGGGGCGACCGGGCTTCGGCCCATTTGCTTTCAAGGGAGATAAGCGCTTCGCCACTGGCGTCCAGCGCGGTTTCGTCCAGCTCCAGATCCTGACTCAACTCTTCTTCGGTCACCGAGCCGAACTGATAACCGGGCAAGGCTTTGACCGCCTCTCGCAGCGGACGCACATAGACCTGGCCACTCAGGCGATTGCCCGAGGCCGGGGCGCCGTAGAGATAGCGGCCGTTGACACTGATTTCGGCGGTGTCAGCTGGTTTGATCGGTTCATCCCGGCCTTTGAGTTCAAGAGCCAGACGCTCGGGCAGGAAGTCCTCGACGAGGAACTCATAGAGTTGCGGCTTGCCGTCGCCCAGATCGAACACCAGTTGCCAGCGCCCGGTCGGCGCTTCGCCGGCCAGCTGCAACTGGTATTGATAGAGGCCGGACGCATCGGCATCCCAGACGAACTTGCGGCTGACCTGCTCATCCGGCCGACGCACTTCGACGCTCACCGGCTGCGGTTTGACCGCGTTGCCATCCTTGTCCCGCAGCAAGGCATTGAGCAGCACGGTTTCCCCTGGGCGATACAGGTCACGCGGGCCAAACACGAAGAATTGCAGCGGGTGGGCCTGCGGCCCGCCGATATCGAATTCGGCCAGGTCCAGGGCAGCACTGTTCAGACGCAGCATGCTGGTCTGCTCACCCTGATGAGCCAACAGCACTTCGGCCTTTTTCGGTAGCAGCAACTCGGCGTGGCCGCCCTTCTCGGTCTTGCCCTGGCCCACGACTCGACCGTTGCTGTCGAGCAGTTCGAGACTGACGTCAGCCAGGGCTTTGCCGCCCTCCAGCGCTTGCGTGAAGACATCCAGACGATTCTGGTAACGGTGCACCGACAGGCCGATATCACTCAGGGTGAACAGGGTTGCCGGTTGCGAGTAGTTGTAGGTGCCGGAAGCACGCATCACCGCCAGGTAAACCCCGGGCTGTTGCAACTGTTTGAGACCGGCGATCGGCAGCAACAGGGTTTCCCGGGTGTTGCGCGCCGGGTTGAGGTCGAAACGACCGCCGTAGACCAGCTCGGCCATCGGCAGCAGTTCGCGCGATTCATAACTTTGCAGGCTGGTGCTGCGGCCCCACTGACTGAGAAATGCCGGGAGTGCCTCGGGTTTGATGCGGAAGAATTCGACATCAATCTTGTCGACGTTCAGCGCGATCACCGGCAGACCTTCGGCCAGACGGGTCGGCAGCAAGGTGCCACGGCTGGCGAAGCCTACGGTAGGTTGCAGGTCGCGGGTTTCCAGGCGGCTGACGTACTCGGCGGCGAGCGTGGCGTCGTTGACCCCGCGCAGCCCGGCATCGACGGTCAGCACCAGTTTGCGCTGCGGCTCGAGGTGACGCAGACGCAGTTCCATCAGGTTGTCGGAGAGTTCCCAGGCACCATCGAGCTTGCCGGTTTTGCTGTCCACCAGGTGCAGTTTTTCGGCGAACTTCTGCTCCGGGTCCAGCGGCACCGAGAAACTCACTGACAGGGTGCTGGCGCCATCGAGCTGAACCTCGGAAACGTCCACCACGCTTAACTCACGACCGACGTAGCGCTGCTTCAGCACAGCGACATCCGGCAATGCATTGACCTTCAGCACGCTGACTACCGCTGGGGGCGCGGCGGCGGTCGGTGCCTTATCCGAGGTCGACGAATCGCAAGCGCTCAGCAGCACCAGCGCACAGGCCAGGAACAATCCTTTGTTAAGCATGAGGCACTCGTTGGCAGGGGTATCGAAGGGTTGAACTATATATCACTGGCGCGAAACCGGCTGAGGCGCTGGTAACATTGAGTGACGGAGGGGGGGGTTACTCGCAGCACTGAGTTCAACTGTGGCGAGGGGGCTTGCCCCCGCTCGGCTGCGCAGCAGTCGTAAAGCCAGCGCATGTGATCTGCCTGAAGAAACCGAGTTGCATTCATTGGGGCCGCTACGCGACCCAACGGGGGCAAGCCCCCTCGCCACAGCAAGTTCCCTCGCCACAAAGGCTCGGTGCCAATCCTGCTTCTGCCGCTACAATGCCCCCTCTTGCAAGGAGCCTGCATGTCCACCCTGATCACCGACTGGCGCCATCGCCTGACCCATCACCGCGTCTGGGCTCTCGCTGCGCCGATGATTCTGTCGAACATCTCCGTTCCGCTGGTGGCGCTGGTCGACAGTACGGTGATCGGCCACCTGCCCCACGCCCACCAACTTGGCGCGGTGGCGATCGGCGCCAATCTGTATCTGTTCCTGGCCTGGTCCATGGGTTTCCTGCGCATGGGCTCCACCGGGTTCGCCGCCCAGGCGGCCGGGCGGGCAGACGGTGCGGCGCTTCGGCAAATCCTGCTGCAGGGGTTGCTGTTGGCCATGGGTCTGGCGCTGCTGCTCGGGATCATTGGTGTGCCGCTGAGTGGCGTCGCCTTGCAGCTGATGCAGCCTTCCGCCGAACTCGACCAGATGACCCGGGATTTCTTCCATACCCGGCTATTTGGCCTGCCGGCGGCGCTGGCCAGTTTTGCCCTGGTGGGCTGGTTCCTCGGCACCCAGAATGCGCGCGCGCCGCTAGCGATTCTGCTCAGTACCAACCTGGTAAACATCGCCCTGAACCTGTGGTTCGTCCTCGGTCTGGACTGGGGTGTGGTCGGCTCGGCACGGGCCTCGGTCATCGCCGAATGGACCGGCGCCCTGATCGGTCTGGCCATGACCCGCAACGCCTTGCGCGATTACCCGGGGCACATCGCCTGGGCCGCGCTGGGGCTGTGGCAAAGCTGGCGACCGTTGCTGGCGGTGAATCGGGACATTTTCATTCGCAGCCTGGCGCTGCAATCGGTGTTTTTCCTGATCACCGTGCAGGGTGCCCGACTGGGCGACGCGACGGTCGCGGCCAATGCGTTATTGCTCAACGGCTTGCTGCTGACCGCCCATGCACTTGACGGCCTGGCCCATGCCGTGGAAGCCCTGTGCGGGCACGCCATCGGCGCCCATGACCGGCAGGCCTTGCGCCGTTCGCTGGTGGTGGCTTGTGGTTGGTCGTTGCTGATCAGCCTGGGCTTCGCCGTGTTGTTCCTGGTGGCCGGTCATCTGTTCATCGAGATGCAGACCGACATCCAGAGTGTGCGCGAAACAGCCTTCAGTTATCTGCCCTACCTCGCCATGCTGCCACTGATTGCGGTCTGGAGTTACGTGCTCGATGGTCTGTTCATCGGTGCGACCCGGGCCCGGGAAATGCGCAACGGCATGTTGCTGAGCGTCATCCTGTCGCTGCCGTTTGCCTGGGCGCTACAGGGCTTCGGCAACCATGGCCTGTGGTTGACGTTTCTGTTGTTCATGCTGCTACGAAGCCTGACCCTCGGCGCTTTTGCCTGGTACCTGCGCAAGAATGACGGCTGGTTCAGCACCAGCCGCCATTGAGCCGATGAGTCACCCTGCTCAGGGTCGATGACGCTCCCAGGTCTGACGCAGGTGCTCGAGGCGCTCACGCGGGGTGCTGCCACTCAATCGCTCGGGAACACTGGCCGCCGGGTAACACAGACGCAGTCGCAACCAATCATCGAGTACAGCATTGTCACGAAAGCCGTGCTTGAGCCCCTCCTCCAGATGGCACCAGATAGTGCTGTAGTCACTCCCCGTCGAACGACTCCAATGATAGGCGTGGCGCTCCAGCAGGCATGTTTGCAGCTTGTCTTGCTGGCGGCGGCTCAGGCCGGGCTCGATTACCAGCTTGCTGCCCGGCAGCCGTGGATTCACCAGGTGCTGCCAGCCCAGGCTACCCACGGCCTTGTCGGCCCAGGTGCCTCCGTACCAATACAGCTTGCTGATCGGCCCCAGCCAGCCGCTCAGTTCGCGGGCGTCACAGGCATCGAAAAAATAGCTCGCGGTCTGTGGGTTGTAGTAGCTCAAGAGACCTTTGTGGTGCAGCCCCAAGGTGACGGTGAGCATCCGTCGCAGATGCGTCAACAGCTCCTGTAACGGTGCCGCGCTGACCAGGAACAATCCCGGCCAGGCCTGTGGTTCGGACTGACTGAGCGCAACCAGAGGCGAGTGTTGATCCAGCGCGACCAATAACGGCCCATGACCGCTCAGCGAATGCAGGTCGGTACTCTCGAACAGCGCCCGGCAGTGGATTGCGGCAAAGCGTTGGCGCAACATCAGGCCTGACTCCGGAGAGCCCGGCAGGTCGAGCAACAACCATTGCGCTGCATGCCTTGGCATTTCGGCCACGCTCATACCCCACCACTTTTACCGGGCCTGGCCAGCAAACGACAGGTGCAGACACTTTGTTTGCAGTGGGTGAAGCTGCCGCCTTCCGGCAGCAAGCACAGTAACACCAGAGGATGGCTAGCCTGCACCATCGCCAGCAAGCCCTGCGGATCAGATTCGGGTGGCGGAGCCTGGATTATCGGGACGCTGGCGGGCGATGGCGGCCGCGCTTCGAGAATGATCTGCGCACTGGACAGCCTGAGACCCGTTGCACCGAGCTTGATCGCACTGTTGCCGACCTTGAAGTGCATTTCACTGCCGGTGTCGAACCAAAGCTCAATCTCGCCTGACAGCTGGATGCTTTGCTCGGCCCCGACAAACCTCGCAGGTTCGAGATCGACATGCAGTAATGTCAGCTCCTCGCACGGCTCAGTGGCAACAGAGCTGGGCTCATTTGTCGACGGAGTCTGCGCCCCGCCCACCGATTGCGGCAGGCAACCAATGATCAGCGGCTGGTCCGGATCACCCTGGGCAAAACTGACGAGTACTTGCATGCCGGCCTTTACCCCTTGAATCGCTTCGCCTGCAAGCTCATTCGATACGGGCACCCAACAGATGCCTTGATTGGAGCCCTGTCCCTGATACAGCCAATCAAACTGCACCGCGATCATCCCTGGTGGGGCTTCAAGCACTGGCGCGGGATCCACTACCCAGGCTCGCTGGATATCGCTCATTCGCGGTTCTGGCAACGACCGGGCAGGCACGAAGGAGACTTCCCGGGGCGTAGCGCGAAAATGATTGCGATACCGACACACCGATGGCAACTCACCGGAAAACGCCTCGTCTGGCCCCAAAACCGGCGCCTGATACCCCTGGTGCTGGACGCTGGTCAGCAGCCAGAAGCGGTTCCAATCGGTAAATGGATGCCCGGACAAGACCATGAATGAACCGCTGCCCAGCCATGCAAGATCGCTTTGGCCCTCGGCAACGTGCTCGACCCGAGCACCGGATTCATCTACCCCGAACTGTGCGCGCAAACTGAACTGGCGGATTGCAGGTACCTGCCCTTCGGGTAAAAAAACACCGCTGTCACTTTGGCGAAAGCTGCGCTGGGTATCGGCAAACACCACGCAATGGCCGAACTGGCGATGCTGAAAATGGTAATGAATCCTTTCTTGCGCACACAGGCGCTGGAGAAACTGCAGATCCGACTCTCGATATTGGGTGCAGTAATCGCGTACCCGATAGTCGCCAGTGAGTTCAAGGCAATATCCCTCTTCCCGTATACCGTGCTCATGCAGCACCCGGCGGATGATTTCAGGCACCGTGAGCCGGGTGAAAATGCGCTGGCTGTAACGTTGCGCCAGGCACGCCAGCTTCGGCCCCAGCCGAACGCGACAACGCCTTTGCGAGGCGTAATGATTGTCTTGGCTGAGCCCATGAATCTGTCCATGAATACCGCCTTGGCCTTCGAAGAATTGAAGGTAGGCGCAGCGATACATAAGCCCGCCCAGGTCCAGTTGCGGGTCATCGATGATTAGCTGCAATTCGAACACAAACGGTTCACTGATGGATTCAGTGCCGGTAAAGGCCAAAACGTCAAGGGGATGGGGCAGGCCCGCTATGTCCAGACGAAAGAACGGTTCGTTGGCTGGATTGGACATCGAGGTTTCTCTACAGGAGGGCGGCCGGGGATTCTCGCTGAGAGACATGGCCGAGTAGAGGGCAAGAGTACAAGTTAGGAAGCGGCCTACATGAAATGCAGACTGGATCTCTTTGATCCTTCAAAAGCTAATAGCCTGAGCCGTTAGCCTCTGAAAAATAAAGAACGGCCGCACCAAGCCATCTGAAAAAACACGCAAGTTGCAGTGAATTTTCAGACAGCCTGAAGCAGCCGTTTATTACCTCAGGACGACAGGTAGGACGAACGAGTCAAACCCAGACGCAGGGCATCGAGGTACTGGGTACGCTCAGCGGCGGTGATCTTCGCGCTGGCGACTTTGTCGCGGTAGTGAGTCATCAACTCCTCCGGGGACAAATGCACATAGCGCAACATGTCTTCGATGGTGTCGTGGGTTTCGATACCGGCGCTGTACACCGAGCCATCCTGGTTCTGGTAGAGGTTCACCGAGTCGGTATCCCCAAACAGGTTGTGCATATCCCCGAGGATTTCCTGATAGGCGCCTACCAGGAAAACCCCCAGCAGGTAATCTTCACCGTCGTTCAACGCATGCACCGGCAGGCTGGTCTCGATGCTCTGCTCATCGACGTACTGCTTGATCTTGCCATCGGAGTCGCAGGTCAGGTCTTGCAGCACGGCACGGCGCAGCGGCTCTTCGTCGAGACGGTGCAGCGGCAGGATCGGCAGCACCTGGCCGATCGCCCAGGTGTCCGGCAGGCTCTGGAATACCGAGAAGTTGCAGATGTACTTGTCGGCGAGCTTGTCGTTGAGTTCGTCGAGCACCTGACGGTGGGAACGCTGACGGGCCTTCAATGAGTTGTGCAGGCGACGGCAGACGGCGAAATAGCACTGTTCGCCCAGGGCTTTCTCGGCCAGGCTCAGTTTGCCATCGGCATACTGGGTGGCGATGTCGCTCATGTAGTGCGTGGCGCGCCAGTAGGTCTCGGTGACCATTTCAATGTCGGTCGGGCCCAGCAGGTCCACCAGCCATTGCACGGTTTCCGGCAGGTTTTCCTTGTTTTCGATGACTGGCACGTCATCGTTGTGCTTCTCGACGTCGGTCACCTGGACCACCAGCATGGCGTGGTGGGCGGTCAGCGAGCGGCCGCTTTCAGAGAAGATGTTCGGATGCGGCAGGTTCTGCGCGTCGCAGAATTCCTTGAGCATGCCGACCACAACACCGGCGTAGTCGTCCATGTCGTAGTTGATCGAGCTGGCATTGCGCGAGTGGGTACCGTCGTAGTCGACACCCAGGCCGCCGCCAACGTCGATGTGATCGACTGGCAGGCCGAGGTTGCGCAACTCGCCGTAGTAACGGATCGCCTCCTTGAAGCCGTGCCGGTAGTCATCCAGGTTGGCGATCTGCGAGCCCATGTGGAAGTGCAGCAAGCGAATACCCTGGTCCAGACCGGCCGCGCGGAAACGCTCGACCACCGACAGCAACTGCGCGGCGGACAAGCCGAATTTGGATTTTTCACCACCGGTGTCCGCCCACTTGCTCGAAGCCAGGGAAGACAGACGCACCCGCAGGCCGACCTGAGGCTTGACCTTCAGCGAAGCGGCTTCTTCGATTACCAGTCCGACTTCGGATTCTTTCTCGATCACGATGAACACGTTGTGACCGAGCTTCTGGCCCATCAGCGCCAGGCGAATGAATTCGCGGTCCTTGTAACCGTTGCAGACGATAGTCCCGCCCTTGGGCGCCAGGGCCAGTACCGCCAGCAATTCCGGCTTGGAGCCGGCTTCCAGACCGATGGAAACATTCTGGGTGGCGATGATGCTCTCGATCACCGCTTCCTGCTGGTTGACCTTGATCGGGTACAGCGCGGTGTACTTGCTCTGGTATTCCAGACGCTCGATATTGGCGTCGAACGCGCCGGTCAGCTGGCGTACGCGGTCTTGCAGGATATCCGGGAAGCGCACCAGCAGCGGCAAGGACAGGCCGCTTTTACGCAGTTCCTCGACTTGCTCGTACAGATCGATAGGCGAGCTGTTCGGGCCGTTCGGACGAACTTCGACGCGACCGGCGTCATTGATCGCGAAATACCCGGCCCCCCAATGGCGAATCCCGTAAACACTGCGGCTGTCCGCAACTGTCCATTGGCTGCCATCGTCTTTGCGTGTGCGTCGTACGGACATCGAAGTCCCCTATAAATGAAGTCATAGAGCGTCACCTGAGATCAGGCTGGCGCAGTCTAAAGAATAAAAATGACGATTAGTCTGCATTCGAGGGGGATAGACCTCGCATACAGCGCGGAGTTTAGAAACCGGTCATGAACAGGTTCTGTGAAAACCATGGAGACGACGGCAAACCTGAATCGGATCAGGACTGCATCAAGTCGGGGGTGGTCTTCACAGAAGCTGCTAACCGCCGGACTTCTTCGCTTTGAAGCCGAGTTTGATCAGCTCTGCCAAGAGTAGTTCGACATGCTCGCCCTGGATCTCGATGACCCCGTCTTTCAACGTGCCACCGGTGCCGCAACGCTTTTTCAGCGTTGTGGCAAGCGCACCCAGCGCGTCTTCCGCCAACGGCACGCCGGTGATGGTCGTCACCGTCTTGCCGCCACGGCCCTTGTTTTCGCGACGCACGCGAGCAATGCCGTCGCCGGCAGGGATAACGGTTTGTTTGCAGATACAGGCATCCACCGGCTGACTACAGTCCGGGCAATGTCGACCTGCGTCGGTGGAAAATACCAGGCCACCAAGGGCGGCGAAGGATGCGGCTTTTTTGGCCACCGGCAATCCTCTTGGGAGGACAAAGACTGGTCGCTGCACTTTGGCAAGTGCCATCGACCGCGAAGCCCCACTCAGGCAGGGGCAGCGCTACTGAACCGGGTAACCCTGTGTAGGAGCTGACGAGTGCAACGACGCTGCGATCTTTTGATTTTGACTCAGAAACAAAGTCAAAAGATCGCAGCCTGCGGCAGCTCCTACAAAAAGCAAAACCGGTCCAGCTTGAAAAAGGTCGCGCAGTGTAACGGCAAATAGCCGACTTGCTAAGAGCCAATCGGCGCCAATTTATGCATCTTTTGCGACGTCTGCGCCTTGTGCGCGCAGATAACGTTTCAAGGCCGCCAGAGAATCCGGGCAATAAGGCTTTTGCGCAATATCCTGCATTACCTGATCTATCGGCATAAAGCGCGCTTCCAGAACTTCTTCAGGCTGCAGACACAAAGGCCCGTCCCAGACCGCCGAAAACGCCGAACACCAGAGCCGGTTGCCGGTGTCTTCAAAGAAAAAGTGATCATGGGCGGTCAACTCGACACCACTCACCCCCAGCTCTTCTTCCAGCTCACGGGCCGCCGACTCGGCGTAGGTCTCACTCGCCAGCACCATGCCACCGGCTGCCACATCCCAGAAACCCGGATAGATGGCTTTGCTCAAAGTGCGTCGATGCACGCACAGCTCACCGGCAGAATTGAACAGCATGATGTAGGTACCGCGGCCGATCAGCCCGCGCTCGCGCAGATCGGAGCGGACCAGGGCGCCGAGCAGCTTGTCCTGCTCATCGACCCAGGCGATCTGTTCGGCATCCGAGGCCGCGCGATGTGCGGCCTCATTAGAGGTAGCGACCATGACTCAGCCCTGGGAAAGCAGTTGACGCAAATCGATGACCGCAGCGTTGGCCCGCGAGATGTAGTTGGCCATAACCAGCGAGTGGTTAGCCAATACACCGAAGCCGCTGCCGTTGAGGATCATTGGGCTCCACACCGGTTCCTGAGAAGCTTCCAGCTCACGAATGATCTGGCGCACGCTGACCGTAGCATTCTTCTTGGCCAGGACATCGGCAAAGTCGACTTCGATGGCGCGCAGCAGGTGGGACAACGCCCATGCTTGACCGCGGGCTTCGTAGAACACGTTGTCGATCTGCATCCAAGGGGTTTCCACCACCTCTTCGTCCACCTGCGGCACCTGGCCCGGGGCCACGACTTCGGTTTTCAGCGCAGTATTGAGCTTGACTCGACCGACGCTGGCCGACAGCCGTTGCGACAGCGAACCCAGACGGGTGCCTACGTCACCCAGCCAATTGTTCAGGTTATCGGCACGGGAATAAAACAGCGCACTCTTCTGGTTCGGATCGGACAAGCGGGTCTGGTAACGGGTCAGGGAGTTCATCCCTTCCTCGTACTCGGACTCGCTGGAAGGCAGCACCCAGCTTTTGTTGTCGAAGTTGAAACGCGGTTCGGCCTTGGCCAGATCAGCGTCCTCGGTAGACTGCGACTGGGAACGGGCGAAATCCTTGCGCAGAGCACGGCTCAGGTCACGGACCTGCACCAGCACGCCGTATTCCCAGCTCGGCATGTTGTCCATCCACAGGCCCGGCGGAAAACGGTCGTTGGAAATATAGCCACCCTGCTTGGTCAGCAGCGTACCGGCAACGGTCTTCAAAGTTTCCACCGTGGTGTAACCGATGACCATCTGCTTGCCTTGTCTCTCGGCCTCCATCTGGGCGTTTTGCTGAACCGGAAACAGTGCCGGTTCCTGGCTCCAGTACCAGCCCAGGACAATGGTCACCAGCAGGTACAGGCCAAGCAAGGTAGCCAGGGCACGGCTGAACAGCAGACCACCGAAATAGCTGCGGGTTGCCGATTTCGGTTCAGCGGCGCGTTCAGGCGCGCTGCCCGCGCGGTTCTTCCAGTCCAGCATGGCTATATCCTTTCGATCTCGGAATTCATAGGTTCGACAGTAACCCTACCCCATCGTGCCTCAGCCTGAGCGGATTTATCGCTCAGATACCAGTCGCACAATCGTCGCAGCTTACCGCCCCACTATAAATGAAGCACAGTCGAGAGCCTATGCGATCAGCCGGTCAACAAATGAATAACGCCCCTGCACAGTTTATTGACGTATGACACTCATCCAATTGAAAAGAGGTGCTAGCATAGAGCCACCACTCAATCTCAGCATGCCCCCTAACTAGTTGTCAGGATATGACCGAGCCAGAAGACCCCAGCCGTGAGCGCCTCAAGCACCACTTTGCCCAGCGGGTAATTCATCAGGCACGTCAGATTCTTGAGATATGGCAACGCCTGCAGCGAAGCGAATGGTCTAGCGTCGACCTGTCGGAACTGGCCGAGGCCAACTTGCGCCTGCTGCGGTTCGCCGAACGATTCGAACAACCTGAACACGCTCAATTGGCGCGCAGTATCGGCGATTCGCTGCACGCGGTGGATGCCAACCGCGGGCGTCTGAGCAGCGGGCTGATCACCGATCTCAATCGTTTGATGCAACGTTTGTCGCGCACCGGCCTGCGGCATGGCGACCAGTTCGAACAAACCTTCCTGCCACCGCTGCGCAAGCCGATCTATGTGATGCTGCAGGATCACGGCCGCGCCGAGCGACTGGCCAAGCAGCTTGAGTTCTTCGGGCTCAGCGCTCAATCGCTGGACAGTGTCGCGGCGTTTCGCTCCTCGCTGGTGGAGCGGCTGCCCGCTGCGATTGTCATGGATGTCGACTTTTGCGGCACCGGCATGGGCCTGAAACTGGCGGCCGAAGCCCAGGAAGGCCTGGAGCACAAGTTGCCCCTGCTGTTCTTCAGCCTGCACGAAACTGACACCCCGACCCGCCTCGCTGCCGTGCGCGCCGGCGGTCAGGAATTTCTGACCGGTACCCTCGAAGCTTCGAGCCTGCTGGAAAAAATCGAAGTGCTGACCTGCGTCGCTCAGTACGAACCGTACAAAGTGCTGATCATCGATGACTCCCGAGCCCAGGCCTTGCACACCGAACGCTTGCTCAATAGCGCCGGAATCGTCACCCGGACCCTGATCGAACCGATCCAGGCGATGGCCGAGCTGGCGGACTTCCAGCCGGACCTGATCATCCTCGATATGTATATGCCGGCCTGTACCGGTACCGAACTGGCCAAGGTGATCCGCCACAACGACCGCTACGTCAGCGTGCCGATCATCTACCTGTCGGCCGAAGACGACCTGGACAAGCAGCTCGATGCCATGAGCGAAGGTGGTGACGACTTTCTGACCAAGCCGATCAAGCCCCGCCACCTGATCACTACGGTGCGCAACCGCGCGGCTCGGGCACGCAATCTCAAGGCGCGGATGGTTCGCGACAGCTTGACTGGCCTGTATAACCACACCCATATCCTGCAATTGCTCGAAGACTGCAGCTTCCGCGCTCGTCGCGAAAGCAAGCCGCTGAGCTTTGCGATGCTCGACATTGACCATTTCAAACGGGTCAATGACAGCCACGGCCACCCCATGGGCGACCGTGTGATCAAGAGCCTGGCGCTGTTCCTCAAACAACGCCTGCGCAAGACCGACTACATCGGGCGTTATGGCGGTGAAGAATTCGCCATCGTCATGCCCGACACCGATGTCGAATCGGCCTATAAAGTGCTCAATGAAATCCGCCAGCGTTTTGCCGAAATTCATTATCCGGCAAAACCTCAGGATCTTTGGTGCACCTTCAGTGCTGGCGTCGTAGAGCTGCGCGAGGGCTCCGACAGTGTGATGATGGCCAGCCAGGCAGATGAAGCGCTGTATCGCGCCAAGCACGCTGGACGCAACTGTGTGCAAGCCGCTCTGCAATCAAAGCAAAGTGCCACCTTTTAATCGGAATCCACCGAGTCGGTCATAACCCTGTAACAGAAACGCAATAACTTCAGGTGCTTACCATTCCGTCGTTGGTAGACCCTCGATGCGCCTGAAGCTGCTGACCAATCTCAACACCCTCCTCTTAGTCGCCGTTTGCGTCGCCCTGGGTGCCACGCTCTGGTGGTCGCAACGCGCGCTGGAACGACCCTATCTGCTGATGGAACGTTACCTGGGCCTGTCCCAGCAGTTCCAGAATCAGGTAGCGCGCAACATCCAGGATTACCTGGCCAGTGGCGATGCGCTGCGCCTGAGCAGCGCCAGCCAAGCCATTGAAACCCTGCAACAGGAGCTGGACGAGCTGCCAAGCGAGCTGGCCCAGAGCTTGCGCCCAAGCCTTTCCAGCCTGGGCGAGTTCAGCAAGACCGAGCTGCTGGCCGCGGGCAAACTCGCCGGCGATCCGCAAGCCTTGCTGCTCCAGGCCGAACGCGAGCTGGGTGCCAATCTGGAACAACTCAGCCAATACGCCACAGGCGCCAATAACCCGAATGCCACAGGCTATTTGCCGTTGTTGCTGACGGCGTCACAGCACTTGGCCAAGCTGTCCCTGGCCCGCGACAAACTGGTCAGCAGTGGCCGTAGCGAGCTGGCGGCGGATGTCGAGCGTGAAGTCAGCAACATCCGCAGCCAGGCCGAGCAATTGGGGGCCTTGGCATTGTTAGGCATCAGCGCCAGCAGCGAATCGAACAGCGAAAACTTCGCCGCCATGATGGGACTGGAGAACACCGAAAAAAGCCTCGCCGAAGATACTGGCATCGGCCTCAAGCGCGAACTCAACAGCCTGTTGACGCGCTACCCGGCCGAGCTTGCCCGCACTCGCCAGCAGATACAGCAACGGGCCGAGCTCAGCGCTGCGACGCACCTGAAGATCACCGCTGTTGCCCAGGCGATTGCCGGCCTGGAACCCGCCGTGCGCGCCCAACACGGGCAGATTCAGAGTGAAGTGCGGATCATCCAGGGCTTGATGATCGGCCTGATCCTGCTGATCGCGTTGCTCATCGATACCTTGCAACGGCGCCTGGCGCGAGTGCTGACCAACCTCGCGCCGGCCTTGTCGACCTGGGCCGAGGGCGACTTCAGTCGGGAAATCCAGTTGGGCGCCACCAACCGCGAGCTGCACGACATTGAGGCGTCACTGAATCGACTGCGGGCGTATCTGGCCGATCTGGTGGGAACCATCCGGCAGAACGCCGAACAGGTCGCCGGCAGCAGTCGCGCTCTGGCCGAGTTGAGCAGTAGCCTGCACAGCGGCGCCGAACGCCAGGCGGGGGATACCGCGCAAATTCGCGACTCATTGGGTGAGCTGGAAGCCACTATCCAGCAGGTAGCCGGCGATGCCAGCCAGGCCGCGGACGCCAGCCGTCAGGCTGGGCTTGCTGTCGAACACGGGCAGAAAGTGATCGGCCTGAGCCTCACGGGGTTGCATGCATTGGTCGGCGAGGTGCAAGGCAATGCGCAGATGATCGAACACCTGGCCGAAGAGTCGGCGACCATTGGCGGCGTGCTCACGGTGATCCGTTCGATCGCCGACCAGACCAATTTGCTGGCTCTCAACGCCGCCATCGAAGCCGCTCGCGCCGGGGAAATGGGCCGTGGTTTTGCAGTAGTTGCCGAAGAAGTCCGTACGTTGGCGCAACGCACCGCTGGCGCCACCGCCGAGATCCAGACGCTGATCGCAGGTCTGCAGCTGGCCGCCCGCCAATCGGTAGAAGGCATGCGCGCGCAGGTCGAACATGCTGAAGCCACAGCCAATCAGGCCCAAGCGGCTGACGGTGCGCTGGATGAAATCGTCGGGGCGATCCAGACCATTTCCGACACTGCGGTGCGCATCGCCGATGTCACCGCCCAACAGAGCGGTGCCGTCAGCGAAATCCGCGATCACAGCGAGCGGATCCACCAACTGGGCGGGGATAACCTGCTGAGAATCGGTGAGGGTCGCAGCCAGGGAGAACATTTGTTGGCGTTGGGCGGACAGCTGCATACGGCCGTGCAGGCATTTCGCGTCTGAAAGGGACCCCTGTGGCGAGGGGGCTTGCCCCCGTTCGGCTGCGAAGCAGTCGCAATACTGGCGTTCGGGTTCTAACTGAAGGATCCCATTGCCCGATTTTGGGACCGCTTCGCGGTCCAGCGGGGGCAAGCCCCCTCGCCACAAAAGCCCGATCACCTCAAGGACGATCCCCTCTCCCTGCACTCCCCGCCCCACTCCGCTATCATGCGCACACTTCCGATACGCGAGATCGCTATGCGCCGCTTGCTCTGCCTGATGCTGTTATTGCTCGCCCTGCCGGTGACCGCCGCCGGGTTGCTAGACAGTCGTCCCAGCTCGACCCTGGGCTCGGTCAATAACAGCTCCGATTTCCTGCCGGTACGCGAAGCCTTTCAACTGAGTCTGGTAGAAAGCACGGCGCAATCGATCAAGCTGCGCATCGTCGCCAGTGAAGGCTATTACCTTTACCGCCATCGCTTTCAGTTCCGGACCGAGCCCGCAGACGTCACGCTGGGCGCCGCACAGCTGCCTCAAGGCGAGCAGAAACACGATGAGTATTTCGGCGACGTCGAGGTCTACCACGGGATTCTCGACGTAGAGCTGCCACGCCCGGCCGGCGATCATCGCCCCTTCAGCCTGGCAGTGACTTACCAGGGTTGTGCCGATAAAGGCCTGTGCTATCCGCCCGAAACCGAGCGCCTGAACATCGCCGGCAAGCCTTCTGCAACAACCAGTGTCGAAACCCCGTCCAGCGACCTTCAGACACGCTGGAACTGGCGTGAACTGGCGCTGTTCTTTCTCGCGGGAGTGGGCCTGACTTTCACCCCTTGCGTGCTGCCCATGCTGCCGATCCTCTCCGGCGTGGTGTTGCGCGGTCAGGTCGGCGGCTGGCGCGGTTTCAACCTGTCGCTCGCCTATGTACTGCCGATGGCGGTTTGCTTTGCCCTGCTCGGGGCATTGATGGGTATGTTCGGCGCGCAGTTGAATCTCCAGGCACGTCTGCAATCAGCTTGGGTACTGGTGCCGTTCGCGCTGTTTTTCTCGGTGTTTGCCTTGGCCATGTTCGGCATCTTCGAACTGAAACTACCCCATGCCATCAGCAGCCGCCTGGATCGCGTGGCCAATCGCACCGAAGGCGGTTCCTTGTGGGGCGCCGCAGTGCTGGGGGTGGTTTCCAGCCTGCTGGTTTCGCCCTGCGTTTCGGCGCCATTGGCCGGCGCGCTGCTTTATATCAGTGCCAGCGGTGATGCGCTGGGCGGGGCATTGAAGCTCCTGCTGCTGGGTCTGGGCATGGGCGCGCCGTTGCTGCTCGTTGCCACTGGTGGCGCGGCCTGGTTGCCGAAAAGCGGCCCTTGGCTGCTCTACGTTAAAAATGCCATTGGTGTTCTGCTGCTTGGGCTGGCGATCGGCTTGCTCAGCCGAGTGTTGCCCGGCCAGGCCACCCTACTGCTGCTCGGCCTGCTGGCAGCGGGTGTCGGGCTGTTTCTCGGCGCCCTCGAATTCATCTACAAGCCTCCGAGACAGCGCCTGGCGCAACTGCTGGGGATGTTTCTATTGTTCTATGCGCTGGCCTGCTGGTACGGCGCATTCAGCGGCCAGACCGACCCGCTGAGTCCGATCGGCCGCTCACTGGCCATCAATTCGGCGACTGGCGTCCCGGCTCAAGGCACCAGCCAATGGCAGACCATCAGCGCCCCTGCTGAACTGCAGCGTGCCCTCGTCGAGGCCAAGGCTGGCGGCGTACCAGTGCTGGTCGACTGGTACGCCGACTGGTGCATCAGCTGCAAAGTCATCGAACATGAAGTGCTTAACGACGACAACGTCGTCGAACGCCTCAAAGGCTATCGCCTGGTGCGCTTTGACATGACCGCCAGTAATCGCGAACAACGCGCCCTGCTCGATCGTTACAAACTGTTCGGACCGCCAGCGCTGATGTTTTTCGGCAAAGAGGGTCTCGAGCACAGCGACCTGAGGGTGATCGGCGAGATCAATGCAGCGGACTTCGCCGAACGTGTCGCCAAGGCGAATGACCGGATTTAATCAGTCGGTTATATATTTCGCGCAAACATCGGGCATCGTGCTGGCTATTGCAGAGAACTGGACAGTCACAAAGGGTTTGCGGCATAGTCGCCGGGTTCTGACAACTGCACACAGATAACAAGGAACTGCAGATGGCGACCCTACTGGTTTTGCACGGCCCCAACCTGAACTTGCTCGGCACCCGCGAACCGGGCGTCTACGGTGCGGTAACCCTGGCTCAGATCAATCAGGATCTGGAACAGCGGGCGCGTAATGCCGGCCACCATTTGCTCTACCTGCAAAGCAATGCCGAGTACGAATTGATCGATCGCATCCATGCCGCGCCTGGCGAGGGTGTGGACTTCATTTTGATCAATCCGGCAGCTTTTACGCATACAAGCGTCGCATTACGTGACGCGCTGCTGGCAGTGAGCATCCCATTCATCGAAGTGCATTTGTCAAACGTGCACAAACGCGAACCTTTCCGCCATCACTCTTACTTCTCCGACGTAGCGGTGGGAGTGATCTGCGGCCTTGGCGCCAGCGGTTATCGACTGGCCCTGGAGGCCGCCCTGGAACAGCTTGAACAACAAGCTAAACGCCCCTGACCGACCCTTGGGAGTTGATGATTCATGGATATCCGTAAAGTTAAGAAACTGATCGAACTGCTGGAAGAATCCGGCATCGACGAGCTCGAGATCAAGGAAGGCGAAGAGTCCGTACGGATCAGCCGCCACAGCAAAACCCCGGCTCAGCAATACTACGCGCCTGCTCCTATGCCCGCTCCGGCTGCCGCGCCTGTCGCAGCCGCCGCACCGGTTGCCGCAGCACCTGCCGCACCGGCTGCTCCAGTGCTCAATGGCACCGTTGCCCGCTCGCCGATGGTAGGTACGTTCTACCGCAAATCTTCCCCTGGCTCGCCGTCCTTCGTTGAAGTCGGGCAGAGCGTGAAGAAAGGCGACACCCTGTGCATCGTCGAAGCCATGAAGATGATGAACCACATCGAAGCTGAAACCAGCGGAGTGATCGAATCCATCCTCGCTGAAGACGGCCAGCCGGTTGAGTACGACCAACCGCTGTTCACCATCGTTTGAACCGCGGAGAGCCAACGATGTTGAAACCTGCGAAGTTGGAAAAAGTCCTGATCGCCAACCGCGGTGAAATTGCCCTGCGGATCCTGCGCGCCTGTAAAGAGATGGGCATCAAGACCGTCGCCGTTTATTCCACGGCCGACAAAGAGCTGATGCACCTGGGCCTGGCGGACGAATCCGTCTGCATCGGTCCGGCATCCGCCGCAAAGTCTTACCTGCACATCCCGGCGATCATCGCGGCCGCTGAAGTGACTGGCGCCACCGCCATTCACCCAGGCTACGGTTTCCTCGCGGAAAACGCCGATTTCGCCGAACAGGTCGAGAAATCCGGCTTCGCCTTCATCGGCCCGAAAGCCGAAACCATCCGCCTGATGGGCGACAAGGTTTCCGCCAAGCACGCCATGATCGCTGCCGGGGTTCCAACCGTTCCGGGTTCCGACGGCCCACTGCCTGAAGACGAAGAAACCGCTCTGCGCATTGGTCGCGAAGTCGGTTACCCAGTGATCATCAAAGCCGCTGGCGGCGGTGGTGGTCGTGGCATGCGCGTTGTGCACACAGAAGAAGACCTGATCTCCTCGGCGAAACTGACCCGCTCCGAAGCTGGCGCAGCGTTCGGCAACCCGATGGTCTATCTGGAAAAGTTCCTGACCAACCCACGTCATGTGGAAATCCAGGTGCTTTCCGATGGCCAGGGTCATGCCATCCATCTGGGTGACCGCGATTGCTCACTGCAACGTCGCCACCAGAAGGTTCTCGAAGAAGCCCCGGCACCGGGCATCGACGAGAAAGCACGCCAGGAAGTCCTCGCACGCTGCGTCAAGGCCTGCATCGACATCAACTACCGCGGCGCGGGCACCTTTGAGTTCCTTTACGAGAACGGCGCGTTCTACTTCATCGAAATGAACACTCGAGTTCAGGTAGAACACCCGGTATCGGAAATGGTCACAGGGATCGATATCGTCAAGGAGATGCTCAGCATCGCCGCCGGCAACAAGCTGTCGTTCACACAGGATGACGTAGTCATTCGTGGTCACGCGCTGGAATGCCGGATCAATGCCGAAGACCCGAAAACCTTCATGCCAAGCCCTGGCACGGTCAAGCATTTCCATGCCCCGGGCGGCAATGGCGTGCGTGTTGATTCGCACCTGTACAGTGGCTACGCAGTACCGCCGAACTACGATTCGTTGATCGGCAAACTGATCACTTACGGTGCAACCCGTGAAGAAGCCCTGGCGCGCATGCGCAATGCGCTGGATGAAATCGTTGTCGACGGGATCAAGACCAATATCCCGCTGCACCGCGACCTGGTCCGTGATGAAGGCTTCTGCGAAGGTGGCGTGAACATCCACTACCTGGAACACAAGCTGGCTGCCCAGCATTAAGATGTGATCCAGACCAACAAGGCCGCTCTCGAGCGGCTTTGTTGTTTCTGAAGGTTTCATTCAATCTGCAGGAATACACATTCCCTGTGGGAGCGGGCTTGCCCCAATGCCCCTGTGGGAGCGAGCTTGCTCGCGATGGTCGTTAACGATAACGCGTGCTTTCTGAATAAACGCGCCGCCCTGGAGCCCATCGCGAGCAAGCTCGCTCCTACAAGAGCCCTTGCCCACCCCCACAAAAGCTCCGCGCTCGCGTAAACTGGCGGGCTTCCAGCAGCCCACCAGGTTGCAATCAATATTTTTCAAAGGTGCCCGCCATGCCTTGGCTGCAAGTCCGTCTCGCCATCAGCCCAGAACAAGCCGAAACCTACGAAGACGCTTTCCTGGAAGTCGGCGCCGTTTCGGTGACGTTCATGGACGCAGAGGATCAGCCGATCTTCGAGCCGGAGCTCAACACCACTCCGCTGTGGTCCCACACCCATCTATTGGCGCTGTTCGAAGACGGCACCGAAGCCGCCAGCGTGCTGGCCCATATGGAGCTGCTGGCCGGCGGCCCACTGCCTGAGCATCACAGCGAAATCATCGAAGACCAGGACTGGGAACGCAGCTGGATGGACAACTTCCAGCCAATGCGCTTCGGCCAGCGTCTGTGGATCGTTCCAAGCTGGCACGCCGCGCCGGAGCCGGACGCCGTCAACCTGCTGCTCGATCCGGGGCTGGCGTTCGGTACTGGCACTCACCCGACCACGGCCCTGTGCCTGGAATGGCTCGACGGCCAGGACCTGAAGGGGTGCAACGTGCTGGACTTCGGTTGCGGCTCGGGGATCCTGGCGATTGCCGCCTTGCTGCTGGGTGCCAAAGAAGCGGTCGGCACCGACATCGACGTGCAGGCGCTGGAAGCTTCCCGCGACAATGCCGGGCGCAACAACATCGCCGAAGAGCTGTTCCCGCTGTATCTGCCGCAAGATTTGCCGCAGGTTCAGGCCGACGTACTGGTCGCCAATATCCTCGCCGGTCCGCTGGTTTCACTGGCCCCGCAACTGTCCAGCCTGGTCAAGCCCGGCGGGCGCCTGGCACTGTCGGGCATTCTCGCCGAGCAAGGCGATGAGGTCGCAGCGGCTTACGCCCAGGACTTCGAGCTGGACCCGATTGCAAATCGCGAAGGTTGGGTGCGCATCACCGGCCGTCGGCGCTAGAATGGACGCCTGCATAATCCGGATTGCCGCATGACCGACAGCTTCGTCACCCAGTGCCCGCATTGCCAAACCAGCTTTCGCGTGAACCACGCCCAATTAAGCGTGGCCCGCGGAGTGGTTCGTTGCGGCTCATGTCTGCAGGTGTTCAACGCCGCACGCCAGTTGCTGGAGCAAGGCGCTGGCAAGGAACCCGCCGCGCCATTGCCCGCCGCGCCCCGGGCGATCAGCCAGAAGCAGTGGACGGCCGCCGAACTCGACCTGGACGACCTCGACGAAGAACTCGCCAGGCTCGAACAGCGGGAAATCCAGCCGATCATGGACCTCGGCCAGGAACGCAAGCCCAGAGCAGAGTCGCTGAGCGCACGCCGGGAAATCACCGGCGGCGAGGAAGAACAGTGGACTGGCAGCCTGTTCAGCGAACCGACGGCGGAACGCGCGGAAGTGCTCGAACCTATTGAGCCTCTGGCCAATACAGACAGCCAGCCGATAGCCCCGATCGTCGAGCCGGACAGCCCCAGCCGTACCGAACCCTCACTGTCCTTCGAGCTTGACGATCTGCGGGACGAGCCCGAGGCACCAGTGATACGCCTGGAGCAGGAGCCGCCAACGCCAGAACATTTCGAGCGCCTGAGCGCGACGGATGTCGCTGACGAAGATCTGCTGGAACCCGAGCCTGCGCGCAAGAAGCGCGGACGCAACGAGCCAGGCCTGCATGACGAAGTGCTACAGGACCTGATCGACGAACCGGTGCACCTTGATTGGCAAAAGCGCCGTTCCCCCTGGGGTCGACGCATTCTCTGGGGACTGCTGATTCTTCTCGCCGCCGCCGCTTTGGCCGGTCAATACATTGCCTATCACTTCGAGGAACTGGCCCGCCAGGACCAGTACCGCCCGTGGTTCCAGCAACTGTGCCCGGAAATCGGCTGCGCGGTGCCGTCCAAGGTCGACATTGCCCGTATAAAGAGCAGCAACCTGGTGGTACGCAGCCACCCGAACTTCAGCGGCGCACTGATAGTCGATGCGATCATCTACAATCGCGCACCGTTCTCTCAACCCTTCCCGCTGCTGGAACTGCGCTTTGCCGATATCAATGGGCAACTGATCGCCAGTCGGCGCTTCAAGCCGAGCGAGTACCTCAGCGGCGATCTTGAAGGCCTGGCGGAAATGCCATCACAAACACCAATCCATATCGCCCTGGACATCCTCGACCCCGGTCCTAAAGCCGTTAATTACAGCCTGAGCTTTCATTCGCCCGAGTGAAACGCTTCAGTCAAGCGCCGCGGCTTTGGATTGACGGCGTTTTTCTGACTTCCTCGTCTCGAACCAAACTGCTGGCGATAACAGAATAACTGTTCAGATTTTATCCAATTCAGCCTTTATCCGGTCATCGAGAGCGGGTATCATGCCAACCCTTTTTCGAACTCTAATGATCCGGCCCCACACCAGGGAAGTCCTATGTCGGCGGTACGCATCGGTCCATATACATTGCCCAACGGCTTGATTCTCGCCCCTATGGCGGGGGTCACTGACCAGCCCTTTCGTCAGCTGTGCAAACGGTTGGGCGCAGGCCTTGTAGTCTCGGAAATGGTCACCAGCGACATGAGCTTGTGGAACAGCCGCAAATCGCGTCTGCGCATGATCCACGAAGGTGATCCCGAGCCGCGCTCGGTACAGATCGCCGGCGGTGATGCACAGATGCTGGCGGATGCAGCCCGCGCCAACGTCGAGCTGGGCGCACAAATTATTGATATCAACATGGGTTGTCCGGCGAAAAAAGTCTGCAACAAGGCTGCCGGTTCCGCGTTGCTGAAAGACGAAGACCTGGTGAGCGAGATCCTGCATGCCGTCGTGGCGGCAGTCGATGTGCCGGTCACCTTGAAAATACGCACCGGCTGGGACCGGTCGAACAAGAACGGCCTGACGGTGGCGAAGATCGCCGAGCAGGCAGGTATCACCGCGCTGGCGGTCCATGGCCGGACCCGTGCCGATCTGTACACCGGTGAAGCCGAGTACGACACCATTGCCGCAATCAAGCAGGCGGTGTCGATTCCGGTCTTCGCCAACGGCGATATCGACTCGGCCGAGAAAGCCCGGTACGTGCTGCAAGCGACCGGCGCCGATGGTCTGTTGATTGGCCGGGCTGCCCAGGGGCGACCATGGATTTTTCGTGAGATCGAGCACTTTCTGCGTACCGGCGAAACACTCCCGGCACCGGAGCTGTTCGAGGTGGAACGTATTCTGCTGGAGCATCTGGCCGCGCTGCATGCCTTCTATGGGGATGTCATGGGCGTACGCATTGCTCGCAAGCATGTGGGCTGGTATCTCGCAACCCTGCCGGGCGCCAGGGAGTTTCGCGCCCAGTTCAATCGTTTGGATGAAACGGAAGCACAGTGCGCCAACGTTCGTGAGTTCTTTGCCGAACGCTACAAGAGCCTGGTGACAGGGGACGGAGAAGGGGTGGCCGCATGACGATGATGACCGAGACTTTAGTGAGTGGAACAGCACCCGTGAGCGACAATGTGAATTTGAAACAGCACCTCAATACACCGAGCGAAGAGGGTCAGACCCTTCGCGGGAGTGTCGAGAAAGCGCTGCACAATTATTTCGCCCACCTTGAGGGCGCTGCCGTCACGGACGTGTACAACCTTGTGCTGTCCGAAGTCGAGGCGCCATTGCTCGAAAGCGTGATGAACTACGTCAAGGGTAACCAGACCAAGGCCAGTGAGCTGCTCGGTCTGAACCGCGGCACCTTGCGCAAGAAACTCAAGCAGTACGATCTGCTGTAAGCATTCAATCAAACCAGAAAGGCGTCCGTGTAAAACCGGTCGCCTTTTTTGCTGACTCATTTGCTTTTGATGGAAATTGAAATGACCGACCAGACTACCCGCCTGCCGATCCGCCGCGCCTTGATCAGCGTTTCCGACAAGACCGGGATTCTCGAGTTCGCCAAGGAGCTTTCAGCTCTGGGCGTCGAGATCCTTTCCACCGGCGGGACCTTCAAGCTGCTGCAGGACAACGGCGTGGCCGCAGTGGAAGTCGCGGACTACACCGGCTTCGCAGAAATGATGGACGGTCGGGTCAAGACCCTGCACCCGAAAATCCACGGCGGGATTCTCGGTCGTCGCGGTATCGACGACGCCATCATGAATGAACACGGCATCAAGCCGATCGACTTGGTAGCGGTCAACCTCTACCCCTTCGAAGCCACCATTTCCAAGCCAGGTTGCGACCTGCCGACCGCTATCGAGAACATCGATATCGGCGGCCCGACCATGGTTCGCTCCGCGGCCAAGAACCACAAAGACGTGGCCATCGTGGTCAACGCCAGCGACTACGCCAGCGTCCTGGAAAGCCTCAAGGCCGGCGGCCTGACTTACGCTCAGCGCTTCGACCTGATGCTCAAGGCCTTCGAACACACGGCCGCCTACGACGGCATGATCGCCAATTACTTCGGCACCGTGAACCAGACCGCTGAAACCCTCAGCACCGAAGCTCGCAGCCAGTTCCCGCGCACCTTCAACAGCCAGTTCATCAAGGCTCAGGAAATGCGTTACGGCGAGAACCCGCACCAGAGCGCGGCATTCTACGTTGAAGCCAAACCTGCCGAAGTCGGTATCGCCACCGCGACCCAGCTGCAAGGCAAAGAGCTGTCGTACAACAACGTGGCCGACACCGACGCCGCGCTGGAATGCGTGAAGAGCTTCGTCAAACCGGCCTGCGTCATCGTCAAGCACGCCAACCCGTGCGGCGTTGCCGTCAGCCCGGACGCCGAAGGCGGCATCCGTCAGGCTTACGAACTGGCCTACGCCACTGATACCGAATCGGCGTTCGGCGGCATCATCGCCTTCAACCGCGAACTGGATGCTGAAACCGCCAAAGCCATCGTCGAGCGTCAGTTCGTCGAAGTGATCATCGCGCCAAGCGTCACCGAAGAAGCCCGTGCCATCGTGGCTGCCAAAGCCAACGTACGCCTGCTGGCCTGCGGCCAATGGTCGGCCGATCGCGCCGCAGCCTGGGACTACAAACGCGTCAACGGCGGCTTGCTGGTTCAGAGCCGCGACATTGGCATGATCGGCAGCGAAGACCTGAAAGTGGTGACCAAACGCGCTCCGACCGAGCAGGAGATCAACGACCTGATCTTCGCCTGGAAAGTCGCCAAGTACGTCAAGTCCAACGCCATTGTCTACGCCAAAAACCGCCAGACCATCGGCGTCGGCGCCGGCCAGATGAGCCGCGTCAACTCCGCGCGCATCGCCGCGATCAAGGCTGAACACGCCGGCCTGCAGGTGCAGGGTGCAGTCATGGCCTCCGACGCGTTCTTCCCGTTCCGCGACGGCATCGACAACGCAGCCAAGGTCGGCATCACTGCGGTGATCCAGCCAGGCGGCTCGATGCGTGACAATGAAGTAATTGCCGCTGCAGACGAGGCCGGCATCGCCATGGTCTTTACTGGCATGCGCCACTTCCGTCACTGATAACGCAGTTCCCCCTGTAGGAGCTGCCGCAGGCTGCGATCTTTTCGGGTTCGACACCGATTGAAGATCAAGATCAAAAGATCGCAGCCTTCGGCAGCTCCTACGAGGGCATTCAGCGCTTCCACAGAATTCAGCGTCATCGAGGTTTTTGAAATGAATGTTTTGATCATTGGCAGCGGTGGCCGTGAACACGCCCTGGCCTGGAAAGTGGCTCAGGATCCGCGTGTCGAAAAAGTATTTGTCGCTCCGGGCAACGCCGGCACCGCCATTGAAGCCAAGTGCGAGAACGTCGCTATCGACGTGCTGGCCCTTGAGCAGCTGGCCGACTTCGCCGAGAAGAACGTTTCCCTGACCATCGTCGGTCCGGAAGTGCCACTGGTGGCCGGCGTCGTCGATCTGTTCCGCTCCCGCGGCCTGGATTGCTTCGGTCCGACCTCCGGCGCCGCCCAGCTGGAAGGTTCCAAGGCGTTCACCAAGGACTTCCTGGCTCGCCACAAGATCCCGACGGCCGACTACCAGAACTTCACCGAGATCGAGCCGGCCCTGGCTTACTTGCGTGAAAAAGGCGCCCCCATCGTGATCAAGGCCGACGGCCTGGCCGCTGGTAAAGGCGTGATCGTCGCCATGACCCTGACCGAAGCCGAAGACGCCGTGCGCGACATGCTCGCCGGCAATGCGTTCGGCGAAGCCGGTTCCCGGGTGGTGATCGAGGAGTTCCTCGACGGCGAAGAAGCCAGCTTCATCGTCATGGTCGATGGCAAGAATGTTCTGCCCATGGCCACCAGCCAGGACCACAAACGCGTCGGCGACGGCGACACCGGCCCGAACACGGGCGGCATGGGTGCCTACTCCCCTGCCCCGGTGGTCACCGCCGAGGTGCATCAGCGCGTAATGGATCTGGTGATCTGGCCGACCGTGCGCGGTATGGCCGAGGAAGGCAATGTCTACACCGGTTTCCTCTACGCCGGTCTGATGATCGACAAGGCCGGCAATCCGAAAGTCATCGAGTTCAACTGCCGCTTCGGTGACCCGGAAACCCAACCGGTGATGCTGCGCCTGCAGTCGAGCCTGGTATTGCTGATCGAAGCTGCCCTGGCCCAGGCCCTGGACAAGGTCGAAGCGCAATGGGATCCGCGCCCAAGCGTAGGCATCGTGCTGGCAGCCGGTGGCTATCCTGGTGATTACGCCAAAGGCGCGGTCATTGAAGGTCTGGATGCAGCGGCCGCACTGGAAGGCAAAGTCTTTCACGCTGGCACTGCATTGAAAGACGGTCAGGTGGTTACCGCTGGCGGCCGAGTGCTCTGCGCCACCGCGCTGGGCCAAAGTGTCGATGCGGCTCAACAGCAGGCTTACCAATTGGCGGCTAAAATCGATTGGCAAGGCTGCTTCTACCGCAAGGACATTGGCTACCGTGCCATTGCCCGCGAGCGTGGCGAAAATCTGGAATAAGCTATCCGTTCGGCCAGGCAAGGGTCCCGGACCCTTGCCGTGCTGTTCCAGCCCCGCGCATAGTTGTAATCTGGCATCAACCTACGAAGGGATTTCGCCGTGCGCTGGCTCAGGATTGCCATAGGTCTTACCGTCAGCCTGCTGACTCTGCTCTGTTTGCTACCGGCCCAGGCCGCGCAAGGCAGTGGCTGGGCGGTATTGCTCGACGAAACGGCCGACTTGCAATTGAGCGACATCCGCTCTGCCCGCTACACCAATCAATTCAGCCCGATCGACCTGAACCAGCTGACCGCCGCCGAGCCCGATTGCGCCTTATGGCTGCGCTTCAAACTCCAGCCGGGCAAACACGAGCAACTGCTGCGCATTTTCGCGCCAGATCTGGCTCAACTGAATCTATACGTGCTCGACGACGACAAGTTGATCGAGCAATTGAACACCGGTAACGATCAGCCCCAATCCCAGAGGCCGTTGCCGAGCAGCGACTTCATGCTGGCGCTGCCGCAAAGCCCAAATGCCCTTGAGGTGTATGTGCGGCTGGTTTCCGAGCACCAGCTACGTCCTTACATCACCTTGCAATCGGCGGTCATGACTGCGGCAGATCAAGGCCAGACATTGATCTATGGCTTGCTGTTCGGCTGCCTGGCTATGCTGATCCTGCATAATCTGACGCGCTACGCCTACACCCGCTCCAGAAGCTGCATATGGCTGGCCGCCTGCGAAGGCCTGTTGCTGCTCAGCCTGCTCCTGCTGTTGAATCTGCCTGGCCCCTGGCTGCCGGACTGGCACGCCCTGCAAACCCCTGGCGCCTATCTGGCCTTGCTGCTGACAGCACCTTGCGGCCTGATGTTCGCCTACCGATTCTTCGCTCCACTGGGCCCCCATCCGCTGAACCGGCTGTTGCTGGGCGATATTCTGCTGACCACCTTGTGCAGCCTGTTGCTGCTGTTTGTCGACACCCTGCCGCTGAACATCATTACCTACGCACTGGTGGCGCTCGCCGGCCTGAGCATGCTGTTCGTCGCCGCTTACCACTGGCAAAAAGGCTATCGCCCCGCTCGACTGTTCGTGGTCGCCATGGTGATCTTCAACATCGGTACCCTGATCATTCTGCCAGCACTGCTTGGACTGACCCTGGTGGCGCCGCAAGGTCTGATCATGACGCTGCTCGGGTTCATCTGCCTCAGCGGCCTGTTGATGAGTATTGCCTTGGGCGAACGTCAGCGCAGCATCACCGAAAACCGCTTCAGCGTCAGCTGCGACCTGGCAGCCAGCAACGCCGAGATCAACGCCAAGGCCGAGTTCCTGGCGAAGATCAGCCACGAGATCCGCACCCCGATGAATGGTGTGCTGGGCATGACCGAGTTGCTGCTGGGCACCCCCTTGTCAGTCAAACAGCGGGACTACGTGCAAACCATCCACAGCGCCGGCAACGAATTGCTGACCTTGATCAACGAGATTCTCGACATCTCCAAGCTCGAGTCCGGGCAAATCGAGCTGGATGATGTGCAGTTCGACCTCAACGCCCTGATCGAAGACTGCCTGAGTATTTTCCGGGCCAAGGCCGAGCAGCAGAATGTCGAACTGATCAGTTTTATTCAGCCGCAAGTACCACGGGTGATCAGCGGCGACCCTACTCGCCTGCGCCAGACATTGCTGAGCCTGCTGGAAAATGCCCTGAAGAAAACCGACGAAGGCGAAATCCTGATCGTCGTCGCCCTTGACGAACGCAGCGCCAAACCGCGGCTACGCATCGCCGTCCAGGACAGCGGCATACCGATGGACGCCAGCGAACGCGATGCCCTGCTGCACGCCGAACTGCACAGCAAGAATTTCCTCTCGGCGACGCGCCTGGGTGGCAATCTGGGGCTGGTCATCGCCCGCCAGCTGATCCTGCTGATGCACGGTGAATTCGGAATCAAAAGCGGTAACAACAGCGGCAGCACCCTGTGGCTGACCTTGCCGCTGGATCCGGAACGCCTGGAACATCCGACCTCAGACCTCGATGGCCCGCTGCAAGGTGCCCGAGTACTGGTGGTGGATGACAACGACACCTGCCGCAAAGTCCTGGTGCAGCAATGCAGCGCCTGGGGCCTGAATGTCAGTGCCGTGCCTTCCGGCAAGGAAGCGCTGGCCCTGCTGCGGACCAAAGCGCACCTGCGCGACTACTTCGACGTGGTTCTACTCGACCAGAACATGCCCGGCATGACCGGCATGCAATTGGCGGCGAAGATCAAGGAAGACCCAAGCCTGAACCACGACATCCTGCTGATCATGCTCACCGGCATCAGCAATGCGCCGAGCAAGATCATCGCGCGCAATTCGGGAGTCAAGCGCATCCTGGCCAAACCGGTTGCCGGCTACACCCTCAAGACCACCCTGGCTGACGAACTGACCCGACGCAACAAAGGCCTGGTCGTGCCCTATCACCTGCCATCGGGTGTGCCTGTATCGGTCAAGGTGCCCAGCGATTTCCGCATCCTGGTCGCCGAAGACAACAGCATCTCGACCAAAGTGATTCGCGGCATGCTCGGCAAGCTCAATCTGCAACCGGACACCGCCAGCAACGGCGAAGAAGCCCTGCAGGCGATGAAAGCCCAGCGTTACGATCTGGTGCTGATGGATTGTGAAATGCCAATCCTCGACGGTTTTTCCGCCACTCAGCAACTGCGCGCCTGGGAAGTCGGCAACCAGCGCATGCGCACTCCGGTGGTAGCGCTCACCGCGCACATCCTCACCGAACACAAGGAGCGCGCGCGTCAGGCCGGCATGGACGGGCACATGGCCAAACCGGTCGAGCTATCGCAACTGCGCGAGTTGATCGAACACTGGGTTGCCCAACGGGATTTGCAGAATCAGCTGGCTGTTCAAACCTCCTGAGCCGACAGACTGCGCAACGCCTGATAGACTCCCCATCGCCCTCCCTTCGTTGCGAGCTCCAACCATGCTCCACGTGCTGTTCAGCGTTTACCTGAAGATGCTGGTGCTCTATAGCCCGTTCTTCGTCCTGTCCTGCTTCATCAGCCTGACCCGCGGTTATTCCAGCAAGGAGCGTCGGCGCCTGGCCTGGAAAGTCGCCCTCGCGACTCTGGTCTCCAGCGTCTTGCTATATCTGTTCGGACGGGTGATTTTCAGCGTATTCGGCATCACGGTGGACGCCTTTCGCATCGGCGCCGGGAGCGTGCTGTTCATCTCGGCATTGGGCATGGCTCAAGGCAAGCTGGCGGTGCAGACCGATAACGTGCAGCAGGACGTGACCATTGTCCCGCTGACCATTCCCCTGACCGTCGGCCCCGGGACTATCGGTGCCCTTCTGGTCATGGGCGTCAGCCAGCCACACTGGGACGACAAACTCACCGCCATCCTCAGTATCGCTCTGGCCAGCCTTACCGTCGGCGTGGTGCTCTATCTGTCGAACCGCATCGAACGCATTCTTGGCGATCAGGGTCTGCAGATTGTCAGCCGGTTGATGGGGTTGTTCGTGTGTGCACTGGCGGCGCAGATTATTTTTACCGGGGTGAGGGGTTATTTAGTCCCCTAGGAGAGCCTATACCCAAGCCTGCACCACATGTCTACCGACCTGTACGGTCCTGAAACCGGAGACGCAACGTCTCCAGTTTTTCTTGAATACTTAGATGCGCTTGCCAAACTCTTTTTCTAACATTTCTCTCTTGAACAGACTCAAATATTCCATCACAAGATCTTTGACCTCATCATATTCCCCAGGGTCATAAACCATGGCTCCCTCGCCGTTAAACGTATTCTGCTGCGAAACATCCCAATCGATAAATAGAACTCCGCCTTTAGGTTGACTGCCTAAAATATCGACAGAGGCCACTGAGGCCATGATATCTCCATGAACCGTCTGCCCGCAGGGTAAAACGGTGAACTTGACCCCCTCGGGTTCTTTCGACGAGGATTCAAATAGCCTTAACGCTTCGGGGTTTTTTTTCAACTCGGCCAGGGTAGTACTGGCCACTGCGTTGAGTGCCGCCACGCCAGGTATTTTGCTGACTACCGCCGACAAGGCGGTATCGAGGATATTTAGAACAATATTATCCATCGTTACCCGAACACTCTCCTTCTTGTAGTTTGTATAAGCATGGTGATACACCGTCCAGCCAACTGCCTCCATCGCCTCCAGGTACCGTTTGTATCGCTGTTTTCCCTGACCCAGCTTTGGGAACTCGCGTTCGGACTTGTGCGATGCGAACTTGTGGCAGTTCTTGAAGATCCGCATATTCTCCTTGGATATACCCTCGGCAAAACCGACTATGTCGGCGCCTAATATAGCCGCATTCAATGCGTCAGAACCTATTACTTGCTCAGTTGAAAAACCTCTCCCTTGTACGTAACCCGAGGCTTTACGCAAGGCCCGTTCTTTACTGATGCACGCTTCGACAAATGCAACGCGTTCAGCAACACTGAACGTTGGAACCATAATATCTTTCATTTCCAAATTCCTTTTTAGATAGCGGCAAGCCCATCTGGACTCAAGAATAAAATTAGCGCTGTTTTCTGCCGCACTCAAACTCGAATTAAATTCAATATATGTTCATGGCAAGACAAGCAGAGCGGCTTTGCACCTGCCACTGTCATGCTCAAGCGGTCTGCACGGCCAGTTCGTCAATTCAAATCCGGATGCCAGAAGTTGGCTATCAGAACCAGCCACACAGAGGACTAGGGTTTCAGACCATACCAACGCGGCGTATATACCCATTCACCACCCTCGGCACGAGGAAACACGCACGTAGTGGAAGAGCCTATGAGCACCATGGTGCGCATATCCACCTGGTCCGGGGTCAAAAGCCCAAGCGTGGTCACCCGCAAGGTCTGCCCGGGACGGCCAATATCTCGCCCCAATACCACCGGCGTTTCCGGCGTGCGGTGCTGCGCGACGATTTCCAGGGCTCGACCCAACTGCCACGGCCGCGAACGGGAGATCGGGTTGTAAAAGGCCAGCGCCAGGTCAGCTTGGCAAGCCAGGTCCAGTCGCTTCTCGATGATGTCCCAAGGCTTGAGGTTGTCCGACAGCGACAGCACGCAGAAGTCGTGGCCCAGTGGGGCACCGGCCTGAGCCGCGGTGGCCAGGGAGGCGGAAACGCCCGGGAGGATTTCCAGGTCGACGTTGTGCCAACTCGGCTCCGTCGACTCGTGCAACGCTTCAAGTACCGCCGCGGCCATGGCGAACACGCCAGGGTCACCGGACGAAACGACAACGACCGAACGCCCTTGGGCGGCCAATTTGAAGGCATGTCGGGCACGCTGCATTTCTTCGCGGTTGTCGGTGCAGTGCAGTATTTGATCGGCACGGAACGGCCCGGCCATGCGCACGTAGGTTTCGTAGCCAAGCACATCGTTGGCTTTAGCCAGTTCAGCTTTCACCGCCGGGACCATCAATTCAGCAGCGCCAGGGCCCAGGCCGATCACTGCCAGGCGGCCACGCGGGCGACCGATCTGCAAAGGGTCCAGCGGCTGTTGGGCGACGCTAATGGCAATGCCATCGCCCACACACAGCGGTGGCAACAATTGCGGCACTGCGTGTTGCGCCAGCTCGCTGACATTCGCGGCAGCGGCCGCGAAACGCAGAGGCACACCCAACTCGAGCGCAGCTTCACGCAACCGAGGGCTGGCCATTTCCGTGTCGGCCGCCAACAGGCACGCGATCGATTGGATGGCGATCTTTGCTTCGTGCAAGGCCGCGCGGATCGCTGGCGCAAGGTCCGCCACACTGGCACTCACCGCCACCAGCACACTGCGCGGATAGATCAGCAGCTCATTGGCCACAGGCTCACGCTCGGCACAGCCGACATGGATCGCCAACCGCGCTTGTTGATCTTCCGCTAACTGTGCGCCAGCCAGCCAGGGGGCTGCGCCTTCAATACGCACGCTTTCGCCAGCGAGCAAGTCCGAGACAAAGCGTTTGCCCAGCTCCAGATCGCCCAAGGCATAGCCACTCGGAGGATTGAGCAAGCAGGTGCCGAAGCGCAGTTCACCGCTGGTGGTGATGGCGGGAGCGACGCCCAATCCGGCACCAATTTCCCGAGCCAGGACATTAACCCCGCTCAAGCCCCCGAGTAACGGCACCACCGCACTACCGTCTTCAGCGACAGCCAATACCGCGGGTTCCGCGCCTTTTTCCAGCAGCAGCGGAGCCAGGGTCCGGATCACAATCCCGGCAGCGCACAAGGCTATGATCGGTGAGTCCTGCTGATAGAGCTGGCGCAGGGTCGCACCGAACTCGTGATAGCTGCGGTCGGCGCCTTCAACCCGTTCGGCCAGGCCGTGGATCAATGCGTCCGGGTACAGCTGCTGGATCTTGCGCGCCGTGGCGAGGCTGCCATTGCCCAGAATGACAATGGCCGGGGCAGAACGAGTCATCAACCTTGCCACCTTTCACCGGGAACGATGATCAGCGAGAAGTACGGCGAGGACATGGGTTCGACTTGATCCAGCGGCACGATCTTCTGGTTGGCCATGGTCGCACGCTCGACATACAGCGCCCGATGCGCCAGCCCGAGTTCTTCCAGGACCTGGCGAACCTTGGGGAAGTTGCGCCCCAGTTTCATTATCACCGCTGCGTCAGCATCGGCCAGACGGCGCTTGAGGTCTTCGGCAGGCAGCACGCCGGACAACACCGACAGGCTCTGATTGCGATACACCAGCGGCGCCCCCAGCACCGAAGCGCCGCCGAGCATCGAGCACACGCCCGGTATTACTTCGGCTTCATAGCGTTCGGCCAGACGGTCATGCAGGTACATATAGGAACCGTAGAAGAACGGGTCGCCCTCACAGATCACTGCTACATTTCGGCCGGCATTCAAATGCCCGGCGATATCTTCGCTGGCGCCGTCATAGAAATCGCTGATCACTTGCTCGTAGGACAACGGTGCCGGCAGTGCTTCAGTGGTCACGGGGTACACCAGCGGCATCAAGGTTTGCGCGTCTTGCAGATGGGCTTCGATAATGCCGAACGCATTGCCCTTTTTGCCCTTGGCGACAAAGTACGCCACCACCGGCGATTCGCGCAGCAGGCGCAGGGCTTTGACAGTAATCAGTTCCGGATCACCCGGGCCGACGCCCAGGCCAATCAAACGTCCAGGTTGCTGCATCATTCAATCTCCGTGGCGAGGGCGTTGACGGCGGCTGCGGCCATGGCACTACCGCCCAACCGGCCTTGCATGATCACAAAGGGCACGCCACGACTGTCGGCAGCGAGCATCGCCTTGGACTCGGCGGCACCGACGAAGCCCACCGGAAAGCCGAGAATCAGTGCGGGTTTCGGTGCGCCGGCGTCGAGCATTTCCAACAGGTAGAACAGCGCGGTCGGCGCATTGCCGATCACCACCACGCTGCCCTCCAGATGCGGGCGCCACAGCTCCAGTGCAGCGGCCGAGCGAGTGTTGCCCAACTCCCGCGCCAGGTCCGGCACGCTCTCGTCGCGCAGGGTGCAGATCACCTGATTGTTGGCGGGCAAACGCGCGCGGGTCACGCCCTCGGAGACCATTCGTGCATCGCAGAGAATCGGTGCGCCGGCCGCCAGCGCATCGCGCCCGGCCTTGCCCGCTCCAGGCGAGAATTGCAGCCCGTCGATCGCGTCGACCATGCCGCAGGCGTGGATTACCCGCACCGCAAGCTTTTCCAGATCGGCAGGAATTCGGTCGAGACGAGCCTCGGCACGAATGATCGCGAAGGAGTTGCGATAGATCTCCTGACCGTCGCGGATGTAATCAAGCATCAAGGTGGCTCCGTGGGCGGGCGTCAAGCAATGCGCCAACCGCTTCAATTGTGAGGTTGCGCGCGTGCAGGGTGCCGAAACCCGGCTGCCCTGCATCGCGAAAATAGAGGTCGTAAAGACCGGGGCCAACGGCCAGCAAGGTGACTGGCGCACTGTGCGCGGCGGCGCAGGATCGCTGGCAGCCAGACAGATGCACACTCAGGGCATTACCCTGACGCTGCAGCAGCGCGGCCAGTTGCAGTGCATCACCCTTGGTGTCGGCCAGGCCTTTGCCGCAGCCGCTTGAGCCGGTGCAGGCGAGCAACTGCGCCAGGGCCTGCTCGAGCGAACACAGCAAGCCAAGGTGTTGCAGGCGTTGCGTCACGCTCGGAGCATCTTGTAGACGGATATTGGGCAGCAACAGGCTTTGCCAAGGGGTAAAACGCAGGCAGCCGTCGCCAAGTTCGTTGGCCAGTTGCGCCACGCTGCGCAGCATCACTGGATCGAGACGACCCAAGGGGGTGGCGGCGCCGACATAAACCAGATCGGTTTCACGCTGTGGATAAGTGCCTATATGCAATAGTTTCGGTGCCTGTGAGCGCTGCCAATCACAGATTGCGACTAGAGGCACGCGCTCGGCCAACGACTGCAAAAAGTTATCCACCGGTAGTTCCGCCAATAGATGGCGCATGCGCGTTTGATCCGGGCGTGCCAGTTCAAGAAACAACTCCAGCACCGCGACCACCAGTGCATGCCCCTCTGCCAACGTCACGGCGGCCAATGGCGGGTCTGTCGGACAGCCGGCCAAACCGAAGGCCAGCAGCAATTCACCGTTCAATTCCAGCGCCGACAGCCACAGGTCATGGGGATGTTCGAGCATCGCCAGCGCCTCACCACCATCCAGTTGCACGGCGAATTTGGCCGAAAGGTCGTGGAAGCGTGGGTGATTTTGCAGAGTGCCGAGGATCTGCTCGGCGAGCGGTCGAGTGTTAATCAGCAGGTGCCGGTCGATCCCTGCGCTGGGGCTGAGCATCAGATTGCGCACATCGTCACCAGCCGCAGTGGTCGGACCGAGTCCAGTGGCGAGCAGGCTGTCGATCAGCGCCGACTGTTCGCTGCCAATCCCGCGAATCTGCAGATTGGCGCGGTTGGTTGCCTCGATCACGCCACTGGCGTAACGCTCGGCCGCGTCGGCCACCGCGCAGGCTTGCGCAGCGCTGATCGAGCCGCCGGCCAATTTAATCCGGCAGATACCGCCGTCCAAAGCCTGGACGATACGTAATAACCCCGGACAAGCAGAGGGACGCAGGCTCGTTATGAGCGTATTTGAAGGCAGTGGTGTGTTCAAGACTCAGCCTGTGAAGAAGCCCTTCGCTATCGAAGGCGACGTATTATGCCTGCTTTGGCCATCGTGATGAAAAGGCTGCCGGTCAGAATGACCCGGTTCTTCATAGCATGCATTATTGGCCGATCGGCTAGTGGTGAATGCTTGACGTCGAAACCAGCTATGGCTGGCGACCTCTGTAAACCAGTTGGTGCTCTACAGGTTTAGCGCACAGAACGTGCCGAGCGCGATCTCTCGGATTCTTCTGTCCAGAAAGTCTTTCTTCTCTGCGAAAGCTTTTTTGTCGAGCGTGAATCGCCCATAATGTTGAGACAATTTGGCCGTTTCCTCCTCCCAGTTGAAAAACAGGAAGTCCTCCCTCTTGGACAAGGCGAACAATCTGAAATGATTCGCTCTCAACTCGAGACTCCCCTGAGCATTATATTGAATCGGTACAATATGGAAGTTCTCACCCTCTCGAGTTTCTCTAGCAAACGTAGCAAGAGCAATCCTGTCATCACTTAACGCACTGAAAGTCCGAACAGTCACATCCGCAACTGACGATTTTTCACTGACACGTAGTGCGTTTAAATATGCCTGCCTTACGCTCCCGGAAAAATCAGAATAAACAATTTCAACAACACTCTTCTGCTTTGGCTCCCAGCCCAGAAACTGAAGAACCGACGCATAATAGACAAACCACTCGCCTGACAGGCTGTCGCCTTTGAATTTCTTATCAGCGCTGTACCTCGCAAACCTTATACAGCGATGAACATTCCGTTTGTCGTCTCGGGACAAACCAGCCACATAAGACAGCAGGTTATCACCCAGTACCACGGCGCCTTGCGATTTATTGTTTGGCGTGGACTCGTCAGCATCTTGCGCAGAGAGCCCCATTAACGAGCTACGCTTGTCGCTTTCACGAGAGGACTGAACACCGTCTTCCTCATCAACAAACTTCATACACATTTCTCCGTCAGGTACTTCTCCATTCTTTATTTCTTACCATGCAGAAACACCAATTAAAAACTCATCTTCGCAGAGTAGTCTCTTCTCCCACAGCTCTCAACTCCACCACCGCTATCTTTATATCAAGACGTAAACGTTCACCCCCTCCTCCCAGAACACTTATATCCCATTAAAATATGGCCTGACAACAGCATTGCCCGTCCAGAACTGTGTATTCGGTCTTGATCGCTCAGTGTTGCTAACAACTTTTGGGCTGGCGTACCTCAGGGCTGTACGCGAAAAAGGTAAACCCATTCAAGCCGGAGTATCATGTCGCCTCAGCTGGGGTCACCTGACAAGCCTGCGACACTTTTTTTGGAGTAGAGGATTGGTATGCCCCCTTGGCTAACGGTAGTAGGTATCGGTGAAGACGGCTTCAGCGGTCTGGGCAAGAACGCTCGACGCGCACTGCTGGGCGCTTCACGGATTTTTGGCGGCCAGCGACAACTGGATTTGTTGCCGGTCTGCATCCGCGGTGAGCGTCAACTATGGCCCAACCCATTCTCCCTGGAACCGCTGCTGGCGCAACGCGGTGAACCGGTGTGCGTGCTGGCCAGCGGCGATCCGATGCTGTTTGGCGTCGGCGCCAGCCTGGCGCGACGGGTGGCGAGCGATGAGATGCAGGTGTTGTCCGCTCCGTCCTCTTATTCGCTGGCGGCGGCTCGATTGGGCTGGCCGTTGCAAGAGGTGGTGACGCTTTCGGTGGTCGCCCGCCCTGTGGCGGCCCTGAGTGCGCAATTGTTCAGCGGAGTTCGTTTGCTGGTGCTGAGTAACGATGGCCAGAGTCCCGCCGCCATCGCCACCCTGTTGCGTGAACGGGGTTTCGGGCCGAGCCGGCTCACGGTGCTGGAGCATCTGGGCGGCCCCGCGGAACGACGTATCGAGGGGATTGCCCGCGAATGGAACGAGTCGAGCGTCGCCGATCTGAATCTGCTCGCCATCGAGTGCATCGCCGAACCCGATGCACCGCGCCTATCGCGACTGGCCGGGCTGCCGGACTCGGCCTTCCAGCACGATGGGCAATTGACCAAGCGTGATGTGCGGGCCATCACCCTCGCCCGCCTGGCTCCGGTACCCGGTGAGTTGTTGTGGGACGTCGGTGCCGGCAGCGGCTCGATCGGGATTGAATGGATGCGCGCTCATCCCGGCTGTCGCGCTCTGGCCATCGAGGCCGATGACGGTCGCCAACAATTGATCGAACACAATCGCGATGCCCTCGGCGTGCCCGGTTTGCAGTTGATTCGCGGCAGCGCTCCGCAAGCGCTGGCCGGCCTGGAGCGACCGGATGCGATCTTTATCGGCGGTGGCGTCACCTGCGAGGGGGTGCTCGACACCTGCTGGGAGCAACTCAAGCCCGGCGGCCGGCTGGTGGCCAACGCTGTTACCCTGCAAAGCGAAATGACCCTGATCACCTGGCGCGAACAGCATGGCGGCGAGCTGACCCGCATTCATATCGCTCAGGCGCAGCCCTTGGGGGACTTCGATACCTGGCGCCAGACATTGCCGATTACCTTGCTGGAAGTGGCGAAGCCCTTCGATGCGTGACGAAACCGCCGAACAACCCGCGCCCCTGCGCAGCGGCCTGACCACTGGCAGCTGCGCCACTGCCACCAGCCTCGCTGCCGCCCGCTTATTGCTCAGCGGTATCAGCCACGACGCGGTGCAAATCGTCCTGCCCAAAGGCAAGCAGGTCCAGATGCGCCTGGAGTTTTGCCGCCTCGCCGCGGGAGGAGCCGAGGCCGGGACGATCAAGGATGCCGGTGACGATCCCGACGTCACCCATGGCGCGTTGCTCTATTCCCACGTGCGCTTGCATGCCGAACCGGGTATCCGCTTCAACGCGGGACTTGGGGTCGGCACGGTCACTCGGCCGGGCCTGGTCCTGGGCGTCGGCGAACCGGCGATCAACCCGGTGCCGCGCAAGATGATCAGCGATCACCTGCTGCAACTGGCGCAAGAGCGCAATTACGACGGCGGCTTCGAGGTCACGGTGAATGTCGAGGGCGGCGAAGCCCTGGCTCTGAAAACCATGAACCCTCGACTGGGCATTCTCGGCGGGCTGTCGATTCTCGGCACCAGCGGCATTGTCCGGCCGTTTTCCTGCGCGGCGTATATCGCATCGATTCATCAAGGCATCGACGTCGCCAGGACCAATGGTTTTATGCATATCGCCGCCTGCACCGGCAACGCCAGCGAAGACACCATGCGCCGGGTCTACGACCTGCCGGAAATCGCGTTGATCGAGATGGGCGACTTCGTCGGCGCAGTACTCAAGCACCTGCGCAAAGTGCCGGTGGATAAACTCAGCATTTGCGGCGGTTTCGGCAAGATCAGCAAACTCGCCGCCGGGCATATGGATTTGCATAGCCGTCATTCGAGCATCGACCTGCCGCAACTGGCGCAGTGGGCTGCAGACGTCGGCGCTGATGACGTATTGCAGCACAACATCACGCAGGCCAATACCAGCCAACAGGCACTGGCCATGGCCAGCGCTGCGGGGATCGCCCTCGGTGATGCCGTGTGCCAGCACGCCCTGGACTTTGCCCGTAGCGTTGTCCCGCCGCGGGTTCAGGTCGAGGTGTTTGCCATCGATCGTCAGGGTGGCATCGTCGGTCATGCAGGAGCTTTTCAATGAAACGTTTGTTATTGCTGGGGGGTGTGACTGAAGCCTTGGCGATCGCCCGCACCCTTGGCCCGCAGCATATCTATAGCCTGGCCGGCGTCGGTCGAGTGCCAACGGATTTGCCTTGTCAGGTCCGGGTCGGCGGTTATGGCGGCGCGGAGGGCCTGGCGCAGTTCATCCAGCACCAGGGCATCGATTTGCTGCTGGACGCCACCCACCCCTACGCCGCGCAAATCAGCCAGAACGCCGCGACCGCCGCGCAACTGAGCAACATCCCCTGCTGGGCATTGCGGCGTCCGGCATGGCAAGCGCAGGTGGGTGATGACTGGCGGGAAGTCAGTGAATGGGCCGAACTGGTTGAAGCGCTCATACCCTTCAAACGCCCACTGTTCACCCTTGGTCGCGAGCCGCTGCAGCATCTGGATGAAATTCCGGATGGGCAGTTCTGGACCTTGCGCGCGCTCGATCAGTATCCCGGCAATGAGCGCTGCGAAGTCATCGGCGCCCGTGGACCGTTTCTGCTGGACGATGAACGAGAGCTGTTTGAACGGCGACAGATAGATGTGCTGATCAGCAAAAACAGCGGCAGCACCGCCACCGAGCCCAAGCTGGAAGTGGCGCGGGAACGTGGGGTGCCGGTGTTGATTTTGAAGCGGCCGGAGTTGGTGGGGGTTGAGCGGGAGTTTGGGACTGTCGCCAGTACGCTCGAGGCGCTTATGCAACAAGGTTATCTTCTACCCCAGTGAACTTCTGCGCGGCAGTTGCGAGCGCTGCGCACTCGATCGCAGGCAAGCCAGCTCCCACATTGGTCCGCGTCGATCAATGAATTTGTGCCAAACACAAACCCCTGTGGGAGCGGCGGTGCGGCGATCCGACTTGCCCGCGAATACTGCCTTGCGAGCAATGCAAAGCTTGAACCTTGCAAACCAGGCAGAATTTACAGACAGCCTTACCCGAAATGACCGAGTTGTTAAGCCAGAAGCCCTAGCCCAATATTTCTGAGCATCAGCACCTGTAAAAAACAGGTGCCTCAAGACTCGTGTTCAGAGGTTCGGTATGACTGAAAAATTTACCCGCTTCAATGTCACCGATTATCTCCAGACACCTTTAGAGATGTCCGCCTATCTGAAGGCTTGCAAGGAAGAAGATTCGGGCGATGGAAGCTTGACTCGCTTGGATTGAAGGACGTCATGCACACCATCGACACACGAATCCAGCAAGACCCGAGATTCGCCCAGGCATTACGAATCGAAGCCGCTACACTCTTTCAAAATGGCGAACCGGAAGTCGCACACAGGCTTTTGCACCTGCTGACCAAGACGTTGCGACACCAGACCGCACGCGGGCTTTTTACTTATCGACCCTGATCAGGCTAAATACCCCACTTGATCGTCCACAACCGGATTTGACCATGTCCCGACAACGGCTTGCATTTGCCTGGATCGCCTGCTTCGCAGTGCTGTTCAACATGCTCGCCATGCCTATTTCCGGGACGATGGCCCAGGCGGCGAATCAGTCGCCGGCCGAGCAGTTGTTATGGGGCAGCTTCTGTTCCTCGAACGGCACCCGGCTGGTGGCGATTTCCTTGGGCACGCTCGAGCAAAAGGCCCCGCAAAACGACGACCACTCCAACATGCAGCATTGCTGGTGTTGTTCAGGTTCGGCGCCGTTGGTGGCGTTGCCGGGGCATGTGCCGCTGCTGTATTTCGCGCGTTTGGAATCCAATAGAAGCCTGCCACCACCCACCGTCGAAACGCCCACTCCGCGCCAGCAATGGCCGAGTCTCAATCCCCGCGCCTCGCCTCTGGTCTGATTTCTTCTCGCAATTGATCTGCGTTTTGAATCGTTCTGGAGAACTGTCATGTTGAAACAAACACTGCTTCTAGCCGCGTTGCTGTTGCCTGCCTGCTTTGCCAATGCTCACGAATACGTTGCCGGCGAGTTGCAGATCGCTCACCCCTGGTCGCAGGAACTGCCGCCGAATGCCCCGACTGTCGCGGCCTATTTCGTCATTCACAACAACGGCAAAACCGCCGATCGCCTGCTCAGCGTGGACTCGCCGATCGCAGGCATCGCCCAGTTGCACGAACATGTGAAGCAAGGCGAGCTGATGAAAATGCAGCAGGTACCGAGCGTGGAAATCCCTGCCGGCGGTGCAGTCACCTTCGCCCCAATGGCGTACCACGTGATGCTGCTGGAACTCAAAGACCGCAGCCTGCTGAGTGACGGCAAGCGCTTCCCGCTGACCCTGCATTTCGAGAAGTCCGGCGACGTGACGGTTGAAGTCGCGGTGCAGAAGCAGGCACCCGCCGGCTCCGAAAAGCACGCGCACGTCCAGTAATCACAGCCTGAAGCGCCTGTGAACACTCTGCGTTCGCCAAGCGTCAGGCGATCAGCACCGCGCCATCGCTCATTGCGATTAAAGCGTGGCAGCTGGATCAGTCTGTTCGCCATGCTGATGATCTTTATCGGTCCGCTGATTTCCCAGGCGATGCCGATGGATCACGCCATGCCGATGAACATGTCGATGGACATGCGCATCGACGAGCCCGGCTGCCACGACACTTCGCAACACCACTGCAAACCCGCCAAGGCGTCCGCCGAGCAGCAGATGCTCTGGGAGAAGTGCGGGTATTGCGGCCTGTTGTACAACTGCCCGGCGCTGCCCGGCGGCTTGTCGTTCGCGGCGTTCGACATACCGCCAACATCAACTGTCATCAGCCCTTCCCCGCGCCTGGGTCATGCCCGGCAGACGGTCTTCCCCGGCGCCCGCACCCGCGCCCCGCCCATCGTCAGGTAAACCCCCGCACCTCACATCACCCGGCCGACTGTAGAAAAAACAGCCATAAGCTGCTGGCCGTGTTGTTTAAGCAAATGACTGCGAAGCGGTCAAAAACCAGACAACTAAAAACAGATCCACGCCAACGCGGAGCGCGTCTGATGAACCCACCTAAAGTGTCTTTTTACAACCTGGCCTGGCGTTGGCATTTCTATGCCGGGCTGTTCGTCGCGCCGTTCATGGTGATGCTGGCCCTGACCGGGATCATCTACCTGTTCAAACCCCAACTCGACCCGTTGATGTACGGCAACCTGCTGAACGTCCCCGCCGGTCATCACACCCTCAGTGCCGATGAGCAATTAAGGCGTGTACAGGTCGCTTATCCACAGGGGCAGGTCACCCAATACCTGCCGCCGGTCAATGCCGCGCGCAGCGCGCAGTTCGTGATGCAAAACGACGGTAATGAACTGAACGTATTCATCGATCCGTATCGCGGGGAAATCCTCGGCGACCAAGACGCCAAGAGCAATCTGCAAGCCATCGCCCGTGCCATCCATGGTGAGTTGATGATCGGCACCGTCGGTGATCGACTGGTCGAACTGGCTGCCGGCTGGGGCATCATGCTGGTCATTTCCGGCCTGTACCTGTGGTGGCCGCGCGGCACGTCGTCGGCTGGTGTGTTGTGGCCACGCTTGAGCAATCGCGGCCGCCTGTTCTGGCGTGACCTGCATGCGGTGACCGGTTTCTGGGGCGCGGCGTTGCTGCTGGTGATGCTGCTCAGCGGCATGACCTGGACCGGCGTCTGGGGCAAGCAATACGCCGACCTCTGGAATCGCTTCCCGGCAGCCATGTGGAACGAGGTGCCCAAGTCCGATCAAGAGGCCCGCAGCCTCAATACCGCGACACGTCAGACCGTGCCATGGGCGATGGAGAACACGCCGATGCCAGTGTCCGGCGACCATGCCGAACACATGGCTCACGGGGGAGCCAGCAGCGCTCCGGCCGCACCGACCATCGCCTTGCAAGACGTGCAGAACATCGCCATACAGCGCCAGGTCGAACCCGGCTACAGCATCACTTTCCCGACCACCGCCAGCGGTGTGTTCACCATCGCCGTGTTCGCCGACGACCCGCGCAACGACGCCACCCTGCATGTCGATCAATACACCGGCAAGGTGCTCGCCGATGTGCGCTGGCAGCACTACAACACCGTCGCCCGCGCCACGGAAGTCGGCGTGATGCTGCACGAAGGCAAGATGTTCGGCACGGTCAATCAGATAGCCGTGCTGCTGGTATGCCTGATGATTCTGCTCAGTGCGGTCAGCGGTGTGGTGATCTGGTGGAAACGTCGCCCGCAAGGTCGGCTCGGTGTTCCGCCACTGCGCCATGACCTGCCGAAGTGGAAAACCGCGATGGTCATCATGTTTGCGTTGGCGGTGGCATTTCCGTTGGTGGGCGCGTCGTTGATCGTGGTGTGGATTCTCGATCGGGTGCTGCTGTCGCGGCTGATCGGGAAAGCTGAGGCCGCTTCATCTTCAAGCTGAAGACAGCGGAAACAGTCGCCGCGCGTTAAAAAGCCCCTTTGGAGGTGATATCCAAGGGGGCGGTTTAACGTTGACCGAACTTCAGTCATTGCGCTCAAGAGCAGCTTTTCATCACCTCATAATTCGTCCCGGGTTCGTACTGTTGATTCTTCGGATTTGTGCTGACGGCTAATCCTCCAGTCAGCACCGACACGCCCGATCTGCTGCCAATAGCCACCAGCAGCCAACACCCGCAAATGGCCAAAGCTAGCCAGGCTGGAGATGAACTCCCCTGCCGAGAGGTGCGTGACCCAATGACCGTCGGAAAAGCTGATCTGTTTCGTCAAGAGCAACGCTTCTTCAGCTGTCGAATAGACAGGTGTGTACCTGAGCAATGCCCCATACGGTGACGAATAATAGTGGTCACTGATAGCAAACCCTTTGGCTTTTGGGCCGTACGTATGAGCATGCAGGAGAGACGACGAAATAAAGTTGTTGTGTACCGACTCAGGGTCATCAGCATTCAGGGAGTTTCCTGACTGATACAGTTGGTGGGTCGCCACGAGTTTATAGCCCTCGGGAAACCGAGGAGTTTTATCAGGAGGCGTCGTGCGAAAGACACGCTCAAGGACCTGATCGGTATTCACCGGTATCACTAATGGTTCCAGCGGGACGAAAGAAGTTCCGCCCGAGTCAGTCAGAATGGCACTTTCATACGCGGTTTCAGTACAGTCAAGGCCGCCCGCTCTCAGCTGGACATAGCGAGCAGCATCATCGGCATGGTGAAAAATCGGTCCCAGGGCCAGCACCGGTCTGCCTGTCTCTAGTTCGGCAGGAGCAGCCGGTGCCATACGCGGCTTCCAGTCCGGTGAAACGTTACCTTGGCGGGACCAATAAGGACTTGTAATCAGTACTTCCAAATTGCCGGCCTTGGCCATGCGCTGAATGTAACTACTGAGTTTGAATACTCCACTCGTTATATCCCGCTGATCGTTCTGCGCCTGTTCAAGTGAAGCAAATGGATTAGGCCTGAACTCGATTTGGCCAAATTTATCCAACGACAGCTCGGGGTCAAAGGAATCAAGCTTGAATTTCAACAAGGCGCCATCGGCACACGAGAAGTAGATCGGTTTGAATCCCTGGGGGGTGTCAGCGCGAACACGCGCACGCTGTACATCCATCGGAGAGAAAAAGTACCGATGGTCTTCGTCCGGCAAGTTGACCGGCGATTTCTCTGCACACAAATAAAGGCTCTGCACGTCGTAGCGGTAAGGTAAACAACCATCGAGAAATACACGGTCATACGCAAAGTTCGAACCCTCAGCCTCCAGAGGCATACTCGCGGTATAGATATCCCCCCGCGAGTATTTCAAAATGAACCCAAACTCCAGTGCGTCACGACTCCCCACCTGCTCATGGACATAGCGCGCCGCGCCCTTCTCCTGAGCGAATACCGGACTGTAGGCCGGTTCGGTAATTGCCTTGGAGTAGCCGGTTTCTGACAGCACAGGCTCGGGATTGGGTGTCCAGGTTATTGCCCATCGGGCTGGCCCCCACAACTTGCTCCCCACAACAATCTGCAAAGTACCCATTGACCCCAAGCGATTGATCCACTCACTGGGTTTCAGCACCCCCGTATGAATCTGGTATTTGATTGAGTTGGCTTTGAGGGTATCGGGCAGCAAGTGGTAGTCGACCAAGTTTCTTTCCATATCGAAAACACCTATGGTAAAGACATCTGGCAGATAGCGAATCAACGAACCATCGGGACCGATCAAATACTCATTAATACGATCGCGCCTTCGACCAAACGCAGTCCTCAACGTCTTCGTTGATAACATGTTGAGGTATACCTGTTTCTCGGTCTGAGACAATAAAAAAGGCAGCTCTTTCTGTGTCCGGGAACGATAACGCGCAACAATTTCGCAGCCTGCCGGAAATTGGCCGGTGATGGTACTCTCGTCCGGAAATATCCAGCTGAAGTCAAAGTCCTCTCTTGGAACCGGGACCGGTTCGGTCGCAAGATAGAAGCCGTCCGGGCGCCGCAAAATCAAACCGCCATAAGCGTTGTCACGCCGAGCAAACAGTTGTGCACGAACATAGCGGGCCGCGTCATCCGCCGTTAAAAAAGCCGGACTGAGTGGGCGACGTTGCAAGTTCATATAACGAAACCAGTGGGTGTCGACCGCCCCCTTTCTGTCCCAGCACAGACTGCTGCGCAGCACGCTGAGTTGGCCACTTTTTGCAACAACCCTGACGAAATCCGTGGGGGTCAACGCACCGTTGGCCAGATTGCTCTGGATAACCTCCAGCCCCATATTCGGTGTGTCGTTATCAAACAGCTTGGTCGAGGGACGAGGCAGATACTTCAGCAGCGCCCCCTCCAGTGTTGATATATAGACAGGACACACCCTGTCGGGCCTGATCACGGACCTACGCTGGGCGTTATAGACAACGACATACAAATCCATGGGATCAATAAAGTACTGCTTCAACCAGGTTTTGGGGCCTGCCGGGTAGCCCTCGATCCCACGCTTCGAGTAGAAGTAGGCATCAAGTTCAAAACCCGGCGGAAACGAATACGAGCCTTGACGTGAAATACCGAACAAACTCGTTAACGAGAAGAGCTTGTCCCTGACACCACTGACAGGAACGAGCTCCGTCGCGATGTACTCCTCTTTGTCCTTATGCTTCAGGATAAAACCAAAGGAAGTCTGCTCGGTGTCATAGCTGCCACTTCCCCGGGAATCCATATCCTCGGCGGCTTCATCCGCACTGGAAAAAATCGCTCCGAAAGCAACCTGCCGGGGAACCTCACGTGGTTTTTTTGCGAGAAAAGGAGCCCATTGCGCTGACACGTTACCCACTGCGCCCCAAAGGTCACTGCTTATCACAACGCGCAAATCACCGGCCGCAGCCAGCTCTTTGACGACGTCGCTGGGTTTTATTGTTCCGTTTTCCAGCTCCAGAGCGATCTTCCCGGTGCGGTTTTTTGTGCTCAAGCGCTGGCGCAATGGCTCTTGAGCCTGAGGGGAACCGGGCTTGAACATGATAAAACTGTGTTCGGCGGCAGAGAGATAGACAGGCAAATCCCTGAGGATTATTTCCTTTATTTCCTCGTCGCGGAACATTTGGGCACTGACATCGGCCTCTTGGCGCGACCAGTTCAACGCCTCCACTTTTGCCGAATCGATCATGGAGAGTGCTTTATGAGATCCATACCTCGCGTGCAGGACATGGTCTTCGGGAAAAATTGAAAGTTTCCTGTTGTCCGTCGGATAGAACAGACCATAAGCCAGCGAACTCGCAACACTTTCCATTGGTTCAGAGGCAACAAACCGTTGATCTTTACGCTGAAAAATGTAGCCGCCATATTCACGATCGCGCTTGTTTGCGATCCTTGCATGGACATAACGCGCGGCATCATCCGCCGAAAGAAATACCGGGCTCAGCACTGGCCATTGAAAGGTGGCGAAAGGTGCCGAGTCCAACCCCACAACTCCCAATCTGTCCCAGACCTTACCGGGCTGCACCACTAACAACTCGCCAGCTTTCGCCACCTGCAAAACAAAGTCACGTGTAGTCAGGGTCCCCGCCATTAACCTGGCCTGAGTACCGCCATCTTCAACAATCCCGTCTGACCTGATAACACTCAGTTCGGTTTCACTCTCGGATCCGGAGCACTTGTAACTCAAAAGTGCGTTATCTCTGGCCTGCATATAGAGGGTCAACCCGCGCTGACCATCCTGCAGATAGGTGTCTTTACGCGACTGAGCGATAGCCGCCGCAAGTTCCGCCGGGGAAAAGAAGTTCTCATACAACCAGGCTTGTTTGGCTGGCTGTTGAGCCGGCATCGGTAGAGACCGATAGTAGATGCCGTCAATCCGGAAGTTAGAGGGCAGCTTCGGGCCGCCGTTGGCGCGTGAGGGAAACAGTTCCGTCGGCGAAAACAGCGGTGCGAGGGCGGCAACCGGAAGGGTTGCGACGTATTCATCCTTGCCTACTGCCTTGAGGATGAACCCCATGCAGCCGCCGTTGGATTTGGCACCCGCAATGCCAAGTACGGCATCGACGGCCTTGGCTGACTGATCAAATACCTGTGTAAAAAACGGCTGCTGGTCAGTCAGCGCGGTGGTCGGAAAGGGTCTGTCGGCTGAGGTCCCGGTGATGATGATTTTCCCACGTGCAACTCCCCACACGGGACTGGTCACCAGCAAACGCAAGTCTCCCACCTCGGCGAACCTCGAACCTTCAATTCGCACGCCCTTGGTCACAGACTCATGAAGGAGTGCAAGGTAAGCATCCTCAGCAGCCGTTCCACTCGAGGTGTATTTGAGCAAGGAGCCACTCGGTCCAGACAAGTAATGGGCGCGCGCAAAAAATCTCCAGCGGAGAATCAGATATTGATCCTGTTTTGAGAATACATTTTTATACAGTTTCTCCCCTTCCGACGCTCTGTCATGAGAGTGATAAATGGCACAACAGCTAAAGCCATCAGGGAATAGGGGGCTATCCTGTGAGTCCGTGGACAGAATTGATCGCACGTTGAAACTCCGGGATCCTCCCGGGTGGGGTTGAGTAGCGAGATATCTGCCGTCCGCGAGACGCTTCACTATCACGCCGCCATACTCCATATCCCGCTTGTTGCCAATCTGTAGATGGGCCCAATAAGCCGCATCGTCCGGATTGATAAAGGCGGGGCCGAGGGCTGGAAACGCAACCGTGGTGTTGGGTCTGAACTCTTGAAGGGGTTGTTCCGGATTATCCATAACAATTGTTGCTCCATAAAAAATCAATTAGATAAATTCACGCCTCCTGTGCCACGCACACAGGAGGAATGAACTGTACTTTCAACTTTTCCGGGCACCCAATGGCAATAGATATATAAGTACTGTGCCCGTTGGATACAGCAGCACTGCCGGGCACTAAATAAGTGCATGCCCGCGCACCACCCCCTCATCAAGCGCCAACCCGGTGCGACTGTGGCAGAAATACACTCACGACATCCCCAAAAACACGACCCTGCCGCCTTAGGCACAACCCTTGCTAAAGCTCCTTCAGCGTCCGTATCTGCCAACCAAAAAAACTTGAGTTCATGGAGATCGCACAATGAAGCGTCGTAGCTTGATCAAGGCTTTCACTCTGTCGGCATCGATTGCCGCGATGGGCATGACCTGGAGCATCCAGGCCGCCGAGACCATCAAGGTCGGGATCCTGCACTCCTTGTCGGGGACCATGGCGATCTCTGAAACTTCGCTTAAAGACATGGCGCTAATGACCATTGACGAGATCAACGCCAAGGGCGGCGTCAACGGCAAGATGCTCGAACCGGTGGTCGTCGACCCGGCGTCGAACTGGCCGCTGTTCGCCGAAAAGGGCCGACAGTTGCTGACCCAGGACAAGGTCGCGGTGGTATTCGGTTGCTGGACCTCGGTATCGCGTAAATCGGTATTGCCGGTGTTCGAAGAACTCAACGGCCTGCTGTTCTACCCGGTGCAATACGAAGGCGAAGAGATGTCGCCGAATGTTTTCTACACCGGGGCGGCACCGAACCAGCAAGCGATCCCGGCGGTGGAGTACCTTATGAGCGAAGAAGGCGGCAGCGCCAAGCGCTACTTCCTGCTCGGTACCGACTACGTCTACCCGCGCACCACCAACAAAATCCTGCGCTCGTTCCTGCACGCCAAAGGAGTCGCGGACAAGGACATCGAAGAGGTTTACACCCCGTTCGGCCACAGCGATTACCAGACCATCGTGGCCAACATCAAAAAATTCTCGGCCGGTGGCAAGACGGCGGTCATCTCCACGGTCAACGGCGACTCCAACGTACCGTTCTATAAAGAGCTGGCCAACCAGGGCCTGAAAGCCACCGACGTCCCGGTCGTGGCGTTCTCGGTGGGTGAAGAAGAACTGCGTGGCATCGACACCAAACCGCTGGTGGGCAACCTCGCGGCGTGGAACTACTTCGAGTCCGTCGAGAACCCGGTCAACCAGAAATTCGTCGCCGACTGGAGAGCCTACGCCAAGAAGAAAAACCTCCCGGGCGCGGATAAAGCCGTGACCAACGACCCGATGGAAGCCACTTACGTCGGCATCCATATGTGGGCGCAGGCAGCTGAGAAAGCCAAATCCACTGACGTCAACAAAGTCCGTGAAGCCCTGGCCGGCCAGACTTTCGCCGCGCCGTCGGGTTACACCCTGACCATGGACAAGACCAACCACCACCTGCACAAGCCAGTGATGATCGGCGAGATCCAGGCTGACGGTCAGTTCTCGGTGGTCTGGCAGACCGAAGGCCCGATCCGCGCCGAGCCATGGAGCCCGTTCATTCCGGGGAACGACAAGAAGCCGGATTATGCGGTGAAGAGTAACTGAGTCACTGGATGTCGGGCCCGAGCACAAAGCTCGGTGCCGACACAACTCCTGTGGGAGCGGGCTTGCTCGCGAAGACGGCGGCACATCCAACATACATGTGACTGACACACCGCTTTCGCGAGCAAGCCCGCTCCCACATTTAGTCCGCGCAAGGCCAATGACATGCCCACTGCCCTTTACCGCTTCATCCTCGCCTTCGCGCTGCTATTGCCAATTGCGGCCCATGCCGGTGACGCAGAAGACTTCATCTCAGCCAATCCCGTGCAGCAAGCCAAACTGCTGGAAACCTGGGCCGCGCAGCCCGACCCGGCCCGAATCGAGCTGATCAACGCCCTGCAACAAGGTGCGCTGACCGTCGATGGCCAAGCCAAAACCCTGCGCCTGAACAACCGCCTGCGGGGTCTTATCGACACCGCGCTGGCCAGTCATCAACTGCTTGCCGCTGACGCCAAGGTGCGCCTGGCCGCTGCACAACAACTGCAAAAAAGCGCCAAGCCGGCACAGCTGAAATTCCTCGACCAGCAGCTCGCCGGTGAACTGGATGAAGGCGTTCACGCCGCTCTGAGCCTGGCCCTGGCCAACCTGCAACTGGTGGATAGCGACCCGGCGGTGCGGCTGGCGGCCGTGCGGCTGCTCGGCGAAACCGGTGATCCTCTGGCCCGCACCCGCCTCGAAGGGTTACTGGAACCTGGCGTCGAAGCCGACGCCAATGTACGTACCGCCGCCGAAACCAGCCTGGCCCAGGTCAAACGCAAACTGATGGTCGGCGAGATGCTCGGACAGGCCTTCAGCGGCATGTCCCTTGGTTCGATTCTGCTGCTGGCGGCACTCGGGCTGGCGATCACCTTCGGCTTGCTCGGCGTGATCAACATGGCCCACGGCGAGATGCTGATGCTGGGGGCCTACGCAACCTATGTGGTGCAGTTGCTGCTCCAGCGCTTCGCGCCGCAAGCCATCGAGTTCTATCCGCTGGTGGCGCTGCCGGTGGCGTTTTTTGTCACCGCAGGGATCGGCATGGCGTTGGAGCGTACGGTGATTCGCCACCTCTACGGTCGACCGCTGGAAACCCTGCTGGCGACCTGGGGCATCAGTCTGATGCTGATCCAGTTGGTGCGCTTGCTGTTCGGTGCGCAGAACGTCGAAGTCGCCAACCCGGCCTGGCTGTCGGGCGGCATTCAAGTGCTGCCCAATCTGGTGCTGCCATACAACCGCATCGTAATCATCGCTTTTGCATTGTTTGTGGTGGTGCTGACCTGGTTGTTGCTGAACAAGACCCGTCTCGGCCTGAACGTGCGCGCCGTGACCCAGAATCGCAACATGGCCGCCTGCTGCGGGGTGCCCACCGGGCGGGTGGACATGCTCGCCTTCGGCCTTGGCTCGGGCATCGCCGGGCTCGGTGGCGTGGCCTTGAGTCAGGTCGGCAACGTCGGTCCGGACCTGGGCCAGAGCTACATCATCGACTCGTTCCTGGTGGTGGTGCTCGGCGGTGTCGGTCAACTGGCCGGAAGCGTGCTGGCAGCCTTCGGCCTGGGCATTGCCAACAAGATCCTCGAACCCCAGATCGGTGCCGTCCTCGGCAAGATCCTGATCCTCGCGCTGATCATTCTGTTTATCCAGAAACGCCCGCAAGGACTCTTCGCACTGAAAGGACGGGTGATCGACTGATGAACCAGCCCCTGATGCTCACGGCTACGCAAAAAGCCGGAACCAAAGTCACCCTGATCGTCGGCAGCGTGGTGCTCACGCTACTGCTGGCCTTGCCGCTGCTGTCGCTGTTGGCGGCGGACCATCCGCTGCATGTCTCGGCCTATACCCTGACCCTGGTGGGCAAGATTCTCTGCTACGCGATTGTCGCGCTGGCACTGGATCTGGTCTGGGGTTACGCCGGGTTGCTGTCCCTCGGCCACGGGTTGTTCTTCGCCCTCGGCGGTTATGCGATGGGCATGTACTTGATGCGCCAGGCCGCGGGCGACGGGTTGCCGGCGTTCATGACTTTTTTGTCGTGGACCGAATTGCCCTGGTACTGGGCCGGCACCAGCAGTTTTCTTTGGGCGATGTGCCTGGTGGTGCTGGCGCCGGGTCTGCTCGCGCTGGTGTTCGGCTTCTTCGCCTTCCGTTCGCGGATCAAGGGCGTGTACTTCTCGATCATGACCCAGGCCCTGACCTTTGCCGGGATGCTGTTGTTCTTTCGCAACGAAACCGGGTTTGGTGGCAACAATGGTTTCACCAATTTCCGCAGCATTCTCGGTTTCGGCATCACCGAACCAGGCACCCGGGCGGTACTGTTTGTCGCCACGGTGCTGTTGCTGGTGGCCAGTCTGTTCATCGGTTGGCGCCTGGCGCAAAGCAAGTTCGGCCGGGTGCTGACGGCCCTGCGTGACGCGGAAAACCGCCTGATGTTCTGCGGCTACGACCCGCGTGGGTTCAAGCTGTTCGTCTGGGTGTTGAGCGCCGTGTTGTGTGGCCTGGCGGGTGCCCTGTATGTACCGCAAGTGGGGATCATAAACCCCAGCGAAATGTCGCCGACCAACTCCATAGAAGCCGCAGTCTGGGTGGCGCTTGGCGGTCGCGGCACGTTGATCGGTCCGCTGCTCGGTGCCGGTGTGGTCAACGGGATGAAGAGCTGGTTCACCGTGGCGTTCCCCGAATACTGGCTGTTCTTTCTGGGTGCTTTGTTCATCGTCGTGACCCTGTACTTGCCTAAAGGCGTGATCGGTCTGCTGAAGAAAAGGGGTGAACAATGAGAGTCACTGCGACGGCTGAATTCATGCTCGAACCGGTCTTTTTTCCACCGGAGCCCAACAAGGACGCCGGCAGCAGCCGCGATGCGATCGGCCTCGGCCAACGCGTCGGCCCCGGCCTCGATACCCGCCACGGCACCATCCTGACCCTGGAAGACATCAGCGTCAGCTTCGATGGCTTCAAGGCGCTAAACAACCTGAACCTGTACATCGGCGTCGGCGAACTGCGCTGCATCATCGGCCCCAACGGCGCGGGCAAGACCACGCTGATGGACGTGATCACCGGCAAGACTCGCCCCAGTCATGGCAAAGCCTGGTTCGGCGAAACCCTCGACCTGACGCAGATGAGCGAAGTGCAGATCGCCCAGGCCGGCATCGGTCGCAAGTTTCAGAAGCCGACGGTGTTCGAAGCCTTGAGCGTATTTGAAAACCTGGAGCTGGCACAGAAAACCGACAAGTCGGTATGGGCCAGCTTGCGGGCTCGTCTGAGCGGCGAACAAAAGGATCGCATCAGCGAGGTGCTGGACACCATTCGCCTGACCACCTCGGTCAATCGCCCGGCGGGCTTGTTGTCCCACGGTCAGAAGCAGTTCCTGGAGATCGGCATGTTGCTGATGCAGGACCCGCAACTGCTGCTGCTCGACGAACCGGTGGCTGGCATGACCGACGCCGAAACCGAATTCACCGCCGAACTGTTCAAGAGCCTCGCCGGCAAGCACTCGCTGATGGTGGTGGAACACGACATGGGCTTCGTCGGCTCGATTGCCGACCACGTCACGGTGTTGCACCAGGGCAGCGTGCTGGCCGAAGGGTCGCTGGAGCAGGTGCAGGACAATGAGCGGGTGATCGAGGTGTATTTAGGCCGATAACCGACCTCCCCTGTGTAGGAGCTGTCGAGCGAAGCGAGGCTGCGATCTTTCCCCCGTCGCCGCAAATCAAAAACAAGATCAAAAGATCGCAGCCTGCGGCAGCTCCTACCGAGCGGGTCCGCATGAACCACAAGGGATTCGAACATGCTTCAAGTCGACAAGCTGCACCAGTACTACGGCGGTAGCCACATCCTGCGGGGCCTGACGTTTGACGTGAAGGTCGGTGAAGTCACTTGCCTGCTCGGGCGCAACGGTGTGGGCAAGACCACCCTGCTCAAGTGCCTGATGGGCCTGCTGCCAGCCAAAGAAGGCGCAGTGAATTGGGATGGTAAACCGATCACCACGTTCAAGCCGCACCAACGGGTTCATGCGGGGATCGCTTATGTACCTCAGGGACGGGAAATATTCGGTCGGCTGACGGTGGAAGAGAATCTGCTGATGGGCCTGTCCCGCTTCCCGGGCTCCGAAGCCAAAGAGGTTCCAGCGTTCATCTATGAGCTGTTCCCGGTGCTGCTGCAAATGAAGCAACGCCGTGGCGGCGATCTGTCCGGCGGACAGCAGCAACAGCTGGCCATCGGCCGCGCACTGGCCAGCCGCCCTCGCCTGCTGATTCTCGATGAGCCCACCGAGGGGATTCAACCCTCGGTGATCAAGGAGATCGGTGTGGTTATCAAAAAGCTTGCAGCACGCGGTGACATGGCGATTCTGCTGGTGGAGCAGTTCTACGATTTCGCTGCCGAACTGGCCGATCAGTACCTGGTGATGTCCCGGGGCGAGATCGTCCAGCAAGGTCGTGGCGAAAATATGGAGGCCGAAGGTGTACGCGGATTGGTTACGATCTAAGCTGCAGCGTCCTGACGATAACTGGAAATCATGAATCTTCCTGCCCATACCGCACTGTTCACCCCCAGCTGGCACGCCGAGCTGGAACTCGCTTACGCCCGCTTCGGTGACAGCACGCGTCCGGTCCAGCGCCGGCACAAAGGTCCGCTGCGCGTGCAGAAGCATTTGTATGCCGAAGGGCCTGAAGTCTGCCAACACATCATTGTTCACCCGCCAGGCGGGATTGCCGGCGGTGACCGACTGGACATCAGCGTTCATGTCGGCACCGATGCCTGGGCGCAATTGACCAGCCCCGGAGCAGCCAAGTGGTATCGCGCCGCCGGTCCGGCCTATCAGAAGCTGGACTTGCACGTTGCGGCCGGTGCGACACTGGAATGGCTGCCGCAGGAAACCATCATCTTCAGCGCCGCCCAGGCCGAACTCGGCACGACGGTCGAACTTGAAGGCGACGCCCGTTTGTTCTATTGGGATGTAGTGGCGCTGGGTCGCCCGGCCAGCGGCGAGCGCTTTGATCTGGGGCATTTCCAGGCACACCTGGATATCCGCCGCGACGGGCAGTTGCTCTGGCACGAACGCCAGCGCATCGTCGGTGATGACGGTTTGCTCGACTCGCCGATCGGCCTCGACGGGCAACCGGTGTTTGCTACCTTGCTGGTAACCGGTGAAATTGATAGCGAATTGCTGGAAGTCTGCCGCTCGTTGCCCAATCCGGTGCGCGGTGACCTGACCCAACTGCCGGGGCTATTGGTCGCCCGTTGTCTAGCGAGTGAAGCCTTGCAGGCACGGGGCTGGCTGATCGATTTGTGGCGGTTGCTCAGGCCTGCATTGCTCGGCCGAGAAGCTGTCCCCCCAAGAATATGGAGTACCTGATGTGTGCCTTTTGTGGGAGCGAGCTTGCTCCGGGCGGCGTTCCGACGATAGCGGTCTGACAGGCGACATCAATTCTGAATGTGATGGCCTCATCGCGAGCAAGTCGGATCGCCGCACCGTAGCTCCCACAGGGGACGCGTTCACAGATCCAACACCTTTTAATCTGCCCTGATGGACTCCAAACGATGGACCTGACACCACGCGAAAAAGACAAGATGCTGATCTTCACCGCCGGCCTCGTGGCCGAGCGGCGGCTGGCCCGCGGCGTGAAACTCAACTACCCGGAAGCCATGGCCTACATCTCCGCCGCCCTGCTCGAAGGCGCCCGTGACGGCCGGACCGTGGCCGAGCTGATGCATTACGGCACCACCCTGCTAAGCCGCGAACAGGTGATGGAGGGCATCCCGGAAATGATCCCGGAAATCCAGGTCGAAGCGACCTTCCCCGACGGCACCAAACTGGTCACCGTCCACCAACCTATCGCCTGAGATCGCACCATGACTTACAGCATTCGTGACGCGCAGCAGGCCGATCTGCCGGCGATCCTCGACATCTACAACGATGCCGTACTCAACACCACGGCGATCTGGAACGACCAAACCGTCGATCTCGGCAACCGTCAGGCCTGGTTCAGCGCCCGGCAATCCCAGGGTTATCCGATTCTGGTAATTGTCGACGGCGACAACAGCGTACTGGGCTACGCTTCGTTTGGTGACTGGCGGCCTTTTGATGGCTTCCGCCACACCGTCGAACACTCGGTTTACGTGCGCAGCGACCAACGGGGCAACGGTCTCGGCCCACGGCTGATGGAAGCACTGATCGAGCGCGCCAAAGGCTGCGACAAACACGTGATGGTCGCGGCCATCGAGAGCGGCAACGCGGCCTCGATTCGCCTGCACCAACGAGTCGGTTTCACCATCACCGGTCAGATGCCCCAAGTGGGTACCAAGTTCGGCCGCTGGCTCGACCTGACCTTTATGCAGCTGACCCTCAACCCAGGCGCGGAGCCGCCAGCCGCCAACCAGGAGTAATAGCCGATGAACGCCGCTCAATTGCGACGAGTCCATGCTGAAAGCTTCGCGCACTACCGTCAGGGTTTGATTGATCTGCTGCTCGACGCCGTGGGTTATGGCGCCAGCGTCGGCTTCATGGCCGATCTGGATGCCACTCAGGCTCGTGCTTATTTCGATGAGGTGCAGGCCAGTCTTGAGCAAGGCAATCTGCTGCTCTGGGTGGTGGTCAAGGATGAACAGGTACAAGCCAGCGTGCAGCTTGTACTCTGCCAGAAAGCCAACGGGCGTAATCGCGCCGAAGTGCAAAAACTGCTGGTGTGTGAACACGCACGGCGGCGTGGTCTGGGCCAGCAGTTGATGAGCGCGCTGGAGCTTGCCGCCCGCCAGCACAAATGCGGCATGCTCTACCTCGACACCGAAGCCGGTTCGGCGGCCGAGGACTTCTATCGCGCTCAGGGCTACACCCGTGTCGGTGAAATCCCCGACTACGCCTGCAACCCGAGCGGCAAGTACCGCCCGACTGCCCTCTACTACAAGATCCTCGGAGCCGTTGAATGATCCCTGGTGAATATCAGATCCAGCCCGGTGACATCGAACTCAACGCCGGACGCCGCACCTTGAGCCTGAGCGTCGCCAATAGCGGCGACCGGCCGATTCAGGTCGGTTCGCACTATCACTTTTTTGAAACCAATGACGCCCTGACCTTCGACCGCGCCGCCAGCCGCGGCATGCGCCTGAACATCCCGGCGGGCACCGCCGTGCGCTTCGAGCCAGGACAGACCCGCGACATCGAGCTGGTGGACCTGGCCGGATTGCGCCGGGTGTTCGGGTTTACCGGCAGGATCATGGGCAATCTCGACTGATATCTGCGGTGCGCCCAACAGATCGCAGCCTTCGGCAGCTCCTACAGGAACCGCGGGCACCGGGAGTTTGTGTGAACACCCGTAGGAGCTGTCGAGCGCAGCGAGGCTGCGATAGCGAGCTACGCGAGCGGTCTCAAACCCAATTGAATCCCAAGGCAAGCACATGAAGATTTCAAGACAAGCCTACGCCGACATGTTCGGCCCCACCGTCGGTGACAAGGTCCGTCTGGCCGACACCGAACTGTGGATCGAAGTGGAAAAAGACTTCACCACCTACGGCGAAGAAGTGAAATTCGGCGGAGGCAAAGTGATCCGCGACGGCATGGGTCAGGGCCAATTGCTCGCCGCCGAGGTGGTCGACACCCTGATCACCAACGCGCTGATCATCGACCACTGGGGCATCGTCAAAGCCGACGTCGGCCTCAAGGATGGGCGCATCGCCGCCATCGGCAAGGCCGGCAATCCGGATATCCAGCCCGACGTGACCATCGCCGTCGGCGCCAGCACTGAAGTGATTGCCGGCGAAGGCATGATCCTCACCGCTGGCGGCATCGACACCCACATCCACTTCATCTGCCCACAACAGATCGAAGAAGCGCTGATGAGCGGCGTCACCACCATGATCGGCGGCGGCACTGGCCCGGCCACCGGGACCAACGCTACCACTTGTACCTCGGGGCCATGGCATCTGGCGCGCATGCTGCAGGCCGCCGACGCCTTCCCGATGAACATCGGCTTCACCGGCAAGGGCAACGCCAGCCTGCCGGAACCGCTGATCGAACAGGTCAAGGCCGGGGCGATCGGCCTCAAGCTGCATGAAGACTGGGGCACCACACCGGCAGCCATCGACAACTGCCTGAGCGTCGCCGACCAGTACGACGTACAGGTGGCGATCCACACCGACACCCTGAATGAATCCGGTTTCGTCGAAACCACCCTTGCCGCATTCAAGGGCCGGACCATCCACACCTACCACACCGAAGGCGCGGGCGGCGGTCATGCGCCGGACATCATCAAGGCCTGCGGCTTCCCCAACGTGCTGCCCAGCTCGACCAACCCCACCCGGCCGTTCACCCGCAACACCATCGACGAACACCTGGACATGCTGATGGTCTGCCATCACCTCGATCCGAGCATTGCCGAGGACGTGGCCTTCGCCGAAAGCCGCATCCGCCGCGAAACCATCGCCGCCGAAGACATTCTCCACGACCTCGGCGCGTTCTCGATGATCAGCTCCGACAGCCAGGCCATGGGCCGTGTCGGCGAGGTCATCACGCGCACCTGGCAGACTGCCGACAAGATGAAAAAACAGCGCGGGCAGCTAGCAGGTGATGGCGAAGGCAACGACAATTTCCGCGCCAAACGCTACATCGCCAAGTACACCATCAACCCGGCAATCACCCACGGCATCAGCCATGAAGTAGGCTCGATCGAAGTGGGTAAATGGGCCGATCTGGTGCTCTGGCGCCCGGCGTTCTTCGGCGTCAAACCGACCCTGATCCTCAAGGGCGGGGCGATTGCCGCCAGCCTGATGGGCGACGCCAACGCCTCAATCCCGACACCGCAGCCGGTGCATTACCGACCGATGTTCGCAAGTTTCGGCGGCTCCCTGCACGCCACCAGCCTGACCTTCATCAGCCAGGCTGCGCAGGACGCCGGGATTCCCGAAGCCCTGGGCTTGAAGAAGAAAATCGCCGTAGTCAAAGGCTGTCGTGAGGTGCAGAAAACCGATTTGATCCACAACGACTATCTACCAAACATTGAGGTCGATTCGCAGACTTATCAGGTCAAGGCTGATGGTGTATTGCTGTGGTGTGAGCCGGCCGATGTGTTGCCGATGGCGCAGCGGTATTTTCTGTTCTGACACAGCAAAAACCCCGAATGCTGCACTGAGCAACATTCGGGGTTCGATTCATCCACTATGGGGTCGTCACACAGCGCTGTCGACATCTTCCAGGTCGAGTATTTCTTGCGGAGTCAGTAGATCAATGAGCTTTCGCTCCGCCGTCCTTACCTCTGCGGACAACGCCCCGAACTTGCCGTTGTAATCGGCACTGGTCATTGTTTCCTTGGTTATCTCCAGCTCCTCCATGCGTTCATAGATTGGCTCGTAAGCCAAATCGAACCTGGAACGGTATTTATCTTTCAGATACTCGCCCCAGAAGTCACGACGAGCGATCGACTCAATCTCTGCCTTCGAATCTCGCAGGCTGTTTACATGTTCCTCTGCTGCCCGCAGCTTGGCTTGAGACACGTATTTCATGCCGGTGTATTCAGCCTGCGTGGGCTGCCCCGGCAAGTCGAGCCTTTCCCTGAGGCTCACCCGATAAGACAGCCGCACTTCGATTTGATCCATCAACAACAGCTGATTGCCCTTTTCCCGCACAGATCTGTCGGACCCGACAATCACTTTAATGCGCTGTTTTATGTCTTTCAGCGCGAACGCTTCAATCTCATCCAGACGGAAAAGACCTTTGGCCAATTCGAGCAATCCGAGACCCGCGCCCTTGTCGCCGACAAGCGCCAAGGCCTTATGAATCTGTACCTTGATTTCCAGCTGACTGAACACCAACGCGGCACGATCACTACAAGTCTCCGGTTCACCCGCCGCTTTGAACAGTTCGCTACGCAGCACTTCATTTTCTTCAGCTGCATCCAGCACCGCCCAAACCCGTGCTTTGAGATCCGGGTAGGCCTTCCTGTACTCAGCCGTTTCACTCAGTTTTTCCAATAATCTGAAAAACTCCTCGCTTTCACTGACCGCTCTACCCGCCTCTTCTCCAGACGCTTCTCTATCGAGGGCCTCTCTATCGAGAAGCGCCCACTGCGCCTTTCTTGCACCGAGCTCAGCCGCAGGAGTATCCCGTAGCCATCGATCAACTCGCTGTGTCGAAGGCGCTAAAGTGCCACCTTGAGCCCCCCGCTCACCAGGAGCATCCGGTGGAACTGGCATCAATCCGGCCTGATCGTCATCGAGGTAGATGCGTGTCAGGATGTCTGCATACTGCTGTATGCCTTGATCGGAAAGGGGATTGCCGTTCAGCTCGGTGATTTCCAACACGTTGTTGATGTTTGTCGCCAGTTCCGGCGGTGGATTCACCGCCCACTCAGGAAGCGAGGCAAGCTGGTTATCACGCAAATCGATCATGACCAAATTTTGCTGGTCACGAAGCCCGACCGGCCATTCACTGATACCAGTGGCCTGCAGTCGGACGTCGACCAATTCCGTCATCTGACTGAAGTCCGGGAGACACGCCAGCGGATTGTGGCTGAGCTGCAAGTACTCGAGATGACTCATTCCAGCCAGAGTGTCGGCGGCTTCGTCCGTCAGGGTCATGTTGCTGCGGGAAACATCCAGGTAGATCAGTTCGGGCAGCTCTGCCACCTGCGTCGGGAAGGCACCCAGCCTGTTGCCCTGGAGCTGCAATTGCCGGAGTTTGGGAAATGAGCGCAGGAACTCAGTGGGTACCGTCGCAAGCTCCATGCCACTTAAGTTCACAAACTCTACATGACCGAACTCCACCGTCAGAGCAGGAAGCTCTCCGACTATTCGACCTTGCAGATCGAGCTCATAACCCAATGAACGGCCACTTTCCGAGTATCTAAATGTCCGTCTTTGCCAGCAACGCTCGAGCAAATGAGCGACGACTTCCTTTTCGTACTGCTCGACAGCGACCACACTTCCATCCGGCAGAACGCGCGTAGAAGGCGTCGACGTCCATTGCCGCAACTCATCGCGCAAGCCTTGAAGTTCCGCCTCGAAATTGGTCAGGTACAACTCCCGCTGATTTTCGAAGTACCCCAGAAATCGGTCAACTTCTGCGTCGGTAAAATCGGGAAAAAGTCTGAGAAGCCTGCGCTCATCCATTGCCTGCTGCTGGCGCGCGCCGGCTCCACGCCCACTCAGTGGATAACCCAGACGCCCGTTGGCCCAGCGCTTGGGTGCCTTGAACCTGGGTTTGATCGGCTGCATCTTCAACACCGAGCGCAGCTCCTCTCGTGAAAGCAAATGCTGTTTGATCAACGTTTTCAGCTCCGCCCCCTGCCCCACATCAGGCAGACCTAACGCAATGCGATGGGTATCGGGCAAGGCATGCTGAAGGGCGGCAAAGAGATCGTCGGCTTCGTGCAAATCAAGATCATTCTGGTCACGGGCTTCGTACCGGCCATCTTTGTTGTGCACAAGGACCTTACGGCTATCAGCCCCCTCGGCGCCGGCACTGGCCCGTAGCTCTCCACTGAACGACCCCTCTCGAACCTCAATACGCAAATCACTTGACCAGCCTGGTAGCTTCTTCAGTGTATTAAGCACGAGCTTCTCTGCGTCCGGGTAGATCAACGCGTCCAGATAAAGCCCCTCGTAGGCACGCGCCAGACGCGCTTCGCGCTGGGCCAAACGCAAGGCCTCTGCCAATCCTAGCGGTATGGGCTTGGTTTGCAGCGCGTCGTCGAAGTCCCACTTGGCCATTTGCTGTCGTTCAGCACTGCTGGCATCGGCCAGAAGCTCTTCGATAACGTTCATGGGCACACCGCGAAAGCGCAATTTAATCAAGTTGGCCCGAGGGTCGCTGCTATTGGCTGCGGCCCTGGCCTTGTAGTTATCATTGAATAGCGGGGCTTTACGGCTTTCGGCAACCTTGGCGATGTTCCCTTGCAGTTTCGCGATGCGCTCCTCCAGAGAACCACGTGGGGTTCCAGGCTGTTGCTGCAGTAGCGTATTGGTTTCGTTCTCATCCAGGGCTTCCAGGAGCGTTTTCAGCAAGTCGCCGTTGCGCAACTGTGCATCATGTATCTGCACGGTACGGATCTCGCCCTGCGCGCTCTTTGGGCTGACGTATTGCCAGAGCGTCTTGGCCTGTGCGTCGATCACCCGTATCGATACCGTATCCGGCCACGTGCCATAACGCGTCATGACATGCAGTTGATTGATCGAATGATCCTTGGCAGACCCCGTTGAGCTGTCGCTCTGCATGTCGGCGATAAACGCCTCGACCTGCTTGTAAGCGTCAAATCGACTGATCGTATCGGCCAGCATTGGCGCCGGTGGTTCGCTCTCGACATGCATTTTGCGCAAGACGGCTTCAGAGGTGTCGCTGACACTGCGTATCTGCGCAAGCTCAGTATCGCTGAACTCACTTACAGAGTGACCCAGGCGCCTCATCAGCTCGGGCCCCTCCCAGGTCCGTGGCTGTTCCAGCTCATGATTCCAGGCGCCGGAGCCGTTGGTGTTCAGTTCAGGTGCATACGCATCCGGGCGGACAGGATGCTGCATCCGGTACTTGCCTGTGACCGGATCCTCCTTCACTGCATAGTGCTTGCCGTCCAGCGACAAGATGTCCTGGCCATCGTAGCGATGAAGGCCCAATTCGTTGGGTTTGGAGTTCTCCGGCAAGCTGAGACTCTGTGCATAGGGCTTGAGATCCGGCTTCCACAACCGCGTATTGCCATTGGGCAATATGACGGCCTTCAGTTCCTCGATAAAAGGCGAAACCGCGTAGTGGAAAACCGGTGCCAACGCCGCCATCGTCGCCAGGTTTTCCAGCACATCGGTGATATGCGCCCAGCCTGCCTCCCTGTCGCCCTGACTCAACTCGCGCACGCCCTCGATCGTCTCGAACAACAACTGGTTGGCGGTGACCAGCAGCATGGCGGCACCGACCGGTGGAACAAAGAACGCGGCGATGCCGACCACGAACATGCCGATGTTCAGGTAATTGGAGAGTCGGCGTTCGCGGGTGAGGTCGTCTTCGGCAGCGGTGGAAACCGCCAGGACCTGGGCATCCTCGAGCATGTGCCGGCGTTTCTGGTTGAACATTTCGGGCCAGATACCGGCCATGCCAATCCACTGGAAATTCAACGAGATTTCGATATGCAACTGGATATTTTCCCGCGGATCTCGCCGCCAGTGCCGGTCAATGATGGGACCGGCCAATCGTGAAGCCGGCTCAAGGTACTTGAGATGATCACGCACCTGAACGAGCCAATAGGCATCGGCCGGCAAGTCCAGGACCTTCTGGGTGAAGCGCATAAAGAACCGGGCCCGGTCCTTCTCCGAAACAAAACGGCTGAAAAACCGCTGATAGTCGGTGAGCACGTCCCTGCTGCTATCGATTCTGCTGCCCCGCGATCGATGCATCAGTTGATAGGTGAGCTCCTGCTCGAATTCAGCGAACGAGGCGTATTTCTTAATCGGGTGCACAGGATCGTCCGGAATGTAGGCGATGACATAACTGCCGTCGTAACGATTGTCGTGCGTCGCAAAGAACAGGGCACATTCGGCAATCTCGTAACCCATGACCCGCAGCGGGCTATAACTGATGCGCTGCCGGGTGTCTCTATCCCTGACAATATCCTGTTCATTGATCAGCTCGACCAACACTTCGTAATGCTTGAGTTCGATATCGCCTTTGAGCAGGGCCGCATAGGCGGCGGCCTTCATCGCGGTTTTTTTGCTGTTGATGTAGGCCTGACTCTTTTGTTGGTACGCAGCCACACCGACATAAAGAAAGTCTTTGAGGTGTTTTTCATACTGGCCACCGATATCCAGCTTTCGACAAATCGTCACGAACTGCGGGATTGTCAGCGCGGGACGAATAACATCGAAGTGTCCCTGGGCATCGGGCTCAGTCACAAAGGCGGAGTCTTTATCAAAGTAGCCCTGCGCGGCTTCAAAGGCTTCGAAGTTATGCAGGGCCGCCTGCAGCAAGGAGAAGGTTCTGCTACGCACGTCGCCGGTATTGACGCCCACCGGAAGGCCAAAAAACTTGAACTCCACCGGGTAATAGAGCCGAAGCCAGGTTTTCTCGACATCCAGCTCGAACCCCGCTTCGGCCAAGGCCGCGGTGAGCAGGGGTTTGGCAAAGGTGGTGACGTCTTGCACAGCCTCGAGGGTCTTGTCCCAAACATTCTGGGCATGACAACCGGCCTCCATCAACCTCTTCAATACCGCCTGCTGCCCTTCCGAACTGTTGTCATACCACTGTGGCAGGTCGGGCTTCGTGTCTTTGAGCACCTGACGCCGTTGCGGCGAAGCCTGGACAAGACACTCGGGAATGGTACTTTTTATCAAGTCGAAATGAATACCCTTGTCGTTGTTTTCGGGCTCATCAACTTCCGTATCTACTTTTATAGTGTCAGACATTTCGCACAATCCATATGCTATTCAATTGAGCGATCAATCTACTCATTTTTATCAAAAACAAAAAAACCAAAATATGACGAATAACGACTGACTGACGGCCTTTTCCATCAAATAAACCGACATGAAAAATAATTAATTAACACCTTCTTGCAGGCACAAACCGGCAAGACCAAGCCCTGACTACGAACTAATGATTTCGCACTCAAGGCTTGATTCAACACAATTCGATTAATGGCCAGGTTCAACTTTAAAAGGGATGTCTACCCGTTGCAGCTTTGCCCGATCCATCGCCTCCCGGGTCAGCTTCTTGAGCAAGCTTTGCTTCTCGAGGTCGATTGACCCAAGTTCCGCGCTGTACTCGGCATCGGTCATCACTCGTCCCGGAGGCACATCGCTTTGCGGTTTGCCAAGCACCGTCGCAAGCGCTGTTATCTTTTCGCGCAATCGGTTGCGCTCGGCAACGTCAGTGCTCTGCGTCCATTCCAATTGTGCCATCTGCAACTCCAGCGCTGCGTCGGTTCTGCGTCTGAAGCCGTTGAACGTCTTGCGATTGGAGCCTTGAATATAAGCTCTCCAGAAGTCCTGTTCGATAATTGAATCTCTCAGCAAATCGCCTTCCTCCAACGCCAATACGCGCTGGTAAGCCGCCTCGATTATTATGGGTGTGACATCAGGCTCCAGGAATATCATGCCTTGCGATTGCCAAGGCAAGTCCAGACGTTCAGCCAGATCCGTTGCGTACTCAAGATGGATTTCTACTTCATCGATATCCCTGATGAAGTTGCCCTCCTCATCCCTGTGCTGGACCCGGTCACCATTATCATCATATTCAGGATGTGGCCGGCCTTGAGCCTCCAGCTCTCTGACTCTCCCTCGGGCAATCTTGCTCAGTTCGTCCAGACGAGACTTGCCCTTTGCCAAACTGATGAGCTCGGCCTCTACCAGATCCTTGCTGGCCAGCGCGTAGGCTTCATGAACAAGTACCTCGACCCCCATCGCATTGAAGAGCTGGGCTCCCGCATCGACGCAGGTAGTGGGCGCCGCCGCCATTACAAAGAGCTTTTCTCGTAATCCGGCATCCTCGACTGCAGCCTCGAGCATTCGCCAGACCTTGCCCGCAAGGTCTGTTCTGAAGTCTGCCGAAGCATCGGCAGTCTCCTGGAGCTTTCTGATTTCGTTGAAAAAAGGTTCGGAGCCAAACTCATCTGCCACCGCTCTCCAGGTATCGCGCTTCATCGCACGCAGTTGCGGGGACGCTCGCTGCTCGGGAGCCAGAGCCTGAATCCAGAAGCGGCTCTCAACCATCACCGCAGAAGGGAATCGCCGATCCGGATCAAGACCGACTGACTCAATGTAGCCCTTGAGAGTCGCCAGGTTCTGCGGCGAAAGCCATTGCGGCTCGCGACTGATCAATGTGCGCGCCAGGATCTCTGCTCTGAAAGAACCGGGAGCAACGACAGGTATTTGAGTAATAGGGTTATCCAGTAGCCTCAAATCAAAATGACGAGGCCGAGGCGCGGCAAAAATACCGGTTGGCCATGTATCTATGCCGGTGTTCGACATGTTCAGGATGTGCAGATCGGGCATGCGGCTGATATCCGGCGCCAAGGCCAGTGGGTTGTGCTCCATCCCGAGGACTTTCAGCCGGGTCAGTTGTTTCAACTGCGCTACCGCCGCAGGGGTCAGGACTATTCGGTTACCACCCAGATGCAACTCGAGCAGATAACGCATGTCACTCAGTATTGCTGGAATTCGAATCAAATTATTATCTGCCAGGTCCAGGGCGCGAAGTTTGCGGAAGTGACCCAGGAAACTCTCTACCTCGTTGGAGAATCCGGTTCCATTCAATCTCAGCCTTGTCACATGGTCGAAGTTCGCCTCGATTGCAGGCAAGCTCAGCAGTTGTCGCTGCAAAGACGTTTGGCCCAGATCGATCTTCTGGCCACGGTAGTTGCCATAGGCGTCATAGTCCCGTGGACCACTTTTTTGCCAGGCTTGTTTGAGCACTTTGACTATCTTGATCCTGGCGCCCCACTCCCGCATATACTCAGGGCTGTCTCTTACGCCAGCCCATGGGTTCGGCGCTCTCAGCCATGTTTGCAGGGTGTGATCCAGTTTCTTGTATTCGCGCTCAAGCGCTTTCAGCTGCCGGCCTGGCGAATCCTCTCCGGCATTCAGGGTTTCGACGAAGCTGTCGAGTTCTTCAACGGTGAAGTCGGGGTACAGCGTCCTGACTCTTTTCTCGATACCCCGGCCCCAAATACCTTGGCCGCGGCCACTCAATGGATAACCGCGCCTGCCGTCGGACAATACCGTCAGAGGCTTGAAGAAAGGCGTGTTGACCGGCTGCATTTTCAGGACCGAGCGCAGTTCATCACGTGCGAGTGCCTGTTGCTTGATCAGCGCGGCCAACTCGCCACCCTGACCCACATGGGGCAAACCCAACGCCATACGCGCCTCATCCGGCAATGCGTGCTGAATGGCCGCATAAAGGTCATCCCTGCTGTGCAGGTGATTACCACTGGCATCGCGAGCTTCGTATTGTCCATCCCCTGTACGAACCAATACCTTACGCCGGGCAACATCCTCAGGACCGACTCTGGCGCGCAACTTTCCATTGAATACGCCGTCTCGGACTTCGATACACAAATCGTTCTGCCAGCCCGGCAGTTTTCTCAGTGTGTGCAGAGCAAGACTTTCAGTATCAGCGTTCATCAGAGCGTCCAGATAAAGCCCTTCATACGCTCGCGCCAACCGCACGTCTTGTTGCATCAGGCGAGCCTTCTGCGCCAACCGCAACGGTACTCGTTGCGTACGGCTCATCTGTTGCAGCTCGATCGGCGTGGCGTCAGCCAGTAATTCCATGACCAGGCGGGTCGGCAGGCTCGCAAAATCGCGCTGAATAGCCTGAACATTGCGATCGCCCACCGGGCTTCGATCGCCATACAGACGCTTGAATATCCGGCTTCTGGTTTCCTCTGCATGATTAGTCACCCGCTTTCGCAACGCGTCGATACGTGCGTTCATCTCTTGCGGTGCATGCTGACCGAGGACGTCCTTGATTTGCGTTTCATTCAGGGACTCGACAACACGTTTTGGCAGTTGTCCTCCCATGAGCTCAGTGCGGGTTATCCGCAGGGTACCGGAGCCCGAGACTTTGATGGAGCCATACAAAACCGACATTTCACCCGAGGTTGCCTCATTCATGACCTCAATGGCTTTATCGCCAGGCCATCCCGGCAGTTCAACCATCAACGATACGGCATAGCCACAAAGATCCTTGCTGAGCGCCCCATCGAGGATCTGTTGGCGGATGTTCCCGGCGTCTGCGTACGCCTTGAACCGCATGATGGTCTCGGCCAGCAGCGGTGGCATTGACTCACTTTCGACATGCATTCTGCGCAGTACATCTTCATCCGTGTCGCTGACACTGCGGATCTGTTCAAGCTCGGCATCGCTGAACGAATCCACAGAGTGTCCTAGACGGCGTAACAAGGACTTTTTTCCCCATTCCAGCGGCGGGTCCACTTCATGGTTCCAGGCGCCAACACCGTTGTGGTTCAACTCTGGCTGATACGCATCCGATCGAGTGGGGTGCTGGACTCTGTATTTGCCGGGGTACGGTTCTTTCTTCAATGCGTAATGCTTGCCCTCCAGGGGCAAAACATCCTGGCCATCGTAGCGATGCAGGCCCAGTTCGTTGGGCCGGGAGTTTTCCGGCAACTTGATGTTCAGCTGATAGGGCTTGAGGTCCGGCTTCCACAAACGCGTCTTGCCACTGGGTAGCGTGACGGATTTCAGCCCCTCGATAAAAGGCGAAACCGTGTAGTGGAAAACCGGTGCCAACGCCACCATCGTCGCCAGGTTCTCCAGCACATCGGTGATATGCGCCCAGCCTGCCTCCCTGTCGCCCTGACTCAACTCGCGAGCACCCTCGATGGTCTCGAACAGCAACTGGTTCGCAGTGACCAGCAGCATGGCGGCGCCTACCGGCGGAACAACAAACGCGGCGATACCGACGACGAACATGCCGATGTTCAGGTAATTTGAGAGACGGCGTTCGCGGGTGAGGTCGTCTTCGGCAGCGGTGGAAACCGCCAGGACCTGAGCATCCTCGAGCATATGCCGGCGTTTCTGATCGAACATTTCAGTCCAGATACCCGCCATGCCAATCCACTGGAAATTCAACGAGATTTCGATATGCAACTGGATATTTTCCAGCGGATCTCGCCGCCAGTGCCGATCATTGATGGGGCCAACCAACCTTGAAACCGGGCTCAGGTACTTGAGATAACCGCGCACCTGGTCTTTCCAATTGGACCCGGACGGCGCATCCAAGACTTTCTGGGTGAAGCGCAGAAAAAACCGCGCCCGGTCCTTTTGCGCAAGGAAGCGACTGAAAAACCGCTGATAATCGGTGAGCACATCCCTGCCACTGTCGATCCTGCTGCCCTGCGGTCGGTACATCAGTTGATGGGTGAGTTCTTGCTCGAAGTCAGCGAACGAGGCGTATTTCTTTATCGGGTGCTCGGGATCGTCCGGAATGTAGGCAATGACATAACTGCCGTCGAAACGATTGGTGTGCGTTGGAAAGAACAGGGCACATTCGGCGATCTCGTACCCCATCAGCCGGAGCGGGCTATAGCTGATGCGCCGATTGCTGTCTTTATCCTTGACGATATCCTGCTCATTGATCAGCTCGACTAACAACTCGTAATGCTTGAGCTCGATATCGTCTTTCAGCAGGGCCGCATAGGCGGCGGCCTTCATCGCGGTCTTTTTACTGTTGATGAAGGCCAGACTCTTTTGCTGGTACGCAGCTACACCCACATAAAGAAAGTCTTTGATATGTTTTTCATACTGACCGCCGATATCCAGTTTTCGACAAATCGTTACGAACTGCTGGATTTTCAGCGCGGGCCGAATAACATCGAAGTGTCCCTGCGCATCGGGCTCAGTAACAAAGGAGGAGTCTTTGTCAAAGTAGCCCTCCTCGGCTTCAAAGGCTTCGAAGTTATGCAAGGCCGCCTGTAGCAACGAGAAAGTTCTGCTACGCACGTCGCCGGTATTGACGCCCACCGGAAGGCCGAAAAACTTGAACTCCACCGGGTAATAGAGCCGTAGCCAGGTTTTCTCGACGTCCAGCTCAACCCCCGCTTCGGCCAAGGCCGCGGTTAGTAGGGGTTTGGCATACGTGATGATGTTTTGCGCAGCCGAGAGGGTCTTGTCCCACTCATTCTGGGCATGACAATCGGCCTCCATTAACCTCTTTAATATGGTCTGCTGCCCTGCCGAGCTATTTTCATACCACTGCGGCAGGGTGGGCTTGGTGTCTTTGAGCACCTGACGCCGTTGCGGCGAAGCCTGAATGAGACACTCGGGAATGGCACTTTTTATTAAGTCGAAATGAATACCCTTGTCGTTGCTTTCGGGCACATCAAGTGTAGCGTTTACTTCTAAGGATTCAGACATTTTGCACATCCGTATGCAATTGATTGAATAATCAATCTACTCATTACGGATCGAAAACAAAAAATCAAAATTTGCCCGATAACGGCCCGATAGTCGGCATAACGATTCAAATAACCGCAGCAAAAAACAACTAATTACTACCTTGTCAACACATCGAGGCAGGCACCTTCGTCGGTGCTTGCAGCAGGGCCACGACAAAGGCGCCAGGATGCGCCACACTTCATGACTATCTCTGCCCAGCAAGGTCCCCGACCATGCGCCTATCCGAATTCATCGTGCAACACGTGGATCGCATCGTCGATGAGTGGGAGCAATTCGCCAAAGCCATCGCACCTGACGGCGATTCAATGAATCGGGCGGTGCTGCGCGACCATGCCAAGTCGATCCTGCTGGCCGCGTCACGGGACATGAAGACCGCACAGACCGCCAGCGAACAAGCTGCCAAGGCCATGGGCGAAGGTCCGGAAAAAACCCCGAGCCTGGATCAAGCCGCGGCCAGCCACGGCGAGCTCAGGCATACCGCCGGGTTTGATCTGGTGCAGATGACCTCCGAATTTCGCCATCTGCGCGCCTGCGTGATCCGCTTGTGGGTCAACTGCCTGGAGTCGCCCGATATGGCTTATTTCCAGGACATGATCCGCTTCAACGAGGCCATCGACGAAGCCCTGGCCGAGTCCACCGCGGCTTATGCCGAGCAGGTCAATCGTTCGCGGGACATCTTCCTGGCCATTCTCGGCCATGACCTTCGCGCGCCCTTGCAGGCCGTGAGCATGTCCACCGAGATGCTGGTGCGCAAAGCCAAACTGGATACCGATGCGCTGTCCTACGTTTCACTCATCAAGAACGGTGCCCGCCATATGGCCGTGATGGTCAACGATTTGCTGGAGTTCGTGCGCAGTCGGCTGGGCAACAGCCTGCCCATCGAACCCACACTCATGGACCTGGCCAGTGCTGCGCAGGCTGCCATCGATGAAGCCTGCGCCGGGCAGCCCGACTGCACTGCTACTTTGAATGTCCAGGGAGACGCCCAAGGGGAATGGGACCGGGGGCGGCTTGATCAGTTGCTGCAAAACCTGATCGGCAACGCACTGCAACATGGTGCCAATAAACGCCCGGTGACCTTGAGCATCACCGGCGTCGAACAGCAGGTCATCCTGACCATGCATAACTATGGCGAGCCGATTCCCGAAGACGCCCAGGTCACCATCTTCGACCCATTGGTACGCAGCGCCAGCGAGGAAATCGCCGGCCGCTCCACCAGCCTTGGCCTGGGGCTTTTCATTGCCCGGGAAGTGGTGATTGCTCACCAGGGCACGATCGAAGTCAGCTCGAATGAGGCCGACGGCACGACCTTTACCGTGGTGTTGCCCAAGCGTTCGGGGCAAGCGCAATCTTTGTAGGGGCGGTTGGGTTTTTTCTGACAGGTTTTGAGGGTTGCGTTGGTTAAGGGGCGCGGATAATCTTCGCGGGTCGCTGCAAAATCAGCGACCGGTTTTGACAGACCGAATAGTATCAAGGCATGCAAGTGCCGCTATGCGAACAGTCGGCACTTTTTTGTGTCTGCCGTTCCGTATTATGGCGGCTGTGCGTGGGGCACATTCGTGTGCGCCGGGTTCCTTGATCCTCGGTCTGTCAACCCGCGTACAGCTGCCACCCATTCTTGTTTGACAGCAGGTAGTGGCAGCTCCATTTGATCAAGGAGCTTCACGATGAAAAAGATCACCCCCGATCCGCCTTTCGATTCCAAAAAAACCAACAACGCGGCTGAATGCGGCCTCAATCCATCATTCGACAACCTCCATAGTTCCGATACCCCCACGACGAATCTCTTCACCGTCGCCACCCACATCGACACCGAAAGCCTGCTGGCCAACGCCTCCGAGACCCTGGCGTCGGTCAATGCCATCGCTGGCGACCTGGCCTTCGAGCTCGAAGGTTCACGGCGCAGTGTGGCGCTGGGGATCTATCAGATGATCGAATTGTGCAAGTTGCTAGTGGATCAGGCGTTGGAGCAGGTGGATCAGCGAGGTTGTTCGGCCAAGGTATAGAGCGTGGTTTGTCAGATAGGCATTGGCTGAATGGAAGACCATCGCGAGCAAGCTCGCTCCCACAGTGGATTTATGTCAGGCCACCTTATGTGATCGACACATAACCTGTGGGAGCGAGCTTGCTCGCGATAGCGGCCTCGATATCAACCATGATCTCGGCACACTCCACCACCAACCGCCCACTAGCAGATCTGCTAGTACCCAGCGCTACGCAGAAGGAGTAACACTGGAAGCATTGATTAAAGTCGACGAGCTCAACAAGGAAGCCCCCTCATGACCCACTCAATGGCCGATGAGCAAAACAACTCGCGCCAGCAACGTACCGTCCTGCTGGCAACCGACAACAAGAACTCAATACTCGCTGAAATTGTTGGTGGCAAGCCCAACCCCATCTCCTATTCCGCCTACGGCCAGCAGTCCGGGCAACAGGAGGTTGCGACGCGATTGGGTTTCAACGGTGAATTGCGCGAGGCGCGGATCGGTTGGTATTTGCTGGGCAACGGTTACCGCGCTTACAACCCGCGATTGATGCGTTTTCATAGCCCGGACAGTTGGAGCCCGTTTGGGAAGGGTGGGTTGAATGCGTATGTGTATTGCGTGGGGGATCCGGTGAATTTTTCGGATCCGACTGGGCATATTAAATGGAGGTTTTGGAGAGCTCGTACAACTGGTGCACCCAATCCGCCAACTGCCCTCAACGATGCCGCTGTCGCACTCAACGCCCGAAGAGCTCGTGAAAGAAACGGTTTAGCACCAGTTAGCCGTAATGAGTATGCTGCAGTCCCAACGGCCTCGTCTTCTACGGCCACACCCATATCCACTGGAGGTGTATCCACTGGAGGTGCGACGCCCTCGCAGTCCTCGCAGGTATCCAGATCAGTGGCAAGGAATAGGTCAAGGGGCCTACCTGACAATTACCGGGATTGGGTGCCCACGCCGAGTCCAGAACCGGAAAGAGTACCTTGGTCCCAATTTTTTGAGGAAATCGCCAGGAACCCTAGCGGTCCCACGGGAAGGAGCTCGACGCCGGCCCCGGTAATGCCCGCCTCAAACCCTGGTCCATCCAGACGCCCGCTACAATGGCACGATGCTGGTCGTGATGCTCATGGTGTAAGCCGAGTCACTTTGCGTCCGGGTCCGCCTCCTCCTCCGCCTGTTCCTGACAGACTGCTTCCAAATTTCAATATGCGTCGTGCTGATGGCTCAACATATTTCGATCTGGACGCAGCCAATGAGCAATTGAGAGGCGGAAAGAGAAGGAAGGGGTAATTCCTTCTGCAATCAGGGCTCGTTAAAAAGCGATGGAGCCCATGAGACCGCCATCGCCGGCAAGCCAGGCTCCTACAGGTTTGGGGTTGAGTGACGAATTGGATGTTCATCCATCCATTGCGCTATTCAACCACCAACCGCCCCAACCGCTGCTTGAGCATCCGGTTCTCGGCCCGCAATTGCTGGACCTCCTCGAGCAGGTCCAGGGCCAGGGCGACCCCTTCCCATTCCAGCTCGAGATCGCGCCGCAGCTTGGCCGCGCGCTTGGCCAGGACCAATTCGTAGTCGGTAAACAACCAATCCTTGGGCACCTTGCCCTGAGGTTCGAGGATGCCGTGTTCGACGATTTCGATCACGTAGGCAGCCGACAAATCGGTCACCTCACAGAATTCTTCCATGCCCAGTTGAACGATCAGGGGACTGCTCATGATCAGCTACTCCAGTGTTCTCTCGGGTTAAAAGCGGCTTTTTCCGCCAGCTCCTGCCACAACGCCTTGACCGCGTCGTCGCTGTGTTTGGGCATGACCGCTTTCAATTGCACGAACAGATAACCACGGTGCCCCGCCTTGCTCAGCAGGCCATGACCTTTGGCGCGCATGCGCTGGCCGTTCTGGCTGCCGGCCGGAACCTTCAAATGGATCTTGCCGGTCAGGGTCGGCACCGCGACTTCAGTGCCCAACGCCAGCTCCCAAGGGGCCAGAGGCAGGGTGATGATCAGATTTTCACCCTCGACATCGAACTTCGGATGCGGCGCGAAGCGGATGATCAGATACAGGTCACCATTGGGCCCGCCACCCACGCCAGGTGCACCCTGGCCTTTGAGGCGGATGCGCTCGCCGTCGGCGACGCCGGCAGGGATTTTCACATTCAGGCTTTTGCTGGTATTGCTGACGTGCCGGCCGGCGGCGTCGTACTGCGGCACCTGGAAGCTGACCTTCTTCGACTCGGTCGACAGGGTTTCCTCTAGAAAAACCGGTAATTCCATTTCCACATCTTGTCCTCGACGAGCGGTGCTACGACCTGATTGTCCACCACTGAAACCACCACCGCCACGCGAGCCAAAGATCGAACTGAAGAAGTCCGAGAAATCGCCCGTGTCCTGACCGCCACTGAAGCCGCCACGTCCCTGCCAGCCCGGCGGGCCCTGGAACGGCTGGCCATGCTGGCCATATTTGCGCAGGTCGTCGTATTCGGCGCGCTTGTCGGCACTTTTCAGCGCCTCATAGGCTTCCGAGGCGTCCTTGAATTTAGCCTCGGCGTCCTTTTCCTTGCTGACGTCGGGGTGATACTTGCGCGCCAGCTTGCGGTACGCGGCTTTGATCGCCTTGTCGTCCGCAGTCGGCTCCACGCCGAGAATCTTGTAATAATCTTTGAAGTCCATCTAAGGATCACCATCCGTTATCGATATCGCGCAGCCAGGCACAGCATGCTCTCTTTGGCACCCTTTGGATTGATTGATCTCAATCTTGTGACCCGCCAGCGCGTCAGAAGTTTATCGACAACCGGCGCCCAACTCTTGAATGCGCGCAGGTTGCCAGGGCCATGCCTGCAAGTTTGGGGCGAAGGATAGTCTTTAAAGGCGCTTGTCGCTGCGATTTAGTGGATAGTCGGCCTACGCATCTTCGTCTCACTGGCATACACTGCGCGGCCGTTTTTTAACCGGAACTCGATAGACATGAAAAACGCATCTCCGGCCCGTGCCTGCGGCATCGACTTCGGCACGTCCAACTCCACTGTCGGCTGGCTGCGCCCCGGCATGGAAACGCTTATAGCGCTGGAGGACGACAAGATCACCCTGCCCTCGGTGGTCTTCTTCAACATCGAAGAACGCCGCCCGGTCTACGGCCGGCTGGCGTTGCACGAGTACCTGGAAGGTTACGAAGGCCGGCTGATGCGCTCGCTCAAAAGCCTGCTGGGCTCCAAGCTGATCAAGCACGATACCAGCGTGCTTGGCACGGCCATGCCGTTCAAGGACCTGCTCGGGCTGTTCATCGGCCAGCTGAAGAAGCGCGCCGAGGTGACCGCCGGTCGTGAGTTCGAAGAAGTGGTACTCGGCCGGCCGGTGTTTTTCGTCGACGATGATCCTCTGGCCGACCAGGAAGCTGAAAATACCCTGGTGGACGTGGCACGGGCCATTGGCTTCAAGGATGTGTCCTTCCAGTACGAGCCGATTGCCGCCGCTTTCGACTATGAGTCGACCATCGAACGTGAAGAGCTGGTGCTGATCGTCGACATCGGCGGTGGTACTTCCGACTTCTCGCTGGTGCGCCTGTCCCCCGAGCGCCGCGCCATCGACCACCGCCACGACGACATCCTCGCCACTGGTGGTGTGCATGTGGGCGGTACCGACTTCGACAAGCAGCTGAGCCTGCAGGGCGTAATGCCGCTGTTTGGTTACGGCAGCCGGATGAAGAGCGGCGCCTATATGCCCACCAGTCAGCACATGAGCCTGGCGACCTGGCACACCATCAACTCGGTGTACTCGCAGAAATCCCAGTTGGCGCTGGGCAGCATGCGCTACGACATCGAAGACACCGGTGGCATCGACCGCCTGTTCAAATTGATCGAACAGCGCGCCGGGCACTGGCTGGCGATGGAAGTGGAAGAAACCAAGATCCAGCTGACCCAGGCCGAAAGCCGCCATGTACCGCTTGATCGCATCGAGCCGGGCCTGAGTGTGGAGTTGAGCCGGGCGCTGTTCGAGTCGGCCATCGACAACCTGCTGGAACGCATCCGCAATAGCGTGACCCAACTGCTCAGCGATGCCGATGTACGCGTCGATCAGGTCGATACGGTGTTCTTCACCGGCGGCTCGAGCGGCATCCCGGCCCTGCGCCAGAGCGTCTCGGCAATGCTGCCGAACGCGCGGCATGTGGAGGGGAATATCTTTGGCAGCATCGGCAGTGGCCTGGCGATCGAGGCCATGAAGCGGTACGGCTGCTGAGTACTGTCTGAGAGACCGAGGTAACTCTATCGCGAGCAGGCTCGCTCCCACATGACCTGAGTCGATCACCGCATAGTGGTCCAACACAGATCTAGATGTGGGAGCGGGCTTGCTCGCGATGGGGCCAGATCAGGCAACACAAATCTTCAACAGACAGACCGCCCCTTTAAACCAACCCCGCCAGCTTCAGCTCACTCTTCAGATACGCGTAATAAATCGGACCCGCCACCACCCCGGGCAAACCGAACGCGGCTTCGAACACCAACATCGCCAGCAGCAACTCCCAGGACTTGGCACTGATCTGCCCGCCGACGATCCGCGCGTTGAGGAAGTATTCCAGCTTGTGGATAAAGATCAGATAACCCAGTGCCGCCATCGCTACCCAGATCGACAGCGACAGGCCGACGATGGTGATCAGCGTGTTCGACATCAGGTTACCGATAACCGGTAGCAGGCCGAGCAGGAAGGTCAGCACGATCAGGGTTTTGGTCAGCGGCAGCTTGATGCCGAACATCGGCAGAATCACTGCCAGGAAGATCCCGGTGAAGATGGTGTTGAGCAGGGAAATCTTGATCTGCGCGAAGACGATATTGCGAAAAGCTTTGACCAGCAGGGTCAAGCGATCAAACAACGCCGCGGCCAGTGGTTTGCGCTGGGTGAGATCCGGTATCCGCTGCAAGGCGATGATCGCACCGAGCACCATGCCGATCAGCAGCGTGACGAACATGTGCGCCGCATCCTTGCCCACCAGTTGCAGATCACTCAGGTGCTTGCTCATCCAATCGCCGATGGCCACCCGGAACTCCGCCGCACTGGCCGGCAGATAAGCGTCGATAAACGGTGGCAACTGCCCGCGGGCCTTGTCCACGACGTGCATGAACTTGTCCAGGGAAGCGCCGGGATTCTCCGCTTCATGCAGCAGGAAACTGATAGCACCGGCAAAGATCAGCGTCAGTACGCTGACCACCAGGGTACCCAGCAACGCCACCGCCAACCAGCGTGCCCGGCGCCCTTCGATCAGCCGTTGCAGCTGCGGGGTGAGCATGTTGACCAGCTCGAATACCAACAGACCGGCGAGCAGGCTCGGCAACAGCCGTAGCGGCAAGACCAGCAGCAACCCACCAAAAATGATTACCCAACTGAAGTACAACAGATGACGCTGCGAAAACGTTGGCATAAAGCCTCAAAACGAACTGCGATAGAGGATCGGCAGTCTGCCAGCGTTCGGGAGCCAACACTAGGGATTGGGGGGGATAACCTGTGGGAGCGAGCTTGCTCGGGATGGACGTTAACGATAATGCGTGTTTTCTGAATAAACGCGCTGCCCTTGAGTCCTTCGCGAGCAAGCTCGCTCCTACAAGAGACCTCATTTCCTAAACTGACAGGCGCCAAGACAAACCCTGTTACACCTTCACCTGTTCTGCAAACTGGTCCGCCGATATTGCTCGGGGGTGCAGCCGGCGTGGCGCTGGAACATTGCGATAAACGCCGACCCGGTGCTGTAGCCCATGTCGAACGCCACCTCTTGAATGCTGCGCTGACTGTCCAGTGCCTCGATCGACGCCAGAAACCGCAGACGCTGACGCCACTCGCCAAAACTCATGCCCAACTCGCGGACAAACTGCCGGGCCAGGGTGCGCTCGCTGACATGCACCTGGTCGGCCCAGTGCGCCAGCGGATGGTTATCCCCCGGCTCGGCCTGCAGGGCTTCGAGCACACTGAGCAAGACGGGGCTGCTGGCATAAGGTAAATAGCAGGTATGCACCGGTGCTTGCTGCAATTGGTCGACCAGCACCTGGGCCAGGCGAGCATCGGTTTCGTGTTGCGGGATCTTCACGTCGCGAGCCGCGAAGTCCTTGAGGATCGCCTTGAGTATGTCGCTGATGGCCAGTGTGCAGGCTTGCTGTGGCAAGTCGCGGCACAGTTCGGGAGCCAGACAGACCGCGCGATAGTTGATCGGTTGGGCGCTGTAGAAACTATGCTCGGTATCCGGCGGCACCCACACCGCGTATTGCGGTGGCGAGGTAAAGCGGCGTCCGGCAATTTCCATATGCATCACCCCGAAGGCCGAGTACTCGAGGGTGCCCCACGGGTGGCGGTGAGCCGAAGCATGGCTATGGGCGTGGAAATCGGCGTAGCGGAAATACACCGGCGTCGGCAAACCGCTGAAATCCAGAAGGTCGATGTGCTTTTTGTTCATGCTGTCCGAATACAGAGGCGGATTGTCTGGATCGAAGTATAGGCATTGATCCGGACAAGGGATAATCACCCTTCATTAACGTACCGGTTTTCTCCCCCCATGCAATACGCTTATCCACTGCTGGCCATTTTCATCTGGGCCGGCAATACCGTGATCAACAAACTGGCAGTCGGGGCAATTTTCCCGGCCGAGATCGGTTTCTATCGCTGGCTGCTGGCGGGGATTTTGTTCACGCCCTTCATGCTCAAGCCAGTGATCGCCCATTGGCCATTGATCCGCCCGAACCTGGGCAAGATTTTTATCCTCGGTGTGCTCGGCATGGCGGTCTATCAGAGCCTGGCCTACTTCGCTGCGACCCTGACCTCCGCCACCAACATGGGCATCATTCTGTCGCTGATGCCTTTGATGTCACTGGCCATGGCGATTGTCAGCCTGGGTCAACGCCTGACCGCCGGCGCGCTGGCCGGTGCCGTGCTGTCGTTCGCCGGGGTGCTGGTGGTGGTGTCCTCCGGCAGCCTCGGTGCGCTACTGGAACACGGCGTGAACCTGGGCGATGGGATGATGCTGATCGCCACCCTGGCTTATGCGATATACAGCACGCTGCTGAAAAAATGGCAGCTGCGTTTGCCGCCGCTGGTGCTGCTCTACTTGCAGGTACTGGTGGCGGTGGTGGTGCTGTTTCCAATGTTCCTCGCCTCACCGAAAGTCGGTCTGACCCTGCAGAACATTCCACTGGTGCTCTACGCCTGCCTGCTGGCCTCAATGATCGCTCCGCTGGCCTGGATGCAAGCGGTGGTACGCCTGGGGCCGAGCCGCACGACGTTGTTCTTCAACTTGTTGCCGCTGATCACCGCACTGATTGCCGCCGTGGTGCTGCAGGAGCAACTGGCGCTGTATCACCTGGTCGGTGGCGCTTTGACCCTGGGTGGGGTGATTGTGTCGGAGCGTTGGCGAACCGTGCTGGGGCGCAGGGTTAGGGTTGCCTGACTTGTGGCGAGGGGGCTTGCCCCCGCTCGGGTGCGCAGCAGCCGCAAAACCTTTGAATGCGGTGTGCCTGGACAAAATGTGATCGCAGGCTTTAGGGCCGCTGTGCGACCCAACGGGGGCAAGCCCCCTCGCCACAGCAAGCTCCCTCGCCACAATAGGACTGCGGAACACAATTACAAACCCGCCACCTTCAACCGCTGCGCATGCTCGACAAACAATCGAATCGGCTCGGCGCCCTTGCCTACCAGCCCCAGGGACTGATTGACGATGTCGAAGTGGTCCAGCGGATACTCATCGCCGATCACCGTGCCCAGATGGGAGCTGTAACGCCCGACCATCCCATCGCAGTGCCCGGCTTCGCGTATGAAGGTTCTGGCGAACAACCGGCAACTGCGGTTGGTGCCATCGAACAGGTTGCGCCCGCGATCGGTCTTGCCTGGTTGCAACGTCCCGGACCAGGAGTAATAACGCACACCATTGACCACCTCGGCACCCTGCCCGCCCCAGGTGTCGGGCAAACCTTGCGGGTATTGCCGGTTGAACAGCGCCACGCCCTCGGACGTCAGCGATTGGTGTGAAGCATGGATATCCACTGGCAATTTCGGACCGCGATAGCCGGTTTCCAGCAGACTCATCAAGGCCGCGATCAGTCGAATCACCACTTTCAGTACCCGCCCGAGCGGGCTGTCGCCCGGGTAATGGGTGTGCAGATAGTCCGCCAGCTCCGATCCATGATTGGGCCCTGCGACCGAGGTCACCGAGGCCACCCAATCCGGGCGCTTGGCCGCGGCATAACGCGCGGTGAGCGCCCCTTGGCTGTGGCCGAACAAATTGACTTTGGCGGCGCCGGTCTCGCGCAAAATCTCTTCAATGCGCATCAACAACTGCTCACCGCGCACCTCACAAGAATTGAGCGGCGAGACCTGCACGGCGATCACTGTTGCCCCGCCTCGGCGCAGGGCCGAAATGATCCCGTACCAGTACGGGTATAGCACCAGTCGAATAAACCCCAACATCCCCGGGACCAACACCAATGGAAAACGGGTGGCGGATTCTTGCGACATAGGCGTACATCCCTGAACTGAGCTGATCATGCCATCCTAGACGTAATGAATGGCGAATGTGCCAGCATCGGCCACCGGGATGACAAGCCCATGAACGCTATTTCAACCCGACCACTCCTGCCACGATCAATCCGACTGACAACAGTTTGATCACCGTCAGACTCTCACCCAACAACGCAAAACCGAAAAACACCGTGCCCAGTGAACCGATGGCGGTCCAGATCGGGTAGGCGATGCTCACCGGCAGTTCGCGCATGGCCAGGGTCAGAAACCAGATCCCGCCCACCGCCGCCACCACCGTGAGCAGCGATGGCCAGAGACGGGTGAAACCTTCGGCGTACTTCATGCCCATGGCGAAGGTGACTTCGAAACCGGCGGCGATCAGCAAAAACACCCAGGCCATGACGCCTCCTCAAAACACCTTGGCCAGTGCCAGCAAGCGCTGTTCAGCCTCGGCGGACGAGACCAGGAAAGTGCGTTCTGCCGATTCTTCGCCCTCCGCTGCAACTACCGTGATGTCATCGATGCCGATAAAACCCAGTGCGGTGCGCAGCAGAGGATCGGCATGATTCAGTGCCTCGTTCTCCCCACCGGGGCCGAAGCCGTGTCCACCGCGACTGGTAATGACCAGGGCCTTTTTACCCCGCACCAGCGGCTCATACTGCGCGACGCCATTGTCCAGGCTGTGGTTGAAGGTCAGGCCCAGACGCACGATCTGGTCGATCCAGGCTTTGAGACCGCTCGGAACGCTGAAGTTGTGCATTGGCGTCGAGATCACCAGCAAATCATGCCCCAGCAACTCCGCCACCAACTCATCGCTGAATGCCAGATCGGCTTGCATCGACAGTGGCCGGGCGTCGGGTTCCGGGTAGAACGCAGCGGCGATGAATCCCTCATTAACCGGTGGGATCAACGCCCGCCCAACCTCGCGACGAGTCAGCTGTGACTCAGGGTGAATGGCCTGCCAGGCCGAAAGAAACACCTCGGCCAAGCGCCGGGAGTGAGAGCGTTCGCCACGGGGGCTGGCATGCACGGCAAGAATTCTGTTCATCTGAATCTCCTTGAAAAGGCTAAACTCGAAAGACCAAACTGCTTCAAAGCTTGTGGCTTGCAGCTTGAAGCTCGAAGCTGCCCCCCTTCAAATGATCAGAAGTCATTCAGGATGAGTTCATTTCATCCATGGAGCCCTCAGATGTTTGCCTCGCTACCGCTGACCGCCCTGCGCGCCTTCGAATCCGCTTCACGCCTGTTGAGTTTCAAGGCTGCCGCCGAAGAGCTGTCGGTTACTCCAACCGCGGTGTCTCATCAGATCCGCTCGCTGGAAAGCTGGCTTGGCGTGTCGTTGTTCGAACGCCTGCCACGCCAGGTGCGCCTGACCGAATGCGGCGAACGGCTGTTCCACAGCCTGCATGGCGCACTGCTGGAGGTCGCGCAAAGCGTTGATACCCTGCGTCCGCAACGCAACAGCGCGAACCTGATGATTTCCACCACGGCGGCGTTTGCGACGTTGTGGCTGGTGCCACGACTAGGACGCTTCTACGCCAGCCATCCAAACATCACCCTGCGCCTGGACACTAACTGCGAGGTGATCGATTTGCGTCAGGATGCAAGCGTCGATCTGGTGATTCGCTATAGCCTCGACGACTACCCCAACCTCTATGGGTTGTGCCTGTTCGACGAGTGTTTTGCGGTCTACGGTTCACCGGAGCAAGTCGCTCTAGCCGCCACCCGGCAACCGACGCTGATCAGCGTGCGCTGGCACAATTCCAAGCTCTACGCCCATGGCTGGGGAGCCTGGTGCGGGCAGGCCGGGGAGAATTGGCTCGAGGGCCAGCCGATGATCCGCGAATACGACGAAGAGCATTACGCCCTGCAAGCGGCGATCGCCGGTCAAGGCCTGGTGCTGGCGAGCAATATTCTGGTTTCCGAAAGCGTCGCCAGCGGCTTGCTCCAGGCTTATCGACCCGAGATCCATGTCGATGGCGCCGGCTACAGCGCGCTCTGTGTGCCCGGGCGTGAGCGCCATCCGCCGGTGCGGGCGTTCTTCCAGTGGCTGCGCGAGGAGGCGTTGCTCTCGGGGCACGCCCTGCCCGCACCACTCCCATAAGTACCTGTGGGAGCGGCGGTGCGGCGATCCGACTTGCCCGCGAAGGGGTGATGCCAGACGCCACATCTTCCAGCCCATGGATCACTTGGTCGGTTTTACCGTCATCGGCGCCTTGCCCTCCTTCATCTGCGCCAACAATGGCACACATTGATTCGGTTCCCCGCCGCTCGGTGCAACCAACGCCAGCAATCCCGCCGCAGGCCCGGCAATCACTCCCAGCGCGACCATCCCCGCGCCCCGCAACATCAATGGCACGCCTTTCACCCCGGCAGCCGGCTTGATGAAGGGGCCACGCACATACAGCGGCGAACGCAGGGAGAACAGCCGCAGGCCCTTGGATTCGGGAGTAATGGTCAGGTCCAACTGCTCGGTGGCCATGTTCACCGTGCCATCGATGTAAACAATTGCGTTCTCGGTATCGAAAACAAACAAGCGGGTGGTGGCCAGACCGGTCTTGATATCAAAATCAGCCGCCGCGCAGTTGATCTTCACTTCTTTGTCGCCAAATATCCTGTTGACCACGTAATTGCCGACATTGAGCCCGGCCAGTTCCATTAGCTCCCGGCTGATGGCGCCATCGTTGATGAGCATTTTCAGATCACCATTGGCGGTCCCCAGCAACGCCGCCACCGAGTTGCCGCGACCGGCGATATCGGCATCACCATTGAGTTCGCCAAAACTGGTTTTCATCGGTTCAAAGGTCGGGAACAGTTGCTTGAGCTTGAAGTTGCGCGCCGTCAGCTTCGCCCGACCTTCCAGGGGTGTCGTGCGGCCATTGAGACGAATCTGCGCGTCCAGCTTGCCGCCGGCCACGCCAAAACGCAGCGGCTCAAGGCTGAGCTGGCCATCATTGAGAATCAGATGAGTGTAGAGATCGGTAAAAGGCAATCGGGTACTGTGGACGATACGCTTGCCGGTGAATTCAACATCCGCATCCATATCGCGCCAGCGCTCGGTACGAAACTCCTCGACTGGCAGCACCTTGCCCGCCGGCTGCTTGCTTTCGCCGCCACGGGCTTTTTGCTTGGCATTCGAATCGGCGCCGATCAGCGGCGCGAGGTCGGCGAACAACAGTTGGTTTGAGACCAGCGCCCCGCTGAGTCTGGGCCGAGGCTTGCTGGCGACATAGGCCAGATCACCGTGAATATCACTGCCGCCGATCTTGCCGTTGAATTGCTCATAACGAAACGAAGCACCTTCGGGCTCCTGCAGTTTGGCGACCAGATGGCCATCGGTGGCATAGGCCGACGAATCCGGCAGCGTCACGCCGGTCAGGGGGTAGAGGTTACCCAGGCTGGTGCCGGCCAGTTTCAGGCGCAAATCCAGCGCACCCAGATTGAGCGGATCGGTCAGGGTCCCGGCCAGTTCGACGCTGGTATCGCCGATCCTGACCTGGGCTTGCAAGGGGAATGGCCTGGAGGCGTCCTGCAACGCCAGCAGGCCGCCGACCTTGCCGGTGCCAACGAGTTTTTGCTGGCGATAGCTGCCTTTGGCCTGCAAGGCAAACGCGTAATCCTGTGGCGCAGAACCCTTCTCGCTGGCCTTTTTCGCCGCTTTGTCACCGACGATGTCGCTGAACGGAATGGGCTTGCCCAACGGATCAACCAGCAACTCGAGTTGGGTTTTCAGGCTTTGATCATTGAGGGTGACCCGGCCTTTGTCGAAACCGATGGCCCCAATGTCCAGCACCCAGCTGGAGGGCTCGGCATTCGGGTCTTTCGGGTCGAACTGGAACGTCCAGTTGGCACGCCCATCAGCCAGGCGTTCAAGGGTGGCATTGGGCTCGGTGAGATCAATACGCGGGATCACCAGCCGTTGTGCCAGCAATGCCAGAGGTGAAATACGCAACTCGACGCGCTTGAGGCTGACCATCTGCGGGTTCTTCGACCAGTCCGGATTGCCCAGGCTCAGGTCTTGCGCCACCACATGCGGCCACGGAACCCAGGCCCGCCAACCACCCTCGTCGGGCTGGCGCTGCCAGATCACCGCCAGGTCGCCGTTGATGGCAAAAGGTCGGTGTAGTTCTTCAGAGACTTTGGCGTTGAGTGGCGGCTTGATCCGGTTCCAATCGAAGAACGCGATGACCAGAACCAGTACGGCGAACAGAGCAACCAGGCTGGCGACTGTCCAGGCGAGAATTTTACGAGTGCGCGTCATTGCACGGGGCTCCTGATTACGGCTGAGCGTCCGAACTGCGACGCACGTTTGAAGCGGCAGGCTTGGAAGCGACCCGCTTTGAAAACTACGACTGGTAAATGCCCCGCAGGTTTAACAAGAAGAGCAATTTAAATGCAACCATCGGCGATTTCCCGATCGCCCGACCGGCTGTGTTACCGCCCCCCGCACTATCGCGAGGGCGACAGTGGGTCGAATATACCCACTCAAAATGCCAGAGTACTCGCCGGAAAACACCGGTCTAGAGCCTTCTCGCAGGACAATCAATTCCGTTGATTATTACCATTGCCCTTATGAACTTCTATATCGACTTGGCGCGAGTAACATTGGCTCCGTACCCACTTTATAGCCCGTCCACGGAGCACACCGATCATGAAACGCCAATTACTGCTTAGCCTGACACTCTCGATACTGGCCGCCAATGCTTTCGCCTTGCCTGCTGCCGAGCAAGCTACTCCTCAAGCAAAAGAAGACCACTCGGTATTCAGCCAGACTATCGCTGCCGATGGTTATGAGCGTACTCCACAAGGTCAAACCGTTGCTGAAGATGGCTACGACAGTACTCCTCAAGGTCAAACCGTTGCCGAAGATGGCTACGACAGCACTCCTCAAGGTCAGACTGTTGCCGAAGATGGCTACGACAGCACTCCTCAAGGTCAGACTGTTGCCGAAGATGGCTACGACAGCACTCCTCAAGGTCAGACTGTTGCCGAAGATGGCTACGACAGCACTCCTCAAGGTCAGACTGTTGCCGAAGATGGCTACGACAGCACTCCTCAAGGTCAGACTGTTGCCGAAGGCGGTGCTGATCGCCTGGCCGAACGTCATCAGACCGTGAGCTAAGCCCATGCCGGCCCTGAGAAAAAGCCCGATCCCTGGATCGGGCTTTGCTTTTGTGTAAATAGCCCCTCTGTTGCCCCTCCCGCCTCATATCCCCTCTGCTCAAGTTCGACGCCGGCAAAGTTGATTTGCTAGAGTGCATCGCTGTACTTGTCCAGAAATCAGCCACCCGATGCTCCCCCGCGCCGAACAGAAACAACAGACCCGCAACGCCTTGATGGACGCTGCCCGCAACTTGATGGAAAGCGGCCGAGGATTCGGCAGCCTGAGCCTGCGCGAAGTGGCGAAAACCGCCGGGATTGTTCCTACAGGTTTTTATCGGCATTTTGCCGATATGGACCAGCTTGGGCTGGTACTGGTGAGCGAAGTCGGTCAGACCTTCCGCGCCACCATCCGTCTGGTGCGGCACAACGAGTTCGTCATGGGAGGGATCATCGATGCCTCGGTGCGGATCTTTCTCGACGTTGTGGCGGCCAATCGTTCGCAGTTTCTATTTCTCGCCCGTGAACAATATGGCGGTTCGCTGCCGGTGCGTCAGGCGATCGGCGCCCTGCGGGAAGACATCAGCTCGGACCTGGCAGCGGATCTGGCCTTGATGCCGAAACTGCAACATCTGGATGTCGCAGGCCTGACAGTCATGGCCGACTTGATCGTCAAAAGCGTGTTCGCCACTTTGCCGGACATCATCGACCCACCGGCCGCAGCGCTGCCCGAACACCTCACGCCCCAGGCAAAAATCACCCAGCAACTGCGTTTTATCTTTATCGGGCTCAAGCACTGGCAAGGGTTGGGCAGTACCGAGTAAGCGACGCGCCTCAACGCTTGGCGATGATATACACCGCATGCACGATTCCCGGGATGTAGCCGCACAAGGTCAGCAGGATATTCAGCCAGAACGCGCCGCCGAAGCCCACCTGCAGGAACACTCCCAGCGGCGGCAACAGGATGGCGATAATGATGCGGATAAAGTCCATGGGTCAGCTCCTGATGAAAATCGGCTCGTATGAACCAGACTACTAATCGACCAGTAGCGATCAGCAGGGTTCATTTGTCGGCCAGCGGGTCTGCCCATCTTAAAAAGTGCTTCTCAAAGCACGCAGACAAAAAAACGCCCCATGCCAAAAGAACCAGACATGGGGCGATGCGTTATACCGCGAGACGGTTCGAGAATTAGAGAGGCCGCAGATCGTTCACACCGCCACACCTTTACGGCAGTGGAGTTTCGCGGTGCGAACCCGGGAAAAAGCCCGAGCCAGTCGCAGTAGCATTTCGTCGATATTGGCTTTGCTGACGGTCAGTGCGGGGGTAAAGCGCAGGCAATCGGCTTGTGGCGCATTCAACAGCAAGCCTTCATAAAACGCTGCCTTGACCACCGCGTCGGCCGAATCATCCGCCAGGGTCAGGCCCCAGAACAGTCCCTGCCCGCGCAACTCACCCTGCCCGTAGCGGTGAGCCAGACGAGCCAGGCCCTCGCGCAGGTATTGGCCGGTGTCCCGGACATGCTCGAGGAAGCCGTTTTCCAGCAGGGTATCGAGCACCGCTATCCCGGCCGCGGTCATCAAGGCATTGCCGTGATGAGTGCCGTCCAACTCGCCGGGGTCAAAACAACAGGCTGTACCGCGTGCCAATAGCGCCGCCAGCGGTACGCCGCCGCCAAGGCCTTTGCCGAGGGTGACAATATCGGCGCGCACACCATAAAGCTGTTCGGCGAGCAAGGTGCCGCAGCGACCGATGCCGGTTTGCACTTCATCGAGAATCAGCAGAATCCCCAGTTCACGGCACAGACGTTCGACGCCCTTGAGGTAATGCTCGGTGGCGGGAATCACCCCGGCTTCGCCCTGGATCGGTTCCAGCATGATCGCCACGGTCCGGGCATCAACGGCGGCATGCAGCGCGGGTAAATCATTGAACGGGACGTGGCTGAAGCCTGGCAGTAGTGGATCAAAGCGGTTCTCGATATTCACGCCGTCGGACGCTGCCATCGCCGCGAAGCTGCGGCCGTGGCAAGCGTGGCTGACGGTAATGATCCGATAGGCTCCGCCGCGGTGCAGTTGCCCCCACTTGCGGGCCAGTTTGATCGCCGCTTCACAGGCTTCGCTGCCGCTGTTGAGCAAGTACGCCTGGTCGCTGCCAGTGCTATGGCACAAACGCTCGGCCAAATTGAGCAGACCGCGATGTTGCAGCCGGTTGCCTGGATTGAGCAGCGCCTGGGCCTGAGCGGCAATAGCTTTGACCAGCACCGAAGGGCTATGGCCAAGGCTGTTGGCCGCACCACCTTGATTGAAGTCCAGATACGCACGGTCTTCGCTGTCCCATAGCCAGGAACCCTGGCCACGAACAAAAATCTGCTGGGGCCGCTCTACGCTGGGCATCAGGCACTCGCTGGAGAGGTTATCGCGCCTGGATGGCTGACGCAGGTCTGCCGTCAGGTCATCAAGGCTTAGGGAATTTCGACGCAAGTTGAACAGGCTCATGTACCCAGGCCCTCAAGTGGCAGCCACAACCAGAGTCGATTTGCAACCGGGTGCTTATCGGGATCACGGGTCAACCACTGCCCGAGGTTTTTTGCCTTGCCTATGTAAACTCCATCAACGCAAACGGTATTCATCGCACTCTATGGCCCTGCCAGCCTTGTGAATGCGGTTAGACTAGGCGCCTGAGCGGCCGTGGGCCATTTCGATTTTCCAGCTTTTTCGATAAGCATTACTTATGGATTTCAAGCAACTGCGTTATTTCGTCGCGGTGTATGAAGAAGGTCATGTCGGAAGGGCCGCCGAGCGCCTGTCGATCTCCCAGCCTGCGCTCTCGCAACAGATTCGCCACCTGGAACAGAACCTCGATGTCAGCTTGTTCGAGCGCAGCAGCAAACGCCTGTTACCGACCCTGGCCGCTCATACACTCTACAATCACGCCCTGCCCTTGCTCGATGGCATGCAACGGGCCCGTGAAGCGCTGGGTAATTTCAAGGGGCAGGCACTGCGCACCCTGGCCATCGGCGTGCTGCAGACCGTACACACCAGCCTGGTGCCGCAGATGCTGGAACGGGTGCGTAAAGCACAGCCGCATCTGGTGGTGCAGATCTATGAGCTGACCGGACTGGAGATCGAAAAGCGCTTGCTCAATGGCTCGCTGGACATCGGCATCAGCTATCTGCCGCCCCGCCAGCCGGGGCTGCATGGGCTGCTGTTATATGAAGATGAACTGACCCTGGTGATCCCGGCCGAACATCCGCTGCGCGAATTCAAGAAAGTCTCGATGAGCCAGGCCGCGGAGTTGCCAATGTTGTTGCTTGGCGAGGAATTCCAGGTGCGACAGATCTGGCAGGCGCAACTGGCCAATCTCGGACGACGCCCGCAGGTCCAGGCGGAGTTGAACAACATGGCCGGGATCCTCGACAGTCTGCCTCACACAAAGCTGGCGACCGTATTGCCCGGTCGCTCGCAGCAGGAGCACGGCAACAAGGCACTGCTATGGAAACCCTTGAGTGAACCGCGGGTGCCACTGAAAGTCGGCTTGGTGTGTCGCGATGTGCAGCGCCAACAAGCTACGCTGGCGTTACTGCGCAATCTGCTGGAAGACGTGATGAATGGCCCGGATGGGCGACCGGCGAGCCCGGCAACACTGGATGTGCTGGGCTGAATGAAAACTAACAATTAAAGCTCACTCACCAGCACAAACTTTTTCGCAGGCAAAAGAAAACCCCGCCGAGGCGGGGCTTTGCAGACTGTTTCCCTGACATCCATTTCACTCCGCCATCCTGGGCAGAATCCTACGTGTCCGTGTTGTTGCTTTGCGCTTCCTGCGCGACGTCCATGTGAAGTAGATTAGCTCTGGATCCAATCCTGGGCTATGGGAGAACAGCAGTACGTCACGTAAGAGAATGCTTACATGATGTTACTTGTGTCAGAACTGCTCCGCATTCAACAGAAACAGCGATTCACTGCCGGCCTTGACCGACGCGCTCAACGAGTGAATCCGTGGCAACAAGCGGGCAAAGTAGAAACGCGCAGTGCCCAGTTTGCTGGCGTAGAAGTCATCCTGCGCCTCTTTGCCAAAGGCCGCTTTGGCCATCAATGCCCACATGTAGGCGTAGGCCACATAGCCGAATGCCTGCAGGTACTCGACTGATGCCGCACCGATTTCATTGGGATTGTTTTTCGCGCGATCGAGTAACCAGCAGGTCAGTTCGTCGAGGGTATCGACGGCATCATTCAACGGCTTGGTGAACTCGGCCAGATCAGCACTGGCGGTCGCGGTGAAATGGCGAATCTCGTCGGCGAACAGCGAGTAATAAGCACCGCCGTTACCGACAATCTTGCGACCCACCAGATCCAACGCCTGAATGCCGTTGGTCCCTTCGTAGATCTGGGTAATCCGCACGTCACGGACCAATTGCTCCTGGCCCCACTCGCGGATATAGCCGTGGCCGCCGAATACCTGTTGGCCGTGAATGGTGGTTTCCAGACCCAGATCGGTGAGGAATGCCTTGGCCACCGGCGTCAGCAAGGCCACCAGGTCTTCGCCGCGTTTGCGGGTGACGGGATCTTCACTGAACTTGGCGGCGTCCAGCTGCATGGCCACGTAGGTGGAAAACGCCCGGCCGCCTTCGTTCGAAGCTTTCATGGTCAGCAACATGCGGCGCACGTCCGGGTGGACGATGATCGGATCGGCGACCTTGTCCTTGGCTTGCGGGCCGGTTGGCGAACGGCTTTGCAGGCGGTCTCGGGCGTATTCGACGGCGTTCTGATAAGACCGCTCACCAGATGCCAGGCCTTGAATACCCACGCCCAGACGCTCGTAGTTCATCATGGTGAACATGGCCGCCAGGCCTTTGTTCGGTTCACCGACGAGGTAACCCACGGCTTCGTCGAAGTTCATCACGCAGGTAGAGGACGCCTGGATCCCCATCTTGTGTTCGATCGAGCCACAGTTCACCGGGTTGCGCGCGCCCAGGCTGCCGTCGCCATTGACCATGAACTTCGGCACCAGGAATAACGAAATGCCTTTCGGCCCCGCCGGTGCGTCCGGCAGTTTGGCCAGCACCAGGTGGATAATGTTTTCGGTCAGGTCGTGCTCACCGCCGGTGATAAAGATCTTGGTCCCACTGACCTTGTAGGAACCGTCGGCCTGCGGCTCGGCCTTGGTGCGGATAATTCCCAGATCGGTCCCGGCATGGGGTTCGGTCAGGCACATGGAACCGGCCCAGACGCCGGCGTACATGTTGGGCAGATAAGCCGCCTTGAGCTCTTCACTGGCGTGAGCGTTGATCGACAGGCACGCCCCGGCGGTCAGCATCGGGTACAGACCGAACGACAGGCTGGAGGAGTTGACCATCTCTTCGACCTGAGCCGAAACAGCCTTGGGCATGCCCATGCCGCCATACGCTGGATCACCGCCGACACCCACCCAGCCGCCTTCGGCGTAAGTCTGGTAAGCCTGTGGAAAACCTTGCGGCGTAGTGACGGCGCCATCGTGCCAATGACAGCCTTCTTCGTCGGCGCTCCGGCTCAGCGGGGCAATGCTTTTACTGGTGACTTTGCCGGCTTCCTCGAGAATCGCCTCGACGGTTTCAGCATCGACTGTGTCAGCCAGGGCAGGTAGCTCGGCCCAAAGTTTGGCGACCTCGAAAACTTCATTGAGGACGAAGCGCATATCGCGCAGGGGCGCTTTGTAGTCAGCCATGGCAAACCTCGTAAGAACTTAACAAGTGATTCGTAGGATCGATTTAATGCTAGACCCTGAGTGTACCCGAACAACTTTTAAGACACATAGGGTCAGCTAGTGACTGAAATGTAATTTTTAGTCACTGAAGTTTGGCGTGAGTTTCCGGTGATGAGGCGGACCAGAAAGTCTCGGCGCGTGCGAGATCGCCAAGATCGCAGCCTGCGGCAGCTCCTACCCTGACCGCGCTCACCATCATTTCCGTGTGAATTCAATACCGTAGGAGCTGCCGCAGGCTGCGATCTTTTGACTTTGCTTTTAAGATCAAGATCAAAAGATCGCAGCCTTCGGCAGCTCCTACAGCGCGAACAGATCTGCAGGCAGTCGCATCAGGCAATCGCTCCCAGCCTCCACCGCGGCCCGATGAGCGGTCGTGCGTGGCAACAGGCGCTTGAAGTAGAACTCGCAGGTCGCGAGCTTGCCCTGGCAATAATCCCCATCGCCGCTACCCGCGTCCAGTTGCGCCTGAGCAACCAGCGCCATGCGCAACCACAGGTAGGCGAGGATGATGTAACCGCTGTACATCAGATAATCCAGGGCCGCTGCGCCAACTTCATCAGGGTTCTTCATCGCCGCCATGCCGACTTTGGTGGTCAACTCGCCCCACTGCTGGTTCAGCTCGTCGAGTTGCGCGACATAGCCTTTGAGCTGTGGATGCTCGGCATTCGCCGCGCAAAACTTGTGGACGATCTTGGTGAAACCGCGCAGCAGCTTGCCTTGACTGCCGAGGACTTTACGCCCGAGCAGGTCCAGTGCCTGAATGCCGTTGGTGCCTTCGTAGATCGGCGCAATCCGACAATCCCTGACCAGCTGCTCCATACCCCACTCACGAATGAAGCCATGGCCGCCGAACACTTGCATGCCGTGGTTGGTCACTTCCAGACCGGTTTCGGTCATGAAGGCTTTACAGATGGGTGTCAGGAACGCCAGCAGGTCTTCGGCGTCCTGACGTTGAGTCGGCTCGGCGCCCAGATGGGCGACATCGAGCAATTGCGCGGTGAAGTAGGTCAGCGCCCGGTTGCCTTCGTTGAAGGCTTTCATGGTCAGTAACATGCGGCGCACGTCGGGGTGGACGATGATCGGGTCAGCCACTTTCTCTGGCGCTTTCGGGCCGGTCAAGGCGCGCATTTGCAAACGCTCGTTGGCGTATTTGATCGCGCCCTGGAAGCTCGCCTCGCCCAGACACAAGCCCTGCATCCCGGTGCCGAGCCGCGCATGGTTCATCATGGTGAACATGCAGTTCAGCCCCTTGTTGGCCTCACCGATCAGAAAGCCCTTGGCCTCATCGAAGTTCAACACGCAGGTGGCCGATGCCTTGATGCCCATCTTGTGTTCGATGGAACCGCAGCTCACACCATTGCGCGCACCGGCCTCGCCGCCGCTGTCAGGCAGGAATTTGGGCACGATAAACAGCGAAATCCCCTTGGTCCCCGCTGGCGCGTCCGGCAGTTTTGCCAGCACCAGATGAATGATGTTGTCACTCATGTCGTGCTCGCCGGCCGAAATGAAAATCTTGCTGCCGCAGATCCCATAGCTGCCGTCGGCCTGGGGCACGGCGCGGGTCTTGATAATACCCAGATCGGTGCCGCAATGGGCTTCGGTCAGGCACATGGTGCCAGTCCACTGGCCGGCGGTCAGCTTGCTCAGGTAAGTGTGTTTTTGTTCTGGCGTGCCGTGGGCGTGGATCGCCGACATGGCGCCGTGGGTCAGACCGGGGTACATGCCCCAGGACGTGTTGCTGGAGCCGACCATCTCGCTGATAACCAACCCCAGCGAGTGCGGCAAACCTTGTCCGCCATAGGTCGGATCCGCTGCGAGGCCATGCCAGCCTCCTTCGACGTATTGGGCGAAAGCCTGTTTGAAACCCTTCGGTGTAGTGACCACCCCATTGTCGAAATGGCAGCCTTCTTCATCGCCGGACCGGTTCAGCGGCGCCAGCACGTTTTCGCAGAATTTCGAACCCTCTTCGAGGATCGCATTGACCATATCCGGACTGGCGTCGGTGGCACCCAGCGCGGCGTAGTTGCTGTGAAAGTCAAAGACGTGGTCGATCAGAAAGCGCATGTCGCGCAGGGGAGCTTTGTACTCGGGCATGGTGATTTTCTCCGGCAGCAGATAACCCAAGCTACTGCGCCGACCTGCCCCGGACAATCACAGTCCAGACGCTGAATGCGCCATCATCACTCAACCCGCAGCGGCATCCATGCGCACTGCGCCGCGGCGGTTTTGACCGAAGGCCATGACGCAGTTTCGTCCCGCCCCCTTGGCGCTATAGAGCGCCTGGTCTGCCGATTTGAGCACTGCTTCCGGGGTTCGTTGTTCCACCCGTTCGGCCACCCCAATGCTGACCGTTACCGAAACGCTGGATGCGGCGACATCGGCTCGACGTTGCCGGCCCTGCTGATCGTCCTGCGGGCGGCTGGCCTGGTTGCGCAAATGGATGTTGTAAGTGGCAATGGATTCGCGGATGACTTCAAGGTGTGGCATGCACTCTTCCAGGGTCTTGCCGGCGAACACCAGGGCGAACTCCTCACCGCCGTAGCGATAAGCGCGACCACCGCCGCTGATCTTCGACAATTTGCTGGCCACCAGGCGCAACACCTGGTCGCCGACGTCGTGACCGTGGGTATCGTTGAATTTCTTGAAATGATCGACGTCGCTCATGGCCAGCACGTAATTGCGCCCCAGGCGCTGCAGGCGCTCGTTTAATGCGCGGCGCCCGGGCAGGCCGGTCAGTTCGTCGCGAAAGGCCATTTGATAGGCTTCGTGGGCTACCGCCGCGGCGATCATCAGCATCACCTGGCTGGCCATGATGTTCAGGGTGAATGGCAGGATGAAGGTCTTGGGCAACATCCAGAACAGCCCGAGCACCCCCACCAGTTGCGCGGCGTGTAAAGGTCGTGGGTGACGCCAGTACTGCACGGCCAGCAGCCCGAACGCGGCAAAAAAAACCGGATAGGACAACTGGATCAAACTCATCCACGAACCATGCAAGGCTGGCCAGCGGATCTGGGCCAGCCAGTTCAGCAGTACATGCGGATAACTTTGCGCAAGACTCAGCGCGACGCTGCCGAACGCCAGTAACACGGCAAAGCGCGCCAGCATGTCCTGAAACAGATGAGTGCGCTCCTGCCAGGCGGCGAACAGTCCATAGAGCAAGGGCAACAACAGGCAGCAGAGATGGAACACCAGCGCAGCGTCTTCACGGACTTTGCCATTGTCGCGGTAGTAGTCGGTCTGGGTATCGAGCATGTAATAGGCGATGTACACCGTGAGCATCAGGAACAGTTCACGCTGACGCCGGTAAACCGCGCAGTAGGCACCGCCGAGCAACAGCACCAGGGTCGGCAGCACATTGAACAGTGAGGTGAAAAAGACGTTGAGATCCTTGACGTAGGCAGCCGCAAGCCCCGCAAGCAACAACAGCAATGACGGGAAAAAATGACTGAAACGTACAGCGCTGGAACGCGGCAAGGGTAAAGCTCCGACCCGGCATATCGACAGATGGCATTGTGCCTGCATTGCTCGCAAATAGGCACGCACATTGTGATGCAGGTCATTAGTGTCGCTCGACAGTCCGCCATCGCGAGCAAGCTCGCTCCCACATTCGATCTCCAGTGTTGCGACCTACCGGGCACAAAAAAACCGCTACTCCCGAGAGAGCAGCGGCTTTTTGAAAGACTGCTTAAGGTTTAGTAACCCAGGGCAAAGTCTTCTTCTTTCATGTCCATCAGGTTGCTGGCGCCCGACAGCATGGTTACAACGTGAGTGCGGGTACGCGGCAGGATGCGCTGGAAGTAGAAGCGCGCAGTTTGCAGCTTGGCGGTGTAGAACCCCTCTTCGCTGGTGCCGGCAGCCAGTTTTTCGGCAGCCAGACGCGCCATGTCGGCCCAGAAGTAAGCCAGGCAGGCATAACCGGAGTACATCAGGTAATCCACCGAAGCGGCACCGACTTCTTCACGGTCTTTCATGGCCGCCATACCGACCTTCATGGTCAGCTCGCCCCACTCTTTGTTCAGTGCAGCCAGAGGCTCGACGAACTCTTTGACAGCTTCGTTGCCTTCATTGGTCTGACAGAATTTGTGAACGATCTTGGTGAAGCTTTTCAGCGCCTCGCCTTGAGTCATCAGCACTTTGCGACCCAGCAGATCGAGTGCCTGGATCCCGGTGGTGCCTTCGTACAGCATGGAAATGCGGCTGTCGCGAACGTTCTGCTCCATGCCCCACTCGGCGATGAAGCCGTGGCCGCCGTAGATCTGCACGCCGTGGTTGGCGGACTCGAAACCGACTTCAGTCATGAAGGCTTTGGCGATTGGAGTCATGAACGCCAGCAGTGCGTCGGCCTTCTTCTTCTCTTCTTCATCCACGCCGTACTTGACGATGTCAACCTGTTTGGCGGTGAAGTAAACCATTGCACGGTTACCTTCGGCGAAGGCCTTCATGGTCAACAGCATGCGGCGTACGTCAGGGTGCACGATGATCGGGTCAGCGGCTTTGTCCGGCGCTTTCGGGCCAGTCAGGGAGCGCATTTGCAGACGATCGCGAGCGTATTTCAGGCCGCCCTGGAAGCCGATCTCGGCATGCGCCAGACCTTGCAGCGCAGTACCCAGACGTGCGGTGTTCATAAAGGTGAACATGCAGTTCAGACCTTTGTTCGCCGGGCCGATCAGGAAACCGGTGGCCGCGTCGAAGTTCATCACGCAGGTCGCGTTGCCGTGGATGCCCATCTTGTGTTCCAGGGAACCGCAGGTCACAGCGTTGCGATCGCCGACGCTGCCGTCAGCGTTCGGCATGAACTTCGGAACGATGAACAGCGAAATGCCTTTGGTGCCAGCCGGTGCGTCTGGCAGGCGTGCCAGTACGATGTGGACGATGTTGTCGGCCATGTCGTGTTCACCGGCCGAGATGAAGATCTTGGTGCCAGTGACTTTGTAGGAACCGTCAGCCTGAGGTTCGGCCTTGGTGCGCAGCATGCCCAGGTCGGTGCCGCAGTGCGGTTCGGTCAGGCACATAGTGCCGGTCCATTCGCCGGAAACCAGTTTGGTCAGGTAGGCCTCTTGCTGCTCAGGCGTACCGTGTTCGGAAATGGTGTTCATCGCGCCATGGGACAGGCCTGGGTACATGCCCCACGACCAGTTGGCTTCGCCGACCATTTCGCTGACTGCCAGACCCAGCGACTCCGGCAGACCCTGGCCGCCGTGCTCTACGTCGTGAGCCAGGCTTGGCCAGCCGCCTTCGACGAATTGTTTGTAGGCTTCTTTGAAGCCGGTCGGAGTCTTAACGCCGGATTCACTCCAGGTGCAGCCTTCGGTGTCGCCCACGCGGTTCAGCGGAGCCAACACCTGCTCACAAAACTTGGCGCCTTCCTCGAGAATGGCGTCAACCATGTCCGGGGTAGCGTCCTGGCAAGCCGGCAGGCTCTGATAATGCGCTTCGTAGCCGAGCAGTTCGTCACGAACGAAGCGAATATCACGCAAGGGGGCCTTGTAGTCAGGCATAGCGATAAACCTCTGCTGATGAATCCTGGAATGAACAACCGCGTTGATTTGTTATGGCGGTCAAACAGTTGTTTGAAACATACGTTTACCATGAAACCTTGTCAAGCGCCGATAAAGCGCCGTTCGTCATCGACAGGCTGAGTGCCACGCAGGCACAGGCCTGCAGCGATCAAGGCAGCAGTGGCTGATGATGAAGAGAATAGTTGAGCTAGAGGCTCTGAGGGATGAAGCGAAAGCTATTTTGACAGGGCGGATGCCTTCGCGGGCAAGTCGGATCGCCGCACCGCCGCTCCCACGTGAGAACACACTCCTCTGTGGGAGTGGGCTTGCCCCCGAAGAGGGCGTGGTGTCACGACAAAAATCAGCAGGAGCGGCAGGACTTCAAGCGTAGGTATCGATCAAGGTACCGAGCATTTCATCGGAAGCCTTGGCGATTCTGACGCCCAGTTCCGCCTGTATCTTGCCCTGAGACATCTCGACCATGCTGCTGGCCAGATCCGATTGCTGGCTGCGATCTACCGCGCGCAGACGGTCGACTTGAGTCTCGGATGACTGGCTGGTAACGGAACGCTCGATGGTCGTGTTGGCGATCTGGCTGGCCGCCTGGTCAACACGGTTCTGCCCCGTCTGAATGCTGCTCAGACCGGCATAGAAAGCGGTATTCCCTGAGATTTCCATGGGAGAACTCGATCCTGAAAAGGATAATCGGGGTCCATTGAAGCAGACCCGCCTCGAAAAGACCCGACAAAAACACTAATGGCAGAGTGCCTTGTCATAGGTAAACTCTAGTCCAGCAGTTCCAGTTGCAGATGTTCGGCCACTGCATCCGCAGTGGGTGCCTTGAGTTTCGGCACTCGACCGAGGCAGGGTGCAGGCAATCGCTCGGCCAGGGTTGCGAGGTTTTCTTCCAGACGTGAGGTCTTCGGATCGATGATATTGGCCACCCAACCTGCCAACTGCAAACCGTCCAGGGCAATCGCTTCGGCCGTCAGCAACGCATGATTGATGCAACCTAGCCGCACCCCCACCACCAGAATCACCGGCAGCTGCAAAGCCATCGCCAGGTCCGACATATTGTCCTGATCGGCCAATGGCACTCGCCAGCCGCCCGCGCCTTCGATCAGGGTAAAGTCTGCTTGCTTGTTCAGAAGCTCCTCCATCGGCAGCAGCAACGACTGAACGGTCAGCGCCACGCCAGCCTCTCGAGCGGCCAGATGCGGTGCGATGGCCGGTTCGAACGCCACCGGATTGACCTCGGCGTAGCTCAGCGGCAAGGAACATTCAGCCCGCAACGCCAGCGCATCGGCGTTGCGCAAGCCCTTGGGCGTCACTTCGCAGCCGGAGGCCACCGGCTTGCCCGCTGCCGTGCTCATCCCCGCTGTCCGCGCGGCATGCAGCAAACCTGCGGCGATGGTGGTCTTGCCGACATCGGTATCGGTGCCAGTGATGAAATAGGCTGCGCTCATAGCGGTTTCTCCAATACGCCGTAGACCACCTGATAAGTTGCAGGCAGCCCTTGTCCCTGACGAAACTGTTCATAGGCCTGGATCAACCCTAGTATCCGCGCCCGGCCCGTCAACCCCCCGGGCCGACCGGGGTTCAGATTGTGCGCGCCCAAGGCTTTGAGCTCGTGGGTCAGGCTACGCACATCAGGATAATGCAGAACATGTGGGCGAGTTTCCAGGCTGAGCACACCCAAGCCACTGGCGGCGCATAGCTGCTGATAAGTGCTGAACGGGCGGAAGCGATTGACGTGAACCATACCGTCGACCTGACCCCAGCTATCACGCAACTCATACAGAGTGCCGACGCACAGGCTGGCAAACGCCATCACGCCGCCAGGTTTCAGTACGCGATGCGCCTCGCTCAACACCGAAGCGAAGTCCGCACACCACTGCACCGCCAGGCTGGAGAAGATCAGCTCGCAGCTGTTTGCCTGCAACGGCAAGCGCTCGGCATCGCCGGCAATGAAGTGCACTGCACCGCCCAATGGCCGGGCGTGGTTGAGCATCCCTTCGGCGATGTCCAGCGCCAGCCCTTCGCTCTCGGGGAAGGTCCGACCCAGCACACGACTGAAGTACCCCGTGCCGCAGCCCAGGTCCAGCCAACGCCCAGGGGAAAAATCGCCGGGCAAACGACTCAGCAATTCGCTACCGACGGCCCGCTGCAATTCAGCCACGCTGTCGTAACTGGCCGCGGCACGGGAAAAGGACGCCGCAACCTGACGTTTGTCCGGCAAGCCGCCCGGCAGTTTGGGGAAGGATAAATCAGTCATCACCGGACTCATGCAAGAAGGCCTGGATCGCACCCGCCACTCCGTGGGGGTCCTCCAGAAGAAACGCGTGGCTGGCCTGTTCAATCAAACCAATTTCGACATCCGGCAACAACACCAGCAACTCGCTTGCCGCTTCAGCCGGGATCAGACCATCGAGCCCGGCAAACAGATGCAGTTGCGGGCCACGGAAAGACTGCAAGGCCTGGCGGGTGTCCAGCTGAGCCAGCAACTCCAATCCGCTCATCAAGACTGCAGGTGTTGTATGGGGTGCACCGCCCAATAGCAAACGGGCCATGCCGCGCGGGTCCTCGGCACCCTGGGCGCAGAGCAGCGCGAAGCGTTTGAGGGTCCCGCGTGGTTCGGCGCTGCAGCCGGCCAGGAAGGCATCGAAGGTTTCACTGGGCATCGCGCTCGGCCACTCGGCATGGGCGACAAAACACGGGTTACTGGCCAGGGTCAGCAAACCGCAGCAACGGTCGCCACGGCGGGCGGCCAGCTCTGCAGCGAGCATGCCGCCCAACGACCAGCCACCCAGCCAGGTGTTGTCCGGCACGCTCGCATCGAGTTCGTCGAGCCACTCTTCCAGGTCGCTCGACTGCAGTTCCGGCAACGGCTCGATCTCGACCCGCAGGTGTTCGTCCAAGCCCTGCAAGGCGATCGCAAGAGGCTCCAGCGGCGAAATGCCGAGCCCCCAACCGGGCAGCAGAATCAGTCGATCACGCATTGCTTGGCTCCGGTACCAGTTCGTTAAAACAGTCGGCCAGTGCATTTAACAATAGCTGGACCTGCGCCTCGCTGTGGGCCGCGGACAAGGTCACGCGCAACCGCGCACTGCCAGCCGGCACGGTCGGCGGGCGGATCGCCGTGACCATCAAACCGCGCTCGCGCAGCATCTGCGACAAGCGAACGGCACGGCCGGCGTCGCCGATCATGATCGGCTGGATCGGTGTGAAGCTGTCCATCAGTTGCAGGCCAATCTGTTCGGCACCCTGGCGGAACTGGCGGATCAACAGATTCAGATGATCGCGCCGCCAATGCTCGCTGCGCAGCAACTCAAGGCTCTTGAGTGTTGCGCAGGCCAGGGCCGGCGGTTGGCTGGTGGTGTAAATGTACGGACGGGCGAACTGGATCAGGCTTTCGATCAGCTCTTCACTTCCGGCGACAAACGCCCCGGCCGTGCCAAACGCTTTACCCAGCGTGCCGACCAACACCGGCACATCCTCCTGACTCATTCCAAAGTGCTCGACGATCCCGCCACCATTGGCGCCCAACGGACCAAAGCCATGGGCATCATCGACCATCAACCAGGCGCCTTTGGCCTTGGCCTCGCGAGCCAGCGCGGGCAGATCGGCAAGGTCACCGTCCATGCTGAACACGCCATCGGTGACCACCAGGGTATTGCCCGTGGCTTTTTCCAGACGCTTGGCCAGGCTGAGCGCATCGTTATGCAGATAGCGATTGAAGCGCGCTCCGGACAACAGCCCGGCATCCAGCAAAGAGGCGTGATTGAGGCGATCTTCCAGCACCGTATCGCCCTGCCCGACCAGCGCGGTGACCGCGCCGAGGTTGGCCATGTAACCGGTAGTGAACAGCAACGCACGAGGGCGGCCGGTCAAGTCGGCCAAGGCCTCTTCCAACGCATGGTGCGGGGAACTGTGACCAATCACCAGATGCGAAGCACCACCGCCCACGCCCCAACGGGTCGCCCCGGCGCGCCAGGCTTCGATCACTTGTGGGTGATTGGCCAGGCCGAGGTAATCGTTGTTGCAGAACGCCAGTAACGGCTGACCGTCGACCACCACTTCCGGCCCCTGGGGGCTTTCGAGCAGAGGGCGATGGCGATAAAGGTTTTCGGCACGACGGGCAGCAAGGCGCGCGCTGAGATCAAATGACATGCAGGCCTCACGAGTAGGAAGGGGGCAGAAACATCTGTAGGAGCTGCCGAAGGCTGCGATCTTTTGATCTTGATTTTCGGTGACCTTACTAATGCCAAAAGATCGCAGCCTGCGGCAGCTCCTACAGGAAAGCGTGCGTGTCAAACAGCCGCGTTATAGAACTGCTCGCTGCTCTTCTGCTCAATCAGCGCTTGCTCAATGGCCGCCTGATGCACTTCGTCAGCGTGTTCTTCGCGGGCTTCCGGAAGGATGCCCAGGCGCGAGAACAGTTGCATGTCCTTGTCAGCCTGCGGGTTGGCGGTAGTCAGCAGTTTGTCGCCGTAGAAAATCGAGTTGGCACCGGCAAAGAAGGCCAGGGCCTGCATCTGCTCATTCATCGCTTCGCGACCTGCAGACAGACGCACGTGGGATTGCGGCATCAGGATCCGCGCGACCGCGAGCATGCGGATGAAGTCGAACGGATCGATGTCTTCGGCGTTTTCCAGAGGCGTGCCGGCGACTTTCACCAGCATGTTGATTGGCACCGATTCCGGATGCTCCGGCAGGTTGGCCAGCTGGATCAGCAGATTGGCGCGGTCATCGAGGGACTCGCCCATGCCGAGAATGCCGCCAGAGCAGATCTTCATCCCGGAATCACGCACGTAAGCCAGGGTTTGCAGGCGCTCGCTGTAGGTACGGGTGGTGATGATGCTGCCGTAGAACTCAGGCGAGGTGTCGAGGTTGTGGTTGTAGTAGTCCAGGCCGGCCTGGGCCAGGGCTTCGGTCTGGTCCTGATCGAGACGCCCCAGAGTCATGCAGGTTTCCAGGCCCATGGCTTTCACGCCTTTGACCATTTCCAGCACGTAGGGCATGTCTTTGGCCGACGGATGTTTCCAGGCCGCGCCCATGCAGAAACGGGTTGAACCAATGGCCTTGGCGCGAGCGGCCTCTTCGAGGACCTTCTGCACTTCCATCAGCTTTTCTTTTTCCAGGCCGGTGTTGTAGTGACCGGACTGCGGACAATATTTGCAATCTTCCGGGCAGGCACCGGTCTTGATCGACAGCAGTGTCGAGACTTGTACCCGGTTGGCGTCGAAATGCGCGCGGTGCACCGTCTGCGCCTGGAACAACAGGTCATTGAAGGGCTGAACGAACAGCGCCTTGACTTCGGCTAACGACCAATCGTGACGCAATTTGGCGGTGATACTGGCGCTCATCGGCTGATTCCCTTGTTTTATGCTTGGCAAGCGGCTGCGGTCAGTAATACCCACAGGCGCGACACGGATGTTCGGCATATTTAAGGAAGAGTCATGCGCTGTCAACCACGATACATCGGACCGGTTTACATCTGGTTAAAAAACAACCAGCACTGTTTGCTCTGCGACGAATCCACCGATACCCCTCACCCGATCTGCACCCCCTGTGAAAGCGAGCTGCCCTGGCTCGGTGATCAGTGCCAGGTTTGCGCCCTGCCCTTGCCCATGGCGGGTTTGACTTGCGGCCAATGCCTGAAAAAGCCGCCGGCCTTTGCCCAGGTCGTAGCGCCCTGGGCTTACGGCTTTCCGATCGACAGTTTGATCACCCGCTTCAAGCATCGGGCAAAGTGGCCGATTGGTCGTTTGCTGGCCGAACTTCTTGGCCAATCGCTGCACCATCGCTTCGATGAAGACCTCACCCGGCCCGATGCCCTGATCCCTGTTCCTTTATCGAACAAGCGCCTGCGCGAGCGCGGTTACAACCAGGCGGCGATGCTCGCCCACTGGCTCAGCGACAGTTTGAAGATCCCCTGCGAAGAACGTGTATTGCTGCGCACTCAAGACACCACCGCGCAACAGGAACTGAACGCCGAGGCGCGCCGGCGCAACCTGCGAACGGCCTTTGCCCTGGCGCCTGATGCGCAGATTGCAGACCGCCATCTGGCACTGGTCGACGACGTGCTGACCACCGGCGCCACTGCCGAATACCTGGCCCGCTTGTTGATGAATGGCGGAGCCAGACAGGTCGACGTCTACTGTCTGGCCAGAACTCCAAAACCTGGCGATCAGGCCTGACTTGACTCTCAAGCGCCAAGCCGCCAACGTCCGATCCCATCATCACAGCTCGTAGCGCGCCGCCATGTCCTTGCCCACGCTTTTGACCCAACACATCGTCCGTCGCCCGCAGCGCATTGCCTTGCTGCAGCACATTGCCGAGCAAGGCTCGATCACCCGCGCCGCGAAAAGTGCGGGCTTGAGCTACAAGGCTGCCTGGGACGCCATCGATGAGTTGAACAACCTGGCGCAGAAGCCCTTGGTCGAGCGCAGCGTCGGCGGCAAGGGCGGTGGTGGAGCGAAGTTATCCAGCGAAGGTGAACGGGTGTTGCGACTCTATCAACGTCTGCAAACGTTGCAGGCCCAGGTGCTGGAAGCCGCCGAAGACGCCAGCGACCTGGATCTGCTCGGCCGCTTGATGCTCAGAACCAGCGCCCGCAACCAACTGCACGGCAAGGTCGTGGCTATCGACAGTCAGGGGCGCAATGACCTGATCAGCCTGGAACTGGCCGAAGGGCTGAGGATCCAGGCGCAGATCACCCATGACAGCACCCTGCGTCTGGAGCTGGATATGGGTACTGAAGTGGTGGCGCTGATCAAGGCCGGTTGGCTGGACTTGCTGGCCATCGATCAAGCCGCAACCGCCGGGCACAATTGCCTGGGCGGCAGCATCGTAGAGATTCTCGACGCCGAAGACGGGCCCAGCGAAGTACGTATCGCCCTGCCTAATGGCCAGACCTTGTGCGCATTGGCCGAGCCGTTACATCTGAGAACTTTGGCGCTGACGGCCGGGAAAGCGGTGTTGGTGCAGTTCGCAGCGTCCAACGTATTGCTGGGCACCCCGCTGTAGAAATCCCGCTGCAACATTTCCGTCATCGACTCTCTTTAAGGTGTCTTCAAAAACCTGCAGGGAGCTTGATGTGAAATTACTAGAAGAAAACCAGCCCACCGACCTCGAAAACATCGTCGGCCTCAGCCGCCGTGGCTTCATCAGTGCCGGCGCCCTGTGCGGCGCGGCCATGTTTCTGGGCGGGAACCTACTGAGCCGCAGCGTACTGGCCGCCGGTGTCAGTACCGGCTCCAGCAAGCTGCTGGGTTTCAACAGCATTGCCGCCGCCACCAGCGACACCATCAGCCTGCCGCCAGGTTATAAATCGTCGGTGCTGATCAGCTGGGGGCAACCTCTGCAAAAGGACGGACCGGCGTTCGACCCCAGCGGCAATGGCACGGCCCAGGCCCAGGAAGTCCAGTTCGGCGATAACACCGACGGCATGAGCCTGTTCGCCTTCCCCGACGATCATGACCGGGCGCTGATAGCAATCAACAACGAATACACCAACTACCGCTACCTTTACCCCCATGGTGGTATGCCGCAGTCGGCGGCGGATGTGCACAAGGCGCTGGCCTGCGAAGGTGTGTCGGTCATCGAGGTGCAACGCAAGAGTGGCCACTGGCAATTTGTCCAGGGCTCGAACTACAACCGCCGCATCCACGGCAACTCGCCATTGCGTGTGAGCGGTCCGGCCGCCGGGCATGAGTTGCTGAAAACCAGTGCCGACCCGCAGGGCAATACAGTCCTCGGCACTTTCCAGAACTGCGCCAACGGCAAAACCCCGTGGGGCACTTATCTGACCTGTGAAGAGAACTTCACCGACTGCTTTGGCAGCAACAACCCCGAGCTGAAATTCGACGCTGCGCAAAAACGCTATGGCGCGGTGGCCACCAGCAAAGAGATTAACTGGCACCAACACGACCCACGCTTCGACCTGGCAAAAAACCCCAATGAGCTCAACCGCCATGGCTGGATCGTCGAGATCGACCCATTCGACCCGCAATCGACCCCGGTAAAACGTACCGCCCTGGGCCGTTTCAAGCATGAAAACGCCGCACTGGCCGAGACCGGCGACGGGCGCGCCGTGGTCTACATGGGTGACGATGAACGCGGTGAGTTCATTTACAAATTCATCAGCCGCGACAAGATCAATCATCAGGATCCGCAAGCCAACCGCGACCTGCTGGATCACGGCACGCTGTACGTCGCACGTTTCGACGCTGGCGACAGCAACCCCGACCATCCAAAAGGTCAGGGTCAGTGGATCGAAATGACCCATGGTAAAAACGGCATCGACGCCAGCAGTGGATTTGCCGATCAGGCCGAGATATTGATCCACGCCCGGCTCGCTGCCAGCGTGGTCAACGCCACGCGCATGGACCGCCCGGAATGGATAGTCGTCAGCCCGAAAGATGGCCAGGTCTACTGCACCCTGACCAACAACGCCAAGCGCGGCGAAGACGGCCAGCCGGTTGGCGGCCCGAACCCGCGGGAGAAGAACGTCTACGGACAGATTCTGCGCTGGCAGGAATCCAGTGACGACCATGGGGCGATAAGTTTTTCCTGGGATCTGTTTGTGGTCGCGGGTAATCCTGCGGTGCATGCCGGTACGCTGAAAGGCGGCTCGTCGAACATCACCCCGCAGAACATGTTCAACAGCCCCGACGGCCTGGGTTTCGACGACGCTGGCCGGCTGTGGATCCTTACCGACGGCGACGCCAGCAACAGCGGCGACTTCGCCGGGATGGGCAACAATCAGATGCTTTGCGCCGATCCGGTGAGCGGCGAAATCCGACGGTTCATGGTCGGCCCGGTAGGATGCGAAGTGACCGGCATCAGCTTTTCGCCGGATCAGAAAACCCTGTTCGTCGGCATTCAGCACCCAGGCGAGAACGGCGGTTCGACCTTCCCCGAGCATTTGCCGAACGGCAAGCCGAGGTCGTCGGTGATGGCGATCACCCGTGAAGATGGCGGGATCGTCGGCGCCTGACTCTACTGTGGCGAGGGAGCTTGCTCCCGCTTGAGCGCGAAGCGGTCACAGTCCGGTAAATACCGTTTGTCTGACTGAACGCAGTTGAATGTAGTACGACCGCTTCGCGGCCGAGCGGGAGCAAGCTCCCTCGCCACAGGTAATGCACTTAGCCGCAACGATCAATTCAGCCTGCTTTGCGCTACCATGTCTGGCCGGACGCGGCAGCCTGCTGCGCGCAGGAGTCAGCATGGCCCATCCGTTTGAAACCCTTACCCCCGATCTGGTACTCGATGCTGTTGAAAGCATCGGGTTTCTCAGCGATGCCCGCATTCTGGCGCTGAACAGCTACGAAAACCGTGTTTATCAGGTCGGCATCGACGACTCCGAGCCGCTGATTGCCAAGTTCTACCGCCCACAACGCTGGACCAACGAGGCGATCCTCGAAGAACACCGCTTCACCTTCGAACTCGCCGAGTGCGATGTGCCGGTCGTCGCGCCGATGATCCACAACGGTGAAAGCCTGTTCGAACACGCCGGTTTTCGTTTCACCCTGTTCCCTCGCCGTGGCGGCCGCGCGCCAGAGCCCGGCAACCTGGATCAGCTGTATCGCCTCGGGCAATTGCTCGGCCGCTTGCATGCGGTTGGCGCCACCCGCCCGTTCGAACACCGCGAAGCCCTCGGCGTGAAGAACTTCGGCCATGACTCGCTCAATACCCTGCTCGAAGGCAATTTCGTGCCTCGCAGCTTGCTCCCGGCCTACGAGTCGGTCGCCCGGGATCTGCTCAAGCGAGTGGAAGAGGTCTACCAGGCCACGCCACACCAGAACATCCGCATGCATGGCGACTGTCACCCCGGCAACATGATGTGCCGCGATGAAATGTTCCACATCGTCGACCTCGACGACTGCCGCATGGGCCCGGCAGTGCAGGATCTGTGGATGATGCTCGCCGGTGACCGTCACGAATGCCTGGGCCAGCTGTCGGAACTGATGGATGGCTACCGCGAGTTCCATGACTTCGACCCGCGTGAACTGGCACTTATCGAACCGTTGCGCGCTCTGCGTCTGATGCACTACAGCGCCTGGCTGGCCCGCCGCTGGGATGATCCGGCGTTCCCGCGCAGCTTCCCGTGGTTTGGTACCGAGCGGTATTGGGGTGATCAGGTGCTGGCGTTGCGTGAACAGCTTTCCGCGTTGAATGAAGAACCGCTGAAGTTGTTCTGATTCAAGAGCAAAAGATCGCAGCCTGCGGCAGCTCCTACAGAATCTCGTACATCCGTCATTTCGCGGTTGTACCGGTCGGCGTAGGAGCTGCCGCAGGCTGCGATCTTTGCTTTCAGGCACGACACATCTATACAACCTCCTTACAATGGCCGCTCTGACCGTTAGCTGCCTAAGCAAGGACTCTGCATGCAAGCCGCCAACCCGCGTCGCGGGTACATTCTGGGCCTGACCGCCTACATCATCTGGGGCCTGTTCCCGCTCTACTTCAAAGCCATCGCCAATGTGCCCGCCATAGAGATCATCATCCACCGGGTGCTCTGGTCCGCGCTGTTCGGCGCCTTGCTGTTGCTGGTCTGGAAACATCCGGGCTGGTGGCGCGAGTTGCGGGAGAACCCGCGGCGACTGGCGATTCTGGCCTTGAGCGGCACGCTGATCGCAGCCAACTGGCTGACCTATGTCTGGTCGGTGAATAACGGTCGCATGCTCGAAGCCAGCCTCGGTTATTACATCAACCCCTTGGTGAACGTGCTGCTGGGCATGCTGTTGCTCGGCGAGCGGCTGCGGCGCATGCAGTGGCTGGCGGTGGGGCTGGCTGCGGTCGGCGTGGCGCAGCAAGTCTGGCAAGTGGGCAGCCTGCCCTGGGTCTCGCTGGTGCTGGCGCTGACGTTTGGCTTCTACGGGCTGATCCGCAAGCAGGCTCCGGTCAAGGCCTTGCCCGGGTTGGTGGTGGAAACCTGGATGCTGGTGCCGATTGCTCTTGGCTGGCTATTGCTCAACCCCGGCGCAAGCAGTGCCCAGGCCGAGTTCTGGACCACCTCCGAAGCCTGGTGGCTGGTAGCTGCCGGCCCGATCACCTTGGTACCACTGGTCTGTTTCAACGCCGCCGCGCGGCACTTGCCCTACACCACTTTGGGCTTCCTGCAATATCTGGCCCCTACCCTGGTACTGTTGCAGGCGGTTCTGCTGTTTGGCGAGCACTTGTCCTCAAGTACCCTGGTTGCATTCATATTTATCTGGGCCGGACTGGCGATATACAGCGTGGACGCCTGGATCAGCCTGCGCCGCCGCGCCTGATCAAAAAATGCACAAAGCTATGCAGGCCATGATCCACGTGGCCTGCAAGCATCCGCCCCAAGGTTATCCACAGACTGATCCCCGCCGTTTGTGCACAAGCCCTTGAAACTGTTCGTTTTTTGCTCAATTCTTGAAGAGCCCCGGCCAGCCTGGGCTGGCGGCGCGTCTCTACAGGTTATCCACAGGCAGGCGCAGGTTTTACTTGGATAACTGTTACCTCAGCTTTACACCTCGCTGCGTAATACCAATTCCACCATTAAATCGTCCGCAAGGGTTTCCAGGCGCGCCTGCAAGACGTCGAGGGATAAGGTTAGTGGCACCGCCAGAATTGCCTCGGCATGGAACAGCGGCTCGCTGCTCATGGGCGCCGGACGCACATCGGTCACCAATCGCTCCAGGTTTACTCCCTGCTCGCTCAATAAGCGGGTGATGTCGCGCACAATCCCCGGGCGGTCATTACCCACCAACTCCATGGCGATCGGCTTCCAGGTGCAGGATTGCTCGATGCCGCTTTCGGCAATCAGCACGCGGATACCCTGCGCCGACAGCCCTTGCAGCGCATCCACCAGTTCGTCATAAGCCTCGGCCGGCACGCCAACCCGCAGGATTCCGGCAAATTGTCCGGCCATGCGTGACATGCGACTTTCCAGCCAGTTGCCGCCGTGCTCGGCAATGCATTGGGCAATGCGCTCGACCTGGCCGGGTTTATCCGGGGCGAATACGGTAAGTACGAGATGGTCCATGGCATAGCCCTCTTGTCGTGACTTTTGTAATAGAAGGGGAAGTATAGGCAAGCCTCACCGGCATGCCCTGTGGGAGCGAGCTTGTTCGCGATGAACCCGAGAGCGCTACGGTGATTCAGGCGCCCCTCGCTACCGTTAGCGATCATCGCGAGCAAGCTCGCTCCTACAGAAGCGGGTTTTACGCACCGCCCCATTTCATTTGCAGAAAAACAAATCGTGTACTGTTTTTATATTTTTCTGGAACAATCCAATAGTTTTTTGAGAACATCGCATTCCCCAGTGTGACCATACAGCTGGCTTAAGTCGCTAAACGACGTAATTAGTCTAATTTTCACAACCGCTATTCATCATGTAGTATGCCGCAGCGCGCACTACATAACGTTGGATCGATGTCTGCCCAGGCGCCATCACAACCCCGAAAAGCCCCGTCAGCAAAGCTCCGAGCCGTTGATTGGACCCACCCAGCCGCCAGCAATGGCATGTACTGGTGCGGGGGTTTGTGGTTTAAATGGCCAGAGGCTTCATTGTTAAATTGAAGAGCTGAAAAGCGAAATAGCTGAGCAGAGTGAGGCAAGCAATGACTGAACACGTTCAAGTCGGTGGCCTGCAGGTCGCCAAAGTCCTGTTCGACTTCGTGAACAACGAAGCCATTCCCGGTACCGGTCTCACCGCCGATAAGTTCTGGGGCGGTGCCGACAAGGTCATTCATGACCTGGCGCCGAAGAACAAAGCCCTACTCGCCAAACGCGACGACATCCAGGCGCGTATCGATGCCTGGCACCAGTCTCGTGCCGATCAGGCGCATGACGCCGTGGCCTACAAAGCCTTTCTGCAAGACATCGGTTATCTGCTGCCAGAAGCGGCGGATTTCCAGGTAACGACGCAAAACGTCGACGACGAAATCGCCCGCATGGCCGGTCCACAACTGGTCGTCCCGGTGATGAATGCCCGTTTCGCCCTCAACGCCTCGAACGCCCGTTGGGGTTCGCTGTACGACGCGTTGTACGGTACTGATGCCATCAGCGAAGCCGATGGTGCAGAGAAAGGCAAAGGCTACAACAAGCTCCGTGGCGATAAGGTCATTGCCTTCGCCCGCGCCTTCCTCGACGAAGCCGTACCGTTGGCGGTCGGCTCCCACGTCGACTCCACCGGCTACAAGATCGTTGACGGCAAACTGGTGGTCAGCCTCAAGGGCGGCAGCAACACTGGCTTGCGCAACGACGCACAGCTGATCGCCTTCCACGGCGACGCCGCTGCACCGACCGCGATCCTGCTGAAAAACAACGGCCTGCATTTCGAAATCCAGATCGACGCCAGCACCCCGGTCGGCCAGACCGACCCTGCCGGCATCAAAGACCTGCTGATGGAAGCGGCGCTGACCACCATCATGGACTGCGAAGACTCGGTCGCCGCGGTCGATGCCGATGACAAAGTGGTGATCTACCGCAACTGGCTCGGCCTGATGAAGGGCGACCTGTCGGAAGAAGTGTCCAAGGGCGGCAAGACCTTTATCCGCACCATGAACGCCGACCGCCGCTACACCGCGCTCGACGGCAGCGAACTGAGCCTGCACGGCCGTTCCCTGTTGTTCGTGCGTAACGTTGGCCATCTGATGACCATCGACGCGATCCTCGACAAGGACGGCAATGAAGTCCCTGAAGGGATTCTCGACGGCTTGATCACCAGTCTCGCGGCGATTCACAGCCTCAACGGCAACAACTCGCGCAAAAACAGCCGCACCGGTTCGGTCTACATCGTTAAACCGAAAATGCACGGCCCTGAAGAAGCGGCGTTCACCAACGAGCTGTTCGGTCGCATTGAAGAAGTCCTCGAGTTACCGCGCAACACCCTCAAAGTCGGCATCATGGACGAAGAGCGGCGTACCACGGTCAACCTCAAGGCCTGCATCAAGGCGGCCAGCGAGCGCGTGGTGTTCATCAACACCGGCTTCCTCGACCGTACGGGCGACGAAATCCATACCTCCATGGAAGCTGGGCCGATGGTGCGTAAAGCAGCCATGAAGGCGGAGAAGTGGATTAGCGCCTACGAGGACTGGAACGTCGATATCGGCCTGAGCACCGGTCTGCAAGGGCGGGCCCAGATCGGTAAAGGCATGTGGGCCATGCCCGACCTGATGGCCGCGATGCTCGAGCAGAAAATCGCTCACCCGCTGGCCGGCGCCAACACCGCCTGGGTGCCTTCGCCGACCGCTGCTGCACTGCACGCACTGCACTACCACAAGGTCGATGTATTCGCCCGTCAGGCCGAACTGACCAAGCGTGGTCGCGCGTCAGTTGACGATATCCTGACCATCCCGTTGGCGAGCAACACCAACTGGTCGGCCGAAGAAATCCAGAACGAACTGGACAACAACGCCCAAGGCATCCTCGGTTACGTGGTGCGCTGGATCGACCAGGGCGTGGGTTGTTCAAAAGTACCGGATATCAACGACGTCGGCCTGATGGAAGACCGTGCCACGCTGCGTATCTCCAGCCAGCACATCGCCAACTGGTTGCGCCACGGCATCGTCAATCAAGCCCAAGTGCTGGAAAGCCTCAAGCGCATGGCGCCAGTGGTCGACCGGCAGAACGCCAACGACCCGTTGTACCGTCCGTTGGCTCCTGATTTCGACAGCAACATTGCCTTCCAGGCAGCCGTCGAACTGGTGGTCGAAGGCACCAAACAGCCAAACGGCTACACCGAGCCGGTCCTGCACCGTCGCCGTCGCGAGTTCAAGGCCAGGAACGGTCTGTAAACCCCGTCAACTCGACAAAAATCCCCCGGAGGTAAAAGCCCGGGGGATTTTTCTTTCAGGACGCTACGCAGACGCCGGATTACTTCTTGTAGCGTATGGCGTTAGCCATGATGTAATTCGCCACCCGCTGCGCATTGATAAACAAGGCAATGCCCATGACTGTAAGCACCAGGGCGAACAATTTCTCAGAGCCTATAGGTTCATCAAGCACATACCATGAGGTCACGATGCCTGAAATCGGCACTATCACAGACAGTGGCGCAACCTGACTGGCCGGGTATTTCCTCATCAGACGGTTCCAGACCCAATAACCGAAAATCGTCGCCACATACGCTTGAAACAAAATGGATAGAACTACCGCCCCCTTGATATCCACCAGCAACGCCTGAAAAGGCGCAACCCCTTTGACCCAGTAAGTCATCAGGTACAACGGCGGCATTGCATAAAGACTTGACCAGACGACAAAGGAAAACATATCGACCACGTTGCTTTTTTTGACCAGCACATTACAAAGGCTCCAGCACAACGCCGCCAGCAACACTAGAAACAAGCCCAGGTCCTGAGTGTCGCCCTCAGTCACATGAAAGATGAACAGCAACCCAACCAACGCCATAAGAATGCCAGTGACATGGATCGCCGTCATTTTCTCCCCGAACAGCAGCACACCCCAGATTACGGTAAAAAAGGCGCTGAACTGTAAGAGCAGAGAAGTCACCCCCGCACTTACACCGAGAAACATACCGTAATTCATAAGCCAGCACATCCCGACCCCAAACAACAAACCGTACAGTGCTATAACGGTGGAACTTATATTCTTTGGCTTATCAATAAAAAACACCAGAGGGAATGCGCAGAAAGTGAAACGTAATGCTGTCAACATGAATGGATCGATGCCATCGAGACTGATATCAATTACCGAGAAATTACTACCCCACATAACAGTAACAGCAACAATCAGAAGCAGGTCTCGAAAATCCATTTTCATCGTGACATTTCCTGTAATGGTTTTATTATAAGCTCAGGATCCAGGCAAAAGCACACCACCCAGTCAGTCGTCCACGAAAAACCAACTGCAGGTTAGTCACCCCGTTCTGGAAATAAAAAAATACAAACAGTTGCTTGGCGTAGCGCATTAATATCAAGCACTGGAATACCGCTTGTTTGCCCAGGAAAACAATGGACGGCGACTGCAAGGCATCCTTTAAAGTTTCACAAAGATAACCGAACTGAATGAGCGGAGGAGTTACTTATTTGTGAATTGTTATTTCTCGAAACTTAAAGAAAACATTAATGCAGCCAAACATATTTGACGGCTAAAGCATGCCAAGTACTATGAGCCATTCGGTAGTACAGCAATCTGATAGGGAATATCTACGGATTGATCCCCAGCTCATGCTTGACCAACGCCAACAACTTGCCGGTATCGATCGGCTTGAGCAGGAAATCCACCACGCTTAAATGCATGGCGGCGATGGCGTCGCGGACATCGGCGTCCCCGGAAATGATAATGATCGGCAACGCCGCCCGCTCCGACTCCCGCACCTGACGTATCAGGTCCAGGCCACCGCATGGAGCCATGCGCAGGTCCGTGATGAGCAGACCAATCGATTTGTTCGAGTCCAACAGTGCCAGCGCCGCTTTGCCGTTGGCCGCAGTCAGGCAACGAATGCCATCAAGGCCGAGGATCTGCGCCAGCAGCTCGCGCGCGTCCTTATCGTCATCGGCAATCAGTACCCGCTGCGGCGGCAGATCAGGCTCCAGCATGACGGCGCTGAGCGCTTCGCGCTCGGCATCAGTCAAAATATCGTGGTCGGACATACATTTCTCTGGGTTTTCAAATCAGTCCCTTGGCAAAGGCTCAGACATCACCAAACAGACCTTCAATGCGCACTTCGTCGGATAGCTTCAATTAGAGCTTATGACAGTTTTTGCATCTGTTCTGTAGGGTTTCTCCGAAACTTCGATTTACTTGCTGGCTACCTAGGGTCTGTTGACGTTTGGTGGCGAGCCACCAAACGTCAACAGACCCTTAGACTTACGTCCAATGGGCACCCGGCGCAGAGGGGCCGAGGATGACTGATGACTCGACAACAACTCCAAAAAAGCTGCGGTAATGGTTATGAATAAAGCGGATGCCTTCACCCAGGCAGGGAAAACCGCGGTGTTGCAGAACATCCACGGCACCATGCAGTTTCTGCAACGGTTCCCGCCCTTCAATCAGATGGAAAATGCTCACCTGGCCTACCTGGTCGAGCAATGCCAACTGCGCTTCTATGCACCGGGCGACAGCATCATCAAGCCCGCTGACGGGACGGTTGAGCACTTCTACATTGTCAAACAAGGGCGAGTCGTCGGTGAGCGCCCACATACCGCCAAGGGCGGCACCGAAACCACCTTCGACATCGCCACGGGCGAGTGTTTTCCGCTTGCCGCGCTGCTCGGCGAACGCGCGACCCGTACCGAACACCTGGCGGCCGACGACACGTTTTGCCTGCAACTGAACAAGCCGGCCTTTATCAAGCTGTTCGCGCTGTCCAGCGAGTTCCGTGACTTCGCCCTGCGCGGGGTCAGCAGCCTGCTCGATCAGGTCAACCAGCAAGTTCAGCAAAAAGCCGTGGAAACCCTCGGCACCCAGTATTCGCTCAATACCCGTCTGGGTGAACTGGCCATGCGTCATCCGGTGTCCTGCAGCCCGACGACACCGTTGCGTGAAGCCGTGACCCTGATGCACGAGCAACAGGTCGGCAGCATTGTGGTGGTCGACGAGGACAAGGCCCCGGTCGGCATATTCACTCTGCGCGACTTGCGCCAGGTAGTCGCCGATGGCACCAGTGATTTCAGCCAGGGCATCGAACGGCACATGACCCAGGCGCCGTTTTCCCTGACACCGGATCACAGTGCGTTCGATGCGGCGATTGCCATGACCGAACGGCATATCGCCCATGTCTGCCTGGTCAAAGATCATCGCCTTTGCGGCGTGGTCTCGGAGCGCGATCTGTTTTCCCTGCAACGGGTCGACCTGGTGCACCTGGCGCGAACCATCCGCAACGCGCCTCGGGTGGACCACCTGGTGGCGATTCGCGGCGAAATCGGCCAATTGGTGGAACGCATGCTCGCCCATGGCGCGTCCTCGACCCAGATCACCCACATCATCACTCTGCTCAACGACCATACCGTGTGCCGGGTCATCGAACTGACCCTGGCCGAGAAAGGCGACCCCGGCGTGCCCTTCAGCTGGCTGTGTTTCGGCAGCGAAGGTCGTCGCGAGCAGACGCTGCATACCGATCAGGACAACGGCATCCTCTTCGAGGCCAGAGACGCCGCCCACGCCGCCGAAATCCGCGGCAAGTTGCTGCCATTGGCGCAGCAGATCAATCAGAGCCTGGCGCTGTGCGGTTTCACCCTGTGCAAGGGCAACATCATGGCGGGCAACCCCGAGCTGTGCCTGTCCCGCTCTGAATGGGCACGACGTTTCGCGGCGTTTATCCGTGAAGCGACGCCGGAAAATCTGCTGAGTTCGACCATCTATTTCGACTTGCGGGTAGTCTGGGGCGATGAACAAGGCTGCGAGCAATTGCGCCACGAGATTCTCGACCAGGTCGCCGACAACCGCCTGTTCCAGCGCATGATGGCCGAGAACGCCTTGCGCCAGCGTCCGCCGGTGGGGCGTTTCCGCGACTTTGTCTTGACCCGCAAAGGTAACGAGAAAGCCACCCTCGACCTGAAAGTGCAGGGCCTCACCCCCTTCGTCGACGGCGCCCGGCTATTGGCCCTGGCCAACGGCATCGAAGCCAACAATACGCTGGAACGCTTGCAGCAATTGGTCGCCCGAGATGTCATCGAACGGCTGGACGGTGCAGCGTACGAGGAGGCCTACCACTTCATTCAGCAAACCCGCATGCAACAGCATCAACTGCAAACCCGCGAGAACCTGCCTTACTCCAACCGGGTCGACCCCGACAGCCTCAATCACCTGGATCGGCGAATCCTGCGTGAATCCCTGCGCCAGGCCCAACGACTGCAAAGCAGCCTGGCGCTGCGGTATCAACTATGAGCCTGTTCTCCTGGCTACGGCCTGATGGCCCGAAACTGACGCTCGAGCAGCAACAGCGCCTGGAGCACTTGATAGCCGCCCCGGAAATGAGCGAATGCAGTCTGCGCGAGCAGCGCTGGGTGGTAATGGATCTGGAAACCACCGGGCTTAACCTGAACAAGGACGTGGTGCTGTCCATCGGCGCGGTCGTGATCGAAGATGGGGCGATCGACTTCAGCCAGCAATTCGAACAAACCTTGCAGCGCGAAGACCACAAGCTTAGCCCCAGCGTATTGATCCATGGTCTGGGTCCCAGCGCGATTGCCGCCGGGAGCGATCCGGCCGAAGCCTTGCTCGACTTCATGGAGTTCGTCGGCGACAGTCCGCTGCTGGCCTTTCATGCACCGTTCGATCAGCACATGCTCGGGCGGGCTTTGAAGGACAGCCTGGGTTATCGCTTGCAGCACACGTTTCTCGATGTCGCAGACATGGCGCCGTTGCTCTGCCCCCGAGCGCACGTCAGCAAAGCGGGGCTGGATCAATGGATCGACTACTTCAAACTGCAGGTTGGCGAACGCCACCACGCCAGTGCCGATGCGCTGGCCACTGCAGAGCTGGCACTGATCCTGTTCAGCCGCGCGCGGCAGCAGCAGATTCACAGCCCGCTGAACCTGCAACAGCGCCTGATCCAGTGGAAGCGTCGCAAGCAGGCGCATTCGTTCTGAAGACACCGTGAACCCCTGTGGCGAGGGAGTTTGCTCCCGCTCGGCTGCGCAGCAGTCGTAAAACCGGTCAATCCGATTCACCTGATAAAACGCGGTGGCCGATTTTAGGGACGCTTCGCGCCCCAGCGGGAGCAAGCTCCCTCGCCACAGGATTTCGCCACACTCCTGAGTCCAGCCCCCACCCGACCAGCGCCAATTGCTTACATCTCCCACCTCTGACACAATCGCGAATAATTCTCGTTAGTTTAAACTTCTCGATTGGTGATGTTTCGTGTCGTCAGCCCAAAGTCCTCACAGTGAGCTTGTCGGCGCGTTATACCGCGACCATCGCGGCTGGCTGCTGGCCTGGCTGCGGCGCAATGTGGCCTGTCCGCAACGGGCCGAAGACCTTAGCCAGGACACCTTCGTCCGCCTGCTGGGCCGTGACGAACTGAAAACCCCGCGCGAACCGCGGGCGTTTCTGGTGGCCATCGCCAAAGGCCTGCTGTTCGACTACTTCCGCCGCGCCGCGCTGGAACAGGCCTACCTCACCGAACTGATGCTGATCCCGGTGGGCGAACAACCCTCTTTGGAAGAACAGCAGCTGATCCTCGAAGACCTCAAGGCCATCGATCGCCTGCTCGGCCAACTCTCGAGCAAGGCCCGTGCGGCCTTCCTCTTTAATCGTATCGATGGCCTGGGCCACGCCGAAATCGCCGAGCGCCTCGGGGTGTCCGTGCCTCGAGTGCGGCAGTATCTGGCCCAGGGCATTCGTCAGTGCTACATCGCACTGTACGGTGAACCGGCATGAGCCCGGTCAGCTCCAAACCGGTCTCGGCCCGGGTCCTGGATGCGGCCATCGCCTGGCAACTGTCGCTGGACTCCGGCGACGGCAGCGCCATAGAGCGCGAAGAATTCGCCAAGTGGCACGCTGCCGCCGAGGAACACGCTCGCGCCTGGCGGCAGCTGGGCATGCTCGATCAACGTTTCAGTGTCGCCAGCGGCCCGGCCCGCACGGCCTTGCTGCAATCACGCGAAAGCATTCGCCGGCGAGTACGCAAGCTTGGCAGCAGCCTGGCCAGTGTGGCGCTGGTCTGCGGTCTGGCATTATTCGCCGGTGAACGTTATCTACCACTCGACTACTGGCTGGCCGACCAACGCACCGCTACCGGCGAGCAACGCACCCTGCGGCTGGCCGATGGCACGCTGATCAATCTCAACACCCACAGCGCGCTGGATGTGCGCTTCGATGAGAAACAGCGGCGAATCGTGCTGCTGGAAGGTGAAATCCTCATCGAAACCGGCCACAACGATGCCCGGCCATTTATCGTCGAAACCCGCGAAGGCAAGATGCGCGCGCTGGGTACGCGGTTCCTGGTCAAGCTCGAAGAGCAAGGCACGCGGCTGAGCGTGTTGCAATCGGCCGTGGCCGCGCATCCGCAATCCAGTGTGGCCGAACAGATTCTGCGTGAAGGCCAGCAAGTGTTGATGCGCCGCGACGGCCTTGGTCCGCTGCTGGCGCTGAACCCGGGGGCCGACGCCTGGACCCGCGGCATGCTGGTGGTGGATAACGCCCGGCTGGGGGATCTGGTCAACGAACTCAGCCGTTATCGCCGCGGCCATCTGGGCATCGCGCCGCAAGTGGCGGACCTGCGAATCACCGGCAGCTTCCCGCTGCACGACACCGACCTGGCGCTGACCGCCCTGTTGCCGACCCTGCCAGTTCAGATCGAACAGCACACGCCATGGTGGGTGACAGTGGTGGCCAGGGCTGAGACCAAACCCTGAACGCAGATCCCCTTGTGGCGAGGGAGCTTGCTGTGGCGAGGGGGCTTGCCCCCGCTCGCCTGCGCAGCAGGCGTAAAACCTGAGAATGCGGTGTGCCCTGACCCAATGTGGTAGCCGGTTTTAGGGCCGCTTCGCGCCCCAGCGGGGGCAAGCCCCCTCGCCACAGAGGGTGATCGACACTCCATCCATTTGTACCCAGCTGTTTCCTGAATCTAAATTATTTTCAATCAGCCCTATCACTTTTTGAATCTCGTCCGGCACATAGGCAATTGAGAAATATTTCCATTCAGGAGCCGCTGTATGTCCCGCTCGCTAGACACCTTGTTGCGCCCCAGTCTGTTGGCCGTCGCCATTGCCTTCTGCGCCCCGTTGGCCGGTACCCAAGTTATGGCCGCCGAACAGGCGTCCAGCGTTCGTGCCTACAACTTGCCGGCCGCGCCGTTGGCCAGCACCCTGAACCAGATCGCCAGCCAAGCCGGCCTGGCCCTGAGTCTGAATCCGTCGCTGGCCTCGGGCAAAACCTCGGCCCCGGTCAACGGCCAGTTCGACGCTGCCGGCGCCCTGCGTGAAGCCTTGCGCGGCACTGGCCTGCAACTGGAACAAAGCAGCGCCGGCACGTTCAGCCTGGTGGCGATCCCGGACGGCGTTGTGGCGCTGCCGGAAACCAGCATCACCGGCCAGGAAAGCTACGAAAGCGCCTGGGGCCCGGTAGAGGGTTACGTCGCCACCCGCACCGCGGCCGGTACCAAGACCGATACCCCGATCGTCGAAGTGCCGCGCTCGATGTCGGTGATCACTCGCGAGCAGATGGACGATCGCTCGGTCCTCAATCTCAATGACGCACTGCGTTATACCGCCGGAGTCGTCAGCAGTGGTTATGGCTCCGATTCCCGCGCCGACTGGCTGAGGGTTCGCGGCTTCGAGCCCACCCAGTTCCTCGACGGCCTGCCACTGCCCAAAGGCTCGTTCTCCAATCCCAAGGTCGAGCCCTGGAACCTGGAGCGCATCACGGTACTGCGCGGCCCGGCTTCTTCGGTTTACGGCCAGACGCCACCCGGCGGCATGCTGGACATGGTCAGCCGTCGCCCGGAGGAGCAAAGCAGCCATCAAGTCGAGCTGCAAGCCGGCAGCAACGAACACAAACAGATCAACTTCGACAGCACCGGCAAGATCGATGATGAAGGTCAGTTTCTCTACCGTGTCAGCGGCACCGTGCGCGACAGCAATGCGCCGGTCGACCACATTCCAGACAAGCGCTACAACATCGCCCCCAGCCTGACCTGGAATATCAACGACGATACCCACCTGACCTTCATCTCGCAGTACACCCGCGACGACACCGGTATTACCGGGCAGTTTCTGCCCCTGCAAGGCACCAAACTGCCGTCGGCAGCCGGCAAGATTTCCCATCACAAGAACCTCGGTGATCCGGACTGGGAATTCTACGACCGCACCTACTACGCGCTGGGTTACGCCTTCGATCATCGGCTGAACGATGTCTGGCAATTCCGTCAGAACCTGCGTTACACCAAGAGTGATCTGTCGTTCCAGGGCATCAACGCCGCCACGTTCAACACGGTACAGGCCGACGGTACCCTTAACCGTGAAACCGGCATCGTCAATGAAGACATCAGCCAGTTTGCGGTGGATAACAACTTCCAGGCCGATTTCCAGACCGGTGAACTGAGCCATACCCTGCTGCTGGGTCTGGATCATCAACGCTCGAACACCAACTACCAATGGCTTTATGGCTTTTCGGGCGTGCCGCCGACCAATGTGAACAAGCCGGTGTATGGCCAGGACTTCTCCAACGTCACCTATTTTGCGATGAATGACTTTGCGCAAAAGACCCGACAAACCGGCCTCTACGTTCAAGACCAGATCGCCCTGGACAAATGGCGCCTGACCCTCGGCGGTCGTGAGGACTGGGTACACACCGGTACCACCTTTAACCAGACCGATGCCACCAACACCCAGCGTGACAAGGCCTTCAGTGGCAATGCCGGCCTGAGTTATGTGTTCGACAGCGGCCTGACGCCTTATCTCTCCTACACCGAGTCGTTCCAGCCCTCCACCGGCGCTTCCGCCAGTGCCGAGCAGTCGTTCAAACCGACAGAAGGCCGGCAATACGAAGCGGGGCTCAAGTATCAGCCTCCGGGGAGCAGGATGTTGCTCACTGCCGCCGTATTCGATCTGCGCCAGAAGAATGTGAAGGTCACTGAAGGCAACGTCACCAGCCAGACCGGTGAGGTCCAGCTTCGCGGTCTTGAACTGGAAGCCACTGCCGATGTAACCGACAACCTTAAGGTAATCGGTTCTTACAGCTACACCGACAGTGAAGTCCTGGAAGGCGCCGGCAAAGGCAACCGCATGCAGCAGATTCCACGCAACCAGGCGACCCTGTGGGGCGACTATACCTGGCATAACGGCGTGCTCGACGGCTTCGGCGTCGGTGCCGGCGTGCGCTACGTGGGCGACACTTACGGCGATGTGGCCAACACCGAGCTGGGCCATGTCGGCTCCAACACCATCTACGATGCGTCGGTTCACTATGATCTGGGCCGCCTGAGCAACAGCCTCAAAGGCGCGTCGCTCGCGGTGGATGCCAAGAACATTTTCAACAAGGACTATTTGTCGACCTGTGACGGCTACTGGTGCTACTACGGCGACGAACGTAACGTCGTCGCCAGCGTGAGCTACAAGTGGTAATCCGCTAGCCCCACCGCAGCAAAACAAGGGTCACGAAATAACCGTGGCCCTTTTGCATCTGGATGATTCATGAAAAGCCAAACCATCCGCCGCTGGTCCTTTATCCACACCTGGACCAGCCTGATCTGCACCGTCTTCCTGCTGATGCTGGCGTTGACCGGCTTGCCGTTGATTTTTCATCACGAGATCGATCACCTGCTGGGTGACGCGCCCGAGCTCAAACAGCTGCCGGCCGACACCCCGCAGTTGGACTTGCAGCAGCTGGTGCGCGCCGCCGAGGCTCATCGGCCGGGCGAAGTGATGCAGTATTTCGGTTGGGATGAAGAAGACCCCAACGGCGTGATCGCGATCATGGCGCCCACCGCCGGCACCGAACCCAACTCGTCCCACACCTTCATGCTCGACGCCCGCACCGGTGAGGCGCTGGAAATTCCCTCGGCCAACGGCGGCCTGATGATGGTCATGCTGCGGCTGCATGTGGACATGTTCGCCGGTCTGCCGGGCAAGTTGCTGCTGGCGTTCATGGGGATACTGTTCGTGCTGGCGATCATTTCCGGCACGGTGCTGTACCTGCCGTTCATGCGTCGGCTGAAATTCGCCAGCGTCCGTCAGAATAAATCCACCCGGCTGCGCTGGCTCGACCTGCACAACCTGATCGGCGTGGTCACCCTGACCTGGGCCTTGGTGGTCGGTGTGACCGGGGTGATCAGCGCCTGCGCCGACCTGCTGATCGCCGCCTGGCGCAATGAAAGCCTCGGCGCAATGATCGAACCTTATCGCGGCGCCCCACCCCTGACTCAACTGGCACCGGCCAGCCGTTTGCTCGAGATTGCCAAAAGCGTGGCGCCGGGCATGCAGCCGGACTTCGTCGCCTTCCCCGGCACGCGGTTTTCCAGCGAGCATCACTATGCGGTATTCATGAAAGGCAGCACCCACCTGACCTCGCACCTGCTGACCCCGGTATTGATCGACGCCAGCACCCTGCAGGTCACCGCCGTCGCCGAACGGCCGTGGTACATGGACGCCATGGGCATGTCGCAACCGCTGCACTTCGGTGACTACGGCGGCATGCCGATGAAAATCCTCTGGGCGGCGCTGGATGTGTTGACCATCATCGTTCTGGGCAGCGGTGTGTATCTGTGGGCAGTGCGGCGCAAGGCGGCAAAACCGGTGATCGCTGAAGTGGAAACCGCCTCGTGAAGCCCAGACAATCGAACTTCTGGAAGGTCTTCGGTACGCCCATGATCCTCGGCCTGCTCACTGCCGCCGGCCTGTTCGCCGCACTGCTCGGGGATGGTGTGTGGGATGGATTGAGCTGGATTGGCTTGGGGGTACCGGCGATGATTGGGTTGCGGGGATTGTTCAAAGGGCGCGCCCGGGCCTGAAATTCTTGGTGTCTGACAGGGCCCCATCGCGAGCAGGCTCGCTCCCACATTTGATTTGCGTCGTTTCACCATTGTGTGATCAACCCAGAACTAATGTGGGAGCGAGCTTGCTCGCGATGGCTGCCTCACAGCCACCGAATCATTTCCAGATTCAAACCCCTCGCCAGCCACCACAGAACTTAATAGGCTGACCCCCTGCCCATCCTGTGAGAAAAACCATGTCCGCCCCCACCATGACGTTGTTCCACAACCCTGCCTCGCCCTACGTTCGCAAAGTGATGGTGCTGCTCCACGAAACCGGCCAACTGAACCGCGTGGCGCTGCAAAACAGCCAACTGAGCCCGGTCAGCCCGGACGCAGCCCTCAATCAGGACAACCCCCTGGGCAAAATCCCGGCCCTGCGCCTGGCCGACGGCAACGTACTGCATGACAGCCGAGTGATACTCGATTACCTCGACCACCAGCACGTCGGCAACCCGCTGATCCCCCGCGACGGATCGGCCCGCTGGCGGCGCCTGACTTTGGCCTCGATGGCCGACGGAATCCTCGACGCCGCAGTGCTGGTGCGATACGAAGTCGCCCTGCGCGCTCCGGAAAAACACTGGGCCGAATGGCTCGAAGCCCAACGCGACAAAATCCGCCGCGCCCTGGCCGTATTCGAAGCCGATGCAATCGCCGAACTCACCTGCCATTTCGACGTCGCCGCCATCAGCCTCGCCTGTGCTCTGGGCTACCTGGACTTCCGTCATCCAGACCTGAACTGGCGCGCAGCCAATCCGAAGCTCGCCGGCTGGTATGCAGAGGTTAGTCAGCGACCGTCGATGCTGGAGACCCAGCCACCGGTTTGACTCTTGATTAATGGCTGAGCATACCGGCCTCAAAGGATCGCGGGCTGCGATCTTTTGACGTCAAGGGGAACACCACGTCGCCAATCCCTCAATTGAAACCACCGAGCCCAAAACCCTAGCAGTTCTGCTAGTAGGCACAACTTGAAAAAACTCCGATGCTAAAGGCCCAGCTTTTTGGACCTTGCACGGAGCTCAGCCAAATGCCTACTTCCCCTCGCGTAACCGTACTGTGTCGCTACCGCTATAACCCGCTGGATCACCTGGCTGATTACACGCCATACGAGCAGGCCGGCATCCAGCGCTTTTACTGCAAAAGCCGCCTGGCCACTGAAATACAAGGCGCGATGCAGTTCAGCATCTTCCAGCACGACGACCAGCTGCTGGCGCAACAGCAGTCCCAGAGTGGCAAGCTCGACACCACCCTGCTGGCGACCGACCAACAACGTTCGGTATTGAACGCACTCGACGCGACTCAACCTCATCCCCTTGGCTACACACCCTACGGCCATCGCCCATCGGAAAACGGCTTGCTTAGTTTGCTCGGATTTAACGGCGAACGGCCAGATCCGGTGACCGGGCATTATCATTTGGGCAATGGTTATCGGCAGTTCAACCCGGTGTTGATGCGATTTAACAGCCCGGATAGTTGGAGTCCGTTTGGGGAGGGGGGGTGAATGCGTATGGGTATTGTGGGGGAAATCCGGTTACTCAAAGTGATCCGACCGGGCATGCCATTGGTGCTTTGATAATGAACTTTTTGCGGTCAACAAAATTTTCTGTCGGTGTCGGGATGCTAGGTGGAGTTGGACTCATTGCTGCGCCGTTCATAGAAGATGAAGATGTACGCTTAGGGGTGGAATTTGCTTCAGGTTTGCTTCTTGGAATTGGGGGCGGAGGGCTCATAGTGAAAAGGTATAACGGTAGACACAATACTACGCGGCCTATCCCGGCCAGGCAGAGTTCTAGCGCTGGGTCGCGCCAAACTCCTCCGGAGAACATAGAGATGCAAAGCCGAAGTCCGATCAATCTTTCATATGACGGATTACCGCTGAACACTCAGAGAGCTCTCATACCTCGTATCCCCCTTCCCCGGCGCCTGACATCTTCACCTCCGGATGCAGTATCGTCGCGGACGTCTTCACCAACGCGCAATACGTCAGCGGTTCTACCTCGCGATCAGCCCCTAAATGTTAACGAATGGCGTCACCAACAGTAGGTATATCGAGGCCACCCTGGATTATCTGGACTTTCGCCACCCGAAGCTGAACTCGTCAGCGCTTGGTATGCCGAGGTCAGTCAGCTGCCGAGATACTGGACGCAGCCGCCGGGTCGAGCTCTATGACTAATTCAACGTTTTCGCGGGCAAGTCCATTCCCACAAGAGAGCCAGCGTACCTGTGGGTGCGGGCTTGCCCACGAAGGGACCACATTGGTCCCCGGGGAAACAACCCGGCGATCCGCGTCGCCAATATCGCCCCGACCTGCTGATCCTCACGCAACCCTAACGACCGGCTCATTCCACCGCTCCCAGCTCAAACTCCAGCGGTTTGGCCGTTTTTTGCCCAATCCCATACCAGTCGAGTTTGCGCGTCAGCACCATAAACACACCCAGCAGCCCAAACAGCAGCAACGAGCCCATCAACAACGCGTAATCCTCGGCGCTGAGCAAGCCATAAAGCAGGCCATACAATGCCGCCAGTCCAAGCGCAAAACTCAAGCCGTGACGCAAACTACCCAGCACATGGCTGACATAAAAACCGATCAACAACACGCTGGCACCGGCCGACAATAAATACGCCAGGGCAAACCCAATGTGCTCGGACAGTGACAACAGCAGCAGGTAGAAAAACGCCAGCGCGACACCCACCAAGGCGTATTGAATTGGGTGCACCGCCATGCTCTTGAGCACTTCGAACAGGAAGAATCCGGCGAAGGTCAGGGCAATGAACAACAACGCGTATTTGATCGCCCGGTCGCTCTTGAGGTACTGATCCACTGGTTCGATGAAGCTCACCCCAAAGCTGCGGCTCTTGAATTCTTCGCAACGGTCACTGGTCAGGCAGTTGGACAGGGCTTCTTCGAGGTTGGTGGAGAAGAACGAGGTCTGCCAATACGCGGTAAAACCCTCTGCGGTGATTTCACGCTGGCCCGGCAGGTAGTTGCCGATAAAGCTAGGATGAGGCCAGTTGGCCGCCAATTGCACCTTGCTGGCTTTACCCACCGGGGTGATCTGCAACTGGCCGGTGCCTTGTAGACGCAGGTCGAAGGCGAATGCCAGTTCAGCGCCTTTTTGCTTGTCCAGCGTGGGCAAGGTGACGTGCACGCCTTCACCCAGCCAACCAATCCGCGTGCCCGGCACGAACTCCAGGCTCTGACCGTTGAGCTCCAGTTTCAGGGCATTTTCGATCCCGCGAATATCGCTGATACCGATTGCCAGAAACGGCGAGTCAAATTGGTAGTCGGCAAAATTTTCCTGGATGCCCAACTGCGCAGGGATCGAAAACAGACCGCTGATATGGTTGTCTGCATGGTAAAGCCGTGCCTGATAAATACCTCGCGAGCGCAGCTCGGTCCGAACCTTGCCATCAAGCTCGAAACGCTCCGGCAGAAAGTACAGGCGACCGCTTTCTTCTGTGGTCTCCAGATAACGCTTGCTGGTCTGAACGTTGGTTTTCCAGGTACGCACCGCTTTGCGATACGGCACCACCATGATCGGGCCGCTCAGTTGCTGGCTGTAGCTGGAACTGCGTGCGATGTCTTCAAGGACACCGTCGCGCAGTTGCTGACGGTCATTGATGATGCCGTTGATCATCAGCAACGGGATCAGCAACAGCAGAATCAAAAGGGCAATTGCCCCCAGTTTTAAGGTCAGGCTGCGATTCATGGGTCTCTCCCTGTTTGGATGGGGAGAGTCTGTGGTGGCTGTGTGGCGGTTTTATGGGGGGAATGTGGAGAGTGTGTGCAGAGTAAGGAGCCGATCTCCTGTGGCGAGGGGGCTTGCCCCCGCTGGGGCGCGTAGCGGCCCCAAAACCAGTCACCGCGATGTTTCAGGTAAACCCAATGTGCTGGTTTTACGACTGCTGCGCAGCCGAGCGGGGGCAAGCCCCCTCGCCACAAGTCAGGGCAGGAGCAGTGTCACCTCTACCCCACCCGGTACGTTGGCGATGTGCAACTCGCCACCGTGCAACTGCACCACTTCTTCAACAAAATTCAACCCAAGCCCGGTGCTTTTGCGCCCGCTGTCCGGGCGCGGCAGGGAGTAGAAGCGTTCGCTCAATCGTGGCAAAGCGTAATCGGGAATCGGGTCGGCCTGGTTGAACAGTTTGAGCTCGATTTGCTCACCCACCTGCTCGGCGCTGAATCGCAACACCCCATGAGACGGGATGAAATCCAGCGCATTCTCCAGCAGATTGGCCAATGCCTGACGCAACAGAAACGGCTCGCCCGACAGTCTCAATCTCGACGCTATCTGCTGCTCGACCTGTAAATGCTTACGCTCGATCCGCGCACTTCGGGCGCTCAGCAATTCCTCCAGCAACGGTACCAAGGGTACTGCAACTCGCTCCTCCAACCCCTGGCGCTGCTCGACCAGTGCCAGGTTCAACAGCCGTTCGATCAACTGCTGCATGCGCGCGCTTTCGCAATTGATATTGCTGACGAAGCGTTGCCGTTGAGCTGGTGGCATTTCGTCCTGGAGCAATTCGGCGGCGCCACGAATCGCCGCCAATGGGCTCTTCAATTCATGGGTCAGGGTGTGTACATAACGTTCGACGTAAGCCTTGCCTTCAAGCTGAGTGCGCATGTGTTCGACCGCCGTGGCCAACTGCTCCAGCTCGCCACCGCGATACTGCGGCAACTCGGCACGGCGGCCCTCGCTGACGGCCTGGGCATAGGCGGTCAAGCGCCGTAGCGCTGCGCTGAGCCACCAGGACAGCACGGCGCCGAACAGCAAACCGAGGCCGATCAACCCCGCGCCGTACCACAGCAATCGCCGCTCGGTGCGGTCGACGTAGGGCTGCAATGAGCTATTGGGCTTGGCCACGGTGACCGCGCCGATGATCTGGCCGTTGTCGCGGATCGGCGCGCCGACGTGCATCACCGACGAGTCTGGATCTGCCGGATCGCTGCGGGTCGAGCGGGCGCCATATTCGCCGCGCAGGGTCAGGTACACGTCATTCCAGCGCGAATAATCCTGCCCCACCGCCACGCCGCTGGAGTCCAGCAAAACGGTGCCCTTGGCATCGGTGACATAGATACGGTGATTGACCTGATTCTTTGGCAAGCCCCAGATGGTCGCCGCCGGTTGCCGTTCGCCGTAGGCCTTGAGCAGTTCCGGCCAGCGGCTTTGGGCGAGCGTCCCGGACTTGAGGTCATCGCGCAGGATCTCGGCCATCAGGTTGGCGGTGTCCACCAGGGTTTCCTCGGTGGACTGGCGCACGCCGGGACGGATTTCTTTCATCACCGTACTGAGCACGAAAAAACCGGTGAAGCTGATAAACAGCAGATACCCCAGGAAAATCCGGATCCCCAGCGGCATCAGTTATGCCCCGGGCGGTAGCTATAACCGAGACCGCGATGGGTCTGGATTGGCTCGGCGTCGGCAACCACCAGGCGCAATTTCGCTCGCAGACTTTTGATATGGCTGTCGATGCTGCGCTCGTAACCGGCATCGGCGGCGACGCCCAGCGCATCAAGCAACTGCTCGCGGCTGAAGACTCGCTCGGGTTGCTCCAGCAGGCATTGCAGCAGACGGAATTCATGACGGGTCAGGCTCAGCAGCTGGCTGCGATAGCTGATCTGCACGCGCTCGCGGTCGATCTGAAACACCCCGGTGGCCACAGCGGCGGTGGCCCGTGGCAGCACGCGCTTGAGAATCGCCCGTGCTCGTGCGGCGACCTCGCGAGGGCTGAACGGCTTGACCACATAATCGTCAGCGCCGATTTCCAGCCCCACCACCCGGTCGATTTCGCCGTCGCGGGCGCTGAGGAACATCACCGGCACTTCGCTGAACCGCCGCAATTGCTTGCAGGTCTCGAAACCGCTGATGTCCGGCAAGCCGATATCGAGAATGATCAGGTCTGCCGGAGTGCTGCGCTGATGCTCCAGCGCCGCTTGCCCCAGGCTCACCCAGGTGGTGGTAAAGCCCTCGCCCTGCAAGGCGAATATCAGGGTATCGGCAATCGCGGCTTCGTCTTCGACAATCAGGATATGGGGCATGGCATCCGAGCACAGAGATTTCGTTACCGAAAGGTGCAGGATCGTTCAATCGCCGTCAATCAGCAGTCGGGTTTGTCCGCCGTATACCGTCGCGCCGGGTTCACCGCCGCACCAAACTCGCGCAACGCCTTGGAGCCGATCAGCAGCGGGTAGTTGAAGCTGCTGCGGTCGGTCAGGTTGACCTCGACGGTGCGTTTGACGTTGCCCAGGCACAGCTCCAGATCGACCACCGGGCGCTTGGTGGGTGCGGCCGTGTCCTCGTCATCCTCGTCTTCTTCGGTGCGGGTTTTGATTTTGCTGATGCGTGCGACCTTGTGCTCATAGACCTTGTTGCTCGCACCCTTGGTGGCCAGGCGGAAGCGCACCCAGTCTTCGCCATCACGGGTAAAGGTTTCGATGTCCTTGGCCGACAACGAGGCGGTCAGGGCGCCAGTGTCCATTTTGGCCTTCAGGGTTTCACCGCCGATTTCCGGCAATTGAATGTATTCGTAGCGCCCGTAAAGGGTCGGCTCGGCGGCCATGACCGGCAGGGCGAGGAGGGATAATAGTGCAAGGACGGATTTCACGATGGGAGGGTTCCTTGTGGGAAATGGAGCAGTGACGCTGAATTCTAGACCGCAGAAAACAGGGTAAGTTGGAAAGATAACCTGAGTGGCACACATCCTGTGGCGAGGGAGCTTGCTCCCGCTGGGGCGCGTAGCGGCCCCAAAACCGATAATCACGGTGTCTCAGACAGATCTCATCCGCCGGTTTACGACTGCTGCGCCCGAACGCGGACCGGCCGGCGGGAGCAAGCTCCCTCGCCACAAGGGATTTGCATCGTCAATAACAAACCACCCTACCCTACCAAAGGTGAAACATTCGTCAGTTGGCGCGCCGAGCGCCGTTGAATCAGCTACCGATACCGGTGCCCCAGATCCCGCCCAGGCTTTGCAGTAGCGAGCCGCCCACGCCCTGCTGACCGAGGTATTGCAGGATCACTGGGGCAAACTGGCCGATCATCCCGCTGTCCATGCCCAGGGCGCTGAAGGCGTTGTTCAGGTCGTTGGTGTCTTTGACGTTGCCCAGCAAGCCGTCCAGCGCCGACGACTCACCGGACTTGCCGAGCAATCCGCCCAAAGCGCCCAAGCCACCCATCGCACCTAGCGCGCTATTGCCCGAGATCTGATCCAGGCCCGGTACGCTTTTGCTCAGCTGCGAATAGTCGGTGGAGCTCAGCTGATTCTTCGCCAGCCCAAGCATGGCGCCGGTGCCACCGATCGCCTGTTCTGGAGTGATATCGAGCTGCGAACCCAATGTATTGAGCAAGCCAGCCGCTTTTGGCGCTGCCTCCACTGTCGCGTCGCCTTTGTTATTACCTTGTGCGCCGGAGACTGCATTGGCCACATCGTTCAGGTTGAAAGCCGCGAAGACCGGGCTTGCCGCCAGGGTCATGAGCGAAGCCAGTGCAACACCGCGTGAAATCTTCATCGAGACAACCTCTTGGGCCATGAAAACCACTGCGCAATGAGTGGTGCAAAACAGTCAGTTGGACTGGCGGGAATGGGGTTTGTTCCCAGTGTCCAGTGCGCTGCCTCAACTAGCCGAAAAATATTTCCTATGCACTGCATCCAGTATTCCCCCGCCTGCGTATATCAAGCACGGACAGACACTCCTGGCCGATTCTTCCCCATGAGGATCATCACCATGAAACGCACTTCGATTAAAACCCCATTGATCGCCAGCCTGTTGACCCTGGCCCTTTCCTGCGGCCTGACGCTGACCAGCGCACAAGCCGCGGACCCGTGGCACGACAGCGTGATAGTCGGCGGCCAGAGCATGATGCCGAGCAAAGACATCATCGATAACGCCGTCAACTCCGCCGACCACACCACCCTGGTCGCCGCCGTGAAAGCCGCCGGGCTGGTCGACACCCTCAAAGGCAAAGGTCCGTTCACCGTGTTCGCGCCGGTCAATTCGGCGTTCGCCGCCCTGCCCGCCGGCACCGTCGACAGCCTGCTGAAACCGGAAAACAAAACCACCCTGACCCATATCCTCACCTACCACGTGGTGCCCGGTAAGCTTGACATGACGGAGTTGAGCAAACGCATTAAGGCCGGTGGCGGCAAGGCAGAGCTTGCTACTGTAAGTGGCGGCAAGCTGTGGGTCATGATGAACGGTCCGCACAACATCGTGCTCAAGGATGAAAAAGGTGTCACCGCCGACATCACCACCTACGACGTCAACCAGTCCAACGGTGTCATCCAGGTGATCGACAAAGTGCTGATGCCAAAAAGCTAAGCCTTGACGCCGGCCCTGCGCATCAAGGCCGGCGTTTGCTTTGAGGGACCTGCCGGTGAATGGAACAACCGCGCGCCGTGAACTAACCTCTGCCTGCAACCGGCCCTGCACGCGTCCTGCCGCCGCTACATCGATTGCCTGGAGAACCGTCATTTCCACCGACGACGCTGATCAGCTCAAACAGCTTCTGGCCCAGTGCTCACTGGGCGACCGTCGCGCGTTTGAAGCCCTCTACCGCAGCGTTGCCCCGCGCTTGCACGGCGTGGCGCTGCGTTTCATGGGGCGTCGTGATCTGGCCGAAGACGTGCTGCAAGAGAGCTTCGTGCGGATCTGGAGCAATGCGTCACGCTACCAGGCACACCTGTCGGCGCCCCTGACCTGGATGATCAACATCACCCGCAATCAGGCCATCGACCAGCTGCGCAAACATCGCGAACGGCCTCTGAGCGAGCTGGAAGAACAGGCCATCGTCGATGAAGCCCCGTCGGCCCATGAGCTGTTGAACCGTACCCGTGAGACCAGTGCCTTGAACCGCTGCCTGGAACACCTGGAAGGCATGCAGCGCCAATCGATCACCATCGCCTACTTTCAGGGCTTGTCGTGCGCTGAGTTGGCCGAACAGCTCGCCGCACCGCTGGGCTCGGTCAAATCCTGGATTCGCCGCGGTATGGAGCGCCTGCGCAGGTGCCTTGAATCATGAACTACCAGACCCCCAGCCTGCGCCGCGCGCTGGCCGCCGATTACGCCATTGGCCTGATGCCCGCCGCTGCCCGCCGGCGTTTCGAACAGCTGTTGCTGGAGGATGCCGCCCTGCGCAGTGAACTGGCCCAGTGGCAGGAAAGCCTGGCCAGCCTGAACGAGCCGTTGGTTGAAGAGCCAGTGCCGGAACATGTGTGGCAAGCCATCACCGCGCAGATCGAACCGCAGCAGCTGCATGTGCCTGAGAAACGCTCGTTCTGGCATTGGCTGCGCGTTACGGCTGTGCTGTGTTCGCTGCTGGTGGCCGTGACCCTGGGCATTCTCTACAACCGCGACGACACCCGCTACAGCGCCACCCTGCTCAGCGCCACCGAGCAACCTGCGTTGCGGATCCGGGCCCATGACGACTACCTGCAAGTCGAGCCGCTGACCCTCACCGCCATCGATCCGGACCGCAGCCTGGAACTGTGGGCCATCAGGCCCGACGGCAAACCGGTGTCCCTCGGCGTACTACCGGCCGGCGGCGAAGGTCGGATCAGCCTGAGTGAAGAACAACAAGCCTTGCTCGACACGCCGATTGCCCTGGCGGTCAGCCTTGAGCCCCAAGGCGGATCGCCGACCGGGCAACCGACCGGGCCGGTGTTGTATCAGGGGCAATTGGCGGCGTTGTAAAACCTTTGAGGAGGTGAATGTCAGTTAAGCACTGGGCGTCCCTAAAAGATCGCAGCCTGCGGCAGCTCCTACAGAAGCGGCGAGATACTCAGCCCCTTGTAGGAGCTGTCGAGCGAAGCGAGGCTGCGATCTTGGCGATCTCGCACGCCCCGAAAGTCTTTAGTTTACGTCGAAGCACTGCGCATTTCTCATAACTGACCGGCAGCCCCCTCACCACAAGAAATTGCGCTCGGTGCAGAGTCTTACGTCAGTCTCGGAAATCCCCTCACGCTCGCGCCTTGCACCGTTTGGAGCAGGAAGCTTATAGTCCGCTCGTCGCCCATATGGCGATTCAGGTTTGGCGACCTGACATCAGAGAGAATGCAAAAGGTGTCTGCTTGCAGGTACTTTAGCACCCGCAAAGCCGCTTGTTTTATGGCGGCTGTGCGCGGGAGACTTTCGAGTCTGCCGGTTTTCTCTGTTGCCGGTTCGCCAACCCGCGTACAGCTGCCACCCTTCGTTTGGCGACGAATAGTGACGGCATTAAGCAAACAAAATAGAGAGCAATTCATGAACCGATACATGCCCATCACCGGAATCGACAACGACTTCCACTCCCTGCTTATCGACACCCAAGCCCCGCTCGACGTCCTGCACGACACCGCCGCCTATCGCATCCTCGCCGTGACCCAACTGCTGGAAAACCTCGCCCTGCGCGAAGAAATCCACTCCGACACCGTAGTCCTCCACGACTTCGCCCGGCTCCTCGCCATCCCCTTGCGCGACGGCTGCGACTTGATGGACGTGATCGGCCGACGATTGCAGGCACAGGCGTCCTCATAAACAAAATCGGGCGACATCAAGGTCGCCCTTTTTTATAGCCGATGACTGATAGTCAGTTGATAACTTTGCCTTTTTTATTTCACAGACCCTAATTATTTTTTGCGACAGACAACCGTCTATCCGAAAACCCTGATGTAACGATGCAACCTGTAATTTCTGACAGTAGACGAAATAGTGCCCGGAATTTATAACTTTATCGACAGGCTCTGCTTTTTTGCTTGATCAATATTAGGATATAACAATGACTATCTATGACTACACCGCCTATGCGGAGGACGACATTCACCACACCCAATACGGCGAAGTAGAAGCGAGCACCTTCAAAGAAGCAGAAGCGAAAATCAAAACCCTCTATAACTATCCAATAATAACGAAGCTATCCATGCTCCTCGACGCTGGACCTGAAACATTTCCTGAAGAATAGTAAAGCCATAACAGCATACGAAACTCTACCGCCTCGAACCTTTCAGGGAGCCCACCCCCATGCCGACGAACCGCGTGATTCTGCTTTGCCGCTACCACTACGACCCACTGGATCGTCTGGCCGCTTGCACACAATCGGAACACGCGAGTACCCAGCGCTTCTACCTGAAAACCCGCCTGGCCACCGAGATTCTCTCCCAAGCTTCAACCGCGAAAGTTAACAGTTACATTTCAAAGATGACAAATAAGAAAAGGGCGACACTTAGTCGCCCTTCTCTCACTTCAAATTTTCTTACGCCGCACTAAACAACTTATGCGGATCAATCACAAACTTCTTCGGCACACCCGCATCGAACTCGCCGTAACCACGTGGCGCATCATCAAGGCTAATAACTTCAACCCCAACGATGTCGGCAATGTGAATGCGGTCCCACATGATGGCCTGCATCAGTTGGCGGTTGTACTTCATGACCGGGGTCTGGCCGGTATGGAAGCTGTGGGATTTTGCCCAGCCCAGACCGAAGCGGATGCTCAGGCTGCCCATTTTTGCAGCAGCGTCGACAGCACCTGGATCTTCAGTGACATAGAGACCGGGGATGCCGATTTTGCCGGCTACGCGGACTACGCCCATCAACGAGTTGAGGACGGTGGCCGGTGCTTCGTGTTTCACGCCGTCATGGCCGTGACCACGAGCTTCGAAGCCCACAGCATCGACGGCGCAATCCACTTCCGGCTCGCCCAGCAGCGCAGCGATCTGTTCGTGCAACGGGGTGTCCAGGGACAGGTCGGCGATTTCGAAGCCCTGAGCCTTGGCGTGGGCCAGGCGAACAGTGTTGACGTCACCAATGATCACCACTGCCGCGCCCAACAGGCGAGCGGATGCAGCCGCCGCCAAACCGACTGGGCCAGCGCCAGCGATATACACGGTGCTGCCCGGGCCAACGCCAGCGGTCACTGCGCCGTGGTAACCGGTCGGCAGGATGTCGGAGAGGCAGGTCAGGTCACGGATTTTTTCCATGGCCTTGTCGCGATCAGGGAGTTTCAGCAGGTTGAAGTCGGCATACGGCACCATTGCGTATTCGGCCTGGCCACCGGTCCAGTCGCCCATGTCGACATAGCCATAGGCTCCGCCGGGACGGGCCGGGTTAACGCTCAGGCAGACACCGGTGTGCTGCTCTTTGCAGGAACGGCAACGGCCACACGCAACGTTGAACGGCACCGATACCAGGTCGCCGATCTGCAGGTTTTCGACATCACGGCCCTTCTCGATCACTTCACCGGTGATCTCGTGACCCAGGACCAGACCGGTCTGGGCGGTGGTGCGGCCGCGCACCATGTGCTGGTCGGAACCACAGATGTTGGTAGACACCACACGCAGGATGACACCGTGTTCGATCTTCCTGCCGCGCGGGTCCTGCAATTTGGGATAGTCGATTCTCTGTACTTCGACCTGGCCATTGCCGAGATACACGACACCACGATTACCAGACATGCTTTCACCTCGCTGTTGTTTTTATGTAGCGGTCGCGTTGCCATGGAGCGGCAGCGCGTTGATTGCTTGGGTTATTGCCTGTGTGCTCTTGTGTTGTTTGGGAGGGCCTCATCGCGATCTAAAGAACAACCGTTCTGTTTGCGTTGAGAAACACGCGTCTTTCAATGTGATAACCCACAGCCCGCGCCAACGTCAGCCCTTCGATATCCCGCCCCTTGGCGATCAGATCTTCGGGGTAATGACTGTGGTCCACTACTTCCACGCCCTGGGCGATGATTGGGCCTTCGTCCAGGTCGTTGTTGATGTAGTGCGCGGTGGCGCCGACCAGTTTCACGCCCTTGTTGTAGGCCTGGTGATAAGGCTTGGCGCCTTTGAACCCGGGCAACAGGGAGTGATGGATGTTGATCGCCTTGCCGTCGAGCTTGCGGCACAACTCCGGCGACAGCACTTGCATGTAGCGCGCAAGGATCACCAGTTCGGCGCCGGACTCTTCGATGACTTGCCAGACCTGACGCTCTTGCGATGGCTTGTCGTTCGGGTCCAGCGGGAAGTGGTAGTAGGGAATCTGGTGCCAATCGGCCAGCGGCTTGAGGTCCGGGTGGTTGGAGACCACCGCGACCACGTCCATGGACAACTGGCCGATGCGCTGGCGGTAGAGCAAGTCGTTAAGGCAGTGATCGGCCTTGGAGACCATGATCACTACTTTTGGCCGGTGGTGCGGCGGTGTCAGTTCGAAGATCATGCCGAAAGCGTCAGCGCGCTCGGCGAGACCGGCGCGGAATGCTTGCTCGTCGAAGCCGTCGGGCTGACGGAATTCCACACGAATGAAGAAGCGGCCGGAAAGCCGATCATCGAAGGAATGGTGCTCGGTGACGTAGCAACCCTGTTCGAACAGAAAACGGGTCACCGCATCCACCGTGCCGAGGACGCTTGGGCAATCGGCGGTCAGAATCCATGTGTCTGGGGCGCGGCTCATAGTGCGGTGACTCCTAAGACATCGATAGACGAAGCTGCCTCCTGTAGGAGCGAGCTTGCTCGCGATGGACGTCAACGATAACGCGTACTTCCTGGATTAACGCGTCGCCCTCAAGTCCTTCGCGAGCAAGCTCGCTCCTACAGTTGATCGCCTCCATGAATGGCTTTGATCAGGCCTGAACGCTCAAACCGTACTCAGCGGAGGCATCCTGCAACCACAGCCACCAGTAATCGGCGAAGCTGCGACGAATCACCAGCTCCCAGGTGTCTTCAGCGGTGTGGCGGATCACCAGTTGCGACTTGGCGAACACCGTGCCAACGGCTTTGCCCACCGGGAAGTTGTTGGGGTGCACGTCGTAGCTGGTGGATTTCATCAGTACTTCGCGGACTTTCGGGCCGCTCAGTTCGATCAGCTGTTGGCCACCGCTGACGTTGACGATGGAGATGTGCAGAGCCCCCAGCGCTTCACGGAGTTTTTTCTCGGCAGCGAATTCTTCACCGGTCGGGACGATCAGCAGCCATTCATCCGGCCCCATCCATTGCAGGCTGGTTTCGCCCTTGGCGACCACGGTCAGGGCCACTGGCAATTCCAGGCCCAGGGCCTTGTGCACGCCAGCGGCGAACGCTGGATCATGACCGTCGCCACGGATGGTCAGATGGCCGAGGAGTTTCTTGTCACGCACGGTGACACCGGCGTTTTTGCGGCCCTTGCCCACCAGACTGGCGAGGTCGGCGTGATGCAGCGGCGACTCGGCCTTGGCCCCGGTGGTTGGGCGTTGTTGGTAAACATTGGCTGCGGTCATAAAGCACCTGTCTTGAATTCTGTTGGTTCCGGCCCTTGTGGTGGCAGCACTGCCGTCATCGCGAGCAAGCTCGCTCCCACATTGGATTGATGCCTGACACAAACTTTCCTGGCGACTTCAATCCTGTGGGAGCGAGCTTGCTCGCGATGCAGACGACGCGGTTTAGCTGCGCGCCCACAGGACCCGAGGCCATTAAATGTTCTGGCGATCACCTTTCGGATCGAAGAACACCGAAGAAACGATTTCCGCTTCGATCACGCTGCCGTCGGCCAGCGGTGCGAACACACGCTCACCGATACGCTTCAAGCCGCCCTTCACCACACCCATGGCAAACGAATAGCCGAGGGAGTTGTGCAGGTAGCTGGAGGTCACGTGACCAACCATCGTCATCGGAATCGCTTGCTTGGTGTTGAACACCAGTTGCGCGCCTTCGGGCAGCCATTTGGTCGGGTCGATGGGTTTGAGGCCCACCAACTGTTTGCGTTGATCACGCACGCAGTCTTCACGGTTCATGCCGCGCCAGCCGATCCACGAGAACGGTTTGGTCCGGCCAACGCACCAGCCCATGTTCAAGTCGTCCGGGGTCATCGAGCTATCGGTGTCCTGGCCGACGATGATGAAGCCCTTCTCGGCCCGCAGGACGTGCATGGTTTCAGTGCCGTATGGGGTCAGGTTGTACTTTTTCCCGGCCTCGACGATTTTCTCGAGCACGCCCATGGCGTAGTCGGCCTGGACGTTGACTTCGTACGACAGCTCACCGGTAAACGAGATCCGGAACACCCGGGCAGGCACACCGCCGACCAGACCTTCTTTCCAGGTCATGAACGGGAAGCCGTCCTTGTCCAGATCGATGTCGGTGACTTCGCTGAGCAGCTTGCGGCTGTTCGGCCCGGACAGGGTCATGGTCGCCCAGTGGTCGGTGACCGAGGTGAAGTACACCTTGAGGTCTGGCCATTCGGTCTGCTGGTAGATTTCCAGCCATTGCAGCACGCGTGCAGCGCCGCCGGTGGTGGTGGTCATCACGAAGTGGTTGTCCGCCAGACAGGCCGTTACGCCGTCGTCGAAGACCATGCCGTCTTCTTTGCACATCAGGCCATAACGGGCCTTGCCCACATCGAGTTTGGTCCAGGCGTTGGTGTAGACGCGGTTGAGGAACTCCCGCGCATCCGGGCCCTGGATATCGATCTTGCCCAGGGTCGACGCATCGAGCAGGCCGACGCTGTCGCGCACGGCTTTGCATTCGCGTTTGACGGCGGTGTGCAGGTCTTCACCGTTTTTCGGGAAGTACCATGGACGCTTCCACTGACCGACGTCTTCGAACTCGGCGCCGTTCTTCACGTGCCAGGCTTGCAGGGCGGTGTAGCGCACTGGCTCGAAGATGTGGCCGCAGTGACGACCGGCTATCGCACCGAAGGTCACCGGCGTGTAGTTCGGGCGGAACATGGTGGTGCCCATTTGCGGGATGGTCACGTTCAGTGAACGCGCCGCAATGGCCAGACCGTTGACGTTGCCGAGTTTGCCCTGGTCGGTACCGAAGCCCAGTGCGGTGTAGCGTTTGACGTGTTCGACCGACTCGAAGCCTTCGCGGGTCGCCAGTTCGATGGCGGCGGCGGTGACGTCGTTCTGCAGGTCGACAAATTGCTTCGGCGCCCGTGCGGTGGTTTTTTCGTGGGGCACCTGGAACAGCGCCAGGGTTGGTTCTTCCAGTCGGCTCAGGGCTTTTGGCAGCACGCCTTCGACCGCTTTGAAGCCGGCTTCGCTGGCAGCGCGCACGCCACCTTCAAAACCGTCGGCCAAGGTGTCGCCGAGGCTGTACACGCCATTCACGCCGCCGACGCACACGCGTTTCTGCGGAGCTTCGCCCGGTACGAAACCGAGGATGTCTTCACGCCAGATCGGCTTGCCACCGAGGTGAGAAGCCAGGTGAACCACCGGGCTGTAACCGCCGGAGCTGGCCACCAGGTCGCAGTCCAGCCATTCGCCAGGGCTGGTCACGGTATGTGCTTTGACATCGATGGCGGCAACCCGAGCTGCGGTCACATGCTTGCTGCCGCGCGCTTCGACCACTGCGCTGCCGGTCAGGATACGGATGCCTTTGGCCCGCGCTTCTTCTACCAGCGCGCCGCGAGGATTGCTCCGTGCGTCGGCGATGGCCACCACTTGCAGGCTGGCGTCGAGCCAGTCCAGCGCCACGCGGTAAGCGTGATCGTTGTTGGTCGAGAGCACGAGTTTTTTGCCCGGCGCTACGCCGTACCGACGCACGTAAGTCGAGACTGCGCCAGCGAGCATGTTGCCCGGCACGTCGTTGTTGCCGTAGACCAATGGACGCTCATGCGTACCGGTGGCCAGCACCACGCGTTTGGCGCGAACCCGGTGGATGCGCTGACGCACTTGACCGATCGGTGCACGGTCGCCGAGGTGATCGGTGAGGCGCTCGTGAATGGTCAGGAAGTTATGGTCGTGGTAACCGTTGACCGTGGCACGAGGCAACAGCACCACGTCCGGCAGGGATTTGAGCTCAGCGATGACGCTGGCGACCCATTCGGTGGCCGGTTTGCCGTCGAGGCTTTCGCGGGAGTCGAGCAGGCTGCCGCCGAACTCTTCCTGCTCATCCGCCAGAATCACCCGGGCACCGCTGCGCGCGGCTGCCAGAGCGGCTGCCAGACCTGCGGGACCACCGCCGACAATCAGCACGTCGCAGTGACGGTTCATGTAGTCGTAAGTGTCTGGATCGTTCTCGGTCGGCGAGCGGCCAAGACCTGCGGCCTTACGAATGTACTTCTCGTAGGTCATCCAGAACGATTGCGGGTACATGAAGGTTTTGTAGTAGAAGCCCGGCGGCATCAGCTTGCCGCCGACCTTGCCGAGAATCCCCATCATGTCGTTGTTGACGCTCGGCCAGCCGTTGGTGCTGGTGGCGACCAGGCCCTGGTACAGCGCTTGTTGAGTAGCGCGCACGTTAGGAATTTGCGTGGCTTCGGTAGCGCCGATCTGCAGCACCGCGTTCGGCTCTTCGGCACCGGCGGCGAAGATGCCGCGCGGCCGAGAGTATTTGAAGCTGCGACCAATGATGTCGACACCGTTGGCCAGCAAGGCTGCGGCCAGGGTGTCGCCTTCGAAGCCTTTGTAGCTCTGGCCGTTGAAGGTGAAGCTCAAGACTTTGTTGCGGTCGATCCGGCCGCCGTTGGACAGACGATTGATCTGGCTCATACCTTCTCTCCCAGACCGGTCGCGACTTTCGCCGTTTCTGTCTTGCCGGTGAATTGCGGCTTGGCGCCGATCTTGTAGGTTTCGAGAATCTCGTAGGTCACGGTGTCACGGGTCGCGTTGAAGTACTGACGGCAACCGGCGACGTGATCCCACAGTTCGTGGTGCAACCCGCGTGGGTTGTCACGGAAGAACATGTAGTCGCCCCACTCCTCGTCGGTGCAGGCGTTCGGGTCCAGTGGGCGCGGGATGTGCGCCTGGCCGGATGCATGGAATTCCTCTTCGGAGCGCAACTCGCCGCAGTGAGGACAGAAGATATGCAACATGGGGATTTCTCCTGTTAGTGGGCAACCGCAGCAGCGCCGTGTTCGTCGATCAACGCACCGTTGTGGAAACGGTCGATGGAGAAAGGTGCAGCCAATGGGTGCATTTCACCCTTGGCCAGGCTTGCGGCAAACACGTTGCCCGAGCCAGGTGTTGCCTTGAAGCCACCGGTACCCCAACCGCAGTTGAAGAACATGTTCGGCACCGGGGTTTTCGAGATGATCGGGCACGCATCCGGCGTGGTGTCGACGATGCCGCCCCACTGCCGGTTCATGCGTACGCGCGACAGCACCGGGAACATTTCGACGATGGCCTGGATGGTGTGCTCGATCACCGGGTACGAACCACGCTGGCCGTAGCCGTTGTAGCCGTCGATACCGGCACCGATCACCAGGTCGCCCTTGTCGGACTGGCTGATGTATCCGTGTACGGCGTTGGACATGATCACGCTGTCGATAATCGGCTTGATCGGCTCGGACACCAGCGCTTGCAGCGGGTGGGATTCGATCGGCAGACGGAAACCGGCGAGTTTGGCCATGTGCCCGGAGTTACCGGCAGTGACCACGCCGACGCGCTTGGCGCCGATGAAGCCCTTGTTGGTTTCGACGCCGATGCACACGCCGTTTTCCTTGCGGAAACCGATCACTTCGGTCTGTTGAATCAGGTCGACGCCCAAGGCGTCGGCAGCACGGGCAAAGCCCCAGGCCACGGCATCGTGACGGGCGACGCCGCCGCGACGCTGAACGGTTGCGCCCATGATCGGGTAACGGGTGTTCTTCGAGCAATCCAGGTACGGAATCTCGTCCTCCACCTGCTTGGCGTTGAGCAGTTCGCCGTCTACGCCGTTGAGGCGGTTGGCGCTGACCCGACGCTCGGAATCACGAATGTCCTGCAGGGTGTGGCACAGGTTGTAGACGCCACGCTGGGAGAACATCACGTTGTAGTTCAGGTCCTGGGACAGGCCTTCCCACAATTTCATCGCGTGTTCGTACAGGTGCGCCGATTCGTCCCACAGGTAGTTGGAGCGGACGATGGTGGTGTTGCGCGCGGTGTTACCGCCACCCAGCCAGCCTTTTTCGACCACGGCCACGTTGGTGATGCCGTGTTCCTTGGCCAGGTAGTAAGCGGTCGCCAGACCATGCCCGCCACCGCCGACGATGACCACGTCGTAGACCTTTTTCGGGGTCGGCGTGCGCCACATCTTCTGCCAGTTTTCATGGTGGCTGAGGGAGTGCTTGAAGAGGCCGAAGCCCGAGTAGCGTTGCATAGTCATTTACTCCAAAACTGCTCTCAGCGGTAAACCGGGAAGTCCGCGCACAGGGCTGCCACATTCTTCGCCACATCGGCCTCGACATCGGCATCGCCAAGGTTATCGAGGATGTCGCAGATCCAGCCGGCCAGCTCGACACACTGAGCGACCTTGAAGCCGCGGGTGGTGACCGCCGGGGTGCCGATCCGCAGACCCGAGGTGACGAATGGTGACTGTGGATCGTTCGGCACGGCGTTCTTGTTCACGGTGATGTGAGCACGACCCAAGGCGGCGTCGGCTTCTTTACCGGTGAGGCCCTGACGAATCAGGCTGACCAGGAACAGGTGGTTGTCGGTGCCGCCGGACACTACATCGTAGCCGCGTTTGATAAACACGCTGGCCATGGCCTGGGCGTTGTCGATCACTTGTTGTTGATAGGCCTTGAAGCCGGGCTCCAGCGCTTCCTTGAAGCACACCGCCTTACCGGCGATCACGTGCATCAACGGGCCGCCCTGGCCGCCGGGGAACACCGCAGCGTTGAGTTTCTTTTCCAGCGCTTCGTTGGCCTTGGCCAGGATCAGGCCGCCACGTGGACCGCGCAGGGTTTTGTGAGTGGTGGTGGTGACCACGTCGGCATACGGCAGCGGGTTCGGGTACAGACCGGCGGCCACCAGACCGGCGACGTGGGCCATGTCGACGAACAGGTAAGCGCCCACTTTGTCGGCGATCTGACGGAAGCGTGGGAAATCCAGGGTTTTCGAGTAGGCCGAGAAACCGGCGATGATCATTTTCGGCTTGTGCTCGACCGCCATGCGCTCGACTTCGTCGTAATCGATCAGCCCGGTGACCGTGTCGATGCCGTACTGCACGGCGTTATAGAGCTTGCCGGAGAAGCTGACCTTGGCGCCGTGAGTCAGGTGACCACCGTGGGCCAGGCTCATGCCCAGTACGGTGTCGCCGGCCTGCAACAGGGCGAGGAACACCGCCGCGTTGGCCTGGCTGCCGGAGTGCGGCTGGACGTTGGCGTAGTCGGCACCGAACAGCTGCTTGGCGCGTTCGATGGCCAGGGCCTCGACCTTGTCGACGTGCTCGCAACCACCGTAGTAGCGTTTGCCCGGGTAGCCTTCGGCGTATTTGTTGGTCAGGCCGCTGCCTTGCGCTTCCATGACGCGTTTGCTGGTGTAGTTCTCCGACGCGATCAGCTCGATGTGATCTTCCTGACGTTGCTCCTCGGCGTTCATCGCTGCCAACAGTGCATCGTCATAACCCTGGATTTGGTCTTGCTTGCTGAACATCGCGTCTCTCCCAGCGGCGGCGGTGCGCCATTCGTCTCGGTGAGGCCTCTGCCCTAAGACAGTGCCCTTTGGATGCGATGGTATGGCCGGCGCAGACAGGCCAAATGCCTATGGACGCCACGCAAAGGTGCGTTTACGACATAGGGTGTGGCCGCGGGCTTGTGAGGGGGCTTGTCGGAACGCCGCATCGCCCCGTTCGGCTGCGAAGCAGTCGTAAAATCGGCTAGTGGGATTGTCCAGACAGACCGCATTCGCTGACTTTGGGCCTGCTGCGCAGTCCAGCGGGGGCAAGCCCCCTCGCCACAGGTGATGTGTTCCCCAGGGGATTACGCCAAGACTTCTCGAAGCGCCAAAAGCGCGAGGAAATGCAAGGGATAGAGCGCATACGCCCAACGACCCATCGGCGGCGGCGAGCAACGGCTCATATGCCGCAACAGCAGCAGGCCGATCAACGGCGCGACCAGACAGGCGGTGAGGCCGAGGATCGCCACGCTATTGCCATGAGCGACGCCGGGCAACAGCGTTTGCCACTGATTGGCCGCCAGGCACACCAGACCCGGCAACAGGCTGAAATACCAAGGCCGTCGCAGCACCAGCAGGGTTGCCAACGGCAGCAAGACTCCGAAAAAGCCGAACATCAGTCGCTCCGGGAACAGTGCAGCCAGCAGCAACGCCGCCACCGCCAGCAGCTGCGCCTGAGCCGTCCGATGCTGCCAGCCTCGCGCAACCAGCAAGCCCAGCATCAGGGTCGGCAGCACGTTGAGGGTGTCCGGGTCGGGAATGAACAGCCGATAGGGAATCTCGCTCAGCAGGCTGAACAGCAGGAGCCAGCCCAGGTAACGCCATTGCCCTCCGGCGCCCGGTCGGACAGCCCGGGCCAGATTGCACGCGATCGCCAGGCAGAACCACGGAAACGCCAGGCGTCCGGGCACGAAAAGCACATCGAGGCTCAAACCGACGTACCGCAGGTGATCGAGCACCATGCTCAACAGCGCCAGCCATTTGAGCAGATCCAGCGCACCGTCGCGGGCAGGTGTTGCAGGCTTCATGGAAGAGTCGCGCATAATCCCTCAAGCAGTTTGCATTTTTCCTACAGAAACTGGGCGTGTGCTACCCCGCCAATCTTGGGTAAAGTGCCCACCATCATCGACCACGCTGCTCTCAACCACGGAAGACGGCCATGACCGACAAGAGCCAACAATTCGCCAGCGACAACTATTCCGGTATCTGCCCTGAAGCCTGGGCCGCCATGGAGCAGGCCAATCATGGCCACCAACGCGCTTATGGCGACGATGAGTGGACCGCCCGCGCCGCCGATCATTTCCGCAAGCTGTTCGAAACCGACTGCGAAGTGTTCTTCGCCTTCAACGGCACCGCGGCTAACTCCCTGGCCCTGTCGTCGTTGTGCCAGAGTTACCACAGCGTGATCTGCTCGGAAACCGCCCACGTCGAAACCGACGAATGCGGCGCACCGGAGTTTTTCTCCAACGGCTCCAAGCTGCTGACCGCCCACACCGAAAACGGCAAGCTGACCCCGGAATCGATCCGCGAGATCGCCCTCAAACGCCAGGACATCCACTACCCGAAACCACGGGTAGTGACCCTGACCCAGGCGACCGAGGTCGGCAGCGTCTATCGCCCGGAAGAAATCCGCGCCATCAGCGCCACTTGCAAGGAGCTGGGCCTGAACCTGCACATGGACGGCGCGCGCTTCTCCAACGCTTGTGCGTTCCTCGACTGCTCGCCGGCAGACCTGACCTGGAAGGCCGGAGTCGACGTGCTGTGTTTCGGCGGCACGAAAAACGGGATGGCGGTGGGTGAGGCGATTCTGTTCTTCAACCACAAGCTGGCCGAAGACTTCGACTACCGCTGCAAACAGGCCGGGCAGCTTGCTTCAAAGATGCGTTTCCTCTCCGCCCCCTGGGTCGGCATCCTGGAGAACGATGCCTGGCTCAAACACGCGCATCACGCCAACCACTGCGCGCAACTGCTAAGCAGTCTGGTCTTGGACATCCCTGGCGTGGAATTGATGTTCCCGGTGGAAGCCAACGGGGTGTTCCTGCAACTCTCGGAACCGGCCATCGCCGCCCTGACAGCCAAGGGCTGGCGCTTCTACACCTTCATCGGCAATGGCGGCGCGCGCTTTATGTGCTCGTGGGACACCGAGGAAGACCGGGTGCGAGAGCTGGCGGCCGATATTCGCGAAGTGATGTCGCACTGAATCCACCCAAGGGCTGGCTTGCGGCTACCCCATCAGCAAGGTTTGCCCGGCCGGCAAACCTTTGATCTGGAGTCAAATATCTTGTTCGGATAAGGCTATTTTTCCGCACGAGTGAAACACCGACACTGCGCTCCTGATTGAAATCACTGGAGTTGCAGCCATGCCCATAGCCTTGCTCGCGCTGACCCTAAGCGCATTCGCCATCGGGACGACCGAGTTCGTCATCGTTGGTCTGTTACCCACCATCGGCGCCGACCTCGGGGTCGACCTGCCATCCGCCGGCCTGTTGGTCAGTCTTTATGCACTGGGCGTGGCCGTTGGCGCACCGGTGCTCACCGCGCTGACCGGCAAGGTACCGCGCAAACTCTTGCTGCTGTCGCTGATGGTGTTATTCACCCTCGGCAACCTGCTGGCCTGGAAAGCGCCGAGCTACGAATCGCTGGTCATTGCGCGAATCGTCACCGGGCTCGCCCACGGAGTGTTCTTCTCCATCGGCTCGATCATCGCCACCAGCCTGGTGCCCAAGGAAAAAGCCGCCAGTGCGATTGCGATCATGTTTACCGGCCTGACGGTGGCCCTGGTCACTGGCGTGCCGCTGGGCACCTTCATTGGTCAGCATTTCGGCTGGCGTGAAACCTTCCTTGCGGTCTCGGCCCTGGGTTTGATCGCCTTTATCGGCAGCCTGCTCTATGTGCCGAAAAACATCGCCCACAGCAAACCCGCTTCATTGCTGCAGCAGTTGCAAGTCCTGAAACAACCGCGACTGCTGCTGGTGTATGCCATGACCGCGATTGGTTACGGCGGTTCGTTCATCGCCTTTACCTACCTGGCGCCGATTCTTCAGGACATCTCCGGCTTCAGCGCGGGCACCGTCAGTCTGGTGCTGTTGGTCTACGGTATCTCGGTGGCTATCGGTAACATCTGGGGCGGCAAACTGGCCGACAAACGCGGCCCGATCAGCGCCCTGAAAATCGTCTTCGCCCTGCTCGCCGCCGTGCTCTTTGTATTGACCTTCACCGCCGGCAACCCTTGGCTGGCACTGGCCACTGTGTTGGTCTGGGGCGCGGTGGCGTTCGGCAATGTACCGGGTCTGCAGGTCTATGTAGTGCGTCAGGCCGAACACCACACGCCGAATGCGGTGGACGTGGCTTCCGGCCTCAATATCGCCGCCTTCAACCTCGGCATTGCCGGTGGTGCCTGGGGTGGCGGCCTGATCGTCGCCCACATGGGCCTGATTCATACCGCATGGATCGGCGGCCTGGTAGTGCTGGTCGCCCTGGCGTTAACCGCATGGAGCGGTCGCCTTGATCGTCTCGGGCCGGTGAACCTGCCGAAGGTATGGCACGGGTGGTGACCGGTCATTGATCCACAGCCGCTGAATCAACGCAGCCGGCGTGGGAGCGGGCTTGCTCGCGATGGACTCAAGGGCGACGCGGTTATTCAGGAAACACGCGTTATCGTTAACGTCCATCGCGAGCAAGCTCGCTCCTACAAGAGCCCGTCCGTAATCCCGGCGAAACTTTCCGGCTCACAACACAGTCATGAAAAGAACGGAGGTGATTCGGCGAAACACGACGGGAGGTCACATGGCGGCGATTCATATCGGTATTTCCGGCTGGCGCTACAAGCCTTGGCGAGGCAGCTTCTACCCCGAAGGATTGACCCAGAACCGTGAGTTACAGTTCGCTTCGCGGGCGGTCAACAGCATCGAAATCAACGGTTCGTTCTATGCGTTGCAAACGCCTCAGCGCTATGCGGACTGGTACGCCGACACCCCAAACGATTTCGTTTTCAGCGTCAAGGCGCCCCGCTACATCACCCACATTCTTCGTCTGCGGGACGTTCACAAACCCTTGGCCAATTTTTTTGCCTCCGGGGTACTGGAGCTCAGAGAAAAACTGGGGCCGATCCTTTGGCAATTCCCCCCGAGCTTCAAGTTCGACCCCGAATTATTCGAAGCCTTTCTCGCCCAGATCCCGACGAATACCCAACAGGCAGCGGATCTCGCCCATCAGCATGAATCCCGCCTGAACGGCAAAGCCAGCATGAAGGCCCACGGAAAAAAGCCGCTACGGCACGCCGTGGAGATCCGTCACGAAAGTTTTGCGGTCCCGGAGTTTGTCGGCTTGCTCAAGCGTTATGACGCTGCGCTGGTCATCGCCGATACGGCCGGCAAGTGGCCCTACCGTGAAGACCTGACCAGTGACTTTGTCTATATGCGCCTGCATGGTGACAAACAGCTCTACGCCAGCGGTTACACCTGCGAGGCGCTGAAACGCTGGGGCGATCGAATCGACGCCTGGAGCCACGGCAAACAACCGGCCGATGCACAGTTGATCGACCACCAGCAAAAGCCCAAGGCGCGAAAAACCCGCGAGGTGTTCTGTTATTTCGACAATGACCTCAAGGTTCGCGCGCCCTTCGATGCCCGCAGCCTGCTGCAGCGCCTGGGTCTGGATGCCGCACTGGCGACCGAGCCGGGCAAGTCGCCGGAACCCGGGGTATTGCCATGAGCCTGCGGGAGCCGACAAGCGAACATTGCGATATCACACCAGGTACCACGGCGGTCTGCCGCTTCACGGTGCTGACCGTCAATATTCACATGGGTTTTACCGCCCTGAACCGACGCTTTATCTTGCCGGAACTGCGCGAAGCGGTGCGTAGCGTGTCCGCCGATGTGGTGTTTCTCCAGGAAGTGCACGGCATCCACGAGCGGCATCCACGGCGCTACAGCAACTGGCCGACGATGCCACAGTACGAGTTCCTCGCCGACAGCATCTGGCCGCAGTTCGCCTATGGGCGTAACGCGGTGTACCCCGACGGCGACCACGGCAATGCGCTGCTGTCGAAGTTCCAGATCATTCGCCATGACAATCTCGACGTATCGATCTCCGGACGGGAAAACCGCGGGCTGTTGCATTGCGTATTACGCTTGCCCGGTGACGGCCGTGAAGTACACGCGATTTGCGTCCACCTTGGGTTGCGCGAAACCCATCGCCGCCAGCAGTTGCAGCTCTTGGTGCAGCGCTTGGGAGAAATCCCGGCAGACGCACCGCTGATTGTCGCCGGTGATTTCAACGACTGGCGCCTGCGTGCCGATGAGCTGCTCAACCCCTGCGGTTTGCGCGAAGTGTTCACCGAGCTACAGGGTAAACCGGCGCGCAGTTTCCCGGCGCGGCTGCCGGCGTTGCGTCTCGACCGGATTTACGTGCGCAATCTGAAGGTGCAGCATCCAAAAGTATTGAAGGCACGCCCTTGGTCGCATCTGTCTGATCATGCACCGCTGTCGGCGGAGGTCGAGCTATGAGCAGCACGCCGATGGAAAAAAATCCGCTGGACCACTTATCCACAACCCAATCCCTGCGGGACCGGGCGTTTGAAGATATCGAATACGGTTGGCAGAGCAATAACCGGGTCGAGCTGCTGGAAAATGGCGAAGCGTATTTTCCCAGAGTGTTTGAAGCCCTGCGCCAGGCGCAGAACGAAATTCTCATCGAGACCTTCATTCTGTTCGAGGACAAGGTTGGCAATGAGCTGCAAAGCATCCTGATCGAAGCAGCACAACGAGGCGTGCGGGTCACCATGAGCCTGGACGGATTCGGCTGCGGCGAGCTGAGCACTGAATTCCTGGCGGCCCTGAGCGCTGCCGGAGTACGCCTGCAAATATTCGATCCGGCGCCGCTGACCCTTGGCTTGCTGCGGACTAACTGGTTCCGTCGCCTGCATCGCAAGATAGTGGTGGTCGACGGCGAAATCGCCTTCCTTGGCGGGATCAATTTTTCCGCTGATCACCTCGCCGACTTCGGCCCCGAAGCCAAGCAGGATTACGCGGTCGAGGTGCAGGGGCCGGCGGTGGTCGACATCCATCATTTTGCCCTGCTGCAAAGTGGCCGGCCGGCCCATGCCAAATATTGGTGGCAACGCCGCCGCAGACGTCGCTCGGAATTGGCCTTCACCGAACATGATGGTCAGGTGCGACTGGTCTATCGCGACAATCGCGAACATAAGACGGATATCGAAGAGGTTTACCGGCAGGCCTTGCGCAGAGCAAAGCGTCGGGTGGTGATCGCCAACGCCTACTTCTTTCCGGGCTATCGCTTGCTGCGCGAAATCCGCAACGCGGCACGACGGGGGGTCGAGGTACGACTGATTCTGCAAGGCCAGCCAGACATGCTGGTCGCCAAACTCGCCGCGCGCATGCTCTACGACTACCTGCTGAAGGACGGCGTGACGATCTATGAGTACTGCGACCGGCCGCTGCATGGCAAGGTCGCGCTGGTGGATGAGGAATGGAGCACCGTCGGTTCGAGCAACCTGGACCCATTGAGCCTGTCGCTGAATCTGGAAGCCAACGTGCTGATTCGCGACCGCGAGTTCAATCGCGAACTGTTCGAGCGCCTGGACCAACTGAGCCGCGAGCACTGCAAGTGCATGCCGCAAAACCGCTCCCCGCGCGGACTGCTATGGCGGATGACGATAGGCTTTCTGGTGTTCCACTGCCTGCGGCACTTTCCGGCCTGGGCGGGTTGGCTGCCGGCGCATAAACCGCGTCTCAAGCCCTTTGCCCACCCGCTGCAAACGTCGAAAGCCACCCGGGAGCAAGCGCCATGAGCCACTCCGATTCACACCCGGAGCAACAGGATGCGGCCCAGGCTAAACACGGCTGGAAACGCTGGAAGCGGCCACTGACGATGTTGTTCTTTTTACTGCTGATCGTGCTGTTCACCTTGCTCGCAAGGCGTATCGACTGGAGCGAGGTAATCGACACCCTGGCCGACTTCAAGGTGCGCACGCTGATCATCGCTGCCGGCCTGACGCTGGTGAGTTTCCTGGTGTACGCCTGCTTTGACCTGATCGGCCGCACCTATATCCGGCAGAATCTGGGCTGGCGACAGATTCTGCCGGTGGGAATCATCAGCTATGCCTTCAACCTCAACCTCAGCGCCTGGGTCGGCGGTATTGCCATGCGCTATCGGCTGTATTCACGACTGGGAGTGAGTACCGGAAATATTGCAAAAATTCTCGGACTGAGCCTGGCCACCAACTGGCTGGGTTACATGCTGCTGGCCGGATCGGTGTTCAGCAGCGGGCTGGTCAGGCTGCCCCCCAGCTGGAAGCTCAGCAGCGATGCATTGCAGGGGGTGGGCTTGCTGTTGCTGCTGCTGAGTGCGAGCTATCTGGTGGCCTGCCGCTTTTCCCGGCGCCGCACCTGGACCCTGCGCGGTATCGAAATCAACCTGCCTTCGCTGCGCATGGCCTTGTTGCAATTGTTCCTCGGGGCGCTGAACTGGTCGTTGATGGCCGCGGTGATTTTCACGTTACTGCCCAAGCAACTCGACTACCCGGTGGTGCTGGGAGTGTTGCTGATCAGCAGCATTGCCGGGGTGATTACTCATATCCCGGCCGGGCTCGGGGTGCTGGAAGCAGTGTTCATCGCGATGCTGCAACATGAGGTGTCACGGGGCAGTCTGCTGGCCGGGCTGATCGCCTATCGCGCGGTTTATTTCATTGTGCCGCTGCTGATTGCGCTGGTGATGTACCTGGTGGTCGAGGCCAAGGCCAAGGCGCTGCGGGTGGAGAAGAAGCCTGCGAGGTGACCTGAGATTTGTGGTGAATAAGCGGCCGTCATTGTGGCGCCGTCCAGCTCGCTCGTCATTGCGACTGAATACGGCTCAACCGCTCGCCCACCACCATTTCGGTAATCCAGCCCACCAGGATTGAGGTGTAGGCCTGCTGGGAAATCGGGTCGCTCAATGCATGATCGGCGCCATCAATGATCCGGTGGGTCAGCGAGTGGGTCTGCTGACAGGCCGCGCGATAACTCATGATGGTGGCGTGGGGTATATGTTCATCATGTTCGGACTCAACGATCAGCACGTCCCCGGTAAACTCGGCACAGGATTGCAGCGCACGGTTGCTGCCGGCATGTACCCGGCTGCTGCGGTAATCGAACAAGTCGGCTTTATCCAGGTCACGCTTGGGTGTGAGCCACAGGTCGTCGCGGTACAGGGCTGGAACTCTCAGCGCCAGCCAGCGCACCGGGCGCAATGAGGTCAGGATGCTTGCCAGGTACCCGCCATAGCTGGTGCCCACCACGGCGACCGCCGAGGTGTCGATGGCCGGATGAGCGAGCAAGCGGTCATAGGCCGCAAGCAAGTCCCGCAGGTTGTCTTCCCGGGTCACCTGCGTCAAAGCTATGCCGTTGCCTGCATGGCCGCGCAGGTCGAAGGTCAGGCACACGCAACCCAGCCCGGCAATGCCTTTGGCCCGTTCCAGGTCACGCTCCTGGCTGCCGCCCCAACCGTGCACAAATAACACCCCAGGGACTTTCGATTTGGGACTGAGGAAGGTCCCAGTCATCTGCTCATGGTCGATCTCGATCTGAATCGTTTCGCTTCTAGCCGTCATAGGATTTGACCGTTACGTACTTGAGAAGAAAATCGCTGCTTTCAGCCGGGCCACGGAACACTTCGATGGCATCCGCCGGTAACGCCTGTTGAGTATAGGTTTCCACCGAGGATACGCGGATGGCGCGCATTCCCGGGTCATTGACGAACGCCTGCAGCGCCGCCACTTCCGCGCTGCTGGCGCCACCCATGCGCCACGACTGTTCCAGCACGCCACTGCGCCGCTGGCCATCGGCATCCAGACCCTGGGCAATGTCGTAATTACGCCGCGAGGCGAAGAATGCCGGATAGGCTTCATCCGCCGCGGCATCGAATACCTGGGCCTGGCGGATGGCCAGACGCTTGTCATCCGGCAGCTCGAGGGCGAGCAACTCGTCGTAGCCGCCCTGCACTACCAGCAGGTCCGAGCCGCCGTAGACCTTTTCGCCAAGGCCGTCTTCCGTCAGGTACTGCTCGCCACAGTAGCTCAGGTGTTTGCCGGCGATAGCGGTCTGGCCAACGCTGTGGGTCATGACGTTTTGCAAATCCTGCTCGAGCACCACGCCTTCGGCGAACAGCTTGGCGGCTTCCGGGTGGGCAATGATTTCATCGAACTGATCGAGGCTGTTGATCACTTTCTGCCCCCTACCGGCACAGCCGTGAATCGGTTTCATCCGGATCGGCCCGCTGTAGAGCAAATGGATTGCCGCCGGCCGGGCATCTTTCAATGAAAAAACGCTGACGCCGTCCAGCACCACCGTGCGAACTCTTTCGCAAAACAACGGCGCCCAGCCTTCAGGCGCCACCGCGTCTTTGTTCAACAGGCCATGGGTGATGGCTTTGGTGCAGATAAAGTCGTGCTCAACGTAGCCGCCCCACAGGTCTTCCGGGCCCTTGATGCCGAATTGCCGTGCGTCTTCTGCGCCGACGATGGTTTGCGTGGGCAGCAGATAGAGATCGCGAGAGGCATGACGTTCGGCGTCATAACTGCCGCCGAACTTGAGTCCGAGGATGTGCGCCAACCATCGAGCCAGTGCACGGTTGGTTTCGACTTCATGGAACGGCGCCTGGGGGCGGACCGAGTGGGCAACCACCAGTTTCTTCCGTTGTGCCGGGGTCATGTGTCCCCCTTGGCCTTGTGCGTAATGGGTGTCCCGGGATAGGTGCAGGGATCAGGCCAACAGACCATCCCGGAACAGGCTCCGCTGATTAGTGGTCTGCCGACAGCTACTGGCATTTGGCCTCTCGTATTTTGCACGACCGCGATCAGGGGCAACGCATTTTGCACGACCGCGGCTTTATCCCCGTGCGGCCATCGCCGGAGCACTGACACCGAAACGGCTCCGGTAATCACTCGGGGCAAGCCCGGTGATCTTCTTGAACATCGCGCGAAAAGCACTCGGGTCCTGATAGCCGACGGTCCAGGCAATATGGTCGATGGTGTCGTTGGTGAATTCGAGCATTTCCCGGGCCTTGCCGACCCGCAGATGCTGACAGTACTCGGTGGGTTTCAGGCCAGTCGCCGTCCGAAAGCGGCGCAGGAAGGTACGCTCCTCCAGCCCGGCCCGCTGCGCCATGCTGCTCAGGGACACGTCGACCGCACCGCTGGCCTGCAGCCAGTGCTGAACCTTCAGAATAGCGGCATCGCCATGACCAAGAATCGGTGAAAAATTGCTGCCGCACTGACTCGCGCTATCGCTGTGCTCGACCACCAGAAAGCGCGCGGTACTGGTGGCGATACTCGGCCCGAGCAACCGATCGACCAGCCGTAAACCCAGCTCGGACCAAGCCATGAGCCCGGCGGTGGTAATCAGGTCGCCGTCGTCGACTACCGGTTTGTCGGCATTGAGCTTGACCGCTGGATAACGCTCTGCAAATTTTTTCACCGAGGTCCAGTGAGTGGTCGCGCTGCGACCATCGAGTAGACCGCTTTGCGCCAACAGGATAGAGCCCACGCACACTCCGCCAAGGGTCGCGCCAACGGCGTGTTGCTGGCGAATCCAGCGCATCAGCGCCCGCGGCGCCTGGTCGTCGGAAAATCCGCCGATCGACGGCGGAATCAGTACCGCAACCAGCGCTTTATCAGGACCGGGATGGCTGTCAAACACCCGCCCGGGCACCTCATCGCCCTCGGCGCGCCAATGGCTAACCCGCAGTATCGGCAACTGCGACGCCCGATGCTCATCGGCGATGCGATTGGCCACCCCGAACAGGTCGGTCAAACCATGCACCGCCGCCATCTGCGCCCCGGGATAAATCAGCACACCGAGTTCGGCGACTGCGCGTTCCACGCCCATTGTCAGTTTTCCCCTCTCTATTGTCGGTGCGCCCAATCCTCGGACGCCCTGTCAGGCCCAATACTTGCTGCCCACCCCAGACACTCTTCGAGGAACCGGACATGGCCAAGCAAGCACTCATCGTAGTCGATATCCAGAATGACTACTTCCCCCAAGGCAAGTGGCCATTGGTCGGCGTCGAAGCCGCTGCCGGCAACGCCGCACGACTGATTCAGGCATTTCGCGAGGCGGGTGACTCGGTGGTGCACATTCGTCACGAATTCATCTCCGACGCAGCCCCATTCTTCACTCCTGGTTCTGAGGGCGCGCACCTGCACCCTAAAGTCATCAACTGCGCCGACGAACCGCTAGTGCTCAAACACTTCGTCAACTCGTTCCGCGAAACCGAACTACAGTCAATTCTCGACCAGCAGGGCATCGAGCAGCTGGTGATTGTCGGCAACATGAGCCACATGTGCGTCGACGCCATCACGCGCGCTGCGGCCGACCTTGGCTATCAGGTCACGGTGATCCACGACGCCTGTGCCACCCGCGATCTTGAGTTCAACGGTGTTGTTGTTCCGGCCGCTCACGTGCATGCCGCCTTCATGTCGGCCTTGGGCTTTGCCTATGCCAGCGTGGTGTCCACCAACGATTTCCTGACTGCCAGCCACTGACGCAAATTCATTGGAGACTACTGACATGGCAACGCTTACGACTCGCGAAGGCAATACTCTTTATTACAAGGATTGGGGCAGCGGACAACCGGTAGTGTTCAGCCACGGCTGGCCGCTGAGCGCCGACAGCTGGGAATCGCAAATGCTGCACTTCGCGGACAACGGCTATCGGGCCATCGCCCACGACCGGCGCGGCCACGGGCGCTCCAGCCAACCGTGGGACGGCAACGACATGGATCATTACGCCGATGATCTGGCCGAGCTGATCGAACACCTGGACCTCAAGGACGTGATCCTCTTCGGCTTCTCCACCGGCGGCGGCGAAGTCGCCCGCTACATCGGTCGCCACGGTACCGGACGCCTGGCCAAGGCCGGATTGATTAGCGCCGTGCCACCGCTGATGCTGAAAACCGACAGCAACCCCAAAGGCTTGCCCATCGAAGTTTTCGACGGCATCCGCGCCGGCTCCATCGCCGATCGATCGCAACTCTACAAAGACATCGCCAGCGGCCCGTTCTTCGGCTTCAACCGCCCCGGTGCCAAAGTCTCCCAGGGCTTGATCGACTCGTTCTGGATGCAAGGCATGATGGGCGGACACAAGAACACCCTGGACAGCATCAAGGCCTTTTCGGAAACCGATTTTCGCGAAGATCTGAAGAAATTCGACATCCCGACCCTGATCATCCACGGCGACGATGACCAGATCGTGCCGATCCAGGCTGCCGGACTGGAAAGCGCCAGGCTGATCAAACACGCCAAGCTGATCGTCTACCCTGGTGCGCCCCATGGGTTGACGGATACCCATAAGGAAAAGGTCAATGCCGATATGTTGAGCTTCGCTCAGCTTTAAGCGGCAAGTTTCAAGCGGCAAGTTAAAGCAAAAAACCCGCACTTCGTGATCCGAAGCGCGGGTTTTTTCAGCTTGCAGCTTGTGGCTTGAAGCTTGTTGCTGCTCTAGAACGGAATATCATCATCAAAGCTGTCGAAATCCGGAGCCGGCTGCGGTGCGGCCTGCTGTTGTGGCGCTGGACGCGACTCACGCTGAGGCTGCTGGGTCGGCTGCGGACGGGACTGCTGTGGACGCGGCGCCGAGTTGGACATGCCGCCCTGGCCTTGCTGGTCGCCCTGTTGTGGACGGCCGCCGAGCAGTTGCATGGTGCCTTGCATGTCGACCACGATTTCAGTGGTGTAACGCTTGATACCGTCTTTTTCCCACTCGCGGGTTTGCAGTTTGCCTTCGATGTAGACCTGCGAACCTTTACGCAGGTACTCGCCAGCAATTTCCGCAACCTTGCCGAACATCGACACACGGTGCCATTCGGTCTTCTCGACCTTCTGACCGGTTTGCTTGTCGGTCCACTGCTCGCTGGTCGCCAGACTCAGGTTGGTCACGGCGTTACCGTTAGGCAAGTAGCGAACTTCAGGATCCTGGCCGCAAGTGCCGACCAATATGACTTTGTTAACCCCACGGGCCATAACGTTCTCCTAGGCTTCGCACGTCGCCGGCGCCGGGTTGTTGACCAGGCGCTCGAGGGTCGTACGATCCAATAGTTCGGTGTCCAATTTGATATAAATGGCGGCCTCTTCGGCCACCACCACTGCATCTGTTACCCCAACAACGGCCTTTAAACGCTCGGTCAGACCTGATTCGCGGATGGCTTCAGGTGATAACGGCAAGCGCAGACTCGTAACATAGGGTGGTTCGCGCATGGTAACAGCAAAGGCCAGCCAGAGGGCAGCCAGACCTGCGCAGCCGAGGAACACAACTGACAGACCGCCATGCTGGAACAGCCAACCGCCCATGATCCCGCCCAGTGCCGAACCGAGGAACTGACTGGTGGAATAAACCCCCATGGCCGTACCCTTGCCGCCCGCCGGTGAAACCTTGCTGATCAGCGATGGCAAGGAGGCTTCCAGCAGATTGAACGCAGTGAAGAACACCACCGTACCAATCACCAGCGCCCGCAAGCTGTCGCCGAACTGCCAGAAGAATAGCTCAGTGAGCATCAGCGTACCGACTGCACCGAGTAAAACTCGTTTCATTTTGCGTTTCTTCTCGCCGTAGATGATGAACGGGATCATCGCGAAGAAGGAAATCAACAACGCAGTCAGGTAGACCCACCAATGCTCTTCTTTAGGCAACCCGGCTTTTTCCACCAGGGCCAGCGGCAAGGCGACGAAGCTCGACATCAACATCGCGTGCAACACAAAAATACCCAGGTCCAGGCGCAGCAGGTCCGGGTGTTTGAGCGTGGGTATCAGCGCCTGACGCGCAACGCCGGACTCGCGGTGCTGCAACGGGCCGGTGGAACGCGGCACCATGAACATGACGATCACGATGCCGAACAGCGCCATGCCACCCGTGGCGAGGAACAGCCCGGACAGACCGAAGGCGCGGGTCAGCAATGGTCCTACAACCATCGCGACAGCGAACGACAGACCGATCGTCATGCCGATCATGGCCATGGCTTTCGTCCGATGCTGTTCCCGGGTCAGATCTGACAGTAAAGCCATTACCGCCGCGGAAATCGCTCCGGCGCCCTGCAGGATTCGTCCGGCGATTACGCCCCAGATCGAATCGGCATTGGCTGCCAGCACACTACCGAGGGCGAAAATGATCAACCCCAGATAAATCACCGGACGTCGACCGATACGGTCGGAAATGAAACCGAAAGGAATTTGAAAAATCGCCTGGGTCAGGCCGTAAGCGCCAATCGCCAGCCCGATCAGGGCCGGGGTCGCTCCGGCGAGATCCATGCCATAGGTCGCCAGGACCGGCAACACCATAAACATGCCAAGCATACGGAAGGCGAACACCAGGGCCAGACCGCTTGCCGCGCGGGTCTCGCTGCCACTCATGCGTTCGCTGTGGGGATCGTGCATGGAAAAACCTCATGTGAACCGGCGGCGATTCTACCAGTCCCATCGATTGACGGGGTACATCGCGACGCTTTGACGCGCAGCTTTGATATATGGCTACGCCACGCTCATTTGATAGTGTGCATCCATCCAGTATTTGGCCTTATACTCCTACGTTTACGCCCGCCGAGCGAGGCCACTTTGGACAAGATCCTGATTCGTGGGGCCCGAACCCACAACCTGAAGAATATCGACCTGACCCTGCCACGGGACAAACTGATCGTCATCACCGGCCTGTCCGGATCCGGCAAGTCGTCCCTGGCTTTTGACACGCTGTACGCCGAAGGCCAGCGACGCTACGTCGAATCGCTGTCGGCCTACGCCCGGCAGTTCCTGTCGATGATGGAAAAACCTGACGTCGATACCATCGAAGGTCTGTCACCGGCGATCTCCATCGAACAAAAGTCGACTTCGCACAACCCGCGCTCGACCGTCGGCACTATCACCGAAATCTACGACTACCTGCGCCTGCTGTACGCTCGCGTCGGCATGCCACGCTGCCCGGACCACGATATCCCACTGGAGGCGCAGACCGTCAGCCAGATGGTCGATCTGGTGATGGCACAGCCCGAAGGCAGCAAGCTGATGCTGCTGGCGCCGGTGATTCGCGAGCGCAAAGGCGAGCACCTTTCAGTGTTCGAAGAGCTGCGCGCCCAGGGCTTCGTGCGGGCCCGGGTGAATGGCAAGCTCTGCGAGCTGGATGAGTTGCCGAAGCTGGATAAACAGAAAAAACATTCGATCGATGTAGTGGTCGACCGCTTCAAGGTTCGCCCCGACTTGCAGCAACGTCTGGCCGAGTCTTTCGAGACTGCCTTGAAACTCGCCGACGGCATAGCCCTGGTGGCGCCGATGGACGACGAGCCCGGCGAAGAAATCATTTTTTCCGCGCGCTTTGCCTGCCCGATCTGCGGCCACGCCATCAGCGAGCTGGAACCCAAGCTGTTCTCCTTCAACAACCCGGCCGGCGCCTGCCCGACTTGCGACGGTCTGGGGGTGAAACAGTTCTTTGATATCAAGCGCCTGGTCAATGGCGAACTGACCCTGGCCGAGGGCGCGATTCGCGGCTGGGACCGGCGCAACGTTTATTACTTCCAGATGCTCGGGTCACTGGCCTCCCATTACAAGTTCAGCCTGGAGGAGCCATTCAACGAGCTACCGGCTGATCAGCAGAAGTTCATTCTGCATGGCAGCGGTTCACAGAATGTCGACTTCAAATACCTGAACGACCGTGGCGACATCGTCAAACGCTCGCACCCGTTTGAAGGCATCGTGCCAAACCTGGAGCGACGCTACCGGGAAACCGAGTCGGCCTCCGTGCGCGAAGAACTGGCCAAGTTCCTCGCCACCCAGGCGTGCCCTGATTGTCGTGGCACCCGTCTGCGGCGCGAGGCGCGGCATGTGTGGGTCGGCGAGAAGACCCTGCCGGCGGTCACCAGCCTGCCGATTGGCGATGCGTGCGAGTACTTTGGCGGTCTGAAATTGACCGGTCGACGTGGCGAAATCGCCGACAAGATCCTCAAGGAAATCCGCGAACGCTTGCAGTTCCTGGTCAATGTCGGCCTCGACTACCTGTCCCTGGATCGCAGTGCCGACACCTTGTCCGGCGGCGAAGCCCAGCGTATCCGTCTGGCCAGCCAGATCGGTGCCGGCCTGGTCGGGGTGCTGTACATCCTCGACGAGCCGTCGATTGGCTTGCATCAGCGCGATAACGATCGACTGCTCGGTACGCTGAAACACCTGCGCGATATTGGTAACACGGTGATTGTGGTCGAGCACGACGAAGATGCGATTCGTCTGGCCGACTATGTGGTGGATATCGGCCCGGGTGCAGGTATACACGGCGGGCATATTGTCGCTGAAGGTACCCCGGCCGAGGTCATGGCCCACCCTGATTCACTGACCGGAAAATACCTGTCCGGCCGGGTGAAGATCGCAGTGCCGGCCAAGCGTACGCCGCGCAACAAGAAGCTCTCGCTATCGCTCAAAGGCGCCCGTGGCAACAACCTGCGCGATGTCGACCTGGATATTCCGATCGGCCTGCTGACCTGCGTTACCGGTGTGTCCGGCTCGGGCAAGTCGACGTTGATCAACAACACGCTGTTTCCGCTCAGCGCCACGGCACTGAACGGCGCGACCACCCTCGAGGCGTCGGCCCACGACAGCATCAACGGCCTGCAGCATCTGGACAAGGTGGTGGATATCGACCAAAGCCCGATCGGTCGTACCCCGCGTTCCAACCCGGCGACTTATACCGGGTTGTTCACACCGATTCGCGAGTTGTTCGCTGGTGTGCCGGAGTCGCGTTCCCGTGGTTACGGCCCGGGGCGTTTCTCGTTCAACGTCAAGGGTGGGCGCTGCGAAGCCTGTCAGGGCGATGGGCTGATCAAGGTCGAAATGCACTTCCTGCCAGACATCTATGTGCCGTGCGACGTCTGCAAGAGCAAGCGCTACAACCGCGAAACGCTGGAGATCAAGTACAAGGGCAAGAACATCCACGAAACCCTCGAGATGACCATCGAGGAAGCACGGGTGTTCTTCGATGCGGTTCCCGCTCTGGCGCGCAAGCTGCAGACGTTGATGGATGTTGGCCTGTCCTATATCAAGCTGGGACAATCGGCGACCACCCTGTCCGGCGGCGAGGCGCAGCGGGTCAAGCTGTCCCGCGAATTGTCCAAGCGTGATACCGGCAAGACCCTGTATATCCTCGACGAGCCGACCACTGGCCTGCACTTCGCCGATATCCAGCAACTGCTCGACGTGCTGCATCGCCTGCGCGACCACGGCAACACTGTGGTGGTGATCGAACACAACCTGGACGTAATCAAGACCGCCGACTGGCTGGTGGACCTGGGTCCTGAAGGGGGCTCCAAGGGCGGACAGATCATTGCTGTCGGCACCCCCGAAGAAGTAGCGGAAATGGAACAGTCGTACACCGGCTACTACTTGAAGCCGCTGCTGGAACGCGACAGGGCCTGAAGCCAATGAAAAAGCCCCTGTCACTTGTTCAGTGACAGGGGCTTTTTTGTGGGAGCGGGCTTGCTCGCGATGGCATCACCGCAGTGACTCAGACAAACCGCGTTGCCTGCATCGCGAGCAAGCCCGCTCCCACAGTTAGAACTGCGACTGCAGGTAGTTCTCCAGACCGATCAACTTGATCAGACCCAGCTGTTTTTCCAGCCAGTAGGCGTGATCTTCTTCGGTGTCAGCCAACTGCAGACGCAGGATTTCGCGGCTGACGTAGTCCTTGTGCAGCTCGCAGAGCTCGATGCCCTTGCACAGTGCGGCACGCACCTTGTATTCCAGGCGCAGGTCGCAGGCAAGCATCTCAGGCACCGTGGCGCCGACGTCGAGATCTTCCGCACGCATTCGCGGTGTGCCTTCGAGCATCAGGATCCGCCGCATCAGGGCGTCAGCGTGTTGGGTCTCTTCTTCCATCTCGTGGTTGATGCGCTCGTAGAGCTCGGTAAAGCCCCAGTCCTCATACATCCGCGAATGGATGAAATATTGATCACGCGCCGCCAGTTCGCCCGTCAGCAACGTGTTGAGATAATCGATTACATCCGGGTGCCCTTGCATCGCCTGAATCTCCCTGCTTGAAAGTCTATAGTTTGAACCAAGCTGACTTGCAGGTCACTCGTCTATCGCAATAAAAGCGAAGATAATCTTAGAAAAGCAGGTTAAATAACGCAAAAACCGCCTAAATGAAGGCGGTTCTGCTTCTCGTTTAGACTCAGTTAAGCGCTACGCCCAAGGCCGTTGCGACTCCTTCTCCATAAGCGCTATCTGCCTTGAAGAAATGCTGTAGCTGACGCTGGACGACATCGGCCGAAACCCCAGCCATGGCACCTGCGATGTTGTTGACCAGCAGGGTTTTCTGCTCGTCGTTCATCAAACGGAACAAGGCACCGGCGTGACTGTAGTAGTCGGTGTCTTCGCGATGATCGTAACGATCTGCCGCGCCGCTCAGGGCCAGCGGCGGTTCGGCGTATCGCGGAGCCTGTTTTGGTGCATCGGCGTAGCTGTTGGGCTCGTAGTTCGGAGTTCCGCCGCCGTTGCCGCCAAAGGCCATGGAGCCATCACGCTGGTAAGTATTGACCGGGTTGCGTGGGGCATTCACCGGCAGTTGCTGGTGATTGGTGCCGATACGGTAACGGTGTGCGTCCGCGTAGGCGAATACGCGACCCTGGAGCATGCGATCCGGCGACAGACCGACACCCGGCACCATATTGCTTGGCCCAAACGCCGCCTGCTCGACTTCAGCGAAGTAGTTCTGCGGGTTGCGGTTCAGCTCCAGTTCACCGACTTCAATCAGCGGGAACTCCTTCTGCGACCAGGTCTTGGTCACATCAAACGGGTTCTCGTAGTGCGCCGCAGCCTGGGCCTCAGTCATGATCTGAATGCACACGCGCCATTTCGGGTATTCACCGCGCTCGATCGCACCAAACAGGTCGCGCTGGGCGTAATCGGGATCAGTGCCGGCCAGGCGTGCAGCTTCTGCCGGAGCCAGGTTCTTGATGCCTTGCTTGGTTTTGTAGTGCCATTTCACCCAGTGCCGCTCGCCATTGGCGTTGATCAGGCTGTAGGTATGGCTGCCGAAGCCGTGCATGTGGCGGTAGCCGTCCGGAATCCCGCGATCCGAGAACAGGATGGTGACCTGATGCAGCGCCTCAGGTGAGTGCGACCAGAAGTCCCACATCATCTGTCCGCTCTTCAGATTGCTCTGCGGCAAGCGCTTTTGGGTGTGGATAAAATCGGGGAATTTAAGCGGGTCACGGATAAAGAACACCGGGGTGTTGTTGCCGACGATGTCCCAATTGCCTTCTTCGGTATAGAACTTCAACGCGAAGCCGCGTGGATCGCGCTCGGTATCCGCGGAGCCGCGCTCGCCACCTACAGTAGAGAAGCGCAGGAAGGTCGGGGTTTGCTTGCCGACAGACTCAAACAGCTTGGCGCTGGTGTACTGGGTGATATCACGGGTCACCGTGAACGTACCGTAAGCACCCGAACCCTTGGCATGGACACGCCGTTCCGGGATGTTTTCGCGGTTGAAGTGGGCAAGTTTCTCGAGCAGATGAAAATCGTCGAGCAGCAGCGGGCCACGGGGGCCGGCGCTACGGGAATTCTGGTTATCGGCGACAGGAGCGCCACTGGCTGTCGTTAGCGTTTTATTCTGGCTCATGCTCAAACTTCCTCTGTCAGTTTTTGACTACCGGCTAATCGGCTGGGAGGGAGTATTGACCACCAAAGTGACATCCATCAAATTCATTAAATTGTGGGCTTCGATAGAAAATAACTAACGAAGCCAATGAACAGATAGGAGATTTGCGTATCGAGCAGACACAAAAAACCGGGCACTAGGCCCGGTTTTTTGTATTTTACGTCTTACTCAGCAGATACAGCTTCACCGCCGACAGGACGATCAATCAACTCGACGTACGCCATAGGCGCGTTGTCGCCAGTGCGGAAACCGCACTTGAGGATGCGCAGGTAGCCACCCTCACGGGTAGCATAACGCTTGCCCAGGTCGTTGAAGAGCTTACCAACGATGGCTTTCGAACGAGTACGGTCGAAGGCCAGACGGCGGTTAGCCAGGCTGTCTGTCTTGGCCAAAGTGATCAGCGGCTCAGCAACGCGACGCAGTTCTTTGGCTTTTGGCAGTGTAGTTTTGATCAGCTCGTGCTCGAACAGCGACACCGCCATGTTTTGAAACATGGCCTTGCGGTGCGAGCTGGTACGGCTCAGGTGACGACCACTTTTACGATGACGCATGGTTCATTCCTTACCAAACTCACGTTCGGTGATTACGACGATCAGGCAGTCGCCTTGTCGTCCTTCTTAAGACTTGCAGGCGGCCAGTTGTCGAGGCGCATGCCGAGGGACAGACCGCGGGAGGCCAGAACGTCCTTGATTTCAGTCAAGGATTTCTTGCCCAGGTTCGGAGTCTTCAACAGTTCTACTTCGGTACGCTGAATCAGGTCGCCGATGTAGTAAATGTTTTCCGCCTTAAGGCAGTTAGCCGAACGTACAGTCAGTTCCAGATCGTCAACCGGGCGAAGCAGGATCGGATCGATCTCGTCTTCTTGCTCGATTACCACTGGCTCACTGTCACCTTTGAGGTCGACGAACGCAGCCAACTGCTGTTGCAGGATGGTTGCAGCACGACGGATAGCCTCTTCAGGATCCAGGGTACCGTTGGTTTCCAGATCAATAACCAGCTTGTCCAGGTTAGTACGCTGCTCGACACGGGCGTTTTCCACCACGTATGCGATACGGCGAACCGGGCTGAACGAAGAGTCAAGCTGCAAGCGACCGATGCTGCGGCTTTCGTCTTCATCGCTCTGACGCGAGTCGGCCGGTTCATAACCACGACCACGAGCTACAGTGAGCTTCATGTTCAGGGCGCCGTTAGACGCCAGGTTAGCGATTACGTGATCGGGATTAACGATCTCGACATCATGATCCAGCTGAATATCGGCAGCGGTAACCACCCCCGAACCCTTCTTCGACAAGGTCAGCGTAACTTCGTCACGGCCGTGCAGCTTGATAGCCAGACCTTTAAGGTTCAACAGGATTTCAATTACGTCTTCCTGTACACCTTCGATGGCGCTGTACTCGTGGAGCACACCGTCAATCTCGGCCTCGACTACTGCACAGCCGGGCATTGAGGACAACAGGATGCGGCGCAGCGCGTTGCCCAGGGTGTGGCCAAAACCACGCTCGAGAGGCTCGAGAGTGATCTTGGCGCGGGTTGGACTGACAACCTGCACATCAATGTGACGGGGTGTCAGGAACTCATTTACCGAAATCTGCATGGATGCACCTATTTTCTAGCCCTTACTTGGAGTAGAGCTCGACAATCAGGCTTTCGTTGATGTCGGCGGACAGATCACTGCGAGCAGGAACGTTCTTGAAAACGCCCGACTTCTTCTCAGTGTCTACTTCTACCCATTCTACGCGGCCACGTTGGGCACACAGATCGAGAGCTTGGACAATGCGAAGCTGGTTCTTTGCTTTCTCGCGAATCGCGACCACGTCACCAGCACGAACCTGGTACGACGGGACGTTTACGGTCTGACCGTTAACGCTTACGGATTTGTGCGATACCAGCTGACGGGATTCGGCACGAGTCGAACCAAAGCCCATACGGTATACAACGTTGTCCAGACGGCATTCGAGCAGCTGCAACAGGTTTTCGCCAGTTGCGCCTTTCTTGCCAGCAGCTTCTTTGTAGTAGCCGCTGAATTGACGCTCGAGAACGCCATAGATACGACGGACTTTCTGCTTTTCACGCAGTTGGGTGCCGTAATCGGACTGACGACCGCGGCGTTGGCCGTGGATACCAGGTGCTGCTTCAATGTTGCACTTCGATTCGATCGCGCGCACGCCGCTCTTCAGAAAGAGATCGGTGCCTTCGCGACGAGCGAGTTTGCATTTTGGACCAATGTAACGAGCCATTCTTTACAATCTCCTGATTACACGCGGCGCTTCTTCGGCGGACGGCACCCGTTGTGCGGGATTGGCGTCACGTCGGTGATGCTGGCGATCTTATAGCCACAGCCGTTCAATGCACGGACAGCGGACTCACGACCTGGACCTGGACCTTTGACGTTGACGTCGAGGTTTTTCAGGCCATATTCCAGCGCAGCTTGACCAGCACGTTCAGCAGCTACTTGAGCAGCGAACGGGGTGGACTTGCGAGAACCGCGGAAACCCGAACCACCGGAGGTAGCCCAAGAAAGCGCATTACCTTGACGGTCGGTGATGGTCACGATTGTGTTGTTAAAAGACGCGTGGATGTGGGCGATGCCATCAACCACTGTCTTTTTGACTTTTTTACGAGGACGAGCAGCAGGTTTTGCCATGATTAATTTCCTGTCGATTCGCTGGGGCGATTACTTGCGGATCGGCTTACGCGGACCTTTACGGGTACGCGCGTTAGTCTTGGTACGCTGACCGCGTACTGGAAGACCACGACGATGACGCAGACCGCGATAGCAACCGAGGTCCATCAAACGCTTGATTTTCATGTTGATTTCGCGACGCAGGTCACCTTCAGTGGTGAACTTCGCCACTTCGCCACGCAGCTGTTCAATCTGCTCGTCGCTCAGATCCTTGATCTTTGCGGCTGGGTTTACCCCAGTCACTGCACAAATTTTCTGTGCAGTAGTGCGACCAACACCATAGATGTAGGTCAGCGAGATAACAGTGTGCTTGTTATCTGGAATGTTAACGCCTGCAATACGGGCCATTCAGTGGGACTCCAATTGACAGCTACCTACGCCCCGGAAGCCAAGAAATAGGGCGCGAGATAATATCGCTGTAATAACAAATAATCAACCCAGCAGCGCACTAGCTGCTGGGCTTCAAGCGGATCACACTCAGCCTTGGCGCTGTTTGTGACGCGGTTCCGCGCTGCAAATTACTCGAACAACACCTTCGCGGCGAATAATCTTGCAGTTACGGCACAGCTTTTTCACCGATGCACGAACTTTCATCACCAACTCCTCGAACCTTATGGGTGCTTCAGCGCAGCATGCCGCTGCCGTAGCCCTTCAGGTTGGCTTTCTTCATCAGGGATTCGTACTGGTGCGAAACGAGGTGCGATTGTACTTGGGACATGAAGTCCATAACAACCACGACCACGATCAGCAACGAGGTCCCGCCAAGGTAGAACGGAACGTTTGCTGCAACCACCAGGAACTGGGGCAGCAGGCACACGGCCGTCATATATAGAGCACCGAACATGGTCAAGCGGGTCAGAACGCCATCAATATAGCGCGCAGACTGCTCACCTGGACGGATGCCCGGAATAAAGGCACCGGACTTCTTCAGGTTTTCCGCTACGTCTTTCGGATTGAACATCAACGCCGTATAGAAGAAGCAGAAGAAAATAATCCCTGCACTAAACAGCAGAATATTCAACGGCTGACCAGGAGCGATCGACTGCGAGATGTCCTGCAGCCAGCCCATACCTTCAGACTGACCAAACCAGGCACCCAACGAAGCCGGGAACAGCAAAATGCTGCTCGCGAAGATAGCAGGAATAACACCGGCCATATTCACTTTCAGCGGCAAGTGGCTAGTCTGCGCAGCAAACACCTTGCGGCCCTGCTGACGCTTGGCGTAATGAACGGCGATACGCCGCTGACCACGTTCAATGAAAACCACAAAACCGATAATCGCTACTGCCAGCAAACCGATGGCAACCAGGGCGAAAATGTTGATATCACCCTGACGTGCAGACTCGAAAGACTGCCCGACCGCACTCGGAAGACCGGCGACGATACCTGCGAAAATCAACATCGAGATACCGTTGCCAACACCACGCTCAGTAATCTGCTCACCTAGCCACATCATGAACATCGCACCAGCCACAAAAGTGGATACCGCGATGAAATGGAAGCCAAAGTCACCAGTGAACGCAACGCCCTGCCCTGCCAGGCCAACGGACATGCCGATAGCCTGAACAAGAGCAAGGACGACGGTGCCGTAGCGGGTGTACTGGCTAATCTTGCGACGGCCAGCTTCACCTTCCTTCTTCAACTGCTCCAGCTGCGGGCTGACGGCGGTCATCAGCTGCATGATGATCGATGCCGAAATGTACGGCATGATCCCCAGTGCAAAGATGCTCATCCGTTCCAGCGCACCGCCGGAAAACATGTTGAACAAGCTAAGAATGGTCCCCTCATTCTGTCGAAACAGGTCTGCGAGTCGGTCCGGGTTGATACCTGGAACCGGGATGTGTGCGCCTATTCGGTAGACGATAATCGCCAGGAACAGAAAACGCAGACGAGCCCAGAGTTCAGACATACCGCCTTTGCCGAGCGCAGAGAGAGCACCTTGCTTAGCCATTTATTCCTCGAACTTGCCGCCAGCTGCTTCGATAGCCGCACGCGCACCTTTGGTGGCGGCGATACCCTTGATGGTGACTGCGCGAGTAACTTCACCGGACAACATGATTTTCACACGTTGTACGTTTTGGTTAATCACGTTGGCATCCTTCAGGGACTGCACGGTGACGATGTCGCCTTCCACTTTAGACAGCTCGGACAGACGCACTTCTGCGCGGTCCATGGCCTTCAGGGAAACGAAACCGAATTTCGGCAGGCGACGATGCAGCGGCTGTTGACCGCCTTCAAAGCCCGGAGCAATGGTGCCACCGGAGCGGGAGGACTGACCTTTGTGACCACGGCCACCAGTCTTACCCAAACCACTACCGATACCACGGCCCGGACGATGCTTCTCGCGACGGGAACCCGGCGCAGGACTCAGATCATTGAGTTTCATCGATTAACCCTCGACACGCAGCATGTAGTAAGCCTTGTTGATCATCCCGCGATTCTCGGGAGTATCAAGTACTTCTACAGTGTGACCGATGCGACGCAGACCCAGACCCTTGATGCACAATTTGTGATTAGGGATTCGGCCGGTCATGCTTTTGATCAGCGTTACTTTAACGGTAGCCATGATCAGAAGATCTCCTTGACGCTTTTGCCACGCTTGGCGGCAATGGACTCAGGAGATTGCATAGCTTTCAAACCTTTGAAAGTGGCGTGAACCACGTTTACCGGGTTAGTCGAGCCGTAGCACTTGGCCAGAACGTTCTGAACGCCAGCAACTTCGAGGACAGCACGCATAGCGCCGCCAGCGATGATACCGGTACCTTCAGAAGCAGGCTGCATGTACACCTTCGAAGCGCCATGGGCGGACTTCATTGCGTACTGCAGCGTGGTGCCGTTCAGATCAACTTGGATCATGTTGCGGCGAGCAGCTTCCATTGCCTTCTGGATCGCGGCAGGCACTTCACGTGACTTGCCACGGCCGAAGCCAACGCGCCCTTTACCATCACCAACCACGGTCAACGCGGTGAAAGTGAAGATACGGCCGCCTTTAACGGTTTTGGCTACGCGGTTAACTTGAACCAGCTTCTCGATGTAGCCTTCGTCGCGCTTTTGGTCGTTATTTGACATAACTTAGAACTCCAGCCCAGCTTCACGAGCAGCATCAGCCAGCGCCTTGACGCGACCGTGGTACTTGAAGCCAGAGCGGTCGAAAGCCACCTGCGAGACGCCAGCGGCTTTAGCACGCGTAGCGACCAGCTGGCCAACCTTAGTGGCCGCGTCGATGTTGCCAGTGGCGCCATCACGCAGTTCTTTATCCAAAGTCGAGGCACTTGCCAGGACTTTGTTGCCGTCGGCCGAAATGACCTGGGCGTAGATGTGCTGCGACGAGCGGAACACGCAGAGACGCACGACTTCGAGTTCGTGCATTTTCAGGCGTGCTTTGCGAGCGCGACGCAGTCGAGTAACTTTTTTGTCGGTCATTTGCTATGCCCTACTTCTTCTTGGCTTCTTTACGACGGACGACTTCGTCCGCGTAGCGCACACCTTTGCCTTTGTACGGCTCTGGTGGACGGAAGTCGCGGATCTCGGCGGCCACTTGACCTACCAGCTGCTTATCGATACCCCGGATAAGGATATCGGTCTGGCTAGGAGTCTCAGCGGTGATGCCTTCCGGCAGTTCGTAATCCACTGGGTGCGAGAAGCCAAGAGCCAGGTTCAGCACTGTGCCTTTTGCTTGCGCTTTGTAACCAACACCGACCAGCTGGAGCTTGCGCTCGAAGCCTTGGCTTACGCCTTGGACCATGTTGTTTACCAACGCACGAGTGGTACCGGCCATTGCGCGAGTCTGTTGATCGCCATTGCGAGCAGCGAAACGCAGCTCACCAGCTTCTTCAACGATCTCAACGGACGAATGGATGTTCAGTTCTAGAGTACCCTTGGCACCCTTCACCGAAAGCTGTTGGCCTGCGAATTTGACTTCGACACCGGCTGGCAGCTTAACGGGGTTCTTAGCGACGCGTGACATGCTTATCCCCCCTTAGAACACTGTGCAAAGAACTTCGCCGCCGACACCGGCAGCGCGCGCAGCACGATCCGTCATCACACCTTTGTTGGTGGAGACGATAGACACACCGAGACCGCCACGAACTTTTGGCAGATCATCGACGGACTTGTACTGACGCAGGCCTGGACGGCTAACGCGCTTCACTTCTTCGATGACCGGACGGCCTTCGAAATATTTCAGCTCGATGGATAGCAACGGCTTGATTTCGCTGCTGATCTGATAACCCGCGATGTAACCTTCGTCCTTGAGGACTTTTGCTACAGCTACCTTCAACGTGGAAGATGGCATGCTTACGACGGACTTTTCAGCCATCTGGGCATTACGGATTCGAGTTAGCATGTCCGCTAACGGGTCCTGCATACTCATGGGCTAGACGCTCCTAATACAAAAAAATTAGCCTTGCGGCTACTACCTTCGCCGAGAAACTCCGCACGAAAAAAGCACGGGCTCAGGCGAGCCGGGTATTCTAGACACACCCCACAAATGAATCAAGCCCCAATAGGGGCTTGATTCAGATTCAAGGCCACCGACGGTCAGGATCTTGCGATTCCGAACGTCGAGACTTTGACAGTACTTACCAGCTGGCTTTAACCAGACCTGGTACGTCACCACGCATTGCCGCTTCACGCAATTTGTTACGGCCAAGGCCGAACTTGCGGTAAACGCCGTGTGGACGACCAGTCAGGCGGCAGCGGTTACGCATGCGCGAGGCGCTTGCGTCACGTGGCTGCTTCTGCAGAGCGACTGTAGCTTCCCAACGTGCTTCTGGACTTGCGTTCAGATCAACGATGATAGCTTTCAGTGCTGCACGCGCCTTGGCGTACTTGGCAACCGTGAGCTGACGCTTCAGCTCGCGGTTTTTCATGCTCATCTTGGCCATTTTCCTACTCCAATCAGTTGCGGAACGGGAATTTGAAAGCGCGCAGCAGTGCGCGACCTTCATCATCCGTCCGAGCAGTGGTGGTCAGGGTAATGTCCAGACCGCGGAGAGCATCGATCTTGTCGTAGTCGATTTCCGGGAAGATGATCTGCTCTTTAACGCCCATGCTGTAGTTACCACGACCATCGAAGGACTTGGCATTCAGGCCGCGAAAGTCGCGAACCCGAGGCAGGGAGATCGACAGCAGACGATCCAGGAATTCATACATACGCTCACGGCGCAGAGTCACTTTGACGCCGATCGGCCAACCTTCACGGACTTTAAAGCCAGCGATGGATTTCCGAGCGTAAGTCACAACGACTTTTTGACCGGTGATCTTTTCCAGGTCAGCAACAGCGTGCTCGATGACTTTTTTGTCGCCGATCGCTTCGCCCAGACCCATGTTCAGGGTGATTTTGGTAACGCGCGGAACTTCCATCACGTTCGAAAGCTTAAGTTCTTCCTTAAGTTTCGGTGCGATTTCCTTCCGGTAAATCTCTTTTAGTCGTGCCATGGTCTTCTACCTAGCAGTGTTCAAGCATCAACCGCTTTTTGGGTCGACTTGAAGACACGAATTTTCTTGCCTTCTTCTACTTTGAAACCAACGCGGTCAGCCTTGTTGGTTTCGCCGTTGAAAATGGCGACGTTAGAAGCGTGCAGTGGCGCTTCTTTCTCGACGATACCGCCTTGTACGCCCGACGCAGGGTTAGGCTTGGTATGACGCTTAACCAGGTTCAGACCACCAACGACCAGACGGTCGTCAGCGAGAACCTTAAGCACCTTACCGCGCTTACCTTTGTCTTTGCCGGCGATCACGATGATCTCGTCGTCACGACGAATCTTTTGCATGTCGGATCTCCTTACAGCACTTCTGGGGCGAGCGAGACGATCTTCATGAACTTCTCAGTACGAAGTTCACGGGTCACTGGCCCAAAGATACGGGTGCCGATCGGCTCTTGCTTGTTGTTCAGAAGAACAGCAGCGTTGCCATCAAAGCGGATAATGGAGCCATCTGCACGGCGAACGCCGTGACGAGTGCGGACTACAACAGCAGTCATCACTTGGCCTTTTTTCACTTTACCGCGAGGAATTGCTTCCTTCACGGTAACTTTGATGATGTCACCGATACCAGCGTAACGACGATGGGAGCCACCCAGCACCTTGATGCACATAACACGGCGAGCGCCGCTGTTATCGGCCACATCGAGCATGGATTGAGTCTGAATCATATAATTTCTCCGACCCCTAGTCCTTAGACTTCCACAGCGCGTTCGAGAACATCAACCAGTGCCCAAGACTTGGTCTTGGCCAGGGGACGAGTTTCACGAATAGTGACTTTGTCGCCGATGTGGCACTGGTTGGTTTCGTCGTGCGCGTGCAGCTTAGTCGAACGCTTAACATATTTACCGTAGATCGGGTGCTTAACGCGGCGCTCGATCAGAACGGTGATGGTTTTGTCCATCTTGTCGCTGACAACACGGCCAGTCAGCGTACGGACAGTTTTTTCGGCTTCAGCCATGATCACTTACCTGCCTGCTGGTTAAGCACAGTCTTCACGCGAGCAATGTCACGCTTAACTTGCGAGAGCAGATGAGACTGCCCCAACTGGCCAGTTGCTTTCTGCATACGCAGATTGAACTGGTCGCGCAGCAGGCCGAGCAGTTGCTCGTTCAGCTGCTGTGCGGATTTTTCACGAAGTTCATTCGCTTTCATCACATCACCGTCCGTTTAACAAAGGAGGTGGCGAGCGGCAGCTTTGCAGCAGCCAGGGCGAAAGCCTCACGCGCCAGCTCTTCAGAAACACCCTCGATTTCATACAGGACTTTGCCTGGCTGAATCTGGGCAACCCAGTATTCGACGTTACCCTTACCTTTACCCATCCGAACTTCGAGTGGCTTCTTGGTTACAGGCTTGTCCGGGAATACACGGATCCAGATCTTGCCGCCACGTTTAACGTGACGGGTCAGTGCACGACGCGCTGACTCGATCTGACGAGCGGTGAGACGACCACGAGCTACAGACTTCAGCGCATACTCGCCGAAGCTGACTTTGCTACCGCGCAATGCCAAGCCACGGTTGTGGCCAGTCATCTGCTTGCGGAACTTCGTACGCTTTGGTTGCAACATTTGGCGTACCCCTTACTTAGCAGCTTTTTTACGAGGCGCTGGTGCTTGTGGTTTCAGCTCTTCTTGGCGACCACCAATTACTTCGCCTTTGAAGATCCAAACCTTTACACCGATCACACCGTAGGTGGTGTGAGCTTCGTAGTTGGCATAGTCGATGTCGGCACGCAGGGTGTGCAGTGGCACACGACCTTCGCGATACCATTCAGTACGTGCGATTTCAGCACCGCCGAGACGACCGCTCACTTGGATTTTGATGCCTTTGGCACCAATGCGCATGGCGTTTTGTACAGCGCGCTTCATAGCGCGACGGAACATTACGCGACGCTCCAGCTGCTGAGCTACGCTCTGCGCAACCAGCATACCGTCGAGCTCCGGCTTACGGATCTCTTCGATATTGATGTGCACAGGCACACCCATTTGCTTGGTCAGGTCCTGACGCAGTTTCTCAACATCTTCACCTTTCTTCCCGATAACGATACCCGGGCGAGCGGTGTGGATGGTGATACGTGCAGTTTGGGCCGGACGATGGATATCGATACGGCTTACGGACGCGCTTTTTAGTTTGTCTTGGAGATACTCACGCACCTTCAGATCAGCGAACAAATAGTCCGCATAAGTCCGGCCGTCTGCATACCAGACGGAGGTGTGTTCCTTGACGATTCCCAGGCGAATGCCAATGGGATGTACTTTCTGACCCATCTCTTCGACTCCGTTACTTGTCAGCAACCTTGACAGTGATATGGCAAGACCGCTTGACGATGCGATCAGCACGGCCTTTGGCACGTGGCATGATTCGCTTCAGCGAACGCCCTTCGTTGACGAAAACGGTGCTGACTTTAAGGTCATCAACGTCTGCGCCTTCGTTATGCTCGGCGTTGGCTACGGCCGACTCCAGCACTTTCTTGATGATCTCGGCGGCTTTCTTACTGCTGAAAGCCAACAGGTTGAGCGCTTCGCCCACCTTCTTCCCGCGGATCTGGTCGGCGACCAAGCGGGCTTTCTGGGCGGAGATTCGAGCGCCCGACAACTTAGCGGCTACTTCCATCATTCCTTACCCCTTAACGCTTGGCTTTCTTGTCTGCCACGTGCCCACGATATGTGCGGGTACCGGCAAACTCGCCTAGTTTGTGGCCGACCATGTCTTCGTTCACGAGAACTGGAACATGTTGACGACCGTTATGCACAGCAATGGTCAGACCGACCATTTGTGGCAGGATCATGGAACGGCGCGACCAGGTTTTAACTGGTTTGCGATCGTTCTTTTCCGCCGCCACTTCGATCTTCTTCAGTAGGTGAAGATCAATAAAAGGACCTTTTTTCAGAGAACGTGGCACTGTCGTATCCCTCTATTTACTTGCGACGACGGACGATCATTTTGTCGGTACGCTTATTACCACGAGTCTTCGCGCCCTTAGTCGGGAAGCCCCATGGCGATACCGGATGACGACCACCAGAGGTACGACCTTCACCACCACCATGTGGGTGGTCAACCGGGTTCATGGCAACACCACGAACGGTTGGGCGAACGCCACGCCAGCGTTTGGCACCAGCTTTACCCAGCGAACGCAGGCTGTGCTCGGAGTTCGAGACTTCGCCCAGGGTCGCACGGCATTCAGCCAATACTTTACGCATCTCACCAGAGCGCAGACGCAGGGTCACGTAGACACCTTCACGAGCGATCAGCTGAGCCGAAGCACCAGCGGAACGAGCGATTTGCGCGCCTTTACCCGGCTTCAATTCGATGCCGTGTACGGTGCTACCAACTGGAATGTTACGCAGTTGCAGAGCGTTGCCCGGCTTGATCGGCGCCAAAGCACCTGCGATCAGCTGGTCGCCAGCACTCACGCCTTTAGGGGCGATGATGTAGCGGCGCTCGCCATCTGCGTACAGCAGCAGAGCGATGTGAGCAGTACGGTTTGGATCGTATTCGATACGCTCGACAGTGGCAGAGATGCCATCTTTGTCGTTACGACGGAAGTCGACCAGACGATAATGCTGCTTATGACCACCACCGATGTGACGAGTGGTAATACGGCCATTGTTGTTACGACCACCAGTCTTCGATTTCTTCTCGAGCAGCGGTGCGTGAGGAGCGCCTTTATGCAGCTCCTGGTTGACCACCTTGACCACAAAACGGCGGCCAGGGGAAGTCGGTTTGCATTTAACGATTGCCATGATGCACCCCTTCCTTACTCAGCACTGCTGCTGAAATCGAGATCTTGGCCTGGCTGAAGGGAGATAACTGCCTTCTTCCAGTCATTACGCTTGCCCAGACCGCGAGCAGTGCGCTTGCTCTTACCCAGAACATTCAGGGTAGTAACACGCTCTACTTTCACGCTGAACAGGCTTTCGACGGCCTTCTTGATTTCCAGCTTGGTTGCGTCAGTAGCAACCTTGAAAACGAACTGGCCTTTCTTGTCTGCCAGAACCGTAGCCTTCTCGGAAACGTGCGGGCCAAGCAGAACTTTAAATACGCGTTCCTGGTTCATCCCAGCAGCTCCTCGAATTTCTTCACGGCCGACACGGTGATCAACACCTTGTCGTATGCGATCAGACTAACTGGATCGGAACCTTGCACGTCACGTACATCAACGTGTGGCAGGTTGCGAGCAGCCAGGTACAGGTTCTGATCAACAGCATCGGACACGATCAGGACATCAGTCAGACCCATGCCATTCAGCTTGTTCAGCAGATCTTTGGTTTTCGGTGCTTCAACAGCGAAGTCCTGAACCACGACCAGACGATCAGTACGCACCAGTTCAGCAAGGATGGAACGCATTGCTGCGCGATACATCTTCTTGTTGAGCTTCTGGGAGTGATCCTGTGGACGAGCTGCGAAAGTGGCACCGCCGCCACGCCAGATTGGGCTACGGATAGTACCGGCACGAGCACGGCCAGTACCTTTCTGACGCCATGGGCGCTTACCGCCACCACGAACGTCGGAACGGGTCTTTTGCTGCTTGGTACCCTGACGGCCGCCAGCCATGTAGGCCACGACTGCTTGGTGAACCAGTGTCTCGTTGAACTCGCCGCCAAATGTCAGTTCGGAAACTTCGATCGCTTGAGCGTCATTTACATTTAATTGCATGTCAGCTTCCCCTTAACCGCGAGCCTTGGCCGCTGGACGTACAACCAGGTTGCCGCCAGTAGCGCCAGGAACAGCACCCTTGACCAACAACAGATTGCGTTCAGCGTCGACGCGCACTACTTCGAGGGACTGCACGGTCACGCGCTCAGCGCCCATATGACCGGACATTTTTTTGCCCTTGAATACACGACCAGGAGTCTGGCACTGGCCAATAGAGCCCGGGACGCGGTGGGAAACGGAGTTACCGTGAGTGTTGTCTTGGCCACGGAAATTCCAACGCTTGATCGTACCCTGGAAGCCTTTACCCTTGGACTGACCGGTCACATCGACCAGTTGACCAGCGGCGAAGATTTCAGCGTTGATCAGATCGCCTGCCTGGTACTCGCCTTCTTCAAGGCGGAATTCCATTACGGTACGACCAGCTGCAACGTTTGCTTTAGCGAAGTGACCTGCTTGAGCAGCAGTCACACGCGAAGCACGACGCTCGCCGACAGTGACTTGCACTGCACGATAGCCATCGGTTTCTTCAGTTTTGAACTGGGTGACGCGATTCGGCTCGATCTCAATGACCGTGACCGGAATGGAGACACCTTCTTCGGTGAAAATACGGGTCATACCGCATTTACGACCGACTACACCAATAGTCATGTTGTAAACCTCATGAGTGTACGGGGCTTTCACCCGCTATGGCCGCCCATTTCAGAGCGTTACACGACTAAGACCGAGTCTTAGCCGAGGCTGATCTGTACTTCCACACCGGCCGCAAGATCAAGCTTCATAAGTGCATCAACGGTTTTATCCGTTGGCTGGACGATGTCCAGTACGCGCTTATGAGTACGGATCTCGTACTGGTCGCGCGCGTCTTTGTTGACGTGCGGGGAGACCAGAACGGTGAACCGTTCTTTACGGGTAGGCAGTGGAATCGGACCACGCACTTGAGCACCAGTACGTTTCGCGGTTTCCACGATTTCCTGGGTGGATTGGTCGATCAGGCGATGGTCAAAAGCCTTCAACCTGATACGGATTTGCTGATTTTGCATTGGATTTCAGACTCCAGGCTGCTATTCCCACCGAGCGCAATACGCCCGTTAAAAGGAGGCGCAATTCTATAGACGGGCCCACACAGTGTCAACCCAATAAAAAAGCCCCCGCAAGCGGGGGCTCTTTCATCAATCAACGCTTAGGCGATGATTTTGGCTACGACGCCAGCGCCGACGGTACGACCGCCTTCACGAATAGCGAAACGCAGACCATCTTCCATTGCGATGGTTTTGATCAGGGTGACAACCATTTTCACGTTGTCGCCTGGCATTACCATTTCAACGCCTTCCGGCAGTTCGCAGTTACCGGTCACGTCAGTGGTCCGGAAGTAGAACTGTGGACGGTAGCCTTTGAAGAACGGAGTGTGACGACCGCCTTCTTCTTTGCTCAACACATACACTTCAGCTTCGAAGGTGGTGTGCGGCTTGACCGAACCTGGCTTGACCAGAACCTGGCCACGCTCAACGTCGTCACGCTTGGTACCACGCAGCAGAACGCCACAGTTCTCGCCAGCACGACCTTCGTCGAGCAGCTTACGGAACATTTCAACACCGGTGCAGGTGGTGACGGTAGTGTCACGCAGACCAACGATTTCCAGTGGATCCTGAACCTTGACGATACCGCGCTCGATACGACCGGTCACAACAGTACCGCGACCCGAGATCGAGAATACGTCTTCGATTGGCATCAGGAACGGCTTGTCGATAACACGGACTGGATCTGGAATGTAGCTGTCCAGAGTCTCAACCAGTTTACGAACGGCAGTGGTGCCCATTTCGTTGTCGTCTTGGCCGTTCAGAGCCATCAGAGCGGAACCGATGATGATCGGAGTGTCGTCGCCCGGGAAGTCGTAAGTGCTCAGCAGATCGCGCACTTCCATCTCAACCAGTTCCAGCAACTCAGCGTCGTCAACCATGTCAGCCTTGTTCAGGAAGACAACGATGTACGGAACGCCTACCTGACGGGACAGCAGGATGTGCTCACGGGTTTGTGGCATCGGACCATCAGCGGCCGAACAAACCAGGATAGCGCCGTCCATCTGTGCAGCACCGGTGATCATGTTCTTCACATAGTCAGCGTGACCTGGGCAGTCAACGTGAGCGTAGTGACGGATCAGCGAGTTGTATTCAACGTGTGCGGTGTTGATGGTGATACCACGAGCCTTTTCTTCCGGTGCGCTGTCGATCTTGTCGAAAGCTACAGCGGCCGAACCGAAAACTTCGGAGCAGACACGAGTCAGAGCTGCAGTCAGCGTGGTTTTACCGTGGTCAACGTGACCAATGGTGCCAACGTTGACGTGCGGGAGGGTACGGTCAAATTTTTCTTTAGCCACGACAATTAACTCCTTGCCTAAAGGGCTGAATCAGCCTTGTTTTTTAGTGACAGCTTCGACGATATGCGACGGAGCTACATCGTATTTTTTGAATTCCATAGAGTAGCTCGCGCGACCCTGAGACATGGAACGGACGTCGGTCGCATAACCGAACATCTCACCCAACGGAACTTCGGCGCGAATCACTTTGCCGGAGACCGTATCTTCCATACCCAAGATCATGCCGCGACGACGATTCAAGTCGCCCATCACGTCACCCATATAGTCCTCAGGTGTAACAACCTCTACCGCCATCACCGGCTCAAGCAGCACACCACCACCTTTGGTGGCCAGCTGTTTGGTCGCCATGGAAGCAGCCACCTTGAACGCCATCTCGTTGGAGTCGACGTCGTGGTAAGAACCATCGAAAACGGTCGCCTTCAGGCCGATCAGCGGATAGCCGGCGACAACGCCGTTCTTCATCTGCTCTTCGATACCCTTCTGGATAGCCGGGATGTATTCCTTAGGAACCACACCACCAACCACTTCGTTCACGAATTGCAGACCTTCCTGACCTTCGTCAGCAGGTGCAAAACGGATCCAGCAGTGGCCGAACTGACCACGACCGCCGGACTGGCGAACGAACTTGCCTTCGATCTCACAAGCCTTCGTGATCTTCTCACGATAGGAAACCTGTGGCTTACCGATGTTGGCTTCGACGTTGAACTCACGGCGCATCCGGTCAACCAGGATGTCCAGGTGCAACTCGCCCATGCCAGAGATGATCGTTTGACCGGTCTCTTCATCAGTCTTGACGCGGAAAGACGGGTCTTCCTGAGCAAGTTTGCCCAGAGCGATACCCATTTTTTCCTGGTCGTCCTTGGTCTTGGGCTCAACGGCAACCGAAATAACCGGCTCCGGGAAGTCCATGCGAACCAGGATGATTGGCTTGTCAGCGGAGCACAGGGTGTCACCAGTGGTGACGTCCTTCATGCCGATCAGGGCCGCGATGTCGCCAGCGCGTACTTCCTTGATCTCTTCGCGGGTGTTTGCGTGCATTTGCACCATACGACCCACGCGCTCTTTCTTGCCTTTAACCGAGTTGATCACGCCGTCGCCGGAGCTCAACACACCCGAGTAAACACGAGCAAAGGTCAAGGTACCCACGAATGGGTCGGTAGCGATTTTGAATGCCAGAGCCGAGAACGGTTCGCTGTCATCTGCATGACGCTCCATCTCGATGGTCTCGTCATCCGGGTCGGTACCCTTGATCGCAGGAATGTCTACCGGTGCAGGCAGGTAGTCGATAACGGCGTCGAGAACCAGGGGAACACCCTTGTTCTTGAACGACGAACCGCAAACAGCTAGAACGATTTCACCAGCAATGGTGCGCTGACGCAGACCAGATTTGATTTCCGCGATGGTGAGTTCTTCACCTTCGAGGTACTTGTTCATCAGCTCTTCGCTGGCTTCGGCCGCAGCCTCGATCATGTTGCTGCGCCACTCTTCAGCCAATTCCTGCAGTTCTGCAGGGATTGCTTCGCGACGAGGAGCCATGCCCTTGTCAGCGTCATCCCAGTAGACCGCTTCCATGTTGATCAGATCGATCTGACCCTGGAAGTTGTCTTCTGCACCGATAGCCAATTGGATTGGCACCGGAGTGTGACCCAGACGCTGCTTGATCTGACCGATCACGCGCAGGAAGTTAGCACCGGCACGGTCCATCTTGTTTACGTAAACAAGACGTGGAACGCCGTATTTATTGGCTTGACGCCATACGGTTTCCGACTGTGGCTCAACACCCGAGGTACCGCAGAACACAACGACTGCGCCATCGAGTACGCGCAACGAGCGCTCTACTTCAATGGTGAAGTCTACGTGGCCCGGGGTATCGATGATGTTGAAGCGATACTTGTCGAACTGCTTGGCAGAACCCGACCAGAAGGCCGTGGTTGCAGCGGAGGTGATAGTGATACCACGCTCCTGCTCCTGCACCATCCAGTCCATGGTCGCGGCGCCATCATGCACCTCGCCCATTTTGTGGTTTACGCCAGTGTAAAAAAGGACGCGCTCGGTGGTGGTGGTTTTGCCAGCATCCACGTGAGCGACGATACCGATGTTACGGTAGCGGTTAATCGGAGTAGTACGAGCCATAAAGCCCTCGCAAAATTATTGACGCTAAAATTAGAAGCGGTAGTGCGAGAAAGCCTTGTTGGCTTCAGCCATACGGTGCACGTCTTCACGCTTCTTAACTGCAGCACCTTTACCTTCAGCAGCGTCCAACAGTTCGCCAGCCAAACGCAGAGCCATAGACTTCTCGCCGCGCTTGCGGGCGAAGTCTACCAACCAGCGCATTGCCAGGGCGTTACGACGGGACGGACGAACTTCGACCGGAACCTGGTAAGTAGCACCGCCTACACGGCGCGACTTCACTTCGACCAGCGGAGCGATGGCGTCGAGAGCTTTCTCGAAGATTTCCAGGGGATCGCTGTTCTTGCGTTCTTTAACCTTGTCCAGCGCGCCATAAACGATACGCTCGGCAACGGCTTTCTTGCCGCTTTCCATCACGTGGTTCATGAACTTGGCCAGGATTTGGCTTCCGTATTTTGGATCGTCAAGCACTTCGCGCTTGGCTGCTACGCGTCTTCTTGGCATGGATAAGCCCTCAAACGGTCTTCAGGTTCGCTCGGAATCGGTGCCCTTTCGGGACGCCTCCGACCTTACTCTTATCGACTCAGAAAAATAGATAATTCAGTTTTTACAAAAAGCCGCTACTACTTAGGCTTCTTGGTACCGTACTTCGAACGACCCTGGTTACGACCTTTAACGCCGGAAGTATCCAAGGAGCCGCGAACGGTGTGGTAACGAACACCTGGCAAGTCTTTTACACGACCGCCGCGGATCAGTACCACGCTGTGCTCTTGCAGGTTGTGGCCTTCACCGCCGATGTACGAGGAAACCTCGAAACCGTTGGTCAGACGCACACGGCATACTTTACGCAGTGCCGAGTTAGGTTTTTTCGGCGTAGTGGTATACACGCGAGTGCATACGCCACGACGTTGCGGGCAGTTCTGCAGCGCAGGCACGTCGGATTTCTCGACGATACGCTTACGCGGCTGACGTACCAGCTGGTTGATAGTTGCCATCTACTAGCTCCACTGTTGTCTTGCGACGCTATTGTCTTGCAAGAAAAGCAAAATGGCAGGAACGAATTCCCGCCAAATTTAGGGGTACAAGAGTCTAAAGAGCTTCTCGTCCCCAGTCAAGGCAAGGCCCCGACCTCCCTACCCTTCCAACCCTGGGGAAAGATCCCCAGGCTGGTCAGGCAGGGCTGCCAGGGCCCGACACTTATTTACCGCAGAACTCAGTTACCGCTCGAGTTCAGTGCTTCGGTCAGTGCAGCTTCCACTTCACTGGCGCTCACGCGCAACGGCTTGTCAGCATCACGGCGACGTTTGCGCTCGCTGTGATAAGCCAGACCGGTACCGGCCGGGATCAGACGACCCACGACCACGTTTTCTTTCAGGCCGCGCAGGTAATCGCGCTTGCCGGTTACCGCCGCTTCGGTCAGTACGCGAGTGGTCTCCTGGAAAGAGGCCGCCGAGATGAACGATTCGGTGGACAACGACGCCTTGGTGATACCCAGCAGAACGCGAGTGAACTTGGAAACGAATTTCTCGTCCGCGCTCAAACGCTCGTTCTCGACCAAAACGTGAGTCAATTCCATCTGGTCGCCCTTGATGAAAGTGGAATCGCCGGATTCAGCGATTTCAACTTTACGCAGCATCTGACGCAAGATGGTCTCGATGTGCTTATCGTTGATCTTCACGCCTTGCAGACGGTAAACGTCCTGAATCTCGTTAACGATGTACTTGGCCAGCGCACTCACACCCAGCAAACGCAGGATGTCGTGTGGATCGCTCGGACCGTCGGAGATAACTTCGCCGCGGTTAACCTGTTCGCCTTCGAAGACGTTCAGGTGACGCCACTTCGGAATCAGCTCTTCATACGGATCGGTACCGTCGTTCGGGGTAATGACCAGACGGCGCTTGCCTTTGGTCTCTTTACCGAACGCGATGGTGCCGCTGACTTCAGCCAGAATCGAGGCTTCTTTCGGACGACGGGCTTCGAACAAGTCGGCAACACGCGGCAGACCACCTGTAATGTCACGGGTTTTCGAAGTTTCTTGCGGGATACGCGCGATAACATCACCGATCGCAACCTGCACGCCATCCGCCACGCCAACCAGGGCGTTGGCTGGCAGGAAGTACTGAGCCGGTACGTCGGTACCTGGCAACAGCAGATCCTTGCCATCGACACCGACCATCTTCACGGCAGGACGAATGTCTTTACCGGCAGCTGGACGGTCTTTGGCGTCGAGTACTTCAATGTTGGTCATACCGGTCAATTCGTCAGTCTGACGCTTGATCGTGATGCCTTCTTCCATGCCCACGTAGGTCACGGTACCTTTCATTTCGGTAACGATTGGGTGAGTGTGCGGATCCCACTTGGCCACGATAGCGCCAGCGTCGACCTTGTCACCTTCTTTAACCGAAATCACGGCACCGTACGGCAGCTTGTAGCGCTCGCGCTCACGACCGTAGTCATCAGCGATTGCCAGCTCACCGGAACGGGACACAGCAACCAGGCAGCCATCCACTCGCTCAACGTGCTTCAGGTTGTGCAGACGGACGGTACCGCCATTCTTCACCTGAACGCTGTCGGCTGCGGAGGTCCGGCTTGCCGCACCACCGATGTGGAACGTACGCATGGTCAGCTGGGTACCCGGCTCACCGATGGACTGGGCAGCGATAACGCCGACCGCTTCACCGATGTTCACCTGGTGACCACGAGCCAGATCACGGCCGTAGCACTTGGCACAGATGCCATAGCGGGTTTCGCAGCTGATCGGCGAACGTACGATCACTTCGTCGATGCTGTTGAGTTCGATGAACTCGACCCACTTCTCATCAACCAGGGTGCCGGCAGGAACGATAACGTCCTCGGTACCTGGCTTGAATACGTCACGGGCAATGACACGACCCAATACGCGCTCACCCAACGGCTCTACAACGTCACCGCCTTCAATGTGCGGAGTCATTACCAGACCGTGTTCGGTGCCGCAATCGATCTCGGTCACGACCAGATCCTGCGCCACGTCTACCAGACGACGAGTCAGGTAACCGGAGTTCGCAGTTTTCAACGCGGTATCCGCCAAACCTTTACGAGCACCGTGAGTGGAGATGAAGTACTGAAGTACGCTCAAACCTTCACGGAAGTTCGCAGTAATCGGCGTTTCAATGATGGAACCGTCCGGCTTGGCCATCAGGCCACGCATACCGGCGAGCTGACGGATCTGCGCAGCAGAACCCCGTGCGCCCGAGTCGGCCATCATGTACATCGAGTTGAAGGACTCTTGGTCGACTTCGACGCCGTGACGGTCGATAACCCGCTCTTTCGAGAGGTTCGACATCATCGCCTTGGAAACTTCGTCGTTGGCCTTGGACCAAAGGTCGATCACTTTGTTGTACTTCTCGCCCTGGGTTACCAGGCCGGAGGCGTACTGACTTTCGATTTCTTTCACTTCATCGGTAGCAGCACCGATGATGGCCGCTTTCTCATCCGGGATAACGAAGTCGTTAACACCGATGGAAACGCCGGAAATGGTCGAATAGGCAAAACCGGTGTACATCAACTGGTCGGCGAAGATCACGGTCTCTTTCAAACCAACCACGCGGTAGCATTGGTTGATCAGCTTGGAGATCGCCTTTTTCTTCATCGGCTGGTTGACGACGTCGTACGACAGGCCTGGTGGAACAACCTGGAACAACAGCGCACGGCCGACAGTGGTGTCGACGATACGGGTGTTCTTGACGCTGCCACCATCACGATCGTTGACGGTTTCGTTGATCCGCACTTTGACCTTGGCGTGCAGTGCGGCTTCGCCGGCACGGAACACACGGTCAACTTCCTGCAGATCCGCGAACACCCGACCTTCGCCCTTGGCGTTGATCGCTTCACGAGTCATGTAGTACAGACCCAATACAACGTCCTGCGACGGAACGATGATTGGCTCACCGTTGGCTGGCGACAGAATGTTGTTGGTCGACATCATCAACGCACGCGCTTCGAGCTGGGCTTCCAGCGTCAGCGGTACGTGCACGGCCATTTGGTCGCCGTCGAAGTCGGCGTTGTACGCAGCACAGACCAGAGGGTGCAGCTGGATAGCCTTGCCTTCGATCAGTACCGGCTCAAACGCCTGGATACCCAGACGGTGAAGGGTCGGTGCACGGTTGAGGAGAACCGGGTGTTCGCGAATCACTTCAGCGAGAACGTCCCAAACCTCTGGCAGTTCGCGCTCGACCATTTTCTTGGCCGCTTTGATGGTGGTCGCGAGACCACGCATTTCCAGCTTGCCGAAAATGAACGGTTTGAACAGCTCGAGAGCCATTTTCTTCGGCAGACCGCACTGGTGCAGACGCAGGGTCGGACCTACGGTAATTACCGAACGACCGGAGTAGTCAACACGCTTACCGAGCAAGTTCTGACGGAAACGACCCTGCTTACCCTTGATCATGTCAGCCAGGGATTTCAGAGGACGCTTGTTGGAACCGGTGATAGCGCGGCCACGACGACCGTTGTCGAGCAGTGCATCGACGGCTTCCTGCAACATACGCTTTTCGTTGCGCACGATGATGTCCGGAGCGGACAGATCGAGCAGACGCTTCAAGCGGTTGTTACGGTTGATCACTCGACGATACAGATCGTTGAGGTCGGAAGTCGCGAAGCGACCGCCATCCAGCGGGACCAGTGGACGCAGATCTGGCGGCAGAACCGGCAGAACGGTCAGCACCATCCATTCTGGAAGGTTGCCGGAACCCTGGAAGGCTTCCATCAACTTCAGACGCTTGGACAGCTTCTTGATTTTGGTTTCGGAGTTGGTTTGCGGAATTTCTTCACGCAGGCGGCCAATCTCGTGTTCCAGATCGATAGCGTGCAGCAGTTCACGAACGGCTTCGGCACCCATGCGGGCATCGAAATCGTCGCCGAACTCTTCCAGCGCTTCGAAGTACTGCTCGTCGTTGAGCAGCTGACCTTTTTCAAGGGTGGTCATGCCTGGATCGATAACGACATAGCTCTCGAAGTAGAGAACGCGTTCGATATCACGCAGGGTCATGTCCATCAGCAAGCCGATACGGGACGGCAGCGATTTCAGGAACCAGATGTGGGCAACTGGCGAAGCCAGTTCGATGTGCGCCATGCGCTCACGACGAACTTTGGCCAGCGCGACTTCAACGCCGCACTTCTCGCAGATCACACCACGGTGCTTCAAGCGCTTGTACTTACCGCACAGGCACTCGTAATCCTTTACCGGGCCAAAGATCTTGGCGCAGAACAGACCGTCACGTTCTGGTTTGAACGTACGGTAGTTGATGGTTTCCGGCTTTTTAACTTCACCGAACGACCACGAACGGATCATCTCAGGCGATGCCAATCCAATACGGATGGCGTCGAACTCTTCGACTTGACCCTGGTTTTTCAGCAAATTCAGTAGGTCTTTCAAGGCCTTTCCTCCTGGCGGAGCAGAGAGCGGGCAATCCTGCCCCGCTCTCGATTCGCGTCACGTGTTATTCGGTTTCCAGATCGATATCGATGCCGAGGGAACGAATTTCCTTGATCAACACGTTGAAGGACTCGGGCATGCCCGGCTCCATACGGTGATCGCCGTCCACGATGTTTTTGTACATCTTGGTCCGGCCGTTCACATCGTCCGACTTCACTGTGAGCATTTCTTGCAGAGTGTAAGCAGCACCGTATGCTTCCAGTGCCCAGACCTCCATCTCCCCGAAACGCTGACCACCGAACTGCGCCTTACCACCCAGCGGCTGCTGGGTAACCAGGCTGTACGAACCGGTAGAACGAGCGTGCATCTTGTCGTCTACCAAGTGGTTCAGCTTCAGCATGTACATGTAGCCAACAGTAACCGGGCGCTCGAACTTGTTGCCGGTACGGCCGTCGGTCAGCTGCATCTGGCCGCTTTCTGGCAGGTCCGCCAGTTTCAGCATGGCCTTGATTTCGCTTTCCTTGGCACCGTCGAACACTGGAGTGGCCATTGGAACGCCGCCACGCAGGTTCTTCGCCAGATCCAGGATTTCCTGGTCGGAGAAGCTGTCCAGATCTTCGTTGCGACCGCCGATCTCGTTGTAGATCTCGTGCAGGAACTTGCGCAGATCGGCAACTTTACGCTGCTCTTCGATCATGCGGTTGATCTTCTCGCCCAGACCTTTGGCCGCGAGGCCCAGGTGGGTTTCGAGGATCTGACCAACGTTCATACGCGAAGGTACGCCCAACGGGTTGAGGACGACGTCGACCGGGGTGCCATTGGCATCGTGCGGCATGTCTTCAACCGGCATGATCACGGAGACCACACCTTTGTTACCGTGACGACCGGCCATCTTGTCGCCCGGCTGGATGCGACGACGGATTGCCAGGTAAACCTTGACGATTTTCAGCACGCCTGGAGCCAGGTCATCGCCCTGCTGCAGTTTGCGCTTCTTGTCTTCGAACTTGTCGTCCAGCAGACGGCGGCGATCAACGATGTAGGCCTGAGCCTTCTCGAGCTGCTCGTTCAGAGCATCTTCCGCCATGCGCAGCTTGAACCACTGACCATGCTCAAGACCGTCGAGAACTTCGTCGGTGATTTCCTGACCTTTCTTCAGGCCGGCGCCGCCTTCGGCTTTGTGGCCGACCAGAGCGGAACGCAGACGTTCGAAAGTCGCGCCTTCAACGATACGGAACTCTTCGTTCAGATCCTTGCGGATCTCGTCGAGCTGAGTCTTCTCGATCGACAGTGCACGAGCATCACGCTCAACGCCGTCGCGGGTGAAGACCTGTACGTCGATGACGGTACCCTTGGTGCCGGTAGGCACGCGCAGGGAAGTGTCTTTAACGTCGCTGGCTTTTTCACCGAAGATGGCTCGCAACAGCTTCTCTTCCGGAGTCAGCTGGGTCTCGCCTTTCGGAGTGACCTTACCGACCAGAATGTCGCCTGCGCCAACTTCAGCACCTACATAAACGATACCGGCTTCGTCCAGCTTGTTCAGTGCAGCTTCACCCACGTTCGGGATGTCTGCAGTGATTTCCTCTGGCCCAAGCTTGGTGTCACGTGCCACACAGGTCAGTTCCTGGATGTGGATCGTGGTGAAGCGATCTTCCTGAACAACACGCTCGGACAGGCAGATGGAGTCTTCGAAGTTGTAACCGTTCCAGGCCATGAACGCGATGCGCATGTTCTGACCCAAAGCCAGCTCACCCATATCGGTGGACGGACCATCAGCCATGATGTCGCTGCGCTGAACCCGATCACCCTTGCGAACCAGCGGACGCTGGTTGATGCAGGTGTTCTGGTTGGAGCGGGTGTACTTGGTCAGGTTGTAGATGTCGACACCGGCTTCACCGGTTTCAACTTCATCATCAGCAACACGAACCACGATACGGCTGGCATCAACGGAGTCGATCACGCCGCCACGACGAGCCACGACGCAAACGCCGGAGTCACGGGCTACGTTACGCTCCATGCCGGTACCGACCAGCGGCTTGTCAGCACGCAGGGTAGGTACAGCCTGACGCTGCATGTTCGAACCCATCAACGCACGGTTGGCGTCATCGTGCTCGAGGAACGGGATCAGCGACGCTGCAACCGAAACTACCTGCTTCGGCGATACGTCCATCAAGGTGACGTCTTCCGGCGCCTTGACGGTGAACTCGTTCAAGTGACGAACAGCTACCAGTTCGTCGATCAGCATTTTCTTGTCGTTCATCGTGGCCGAAGCCTGAGCGATCACGTGATCAGCTTCTTCGATGGCGGACAGGAACACGATCTCGTCGGTGACCAGAGCGTCTTTCACCACACGGTACGGGCTTTCGAGGAAGCCGTACTGGTTGGTGCGCGCATAGGCAGCCAGGGAGTTGATCAGACCGATGTTCGGACCTTCCGGCGTTTCAATCGGGCATACACGACCGTAGTGAGTCGGGTGTACGTCACGAACTTCAAAGCCAGCGCGCTCACGAGTCAAACCGCCAGGACCGAGTGCAGAAACACGACGCTTGTGGGTGATCTCGGACAGCGGGTTGTTCTGGTCCATGAACTGGGAAAGCTGGCTGGAACCGAAGAACTCTTTCACCGCCGCAGCCACTGGCTTGGCATTGATCAGGTCTTGCGGCATCAGGCCTTCGCTTTCAGCCATCGACAGACGCTCTTTGACCGCACGCTCAACACGTACCAGGCCAACGCGGAACTGGTTCTCGGCCATCTCGCCTACGCAGCGAACACGACGGTTACCCAGGTGGTCGATGTCATCGACGATGCCTTTACCGTTACGGATGTCGACCAGAGTCTTCAGAACCGCGACGATGTCTTCCTTGCACAACACGCCCGAACCTTCGATCTCGGTACGACCGATACGACGGTTGAACTTCATCCGGCCGACCGCAGACAGGTCATAGCGCTCAGGGCTGAAGAACAGGTTGTTGAACAGGGTCTCGGCGGCGTCTTTGGTTGGTGGCTCGCCAGGACGCATCATGCGATAGATCTCGACCAGCGCTTCCAATTGGTTGCTGGTGGAGTCGATCTTCAGGGTGTCGGAGACGAACGGACCGCAGTCGATATCGTTGGTGTACAGAGTCTCGATGCGAACGACCTGAGCCTTGGCGATTTTTGCCAGGATCTCGGTATTCAGCTCGGTGTTGCACTCTGCCAGGATTTCGCCGGTTGCCGGATGCACGATGACCTTGGCGGTAGTGCGACCCAGGACATAGTCCAGGGGCATAACCAACTCTTTGATCCCGGCTTTTTCCAGCTGGTTGATGTGGCGAGCGGTGATACGACGACCCTGCTCGACAATAACCTTGCCTTTGTCATCGAGGATATCGATGACAGCGATTTCACCACGCAGGCGCTGAGGCACCAGTTCCAGGTTGAGGGTTTCGCCGCTCACATGGAAAACGTTGGTGGTGTAGAACGCGTCGAGCACTTGTTCAGTGGTATAGCCGAGCGCACGCAGCAGTACCGATGCAGGCAGCTTGCGACGACGGTCGATACGCACGAACACGCAGTCTTTCGGGTCGAACTCGAAGTCCAGCCACGAACCGCGGTAAGGGATGATACGCGCGGAGTACAGCAGTTTACCGGAGCTGTGCGTCTTGCCGCGGTCGTGGTCGAAGAACACGCCCGGGGAACGGTGCAACTGGGAAACGATTACGCGCTCGGTACCGTTGATTACGAAGGTACCGTTCTCAGTCATCAGGGGGATTTCACCCATGTAGACTTCTTGCTCTTTGATGTCCTTGATCGCTTTGTTCGACGATTCTTTGTCGAAAATGATCAGACGGACTTTTACCCGCAAAGGTACGGCGTACGTGACACCGCGCAGCACGCATTCTTTCACATCAAATGCCGGTTCGCCCAGGCGATAACCGACGTACTCCAGCGCAGCATTGCCGGAGTAGCTGATGATCGGGAAAACGGATTTGAAGGCCGCATGCAGGCCCACGTCGCGGAACTGATCTTTAGTCGCTCCCGCCTGCAAGAATTCACGATACGAATCCAGCTGGATTGCCAGGAGATACGGCACATCCATGACGTCCGGCAACTTGCTAAAGTCCTTGCGGATACGTTTTTTCTCAGTATATGAGTAAGCCATCAGCGTTCCCCAGCTTGGTCACCTGCTTGTTTGGCCCCTCCCGACGGGAGCAGCCAGAAAATCTTGCAAACCCCATGGTTTGCGCCACCGCATCGGGTGGTTACAGCGCGTTAGAGGCGACGACCGAGTCGATTGCCAATAACGGAAAAAGGCCGGTGGCAAGAGCCACCAGCCATCAGCCTTCCGCTTAACGCTTGGGCTGGAGACGCAAAGTCGATGCTTACTTCAGCTCGACTTTAGCGCCTGCTTCTTCCAAGACGGCCTTGGCTTTCTCAGCTGCGTCTTTCGATACAGCTTCCAGAACCATGCCTGGGCAGCCGTCAACTACAGCCTTGGCTTCTTTCAAGCCCAGACCGGTCAGTTCACGTACAGCCTTGATCACGTTAACTTTCTTCTCGCCAGTCTCAACCAGATTGACGTTGAATTCAGTTTGTTCTTCAACAACGGCAGCAACGGCAGCTGGACCTGCGGAAGCAGCGGCAGCGGAAACGCCGAACTTCTCTTCCATGGCCTTGATCAGCTCAACGATTTCCAGAACGGATTTTTCGCCGATTGCTTCGATGATTTGGTCGTTAGTCAGAGACATGACTATAAATTCCTGTATTGGGGTGACGGCCTACGCGGCCATCGAAATAAACAATAAACGTAAAAAGGAGCTGCTCAGCCTCAGGCTGCGACAGCTTCTTTCTGGTCGCGAAGAGCCGCCAGAGTACGAGCCAACTTGCTGGTAGCGCCTTGAATCACGCTCATCAGCTGAGAAATTGCTTCGTCACGGGTCGGCAGAGTTGCCAGTACGTCGATCTGGTTAGCCGCGAGGTAGTTACCCTCGAACGCAGCTGCCTTGATCTCGAACTTATCCTGACCTTTTGCAAATTCCTTGAACAAACGGGCAGCAGCGCCTGGGTGTTCGTTGGAGAATGCAATCAAGGTAGGGCCAGTGAACACGTTGTTGAGCACGTCATATTGAGTGCCGGCAACAGCGCGCTTGAGCAGGGTGTTACGTACAACACGTACGTAAACGCCAGCTTCACGAGCCTCTTTACGGAGTCCGGTCATAGCGCCTACTGTTACGCCACGGGCATCAGCCACGACAGCGGACAGAGCAACTTGGGCAGCCTTGTTGACTTCAGCGACGATGGCCTTCTTGTCTTCAAGTTTAATTGCCACGGGAAAAACTCCTGCTTGTTACCGTTTCATCCAACCGAAGCCGGATGTCGTTTTGGTGTCTGATTCGGTAAGGAACCGGGAGCACCATCTGCGTAGGCTTAAGGTTTAAGACTTGCGTCGCCTACGGTCTTGGATAGCCCCCGCCAGGCAGGGACCCCAATCTTTCAATTGGCGCAATCGCTTGCGCCAACCTGTGTCTTATACGTCCAGCGAGCCTTGGTCGATGACCAGACCTGGGCCCATGGTGGTGCTCAGGGTAACGCGCTTGACGTAGATACCTTTCGAGGAAGCTGGCTTGATACGCTTCAGATCAGCGATCAGGGCTTCAACGTTTTCCTTCAGCTTGACGGCGTCGAAACCGACCTTGCCAACGGAGGTGTGAATGATGCCGTTTTTGTCGGTGCGATAACGAACCTGACCAGCCTTGGCATTTTTAACCGCGGTAGCGACGTCCGGAGTAACGGTGCCGACTTTCGGGTTAGGCATCAGGCCACGTGGACCGAGGATCTGACCCAACTGACCAACAACGCGCATTGCATCCGGGGAAGCAATAACTACGTCATAGTTCAGGTCGCCGCCTTTCATTTCGGCAGCCAGGTCGTCCATGCCTACGCGATCAGCGCCGGCAGCCAGAGCAGCTTCAGCTGCCGGGCCCTGGGTGAACACAGCAACGCGAACAGTCTTGCCAGTGCCATGTGGCAGCACAGTAGCGCTACGAACAACCTGGTCGGATTTACGCGGGTCAACACCCAGGTTTACAGCGATATCAACCGATTCGCTGAACTTGACAGTCGACAGCTCGGTCAGCAGTGCAGCGGCGTCTACAAAGTTGTAGGCCTTGCCTGCTTCGATTTTGCCGGCGATAGCCTTTTGGCGCTTGGTCAGCTTAGCCATTACACACCCTCCACGTTAAGGCCCATGCTACGAGCAGAACCGGCGATAGTACGCACGGCTGCATCCATATCAGCTGCAGTCAGATCCGCGTTTTTGGTTTTCGCGATTTCTTCCAGCTGAGCACGGGTAACGGTGCCAACCTTGACGGTGTTCGGACGAGCGGAACCGCTAGTCAGACCAGCAGCCTTCTTCAGCAGAACCGAAGCAGGGGTGGATTTGGTTTCGAAAGTGAAGCTACGGTCGCTGTAGACAGTGATGATCACTGGAGTCGGCAGACCTGGCTCAATACCCTGAGTACGGGCGTTGAAAGCCTTGCAGAATTCCATGATGTTCACGCCGTGCTGACCCAGAGCAGGACCAACAGGTGGGCTTGGGTTAGCCTGAGCGGCCTTCACTTGCAGCTTGATGTAAGCGGTAATCTTCTTGGCCATGAGGCACTCCAATTACGGGTTCGAACGCCTCGAAAGGCTCCCCGGTTACTTGCGCGTTTATCCCAGTGACGACAAAACCCCACAGCCTTAGGCTGCGGGGTATGGGATGCTTGTTCAGTTATGCCTTTTCGACCTGACTGAACTCTAGCTCTACCGGAGTAGAGCGACCGAAAATAAGCACAGCCACTTGGATCCGGCTCTTTTCGTAGTTAACTTCTTCGACCGTACCATTGAAATCGGCGAACGGACCGTCGGTGACACGTACCACTTCACCCGGCTCGAACAACGTTTTCGGTTTCGGCTTGTCGCTACCGTCAGCAACGCGACGCAGAATTGCTTCCGCCTCTTTGTCGGTGATCGGCGCAGGCTTGTCAGCGGTTCCGCCGATGAAGCCCATGACGCGAGGAGTATCCTTGACCAAGTGCCAAGTACCCTCATTCATATCCATCTGTACCAGCACATAACCTGGGAAGAACTTGCGCTCGCTTTTGCGTTTCTGGCCATTACGCATTTCAACCACTTCTTCAGTGGGAACCAGAATTTCGCCGAAGCCTTCTTCCATGCCAGCCAGCTTTACACGCTCCATCAACGAGCGCATGACATGCTTCTCGTAACCCGAGTAAGCATGCACAACGTACCAACGCTTAGCCACGGGACACCCTTAGCCAACAATCAAGGAAACAAGCCAGCCGAGCAGGGAATCAAGCCCCCACAACAGCAACGCCATAACCAGGACAACAGCCACTACGATCAACGTGGTCTGCGTGGTTTCTTGGCGAGTTGGCCATACGACTTTACGGATTTCGGTGCGAGCTTCCTTAGCGAGTACAAAGAAAGACTTGCCCTTGGCGGTCTGTAGGCCTACAAAAGCAGCTACAGCAGCAATGACAAGCAAAGCGAGTACGCGATACAGGATCGGCGAAGCGGAGTAATACTGATTACCCACAACACCAACAACCACCAAAGCGACTACTACAAGCCACTTGAGCAGATCGAAGCGAGAACCTTGAGCTTCAGCCTTGGGAGTCATCTAAGAAAATCCTGTGAAAAGAAAGCCAGACACACCGAGTGAATCTGGCAGGTCAGGAGGGAATCGAACCCCCAACCTACGGTTTTGGAGACCGTCGCTCTGCCAATTGAGCTACTGACCTAAAAACAAAATCAGGCCGACCATTATGTCGGCCCGACAGAGATACTTCAACAACTTACTCGATAACTTTTGCCACAACACCCGCGCCGACGGTACGACCGCCCTCACGAATGGCGAAACGCAAGCCATCTTCCATCGCAATGGTCTTGATCAGGGTAACGGTCATCTGAACGTTATCACCCGGCATCACCATCTCAACGCCTTCTGGCAGCTCACAGTTACCAGTCACATCAGTCGTACGGAAGTAGAACTGTGGACGGTAGCCTTTGAAGAACGGCGTATGACGACCGCCTTCTTCCTTGCTCAGAACATAAACTTCAGCAACGAACTTGGTATGCGGCTTGACGCTACCCGGCTTGACCAGTACCTGGCCACGCTCGACATCGTCACGCTTGGTACCACGCAGCAACACTCCGCAGTTTTCGCCTGCACGACCTTCGTCGAGCAGCTTGCGGAACATCTCGACACCGGTACAGGTAGTCTTGATGGTGTCACGCAGACCTACAATTTCGATCTCTTCCTGAATCTTTACAATGCCACGCTCGATACGGCCAGTTACAACAGTACCGCGACCGGAAATCGAGAACACATCCTCGATCGGCATCAGGAACGGCTTGTCGATAGCGCGAACCGGCTCTGGAATGTAGCTATCCAGAGTCTCGACCAGCTTACGAACGGCACTGGTGCCCATTTCGTTATCGTCTTGACCGTTCAGAGCCATCAGCGCAGAGCCGATGATGATCGGAGTGTCATCGCCCGGGAAATCGTAAGTGCTCAACAGATCGCGCACTTCCATTTCAACCAGCTCGAGCAGCTCGGCATCATCAACCATGTCCGCCTTGTTCAGGAAGACAACGATGTACGGAACACCAACCTGACGCGACAACAGGATGTGCTCACGGGTTTGTGGCATCGGACCATCAGCGGCCGAGCAAACCAGAATCGCACCATCCATCTGCGCAGCACCGGTGATCATGTTCTTCACATAGTCAGCGTGACCTGGGCAGTCGACGTGTGCGTAGTGACGCACGGCCGAATCGTATTCAACGTGAGCGGTGTTGATGGTAATGCCACGAGCTTTTTCTTCTGGGGCGCTATCGATCTTGTCGAAGTCAACCTTCGCACTACCGAAAACTTCGGAACAAACGCGAGTCAGAGCTGCAGTCAGGGTGGTTTTACCGTGGTCGACGTGACCAATGGTACCAACGTTAACGTGCGGCTTATTACGTTCGAACTTTTCCTTAGCCATCGAAATCACCCTCAGGAGAAGAATTAAGCAAGTCACACTACCCATTAAAACAAAGGCAGATATTTTCATATCTGCCTTGTTATATGGAGCTCTTGAGCGGATTTGAACCGCTGACCTCACCCTTACCAAGGGTGTGCTCTACCAACTGAGCTACAAGAGCGAAACACATTGCACAACCTGAAAACTTGGAGCGGGTAGCGGGAATCGAACCCGCATCATCAGCTTGGAAGGCTGAGGTTCTACCACTAAACTATACCCGCGGAGCTTTCAGCTCGCGCTAAATTGGTGGAGGGGGAAGGATTCGAACCTTCGAAGTCGTAGACGTCAGATTTACAGTCTGATCCCTTTGGCCGCTCGGGAACCCCTCCTAAGCGAGGCAGCATTCTATATCATGCTGCCCTTCTGTCAAGCATTTTCTCATTAAAAACCTGAGGTTAGCTGCGTTGACCTCGCTTTGCACCGTTGACCGTTAAAGGTCTTCACTGCGAAGCGGGCGCCATTCTATGCAAACTATTCGACAGTTGCAATGCCTTCGCACGGCATTATTTTATGTTTTAACTCATTGAATTCTTTAGCAAGGTTTTGCAGCAGCAGCTCATTGGCCAAATGCCGGCTTTCCGGCGCCACCCGCAACCACAAACCGCTGTCGTCTGCGCGAGCTGGCAGCAGTGGCCGAGCCCTGATATCAAGCCCGCTCAAGCGCTGCTCAAGCTCCCGGAGCTTCTCCTGACGAGTAAAACCTCCGACATAGAGGCAATTGCTGTCCGCCCCAGCCGCCTTGGCCTTGTTAAGCTTTGCCAGAGCATCGTCCGACTCACTCAGCAAGCGGATATCCTGCTGCGAACCGCGATACAGGCTCAGCGGCGTCACATCTTTCGCTCGCAGGGGTGCTTCCTGTTGATGCCAGACGTAATAGAACCCATTGAGAACCAGCAACAACAGAAACAACCAGCGCATAAAAACCTCAAGACAAAGGACAAGCCATAGCCAAGCCTACAAATACAAGATCAGGAACAACCCTGGCCCCAGGCACGACTTCGGACACCAGACCCGCATCACCACCGGTGAGAAATACCACAAAATCCTCACCCCAGTAGCTGCGTGCCAACTCCAGCTGCGTCAGGACAAACCCCCTGAGCATCAACGAGCATCCGCGCTCGACCGCCTCAACCGTTGTAACACCTGGAACCAGTTTTTCCAGGGCACGCTCGGCCGCCAGGTCGTCATAGCGGATTCGCCGCGTGTGGGTGCGCAACTGATTGCGCATCAGCGGCATTCCCGGACAGATGAAGCCTCCCAGGTGCTCACCGTCGGCAGCAATGAAGTCCGCTGTCACCGCTGTTCCGAAATCGAGCACCAGGCAGGCTCCGGATGCAAGGTGAAAGCCTCCGAGCATCGCTAGCCAGCGATCCAGCCCCAGCCTCTCGTAATCCTCGTAGCCATTACGAACCCCTGCCATCTCACGAGCCGGCACCGCGCGCGCAATAGAGACACCAAACCCCTCGACTAATGAAGACACCAGCACAGCGGTTTCTTCGTTGGTCCGGACACTGACCAGCCTACAGTGCTTGAGAGCCAGGCCATCAAGCCCACGCAAACTCTCCAGCAAGGCAAGATCCGAATCAACCACACCCTCGGCAAACATACGAGTGGCATCAGCATGAAGCACGCGCCATTTGATGAAGCTGTTACCGCAGTCAAGCTCAAGAATCATTACGCAACCTCAGACTGAGCTCACCACCACTGAAGACTTTTTCCACATCACCTACCTTCAAACGCAGTGCGCCTTGCCGATCGATGCCCATTACAACGCCGTCAATCCGGTTGACTCCGGCAATCAAGGAAACCGCGCACCCTTGCCACAGATGGTTCTGCTCCCACTCCGCCTGGATAGCCGAAAATCCTGACTCCTGATGGCGAAACAAATAGGCCTGGAGCATGTCTCCCAGACGGGCCACCAGTAGATTGCGATCAAAGGCCTTGCCGGTCTCGAGTCGTACCGATGTCCATTGCTGATCGACTTCTTCGGTCATCTGCATGTTCACATTAATCCCGACACCCAACACGACGTGACAGACATCCGCGGGGTCCCCGACCAACTCCAGCAAAATCCCGGCGATCTTCTTTTGACCGACCAGGACATCATTTGGCCACTTCAAACCCGCACCAGAGATACCCAACTCTTGCAGGGTGCGCATTACCGCCAACCCTACAACCAAACTGAGCCCCTCCAGTTGACGCATTCCACCCTCAACGCGCAGCACCAGGCTGTAATAAACATTTTCGGCAAACGGACTCACCCACGTGCGACCACGTCGACCACGGCCAGCAGTCTGCCGTTCGGCCAGCACCAGGAACGGCGCGGCCATCCCGCGCTCTATGGAGCGCAAGGCTTCTGCATTAGTGGAGTCGATGGAATCAAAGACCAGAACAGGCCAGGCACAAGCAGCCGAATGCTCGCTTATTTCGGCAGCACTCAACAGCGTGAGGGGCGCGGCCAGCTGATAACCGCGGCCACGGACCTTATGAATGGACAAACCCAGCTCAATTTCCAGCTGCTGCAGTTGCTTCCACACAGCACTGCGGCTGATGCCCAAAGCAGCACCTAGCGCCTGCCCGGAATGGAATCGGCCATCCTTCAGAAGCTTCAACAACGTCAGCATGCAAGTCTCGCCTCACAATAAGGCACGCATGATAGCTATGAGTTGAGCGGCAAGCTATAAGCTTCAAGCTGTAAGCGAGGTCGCGCCGGGCGCAGCACCGCTTCTCTCTTGCCACTTGCTGCTTTTCCAGCCACAAAAACAAAACCCCTACCTGCATACGCAGATAGGGGTTTCGGAATTTAATCTTGACGATGACCTACTCTCACATGGGGAAACCCCACACTACCATCGGCGATGCATCGTTTCACTGCTGAGTTCGGGATGGGATCAGGTGGTTCCAATGCTCTATGGTCGTCAAGAAATTCGGTAGCCGGGTCGTGGGCCTTTTCAGGTTCACGCTCCAGCGAATGGGTATGTGATAGCTTGGTGTTTTGTGAGTATCTCGAACTTTCGGTTCGTTTCGTCTTCACACACCGCAATCTGGTGCCCTCTCTTTGTTTCCAAAAGCAGGGCCAACAAATTGCTTGGGTGTTATATGGTCAAGCCTCACGGGCAATTAGTATTGGTTAGCTCAACGCCTCACAGCGCTTACACACCCAACCTATCAACGTCGTAGTCTTCGACGGCCCTTCAGGGGACTCAAGGTCCCAGTGAGATCTCATCTTGAGGCTAGTTTCCCGCTTAGATGCTTTCAGCGGTTATCTATTCCGAACATAGCTACCCGGCAATGCCACTGGCGTGACAACCGGAACACCAGAGGTTCGTCCACTCCGGTCCTCTCGTACTAGGAGCAGCCCCTCTCAAATCTCAAACGTCCACGGCAGATAGGGACCGAACTGTCTCACGACGTTCTAAACCCAGCTCGCGTACCACTTTAAATGGCGAACAGCCATACCCTTGGGACCGGCTTCAGCCCCAGGATGTGATGAGCCGACATCGAGGTGCCAAACACCGCCGTCGATATGAACTCTTGGGCGGTATCAGCCTGTTATCCCCGGAGTACCTTTTATCCGTTGAGCGATGGCCCTTCCATACAGAACCACCGGATCACTAAGACCTACTTTCGTACCTGCTCGACGTGTCTGTCTCGCAGTCAAGCGCGCTTTTGCCTTTATACTCTACGACCGATTTCCGACCGGTCTGAGCGCACCTTCGTACTCCTCCGTTACTCTTTAGGAGGAGACCGCCCCAGTCAAACTACCCACCATACACTGTCCTCGATCCGGATAACGGACCTGAGTTAGAACCTCAAAGTTGCCAGGGTGGTATTTCAAGGTTGGCTCCACGCGAACTGGCGTCCACGCTTCAAAGCCTCCCACCTATCCTACACAAGCAAATTCAAAGTCCAGTGCAAAGCTATAGTAAAGGTTCACGGGGTCTTTCCGTCTAGCCGCGGATACACTGCATCTTCACAGCGATTTCAATTTCACTGAGTCTCGGGTGGAGACAGCGCCGCCATCGTTACGCCATTCGTGCAGGTCGGAACTTACCCGACAAGGAATTTCGCTACCTTAGGACCGTTATAGTTACGGCCGCCGTTTACCGGGGCTTCGATCAAGAGCTTCGCGTTAGCTAACCCCATCAATTAACCTTCCGGCACCGGGCAGGCGTCACACCCTATACGTCCACTTTCGTGTTTGCAGAGTGCTGTGTTTTTAATAAACAGTCGCAGCGGCCTGGTATCTTCGACCGGCATGGGCTTACGCAGTAAATGCTTCACCCTCACCGGCGCACCTTCTCCCGAAGTTACGGTGCCATTTTGCCTAGTTCCTTCACCCGAGTTCTCTCAAGCGCCTTGGTATTCTCTACCCAACCACCTGTGTCGGTTTGGGGTACGGTTCCTGGTTACCTGAAGCTTAGAAGCTTTTCTTGGAAGCATGGCATCAACCACTTCGTGTTCTAAAAGAACACTCGTCATCAGCTCTCGGCCTTAGACTCCCGGATTTACCTAAGAGTCCAGCCTACCACCTTAAACTTGGACAACCAACGCCAAGCTGGCCTAGCCTTCTCCGTCCCTCCATCGCAATAACCAGAAGTACAGGAATATTAACCTGTTTTCCATCGACTACGCTTTTCAGCCTCGCCTTAGGGACCGACTAACCCTGCGTCGATTAACGTTGCGCAGGAAACCTTGGTCTTTCGGCGTGGGTGTTTTTCACACCCATTATCGTTACTCATGTCAGCATTCGCACTTCTGATACCTCCAGCAAGCTTCTCAACTCACCTTCACAGGCTTACAGAACGCTCCTCTACCGCATCACCTAAGTGATACCCGTAGCTTCGGTGTATGGTTTGAGCCCCGTTAAATCTTCCGCGCAGGCCGACTCGACTAGTGAGCTATTACGCTTTCTTTAAAGGGTGGCTGCTTCTAAGCCAACCTCCTAGCTGTCTAAGCCTTCCCACATCGTTTCCCACTTAACCATAACTTTGGGACCTTAGCTGACGGTCTGGGTTGTTTCCCTTTTCACGACGGACGTTAGCACCCGCCGTGTGTCTCCCATGCTCGGCACTTGTAGGTATTCGGAGTTTGCATCGGTTTGGTAAGTCGGGATGACCCCCTAGCCGAAACAGTGCTCTACCCCCTACAGTGATACATGAGGCGCTACCTAAATAGCTTTCGAGGAGAACCAGCTATCTCCGAGCTTGATTAGCCTTTCACTCCGATCCACAGGTCATCCGCTAACTTTTCAACGGTAGTCGGTTCGGTCCTCCAGTTAGTGTTACCCAACCTTCAACCTGCCCATGGATAGATCGCCCGGTTTCGGGTCTATTCCCAGCGACTAGACGCCCTATTAAGACTCGCTTTCGCTACGCCTCCCCTATTCGGTTAAGCTCGCCACTGAAAATAAGTCGCTGACCCATTATACAAAAGGTACGCAGTCACCCAACAAAGTGGGCTCCCACTGCTTGTACGCATACGGTTTCAGGATCTATTTCACTCCCCTCTCCGGGGTTCTTTTCGCCTTTCCCTCACGGTACTAGTTCACTATCGGTCAGTCAGTAGTATTTAGCCTTGGAGGATGGTCCCCCCATATTCAGACAAGGTTTCTCGTGCCCCGTCCTACTCGATTTCATGACCAAGAGATTTTCGCGTACAGGGCTATCACCCACTATGGCCGCACTTTCCAGAGCGTTCCGCTAATCTCAAAGCCACTTAAGGGCTAGTCCCCGTTCGCTCGCCACTACTAAGGGAATCTCGGTTGATTTCTTTTCCTCAGGGTACTTAGATGTTTCAGTTCCCCTGGTTCGCTTCTTACGCCTATGTATTCAGCGTAAGATACCTAACTTATGTTAGGTGGGTTCCCCCATTCAGACATCTCCGGATCAAAGTCTGTTTGCCGACTCCCCGAAGCTTTTCGCAGGCTACCACGTCTTTCATCGCCTCTGACTGCCAAGGCATCCACCGTATGCGCTTCTTCACTTGACCATATAACCCCAAGCAATCTGGTTATACTGTGAAGACGACATTCGCCGAAAATTCGCAATTTAACTCACAAATTTTACCTTAGCCTGTAACAACACCAGTGAAAGTGCTGTCCAGTCTATCTTTCTATCACATACCCAAATTTTTAAAGAACGATCTAATCAAAAAGATCAGAAATCAACATTCACCATCACAGTGATGGAATGCTCATTTCTAAGCTTTACAAGTCAGAAGCAGTAAGTGGTGGAGCCAAACGGGATCGAACCGTTGACCTCCTGCGTGCAAGGCAGGCGCTCTCCCAGCTGAGCTATGGCCCCGTATTTCTACAGGCGTGTCCCACACAAAATTGGTGGGTCTGGGCAGATTCGAACTGCCGACCTCACCCTTATCAGGGGTGCGCTCTAACCAACTGAGCTACAGACCCAATTTCGAGCTTGTAACTGTTAGCGTGAGCTATCAGCGTGGAGCTTAAAGCTGCTTCTATCGTCTTCTTCAATGAATCAAGCAATTCGTGTGGGAACTTATGGAGCAGCTGATGTCGTCGATTAAGGAGGTGATCCAGCCGCAGGTTCCCCTACGGCTACCTTGTTACGACTTCACCCCAGTCATGAATCACACCGTGGTAACCGTCCTCCCGAAGGTTAGACTAGCTACTTCTGGTGCAACCCACTCCCATGGTGTGACGGGCGGTGTGTACAAGGCCCGGGAACGTATTCACCGCGACATTCTGATTCGCGATTACTAGCGATTCCGACTTCACGCAGTCGAGTTGCAGACTGCGATCCGGACTACGATCGGTTTTCTGGGATTAGCTCCACCTCGCGGCTTGGCAACCCTCTGTACCGACCATTGTAGCACGTGTGTAGCCCAGGCCGTAAGGGCCATGATGACTTGACGTCATCCCCACCTTCCTCCGGTTTGTCACCGGCAGTCTCCTTAGAGTGCCCACCTTAACGTGCTGGTAACTAAGGACAAGGGTTGCGCTCGTTACGGGACTTAACCCAACATCTCACGACACGAGCTGACGACAGCCATGCAGCACCTGTCTCAATGTTCCCGAAGGCACTCCGCCATCTCTGGCAGATTCATTGGATGTCAAGGCCTGGTAAGGTTCTTCGCGTTGCTTCGAATTAAACCACATGCTCCACCGCTTGTGCGGGCCCCCGTCAATTCATTTGAGTTTTAACCTTGCGGCCGTACTCCCCAGGCGGTCAACTTAATGCGTTAGCTGCGCCACTAAGAGCTCAAGGCTCCCAACGGCTAGTTGACATCGTTTACGGCGTGGACTACCAGGGTATCTAATCCTGTTTGCTCCCCACGCTTTCGCACCTCAGTGTCAGTATCAGTCCAGGTGGTCGCCTTCGCCACTGGTGTTCCTTCCTATATCTACGCATTTCACCGCTACACAGGAAATTCCACCACCCTCTACCATACTCTAGCTCGACAGTTTTGAATGCAGTTCCCAGGTTGAGCCCGGGGATTTCACATCCAACTTAACGAACCACCTACGCGCGCTTTACGCCCAGTAATTCCGATTAACGCTTGCACCCTCTGTATTACCGCGGCTGCTGGCACAGAGTTAGCCGGTGCTTATTCTGTCGGTAACGTCAAGACCATCACGTATTAGGTAACGGCCCTTCCTCCCAACTTAAAGTGCTTTACAATCCGAAGACCTTCTTCACACACGCGGCATGGCTGGATCAGGCTTTCGCCCATTGTCCAATATTCCCCACTGCTGCCTCCCGTAGGAGTCTGGACCGTGTCTCAGTTCCAGTGTGACTGATCATCCTCTCAGACCAGTTACGGATCGTCGCCTTGGTGAGCCATTACCCCACCAACTAGCTAATCCGACCTAGGCTCATCTGATAGCGCAAGGCCCGAAGGTCCCCTGCTTTCTCCCGTAGGACGTATGCGGTATTAGCGTCCGTTTCCGAACGTTATCCCCCACTACCAGGCAGATTCCTAGGCATTACTCACCCGTCCGCCGCTCGCCACCAGGTACAAGTACCCGTGCTGCCGCTCGACTTGCATGTGTTAGGCCTGCCGCCAGCGTTCAATCTGAGCCATGATCAAACTCTTCAGTTCAAACATCTTTGGGTTTTTAGAAAACCCTAAATTTAGCTCAGCAATCGTTGGTTACATCTTTGATTTCTCGCGGAGTAACTTGTGATGCTGATAATCTTGTTGACTATCAGTCTGACTCCACAAGCACCCACACGAATTGCTTGATTCAGTTGTTAAAGAGCGGTTGGTTAAGATCTTTCGTCTCAACCGAGGCGCGCATTCTACGCTTTCCTCTGCTGCTGTCAAGCGGTTATTTTCAGAAGTTTTCAAAGTTTCCTTTGTAACTTCAACCACTTGGCGCTTCCGATCACTCGTTAGCGGGAGGCGAATTCTACAGCGTTACTCGCTGCTGTCAACACCTGTTTTACACCGCTTTCGACCGAGTGGATCGAACCGTTGATAGCGTCAAACCAGCCGACCTTACCAACTCCTTCTGGGCTTCGATGAGCTGAAGCAACTCGCTGCCGAAAACTGCGTAACTCTTTGTTTACCAAGGAGTTTTCCGTTTCGACTGCGCCGGAAGTGGGGCGAATTATAGACTTCCAGGATCTGCCGTCAACCCCTAATTTCAGCTTTACTCAGGTTTCAGCGTAATACGTGCAAATGCCTTCTTCCCGGCCTGACAAACATGGGTCGCGCCCAATGCATATATATAGGTGCGATCAACCACCTCACCATCTATACGCACACCACCGGAACCCAGAAGGTCGCGCGCCACTGCCGAGTTCTTCACCAGGCCTGCCTTATTAAGGACGGCGGCAATCGGCATGTCTTCAGTCGCGGTCAATTCGATCTCTGGCAGATCATCCGGCAGCTCGCCATCCTTCATACGGTTGCCGGCGCCACGATGAGCATTCGCCGCGGCTTCTTCACCATGGAAGCGCGCAACGATCTCTTCGGCCAGCTTGATCTTGATATCTCGAGGATTGGCGCCTGCCTCGACGTCAGCCTTGAAGACTGCAATCTCGTCCATCGAGCGAAAGCTGAGCAGCTCGAAGTAGCGCCACATCAGCTCGTCCGGAATCGAAACCAGCTTGCCGTACATGACACCCGGCGCTTCCTGAATCCCCACGTAGTTACCCAGGGACTTGGACATCTTCTTCACGCCATCCAGGCCTTCCAGCAACGGCATGGTGAGAATGCACTGCGCCTCCTGACCATAGGCGCGCTGCAACTCACGCCCCATTAGCAGGTTGAACTTCTGATCGGTGCCACCCAGTTCGACGTCGGCTCGCAGCGCTACCGAGTCATACCCCTGAACCAGCGGATAGAGAAACTCGTGGATCGCGATCGGTTGATTGGTCGAGTAGCGCTTGTCGAAATCGTCGCGCTCGAGCATCCGCGCCACGGTGTATTGCGAGGTGAGGCGAATGAAGTCCGCCGGCCCCATCTGGTCCATCCAGGTGGAGTTGAACGCCACCTCGGTCCTGGCCGGATCGAGAATCTTGAATACCTGGGTCTTGTAGGTCTCGGCATTCTCGAGAACCTGCTCACGGGTCAGCGGAGGACGCGTTGCGCTCTTGCCGCTCGGATCACCGATCATGCCGGTGAAGTCACCGATCAGGAAGATCACCTGATGCCCCAGATCCTGGAACTGGCGCAGCTTATTAATAAGCACGGTGTGGCCCAGGTGCAAATCCGGCGCCGTCGGATCGAAACCAGCCTTAATACGTAGCGGCTGGCCACGCTTGAGCTTCTCGATCAGCTCGGACTCGACCAACACCTCTTCCGCACCACGTTTGATCAGCGCTAGCTGCTCTTCAACCGACTTCATAACAGACCCGCAAGGCTCAGATTCAAAGGGAGCCAACCATACAAGATCACGGGCCAATTACAAGTTTTGCCCGGCGTACGGAGGCCATTCCACGAACGGAACGTTCGCAGGCTTGCTTCACAGACGATTTGGTTATATTTTATACAGTTATTTCATCTTCATCATGTCAGTCATCTTTTCCAATTCATCTTTCTCAAAGTCAAGAATACCTATGACCTCCAAACCGCCTAAAGCGCCGCCGCTTTATCCGAAGACCCACCTGCTCGCCGCAAGTGGTATCGCCGCCTTACTCAGCCTGGCGCTCCTGGTGTTCCCTTCCAGTGACGTAGAAGCCAAAAGAACGACTCTGAATCTCGACCTGGAAGCCCCGGTCGAGCAACTGACACAAGATCAAGACGCTGCAGAAGTCGAGCAAGCCACAAATGAAGTGGCCGCTTCGCCGTTTGCACAGATCGAAAACAGCGCGGAAGAACCCCCGCAAACCGCTCAAGCACAGCCCGCTCCAGCAGTCGTAACACCAGCGATGGCAGAAGAGAAAAAAGGCCCTGAACACCGGGAAGTTGTGGTTGCCAAAGGCGATACGCTTTCCACACTGTTCGAGAAAGTCGGGCTGCCCGCGACTTCCGTGCAAGAAATCCTCGCCAGCGACAAACAGGCCAAGCAGTTCACCCAGCTCAAACGCGGCCAGAAACTCGAGTTCGAACTGGACGCTGATGGCCAGCTGAAGAACCTGCACAGCCAGGTCAGCGACCTCGAAAGCATCACTCTGACCAAGGGCGCCAAAGGCTTTGCCTTCAATCGCCTCACTTCCAAGCCCACCGTGCGCTCGGCCTATATTCACGGGGTGATCAACAGTTCGCTCTCGCAGTCCGCGGCCCGCGCCGGCCTGTCTCATAAACTGACCATGGACATGGCCAGCGTATTTGGCTACGACGTCGACTTCGCCCAGGATATTCGCCCGGGTGACCAGTTCGATGTGATCTACGAGCAGAAAGTCGTCAATGGCAAGACCGTCGGCACCGGCCCTATCCTTTCCGCCCGTTTCATCAACCGCGGCAAGACTTACACCGCCGTGCGCTACACCAACAAGCAAGGTACCAGCAGCTACTACACCGCTGACGGCAACAGTATGCGCAAAGCTTTCATTCGCACGCCGGTAGACTTCGCCCGTATCAGCTCGCGCTTCTCCATGGGTCGCAAGCACCCGATCCTGAACAAGATCCGCGCCCACAAAGGCGTCGATTACGCAGCGCCACGCGGTACGCCGATCAAGGCAGCCGGTGACGGCAAGGTTCTGTTGGCCGGGCGCCGCGGCGGTTACGGCAACACCGTGATCATCCAGCACGGCAACACCTACCGCACGCTCTACGGCCACATGCAAGGCTTCGCCAAAGGCGTCAAGACCGGCGGCAGCGTGAAGCAGGGCCAGGTTATCGGCTACATCGGCACCACAGGCCTTTCCACGGGCCCACACTTGCACTACGAGTTCCAGGTCAATGGTGTGCACGTCGACCCTCTGGGCCAGAAGGTGGCCATGGCCGATCCGATAAGCAAAGCAGAGCGCGCGCGTTTCCAGCAACAGAGTCAGCCACTGATGGCGCGGATGGATCAGGAAAAAGCCACCACACTAGCCTCGAGCAAGCGCTAAACCATGGCGCTCTATATAGGCGTGATGTCCGGGACCAGCCTTGATGGCCTGGATATCGCCCTGATCGAGCAGGCACCGGCGATCAGGCTGATCGCCACGCACTACATCCCCATGCCTGAAACCCTGCGCGCCGAGCTGCTTGGCTTGTGCGCCAGCGGTCCCGACGAGATTGCCCGCTCGGCCATCGCCCAACAAAACTGGGTGCAACTGGCCGCTCAGGGCATCCGCGCCCTCCTCGACAAACATCATCTGAAACCCGAAGCGATTCGGGCTATTGGCAGCCACGGGCAAACCATCCGCCATGAGCCCTCGCGGGGCTTCACGGTGCAGATTGGCAACCCGGCACTGCTGACCGAACTGACCGGGATCACCGTCGTCAGCGATTTCCGCAGTCGTGACGTGGCCGCCGGTGGCCAGGGCGCTCCACTGGTTCCAGCCTTCCACGAGGCGCTGTTTGATCAGCGAGCAGGTCATCGCGCCGTGCTGAATGTTGGCGGGTTCAGCAATCTCAGCCTGATCGAGACAGGCAAACCTGTTGCCGGCTTTGACTGCGGTCCCGGGAATGTTCTGCTGGATGCCTGGATTCACCTGCAACGCGGCGACAACTTTGATCGCGACGGCCAATGGGCCGCCAGTGGCAAGGTGGAACCCGCGCTACTGAATGTCTTGCTCAGCGATCCCTTCTTCCTGAGCAAAGGCCCGAAGAGCACCGGTCGTGAAGTGTTCAACCTGCAATGGCTGCAGCAACACCTGACAGGCCTGCCCGCACTGGCTACTGAAGATGTGCAGGCGACTCTGCTTGAGTTGACCGCCCAGACCATCGTCGAGTCATTGCAGGCCGCGCAAGGCGAGACGCAAGAGCTGCTGGTTTGCGGCGGCGGCGCCCACAACGCTGCGTTAATGAGCCGCCTCGCTGCCCTGCTGCCCAGCACCACCGTCAGCAGCACCGCCGCTTATGGCGTCGATCCGGACTGGGTCGAGGCCATGGCTTTCGCCTGGCTGGCGCATTGCTGCCTGGAAGGCATTGCCGCCAATCGCCCGAGTGTCACTGGCGCTCGCGGTTTGCGAGTACTGGGCGCCATCTACCCGGCCTGATTTGCAGACAGCAAAACGCCGCATGGCTCTGTGCAAACCATGCGGCGTTGAGTGAAACCGGAACTGTGCTGATCGATCAGATCGAGAACGAAGAACCGCAACCACAGGTTGTGGAGGCATTCGGGTTCTTGATCACGAAACGAGAGCCTTCCAGACCTTCCTGATAATCCACCTCGGCACCCGCCAAGTACTGGAAGCTCATCGGATCGACAACCAGACTGACACCTTCGCGCTCGACGATGGTGTCGTCATCGGCCACATCTTCATCGAAGGTGAAGCCGTACTGAAAACCTGAACAACCGCCGCCCGTAACAAATACGCGCAGCTTCAAGCGATCATTGCCCTCTTCATCGACCAGGCTCTTCACCTTGTGCGCGGCACCGTGGGTGAATTGCAAAGCCATGGGGGTGAAGGATTCGACGCTCATGCTGACTATCTCCCGGCGTTACGCCGCCATAATGCGTGATGACGCGCATTATCCCCTTCTCCTAGAAAATTGGTCAACTATTAGAGGAGCAGCTTCAAGTTTCTAGCTACAAGCCGCAAGCTTGAAGCTCAAAACTTGGAGCTTGCGGCTTGTAGCTTGTAGCTTGTAGCTTGTAGCTTGTAGCTTGTAGCTGCTTTTAGGGCAGCATTCCAGCGTGGGACAGACCCAGGCGCTCATCCAGGCCGAACAGGATGTTCATGTTCTGCACTGCCTGACCCGACGCGCCCTTGACCAGGTTGTCGATCACCGACAACACCACCACCAGATCGCCGTCTTGCGGACGATGCACGGCGATACGGCAGACGTTGGCGCCGCGCACGCTACGGGTTTCCGGATGGCTGCCGGCAGGCATGACATCGACAAACGGTTCGTCGGCATAGCGTTTTTCAAATAGTGCCTGCAGATCAACCGAACGGTCCACGACCGTTGCATAGAGCGTCGAGTGAATACCGCGAATCATCGGGGTCAGGTGCGGGACGAAGGTCAGGCCGACGTCTTTACCCGCGGCGCGACGCAGCCCCTGGCGAATTTCCGGCAGGTGACGGTGCCCTTTGACGGCGTAAGCCTTCATGCTTTCCGACGTTTCGGAGTACAGCGAACCTACGGCAGCACCACGGCCGGCACCGCTTACACCGGATTTGCAATCAGCAATCAAACGGGAGGTATCCGCCAGACCCGCTTCGAGCAACGGCAGAAAACCCAATTGTGTAGCGGTCGGGTAGCAACCCGGTACGGCGATCAGACGCGCCTGCTTGATCTGCTCACGATTAACTTCCGGCAAGCCGTAGACCGCTTCTTCCAGCAACTGCGGCGCACCATGCGGCTGGCCGTACCACTTGGCCCACTCTTCGGCGTCTTGCAAGCGGAAGTCTGCCGACAGGTCGATAACCTTGGTCCCGGCTGCCAGCAGTTCACCCGCCAGAGCATGAGCGACACCATGCGGAGTGGCGAAGAACACCACGTCGCAGGCGCCCAGAGCCTTGATGTCCGGAACGCTGAACGCCAGGCCGTCGTAATGACCTCGCAGATTCGGATACATGTCGGCCACGGCCAGGCCCGCCTCGGATCGCGAAGTAATGACCACCACTTCAGCCTGCGGATGCTGTGCCAACAGACGCAGCAATTCGACACCGGTGTAACCCGTGCCGCCGACGATACCGACCTTGACCATATACCTGCCCTCAACGAACCCACTGGAAAGCCATCGATAATAGGGGCCGAGACGCTCTGCGACAACCGCCAAGGTGACGTGCGGAGCCTCAACCCTCTACTATTCGGGCTACCGTGAACCTGGGAATAACCAAAAAATGCTTTATTTGTGGCTCAAAGCCTTTCACATCGTCAGTCTGGTCTGCTGGTTTGCCGGCCTGTTCTACCTGCCGCGCCTGTTCGTTTATCACGCGCAAAGCGAAGACAGCATCAGCAAAGAGCGCTTCAGCCTCATGGAGCGCAAGCTGTACCGGGGCATCATGCTCCCGGCGATGATCGCGACCCTGGCCTTCGGCATCTGGCTGATCGCGCTCAATCCGAGCGCCTACTTCGGCCAGGGCGGCTGGATGCATGCCAAGCTGACCCTGGTGGTAATCCTGATCGGGTACCACCACATGTGCGGAGCCCAGGTAAAACGTTTTGCCCGTGGCGAAAACACCCGCAGCCATGTCTTTTTTCGCTGGTTCAATGAGGTGCCAGTTCTGATATTGCTGGCTATTGTAATTTTGGTCGTTGTACGACCGTTCTAATCCAACAAGTCGCAACTATTCGGGGTACTTCCAATGTCGCTGCCCGCTCTGCTCGAACAAAGTTTGCGTCTGCCGGTGGTGGCAGCGCCGATGTTCCTGATTTCCAACCCGCAGCTGGTCCTGGCTTGTTGCCGTAACGGCGTGGTGGGGAGCTTTCCCGCTCTAAACCAACGTGAAAGCAGCGGTTTCAAAGCCTGGCTGGAGGAAATCGAAGCAGGGCTGGCAACGCTTGAGAATCCTGCGCCCTATGCCGTGAACCTGATCGTCCACAACAGCAACCCGCGCCTGGAAGCGGACCTGGCGATCTGTATCGAACACAAAGTACCGATTGTCATCACCAGCCTCGGCGCGGTGAAAGAGCTGGTCGATGCGGTACACAGCTATGGCGGACTGGTGTTTCACGATGTCACCACTCGACGCCACGCTGAAAAAGCCGCTGAAGCCGGGGTCGACGGGCTGATTGCGGTCGCCGCCGGTGCTGGCGGGCATGCAGGGACCTGGAGCCCGTTCTCGCTGATTGCCGAAATCCGTCAGTTCTTCGACAAGACCCTGTTGCTGGCCGGCTGCTTGAACCACGGCCACGAGATTCTTGCCGCACAACTGCTCGGCGCGGATCTGGCGTACTTCGGGACACGCTTTATCGGCACCAGCGAAAGCCATGCACCCGAGGCCTATAAAGAGATGCTGCTGAGCTCCAAGGCCGCCGACATCATTCATACCCCCGCGGTGTCTGGCGTCCCCGCAAGCTTCATGCGCCAGAGCCTGGTCAATGCCGGTTTCGATCTGGATGCACTGCAGGGCAAGGGCGAAGTCAACTTCGGTTCGAAACTCAAACCCCTCAAAGACGAGGCCAAAGCCTGGAAAACCGTCTGGTCTGCCGGCCAGGGCGTAGGCGAAATCGATGACCTGCCGAGTGTCGATCAATTGGTAGCACGGCTGGACGCCGAATACCGCAGCGCGCAAGCGCTGGCTGCGCAACTGCCGAAACGCTGGCCACGCTGACACCTCGGGTAGTTTTGGCCAGACGCACACCGCTGGCCTTAAACTTCACCCCACCTATTGCAACTGACAAGGATGCCCCGAATGAGCGAAAACCGTTTCAAGATCGTATTCGACGGGTCCCTGCTTCCCGGCGTCGAGATCACCACGGCAAAGCTCAATCTCGCCGGCCTGTTCAAAAGCGACGTGACGGCCATTGAGCGGTTGTTCAGCGGAAAGCCCGTCGCCTTGAAGCACGACCTGTCCCGCGCGGATGCGCAAACTTACCTTGATGCACTGTCAAAAACCGGTATCGACGCTCGAATCGAAGCGGAGCAGCCCATTGAACCGAGCCTCTCCGAGGCTCATCAGCCTTCCACCGACGCTGCATCGTCTTCCAGTGATACCGAATCGCCCTACAGCCCTCCCCGTGCAGCGGTCGGTGAAACCCTTCCAGAGTTTTCCGAACTGAAGGTGTTCAGCATTCAAGGACGCATCGGGCGCCTGAGGTTTCTGGCCTGGACTTTGGTTTCGCTAATGGCCGCAACCGCCGTTGCGGCTCTCATCACCCTGAGTTTGTTCTCTGGCGAGCACTTTTTGCTCGGAGGCCTGTTTGGTGTCGTTGCGCTCCTGGCCTACCTCTATGTGAATATCACCATTACCGTCCAGCGCCTCCACGACCTTGGCTGGTCTGGCTGGTTATGGTTCCTCAACCTGGTGCCGATGGTGGGGAGCGTATTCCCGATTCTGATAACGGTCATGCCGGGCAATACCGGCGCCAACCGCTACGGCGCCCCACCGCCACCCAACAGCACCGCAGTCAAAATACTGTCTGCATTATGGCTGGTATTGCTTGCCGTGCTGATCATCGGCGCACTCGCTGGCGGCCTCACCACCCTCACGCAGGAATACCAGAGCAGCTCAATGAGTTCCTATGAAAGCGTCGAACCCGCGACAGAAGCAGCCGAACCCGCTCAGCCACCTGTAGACTCTGCGCAAGAATGAAAAGCGCTGCGCGCCTGTGAGACGTCCGTCCCAGACGCGCAGCCGTTGCGATGGAGAACTGCATGACCCGTTACGCTCTGATCACTGGCGCTTCCAGCGGCATTGGCCTGGCCCTGGCCGAAGCACTGGCAAGGCGCGGCCGCAGTCTGATTTTGCTGGCGCGCCAACGTGATCAGTTGGAAAGCATTGCAATCGAACTGACCCAGCGCTTTGGCGTGGAAGTGTTGTTTCGCGCCTGCGACCTTGGCGAACCGCTGCGCCTCTCCGGTTTTCTGCTGGAGCTTGAGGAAGGTGACCGGCAGATCGATCTGCTGGTCAATTGCGCCGGCATAGGCACCTGCGGCCCGTTTCTGGCCCAGGACTGGATGACAGAGCAGGACCTGATCGAAGTGAATATTCTGGCCCTCACGCGCTTGTGCCATGCCGTTGGCAACAGCATGGCCTTGCAGGGCGGCGGGCAGATCCTCAATGTCGCCTCGGTCGCGGCCTTCCATCCTGGCCCGTGGATGAGCACTTACTACGCCAGCAAAGCCTACGTGCTGCACTTCTCCGAAGGCTTGCGCGAAGAACTGAAAAAATGCGCGGTCAAGGTCTCGGTATTGTGCCCGGGGCCTACGCGCACGGCATTCTTCAGCACCGCTCAGCTCGACTCCAGCAAACTGGAAAACAGTAATTTGCTGATGAGCCCCGAGGAAGTTGCGCTCTATACCGTGCGCGCTTTGGAGAAGAACCGCGCAATCATCATTCCCGGCCGTCGCAACCGCTGGCGCGCCTTCATTCCGCGTCTCGGCTCGCGCTGGCTGACCCGAAAAATCGCTGGCGCGATCAACAAGACTTATTGCCCACGTTGACTCGCAACCATGCAAAAGACTGGGCGCAGGCAGGTCGCCTGAGTACACTCAGTCCGGACTAACATAACGGAGAAACAGCTGTGGATACTCTGTTCACCAAGATCATCAACAGAGAAATACCCGCGAAGATCATCTACGAGGACGACCAGGTATTGGCCTTCCACGATATTGCGCCACAGGCACCGGTGCATTTTCTGGTGATCCCGAAGAAACCCGTCCGCACCCTTAACGACCTCACCGAGGACGACAGGGCGCTGGCCGGACATATGCTGTTCACCGCCCAGCGCCTGGCCAACGAGCTTGGCTGCGAAGCCGGCTTTCGTGTGGTCATGAACTGCAATGAACTGGGTGGACAGACCGTCTATCACATTCATATGCACGTGCTCGGTCAGCGTCAGATGCACTGGCCACCGGGCTGATTGCCCTGGTACAGAGCTTTGCAGCACATCCTGCGCACCGTTCAGGGTGAAGGGTGAAGGGTGCGCTGATCCAGCGCAGGCTTCGCCTCATCGATTGGGGTAAACTGGCCGCCGTGATTCTTCCCGGAGGTAAGCATGACTACCCAACGTCACTACTCGCCGATCGACCGTCTGCTGTTGCAAGCCGATACCGCGATGCGCACCCTGCTGCCCTTCAGCGGCCAGCCTTATCGCCCTTCGCCGGCTATCGTAAAACCGGACGCGCAGATGAGCGACGAGGACACCCGGCATGTCGCCGGTCTGATGCGCATCAACCATACCGGTGAAGTCTGTGCCCAGGCGCTTTACCAGGGCCAGGCCCTGACCGCCAAGCTGCCGCAAGTGCGTGCCGCCATGGAACATGCCGCCGAAGAAGAGATCGATCACCTGGTCTGGTGCGAGCAACGCATCCGTCAGTTGGGAAGCCATACCAGCCTGTTGAACCCGTTGTTCTACGGAATGTCGTTCGGCATTGGCGCGGTTGCCGGACTGATCAGCGACAAAGTCAGCCTGGGCTTCGTGGCCGCGACCGAACATCAAGTCTGCAAGCATTTGAATGAACACCTCGAGCAATTGCCGGCCGAAGACGAGAAGTCCCGGGCGATTCTCGAGCAGATGCGCATCGATGAAGAGCAGCACGCCGAAAGCGCGCTGGATGCCGGTGGTTTCCGCTTCCCCGCACCGGTCAAGTTCGGTATGAGTCTGATGGCCAAGGTGATGACCAAGAGTACCTATCGGATCTGAGGGTTGCATCGTTCTGTAGGGGCCTGCTCGCGATAACCTTCGCACCGCACATCAGACAAACAGAAATAAAAAAGGCGGCTCCCCTAAGGTAGCCGCCTTTTTTTGTACTCGCTGATCTTAGCCCGGCATGTTCCGAGCATAGAAGATCTCCAGCATTTCGTGCTTCACCCGCGCAGTGACATGAGCGCGCTGTTCAGCTGACAAGTTGCTGGTGGCGTCGCCGAACAGGTAGTTATCCAGTTCGAAGTTTTTCAGCAGCATCTTGGTATGGAACAGGTTTTCCTGGTACACGTTCACGTCGGTCATCTGGTAACCGTCGCGGGTATCCTCGGAGAGGTAGTTCTGGATCGAGTTGATCTCGTGGTCGATGAAGTGCTTCTTGCCTTCAACATCCCGAGTGAAACCGCGCACACGGTAATCCACGGTGACGATGTCCGACTCGAACTGGTGAATCAGGTAGTTGAGCGCTTTGAGCGGCGAAATGACTCCGCAGGTCGACACGTCGATGTCCACGCGGAACGTCGCGATACCGTCCACCGGATGGATTTCCGGATAGGTGTGCACCGTGATGTGGCTCTTGTCGAGGTGGGCCAGGATGATTTCTGGCAACGGGCCCGGCGACTCTTCGATCTGGCTGTCGGTAGGCGTCACCGGCTGCTCGGAAATCAGAATGGTCACACTGGCGCCTTGTGGATCGTAATCCTGACGGGCAATGTTCAGGATGTTGGCACCAATGATATCGACAACTTCTGTGAGGATCTGCGTGAGGCGTTCGGCGTCGTAGACCTGGTTGATGTACTCGACGTAAGCCTGTTGGTCCTGCGGGGTTTCCGCATAGCAGATGTCATAGATGTTGAAGCTCAAGGTCTTTGTCAGGTTATTGAACCCATGGAGCTTGAGTTTGCTTTTCACCGTTTAAAAACTCTCTATATATGCGGCCCGGCCGCGTGATCAAGCATGCCCGTCAGATGCGAACGACGCACCTGCGTAGGACGGTTAACACCTCTTCGCGATGGCGATTTTGGTTGTCATTCGGGCCTGTGACCTGCGTTGAAAGCGATCACTGCCCTGAAAAAAGTGGCGCATCATGCAGACCTGAGTTGTTGATCGTCAGAGTCTGCACTGCATTTATGATAGTTGAATGTCGATTCAACCGAGTTCGATGATTTCGTAGTCGTGAGTAATGGCCACGCCGGCCGCACCGAGCATGATCGATGCCGAGCAATATTTCTCTGCAGACAGCTCTATCGCGCGCTTGACCTGAGCTTCTTTCAGCGCCCGGCCCTTGACCACGAAGTGCATATGGATCTTGGTAAAGACCTTCGGATCTTCAGTAGCACGCTCGGCCTCGAGAAAGGCCTCGCAGCTTTCCACCGCCTGGCGGGACTTCTTCAAGATGCTGACTACATCGAAATTGCTGCAACCACCCACACCGAGCAAGAGCATTTCCATGGGCCGCACACCCAGGTTGCGACCACCGCTTTCTTGCGGGCCATCCATTACCACTACGTGACCGCTGCCAGATTCACCGAGGAACATGGCTTCGCCAGCCCATTGGATGCGTGCCTTCATCGCCAAGACTCCACTGCTAAAAAAAGGGTCGCCAGCTTAGCACAGGGCCCTGAAAAGACGCCGTTTTGCATCCACGCGAGAGACAGCTGCCGCCGATAGATAAATTCCCGAATCTCTACGGAATGTGTCTGTTAAGCTGGCGCCAAATCAATGGCGCTTGGCCAGCTGTTTGCAGCGCTTCGCTCCTACAAAAAGTAAAACGACTCCACACCCTGCAGGCTTTTCGGGATACAACCATGGTTGCTATTACCCCCACACCCAAGATCAAGAACCTCGACAAGCTGTTGATGCACTGTCAGCGCCGACGCTACCAGGCCAAGAGCAATATCATCTGTGCCGGCGATCGTTCGGAGACGCTGTTTTTCATCATCAAAGGTTCGGTCACCATCCTGATCGAGGACGACGATGGCCGGGAAATGGTCATCGCCTACCTCAACACCGGTGATTTCTTCGGTGAGCTGGGCTTGTTTGAACAAGCCGGCCACGAGCAGCAACGCAGTGCCTGGGTGCGAGCCAAGATCGAATGTGAAGTGGCGGAAATCAGTTACAGCAAGTTCCGCGAACTGTCCCGGCAAGACCCGGATATTCTCTACGTACTCAGCGGCCAGATCGCCCAGCGCCTGCGCGACACCACGCGCAAGGTCGGTGACCTGGCGTTTTTCGACGTCACTGGTCGGGTAGCCCGGTGCCTGCTGGAGCTGTGCAAGCAGCCGGATGCCATGACCCACCCGGACGGTATGCAAATCAAGGTAACCCGCCAGGAAATCGGACGGATCGTCGGCTGCTCGCGAGAAATGGTCGGGCGCGTGCTCAAGGATCTGGAAGAACGCAACCTGGTGAACGTCAAAGGCAAAACCATGGTGGTGTTCGGTACCCGTTAGACGCTCATCACCTTCGCCAGCATTTGTCGGTACAAGCTGTCCAAACGCTCGAGGGCGTGGGGAGCTGCAAATTTTTCGTGCAAGGCGATGTGGCTCTCGGCACGGACACGCTGATCCAGACCACAGACCTGATTGAAGCGATTGACCGCCGCAACCATCGATTCACGCTCGTCATCCAGCAATAGAGCGCCATGCACCAGCCCCACCGGGCGCTGGCCACCCTTGCTTTGACGCCAGCGCTGGGCGGTGCCGACCATTTTTCGGCCATCAAGATTGACATTGAAACGACCGTCGCAGAACGCGCCCTCTATCTCTCCCAACGAAGCATTCCCACCGAGCTCGGTGAGTAGCTCGCAGAGCGGATCGCACAGACGCCGATAGGCGGTTTCGATCCGGCCTTGGTCGCCTTCACTGCGCGGCGGTGCATAAACCAGCGCAATATTGATGGTCGCAGCAGACTGCGGCACCGGCTCACCGCCCGTTTCCCGCAACAGGACCGGCCAACCGCTGGCAGCCGACGCCTGGCTGGCCGCCTCGAAACCCGGTAAGCGGCTTAAACGCCTGGGCATGACCAGTGCTCGATCACTCGGCTGCCAGAACAACAGACCGAACTCCTGTTCGCCCGCGCAAACGGCGGCCAGCAAGTCTTGTTCGGCACGCAGGCCAGCTTCGACGGTCAAGGCAATGGGCTGAGTCATGGCAGTACGAATCCTTTTTGCGATGGCTATAAAAAAGCCGGCATCGCCGGCTTCTTCATTAAATCAGGTTCAATCGAGAGTGGAGCCGCTCACCGGCACACCGCGCTCCGGGAAGAACAACCGCTGCAGCTCCGCACCCGGGCTCTCGGCGCGCATGAACGCCTCGCCGACCAGGAACGAATATACCTCGCTGATTTCCATCAGCTCGACATCGGCCCGATTGAGAATGCCACTCTCGGTAATCACCAGGCGATCACGAGGGATACGCGGCAACAGGTCGAGCGTGGTTTCCAGGTTGACCTCGAAGGTATGCAGGTTGCGGTTGTTAACGCCCACCAGTGGCGTGTCGAGGGTTTTCAAGGCCCGCTCCAGTTCGTCACCGTCATGCACTTCAACCAGCACATCAAGACCAACGCTTTTCGCCACGGCAGCCAGCTCGGCCATTTTCACGTCATCCAGCGCGGCGACGATCAACAGCACGCAATCGGCACCCAGCGCTCGGGCTTCAATGATCTGATAGGGATCGACCATGAAATCCTTGCGGATCACCGGCAGCTGGCACGCCGCCCGCGCCTGTTGCAGGTAAGCATCGGCGCCCTGGAAGTAATCGATATCGGTCAGCACCGACAGACAGGTCGCGCCGCCTTTTTCGTAGCTCCTGGCGATATCTGCCGGAACGAAGTTTTCGCGGATCACGCCTTTGCTTGGCGAGGCCTTTTTAATCTCGGCAATCACCGCCGGCTGCTTGAGCTTGGCCTGCTTGATCAGTGCCTCGGCGAAACCCCGCGGCGCATCGGCCAAAGCCGCCAGACGCTGCAATTCCGCCAGGCTTACGCGAGCACTACGCTCGGCTACTTCCTCAGCCTTGCGCGCAAGAATCTTTTCCAGAACCGTTGGCACACTCATCCTTCATTCTCCACCTTGAATACCGCGGTAAACGCGCCCAACTCTTCGAGCTTCTCCCGAGCCAGGCCGGTGTGCAGCGCATCGTGAGCCAAGGCAACTCCTTCCTTGAGACTGCTCGCATGATCGGCGGCATACAGCGCCGCGCCAGCATTGAGCATGATCATTTCCGCGGCTTTCTGGCCGTACTCGGTTTTACGACGCCCCAAGGCATCGCGAATCAATTCAAGGGACGCCGCCGGGCTTTCAACCACCAGGCCGAACAGACTCTGACTCTTTATACCGAGATCTTCAGGCTGGACCCAATACTCGGTTATTGCGTCATCTTTGAGCTCCGCTACGAAGGTCGGAGCAGCGAGGCTGAATTCGTCCAGACCATCCTGGGAATGCACCACCAACACATGCTTGCTGCCCATACGTTGCAAGACTTCGGCCAACGGACGGCACAGCGCCTGAGTGAACACGCCCACCACCTGATGCTTCACACCGGCCGGATTCGTAAGCGGGCCAAGCATATTGAACAGCGTGCGCAGGCCCAGTTCGCGGCGTGGCCCGGCGGCGTACTTCATCGCACTGTGATGGGACTGCGCGAACATGAAGCCAATGCCGACGTTATCAATGCAACGAGCGACCTGGACCGGCGTCAGGTTCAGATAAATGCCGGCCGCCTCCAGCAGATCGGCACTGCCGCTTTTACCGGAAACCGCACGGTTGCCATGCTTGGCCACGGTGCAGCCGGCTGCAGCGACCACAAACGAGGCGGCCGTAGACACGTTGAAAATGTTTGCACCGTCACCGCCGGTACCCACCACATCGACTACGCCGTGGAGGGTTTTCAGTTCGACTTTATCCGCCAGCTCACGCATGACCGAGACCGCACCGACGATTTCGTCAATGCTTTCGCTTTTCATGCGCATGGCCATCATAAAGGCACCGATCTGCGCGTCGGTGCATTGCCCGGTCATGATTTCGCGCATGACATCACGCATTTCATCAGTGCTCAGGTCCAGGTGGCCGACGATACGGCTCAGGGCAGTCTTGATATCCATGGAAAGTCCTTAGCGCGTGCCGCCGCTCTGCTTGAGGAAATTGGCCAACAGCTCGTGGCCCTGCTCGGTGAGGATCGACTCGGGGTGAAACTGCACACCCTCGATGTTCAGCGTTTTGTGACGAAGACCCATGATCTCGTCAATCGAGCCGTCTTCAAGTTGTGTCCAGGCGGTCAGCTCCAGACATTCGGGCAGGGTTTCGCGCTTGACGATCAGCGAGTGATACCGCGTGACCGTCAGCGGATGGTTCAAGCCTTCGAACACACCCTTGTCCTCGTGAAATACCGGACTAGTCTTACCGTGCATGACTTGACGGGCGCGTACCACGTCGCCGCCAAATGCCTGGCCGATAGACTGATGGCCGAGGCATACACCCAGAATAGGTAACTTGCCGGCAAAGTGCTTGATGACTTCCAGGGAAACACCGGCTTCTGTCGGGGTGCACGGGCCTGGGGAAACGACGATGCGCTCAGGCTTGAGGGCTTCGATTTCGGCGATGGTGAGTTCATCGTTGCGCACCACCTTCACGTCCGAGCCCAGCTCGCCGAGGTACTGCACAACGTTATAAGTAAAAGAGTCGTAGTTATCGATCATCAGCAACATGGGTTACAACCTCTTGAATTCACTGACTTTTAATACGGCCTTCAGATGATTTGCCCGCAGCGTCTCCCGCTCGGTCTATCGCTGGACTTGAACCAGCACAAGCGGTGTTTTACAAAGGGCAAAGAAGGCAAATCGGTACAGGTCCGGCCGGGCCGGCAGAGAAATGTCAGGCGCGCCAACGCCAACGGGCGTGGGCCTTGACAACTCGCATCAAGAGTTTGCTGACGATGAACACGGGGAAGGTCTCATTCATAGATCCTGGCACAGTAACTTAGCTGAGCAGAGGGTGCAATATGCCGCGGCCCTGCTCTTGATCAAAGAACTGATGCGGCCATTAGCCATAGCTCAAGCGCAAAAGTTTTTTACCACTGTCGTTTCATTAACTACAACAATAAATAAACGGGCTTGCTCATGATCAAACAGACGTTGTTCGTACCGCTCGCAGGCGCTCTTCTCTCCCTGGCCTGTACCCAGGCGATAGCCGCCCCCTCCCCTTATTCAAACTTTGTGGTGTTTGGCGACAGCCTGAGTGACGCCGGACAGTTCACTGATCCGGGTGGCCCCGCCGGTGCGACTCAACGCTTTACCAACCGTACCGGCCCGCTCTATCTGGACGGCAGCGGTGAAATCCGCTCCGCCAATTCGACCCAGTTGCTCGGCGCAAAACTGGGCTTTTCACCTGACCAGGTGGCTGCCTCGACCTCCGCGGCCCGTGCCAGCCAGGGCCTGCCGGATGGCAATAACTGGGCGGTGGGCGGCTATCGTACCGATGAGATTCTCGACTCGATCACCACCGAATCCGACACCGGCGAACGCAGTCGTCCGGGTTATCTGGTAGCGAATAACTTCCGCGCCGACCCCAAGGCGCTGTATTACCTTTCCGGCGGCGGCAATGACTTCCTGCAGGGCCGGATTCTCAACCCCGATCAGGCCAATGCGGCAGCCGACCGACTGGTGGCTAGCGTCCAGGTCCTGCAACAGGCCGGTGCCAAGTATGTAATGGTCTGGTTGCTTCCCGACCTGGGCCTGACACCGGCCCTTAATGGCGGTCCGAGGCAGGCATTCGGCACCCAGCTCAGCGCAGCGTTCAACCAGCAGTTGGTCACGCAACTGGCTCAGGTCAACGCCGAAGTCATCCCGCTTAACATTCCATTGCTGTTGAGGGACACCTTCGCCGACCCCGCCCGATTCGGCCTGGCCGCGGACCAGAACCTCAGCGCCACCTGCTTCAGCGGCAACGGTTGTATTCAAAACGCTACCTATGGGATCAACAGTGCCAATCCCGATCCGACCAAGCTGATCTATAACGACTCGGTCCACCCCACCGAGGCGGGTCAGCGACTGATCGCCGACTACGCCTACTCTCTACTGGCTGCGCCGTGGGAAATAACCCTGCTGCCGGAAATGGCTCAAGGCACTTTGCGCGCCCATCAGGATGAACTGCGCAGCCAATGGCTGACCGATTGGGAAAACTGGCAGGGTGTCGGCCAATGGCGGGCCATTGTTGCGGGCGGCGGTCAACGCCTGGATATCGACGAGCAAAACAGTGCCGCCAGTGCCGATGGTACCGGCTATAACCTGACGGTCGGCGGCAGCTACCGGCTCACCGATGCATGGCGCCTGGGTGTCGCGACGGGTTTCTACCGCCAGGACCTTGAAGCAGGAGACCGCGATTCGGACTACAAACTCAACAGCTATCTGGGCACCGTTTTCGCCCAGTACCAACAGAATAGCTGGTGGGCTGATGCGGCGCTGACCGGCGGCCATCTGGACTACGACAATCTCAAACGCAAGTTCGCCCTGGGTGTCAGCGAAGGCGCCGAGAAAGGCGATACCGATGGTGATCTCTGGGCTTTCAGCACCCGCTTGGGTTACGACCTCGCGCAACCGGGCAGCGAGTGGCATTTGTCGCCCTTTATCAGCGCTGATTACGCGCGGGTTGAAGTCGACGGTTACTCAGAGAAAGGCGCCAACGCAACTTCGCTGACCTACGACGACCAGTCGCGTACATCCAAGCGTCTCGGCGCGGGCTTGCAGGGTAAATACCAGATCACCCGACAAACCCAGGTGTTCGGCGAATACGCTTACGAACGGGAGTATGAAGACGACACTCAGCACCTGAACATCGCACTCAACAGTCTGCCTGATAACGATTTCACCCTGGAGGGCTACACCCCGCAAAGCCATCTGAATCGCGTGAGCCTGGGGGTCAGCCACAAGCTGACGGCCGACCTGGCGTTACGCGGCGGTTATAGCATTCGCAAGGACGACGACTTTACCCAGCAGGGTGTGAGCCTTGGAGTTAGCCTGGATTTCTAGGTCTGGCGATCCAAAAGATCAAAAGATCGCAGCCTGCGGCAGCTCCTACGTTTCACGGTTGTGACAAAAAAAAACGCTGCCTCTTTATGGGGGGGCAGCGTTTTTTTTATCGGGGTAGCGTCAAGGCGTTTGTTCGGCCAGGGCAACGGCGCGGAACATGGCGCGGCGCTTGTTCAGCGTCTCTTCCCATTCCAGGGCTGGCACTGAGTCCGCGACGATGCCGCCACCGGCCTGTACATGCAATTCCCCGTTCTTGATCACCGCCGTGCGGATCGCAATCGCGGTATCCATGTTGCCGTTCCAGGCGAAATAGCCCACGGCGCCACCATAGACGCCGCGCTTGACTGGCTCCAGTTCGTCGATGATTTCCATCGCGCGGATTTTCGGTGCGCCAGACAAGGTGCCCGCCGGCAGAATCGCCCGCAGTGCGTCCATGGCCGTCAGGCCGGCTTTCAATTGGCCGGTGACGTTGGAGACGATGTGCATCACGTTGGAATAGCGCTCGATGACCATTTTCTCGGTAAGTTTCACCGAGCCGATCTCCGACACCCGACCGGTATCGTTGCGACCCAGGTCAATCAGCATCAGGTGCTCGGCGATTTCTTTGTGATCGGACAGCAGGTCTACTTCCAGCGCCAGATCGGCCTCTTCAGTGGCCCCGCGCGGGCGGGTACCGGCGATTGGCCGCACGGTGATCAGATTGTCTTCGACCCGCACCAGCACTTCCGGCGAACTGCCGACGACATGGAAGTCGCCAAAGTTGAAGAAATACATATAAGGCGTCGGGTTGAAACAGCGCAGCGCACGGTACAGATCGATCGGCGCGGCCTTGAAATCGATGGACATCCGTTGCGACGGCACCACCTGCATGCAATCACCGGCGAGGATGTACTCCTTGATGGTGTCCACCGCCCGCTCGTAGTCGTCCTGGGTGAAACTCGAACGGAACACCGGATCAGCGGCCTGTTGCTTGCTGAAGTCCAGACCGCGACGCGGGGTGATCGGCTGACGGAGTTTTTCCAGCAACGCTTCCAGTTGCGCCAGGCCATTCTCGTAGGCGTTTTCCTGGGAAGGATCGGCCAGGACAATCGCATGCATCTTGCCGGCGAGGTTGTCGAATACCACCACTGCATCGGAAACCATCAGCAGAATGTCCGGCACGCCCAGCGGATCCGGATTCGGGCATTTGCCCAGTCGCTTCTCCACATAACGCACGCAGTCATAGCCGAAGTAACCCACCAGCCCACCGTTGAAGCGCGGCAATCCGGCGATGGTCGGCACGTTGTAGCGCGCCTTGAATGCTTCGACGAACGCCAGCGGGTCTTCGACCTGGTGGCTTTCGATCTCCACACCATCGTGGGTCACGCTGACCTGATGATCATGGACACGCAACACGGTCCGGCACGGCAGGCCGATGATCGAATAACGGCCCCACTTCTCACCCCCCTGTACCGACTCCAGCAGATAGGAGTTCGGTTGATCGGCCAGCTTCAGGTAGATCGACAACGGCGTGTCGAAGTCAGCAAGGGTTTCACAGGCAAGCGGAATGCGGTTGTAGCCGGCAGCGGCCAAACGCAGGAATTCTTCACGGATCATGGGTAGCCTCGTGGCTTGAGGGTCTAACGGTCAGTTGTGCAAACGCGCCGGATAACCGGCCAGAATCAAGTCAGGCGCGCCAACGCCAGCGGGCCAGGGCCTTGATGACTTTCATCCAGAGCTTGCGAGTGACCACCACGATGGAATCTCTAGGAGGGGGTTGAGCAACGTCGGCCAACGTTATCCCAGCGGCAAGATCCAGGCAACCGGGAATTAGAGCGCGCAGGTCATCGATAACCAGGGCCGGCGACTCTTCGGCTATCGGTCGGCCGTGGTTGTAGCCATAACTGAGTGCCACACACTTCACCCCCGCCGCTTTCGCCGCCAGCACATCGCTGCGCGAATCGCCGACGAACAACGACTGGGATGCCGGCACATTGGCCATTTTCATCACGAAAAACAGCGCTGCCGGATCGGGTTTCTTCTGCGGCAGGGTGTCACCGCCGATGATCCAGCGGAAATAACGGCCGATCTTCATCTGATCCAGCAAGGGCGCGACAAACCGCTCGGGTTTGTTGGTGATCAGGGCCATTTCCACACCCTGCTTGTGCAACCATTTCAGCGTGTCGCGCACCCCGGGATAGACCACGGTCAGTCCATGGCTCTGCGCATAGGCTTCCATGAAGATCTCCAAAGCCTGCTCGGCTTCGGCATCGTTTACGCCGGAATGATCGAGGTTTTCAGCCAGCGCGCGGCGAACCAGCACCGGCGCGCCGTTGCCGACCCATTCACGCACCGATTCAATACCGGCGGTCCGGCGTCCGAGCTTGAGCAGCATGTTATCCACGGCCACCGCCAGATCAGGGACCGAATCGACCAGTGTGCCATCCAGATCGAACATTACCAGCCGCGGCAGACACCCGGGGAACAACTGCTCAAAGCCACTCATGGGCGACCCAGCGCCAGTTCGGAACGCATCTTTTCAATCACTTCTTTATAATTCGGCGCATTGAAGATCGCCGAGCCGGCGACGAAGGTGTCAGCACCTGCTGCAGCGATTTCACGAATGTTGTTCACGTTGACCCCTCCGTCGATCTCCAGGCGAATATCGCGTCCTGATGCATCGATCATCGCCCGTACTTCGCGCAGTTTGTCGAGGGTCCCGGGGATGAATTTCTGCCCGCCAAAACCCGGGTTGACGCTCATCAGCAGGATCATGTCGACTTTGTCCATCACATACTTGAGCACGTCCAGCGGGGTCGCCGGGTTGAACACCAGACCGGCCTTGCAACCGCCTTCGCGAATCATTTGCAGGGAGCGGTCGACGTGCAGCGTGGCTTCCGGGTGGAAGGTGATGTACGTCGCCCCGGCCTCAATGAAGTCGCCGATGATGCGATCCACCGGGCTGACCATCAGGTGCGCGTCGATTGGCGCGGTAATCCCGTATTTGCGCAGCGCAGAGCAGACCATCGGCCCGATGGTCAGGTTCGGCACGTAGTGGTTGTCCATGACATCGAAGTGCACGATATCGGCGCCAGCGGCGAGAACGTTGTCCACTTCCTCCCCCAGACGGGCGAAGTCGGCGGAGAGAATCGACGGAGCAATAGCGAAGGGCTGCATGACGCACCTTTTTTGAGCAGAATCACGATGGCGCGCATTGTATACCGCATGCTTTCCAGCGCGCACTGAGACCTCGATGATTGGACTCTAATTGGCTGCGCGAGGCTGGACACCGTAGGAGCTGCCGCAGGCTGCGATCTTTATTCTTGAACTCACTTGAACTTCAAGCGAAAGATCAAAAGATCGCAGCCTCCGGCAGCTCCTACAGGTGTTGCGTTACGCGTCAGACCTGCGCCGTACGCAGCTTCTCGCTACGCCCACGCAACCATTCCAGGGTCAGCAGCAGGATTACCGAAAAGGCAATCAGCAGGGTCGCGGCGGCGGCGATGGTCGGGCTGAGGTTCTCGCGGATACCGCTGAACATCTGCCGAGGCAAGGTCGCTTGTTCGGGGCCCGCGAGGAATAGCGTGACCACCACCTCATCGAACGAGGTCGCGAAAGCAAACAGCGCACCACTGATCACCCCTGGAGCGATCAACGGCAAGGTCACCCGGCGGAAGGCGGTCAGCGGCGATGCGCCAAGGCTGGCAGCCGCGCGCACCAGGTTGTAGTTGAAGCCCTGCAAGGTTGCCGACACGGTAATGATCACGAAGGGCACACCCAGCACGGCGTGCACCACAATCAGCGAGAAGAAGCTGTTGCCCAGCCCCAGCGGGGCGAAGAATAGGTAGCTGGCCACACCAATGATCACCACCGGCACCACCATCGGCGAAATCACCAAGGCCATCACCAGCGCTTTGCCCCGGAAATCGCCACGAGTCAGGCCGATGGCCGCCAGCGTGCCGAACACCATGGCCAGCACGGTCGCCGCCGGAGCGACGATGATGCTGTTCTTCAGGGCACGCATCCACTCCGCCGAGGCGAAGAAATCCTGGTACCAATGCAGCGAGAAACCTTGCAGCGGGTAGACCAGGAAGCTGCCGGAGTTGAACGACAACGGAATGATCACCAGCACCGGCAGGATCAGGAACAACAGGACCAGCCCGCAGAGAATACGCAAGCTGTAGAACCAGACCCGCTCAACGGGCGACATGTAAGGGCTCAGCATTTCGATTCTCTCCTTAGCTCAAGCGCAGACGGCTGGCGCCCACCAGCCAGTTGTAAATCAGATAGAGCACAACGGTCGCCAACAGCAGCAGCCCACCGAGCGCAGTCGCCATACCCCAGTTGATACTGGTGTTGGTGTAGAAGGCGACGAAGTAACTGACCATCTGATCGTTCGGGCTGCCGAGCAGCGCCGGGGTGATGTAGTAACCGATTGCCAGAATGAACACCAACAGGCAACCGGCGCCGACACCGGCGTAGGTCTGCGGGAAGTACACCCGCCAGAAGCTGGCAAACGGATGGCAACCGAGGGAAATCGCCGCCCGCATATAAGTCGGCGAGATACCTTTCATCACGCTGTAGATCGGCAGAATCATGAACGGCAGGAGGATGTGCACCATCGAGATGTAGACCCCGGCCCGGTTGAACACCAGCTCCAGCGGTTTATCAATGATGCCCATGGCCATCAGGCCGCTGTTGATCAAGCCGCCCGATTGCAGCAAGACAATCCACGCAGCCACCCGCACCAGAATCGAGGTCCAGAACGGCAGCAGCACCAGAATCATCAGCAGGTTACTTTGCCGAGACGGCAGGTTGGCCAGCAGATACGCCAACGGATAAGCCAGCACCAGGCAAATCGCGGTGATGATCAGGCCCATCCAAAAAGTGCGGGCGAAAATATCGAGGTAAATTGCCTGGTCGGGCGTGGCCGGGGCGATTTCACCCAGGTCGTCGATACGGTGGTCCACGGCTGCCAGCAGGTAATAGGGGGTCAGGTTGCTGGTGTTGCGGCGGATCACCTGCCAGTACGCCGGGTCGCCCCAACGCTCATCGAGACTCTCCATCGCTTCTTTATATGAGGCTGGTTCGGTCTGGAACGGCAGCGCTCGTGCGGTTTTGGTCAGCAGGCTGCGATAGCCGGCCAACTCCATGTTCAGGCGCTTGGACAGATCGCCCAAGGTTTGATTCTTGCGGGCTTCGGCCAGGTCTTCGCTGGCGGCCTTGTACACCGGCTCGCCCGGCAGGCCTCGACCATCCCAGGCAGCTACAGCTGCAACGGTACGCGGCATGCCGCCGACCACTTCCGGGTTAGAGACGCTTTTGTAGAGCAGCGCCACGATCGGCACCAGGAACACCAGCAACAGAAACAGCACCAAGGGCGCGATCAAGGCTTGTGCCTTCCAGCGGTTGAGCCGCTCGGCGTGCGCCAGTCGCTGCTTCAAGGTGGGGCTGGTGACCTCGTTCAAGGGAACGGTGATGGCCATAGCGAACTCCGGAAATCTTTGATCGTTACAGAGGGCGGCATCCCATAACCGGAAGGCCGCCTCTGTTTATGTTTAAAACACACATCCCGTAGGAGCTGGCGTAGCCTGCGATCTTTTGACGGCCTTGTGAGCGCCGAGGATCTAAAGCAAGATCAAAAGATCGCAGCCTTCGGCAGCTCCTACTTGGCCGCCCACGAGTTGAAGCGCTGCTCCAGTTGCTCGCCGTTGTCAGCCCAGAAGCTGACGTCGATCTGCACCTGGTTGGCGATGTTTTCCGGAGTGGTCGGCATGTCTTTGAGAACCTCTTTGGTCAACAGCGGAACGGCTTGGGTGTTAGCCGGGCCGTAAGCGATGTTTTCCGAATAGGTTTTCTGCTGCTGCGGCATAACCGAGAAGGCGATGAATTTCTTCGCAGCTTCGGCGCGGGCTTTATCCAGGCCTCTTGGAATTGCCCAGGCATCGAAGTCGTAGATACCGCCGTTCCACACGACCTTCAGGTTGCTTTCTTTTTGCACGGCAGCGATCCGGCCGTTGTAGGCCGAGCTCATCACGACGTCGCCGGAAGCCAGATACTGCGGCGGTTGAGCGCCCGCTTCCCACCATTGAATGCTTGGCTTGAGCTCATCGAGTTTCTTGAAGGCGCGATCCTGGCCGTCCTTGCCGGCCAGCACTTTGTAAACGTCTTTTGGCGCAACGCCGTCAGCCATCAAGGCGAATTCCAGGGTGTACTTGGCGCCTTTACGCAGGCCACGTTTACCCGGGAATTTCTTGGTATCCCAGAAATCCACCCAACCGGCCGGTGCGCTTTTCAGCTTGTCGGCGTTGTAGGCCAGCACGGTCGACCACACGAAGAAGCCCACGCCGCAAGGCTGGATAGCGCCTTTGACGTAGTCCTCGGATTTGCCGAACAGGGCCGGGTCGAGTTGCTCGAACATGTCTTCGTCACAGCCGCGAGAGAGTTCTGGCGATTCCACTTCCACCAGGTCCCAGGACACGCTCTTGGTGTCGACCATGGCTTTGACCTTGGCCATCTCGCCGTTGTATTCACCGGCGACGATCTTGCCGTTGCCCGCCGCTTCCCATGGTGCGTAGAAGGCTTTGACCTGAGCCGCCTTGTTCGCCCCGCCAAAGGACACCACCGTCAGGTCCGGGCCCGCCGCCATCGCGTGCGCCGCCCCCATCAGGCCCAGAGTCAAAGCGGTGAATTTCAGGGATCTCAACATTTATTGTTCTCTCCACGTGCAGGGTTGGTGTTGGTGAAGCAAGGGGGCGATCAATGCGCCTCTAGAAGTGGGTCGAGCGCGCGAACGTGTTCGACCTGCCAGCCAAGCGGTACCACATCACCGACTGCCAGAGCCGGATCCAGCTCGGCGATCGGTTGTTTCACAAAGAAATCGGTTTTGCCGCAGACTTCCATACGGACGCGGACGTGGTCGCCCAGATAGATGAACTCCTCCACGCGGCCCGAGAAGCGGTTAACGCAGGATTCGCTGGAACCGTTAAGACTCACCCGCTCAGGACGGATGGACAGGGTCACCGGCTCGCCGGTCTTGCCGACATTCACCGCCAATGCCTCGACCTTCTCGCCCCGGCCCAACTCGACCACGCAGCGGTCGCCGGTGTGACTGTGCAAGCGCCCGTTGAGACGGTTGTTCTCGCCGATGAAGTTGGCGACGAAGGTGTTCTTCGGTTCTTCGTAGAGGGTGCGCGGAGCGGCGATCTGCTGGATCTCGCCCTGATGGAACACCGCCACCCGGTCGGACATGGTCAGCGCTTCGCCCTGGTCATGGGTCACGTAGACCACCGTCAAACCCAGGCGTTGATGCAGGTGCTTGATCTCCATCTGCATGTGTTCACGCAGCTGTTTATCGAGGGCACCGAGGGGTTCATCCATCAGCACCAGTTGCGGTTCGAACACCAGCGCCCGGGCAAGGGCCACACGCTGTTGCTGACCACCGGAAAGCTGGGCCGGATAACGCTGGGCGAAGGCGTCGAGCTGAACCATGCTCAGCACGCGCTTGACCCGATCGCTGATGTCGGTCTTGTTCAGGCCGCGCACCGACAACGGGAACGCCAGGTTCTCGGAGACAGTCATGTGCGGGAACAGCGCATAGTTCTGGAACACCATGCCGATGTCACGCTTGTGTGGCGGTACGTTGTTGATCGAGCGCCCGGCCAGCTGGATTTCGCCGGCAGTCGGAGTCTCGAAACCCGCCAGCATCATCAGGCTGGTGGTCTTGCCGGAGCCGGAAGGCCCGAGCAGGGTGAGGAATTCGCCTTTGCGAATCTCCAGGTTGAGGTCTTTGACGATCAGGTTCTCGCCGTCGTAGCTCTTTTGTACCCCACGAAAGCTGACCAGAACATCATTGGCCCCAGCACTTGAATTGACCTCGCTCATACCCACACCTTTTGTTTTGGACTGCCGTGGACTAAGCCTAGTGGAGGCTGGGGAGCAAGCAAATCGGGAGGTATGAGAGATTCGCCTAAGCCGGATGGAAGGTTCGGGGTAGGGATTGCCCTACAAGGATGGCGGGATTGGAGAGGAGCAGGGGCAAGTTTCAAGCGGCAAGCCTCAAGAACAGGCCAAAGCGCGTAGGCAGGTATGTCGCAAATGGATATGCCAGCACTTCCCCCGTAGGAGCTGCCGCAGGCTGCGATCTTTTGATCTTGCTTTTGCAGCGCCTGGGGGAAAAAGATCGCAGCCTGCGGCAGCGCCTACAGGGACCAGGGTTGTGTCAGAGGAGCTTGTGCTCCATCGCGTATTTCACTAATTCGGCCAAGGACGTGATGTTGAGTTTCTGCATCAGTCGCGCTTTGTGGGTGCTGATGGTCTTGCTGCTCAATGCCAGTTGCTGGGCGATGTCATTGACGTTCGCGCCCTGGGCCAGGCGTTCGAACACCGAAAATTCACGCTCCGAGAGCAAGGAGTGCAACGGCCGCGAATCGGTCAGACCGACTTCGAAGACCATCCGGTCGGCCAGGTCCGGGTCGATATAACGCCCCCCGGCCGCGACTTTACGGATCGCCGTCAACAGCAGCGCCGGATCGCTGTCCTTGGTGGCATAACCGGCGGCGCCGACCTTCAATGCTCGCGCGGCCATTTGCGCTTCGTCGTGCATCGACAGCACCAGAATCGCCGGAGGATTGTTCAGCGCGCGAATCCGCGGGATCGCCTCCAGGCCGTTGACACCGGGCATGGAGATATCCAGCAACACCACTTCACAGGGAATATGTCGCAAGACGTCCAATAGCTGCTCGCCATTGCTCGCCTCGCCCACCACCAACAAATCCTTGGCCAGACCGATCAACTGCTTGATGCCTTCGCGAACGATGGTGTGGTCTTCAGCTACCAGTACACGGATCACGCCTCTCTCCTAATCCAGCGGCACTCGCACGCTCAACGTCGTGCCTTCGCCCAGTTCACTTTCCAGCGACAGACTGCCGCCCATGATCAACACCCGCTCGCGCATGCCGACCACGCCAAACGAAGTCGACCGGCCAGTGGTCGGGACGAAGCCCTGACCGTCGTCGCTGACCGTCAGGCATAAATCATCGCCTTCCAAGGTCAGGCTAAGCTCGACAGTATGCGCCTGAGCATGGCGCATGACATTGGTCAGCGCCTCCTGCAGGATCCGGAACAAACCAATGGCCTTGGCGTCGCTGAGGGCCGGCAGGTTTTCCGGCACCTGTACCAGGCACGGGATCTGCGTGCGCGCCTCGAAACGTCGCGCCTGCCACTCGATGGCCGAAGCGATCCCCGCATCAAGTATCGGTGGACGCAGTGCCGTAGCAACATCGCGCACCAATTGGAATAACTGGGCGATCAGTCGTTTCATGCTGTTGAGCCGCTCGTTCAAGCCCGGATCAAGCTGCGCGTAAGCCAGCTCGCACATCGAGGTTTCCAGCTTGAGCACAGTCAACATCTGCCCCAGCTCATCGTGAACTTCCCGGGCGATACGAGCCTTTTCCTCTTCCCGCACGCTTTCCAGGTGAGCGGACAACTCGCGCAGTTGCTCGCGGGAACTGGCCAACTCCAGCTCGATACGCTTGCTTTCGCTGATATCCCAGACAATCCCGTCCCAGACCACCGCGCCGTCCTCCAGGCGCCGAGTGATTGCTTTGATCTCAGCCCAGCGCTGCTCACCCTGGCGGGTCACGATTCGTCCTTGCCAGGACCAGTCTTTGTCGGTATCCAGGGCCTGATCCTGGGTCTGGTGATAACTGGCCTTGTCGTCCGGGTGGACCAGGCTGCGCAAACCTTTGTCGCGCTGACTAAGCGTCGCCGGGGAATACCCCACCAGACTTTCACTGCCTTCACTGATATAGGCAAAGTCGATCTGCCCGGTGACCGGCGCTCGTTCCAGACGAAACACCAGCCCCGGGACATTCGCGGCGATGCCTTGCAGGCGCGCCTCGCTTTCCTGCAAGGCGGCCAGGGCTCGACGACGCTCGGTGACATCGTTGAGGTAGACCACCAGATATTCACCATCGCGAAAGCGCATAAAACTCAGCGATACGTCGGTGGGCAGAATACTGCCGTCGGCCCGAACGCAGGCGGTTTCAAAACTCTGTGGTCCTTCCTCGCTGGCGCGGGCGCGCTTCCACAGGGTCAGCCAGCGGTCCATGTTCAAGCCAGGTTCGAAGTCGATCAAAGGTCGGTCAATGACACCACCCGAGGCATAACCGAGCATCGCTTCGGCGGCCCGATTAGCATAACGGACATGACTATCCCAGTTGACCCAGAGGATGCCCACCGTGCTTTGATCAATGGAAAACTGCATCAGGCGCAGAGCTTCTTCGCTGGCCTCACGCTGGGCGATGTCTTCTCTGGCTGCCAGCAACCGCTGCTCAAGACTGCTTTGCTGGCGACGCTGCCAGGCGACGATGGCCATGCAGCTGAACAACAACACCGCCAGCAACAGACAGAGGTTCTGCCAAAAGCCCGGTGACTCGACCAGGCGCGGATACTTGGGTTGCAGCCAGCGATTGTGCAGTTGCTCCAGATCCTTCGCCGCAATGGCATGCAGCGCCCTTTCAACGATTCCTGCCAGCTCGGGCCAATCACGTCGTGTAGCGATCCGCAGCAATTGCGGCAGACCGATATCACCGGCCACCACCAGGTCAGCAAATTCCGGCTCAGCGGACAAGCGACCGAGCTGCGCTTCATCAACCACCGCGTATCGGGCCTGCTGACTTAACAGCAGCTGCAGCGCCTGGCGCTCCAGAGGGACACCTTGCAGATTGAGATTGCCGTAGGTACTGCGCAGATAATCGGCAACTGTACTGGGCATACGCACCGCGACGCGGGTCTGACTATCGAGCTGTTCCAGCTCAACAGCACCGGCCTCCTTCTGAGCACTGACGATCAATTGCGGAACCCGCATATAGGGATCGGAAAACTGCCAGAGCTTAAGCCCCGCAGGGGTTTGAGTCTGGCCTGGGGCGATGTCGACTTCGCCGTTGCGCACGGCGGCTTCCAACTGCGCCTGGTCGGCAAAGTTGCGCCAGCTAAGCTCGACCTGAAGGGCTTTGGCCAGCCATTGCATCAGTTCGACGTTGGCCCCGGACAAACGCTGCAAGCGGCGATCGAACTGGGCGTACGGTGCTTGCAGCACCAGCCCTACACGCAATTCGGGGTGTTGCTCGAGCCAGCGGCGCTGTTCGGCATTCAACTGCGCGACAGGAACGGGGGGTGCAGGCGCCGCCCATGCCATCAAGGGCAGGCAAAAACAGCCGATAACCAACAGGCAGCGAAAACGCATCATCTGAAGTCTCACACACTGACAAATACTGACCAACCCATTAGGCTGCCGGAATCACTTCTGGCCTGGAAAATCCAATGCCCCCTGTCTACCGCTCGGCACTGCCTGCATTGTGCCTGTCGCTGATCCTGCCTTGTGCGTTTTCAGTCGAGGCCGCCGACCCGGCTCCCGCCGCTGCGGAAAAAACCGCAGAAGAACAGCCGCTGGAGCGCCAACCGTTGCTTGAGCGCAGCCAGGAAGAGGCCGCAGCTCTCGAGCGACAGATCCCGCAGCAGGAGCAACAGCAGTTGTTGGCCGGCAGCGACGGTTTCCTCGCGCTCTGGAAACCGGCTAATACCAGCGAACCTCGCGGTGCGGTGATTATCATCCCTGGCGCAGGCGAAACAGCTGACTGGCCTCAAGCAATCAGCCCATTGCGGCGAAAACTGCCGGATGCCAACTGGGGCAGCCTGAGTATTAGCTTGCCTGACCTGCAAAGCGCCGCCAGCCAGCCACGGACTGTCCAGGCCCCGCCTGCCCCAGCCCCTGTGGACACTAGCAGCAAAGATGCCAGCACTGCCGCGCCTAAACCCATCGAACAAGCGGCCGGCGGCGAGACGGACGTCGTGGATCGTGCCGTCAGCGAAACTTCCGAAGAGCAAATCAAGGCTGACGCCGAGCGGATCTTCGCCCGAATTGATGCGGCGATCGCCTTTGCCGAACAGCAGAACGCACGCAGCATCGTCCTGCTGGGCCATGGCACGGGGGCTTATTGGGCGGCACGCTACCTGAGCGAGAAGCAACCCTCGCAGATAGAGAAGTTCGTGATGGTCGCCGCACTAAAGCCGCTCAATGGCCAACCGGAACTGGCGGAACTGACGCCGACCCTGAAAGTGGCAACCGCCGACTTCTTCTATAAGGACAAGGCACCGACGCGCGAAGCCGCCCTGCAACGCCTGCAAGCGAGCAAACGCTTGAAGAGCGCAAACTTCACCCAGATATCCTTGAATGCATTGCCCGGAAACAGCGCTGCCGAACAAGAGCAGCTGTTTCGGCGCATTCGCGGCTGGTTGAGCCCGCAGCACAGCGGCAGCTGATCGCCCCCCGGTCCTATCCCACAAGAGCGGCATCATCCCCTGTGTGAGCGGGCTTGCCCCCCATGCCAGTCAGTTTACGAAAATCTAGAGTCTTGTGAGCACTTGTGCCGAGGGGGCTTGCCCCCGCTGGGGCGCGTAGCGGCCCTAAAACCTGCAAACCCCTTGTATCAGGCACACCGCGCTCCCCGACTTTACGACGGCTGCGCAGCCGAGCGGGGGCAAGCCCCCTCGCCACAGGTTTCGCGTTCGGCGCTTCTTTTCTTAACTGCAAAATTTGCCTGCTAGCGAAAATCCCGCCGCTGCCGAATCAACGCATACGCATTGTGCAACTCACGAGTCTTCACGGTCGCTTCCTGCACCTGAGACGGGTTGGCCCCACTGCCGGCAATCTTGTCCGGGTGATGGCGGCTGAGCAGGCGCCGGTAAGCACGCTTGATCTGTGACGGCTCACTGGTGGCCGAGACGCCCAGCACTCGCAAAGCCTCCTGATAAGCCCCGCCACTGTTAACCAGTGGTTTTCTATGGGGCTCGTACTCACTCGCCAGCATCTGCACCTGCTGCGGTGTCCAGCCCAGCCATTTGCCCCATAGTTTGAGCAGATCACGCTCGGCGCTGCTGGCCCGACCATCAGCCCAGACCATCCGCCAACAAGCGCGCAACACACCCTCTGCCGCATGCGGCTGAGCGCTCAGGTGCCGCAAATAGCCACGCAACCGATCACGCCCGGACTTGCCTCGATTGAACGCAGCGATTGCACGCTTCTGCGCAGCCGTATTCATTTCCAGCGAACGCATCTCCTGACGAGCCTGCTGGATATGCCCCTCGACCACCTGCCCATCGCACTTGGCCAAGCGTCCCAACAAGATAAATAACAGCTCATCATTACGCAGCGCCGCACGCCCACCCAAATGTTCGCGCAGATGCGCCCAGCTCTGCAGCTGCAGACGCCGGTCCAGTGCCTGCCCCAACAATGCACCGAGCATGGCCCCCGGAATGCTGGCTATAAGAAAGCCCGCTCCGGCTCCGATCAGAGTCCCTGGCCATAACATATCAGCGACTCTCTTCCAGGAGTTGTTCGACCTGTGCCAGACGCTCCAGCGTGCCGACATCGATCCAGCTGCCGTGCATGTGCTCACCTGTCACCTGCCCTTGCGCCATGGCTTCGCGCAGCAGCGGCGCCAACTTGAAAGGGGCGGCAACGCTGGTCGCGAACAGCTTCGGATGCAGAACCGAAATACCGCTATAGGTCAGCAACTGCACCCCCGGCTCGGCGTCGCGAATCTGCCCGTCCTGCAGGCAGAAATCGCCCCCGTTCGGGTGATGCGCCGGGTTGTCGACCATTACCAGATGGGCAAGGCCGGCGATCGGTTGGCGCAGCGCCGAGAAATCGTAGTCGGTCCAGATATCGCCGTTGACCACCAGAAATGGCTCCTCACCCAGCAGTGGCAACGCGCGAAAAATGCCGCCGCCAGTCTCCAGCGGCTCGCCCTCCGGCGAATACTGGATGCTTAACCCGAACTGCGCGCCATCACCCAGGTAGTCCTCGATCTGCTGACCGAGCCAGGCATGGTTGATGACAATCTCGGTAAACCCTGCCGCCGCCAACGCCCGCAGGTGGTGCTCGATTAATGGCACCCCGCCAGCACGAATCAATGGTTTGGGCGTGGTCAGCGTCAGCGGCCGCATGCGCTCGCCCTTGCCTGCCGCCAGAATCATTGCCTTCATACAGAGGCCTCGACTGGCTGACGAAGACTGCTCAATAGCTCAGCCAACTCGGCCAACTCCGGCCGGCGTGCCACGACGGCCTCGATGTAGGCGAAGAAGCGCGGTACATCGCCGAGATAACGCGGCTTGCCGTCACGATGGCAGATACGGGCAAAGATCCCGATCACTTTCAAATGACGCTGCACGCCCATCAGGTCACTGGCACGCAGGAAGTCTTCGAAATCCGCCTGCACCGGGATGCCCAAGCTAGCAGCCTGGTGCCAGTAGTCCTTCAGCCAGCCCTGCACACGAGCGTCAGGCCAACTGAGGAATGCATCCTTGAACAGGCAGGTCACGTCGTAAGTGACCGGACCGTAGACCGCGTCCTGGAAGTCCAGCACGCCGGGGTTTGGCTCGCTGAGCATCAGGTTGCGCGGCATGTAGTCACGATGCACCAGCACCTTGGGCTGGGCCAGGGCACTGTCGATCAGCCGATCGCTGACCCGCTGCCAAAGCGCCAGTTGCTTCTGGTCAAACTGGATTCCAAGCTCACGCCCCACGTACCACTCAGGGAAGAGTTCCAGCTCGCGGCGCAGCAATGCCACGTCATAACTCGGTAAAGGAGCGACCATCGGCAACTGCTGGAAGGCCAGCAATGTCTGCAACGCATCCTTGAACAAATTATCGGCATTTTCGCTGTCGATCACCTCCAGATAGGTCTTGTTGCCCAGGTCATTGAGCAAAAGAAAACCACGCGGCAGGTCTTGTGCGTAAATTTTCGGCACATTTATTCCGCAAGTCGCCAGTAAAAAAGCGATATCCACGAAGGGCTTGCAGTTTTCCTGGGGCGGCGGCGCATCCATCACGACGAAACTGCGCCCCTCCCCCTCCCAGCGAAAGTACCGCCGGAAACTCGCGTCGCTGCTGGCCGCGGTCAATGTAGCCGGGGGCACGGAGCCCCAGCCTTGTGCGGTATAGAGGATTGCCAACTGCTCATCGAGCCAAACTTTCAGGTGTTGCAAGCGTACATCTTGATCAGGCATTGCAAGGGTCTCCGACGGCGCTAGCCGTCAAGCGGGTCATGCTTTATTATCCAGCATCTTTTTCAGACCATCGAGAGGCGTGCGGCCCCCACCGCGGGCAGATGGCACGCAGGAAGCCCGGACTAATAAGATGGCATTGAAATCCCCCGCGTTTCGTAAAAAATTTCCGTTGTTGGTTACCGGCAGTCTGCTGGCCCTGCAACCTCTAGCCACTCAGTTCGTGGTCGCCGCGGAACAGTATGACTGCTCAGTCTCTGCTTCGGGTGCCTGGGACTGCGCGCCGAAATCCAACGCCGCTCAATTGCCTCCGCGTCCCGTGCATGGTGCGGACTCGGTCACTGCGACGGGCGAGACCCCGGCGGACAGCGGCGCCAGCGACGAAACCGCTGCCAAGACCACACTGGTCACCGAGGCCAAGGGCCGCGGTCTGCAGTCCCGCAGTGCGGACTACAGCCACCTCGACTGGGTGCCCCGGGAGAATCTCACCGCTGCGCAATTGGCTGAGACTGGTCCTTATTGCTCTGGTTCCTATGTCGAACCCATTCGTCCTGGCATGAATGACAAGACGGATAAAAAAGACGCTCCGACCTTTATCGGCGCGAAAGCCTCGCGTTACGAGCAAGAAAAACAAGTCGCTACCCTGGCCGGTGACGTGGTCATGCGTCAGGGCAGCATGCAGGCCGAGGCCGACGAGGCCAGCCTGTACCAGACGGAAAACCGTGGCGAGCTGAGCGGCAACGTGCGCGTTCGCGACAACGGCGCGCTGCTGGTCGGCGACCATGCCGATGTTCAACTCGACACCGGCGAAGCCAAGGTCGACAACGCTGAATACGTGCTGCACAAGTCACGTGTGCGCGGCAGTGCGCTGTACGCCAAACGTGCCGAGAACGCCATCATTCGCCTCAAGGATGGCACGTACACCACGTGCGAACCGGACAGCAACGCCTGGCAGCTCAAGGGTAACAACATCACCCTGAACCCGGCGACCGGCTTCGGCACCGCGACCAACGTGACCCTGCGGGTCAAAGACATCCCGGTGCTCTACACCCCGTACATCTACTTCCCGATCGATGACCGTCGCCAGTCCGGCTTCCTGCCGCCGACTATCGGCACCGGCAGCGATACCGGCTTCTTGCTGGTGACCCCGTACTACTTCAACCTGGCACCGAACTACGATGCCACCTTGTATCCGCGCTACATGAGCAAGCGCGGGCTGTTGATGGAAGGCGAATTCCGCTACCTGACCAAGAGCAGCGAAGGTCAGTTCGGCGGCGCGTACCTCAACGACGAGAATGACGACCGCAAACTGCAGTCCGACTACGAAAAAACCCGATACATGCTCAACTGGCAGCACAAGGGCGGGCTGGATTCGCGCGTACTGACCGAAGTCGACTACACCGATATCAGCGATCCGTATTACTTCCAGGATCTGGAAAGCGATCAGATCGGCATCAAAACCAGCGAATACGTGAACCAGCAAGGTGCCGTCACCTACCGTGGCGACAGCTACACCGCGCGGATCAACGCACATGCCTATGAACTGGCCACTGTCTCGAATATCACGCCCTATGACCGCTTGCCGCAAATCACCTTCAACGGTGCATTGCCATACCAGCCAGGCGGGCTGAATTTTGCCTACAACACTGAAGTCGTGCGGTTTGATCGAGATCTGAAAAACGGCGACTACTTTGATGAAAATGGTGTCGCAGCACCGCGGCTCGATAGAAACATTCAGGGTCTGGCACGGGCCAACGGCACCCGTCTCGATCTCGAACCGGGGGTCAGCCTGCCGCTCAACTGGACCTATGGTTTCCTGAAACCGTCGCTGAAGTACAAGTACACCCAGTACGATCTTGACCTTGACGGAATAGGCAAGAGCCAGGTCGCCGCGCAGAGTGCCGAAGCTGATCGCCTCAATGGCACCTTCAGCCAGAATCAAAACCGTGGCGTGCCGATTGCCAGCATCGACAGCGGCCTGTATTTCGACCGCAACACCCAGTGGTTCGGCAAGAACTACCGCCAGACCCTGGAGCCACGCCTGTTCTATCTCTATGTACCCGAGAAAGACCAGGCCGATATCCCGGTATTCGACACCAGCGAAAGTACGTTCAACTACTCCTCGCTGTTCCGTGAAAACCGTTTCACCGGCTCCGACCGTGTCGGCGACGAGAACAAGCTGTCGCTGGGCATAACCAACCGCTGGATTGAAGAAAACGGCTTCGAACGTCAAACCATCAGCGTTGGCCAGGCCCTGTATTTCAAGGATCGCGAGGTTCAACTGCCAGGCATCGATGCAAAAACCCGCGACGATGCACACTCCAACGTTTCACCCTATGCGCTTGAGTACGCCTACCGCTTCAACCGCGACTGGCGCGCCACCGCTGACTACAACTGGGATCCGGACAGCGGCAGCCCTCGCTCGGGCAGCGCGATGTTCCACTACCAGCCGGAAGACAATCCGAACAAAGTCATCAACGCCGGTTATCGTTATCGCAACGACCAGATCCGCTACGACCAGTCCACCGGTACGTGGAAGGTTGGCGGCGGCGATTATGGAGTTGAAGGCCAGCCGGGTTTCGTGAAGGACTACTACAAGATCAAACAGCACGACTTCTCGGTAATGTGGCCGATCGTGCCGCAATGGACGGCCATCAGCCGCTGGCAGTATGACTACAACCGCAACCGTACCCTGGAAGCCTTCGGTGGTTTCGAGTACGACAACTGCTGCTGGAAACTGCGTCTGATCAACCGTTACTGGATCGACTATGACGAGTTCAGTCAAGACGCTCCGCAAAACGAAAAAGGCGACCATGGCGTCTTCCTCCAAATTGTTCTGAAGGGGCTTGGTGGCGTTGTTGGCTCCAAAGTAGAGAGCTTCCTCGATCAAGGCATTCAAGGTTATCGTGAACGTGAAGACCAAGCTTTCTGATTCTCTGCGCCCGCTGCTGCTGGGTGCATTACTACTGGGTACCGCGGCCAACGCTGCGGTGCAGTCCATCGATAAGGTCGTGGCCATTGTCGATAACGACGTGGTCATGCAGAGCCAACTGGACCAACGGGTTCATGAAGTCCAGCAAACCATCGCCAAGCGCGGTGCTGCCGCGCCGCCACCTGGTGTACTGGATCAGCAGGTACTCGAGCGTCTGATCGTCGAAAACCTGCAACTGCAGATCGGCGAGCGTTCCGGTATCCGCATCACCGATGAGGAGCTGAACCAGGCGATCGGCACCATTGCCCAACGCAACAACATGAGTGTGGAACAGTTCCGCACCGCCCTGAGCCGCGACGGTCTGTCTTACGAAGATGCTCGCGAGCAGGTTCGCCGCGAGATGATCATTAGCCGGGTCCGTCAGCGTCGAGTGGCTGAGCGTGTCCAGGTAACGGAGCAGGAAGTGAAGAACTTCCTCGCCTCGGACCTGGGCAAGATGCAGTTATCCGAAGAGTTCCGCCTGGCCAACATCCTGATCCCGACCCCGGAAAGCGCCAACTCTGAAGCGATTCAGACTGCCGGGCGTCAGGCTGCCGATGTTTATCAGCAACTCAAGCAAGGCGCTGATTTCGCTCAGCTGGCAATCGCCAAATCCGCCAGTGAGACCGCACTGGAAGGCGGCGACATGGGCTGGCGTAAAGCCGCACAACTGCCACCTCCGTTCGATCGCATGCTCAGCACGATGGCGGTGGGTGACATCACCGAGCCGCTGCGCACCCCGGGTGGCTTCATCATTCTGAAGATCCTGGAAAAGCGCGGTGGCGAGACTCAGGTTCGCGACGAAGTACATGTCCGCCACATCCTGATCAAACCCAGCGAAATTCGCAGCGAAGAAGAAACCAGGCGTCTGGCCGAGAAGCTCTACGAGCGGATTGAATCCGGCGAAGACTTTGCTGAACTGGCGAAAAGCTTTTCGGAAGACCCGGGCTCTGCCCTTAACGGCGGCGACCTGAACTGGATCGACCCGAACGCCCTGGTGCCTGAATTCCGCGCGGTAATGGCCGATACCCCTCAGGGTCAGCTGTCGAAACCGTTCAAAAGCCCTTACGGCTGGCACGTATTGGAAGTCCTCGGCCGTCGCGCCACCGACAGCACCTCCCAGGCCCGTGAACAGCAAGCGATGACCGTATTGCGTAACCGCAAATACGACGAAGAGCTGCAGACCTGGCTGCGTCAGATCCGTGACGAAGCCTACGTTGAAATCAAGCTCCCTGGCGCTGACCAGGCACCGCAGTGAACCCCAAGCGTTTCGCGCTGACACCCGGCGAGCCGGCCGGCATAGGTCCTGACCTGTGCCTGCTGCTCGCCTCGCAACCCCAGCCATATCCCCTGATTGCCATTACCAGCCGCGACCTGCTCCTTGAGCGGGCCGCGCAACTGGGTGTGGCTGTCGACCTGCTGGCGGTGACTCCAGACAGCTGGCCGGACTCACCGGCTCCGGCCAACAGCCTGTATGTCTGGGATACCCCGCTACAGGCCAAAGTCGTTGCCGGACAACTGGACAAGGCCAACGCCGGGTTCGTGCTCCAGACCCTGACTCGCGCGGCCCAGGGCTGTGTCGACGGGCATTTTGCCGGCATGATCACCGCGCCAGTGCATAAAGGCGTGATCAACGAGGCAGGGATACCTTTCTCGGGTCATACCGAATTCCTTGCCGACCTGACCCACACTGCGCAAGTCGTGATGATGCTCGCCACCCGCGGTCTGCGCGTGGCCCTGGTCACCACTCACCTGCCCTTGCGGCAGATTGCCGATGCAATCACCCCGGAACGCCTGGAGCGAGTGACACGGATCCTGCACGCCGACCTGCAACAAAAGTTCGGCATTGCCCAGCCACGCATCCTGGTCTGCGGGCTCAACCCCCATGCTGGCGAAGGCGGGCATCTGGGCCATGAAGAAATCGACATCATCGAACCTACCCTAGAGCGTCTGCGCAGTGAGGGCATGGATCTACGCGGCCCCCTGCCTGCCGACACTCTGTTTACCCCCAAATATCTGGAGCACTGCGACGCAGTGCTGGCGATGTACCACGACCAGGGCCTGCCCGTACTGAAATACAAAGGTTTCGGTGCCGCAGTCAATGTGACCCTCGGTCTGCCAATTATCCGCACCTCAGTCGACCATGGCACCGCCCTGGATCTGGCCGGTAGCGGAAAAATCGACACCGGCAGCCTGCAAGTCGCCCTGGAAACCGCCTACCAGATGGCCGAGACCCGTTTATGACCGAGCACTACCAACACCGGGCGCGCAAGCGTTTCGGCCAGAACTTCCTGCACGATGCCGGAGTGATCGACCGCATTCTGCGCGCCATTCACGCCCGCCCTGAAGACCGCCTGCTGGAAATCGGCCCGGGCCAGGGCGCATTGACCGAAGGCCTGCTCGACAGCGGCGCACAGCTGGATGTTGTTGAGTTGGACAAGGACCTGATCCCGATCCTCAATCAGCAGTTCGCCGGCAAAAGCAATTTCAACCTGCATCAAGGCGACGCCCTGAAGTTCGACTTCACCAGCCTCAATGCCGCGCCCGGCAGCCTGCGAGTGGTCGGCAACCTGCCGTACAACATCTCCACCCCGCTGATCTTCCACCTGCTGCGAAACGCCAGCCTGATCCGCGACATGCACTTCATGCTGCAAAAGGAAGTGGTCGAGCGTCTGGCAGCAGGCCCTGGCGGCGGTGACTGGGGCCGTTTGTCGATCATGGTTCAGTACCATTGCCGGGTCGAACACCTGTTCAATGTCGGCCCGGGGGCGTTCAACCCGCCGCCAAAAGTCGATTCGGCGATTGTCCGCCTGGTGCCCCACGCCGTTCTGCCGCACCCGGCCAAGGATCATCGCCTGCTCGAGCGGGTTGTTCGCGAAGCCTTCAACCAGCGTCGCAAAACCCTGCGCAACACCCTCAAAGCCTTGCTCAGCAATGCCGAGATCGAAGCCGCCGGCGTCGATGGCAGCCTGCGCCCGGAACAGCTCGACCTGGCCGCCTTTGTCCGCCTGGCCGACAAGCTGGGCGAGCAAGTCGCCGAGACGCCCAGCCTCAGCTGACATGCCATAATCGTTTTCGGGTAAGACACCAGGCGTCATGTCTGGTTTACTACCCGATACTTGGCCTAGACTGATCTCATCAGTTATGTCCCGCGCTCCGCTTTGCTTTAAAGGCCTTTTGCATGTCCGATCCTCGTTATCAGGTCGACGTCAGCGTCGTCACCCGCTTTCTGGCAGAACAATCGTTACCCGAGCAAAATCGCTTTGCCTTCGCCTACACCATTACCATCAAGAACAACGGCCAGATACCGGCCAAGTTGCTCTCACGGCACTGGGTCATCACCGATGGCGACGGGCATGTCGAAGAGGTCCGCGGTGCGGGCGTGGTCGGTCAGCAACCGTTGATCGGGGCTGGCGAAAGCCATACCTACAGCAGCGGCACGGTGATGACCAGCCGCGTAGGTACCATGCAGGGCAGTTACCAGATGCTCGCCGAAGACGGTAAACACTTTGACGCTATCATCGCGCCATTTAGACTCGCGGTGCCCGGAGCCCTGCACTAATGGCGGTGTATGCCGTCGGCGACCTGCAAGGCTGCCTTGAACCGCTGCAGTGCCTGCTCAAACGCGTCGCCTTCGACCCCGTCAATGACCGCCTCTGGCTGGTTGGCGATCTGGTCAACCGCGGCCCGCAGTCGCTGGAAACCCTGCGCTTTCTTTACAGCATCCGCGAATCGCTGGTGTGCGTACTGGGCAACCATGACCTGCACCTGCTGGCCGTCGGACAAAATATCGAGCGCCTGAAAAAAGCCGACACTCTGCGCGAGATTCTCGAAGCGCCTGATCGCCAGGAGCTGCTGGAGTGGTTGCGCCAGCAAAAACTGCTGCACTACGACGAACAGCGCGACATGGTACTGGTCCACGCCGGCATACCGCCTCAATGGTCGCTGCGCAAAGCGCTGAAATATGCGGCGGAAGTCGAGCAGGCCCTGCACGACGACATCCTCTTTGCACCTTATCTGGATGGCATGTACGGCAACGAGCCGGTGAAATGGGATAGCGACCTCAAAGGCGCTGCCCGCCTGCGAATGATCACCAATTATTTCACTCGCATGCGCTTCTGCTCCAGCGATGGCAAACTTGACCTCAAGAGCAAGGAAGGCCCGGATACCGCGCCGCCAGGTTATGCCCCCTGGTTTCGCCACAAGGAGCGCAAGACCAAGGGCCTGAAGATCATCTTTGGTCACTGGGCAGCCCTTGAAGGCCGCTGCAATGAACCGGGCATCTTTGCCCTCGACACCGGCTGTGTCTGGGGCGGCGCCCTGACGCTGCTGAATATCGACACCGGTGAGCGCTTGCAGTGCAAGTGCGACACCCAAGGCCACGCCAAACCGAACGTCGCCCACCCTACCCCCGAACAATCGCCGGCCACCGCGAAGCGCTGAGCGGCGCTTTCAGCCAGGCCACAGGAGCCCGCCATGAGCGAATTCAAACGCATCCCTCCCGAACAAGCCCATGCCCTGCGTGAACAGGGTGCAGTCGTGGTCGACATTCGTGACCCGCAGACGTATGCCGCCAATCACATCAGCGGCTCGCAGCATCTGGATAACCACTCCATTCCCGACTTTATCCGTAACGCCGACCTGGATGCGCCGCTGGTGGTGGTCTGCTACCACGGCAACTCCAGCCAAAGCGCTGCTGCCTACCTGATCAGCCAAGGCTTTTCCGACGTCTACAGCCTGGACGGCGGCTTTGAACTCTGGCGTGCGACTTATCCGTCGGAAACCGCGAAAAACGTTTCCGAATAATTTTTTCTAACGCTCTAGCCCACGTCCCCCGCGGGCTAGCGCGGTGGCTGACGAACGGTCAGTCGCAACTAATTGCTCATTGCGCCTTGATCTCTCCGATTCCGAACTATCCTTAGCCTCAGGCCATCCAAAACAGGGGAGAGCCGGTACACCGGCGTGCGGGTCATCGGTACTAGCTTTCAAGGTAGATTGCTTTGAAAGTGTTCTGGGGGGTAAACAGCAACTGGATTTCAGTTGCATGCCAGCACTTGACTGATTTGATCCGGCGTCGGCTCCACGTATCGAGCGAGGTGACGTCATGAGTATTTTTAGCCACTTCCAACAACGTTTCGAGTCCACACGCCAGGAAGAACTGTCGCTGCAGGAGTATCTGGAGCTGTGCAAAACGGATCGCAGCGCCTACGCCTCTGCAGCCGAACGCCTGCTACTGGCAATCGGCGAGCCGGAGCTGCTGGACACCTCTGCCAACTCGCGCTTGTCGCGAATCTTCTCCAACAAGGTGATCCGCCGTTATCCGGCCTTTGAAGACTTCCATGGCATGGAGGAATGCATCGATCAGATCGTTTCCTACTTCCGCCATGCGGCCCAAGGCCTGGAAGAGAAGAAACAGATCCTCTATCTGCTCGGCCCGGTGGGTGGCGGTAAGTCGTCCCTGGCTGAAAAGCTGAAACAGCTGATAGAGAAAGTGCCCTTTTACGCCATCAAGGGTTCACCGGTTTTCGAGTCGCCTCTTGGGTTATTCAACGCCACGGAAGATGGCCAGATCCTTGAAGAAGACTTCGGTATTCCGCGGCGCTACCTGAGCACCATCATGTCGCCCTGGGCCACCAAGCGCCTGGCCGAGTTTGGCGGTGACATCAGTCAGTTCCGGGTGGTCAAGCTCTACCCATCGATCCTCAATCAGATTGCGGTCGCCAAGACCGAGCCCGGGGATGAAAACAACCAGGATATTTCTGCCCTGGTGGGCAAGGTCGATATCCGCAAGCTGGAAGAATTCCCGCAGAACGACGCAGACGCCTACAGCTACTCGGGTGCCCTGTGCCGGTCCAACCAGGGCCTGATGGAATTCGTCGAAATGTTCAAGGCACCGATCAAGGTGCTGCACCCATTGCTGACGGCAACCCAGGAAGGCAACTACAACAGTACCGAAGGTCTGGGGGCCATTCCGTTTACCGGGATCTTGCTGGCCCACTCAAACGAATCGGAATGGCACACCTTCCGTAACAACAAGAACAACGAAGCGTTCATCGACCGGATCTACATCGTCAAAGTGCCGTACTGCCTGCGGGTCAGCGACGAAGTGAAGATCTACGACAAGCTGCTGTTCAACAGTTCGCTGGCCAAGGCCCATTGCGCGCCCGACACCCTGAAGATGCTTGCACAGTTCACCGTCCTCTCGCGCCTCAAAGAGCCGGAGAACTCCAATATCTACTCGAAAATGCGCGTGTACGACGGCGAGAACCTCAAGGACACCGATCCGAAAGCCAAATCGATTCAGGAATACCGCGACAACGCCGGTGTCGATGAGGGCATGAATGGTCTGTCGACCCGGTTTGCTTTCAAGATCCTGTCGAAAGTCTTCAACTTCGACCCCCACGAGATCGCCGCCAACCCGGTGCATCTGCTCTATGTATTGGAACAGCAGATCGAACAGGAGCAATTCCAGGCGGAAACTCGTGAACGCTACCTGCGCTTCCTGAAAGAGTACCTTGCACCGCGCTATATCGAGTTCATCGGCAAGGAAATTCAGACCGCCTACCTCGAGTCCTACAGCGAGTACGGTCAGAACATCTTCGACCGTTACGTGCTCTACGCAGACTTCTGGATTCAGGATCAGGAATACCGCGATCCGGAAACCGGCGAGATCCTCAACCGCGTGGCGCTGAACGAAGAACTGGAGAAAATCGAGAAACCGGCCGGTATCAGCAATCCGAAGGATTTCCGCAACGAAATCGTCAACTTCGTGTTGCGCGCCCGGGCCAACAACAATGGTAAAAACCCGACCTGGCTCAGCTACGAGAAACTGCGGGTGGTCATCGAGAAAAAAATGTTCTCGAACACCGAGGATCTGCTGCCGGTCATCAGCTTCAACGCCAAGGCCAGCAAAGAGGACCAACAAAAGCACAACGACTTCGTTACACGGATGGTCGAGCGCGGCTACACCGACAAACAGGTACGACTGCTCTCCGAGTGGTACCTGCGGGTCAGGAAATCGCAGTGAAGCAGCGGCAAGCTTCTAGCTACAAGCTGCAAGGGAAAAGCTCCTGAGTCCGCATTTTATGGACTTGACGGCTCTCGCTTGCGGCTTGAAGCTTACGACTTGAAGCTCCCCGGAGGGGCCTATGAGCTATGTGATCGACCGACGTCTCAATGGCAAGAACAAGAGCACGGTGAACCGCCAACGGTTTCTGCGGCGCTACCGTGATCACATCAAGAAAGCTGTTGAAGAAGCCGTCAGCCGTCGCTCCATCACTGATATGGAGCACGGCGAACAAATCAGCATTCCCGGCCGCGATATCGACGAGCCGGTGCTTCATCATGGTCGCGGCGGCAAGCAGACCGTGGTTCACCCTGGAAACAAGGAATTCACCAGCGGCGAGCACATCCCTCGTCCGCCCGGTGGCGGTGGCGGCAGAGGCCCTGGCAGGGCCGGCAACTCCGGCGAAGGCATGGACGAATTCGTCTTCCAGATCACTCAGGAAGAGTTTCTCGAATTCATGTTCGAAGACCTGGAGCTGCCCAATCTGGTCAAACGCAATCTGACCGGGACCGATACCTTTAAAACCGTTCGAGCCGGCATCAGCAACGAAGGCAACCCGTCGCGGATTAATATCATCCGCACCTTGCGTTCGGCCCATGCCCGACGGATTGCGCTGTCCGGCAGCAGCCGGGCAAAACTGCGCGATGCCAGGGACGAGCTCTTGCGTCTTAAACGCGAAGAACCGGATAACTTCGGCGATATTCAGGAAATTGAAGCGGAAATCGAACGATTGATTGCGCGCATCCATCGCGTGCCATTTCTCGACACCTTCGATCTCAAGTACAACCTGCTGATCAAACAGCCTAATCCCAGCTCCAAGGCGGTAATGTTCTGCCTGATGGACGTCTCGGGCTCCATGACCCAAGCGACCAAGGACATCGCCAAGCGCTTCTTCATCCTGCTGTACCTGTTCCTCAAGCGTAACTACGACAAGATCGATGTGGTGTTCATTCGCCACCACACCAGTGCCCGGGAAGTCGACGAGGAGGAGTTTTTCTATTCCCGCGAAACCGGTGGCACCATCGTTTCCAGCGCATTGAAGTTGATGCAGGAAATCATGGCGGAACGCTATCCGAGCAACGAATGGAATATCTACGCGGCCCAGGCGTCCGACGGCGACAACTGGAACGATGACTCACCGATCTGCCGCGACATCCTGATCAACCAGATCATGCCATTTGTGCAGTACTACACTTATGTGGAGATTACCCCTCGCGAACACCAAGCCCTGTGGTTCGAGTACGAACGGATCGCCGAAGCTTTTTCCGACACTTTCGCCCAGCAACAATTGGTCTCGGCCGGAGATATCTATCCGGTCTTCCGTGAACTCTTCCAGCGCAGGTTAGTGACATGACCGCCAGAGAGCAGAAACGCCTACCCATATCCACCGGCTCGGAATGGACGTTCGAGCTGATCCAGGCCTACGACCGCGAAATCAGCAGGCTCGCGGCTCGGTATGCGCTGGATACCTATCCCAACCAGATCGAAGTGATTACCGCCGAGCAGATGATGGATGCCTACGCCTCCGTGGGCATGCCATTGGGTTATCACCATTGGTCCTATGGCAAACACTTCCTCAGTACCGAAAAGTCCTACACTCGTGGCCAGATGGGGCTGGCCTACGAAATTGTGATCAATTCGGACCCATGCATCGCCTATTTGATGGAGGAAAACACCATTTGCATGCAGGCGCTGGTGGTGGCCCATGCCTGCTATGGCCACAACAGCTTTTTCAAAGGCAACTATCTGTTTCGCACCTGGACCGACGCCAGCTCGATCATCGACTACCTGGTGTTCGCCAAGCAGTACATCATGCAATGCGAAGAACGCCACGGGATTGATGCGGTAGAAGACTTGCTGGACTCCTGTCACGCGCTGATGAACTACGGCGTAGACCGTTACAAACGCCCCTATCCGATCTCCGCGGAGGAAGAACGGCGGCGGCAGAAAGACCGGGAAGAGCACCTGCAAAAGCAGATCAACGATCTCTGGCGCACCATTCCCAAGGGCGCGGACAAGTACAGCGACAAGGATAATGCGCGCTTCCCCGCCGAACCTCAGGAAAACATCCTCTATTTCATCGAAAAACACGCACCGTTGCTGGAGCCTTGGCAGCGGGAAATCGTACGTATCGTGCGCAAGATAGCGCAGTACTTTTACCCACAGCGCCAAACCCAGGTAATGAACGAGGGCTGGGCGACCTTCTGGCACTACACCTTGATGAACGACCTGTACGACGAAGGCCTGGTGACTGATGGTTTCATGATTGAGTTTCTGACCTCCCATACCAGCGTGGTGTTTCAGCCCGGCTTCGACAGCCCCTATTACAACGGGATCAATCCCTACACCCTGGGCTTCGCCATGTACCGCGATATCCGACGGATGTGCGAATCGCCCACTGAAGAGGACTACCGCTGGTTCCCGGAAATCGCCGGCACCGACTGGTTGTCCAGCATCAAGTTCGCCATGAGCAGCTTCAAGGACGAAAGCTTCATCCTGCAGTACCTGTCACCCAAGGTGATCCGCGATCTGAAGCTGTTCAGCATCCTCGATGACGATCAGAAGGAGGATCTACTGGTTCCGGCGATCCACGATGAAGACGGCTACCGGATCATCCGCGAAACCCTGGCGGCACAATACAACCTTGGCAATCGCGAACCCAACATACAGATCTACAGCATCGACCGGCGCGGAGACCGTTCGCTGACCCTGCGACACCAGCAGCACGACCGCAAACCCCTGGGAGATTCCACCGACGAAGTGCTCAAGCACCTGCACCGGCTCTGGGGCTTCGATATTCACCTGGAAACCCTGCAAGGCGATCAGCTAGTGAAAACCCATCACGTTCCCCCACGAGGCGAACATAGCGATGGAGATTACGGCCGCCTGGACCTGGCCGTTATCCACCTCTGATTGCAGCCATGCCTCCGAAAGTTCGGCGCAAGGGTTATCCTGTCGGGCTAACGGAGGTTTTTCATGCAGATTTATAAAGTCGGCGGCGCGGTGCGCGATCGCTTGCTGGGCAAGCCTGTCACCGATATCGACTGGGTCGTGGTCGGCGCCAGCACAGAAGAAATGCTCGCCAAGGGCTATCGCCCGGTAGGTGCCGATTTCCCGGTATTCCTGCACCCGCAGAGCGGCGAGGAATACGCGCTCGCCCGGACCGAACGAAAGAGTGGCCGCGGCTATGGTGGCTTCATTTTCCACGCAAGCCCCGAAGTCACCCTTGAAGAAGACTTGATCCGCCGCGATCTGACGATCAATGCGATGGCCGAGGACGATCAGGGCCAACTGACCGACCCCTATCACGGCCAGCGCGATCTCGATGCCCGCATACTCCGTCACGTTTCCCCCTCATTCGCCGAAGATCCCCTTCGGGTCCTGCGAGTCGCCCGCTTCGCCGCACGCTACGCCGGCCTCGGCTTCAGCATCGCTCCCGAGACCCTGGAATTGATGCGCGAGCTCAGCGAATCAGGCGAACTCCTGGCGCTGACAGCGGAGCGCAGCTGGAAAGAAATCTCCCGCGCCCTGATGGAAGATCAGCCTCAAGTGTTCATCCAGGTCCTGCGTGACTGCGGCGCATTGAAAGTCTTGTTTCCCGAAGTTGATGCGCTGTTCGGCGTGCCACAACCGGAACTCCATCACCCGGAAATTGACAGTGGAATACATACCCTGAGCGTCCTGGAACAGGCGGCCAGGCATGCCCAGCCGCTGACAGTACGCTGGGCCTGCCTGCTCCACGACCTTGGCAAGGGACTCACGCCAGAGGCTCAGTGGCCGAAGCATATTGCCCACGAACAAAAGGGATTGCGCCTGATCAAGGCGCTGAACGAGCGCTTCAAAGCACCCAGGGATTGTTCGGAACTGGCCTTGCTGGTCGGCCAATATCACACTCATGGACATCGCGCCCTTGAGCTCAAGCCTTCGACCTTGCTGGAGTTGCTGCAAAGCTTTGATGTGTATCGACGGCCGCAGCGCTTTGAAGAATTCGTCGTCGCCTGCGAAATGGACGCCCGAGGCCGCAAAGGCTTCGAACAACGCAGATACCCACAGGCAGAGTATTTACGCGGCGCGGCGATCGCAGCGCGAACCGTGGCCGTACAGCCACTGCTGGAGCAAGGTTTCAAAGGACCGGAGTTGGGTGAAGCGCTCAAGGCTGAACGCCTGAAAGCGCTCAAGGCTTACAAGGAACAGCAGTAAAGCAAGATCAAAAGATCGCAGCCTGCGGCAGCTCCTACGCAATCGTGTACATCCGCCCCCTGTAGGAGCTGCCGCAGGCTGCGATCTTGGCTATTCGAAATACAACGAAGAATTATCGGCTCAGAGCAGTTTCGAGGAAGTCAGCTGCACCCCACGCCACTCAAATGCCACAGGCGCCAAGACTTGATCAATCTGCGCCTCACTCCACAAAACCGCAAAGCTCTTGCCTACGCCCGGATGCAATCTGTCGGGCGCCATCAACGACAACGGCCACAATACAAAGGCATTTTTCAGGATTTCGGTGCGAGGCAGGATCAATCCGTCGAAATTACCCACCAGATCGCCATAGAGCAGCACATCGATATCCAGCGGCAGGCCCTTGCGATCCGGCGCATAACGACCGTTGTCCGCCTCGATGAATTTCAGTCGGCGATCCAGCTCCATCAACGGCAGGTCAGTGTAAGCCGACACCACCAAATTGAAGAACGGACCACTCTTGATGCCTACCGGCTGGCTTTCAAACACCGCAGAACAGCGCACATCCACCAGAAAACCGGCCAAAGCATCCAGCCCTGCCTGTACATGAGTGTTGCGCTCGATATTGCTACCGAGACCTAGAAATACCTGAGTTAGCGACATCCGCGCTCGATCTCCACGCCCACACCTGTGGCGGCGGCCACTGCACCAGGCTTGGTCAGCTTGAGGTGCAGCCAGGGGATGTGAAACTCGCTCATCAGCACCTCGGCCAGACGTTCGGCGAAAGTTTCCACCAGTTGGAACTGTGCCTCTTCAGCAAACAGCTGAATGCGCGAGGATACGCTGGCATAGTCCAGGGCCAGAGTCAGGTCATCACCCGCAGCGGCCGGGCGATTATCCCAGCCGAAGCTCAGATCAAGACGCAGGCATTGTCGGATGCCCCGCTCCCAGTCGTAGGCACCGATTACCGTGTCGACTTCCAGGCCCTCGATAAACACTCTGTCCAAGCACTTTTCTCCGCAGCACGACAAGGGCGCAATGCGCCGTTAGAATCAGGGCGTCCTCGCCCGGAATAGTTAGCATGTTTTGGTTACTGGCGATCCTCGCCTACCTGCTTGGCTCTCTGTCCTTTGCCATTTTGCTCAGCCGCCTGACCGGTAGCCCCGATCCGCGAATGAGTGGCTCGGGTAATGCCGGCGCCACCAACATGCTGCGCGTGGCGGGCAAAAAACTCGCCACCCTGACCTTGCTCGGCGACCTCTGCAAAGGTCTGCTGCCGGTCCTGATAGCAGGCCTGGCAGGATTGTCACTGCAGCAACAGGCCTGGGTCGGCTTATGCGCCGTAATCGGCCACCTGTTCCCGCTGTACTTTCGCTTCCGCGGCGGCAAAGGCGTGGCCACCGCTGCCGGGATGCTGCTGGGGCTGTACCCGCCTGCCGCACTCCTGGCACTCTGCGCCTGGCTACTGACCTTCTTCCTCACCCGCACCAGCTCACTGGCCGCTTTGATCGCCACACCGCTGACCCTGCCACTGCTTGCCTGGCAAGAACCTGCAGCCTTGCTGCCGATGAGCGCACTCACGGCGCTGATCGTCTGGCGCCATCGCGGCAATCTACGCGACCTGTTTGCCGGACGCGAACGGCATTTTTAAATCTTGATGATGAGTGCCATTCAGGTTCATCGGCCGTGCACGACAGGACAACCGCCTATAGCGGCGACAATTGCTCCATGGGCCAGCGTGCCTGCACACTGATTGCCAGGCTTTCATGCTGCCCGGCCTGCAAACGCTGACAGCCGGCAAAAGCGATCATCGCGCCGTTATCGGTGCAGAACTCCGGGCGTGCGTAGTAAACGTCGCCCTTCATGTCGCCAAGCATTTTCTCCAGCGAAACCCGCAGCGCCTTGTTCGCGCTCACGCCGCCAGCGATGACCAGGCGCTTGAGACCGGCCTGTTTCAGCGCCCGCTTGCACTTGATGGTCAAAGTCTCCACCACTGCCTGCTGGAAGGCCAGCGAGATGTCGCAACGGGTTTGCTCACTGTCGCCCCCAGCGCTGACGCAGTGCTGCCAGGTGTTCAGGGCAAAGGTTTTCAAACCGCTGAAGCTGAAACTCAGACCCGGGCGATCGCACATTGGACGAGGGAATACGAAACGTCCGGCAACGCCTTGCTCCGCCAGCCGAGCGATTTCCGGACCGCCCGGATAATTCATGCCCATCATCTTGGCAGTCTTATCGAACGCCTCACCGGCGGCATCATCGAGTGTCTCGCCCAATAGCTCGTATTGGCCGATCCCATCGACCCGAACCAGCTGGGTATGCCCACCGGAAACCAACAAAGCGACGAACGGAAACTCCGGAGGTTGTTCCTCCAGCATCGGCGCCAGCAAATGGCCTTCCATGTGATGCACGCCAAGGGCCGGAATGCCCCAGGCAAACGCCAGTGCCTGAGCACATGAGGCGCCCACCAGCAATGCCCCGACAAGCCCGGGGCCCGCGGTGTAGGCGATCGCATCGATCTCGGTCGGGACGCAGTCGGCCTCGGCCAGAACCTGGCGAATCAGGGGCAGCATGCGCTTGACGTGATCGCGCGAAGCCAGCTCCGGCACCACACCTCCATAGGCACGATGCAGGTCGATCTGGCTGAACAGCGCGTCGGCCAGCAGGCCGCGTTCACTGTCGTAAAGTGCGACACCGGTTTCGTCGCAGGAGGTTTCTAATCCCAGTACTAGCATGGGTTTGCGCCTTGTAGAGGCTAGATCGAAGGCGCGCATAATAGTCGCCACTTCCGGTACCTACCAGCGGTTTTCGATCAGAGGCTTTGCATTCCGAGCGTTGAGGGGTTAACATCCGCAACCCTTAAAAACCGACGTCTTCAAGTGCATTTATGCCGCGAGGATGTTGATCCCCGGTAATGAATGAAGGTAGCTCTGGATGCCCGCGGTCAAAGTTAAAGAGAACGAACCCTTCGACGTAGCTCTGCGTCGTTTCAAGCGCTCCTGCGAAAAAGCCGGTGTACTGGCTGAAGTTCGTAGCCGCGAATTTTACGAGAAGCCGACTTCTGAGCGTAAGCGCAAAGCAGCAGCTGCTGTTAAGCGTCACGCGAAGAAAGTTCAGCGCGAGCAGCGCCGCGCCGTTCGTCTGTACTAATACACAGACGTTCGTAGCAAGCTTCTGCCAAGCCCGGCCCTCAGCCGGGCTATTGGCATTTGCGTATAATCGCTTGATGCTTCACTGTCAAAGCCGCCGATGCGACCGAGACAAATCTGCTTCACCACGTCAGACCTGGCTCTTTTGCCAGCGGTGCACGTCTTTTCTGACGAGCCTTTCAAGGCTACTGACGAGCACACCTTACTGATTCCTCAACAGACGATCAGCCCAAGGCACGATCTCCTGTGCCCGCTTGTGAGCTATCCGAGGCCGCCATTGGCCGTTGCCGGACTCAGAGCAATACTTTCAAATAGTCGAATGCTGATTGGAACTAACGTCAGTGGATTTTCGGCAGATACACTTCCCGACAGCGATCACGCAGACGACATCCGGTCGAGACGCAGACTGTTGCGCCTCTAAACAACGACCAGACTTCGGCCGCTCTTCGCCACGGATCAATTTCCGCGCAGTGATGACGAGAACGCCATGGCCGGGCTAATTCCCCAGAGCTTTATTGACGACCTTCTGAACCGCACCGACATCGTCGACGTGGTCAGCTCGCGCCTGCAAATGAAGAAAGCCGGCAAGAATTACACCGCCTGCTGCCCGTTTCACAAAGAGAAAACCCCTTCCTTCAGCGTCAGCCCGGACAAACAGTTTTACTACTGCTTCGGCTGCGGCGCTGGCGGCAATGCCCTCGGCTTCATCATGGACCACGACAACCTGGATTTCCCCCAGGCTGTCGAAGAACTGGCCAAAGCCGCCGGCATGGAAATACCCCGAGAGGAAAGTGGCCGGCCGCACAAACCCCGGCAACCGACCGACTCGCCGCTCTACCCATTGCTCACCGCTGCCGCCGATTTCTATCGCCAGGCACTGAAAAGCCATCCGGCGCGCAAGGCCGCCGTCGATTACCTCAAGGGCCGCGGCCTGACCGGCGAAATAGCCCGGGATTTCGGCCTCGGATTCGCCCCGCCCGGCTGGGACAATCTGTACAAGCACCTGAGCAGCGACACCCTGCAGCAGAAAGCCATGATCGATGCCGGTCTGCTGGTCGAGAATGCCGAAACCGGCAAACGCTACGACCGTTTCCGCGATCGCGTGATGTTCCCGATCCGCGACAGTCGCGGCCGGATCATCGCTTTCGGCGGCCGAGTACTGGGTGACGACAAGCCAAAATACCTGAACTCCCCGGAAACCCCGGTGTTCCACAAGGGCCAGGAACTCTACGGGCTGTTTGAAGCGCGCAAGAATAATCGTAACCTCGACGAAATCATCGTCGTCGAAGGCTACATGGACGTCATCGCCCTTGCCCAACAAGGCCTGCGCAATGCCGTCGCGACACTCGGCACCGCCACCAGCGAAGAACACCTGAAACGACTGTTTCGGGTGGTCCCCAACATCTTGTTCTGCTTTGACGGCGATCAGGCCGGGCGCAATGCCGCATGGCGCGCACTGGAAGCGGCCTTGCCAAGCCTGCAAGACGGGCGGCGTGCGCGCTTTCTGTTCCTGCCCGAAGGCGAAGACCCGGACACCCTGGTCCGTTCCGAAGGCACCGACGCGTTTCGCGCGAGGATCAACCAGCACGCACAACCGCTGGCCGATTACTTTTTCCAGCAACTGACCGAGGAGTCCGATCCGCGCTCCCTCGAAGGCAAGGCCCATATGGCCACCCTTGCGGCGCCGTTGATCGACAAGGTTCCAGGGGCCAACCTGCGCACCCTGATGCGCCAGCGACTGACGGAAATCACCGGCCTCAACAGCGAGGCGGTCAGCCAATTGGTGCACAGCGCACCCCAAGAGGCCCCGCCCGCCTACGATCCTGGCATCGATTACGACGCCATGCCCGATTACGCCGATTACCACCAGCCTCAAGAGGCGTATGCGCCCCAGCAGGAGTGGACACCGAAAAAACCCGGAGCCGGCGGCAAGAAATGGGACAACAAACCCTGGGATAAAAAAGGTAAGCGCCAGGGCGATCGCGACCAACCTCGCGCCCCGCGCATTCCCGCAGCCGTAGAGCCGCCGACGCTGGCAGCACTGCGCACGCTGCTGCATCACCCACAATTAGCAGAAAAAGTTGAAGATGCCGGGCACTTTGCCGCCGAGGACCACACCAATACACAACTGTTGGTGGCGCTACTCGAAGCCGTGCAAAAGAATCCTAAGCTAAACTCATTTCAACTGATCGCGCGATGGCATGGCACCGAACAAGGGCGCCTGCTCAAAGCGCTGGCAGAAAAGGAGTGGCTTATTGAGGGCGATAACCTTGAACAACAGTTTTTCGACACCATTACTAGCTTGTCAGCCCGCCAACGCGAGCGAAATCTGGAACAATTACTCAGGAAAGCGCGTCAAAGTGAATTGAGTGCTGAAGAAAAAAATCAGCTGCGCGACCTCCTAAGTCGCAATGTTTCCGCATCAAACCCGACCTCAACTGGCGCGTGAGGTCATAGCTCAGGTATAATCCTCGGCTTGTTTTTTGCCCGCCAAGACCTTCAGTGGATAGGGTGTTATGTCCGGAAAAGCGCAACAGCAGTCTCGTATCAAAGAGTTGATCACCCTGGGTCGTGAGCAGAAGTATCTGACTTACGCAGAGGTCAACGACCACCTGCCGGAGGATATTTCAGATCCGGAACAGGTGGAAGACATCATCCGCATGATTAATGACATGGGGATTCCCGTACACGAGAGTGCTCCGGATGCGGACGCCCTTATGTTGGCCGACGCCGATACCGACGAGGCAGCCGCTGAAGAAGCGGCTGCAGCGTTGGCAGCGGTCGAGACCGACATTGGCCGCACCACTGACCCCGTGCGCATGTATATGCGTGAAATGGGTACAGTAGAGCTCCTCACACGTGAAGGCGAAATTGAAATCGCCAAGCGTATCGAAGAGGGCATCCGTGAAGTGATGGGCGCAATTGCGCACTTCCCTGGCACGGTTGACCACATTCTCTCCGAGTACACTCGCGTCACCACCGAAGGTGGCCGCCTGTCCGACGTCCTGAGCGGTTATATCGACCCGGACGACGGCATTGCGCCGCCTGCTGCCGAAGTGCCGCCGCCTGTCGATCCGAAAACCGTGAAAGCGGATGACGAAACCGACGACGACGAAGCCGAAACAGCCACTGACGAAGAAGATGAAGTCGAAAGCGGTCCGGATCCGGTCATCGCCGCACAGCGTTTCGGCGCCGTGTCCGACCAGATGGAAGTCACTCGCAAGGCGCTGAAAAAGCACGGTCGTGGCAACAAGCTGGCAATCGCCGAGCTGGTGCTCCTGGCTGAGCTGTTCATGCCGATCAAACTGGTTCCGAAGCAATTCGAAGGCCTGGTTGAGCGTGTCCGCAGTGCTCTCGATCGTCTGCGTCAGCAAGAGCGCGCAATCATGCAGCTCTGCGTTCGTGATGCACGCATGCCGCGCACCGACTTCCTGCGCCAGTTTCCGGGCCATGAAGTCGACGAAAGCTGGACCGATGCACTGGCCAAAGGCAAAAGCAAATACGCTGAAGCCATTGGTCGCCTGCAACCGGACATCCTTCGTTGCCAGCAAAAGCTGACTGCATTGCAGACCGAAACCGGTCTGACGATTGCCGAGATCAAGGACATCAACCGTCGCATGTCGATCGGTGAGGCCAAGGCCCGCCGCGCGAAGAAAGAGATGGTTGAAGCGAACTTGCGTCTAGTGATCTCCATCGCCAAGAAGTACACCAACCGTGGCCTGCAGTTCCTCGATCTGATCCAGGAAGGCAACATCGGCTTGATGAAAGCGGTGGACAAGTTCGAATACCGTCGCGGCTACAAGTTCTCGACTTATGCCACCTGGTGGATCCGTCAGGCGATCACTCGCTCGATCGCCGACCAGGCCCGCACCATCCGTATTCCGGTGCACATGATCGAGACGATCAACAAGCTCAACCGTATTTCCCGGCAGATGTTGCAGGAAATGGGTCGCGAACCGACCCCGGAAGAGCTGGGCGAACGCATGGAAATGCCTGAGGACAAGATCCGCAAGGTATTGAAGATCGCTAAAGAGCCGATCTCCATGGAAACCCCGATCGGTGATGACGAAGACTCCCACCTGGGTGACTTCATCGAAGACTCGACCATGCAGTCGCCAATCGATGTCGCCACTGTTGAGAGCCTTAAAGAAGCGACTCGCGAAGTACTCTCCGGCCTCACAGCCCGTGAAGCCAAGGTATTGCGCATGCGCTTCGGCATCGACATGAATACCGACCATACCCTTGAGGAAGTCGGGAAACAGTTCGACGTTACCCGTGAGCGGATTCGTCAGATCGAAGCCAAGGCGCTGCGCAAGCTGCGCCACCCGACGAGAAGCGAGCATTTGCGCTCCTTCCTCGACGAGTGATCACAAAACCCCCAGCCTTGCTGGGGGTTTTGCTTTGTGCAGATTAAATTTTCCAAGCGTCCCTCCCGCCCGCATTGCCCGTCTACACTCGAACCTACTCCCCGAGCCATAACGAGACCGTTATGCCCAGAATGCCGGCTGTGTTTTTGCTGTGGCTGATGACCTGGACTGCAACGGCTGGCGCGCTGACTCTTACCGACGAAGAACGTAGCTGGCTTGCGACCCACCCGGAACTGCGTCTGGGTGTCGATGCGTCATGGCCACCTTTTGAGTATCGCGATGAAGAAGGCCGTTACCAGGGTCTGGCGGCGGATTACATTCGCCTGATCCAGGAACGCCTGAGCATCAAGGTGACCCCCGTCGAGCCGATCAGTTGGAGCCAGGTGCTGGAACAGGCCAGACAAGGCAAACTGGACCTGCTGCCGGGGATCATGTCGACTCCTGAGCGCCAGAGCTATCTGTCCTTCACTCGCCCCTACCTGGACTTCCCGATCGTGATCCTGGCCCACGAGGGCGGGCCACAACCGCATAATCTCAACGATCTGTACGGCCTGAAGATTGCCGTCGTGGAAAACTATGCGCCCCACGAGTTGTTACGCTCCCATCATCCCGACCTTAACCTGGTCGCCCTGCCGAATGTCAGCTCAGCCCTCCAGGCTCTGGCGACGGACCAGGTCGACGCCTTTGTAGGCGATCTCGCCTCCAGCGTCTGGAGCCTGCGCCAGCTTAAACTGGACGGTCTTTACGTCAGCGGTGAAACGCCTTATCGCTATCAATTGGCGATGGGAGTACCGCAACAAAACAAAATGCTGGTCGGTATTCTCGACAAAGTACTGGCCGACCTGAGCCCCGAGGAAATCAGCAGCATCCAGGAACACTGGGTGGGCAATGTCCTGGATCACCGCACATTCTGGTCCGGTCTTTTGGTTTATGGCCTGCCCGGCGTGCTGCTGCTGTTTACGGTGCTGGCAGTCGTCATCCGCATCAATCGCCGGCTCAGTTCGGAGATCTCGCGTCGGGTCGCGCTCGAACAGGAGTTGCGCAGCAGCGAATACCACTACCGCGGCCTGGTCGAAAGCCTTTCGGCCATCGCCTGGGAAGCCCGCATAAGCGACTACACCTACAGCTACGTGTCACCCCATGCCGAAGACCTGCTCGGCTATCCCTTGCCTAACTGGTTGATCCCGGGCTTTTGGCGCAACATTATTCATCCCGCCGACCTGACTCGCGCCCAGACCTTTTGTGACCATGAAATACTGGCGGGCCGTGATCACAGCGTCGACTACCGCGTCATCACCGCCGACGGTCGCTGTCTGTGGGTGCGCGATATCGTCAGCCTGATAGAGCACGGTCATGAGCCGGTTCTGCGCGGCCTGATGATCGACATCAGTGAAGCCAAAAGAACCGAAGAAGCTTTGCGTCTATCCGAGCAGAAATTCGCTTCGGTATTCCAGCAATGCCCAGACATTCTGGTGATCGCGCGGCTGTCCGACGGCTGCCTGCTGGAGGTCAACGAAGCCTTTGAGGAACAGATCGGCCTGAGCGCCGAGGAAGTCATCGGCCAGACCGCCACCGACCTGAACATCTGGGGAGTGCCTGGCGTCGGCCCCGGCCTCTTGCAGCGTCTGCAGGCTGGCAGCATTCGCAACCTGGAGATGCCGTTTCGGCGCAACAACGGGCAGCTGTTCACCGGGCTGATCTCCGCCGAACCCTTCGACCTCGACACCACTCCCGCGCTGGTAGTGGTGGTGCGCGATATCAGCCAACTCAAAGAAACCCAGCAACAACTGCAAACCTCCGAAGAGAAATTCGCCAAAGCCTTCCATGCGTCACCCGATGGCCTGCTGCTGAGCCGCCAGCGCGATGGCTTGCTGATCGAGGTCAACGAGGGTTTCAGCCGGATTACCGGCTTCAATAGCGCGATGTCCGTGGACCGCTCCACCCTGGACCTGGGTATCTGGGTCAACCTCAACGAACGCAAACAAATGATCGACCTGCTGCAACGCGACGGTTTTGTCCGCGACTTCAGCTGCCACATCCGCCGTAACGACGGGCAGATTCGCCTGTGCGAGGTCTCCAGTCGCCCATTGCCCATCGCTGGCGAGGATTGCATGCTGACCATCGCCCGCGACATCACCGAGCGCCATCTGATGCAGGAAAAACTGCAACAGGCCGCCACGGTGTTCGAGAGCACCGCCGAAGGCGTGTTGATCACCGACACCCAGCAGCACATCAGCGCCGTCAATCGGGCCTTCACCGAAATCACCGGCTACAGCGAAACCGAAGCGCTTGGCCACACCCCCCGGCTGCTTGCCTCGGGTTTGCACGACAGCGCCTTCTACGCCGCCATGTGGCATCAACTGACCGCCGAAGGTCACTGGCAGGGCGAGATTTCCAACCGACGTAAAAATGGTGAGCTGTATCCCAGCTGGCTGACCATCAGTGCCGTGCGTAACCGGGACAAATTCATCACCCACTTCGTTGCGGTATTCGCCGACATCTCCAGTTTGAAGCACGCCCAGGCGCGCCTCGACTACCAGGCTCACCACGATCCGCTGACCGGCCTGCCCAACCGCACCCTGTTCGAGAGCCGGCTGCTGACAGCGCTCAACAGCCAGCAAGAAAACGGCGGCCAGGGCGCCGTACTGTTCCTCGACCTCGACCGCTTCAAACACATCAACGACAGCCTTGGCCATCCGGTCGGCGACCTGCTGCTCAAAGGCATTGCCGTGCGCCTGAAAGAGCAACTGCGTGATATCGACACCGTGGCCCGCCTCGGCGGTGATGAATTCATCATCCTGCTGCCGGGCCTGCAGCAAGCCAGCGACGCCGAACACATCGCCAACAAGCTGCTCAACTGCTTTGGCGCGCCCTTCCAGGCCGGTGAGCACGAGTTCTTCATCAGTGCCAGCATTGGCACCAGCCTCTACCCCCAGGACGGCTGCGACGTCGCCACACTGGTCAAGAATGCCGACGCGGCCATGTACCGCTCCAAAGCCAAGGGCCGCAACCGGGTCGAAAGCTACACCCGCGACCTCACCGCCCAGGCCAGCGAACGGATCGCGCTGGAACATGAGTTGCGCCGGGCGATCGAGCGCAATGAGCTATTGCTCTACTTCCAGCCGAAAATCAGCCTCAAGGATCAGTCCCTGGTCGGTGCCGAGGCCCTGCTACGCTGGCGACATCCAACCTTCGGCGACGTACCGCCCGAACACTTCATCCCGCTGGCCGAAGAAAACGGCATGATTCTGCAGATTGGCGACTGGGTGCTGGAGCAAGCCTGCCAGCAGCTCTACGAGTGGAATCTGCAGTATGAGAGTTTCGGCCCCCTCTCGGTTAACCTGGCCGGGGCTCAATTGCGCCAACCGAATCTGCTCAACCGGATCGAGCAGCTACTCAATGACAACCTCCTCATGCCCGGCTTCCTGCAGCTGGAAATCACCGAAAACTTCATCATGAGCCAGGCTGAAGAGGCACTGGAAGTGCTGCATCAACTCAAACGCCTGGGTGTGCAGTTGGCAATCGACGATTTCGGCACCGGCTACTCCTCCCTGAGCTACCTCAAACGCCTGCCCCTGGACTTCCTGAAAATCGACCAATCCTTTGTCCGCGGCCTGCCCGATGACCCCCACGATGCAGCCATTGTCCGCGCCATCATTGCCCTGGGTCGCAGCATGCAACTCACCGTCATCGCCGAAGGCGTCGAAACCCAGGCCCAGCAGCAATTCCTCGCCTTGGAGGGCTGCGAACAGATCCAGGGCTACATCGTCAGCCTCCCTCTCCCCGCCGACGAATTCGCTGTAGCCTTTCTTCGTATGAACCTTTCCGATTTTTCGGATAGCACAGCAGAGAAACCATCGTTATAATCCGCGGCCTACTGAGGGCCTATAGCTCAGTTGGTTAGAGCAGGGGACTCATAATCCCTTGGTCGTAGGTTCGAGTCCTACTGGGCCCACCATACAAAAAGCCGCGCACTGCGCGGCTTTCGTGTTTCTGGCTGTTCGGTTTTTTCCGAGCAGAAGCAGGGGCTCACACCCTTGTCGAAAAATTTTTATAAGAATTGACAAAACATCCTTGAGATTTAGGATGGCGTTACCTATAAATACTATAGAAAACCATGAGCGACCTTCTACCTTTTCCTCTGCCTAAAAAGAAAGCTCTTGAAATAATCCGTGAGCTTTCGGAAATGTCGGAACGCATCTTCTACTCACCGCATGCCAAGGGGCGGATGATTGAGCGAGGTGTGACCATGCCCGACGTGATGGACTGCCTGGGTAAAGGACAGATCACGGAAGGGCCGTTCCAGCAGCCCGGCGGTGATTGGAGATTTACCATTTCCTGGTTTAGAGCCGGGTCGCCTCTCCAAGTCGTTGGCGCAATCGATGTCGACGACGACGGGACATTTCTCGTCATAGTGACCACGATACAAAAGAATGGGTGAATTTTATGTACCACTACGTAGAAAGCGGCCTGCCGAACGTATGGCTTAGCAATGGCTTCGTGGTGAAAGAGACTGCCTATGGCGAGTCTGTTGCAATCACGGATGTGAAAGGCCTACATGACGTAATTGGCAAGTCTATCGCCGAAAAACCAGCACCGTTGACAGGTGCTGAGTTCAGGTTCCTCAGGAAGGAACTTGGGCTGTCCCAAGAAAGACTTGCCGATATCGTCGGGCTGACGAGTCAGGCTGTGGCGATCTGGGAAAAAACTGACAAGATCCCAACCGTAAATGACCGGTACTTACGGGGACTTTATCTTGAAGCTAAAACGGGCGAAGCCGATCTTATGGCGGCTATCAATTCCATCAATAAATTGGACCACGACCTATACAAACTGAATCTGGAGTTTGAAGGCGAATGGCACAATAAGGAAAAGCAATGCGCTTGACCTACGTCACGCTCTAGAAGCCCGCCCCAAACGCCGGGTGTTTTAGAGCCGCCTTAGTGCCAATGATATGGGTCCAGCCCAATGAATGCGGTCGCTTATTCAGGGCTCATGATCCCTTGGTCGCAGGTTCGAATCCTACAAAAAGCCGCGCACTGCGCTGCTTTTGCGTTTCTGCGATTCGGCGAGCCTGTAACATGCTCAGCCATTGATGCATGCCGCCGGAGAAGACCTTGCCTGACACCCGCCCTCCCGTTCTCGATGAAATCGATCGCCAATTGATTGCTGCGTTGCAAATCAACGCCCGCGAAAGCGTGGCCATGCTTGCCCGGCAGCTGGGCATCGCGCGCACTACGGTCACCTCACGCCTGGCGCGGCTGGAGAAGGCTCGAGTGATTACCGGCTACGGCGTGCGTCTCGGTCAGCGGGTGGTCGATGGCGGATTGCAGGCGTATGTCGGGATTACCGTGCAGCCGCGCTCCGGCAAGGAAGTGCTGCGCCGGCTCAGTACCATGGCCCAGGTGCAGCAGTTGTGTGCGGTGAGTGGCGAGTTTGATTACGTGGCGTGGCTGCGTACCGATTCGCCGGAACAGCTCGATCAGTTGCTCGATCAGATCGGCAGTGTCGACGGCGTAGAGAAAACCACTACCTCGATCATCCTCAGCAGCAAGATCGATCGCGGGCAGCCGGTTTGATTGTTTGTGGCTGATCTTCAGGGACGGGGCGCTTTCGTGGGCGAGCCTCAATGCCAGTCGGTGAACGGCTTTGAAGCGAACATGTACTGTGGCGAGGGAGCTCGCTCCCGCTGGGGCGCGAAGCGGCCCTAAAAACTGCAACTACTGTTTTTCAGGTAGAACGCATACGCAGGTTTTACGACTGCTTCGCCGCCGAGCGGGAGCAAGCTCCCTCGCCACAGGTTTTGCGTTCGGCGCCTCTTTTCTTAACTGACTGGCATTGGGGCAAGCCTGATCCCATAGGACGCATGCAATCATTATGACAACAGCGCTCGTCATAATGCGCAGATTAAGTGCATATCGACGACACTTTGCGTCTTATTAACGTGTTCTACACTCCCTAGAATGGCGGCTGTCTTTTCCCCTTCCAAACTCATAGCGGTCACCGCCGCAAGAGTCGCCAGCAAGGTCAGCCATGAACAAGAACAATCGCCATCCTGCAGACGGTAAAAAACCAGTCACTATTTTCGGCCCGGACTTCCCCTTCGCGTTCGACGACTGGATCGAGCACCCGGCCGGCCTGGGCAGTATTCCAGTGCAGAACCACGGCGCCGAAGTGGCGATAGTCGGTGCCGGGATCGCTGGGCTGGTGGCGGCGTACGAGCTGATGAAGCTGGGCCTGAAACCGGTGGTTTATGAGGCTTCGAAGATGGGCGGCCGTTTGCGTTCCCAAGCCTTTGAAGGCGCCGAGGGCATCATCGCCGAGCTCGGTGGTATGCGTTTCCCGGTGTCGTCCACCGCGTTCTATCACTATGTCGACAAGCTCGGCCTGGAAACCAAACCCTTCCCCAACCCGCTGACACCCGCCTCGGGCAGCACGGTCATCGACCTCGAAGGCCAGACCCACTACGCGCAGAAGCTCGCCGACCTGCCGGCATTGTTCCAGGAAGTCGCCGATGCCTGGGCTGATGCGCTGGAGGACGGTTCGCGCTTCGGCGAGATCCAGCAAGCGATCCGCGACCGCGACGTGCCACGCTTGAAAGAGCTGTGGAACACCCTGGTTCCGCTTTGGGATGACCGTACCTTCTACGACTTCGTCGCGACCTCGAAAGCCTTCGCCAAGTTGTCCTTCCATCACCGCGAAGTGTTTGGCCAGGTTGGCTTCGGCACCGGCGGTTGGGATTCGGACTTCCCCAACTCGATGCTGGAAATTTTCCGCGTGGTGATGACTAACTGCGATGACCACCAGCACCTGGTGGTCGGCGGCGTCGAGCAAGTGCCGCTGGGCATCTGGCGTCATGTCCCCGAGCAATGTGCCCATTGGCCCGCAGGCACCAGCCTGAGCTCGCTGCACAGCGGCGCACCGCGCACCGGCGTGAAACGCATCGCCCACGCGGCCAACGGTCGTTTTGCCGTCACCGACAATTGGGGCGATACCCGGGAATACGCAGCAGTGCTGACCACTTGCCAGAGCTGGCTGCTGACCACCCAGATCGAGTGCGATGAGTCGCTGTTTTCGCAAAAAATGTGGATGGCCCTGGACCGTACCCGCTACATGCAGTCGTCGAAAACCTTCGTCATGGTCGACCGGCCGTTCTGGAAGGACAAGGACCCGCAAACCGGTCGCGACCTGATGAGCATGACCCTCACCGATCGCCTGACCCGTGGCACTTACCTTTTCGACAATGGCGACGACAAGCCGGGCGTCATTTGCCTGTCCTACTCGTGGATGAGCGACGCGTTGAAAATGCTCCCGCATCCGGTGGAAAAACGCGTGAAGCTGGCGCTGGACGCCTTGAAGAAGATCTACCCGAAAGTCGATATCGCCGCGCGCATCATCGGCGACCCAATCACCGTATCCTGGGAAGCCGACCCGCATTTCCTCGGCGCCTTCAAGGGTGCGCTTCCGGGCCACTATCGCTACAACCAGCGCATGTATGCACACTTCATGCAGCAGGACATGCCCGCCGAGCAGCGCGGAATTTTCATTGCAGGCGACGATGTCTCATGGACCCCTGCTTGGGTTGAAGGCGCAGTTCAAACTTCGCTGAACGCGGTGTGGGGCATCATGAAACACTTCGGCGGCGAGACTCATGCGCAGAACCCTGGCCCGGGTGATGTGTTCCACGAAATCGGTCCGATTGCCCTGCCCGAGTAAAAGGAAGCTCACTATGCGTGTCGCCCTCTACCAATGCCCACCGCTGCCACTGGACGTGGCTGGCAATCTGCAGCGTCTGCAACACCTGGCGATGGAAGCCAGGGGCGCTGATTTGCTGGTGCTGCCGGAAATGTTCCTCAGCGGGTACAACATCGGCGTCGAGGCGGTCGGCGCGCTGGCCGAGGCGCGGGATGGCGAGTCGGCGCAACGCATTGCCAACATCGCCAAGTCTTCGGGAGTGGCCATCCTCTACGGTTACCCGGAGCGCGCCGACGACGGGCAGATCTACAACGCCGTGCAGTTGATCGATGCCAAGGGTCAAAGCTTGTGCAACTATCGCAAAACTCACTTGTTCGGTGAACTCGATCACTCGATGTTCAGTGTCGGCCCTGACGAGTTTCCTCTGGTGGAACTGAACGGCTGGAAGCTCGGGTTCTTGATCTGCTACGACCTGGAATTCCCGGAAAATGCCCGTCGCCTGGCCCTGGCCGGTGCCGAGCTGATTCTGGTGCCGACAGCGAATATGATTCCCTACGACTTTATCGCCGACGTCACCGTGCGTGCCCGCGCATTCGAAAACCAGTGTTATGTGGCGTACGCCAACTACTGCGGCAGTGAAGGCGATATTCACTACTGCGGGCAAAGCAGCATTGCCGCACCGGACGGCAGCCGCCTCGCCCAGGCCGGCCTGGATGAGGCATTGATCGTCGGAACGCTGGATCGCCAATTGATGATCGATTCGCGCGCCGTCAATCGCTACTTTCATGATCGTCGACCCGAGCTTTATGGCGACCTGAACAAGCGCTGATCGGTGGTTATCCGCTAGCATGAGCACTTCACTGTTCTGGAAGTGCTCATGCCCGCGCTGAACCACCCTCATCCCCACACTGAGACCCTGGCCAACGGGCTACGGATCTCTCTGCGCCATGCTCCACGTTTGAAGCGCTGCGCCGCTGCGTTGCGGGTCGCTGCCGGCAGCCACGACGTGCCACTCGCCTGGCCCGGGCTGGCGCACTTCCTCGAACATCTATTCTTTCTCGGCACCGAGCGTTTTCCCGCAGACCAGGGGTTGATGGCCTACGTGCAAGGTCACGGCGGGCAGCTGAATGCGCGAACCAGCGAGCGCACCACCGACTTCTTCTTCGAACTGCCACCATCCACCTTTAGCGGCGGGCTCGAGCGCTTGGGCGACATGCTGGCCCATCCGCGTCTGGACCAGAACGACCAGCTCCGTGAGCGGGAAGTGCTGCACGCCGAATTTATTGCCTGGTCACGGGATCCATCGGCGCAGCAACAGTTCGGCCTGTTCGATGGCCTCAGCGCGGCCCATCCATTGCGTGCCTTCCATGCAGGAAACCGCTACAGCCTTTTGGTACCGCAGCCGGCTTTCCAACAGGCATTGAGCGGCTTCTATCAGCGCTATTATCAGACCGGGCAAATGACCCTGAGCCTGGCCGGGCCACAGTCCGTTGCCGAGCTGAAAGCGCTGGCGCAAGGGTTCGGCACTCATCTTGTCGTCGGCCAGCAGGTGGCGCAGAGCGCTCCGCCGTCATTGATGTGCACCGCAGAGAACAGTTATCAACAGATTGGCGAACGCCGTCTGAATCTATTGCTTGCCTTTGAGCACCTGCCCGACTCATCACCCCAGGCGCTGGATTTTCTATGCACTTGGTTGAGCTCTTCGAAACCCGGCGGGCTGCTCGCCGAGTTACAAAGCCGCCAGCTGATCGACTCTCTGAAAGCCGCGCCGCTTTACCGGTTCGCCGGCCAGGCCTTGTTGAATATCGAGTTCACACTCAGCGCCAGCAGCTCAGGCCAGGATTCGTTGATTAGAGAGCTGTTTTTCGACTGGCTGAGCTTTTTCAACGAGAACCGCGACTGGCCTCAATTGCGCGAAGAATACGCCTTGCTGCAACAGCGTAAACAGCAGGTCAGCAGCGCACTGGAGCTGGCCCGACTGGACAGCGAGCAGTCAGAACCAGGCTTGCCCGAACAAGGTGTAAGCGCACTCAAGACGCTCTTGAAGCAGCTGTCTGTGGATAAACCCGTAGGCACCTGGCAACTGCCGCCCCCCAACCCCTTTCTGCGCCAGGTCGCGGCACCTGCCCGAACCGGCTTGATCCGCGGGCAAACCAGTGCTCACCGTGGCCTGCGGACCTTTGCCCAGGATCGAATGCGTGGCCGCCGTGACAGTTCGAGCCTGCTGGTGAGTCAGGAACTGCCGGACGATACCGGCGAAGCCGCGGTGTATCTGCGCTGGCGCCTGGATTCTGCAGTGCAGGCAAGCCTTCAGCCGAAACTGGAAAGCAGCCTGAAAGACTTGCGCGAAGACGCCCTACAGGCCGGAGTCGAGTTTTCCTTCAGCGCCGTGGGTAATCAATGGCTACTGAAGATGACCGGCCTTCATGAGCCGATGCCCGTGATACTCGAGCAGGCGTTAATGCGCCTGACAAAACCTGCCGCCGACTTCTGGCAAAAAACCGATGGACCAACCCCGAGCGCGCCGCTGATGCCCATTCGGCAACTACTGAAGTTATTGCCCGAGCATTGTCTGGACTGTTTGCAGCCCCCAGTGTTGCAACCCGTCAGCGCTGCCGACCTGCAACTACTCTGGTCAACCGCCCGCTGGGACGGACTGGCGCTCGGTCTGCCGGCCAAGGCACAAGCTGCAATCACCGGTGCCCTGAGCCAAATGCCCGGCATTGCGGACACTCAGGTGGGACTGCCGCTGTCGATTCGTTCACAGCACCTGTGGAGCCAGGTGCCGACCGACACCAGCGAACACGCACTGCTGCTGTTTTGTCCGACGTCCACCCAGGAGATTGCCGACGAAGCTGCCTGGCGTTTGCTTGCGCAATTGAGTCAATCAGCGTTCTACCAGCGCCTGCGGGTCGAGCTACAACTTGGCTACGGGGTGTTCAGCGGGGTGCGGCAGATCAACGGGCAGACCGGGCTGCTGTTCGGCGTACAGTCGCCCAGCGTTGCATCGAGAGACATTCTGGAACACATCGAAGTATTCCTTGAGCAACTGCCTGAACTAATCTCAGGGATCGATGATTCGTCTTTGACCAACCAATGCCAGGCGCTCGCCAATCAATTCGATTGCAGCACCCTGCCCCTTGCCCAAGCCGCTGAACTACTCTGGCAGGGCAAGCTGGCCGACCATTCGTCGGATTATCTGCAACAGCTGCAAAGGGCGATCATCACGTCAAGCCGGCAAAGCCTGCTGGACGCGGCTCAACGATTGAACCAGGCCGAAGGTGGCTGGAGGTGTCTGGCTAGCGGTTCTTGCCCTGACAAGCCATGGCAAATGGCAAAATGATCATTACCCAGGCTGCAATTAGCTTTCTTCGAGAATTGCGGTCAAACGCTAGTGGGAATTTAGTAAGATAGGCACCTAAGCATCTGAACATCTCCGCTGGAGGTGGACTATATGTATAGATCTCAACTGTCACACCCACCTGAAGGAGCAACTCTATGGCCTGGTCCAAGCCTGCTTACACCGACCTGCGTATCGGCTTTGAAGTCACCATGTATTTCGCAAGCCGTTAATTCTGCCTTTGGGTAGAGCATGCAGTGCAACGCCTCGGCCAGCCCGGGGCGTTTTTATTTTCAGCTTTTGTATGACGGGAGCGGCCATGTTTGTCCAGATTCTAGGTTCCGCCGCCGGCGGTGGTTTTCCGCAGTGGAACTGCAACTGCGTGAACTGCGCGGGTTTTCGCGACGGCAGCCTGAGGGCCGAGGCGCGAACCCAATCATCCATCGCAATTTCCGATGATGGCGTGAACTGGGTGCTGTGCAATGCCTCGCCGGACATCCGCGCGCAGTTGCAGAACTTTGCCCCAATGCAACCCGGCCGTGCCCTGCGCGATACCGGGATCAGCGCGATCATCCTGATGGACAGCCAGATCGATCACACCACTGGCCTGCTCAGCCTGCGCGAAGGCTGCCCGCACCAAGTCTGGTGCACCGACATGGTCCATGAAGACCTGAGTACCGGCTTCCCGCTGTTCACCATGCTCACTCACTGGAATGGCGGGCTGATCTGGAACCGCATCGAGCTCGAAGGCACCTTCACCATCCCCGCCTGCCCGAACCTGCGCTTCACCCCGCTGCCACTGCGTAGCGCCGCACCGCCCTACTCGCCCCATCGCTTCGACCCACACCCTGGCGACAACATCGGGCTGATCGTCGAAGACCTGCGCACTGGCGGCAAGCTGTTCTACGCGCCGGGCCTGGGCAAGGTCGATGCGCCGCTGCTGGAAATCATGGCCGGCAGCGACTGCCTGCTGGTGGATGGCACGATGTGGGACGACGACGAAATGCAGCGCCGTGGCGTGGGCACCCGTACCGGTCGGGAAATGGGCCACCTGGCACAGAACGGCCCCGGCGGCATGCTGGAAGTGCTGGAACAGTTGCCCAAGCAGCGCAAAGTACTTATCCACATCAACAACACCAACCCGATCCTCGACGAAGACTCCGCCGAACGTGCCGAACTTCTACGACGAAAGGTCGAGGTCGCTTACGACGGAATGAGTATTGAGCTGTAACAGGCAATCGACTCAAGATCACTCGCGGGCACAGTCCCTGTGGCGAGGGAGCTTGCTCCCGCTCGGGTGCGAAGCAGCCGTAAAAACCGGCGGATGTGTTCTAGCTGAAGAACCGGGATAGCAGGTTTTGGGGCCGCTTCACGGCCCAGCGGGAGCAAGCTCCCTCGCCACAATTACTCGCCAGACTATAGAACTGGTATCGGAGAGCCCAGATGACTGACCAACCAATGTCCCCCGCCGAATTCGAACAGGCGTTGCGCGCCAAGGGTGCCTACTACCACATCCATCACCCCTATCACGTGGCGATGTATGAAGGTCGGGCGACCCGCGAGCAGATCCAGGGCTGGGTTGCCAACCGCTTCTATTACCAGGTGAACATCCCGCTCAAGGACGCCGCGATCCTGGCCAACTGCCCGGATCGCGAGGTCCGCCGCGAGTGGATTCAGCGCCTGCTGGACCACGACGGCGCGCCTGGTGAAGACGGCGGTATCGAAGCCTGGCTGCGCCTGGGCCAGGCGGTCGGCCTCGACCCGGATCAACTGCGCTCCCAGGAGCTGGTCTTGCCCGGTGTGCGTTTTGCCGTCGACGCCTACGTCAACTTCGCCCGCCGGGCCTGTTGGCAGGAAGCCGCCAGCAGCTCGCTGACTGAACTGTTCGCCCCGCAAATCCACCAATCGCGACTCGACAGCTGGCCACAGCATTACCCCTGGATCGACCCGGCCGGTTATGAGTATTTCCGCACGCGCCTGAGCCAGGCTCGACGGGATGTGGAACACGGCATGGCGATCACCCTGCAGCACTACACCACGCGGGTCGGCCAGGAGCGCATGCTGGAAATTCTCCAGTTCAAACTGGACATCCTTTGGAGCATGCTCGATGCCATGAGCATGGCCTACGAACTGAACCGCCCGCCTTATCACAGCGTGACCGAACAGCGGGTCTGGCACAAAGGGATCACCCTATGAGTTTCGATCGCAGCAAGACCCCGACCTGGCGGACCGGCTACCGTTACCAGTACGAACCGGCGCAAAAAGGCCATGTGCTGCTGTACCCCGAAGGCATGATCAAACTCAACGAAAGCGCCGCGCTGATTGGCGGCTTGATCGACGGAGAGCGTGACGTCGCGGCGATCATTGCCGAACTGGGCGCCAAATTCCCCGGCGTACCCGAGCTCGATGACGACATCGAGCAATTCATGGAGGTCGCCCGTGCACAGCACTGGATCGAACTTGTCTAAGCAGGCTCTGCGGCTACCGCCCAAGCCTGAGATCGGCCTGCCCTTGTGGCTGCTGGCCGAGCTGACTTACCGCTGCCCGCTGCAATGCCCTTATTGCTCCAATCCGCTGGATTTCGCCGAGCAGGGCAAGGAGCTGACCACCGAGCAGTGGATCAAGGTGTTCCGTGAAGCACGGGAGATGGGCGCGGCGCAGTTGGGCTTTTCCGGCGGCGAACCGCTGGTGCGTCAGGACCTGGCCGAGCTGATTGCTGAAGCCCGCAAGCTGGGTTTCTACACCAACCTGATCACCTCGGGCATCGGCCTCACCGAGCAGAAAATCAGCGACTTCAAAAAAGCCGGGCTGGACCATATCCAGATCAGTTTCCAGGCCAGCGACGAGCAAGTGAACAACTTGCTGGCCGGCTCGAAAAAAGCCTTCGCGCAAAAGCTGGAAATGGCTCGCGCAGTCAAAGCCCATGGCTATCCGATGGTGCTGAATTTCGTCACCCACCGGCACAACATCGACAAGATCGACCGCATCATCGAGCTGTGCATTGCCCTGGAAGCCGACTTCGTCGAACTCGCCACCTGCCAGTTTTACGGCTGGGCTCAGCTCAACCGAGTCGGCCTGTTACCGACCAAAGATCAGCTGGTTCGCGCCGAACGCGTCACCAATGAATACCGCGTCAAACTGGAAGCCGAAGGGAATCCGTGCAAGCTGATTTTCGTCACCCCGGATTACTACGAAGAACGCCCCAAAGGCTGCATGAACGGCTGGGGCAGCATCTTCCTCACCGTCACTCCGGACGGCACTGCTCTGCCGTGCCACGGCGCGCGACAGATGCCGGTGCAGTTCCCCAACGTGCGCGATCACAGCATGCAGCACATATGGTACGACTCGTTCGGCTTCAACAAATTTCGCGGCTATGACTGGATGGCCGAACCCTGCCGCTCCTGCGATGAGAAGGAAAAGGACTTCGGCGGCTGCCGCTGCCAGGCCTTCATGCTCACCGGTGACGCGAGCAACGCCGATCCGGTGTGCAGCAAGTCGGAACATCACGGCGTGATTCTCCAGGCCCGCGAAGAAGCCGAGCACGCGACCCAGACCATCGAACAACTGGCCTTTCGCAATGAACGAAACTCACGCCTCATCATTAAAGGCTGAACCCTTCAGCGCCGTCCAGGCCGTCGCCGCCGCTATCGACTTCGCTGAACTGCAAGTCGGTCGGCACGGCCTGTTCTGGAATGAGTACCGCCCCGAAGACGCGGCCTGTCGGATCTGGCACTGGCATGAGGGTCAGGCCCGCTGCCTGACGCCCTCGGGGTTCAGCGTGCGCAGCCGGGTCTACGAATATGGCGGCGGTTCGTTCTGCCTGAGCGATGACGGGCTGGTGTTCGTCAACGAAGCGGATCAGCAGTTGTATCGGCAATCCCTGCAAGGTGAGACGCCCCAGGCGTTGACCCAGGGCGAGTGTCGTTATGGCGACCTGCAGTTCGCTGCCGGGCAGGTTCTGGCGGTCGAGGAAAACCTCAATCAACACCGACTGGTAGCCATCGACAGCGCCAGTGGACAACGTCAGTTACTGGCCGAAGGCGCGGACTTCTATGCCGCGCCGACCCTGAGCCCGGACGGCCAGCGCCTGGCCTGGATCGAATGGAGTCGTCCCCATCAACCCTGGACCTCTACCCGCCTGATGGTGGCTGAGCGTCAGGCCGACAACGGTTGGAGCCAACCCCGTTGCGTGGCCGGCGATGGTGCCGAAGAGTCCCTGCAACAACCGCGCTTTGATCAGACTGGCAGTCTTTATTGCCTGACGGATCGCGCCGGGTTCTGGCAACCCTGGATCGAATCCGCCTCAGGTTTGAGCCCGCTGCCAAGCGCTGCAGCCGATCACGCACCCGCGCCCTGGCAGCTGGGTGGCAGCACGTGGCTGCCACTGGGTGAAGGTGCCTACCTGGCGAGCTGGACCGAAGATGGCTTTGGCCGACTGGGACTGCGCCAGGGTAATGGGGCGCTGGAAGAGTTCACCGATGACTACAGCCGATTCCGCAGTCTGGCGCTGGATGAACAGTTTGTTTACTGCATAGTTGCGTCGCCCGTGAGCCCGGCGGCGGTGGTCGCCATCGATCGCCAAACTCACCGATTCGAGGTGCTGGCCGGTGGTGTTGCACCCTTGCCTGCCGAGCAGATCAGCCGTCCGCAAACCTTGCGCTACCCGAGCGGCAAGGGTGAAGCCCATGGCTTTTTCTACCCTGCCATGAACGGCGTCGCCAAACCGCCCCTGGTGGTATTTATCCACGGCGGCCCGACCTCCGCCTGCTATCCGATGCTCGATCCGCGTATCCAGTACTGGACACAGCGCGGCTTTGCCATCGCCGACCTCAACTATCGCGGCAGCAGCGGCTACGGTCGCGCCTATCGACAAGCGCTGCATTTAAGCTGGGGCGAGGTGGATGTCGAAGACGCGTGCGCGGTCGTTGCCTACCTTGCGGGGCAAGGACTGATCAATGGCGAAAACGCCTTCATTCGCGGCGGCAGCGCCGGCGGCTACACCACCCTTTGCGCATTGGCGTTTCACCAGGTTTTTCGCGCTGGCGCCAGCCTGTACGGTGTCAGCGACCCGATCGCCCTGAGCCGCACCACCCACAAATTCGAGGGCGATTACCTCGACTGGTTGATCGGCGACCCCGAACAGGATGCCGAACGCTACAAGGCCCGCACGCCACTGCTGCACGCCGGGAATATCCACGTGCCGGTGATATTTTTCCAAGGCGAACTCGATGCCGTAGTCGTTCCGCAACAAACCCGCGACATGCTCAAGGCCTTGCAGGACAAGGGCATCCCGGCCCATGCGCATTACTACCCCGACGAACGCCACGGTTTTCGCAAGGCCGACAATCAGGCCCATGCGCTGGAGCAGGAATGGTTGTTTTATCGAGGGGTGATGGCACCGGACTGACGGTCCTGATCAGCCGGTGAACGCCGGATGCCCGCCGAGAGGCAATACTTTCGCCGCAAAATGGTGCGCCAACCTCTTGGTCGCACCAATCCCATGCAAAATCCTGTGCGCAAGCGCTTGGCATGGGCAAAGCCCCTACAGTGTTTTCGGTTTTTTCCTACATCCAGCTCTGTTGGCAAGGGCCTTGCTCTAACCTCTGCAACGCCCTTTGCTGGAAGCCTTCCAATGCTGGTGATTCATCACAGAATCGACCCTCAACCCCTCTGGGCCGCCGAACTGCACCTGAATTTCGAGGCCCGCAGCAAAAGCCGGCTGCGCTGTTTCAGTGCTGAAGGTGAGGACGTCGGGCTGTTTCTGGAACGTGGCCAACCACCCTTGCATGACGGCGAATTCCTGCAAGCCGAAGACGGTCGCATTGTGCGAGTCTGCGCTCGCCCCGAGCTACTGCTGCACGTCACCTGCGCCAATGCCTATGAACTGACCCGCGCCGCCTATCATCTGGGCAATCGGCATGTCGCGCTGCAGGTCGGTGATGGCTGGTTGCGGCTACTCGATGACTACGTACTCAAGGCCATGCTTGAACAGCTTGGCGCCCACACCGAGCCCCTCGAAGCGCCATTCCAGCCGGTACACGGTGCCTATGGCGGCGGCCACCACCATTCACGGCATGGCGACGAGGACTTCAACTACCCACCACGTTTGCACCAGTTCGGCGTACGCCTATGAACCCGGCCTGGGCTTTGCTGCGCCTGGCCAGTCCACAACTGCCGATTGGCGGCTACAGCTACTCCCAAGGGCTGGAAATGGCCGTGGAACAAGCGCGAGTAAGCGACCCGCAAACGGCCCGACGCTGGATCAGCGATCAGCTGTTGCTCAACCTCGCGCGTTTTGAAGCACCGCTATTGCTCGCCCACTGCCGCGCCGCGGCGGCCGAGGATTGGGCCGAACTGTTGCAACGCTGCGAAGAACACCGTGCCAGCCGCGAGACCCGCGAACTGCACCAGGAAAGCCGGCAAATGGGCTATTCCCTGCAACAACTGCTCAATGGCTTGCCGGAGCTCGACGCCCGCGCCCGGGCCTTTCTTGCGCAACATCCAGAACCGCACTTGGCCCTCGGCTGGGCGCTGGCCGCTCGCGCCTGGCAGATCAGCCCACAGGACGCGCTGGCCGCCTGGCTCTGGAGCTGGCTGGAAAATCAACTGGCGGTGCTGATGAAGACCCTGCCGCTCGGCCAACAAGCTGCCCAGCGCCTTACCAGCGAACTGCTGCCGTTGCTGCAGCAGGCCCAGCACAAGGCGTCGAACATCTCTTTCGATCAATACGGCAGCGCCACTTTCGGCCTGTCCCTGGCATGTATGGCCCATGAGCGCCAGTACAGCCGTCTATTCCGCTCCTAGGAGAAACACATGAACGCACAACCGTTGCGCGTTGGTATCGGTGGACCGGTCGGTTCCGGCAAGACCGCCCTGACCCTGGCCCTATGCCTGGCCCTGCGCGAGCGCTACAACCTGGCGGTGGTCACTAACGACATCTACACCCGCGAAGACGCCGATTTCCTGGTGCGCAATGCGGCGTTGGCGCCGGAACGGATCATCGGAGTGGAAACCGGTGGCTGCCCGCATACGGCGATCCGTGAGGATGCGTCGATCAATCTCGAAGCGGTCGATCAGTTGAATCGGCGCTTTCCCGGTCTCGATCTGATTCTGGTGGAATCCGGCGGCGACAATCTATCCGCGACCTTCAGCCCCGAATTGTCGGACCTGACCATCTATGTAATCGACGTCTCGGCCGGCGACAAGCTGCCACGCAAGGGCGGCCCGGGGATCTGCAAATCCGACCTGCTGGTCATCAACAAGATCGACCTGGCGCCGCTGGTAGGCGCTTCACTGGAGCTGATGGACAGCGATACCAAGCGTATGCGCGGTGATAAGCCGTTCGTTTTCAGTAACCAGAAAACCGGCTTCGGGCTGGACGCGATCATTGCTTTTATCGAACGCCAGGGGCTGCTGACCGCGGCTTGATGCCCTCTTTTACAAAGAACAACAAGGAAGCTGATTCATGACACTCAAACAAATCCTCGGCGCCTTCGCCCTGCTGCTCACTCCCGCTCTCGCCTTCGCCCACCCCGGTCATGGCGATAACGGCTTGATCGCCGGCATCAGCCACCCGATAGGCGGCCTCGATCACCTGTTGGCGATGCTCGCGGTCGGCCTGTGGGCCGCGCAACAGCAAGGCGCGGCGCGCTGGGCGCTACCGTGCACCTTTGTCGGCATCCTGTTGATCGGTGGCATGCTCGGTTTTGAAGGGCTGAATCTGCCGGCACTGGAAAGCGGGATCGCCGCGTCGGTGCTGGCGCTGGGCCTGGCCGTGGCGCTGGCGGTGCGTCCGCCGTTGAGCCTGGCGCTTGGCGCAACGGCACTGTTTGCGCTGTTCCATGGCGTGGCCCATGGTCTGGAGTTGCCGGAGATGTCCAGCCCTTGGGCGTATGCGGCGGGTTTCGTTGCCGCCACGGCGGTGCTGCATGCTGTTGGTTTTGCGGTAGTGCGCGTACTGCCGCGAGCGGCTGCGCCACTGGTGCGGCTGGCCGGGGCGGCGTCGGCGGCGACCGGGGTCTGGTTGTTGGCGGGCTGAATCTTTGGTGTTTGCTCTGGCCTCATCGCGAGCAGACTCGCTCCCACATTGATTCTGCGTTGATCACAGCATTGTGGATTGACGCATATCCAGTGCGGGAGCGAGCCGGCTCGCGATAGCGGCCTGAAAGACACAACCTCTCTCAAGCCAACCTCTCTGCTACCATGTCGCGCAAACACCTCTGCCGTGACGACGCCAGCCGATGCCCGATGTTTCCAGCTCCGCCTCCCAGCCTGAATTGACCGCTCTGTTCGCGGCCGTGCAGCAGCATTTTCATGACGTGATCGTGCCGCTCTGGCAAGGTCCTGGCTGGAATGTCGAACTGGCGCTGCCGTATGAGGCGCTGGACGCCGAACATCGGCCATTGCCGCCACAACGCTATCGGGCCATGGCCTGCGCGCGGCAGCTGTACCTGTTTTCCAGCCTGATCGGCGAGTCCGGGGTTCCCACCGCCCAGGACCGCGCTGCGGCGTTGTTCCGCTCCTTGCAGCGACATTTTCACGATGCCGAGCATGGCGGCTGGTTCTACAGCATCGACGCCCAAGGCGCGCCGCTGGACCAGCGCAAGGACCTCTATACCCACGCATTCATCATCTTCGCCTGCGCCCATTACTGGGCCAAGGTTCGCGAGCCGCGGGTGGAGTCGGTGCTCAATGACGCTCTGGAAATGGTGGCCGAACGCTTCGCTATCGATGACGGGTTGTATGAAGCCAGTCTCGAGCGGGACTGGTCATCGCTCCAATCCGGGCCGTTGCAAAATCCCTTGATGCACCTGGCGGAGGCCTTCCTTGCCACGCTGTCGGTTCGCCAGGACGCTGCAGTGCAATCTGCTCTCGGCAGCCTGTGCGATGCCATGCAAAGGCGCTTCATCGACCGCCAGCACGACGTGATGATGGAAAAACCGCTGGGGGCTGTGGATAACTGGTTCGAACCGGGGCATCAGTTCGAGTGGTTCTTCCTGCTCGAATCTTCCTCTCTGCTCAAAGGCTCACCGCTGCACGCCTCGCTGGAGCGCGCCTTCACCTACGCCGAACAGGTCGGCGTCGATCCGCAAACCGGTACCGTCAGCGGCATGTTGGATATCGACGGCAGCGTTCGCGACGGTACCCAACGGATCTGGGCTCAAGCCGAATACCTGCGCGCCCTGACGTTGCGGCCCGCCAGCCAGGCGCTGCTGCAACGCCAATTGAACGCGCTGCAACAGCGGTTTCTGCATGCCGGTGGCTGGTATGAGTGTCTGGATGCAGCGGGCATCGTAAGCCGTCGGGATATGCCGTCAACCACCCCTTATCATCTGGCGACCTGTTATCGCGGCCTGGTCGAATACTTCGGCTGATTGTCAGACCCCTGTGGCGAGGGAGCTTGCTCCCGCTGGGGCGCGCAGCGGCCCTAAAACCTGTGATCGCATTTTGTCAGGCAGAACACTGTCGCTGGGTCAACGACCGCTTCGCGGCCGAACGGGGGCAAGCCCCCTCGCCACAAGGTCTTAAGCCTTGGCCCCGCGCTCAATGGCGAAACCACCCCAGGTCTGGCTCACCGGCATCAGCTCGAGGCTATTGATGTTGATGTGCGCCGGGGTGTTGAGGACCCAGAAGATCGTCTCGGCGATGTCCTGCGGCTGGATCGGCTCGGCACCGGCGTAGGTGGCGTCGTAGCGGGCCTGGTCACCGGCAAAGCGCACCAGAGAGAACTCACTTTCACACAGACCCGGCTCGATATTGGTCACCCGCACGCCAGTGCCTTGCAAATCGCAGCGCAGGTTCAGCGAGAACTGTTTGACGAAAGCTTTGGTCGCGCCATAGACGTGGCTGCCCGGGTACGGATAGTTACCGGCGATGGAGCCCAGGTTGATGATCCCGGCACCGCGACCGTGGGCGATCAAGCGTGGCAGCAACAGACGAGTACTGTACATCAGGCCTTTGATATTGGTATCGACCATGGTATCCCAGTCGTCCAGATCGCACTTGGGTGCCGGGTCGACGCCCAGCGCCAGGCCGGCGTTGTTGATCAGCCCGCGCAGCTTGCTGAAAGACGGTGGCAGATTGGCAATCGCCTCCTCCATGGCCTTGCGATCACGGACATCGAGCACCAGGCCATGCACTTCGGTCTGTTTCGAGAGTTCGGCACACAAGGCATTCAGGCGCTCTTCACGACGGCCTGTGAGCACCAATGACCATCCGGCCTCGGCAAAACGACGGGCACAGGCTTCACCGAAACCGGAGGTCGCGCCGGTAATAAACAGGGTGTTGGACATCGTGTTCTCCTTGCTGGGCTTCAAACAGCCATTGGAATAGAAAGTCGCCTTGCAGCATGCCCGGCCAGCGTCGTAGCGGCAACCGGAGCGAAGGAAATGCATGGAGCGCTGTACAAAAATTGATCACTCGATCCAAAGCCCTGCTCGCTGTGACCTGCAGCCATTTGCACGCACCTTATCCACAGCCCCGTCCACAGTCTTTGGGGGCAAGTGCGAATTCCTCCGAGCCGCTATCCACAGGGCCTGCAGCGCGAATCCGGAAGTTTTTTGCTTGACCCGCAGGAGCGTCACATGCAGCAGTCCGAGATCAGCGTAACACTAGCGTCATCTACACGATGGCGCCAAGCCAGTAATTACGCCGTCTTGCCGAGTCTTTCCAGAGTTTAACCACAGACTTATCCACAGGCTGCGCAACGTCTTTTCGGCCTCGCTACTGCGACAATAAAAAGGTTGACAACGGCCGCTGCAAGCCCGGTAAAAATCATTGATCAAAAAACAACCACAAGCCTGAACGTCACGTAGTACAAGGCTTTCAGCCAGTTACCACCACGTTACACACAGCCAGTTCCACAGCAAACGGGGACAAGTCAAAACTGTGACAAAACAGCTATTTGCAGCGGCTTTATGTCGCGCTTTAACAGGTTGTTAAATTTGTTTTCCACAATTTCTCGATAGAGCAACACAGTGTCGTTTTGCAGACCGAAAAAAGCCCCGGCGATTACTCGCCGGGGCTGGGTCCTGCAAGAGGGAACTCAGTGACCGCCGAGATAGGCGTTGCGCACCTCTTCATTGACCAGCAGCTCCTTGCCGGTACCGCTCAAGCGGATTTCGCCGTTCACCATCACGTACGCCCGATCCGACAACTTGAGCGCATGGTTGGCGTTCTGCTCCACCAGAAAGATCGTCATACCGGTTGCTGCCAGCTCGCGCAGGGTGGCGAAGATCTGTTTCACCACGATAGGCGCCAGCCCCAGGCTCGGCTCGTCGAGCAACAGCAGCTTGGGTCGACTCATCAGCGCCCGAGCGATGGCGAGCATCTGCTGCTCGCCGCCGGACATGGTCATGGCTCGCTGAGTACGCCGTTCCTTGAGCCGTGGGAACAGCTCGAACATGCGTTGCATGTCCTCGGTGGCGTACTTGTCACCGATCGGAATGGTGCCCATCAGCAGATTCTCCTCGACCGTCATGTCGGGGAATACCCGCCGTCCTTCCGGCGATTGAGCGATACCGTTGGAGGCGATGTAATGGGACGACTTGTGGGTAATGTCGACTCCCCGGTAGATGATCTGCCCATCCTCGGCCCGTGGCTGGCCGAAGATCGACATCAGCAGGGTTGACTTGCCGGCCCCGTTGGAGCCGATCAGGGCGACGGTTTCACCTTCATTGATGTGCAGCGAGACCTTCTTCAGGGCCTGGATCGGCCCGTAGAACACATCGACCTCTTTCAGTTCGAGGATCGGTTGACTCATACCAGTTCCTCTTCGTCAGCGCCCAGGTAGGCAGCGATCACTTTCGGATCGTGGCGGATCGCTTCAGGACCGCCTTCGGCAATCACGTTGCCGTGGTCCAGCACCACGATGTGGTCGGAAATGCTCATTACCATGCCCATGTCGTGTTCGATCAGCACCACGGTCAGATCATGCTCATCGCGCAGCAGCCGGATCATCGCGCTCAGCGCTTCGGTTTCTTGAGGGTTGAGGCCGGCAGCCGGTTCGTCGAGGCAGATAAGCTTGGGCCGGGTGCACATGGCCCGGGCGATTTCCAGGCGCCGTTGCTGGCCGTAGGACAACTCACCGGCCAGACGGTTGGCGCAGTCCACCAGATCTACCACTTCCAGCCAGTAGAACGCATGATCCAGCGCATCGCTTTCAGCCTTGCGATAGCTCTTGGTGTTGAGAATGCCGGACAGCAAGTTGCGGTTGACCCACATGTGCTGGGCCACCAGCAGGTTCTCGATGACCGACATTTCCCTGAACAGGCGAATGTTCTGGAACGTCCGCGCCAGCCCGGCGCGGTTGATCAGGTGAGTGCCGCCAAACATCTTGTAGAACAGCCGGCTGGCGAAGCTTCTCGGCGAGACGAAATCGGTCGCGCGAAATGGCTCGCCAAGCATCTTGATGACGTTGATGGGCTCGCCACGGGTGTTGAGTTCGATCTTGCCACCGGAGGCTTTGTAGAAGCCGGTCAGGCAGTTGAACACCGTGGTCTTGCCTGCACCGTTGGGGCCGATCAGGGCGAAGATCGAGTTGCGTTTGACCTGCAGGCTGACGTCGCTCAGGGCTTTGATGCCGCCGAAGTGCATCATCAGGTTCTCGACCGAGAGAATGACTTCATCGTTCATGGCGCCACTCCTTTACGCGGGGTCACACCGGTACGGCTGATGCGAATCAGACCGCGTGGTCGCCAGATCATCATCACCACCATCAATACGCCGAACAGCAGCACCCGATATTCGGAGAAGGTGCGTAGCAACTCCGGTGCGACCGTGAGCACGAACGCGGCGATCACCACACCGACCGTCGAACCCATGCCGCCCAGTACCACGATGGCGAGAATCAGTGCCGATTCGAAGAAGGTGAACGATGAAGGGTTGACGAAACCCTGGTAGCTGGCGAAAAACACCCCGGCCAGACCGGCCGTGGAAGCACCGATGGTGAAGGCCGAGAGCTTGACCAGCACATGGTTCAGGCCCATCGAGCGACAGGCGATTTCGTCTTCACGCAAGGCTTCCCAGGCCCGGCCGACCGGCATGCGGGTCAGGCGATGCTTGATATAGAGCACCAGTAACACCACCAGGAACAACACGATGTAGATGAACAGGAACTTGATGTTGGGGTTGTATTCGAGGCCGAAGAACTCATGGAACGGCACCCCTCCTTCCTTGGCTCGGCGTCCGAACTCCAGGCCGAAAAAGGTTGGCGATGGCACCGGCATGCCGTTCGGTCCGCCAGTGAAGGACAACCAGTTGTTGAGGATCAGACGAATGATCTCGCCGAAACCCAGGGTTACGATGGCCAGGTAGTCCCCGTGCATTCGCAAGACCGGGAAGCCGAGCAGGCATCCCGCGAGCCCCGCCGCGAGGGCCGACAATGGCAACACCGTCCAGAACCCCAACCCGAGGTACTGGTAGCCCAGCGCCAACCCATAGGCGCCAATGGCATAGAACGCCACGTAGCCAAGATCGAGCAGGCCAGCCAGGCCGACCACGATGTTCAGTCCAAGGCCGAGCAATACGTAGATCAGCCCGAGAATGACCACGGTCAGAATGTACTTGTTGGCAAAGAACGGAAACACGATGGCGATCACGATCAGCGCCGGAATGATCCAGCGCAGCCGTGACTTGTAGTCCGGCGCCAGCACATGCACGCCTGAGCCCGTGCTTTCGAAGCCATGGAGGACTTTCAAGCCTTTGGGAGTTTGCATGAACAAGCTCATCGCGAAGCGTCCGATCATGACGATCGCCACCAGCCAGCCAACGCGCGCCGGCTGGAGGTTGAAGCTGTAGCCATCGAGCACCACGCCGACAATCGGCCCGAAAACGATCAGCGAGATCAGTCCGGCAAGGATGGAATCAATGACGCTCTTTTTGATATCGATTGGTTTGTTATGAGCAGCAGACATACTTACACCTTCGCCACGAGTGGGCGACCCAGCAGGCCTTGAGGACGGAAGATCAGGATCAGCACCAGCAGCGAGAAACTGAACACGTCTTTGTAGTCAGAGTTGATCAGACCGGAGAACAGCGACTCGGAGATCCCGAGAATGATCCCGCCGAGCATGGCCCCGGGCAGCGAACCGATTCCGCCCAGTACCGCCGCGGTGAACGCCTTGATGCCGATGACGAAGCCGGCATAAAAGTCGAACGTGCCGTAGTTCATGGTAATCAGCACGCCGGCCAAGGCCGCCATGGCTGCACCGATGATAAACACGTAGGAAATCACTCGGTCGGTGTTGATCCCCAGGATCGAGGCCATCTTGCGGTCTTGCTGGGTGGCGCGGCACATACGGCCGAGCTTGGTGTACTGGATGATGTAGGTCAGCACCGCCATCCCGGCAAATGCTGCGATCAGAATGAAGATCTTGGTGTAGGTGAGCTGGACGAAACCAGTGCCGATATCGACTTTCAGCGCACCGGCAAGCAACGTCGGCACACCCTGTTGTTTTGCACCCTGACTGATCTGCGCGTAGTTCTGCAGGATCAGCGAGATGCCGATAGCGCTGATCAGCGGCGCCAGTCGGGTGGAGTTGCGTAGCGGTTTATAAGCGACACGCTCGATGACCCAGCCGTAGATCCCCGTCACAACGACGGTGAATACCAGGGTTCCGAGAATGAGTAGCGGGAAGGATTCGATACCGAAGTAGGCCAGCAGAGCCAGACTGATTGCCGCGAGGTAAGCGGAAATCATGTAAACCTCGCCGTGGGCGAAGTTGATCATGCCAATGATGCCATAGACCATTGTGTAGCCGATGGCGATCAGACCATAGACGGACCCAAGGGTCAGTCCATTGATCAGTTGCTGCAGGAAAATACCATCCATAACGCAATCTCACACACTTGAGAGACTGCACAAACACTTGCTGCGACGGCTTGGGGTTCAACCACCCGGCAACACACACTTGTGCAGCTCTACGAGAAAAGACAGGTACTGCACGGACACGCTTTGCGTCTGGCCGACACCGAGGCGTCGGCCAGATCAGAGGTTCATGTCACTTCTGTTTTTCCAGCTGGTGGTATTTGCCGTCCTTGTCCCACTGGTAAACCACGTAGTCGGAAACCTTCAAGTCGCCTTTGGCGTCCCAGGTCTTCTCGCCCATCACGGTTTTGACCGCATTGGCTTTCAGCCATTTGGCCGCGTCTTCGCCCTTGGTGGATTTGGCACCGGCGAAGCCGGCGGCCAGCGTCTGGACTGAAGCGTAGGCATATAGGGTGTAGCCCTCAGGCTCGTAACCCGACTTGCGGAATTGCTCTACAACGGCCTTGCTCTCTGGCAGCATCCGCGGGTCGGCGCCGAAGGTCATGTAAACACCGTCGACGTACTGAGGACCGCCAGCGGTGGTCACCAGCTCGTCGGTAACAATGCCGTCATCGGACATGAACTTGACGTCTTTCAGACCCTGTTCGCGCAATTGGCGAACCAGTGGACCGGCTTCCGGGTGCAGGCCACCGAAGTAGACGATGTCGGCACCCGCGGCGCGGATCTTGGTAACCACGGCGCTGAAGTCTTTTTCACCACGGGTCAGGCCTTCGTACAGCACCGGCGTCACGCCACGTTTGGTCAGCTGTGCCTTGGTGGCATCCGCCAGGCCTTGGCCGTAGGTGTCCTTGTCGTGCAGTACCGCGACTTTCTTGCCCTTGAGCACGTCGACGATGTAGTCGCCGGCAACGATACCCTGCTGATCGTCACGCCCGCACATACGGAACATGGCGCTCAGGCCACGCTCGGTCACTGCCGGGTTAGTGGAGCCTGGGGTGATCGCAATCACGCCGGCATCGCTGTACACCTCGGAAGCCGGAATGGTCGAGGAGGAGCAGAAGTGCCCGACCACGCCCGCCACTTTGTCCTGGTCAACCATGCGGTTGGCCACAGCCACGGCCTGCTTCGGCTCGCAGGCGTCATCGCCTTTCACCAACACGATCTTCTCGCCGTTGACGCCGCCCTTGGCGTTGATTTCGTCAGCCGCTGCCTGTGCTCCTCTCATGTACTGCTCGCCGAACGATGCGTTAGCACCGGTCATTGGACCCGCTACCCCGAACTTGATGTCAGCCTGAGCAAACGCAGAAATACCCAACGCAGCTGACACTGCGAGGGCCAAAAAGCCTTTTTTGTAAAACGTCTGGGACATGAGGTGGTGCTCCATGGTTCTTTTTTAGTTGGCACTGCGACTTCACTGAATGCTCAGAGCAAGGGCCGTGCCATTGGTTTTTTATTCTGAAAAAAGTCGCTCTGTTTTTGTTATATCGACTGTTTTGGGCCCATTTTCATTGGGCGTGCAACCGTCTAAACCGCGGAAGGTAAAACCGTATTTCTAAAAAGGCGCAACCATAAAGTGCCATCATTGCAACCGCGACACTGAAACACGTGCAACCCGCCTGTAACAGCATGCGTCACCGAAGTGCACACTGCCGGTGCGAGACTGCTACAACCCGCACCACTACAGGCTAGTCGCTTCGCTGAAAACCGCAGCATTCAGCAACACTTTTCGACAATTAGATAACGATCCGCAGGCACTGGCCCGCGTGATACAGAGAGAAGCCTGCCTCGTATAAACAGCTGCGCAGCCCCACCCCGGCCAATGGTTGCATCGGTGCGAAGGGAATCGGCAAGGCCTGAGGATTTCCGTTACACAGGTAATCGGCGAAAGCTTTGCCGACTACGCTGCCAGTGGTCACGCCGCGGCCGTTATAGCCGGTGACTGCCACCAAGCCGGGCGCCGGTTCGAACAGGCGCATCAAATGATCAGGGGTAAAGGCAATACAACCGGTCCAGGTGTACTCCCATTCCACCGGTTTGAGGTACGGGAAGTAATGTTGCTGGACCCGGTCGGCCCAGGACTTCAAGAACCAGGCCGGCTTCTGAGTGCCATTACCCAGGCTGCCGAGCAGCAAGCGCCCATCGGCATCCCGACGAATGCTACTCAGGACCTGGCGGGTATCCCAGGAGCCCTGGCCACCAGGGAGAATCTGTTGCGCCGCCTCTTCAGTCAGCGGCTTTGAAGCCACCTGATAGTAATAACCGGGAAAGAAGTTGCGGCGCAGTTCGGTCCACTCGCCTTCGGTGTAGGCATTGGAAGCAATCACCACTTGCTCGGCCAGCACCGACCCCTGTGCAGTCTGCACCGACCAGCGCTGACCCTGACGCTCCAGTCGGGTGACCGGCGAATGGTCAAATAGCTGACCGCCCAAGCCGCTAGCCGCCTTGGCCAGACCGCTGGTATAGGCCATCGGGTTCAAGGTGCCGGCACGCCGGTCGAGCAACGCGGCGGCGATCTTTTTGGTACCGGTGGCGGCTTCGCAGGTGGCACCGGTCAACAATTCCACCGGGGCACCGCGACGCTTCCATTGTTCTTCCCGACTGCGCAGGTCGGCTTCGCCACGGCCGTTGTGGGCCATGTGCAAAGTGCCCTCGCGGCGCAGCTGGCAATCGATTTTGTATTTGTCGATCAGGCTGAACACCAAGGATGGCGCGGCCCCGAGCATCCGATTGAGCTGGCTGCCGACCGTTTCGCCGAAACCGGCTTCGATCTCGTCAGGGGGAATCCACATCCCGGCATTCACCAACCCGACATTGCGCCCGGAGCCGCCGTGGCCGGTGCGATGGGCTTCGAGCACACAGACCCGCTTGCCCTGTTCAAGCAAATGAATCGCCGCCGACAGACCGGTGATGCCGGCGCCGATCACGCAGACATCCACCGTCAGTTCCCCCTGAAGTACCGCATTGTCAGGCCTTTGCGGCGTCAGTTTTTCCCACAGACATTCTTCGCGTAACGGCATTGCCAGACTCCGAAAATGAAACCTAACCAACCCTCGTTGTGCAAGAGCCGCCAAAAGGCGCACCAACATTCCATTAATCGAACGTTATGCCCTGCGCCAACGGCAACTCCAGCGAGTAGTTGACGGTATTGGTCTGGCGACGCATGTAACCGCGCCATGCATCGGAGCCGGACTCGCGACCGCCGCCGGTTTCTTTCTCGCCGCCAAAGGCGCCGCCGATTTCCGCACCGCTCGGGCCGATGTTGACGTTGGCGATGCCGCAGTCACTGCCCACCGCCGACATGAACTGCTCGGCCTCACGCACGTCCGTGGTGAAGATGCACGACGACAGGCCTTGTGGCACAGCGTTGTTCAGACGCAGCGCGTCGGCGAAATCCGTGTAGCCCACCACGTACAGAATCGGCGCGAAGGTTTCCGTGCAGACCACATCACTCTGCTCCGGCATCTCGACGATGGCCGGCGACACGTAATAGGCGTTGGGGAATTGCTCTTCCAGTTGACGCTTGCCACCGAACACCCGACCGCCTTCGCTCAGGGCCTGCTCCAGCGCGTCCTGCATGTTCTCGAAGCTGTGCTTGTCGATCAGCGGGCCAACCAGATTGCCTTCCAGCGGGTTGCCGATGCGCACCTTGGAATAAGCAGCTTTGAGGCGGCTGACGATTTCTTCCTTGACCGATTCATGGGCGATCAAGCGACGCAAGCTGGTGCAACGTTGACCGGCGGTACCGACCGCACTGAACAGAATCGCCCGCACCGCCATATCAAGGTCGGCGCTTGGGCCGAGGATCATCGCGTTGTTGCCGCCCAACTCAAGAATGCTGCGGGCGAAACGTGCGGCGATTTTCGGCGCCACTTCACGACCCATGCGGGTGCTGCCGGTGGCACTGATCAAAGCCACTCGCGGATCGTCGACCAAGGCTTCACCGGCATCACGACCGCCGATGATCACTTGACTGAGGTACGGCGGCGCATCGCTGAAGTTCTTCAGCACTCGCTCGAACAGCGCCTGGCAGGCCAGTGCGGTCAGCGGGGTTTTCTCCGACGGTTTCCAGATCACTGCGTTGCCGCAGACCAGCGCCAGCGTGGTGTTCCAGGCCCAGACCGCGACCGGGAAGTTGAACGCACTGATCACCCCGACCACCCCCAGCGGATGCCAGGTTTCACGCATATGGTGGCCAGGACGCTCGGAAGCAATGGTCAGTCCGTACAGCTGACGAGACAGGCCGACGGCGAAGTCGCAAATGTCGATCATCTCTTGCACTTCACCCAGACCTTCCTGAGTGATCTTGCCGGCTTCCCAGGACACCAGCTCACCGAGGTCGGCCTTGTATTCGCGCAGAATATCGCCCAACTGACGCACCAGTTCGCCACGACGCGGCGCCGGAACCTTGCGCCAGAGTTCGAACGCATGCTCAGCGCGACTGACCTGCTGCTCGACTTCGGCCGCGCCTTCCCAGTTCACGGCGGCAATACGACTGCCGTCAATCGGCGAGTGCACAGGCTGTTTACCGTTCTGGTACAGCGCCGGGTTCACACCAAGACGATCAAGCAATGCGGCAACCATGGGTCACTCCTCAAACATGAAAAACAGAAATTTCGTAGCCCGCAATCGCGACTATTCAGGCCTCTAGTTGTAGCCGGACTGAGACATGTCAACAAACGACCTTTAGGCGAGATATCATTCCGTTTATTCATGCTGCGTCGGCATCGCAGCGCTGAGACAAGAACAAGGGACCACCCATGCTGAATAAACGCCACCTGCCATCGATCACCGCATTGCAGTGCTTCGAGGCGGTCACCCGTCACTTAAGCTTTACCCGCGCCGCCGAAGAGCTGAACCTGACCCAAAGCGCCGTCAGCAAACAGGTCGCGCAGCTTGAGGAATTGTTGCAGCACTTGCTGTTCCGGCGTGTTCGCCGACGCCTGCAAATGACCCCGGCCGGTGACCTGTACCTGGTCGAGGTGCGCAAAATCCTCACCCAGGTCGAGATGTCGACCCATTACCTGCGTTCTTACGGCGGTGAAACCGAAGTGCTGAGAGTCTCGACGCCGTCGACTTTCGGCGCACGCTGGCTGGTGCCGCGGCTCAAGGGCTGGCGTCTGCGCCATCCGCATATCCATCTGGACCTGTGCAACGAACAGGAAGCCGACGACCTGCTGCAGGGGCGCAGCGATCTGGCGTTCTACTTTGGCCAGGGCTCGCGACCCGGCACCGAGAGCCTGAAGTTGTTCGGCGAAGAGCTGGTGCCTGTGTGTGCCCCGGGCAGCCTGCCGCAGACGCCTTTCACCGATCCGACGCAACTCAGCGAACTGGTACTGCTGCAAAATGCCTCCCGCCCGCAAGCCTGGCACGATTGGTTCGACAGCCAGGGCTACCAGACCGAGCACAGCTATCACGGCCCGCGCTTCGAAACCTTTTATATGTGCATCCGCGCCGCCCAGGTCGGTTGCGGCGTAGCGTTGCTGCCACGATTCCTGGTGGAAGAAGAACTGGCCGACGGCAAACTGGTGATCCCGTGGCAACACGCGATGCCCAGTAGCGACGCCTATTACCTGGCCTACCCCGAGCATTCCGCGGAAGTGCCCAAGGTGCGGGATTTTGTGAAGTGGATGCTGGAGCAGGTGTAGGAGCTGCCGGAGGCTGCGATCTTTTGATCTTGGTTCTTAGTGCAAGTCTTACCACCGCGGCGCTCTCGAAAAGATCGCAGCCTTCGGCAGCTCCTACGGGGGACATGTATCGTCTGGAATGCAAAAAACACTGGCAAAGCAGGCCGCTGATATGCGCCACTAGCCCATTCATTGAAACAGCTGAGATGTCGCGGCCCAAGCGGCGACCAGCCTGGAGATTCCGTTATGAGCGAGAGTGTGTTTGCCGATCGCATCGTGCAGAACCTGCTCGACACCGACTTCTACAAGCTGACCATGATGCAGGCGGTGCTGCACAACTATCCCAACGTTGAAGTCGAATGGGAGTTCCGCTGCCGTAATAGTGAAGACTTGCGTCCGTATCTGGCGGAGATCCGCTTTCAGATCGAACGTCTGGCCGAGTTGAGCCTGAGCGCTGATCAATTGAGTTTTCTGGAACACATCAGCTTCCTGAAGCCGGATTTCCTGCGTTTTCTCGGCTTGTTCCGCTTCAATCTGCGCTACGTCCACACCGGTATCGAAAACGGCGAGCTGTTCATCCGTCTGCGCGGTCCATGGCTGCACATCATTCTCTTCGAAGTGCCGCTGCTGGCGATCGTCAGCGAAGTGCGCAACCGTTATCGCTACCGCGAAATCGTCCTGGAGCAGGCCCGAGAGCAGCTGTACCGCAAGTTCGACTGGCTGACGGCCAACGCCGGCGCCGATGAACTGGCCGAATTGCAGGTCGCCGACTTCGGCACCCGCCGACGCTTCTCGTATCGGGTTCAGGAAGAAGTGGTCAACGTACTCAAGCACGACTTTCCCGGGCGCTTCGTCGGCACCAGCAACGTACACCTGTCTCGCGAACAGAACATGAAGCCGCTGGGCACCATGGCCCATGAATGGATCATGGCTCATCAGCAACTCGGCCCACGGCTGATCGACAGCCAGATTGCCGCGCTCGATTGCTGGGTCCGCGAGTACCGCGGCCTGTTGGGGATCGCCCTGACCGACTGCATCACCACCGATGCCTTTCTCAGCGACTTCGATCTGTACTTCGCCAAGCTGTTCGACGGCCTGCGCCACGACTCCGGCGACCCGATCCTCTGGGCCGAGAAGGCCATCGCTCACTACCGCAAGCTGGGCATCGAGCCGATGAGCAAGACTCTGGTGTTCTCCGACAGCCTGACGCTGCCTAAATCCCTGGAGATTTTTCGCGTATTGCGGGGTCGGATCAATGTCAGCTTCGGTATCGGTACCAACCTGACGTGCGATATTCCCGGTGTCGAGCCGATGAGCATCGTGCTTAAAATGACTGCCTGCGATGGTGAACCCGTCGCCAAGATCTCCGATGAGCCGGGCAAGACCCATTGCACGGATCCGAATTTTGTCGCCTATTTGCGCCACGTTTTCAAAGTACCTGCCGCCCTATCCGGCAAATCAAGCAAGGAGTGAATCATGCAAGCCGTACAGCGTGAGATTGCTGAACAGCTCAAGGTCCAACCGCCCTTTACCGACCAGGCCGCCCTTGAGGCGGAAATCGCCCGGCGGATCACCTTTATCCAGGATTGCCTGCTGAACTCGGGGCTCAAAACCCTGGTGCTGGGCATCAGCGGTGGCGTCGACTCCCTGACCGCCGGCCTGCTGGCTCAACGGGCAATGGAACAACTGCGCGAGCAAACCGGGGACCCGCAGTACCGTTTCATTGCGGTGCGCCTGCCCTATGAGATCCAGTTCGATGAACCCGACGCCCAGGCGGCGGTGGACTTCATCGCCCCGGACGAGCGCCATACGGTGAACATTGGCCCGGCGGTCAAGTCCCTGGCCAATGAAGTGGCAGCCTTTGAAGGCAAACACGCGGTCTCGGTGGATTTTGTCCTGGGCAACACCAAGGCGCGGATGCGTATGGTCGCGCAATACACCATCGCCGGCGCGGCTCAGGGCCTGGTGATCGGCACCGACCACGCGGCGGAAGCGGTGATGGGCTTCTTCACCAAGTTTGGCGACGGCGCCTGCGATCTGGCGCCGTTGAGCGGGCTGGTGAAGAATCAGGTTCGGGCCATCGGACGGCACTTCGGGGCGCCGGAGTCGCTGGTGGAGAAAATCCCCACCGCCGACCTTGAAGACCTGTCTCCGGGCAAACCGGATGAGGCCTCCCATGGCGTGACCTATGCCGAGATCGATGCGTTCCTGCACGGCCAACCGGTGCGTGAAGAAGCGTTCAGGATTATCTGCGACACCTACAAGAAAACTCATCACAAGCGCGTGATGCCGTTCGCGCCGTAAGCGGCGGCGGAACAGCAAAAAGCCCACTGAGGGTTGATCCTCGGTGGGCTTTTCTTTGGCTCAAGCATTTGTCGATGCTGAGGCCGCCATCGCGAGCAAGCTCGCGATGAAGATAACTCGGTCTAAATGAAGCCGCCGATCACTTCAGAACAACAGCGCCTTTCATCATCGAGTTGTGGCCAGGGAACGAGCAGAAGAACTCGTAGCTTTCGCCAGCGGTCAGTTTCGAGACGTCAAAGGTCACCGAGTCTTTCTCGCCACCGCCGATGATCTTGGTATGGGCGATGATGCGGGCGTCACCTTCTTTCAGGTAGTTCTTGTCGATACCAGCTGCCATGCCATCGGTGGCGATGCCGGCCATGTCTGCGGTTTTGCTCAGTACCCAGTTATGGCCCATGACGTTTTTCGGCAGCTTGCCGGTATGCCCCAGGTTGACGGTGAAGGTCTTGCAGCTCTTGTCGATGGTGATTTCCTTGGTACTGAAGGACATCTGATCAGTGGAGTCGACATCGATCTTGCACTCGGCAGCCATCAATTGGCTGCTGGCCAATGTCAGCAGAGAAACCGCAACGAGTTTGGCAAACATGGTGAATCTCCAAGGCAGGGTTAACAAAAGGGAAGACTGCCTGAAATTGACACAAGTTCCTATGACCTGTAGCAACAAGTTGTATACAACTTTCAGGCTATGACGCCGATCGAAACAATCAACCGCCCAGATGCTCCATGACGCCCTATGCTCAGTTCATCATCCTCATCTGGAGTGTCTGCCATGCACCTTAGTAGCTTGTTTCGCAGTTTGCTGGCCGCTTACGCCTGCGGCGCCAGCGGCACCTATGAAAAGCCGCAGCGCGAGGTTTAATCCTTGGAGAGCTGGTGGCCAGCCATTACTCTGAGTCGTCATTGACCACGGAGTAAGGCATGTCTTTAACCTCTGTTTGTGTTTTTTGTGGTGCCAGTACTGGCACCAATCCGGCGTACCGTGAAGCGGCGATTGCCTTGGGACAGGAACTGGCCAGGCGCAAGCTGACCCTGGTCTATGGCGGCGGCGCGGTCGGCTTGATGGGAATCGTCGCCGATGCCGCGCTGGCGGCGGGCGGTGAAGTGATCGGGATCATTCCCCAAAGCCTGAGGAACTCGGAAATCGGCCATGAAGGCCTGACCCGCCTGGAAGTGGTCGACGGCATGCATGCGCGCAAGGCCCGCATGGCTGAGCTGAGCGACGCCTTTATCGCGCTGCCCGGCGGCTTGGGCACTCTGGAAGAATTGTTCGAAGTCTGGACCTGGGGCCAGCTCGGCTACCACGGAAAACCGCTGGGACTGTTGGAAGTGAATGGCTTTTACCAGAAACTCACCGGTTTTCTTGATCATGTCGTCGGTGAAGGCTTCGTTCGCGACCACCACCGTGCCATGCTGCAAGTGAGCGAATCGCCGCAACTATTGCTCGATGCGCTGGATGCCTGGAAACCCTCGGTACCGCCAAAATGGGCCGGGCAAAAACCCAGCTAACCCTTGAGCCCTGTTTAAGGCAGAATACGCGCCGCTCAACCTCACCTTCGACCCCAGAGGATCGCCCATGGCTAAACCTAATTACTCGTTCGCCAAACGTCAGAGAGACTTGGCTAAAGAGCAGAAGAAAGAGGAAAAGCTTCAACGCAAGAAAGCTACCGCTGAAGAAGAAGCCGCCGCACTGAACCCGGATGCAGAAGGTGAAGTGGTTGCCGATGATGTTGAAGCACCGAAAGATCAGGCGCCTGACGCCTGAGACCCTCCGGGCCGGATGATCTGATCAGGCCCATCGGATCTGTGTCCAGGGTCAGCAGTTATGCTGCTGACCCTCACAGCGCCACACTCGAATTGCATAAATCCCCGTAGACACCCTGGCATTGGTTGGTCGCGAACCTGTGGCGAGGGGGCTTGCCCCCGTTGGGGCGCGCAGCGGCCCTAAAACCTGCAATCGCATTTTGTCAGGCACAGCGCATTCACCGGTTTTGCGGCTGCTGCGCAGCCGAACGGGGGCAAGCCCCCTCGCCACAATGACTGCGTCAGCTCAAGAATCGTGTTCATCCAACGGCATCACCGTTACTCGCACTTCCGGATCATGACTCCCTCCCCCCAGAATCACTCCGCGTAACGGCGAAACATCGGAAAAGTCCCGGCCCCAAGCCAGGGTGATGTGCTCCAGCGCTGGCTGCACGTTGTTGGTCGGGTCGAAGTCGACCCAGCCCAGCACCGGACAAAATACTGAAACCCAGGCATGAGACGCGTCAGCACCGATCAGGCGCGGCTGGCCCGGCGGTGGCTGGGTCAGCAGGTAGCCGCTGACATAACGCGCCGCCAGCCCACGAGAGCGCAGGCAGGCGAGCATCAGGTGGGCAAAGTCCTGGCACACCCCGCGTCGACGCTCCAGCACTTCCACCAGCGGTGTGGCAACCTGGGTCGCCTCGGCATCGAAAGTGAACTCGCTGAAGATCTTCTCCATCAAGGCCTCAACCCCCAGTAACAAAGGCCGACCGAGGGGAAAGCAGCTCTCGGAATACTCGACGAAGCTGCTCTTCAAATGCACGTAAGGCGATTCAAAGCGATAGCGGCAGGCCTCCAGCAACGCCGAGGCAACCGGCTGGCTGCTGTAAGTCAACGCACCTCGGGTCAGGTTCCAGGCATGCGACTGCTTGAAATCCAGCGCAGGCCTGGCCAGCACTTCGACGCTGAGGCGGGCATTGACCCGCAGCTCTTCGTGGGGCCGCTCGAAGGCCAGGCGGGTCAGCGGGTTGCCGAACACATCCAGCTCATCGCGGCGCGAAGTCGGTTCCGGACTGATCAGCAGTTGTTGTTCAGTGCAGTGCTGCCAGGCACAAGGTCGCGGCCATAGGTGCGCAAGCTGCTGGGCCAGCGACACCGGGCTGTCGTAGTGATAGTGGGTGTCGTGGAGAATCTGGTAATGGGCGCTCATCAAACCGACACCGTTTGCTGGCTGACATCATCGACGTGAGCGAAATGCCGCAGTGCCAGGCGGTCGGATACTTGCCCGCTGGCCTCAGCGACTTCCTGCAACAGGTCCGCCAGGCCATCAAGGGCCGCGCGCACACTGGCCTCGCCGAACAGCGGATTCTCCAGGCATCGAAGATCGAAGCAGGCCAGGCGTTCTACCAACCTGGGCAGCCCGACTTCGCGCGGCACACCAAAATCATCGTTCAAGCGCTGGAGGGTGCGGGTCACCAGTTTCAATTGAAACAGCACCGCATGGGGGTTCTGCTCATCGAGCAGCAGCAAGTCGAGCACCGGAATCAACTGCGCCACCGCCAGGTAGCGTGAACGATAGGTGATGCTGCTGTTGCCCAGCTCCAGCAACCACTCCAATCCGGCCTGATCAAACGCTGCAGCACCGCGCAAGAACGCCGCCAGGCTGCTGCTAAGAAACTGCAGCCGCTCCAACCGCCGACCAATCATCAAGAACCGCCAGCCTTCGTCGCGGGTCATATCGTCCAGGGCAAACCCGGACAACGCCGCCAGTGACATCACCAAGCGGTTGAGAAAATCCAGCAACTCGCCAAAGTCCGGCTCTGCGGTTTCCAGCTCCAGGGCTTCGCGTTGCAGTTCCACCAACGCCTGCCAGTTTTCTCGCGAGAGTTTGCCGCGCACCTGGGAGGCCGCCCACTGCAAACGCTGCAGATTGGAACGCAGGCTGAAGGTCCAGTCGTCACCGAGCAACGCCGCCAGCAATCGCTCAGGCAAGTCGCCCTCTTCTGGCAGCAACATCAGGCTCTCGCCGAGATCGACAGCCGCCTGCAACGCCTGCGGATCATCCCCGTCGACATACCGCGCCAACATGATCCGCAGCAGCCGGGCGCTGTCGTCACATCGCTCGCAATAACGGCCGAACCAGAACAGGTTTTCCACCACCCGCGAAGGCAGGTACGGATCGCGTCTTACCAGGTCCTGTACGCCGATGGCCCGCTGGGCCTTCCATTGCTCGCCACTCGGCGCACGCTCGCCCAGCACCCAGGTGTCTTTGCTCGCGCCGCCGCGCTGCATCGATACCACCTCGGCGTGAGCCTCGGCCGCGACCCGGGTCAAGCCACCGGGCAGCACCCGATAGCCTTCGGCACTGGCCGCGGCATAAACCCGCATGCCGATCGCTCGCGATTGCAATTGACTGTCTTCGACCTGCCAGATCGGTGCCTGGGACAGCTGCGCCAGCTCCTGCGCGACGTAGGCATAGGGTCGGGCCTGCATGCGCTCGGCCAGGGCCCGGCGCTGTTCGTCATTCAGGTCACGACCAAATACCGGGGCAAAACTTTGTGAGGGAAAGGCCGGCTTGATCAGCAACTCCGGCAGCTTTTCCAGCGCCTGAGCCAGCACTGGCGCTTCACCGCACCACCAGGTGGCAATGGACGGCAGCAGCAGTTCTTCGCCGAACAGAAATTGATTGATCCGTGGCAGAAATCCCAGTAATCCCGGCGACTCCAACACACCACTGCCCAGGGCATTGGCCACCAGCACCCGGCCCTGACGGACTGCTTCGAGCAGACCCGGCACACCCAGGGCCGAGTCGGTGCGCAGCTCCAGCGGGTCGCAGAAATCGTCGTCGAGCCGGCGCATGATGGCGTGCACCCGACGCAGACCGCTCAGGGTCTTCAGGTAGACCGTGGCATCGCGCACGGTCAGATCACCGCCCTCGACCAGTGGATAGCCGAGCTGTCGCGCCAGATACAGGTGCTCGAAGTAACTCTCGTTGAAACGCCCCGGCGTCAGCAGCACCACCAACGGCGCTTCGTCATCATTCGGTGCCTGACGGGCCAGGGTTTCCTGCAGGGTCCGGAAGAACCCGGCCAGATGCTGCACTTTCAGATCGCGGTACAGTTCGGGAAAAGCTCGCGAGACAATGGTGCGGTTCTCCAGCGCATAACCGGCGCCGGATGGCGCTTGAGTCCGGTCGGCGGTTACCCACCAGCACCCGTCGGGGGTGCGCGCCAGGTCCACAGCGTACAGATGGAGGAAGGTCCCGTCAGGCGGCGCAATACCCTGACAAGGCCAGAGGAAGTTGTTGTGACCGAACACCAGTTCGGCCGGTAACAACCCTTCAGCGATCAATCGCTGCGGGCCGTACAGATCCGCCAATACCGCATTGAGCAAGCGTGCGCGCTGGGCAATGCCGGCGGCCAGCTGCTGCCACTCATCGGCGGCAATCACGTTGGGCAGCAAATCCAGCTCCCACGGGCGATCAGCTCCCTTGGGGTCGGCGTAGACGTTGTAGGTCACGCCGTTTTCCTGGATCTGCCGGGCCAGCAGCGCCTGACGCTGAACCAGCTGCGCCGGGGTGCTGCGTTGCAATTGCTCGAACAGCCGACGCCAGTGCGGGCGTACCACGCCGCTGTCGTCGAGCAATTCGTGATAAGTGCCCGCCGTCAGCGGGTAGCGGTCAAGCAGATCAGGCATGGAGAGCTCGGCAGACTGCAAGGAAAAGGCAGATTAGCGCAGACAGATGACGCCCGGATATGCGAAAAATCCGAGCGTCGTGTCTGATTTAGAAACGTCGCAAATCGAGTGTCATCGGCAGCTCGTCGTTGATCGTCAGGGTCGGCACCTCCAAGGTCCCCGGGCTGTGGCCAAGGCGGAAGAAGCGCGCCATACGCCGACTCTCGGCTTCGTTGGCGTTCACCGGCAAGCTGTCGTAATTGCGCCCTCCCGGATGGGCGACGTGGTACTGACAGCCACCCAGCGAGCGCTGCATCCAGGTATCGAGCAGGTCGAACACCAATGGCGCATGCACCGGGATGGTCGGTTGCAGGCAATTGGCCGGCTGCCAGGCGCGATACCGCACTCCAGCGACAAATTCGCCGACCCGCCCGGTCGGCTGCAGCGGCACCGGAATGCCGTTGCAGGTCAGCACATAGCGCTGGGTTGGCATGCCGGTTAGTTTGACTTGCAAACGTTCCAGGGACGAGTCGACATAACGCACCGTGCCTCCGGCCGCGCCCTCCTCACCCAATACATGCCAGGGTTCAAGGGCCTGACGCAGTTCCAGTTCGATACCACTGACTGCGTAATCGCCGACCTTCGGAAAGCGGAACTCCAGGTGTGCAGCAAACCATTCGGCGCGTACCGCATAACCTGCGGCATTGAGATCGACGATAACGTCGGCAAAGTCCTGCTCGATGAAGTGCGGCAGCAGGAAGCGGTCATGCAGTTCGGTGCCCCAACGGGCCAGCTTGGCCGGCGCATAGGGTTCACGCCAGAACCGCGCCACCAGCGCCCGCAACAGCAGTTGCTGGGCCAGACTCATCCGCGCATGGGGCGGCATTTCGAAGGCGCGCAGCTCCAGCAGCCCAAGGCGACCGGTCGCGCCATCGGGCGAATACAGTTTGTCGATGCAGAACTCGGCGCGGTGGGTATTGCCGGTGACGTCGATCAGCAGATTGCGCAGCAAGCGGTCCACCAGCCATGGCGGACATTTTTCTCCGGGCGCGGGCATCTGCGCGAAGGCGATCTCCAGCTCATACAACGCATCGTTCCGCGCTTCGTCCACCCGCGGCGCCTGGGAGGTCGGGCCGATGAATAATCCGGAGAACAGGTAGGACAGCGACGGGTGGTTATGCCAGTAACTGATCAGGCTGCGCAGCAAGTCCGGGCGGCGCAGAAATGGCGAGTCGGCCGGTGTCGCGCCACCCAGTACGAAATGGTTACCGCCACCGGTGCCGGTGTGTCGGCCGTCGATCATGAATTTCTCGGTGGTCAGCCGCGTCTGCCGCGCCTCCTCATAGAGAAACTCGGTGCGCTCCACCAGCTCGTCCCAGCTGGCGGACGGCTGCACGTTGACCTCGATCACGCCCGGATCCGGGGTGATACGGAAGTTGCTCAGGCGCGGATCGCTCGGCGGCTCATAGCCTTCCAGCAATACCGGGCAATGCAGCTCCTCGGCGGTGGCTTCGATGGCGCTGACCAGCTCCAGATAGTCTTCAACCCGTTCCAGCGGTGGCATGAACAGATACAGCCGCCCTTCCCGCGCTTCGGCACAGAAGGCGGTGCGGGTCAGCCAATCCGCGGACTCATCGAGTGCCGGTGTGCGCTCGACGGCCGCTGCCGGCTCGCCGTGAGCCTGCAGCTGCGCGGTACCGGGCAGCTCTGGCAAGTCTTGATTCGGATCGGTGGCATGCACAAACGGATATTCCGCTGCTGTCACCCAAGGCTGCGAGGCCAGAGGCAGGCGATAACCCAGCGGCGAATCGCCCGGCACCAGTCGGCAATGGTTTTCACGCAGATACCAGCGCCCGCTCTGCCATTGATCGCCCTTGGCGGTGCGTGCCAGCGGCAGGACCTGGCCGATAACCTTGTCCAGACCCTGGCTGAAGACTTTACGCAGGCGCGCACGTTCGAGCTCATCGCCCAGCCGTGAGTCTTCGGCACTGACGTTCAGCGGCAAGGCCCCTTCATGCCAGAGGTAATAGAAGTTGTCTTCGTAGGCCGGAAACACAAAGCGTGTCGGCAGTTTCAAGCGCTCGGCCACACTTGCCAGAAAACGTCCGGCCAGCTCACCGTCGGCGCCATAGTCTTCCTGCTCATCGGCAATCAACGCGCTGTTGTGCCAGATCGGCACACCGTCGCGGCGCCAGTAGAGGTTGAGCGACCAGCGTGGCAGTTGCTCGCCGGGGTACCACTTGCCCTGGCCGAAATGCACCAGACCCTTGGGTGCGTAGTGTTTGCGCATGCGCTGGAACAGCTCGGCGGACAACGTGCGCTTGGCCGGCCCCAAAGCGGCGGTGTTCCACTCGGCGCCATCCGGGTCGTCGATAGAGACGAAGGTCGGCTCGCCGCCCATGGTCAGGCGCACATCGCCCTCCAGCAGGTCAGCATCGATCTGCCGCCCCAGGGCCTGAATCGCCAGCCACTGCTCTTCGGTGTAGGGTTTGGTTACCCGTGGGGCTTCCCAAATCCTTTCCACGGACATTTCGTGGGTAAATTCACACTCACAGGGCTCGACCAAACCACTGATCGGCGCCGCAGAGGACGGATCAGGGCTACAGGCCAACGGAATATGCCCTTCACCGGCAAACAGCCCGGAGGTGGCGTCCAGGCCGATCCAGCCCGCGCCGGGCAAGTACACCTCGCACCAGGCATGCAGGTCGGTGAAATCCACCTCGGTGCCGGACGGCCCGTCGAGGGCTTTGACGTCGGCGGTCAGTTGAATCAGGTAGCCGGAAACAAAACGCGCTGCCAGACCGAGGTTGCGCAGCAGTTGCACCAGCAACCAGGCCGAGTCCCGGCAGGAACCCGAGGCGTTTTCCAGGGTGTGCTCGGGGGTCTGCACGCCTGGTTCCAGGCGGATCAGATAGCCGATGTCGTCGCTCAGGCGCTGATTCAGCGCCACCAGAAAGTCGACGCTGGGCAGCGGCGTACGATCGATACCATTGAGGTAGGCCTTGAACTTCGGCGTCAGCGGCAGCGTTTCCAGATACGGCGCCAGTTCGCGCTGTTCGTCAGCAGCGTAGGTAAAAGGAATCTTTTGCGCGTAGGGCTCAAGGAAGAAGTCGAACGGGTTGAACACCGCCATCTCGGCCAGTAGATCGACCTCGATCCGTAGCTCATCGGTTTTTTCCGGGAACACCAGCCGCGCCAGGTAATTGCCCTGGGGGTCTTGCTGCCAGTTGATGAAATGCTGCTCGGGTAAAACCTTCAGCGCATAGGACAGAATCCGGGTGCGACTGTGGGCCGCCGGACGCAGGCGGACGATCTGCGGACCGAGTTCGACCGCACGGTCGTAGCGGTAATGCGTGACATGGTGCAATGCGACATGAATCGACACGGCGTGCCTCCTGCGAGCCTGGGCGTTTCGAAAGCGGCGCAAGACTTATGCCATTCAGGCAAGTCAGGGGCTTTCTTCGGTTGCTTGAGGCAGTACAGCACCAAATTCGGGCGATGCGGGATTTTGCTCGGGGAGATTTGCACGCAAATGTGGCGAGCGCCCCTGAAAAGATCGCAGCCTTCGGCAGCTCATTGATATGACGTACACCTGTAGGAGCTGCCGCAGGCTGCGATCTTTTGATCTTTAGGCGCAACGCAAAACGCCAACCCGAAGGTTGGCGTTCTGTTCAAAGCATGTAACGCTTAACGCGGCACAACCGGCTTGCGCTCAGGCTTCTTGCCTTTGCCTTTGGCTGCGTCCATACGCTCCTTGGCTGCCTGCTTGTTGCGGGCGAATGCCGCAGCCTTGGCTTGCTCACGCTTGTCCCACGGGTTGCCGCCATCACTGGCACGCGGTGGCAGGCCGGTGTGCTGGGTCAGGATTTTGGTGGTCTTTTCCTGGGCCACTTTATGGCTGCCGGCCGGCGTCGAGTTTTTGCGACGGGCGCTCTGGTAGCTGTCGGTCGCCGGCTGATGCAGCGGGATCAACTGGTTCTTGCCCGGCCCGATCAGGTCGGCACGGCCCATGCGGGTCAATGCTTCGCGCAGCATCGGCCAGCCTTTCGGGTCGTGGTAACGCAAGAACGCTTTGTGCAGACGACGCTGCTCTTCGCTCTTGACGATGGTCACCGCATCGCTCTTATAGGTGACCTTGCGCAGCGGGTTCTTGCCCGAGTGGTACATGGCGGTGGCGGTGGCCATCGGCGACGGGTAGAACGCTTGCACCTGGTCGGCACGGAAGCCGTTGCCCTTGAGCCACAGGGCCAGGTTCATCATGTCTTCGTCGGTGGTACCCGGGTGCGCGGCGATGAAGTACGGAATCAGGTACTGCTCTTTGCCAGCTTCCTTGGTGTACTTCTCGAACATCCGCTTAAACTTGTCATAGCTGCCGATGCCCGGCTTCATCATCTGATTGAGCGGGCCTTCCTCGGTGTGTTCCGGGGCGATCTTCAGGTAACCACCGACGTGGTGGGTCACCAGTTCCTTGACGTATTCCGGCGACTCGACCGCGAGGTCATAGCGCAGGCCGGAGGCAATCAGGATCTTCTTCACACCCGGAAGCGCGCGGGCACTGCGATAGAGCTGGATCAGCGACGAGTGGTCGGTGTTCAGGTTCGGACAGATGCCGGGGAATACGCACGAAGGCTTGCGGCACGCGGATTCGATTTCCGGGGTCTTGCAGGCGATACGGTACATGTTCGCGGTCGGGCCGCCGAGGTCGGAAATGACGCCGGTAAAGCCTGGAACCTTGTCGCGGATCTCTTCGATTTCGCGAATGATCGACTCTTCGGAACGGTTCTGAATGATCCGGCCTTCGTGCTCGGTGATCGAGCAGAAAGTACAGCCACCGAAGCAGCCGCGCATGATGTTCACCGAGAAACGGATCATGTCGTAGGCAGGAATTTTTTCCTTGCCGTACGCCGGGTGCGGAACCCGTGCGTAAGGCATGCCGAACACGTAGTCCATTTCTTCGGTGGTCATCGGAATCGGAGGCGGAGTGAACCAGACGTCGACGTCCCCATGCTTTTGAACCAATGCGCGGGCGTTGCCCGGGTTGGTTTCCAAGTGCAGCACGCGGTTGGCGTGGGCATAGAGCACCGAGTCAGCGCGAACCTTTTCTACCGATGGCAACCGGATCACGGTTTTGTCGCGAGTCATCCGCGGGCTTGCCAGGATCTGCACGACCTTGGCTTCTTCCGGATCTTCGACCGGGCCCTTCTCCTGCTCGATGGCGCAGGCCTGGGTGTCTTGCGTGTTGACGTACGGGTTGATGATCTTGTCGATTTTGCCCGGACGGTCGATGCGCGTGGAGTCGATCTCGAACCAGTCTTTCGGCGTGTCACGACGAATGAACGCGGTACCGCGAACATCAGTGATGTCTTCGATCTTGTGACCGTAGGACAGACGCTGGGCGACTTCCACGATCGCGCGCTCGGCGTTGCCGTAGAGCAGGATGTCGGCGCAGGCATCGATCAGAATCGAGTTGCGCACCCGGTCCTGCCAGTAATCGTAGTGGGCGATGCGGCGTAGCGAAGCCTCGATGCCGCCGAGCACGATCGGCACATTCTTGTAGGCTTCCTTACAGCGCTGGCTGTAGACCAGGCTTGCGCGATCCGGACGTTTGCCAGCCATGCCACCGGGGGTGTAGGCGTCATCGGAACGGATTTTCTTGTCGGCGGTGTAGCGGTTGATCATCGAATCCATGTTCCCGGCCGCGACGCCGAAGAACAGGTTCGGCTCGCCGAGCTTCATGAAATCGTCTTTGGACTGCCAGTTCGGCTGCGCAATGATGCCGACACGGAAGCCCTGAGCCTCCAGCAGACGGCCGATGATTGCCATGCCGAACGACGGATGGTCGACATAGGCATCACCAGTAACGATGATGATGTCGCAGGAATCCCAGCCAAGCTGATCCATCTCCTCCCTGCTCATCGGCAGGAATGGCGCAGGCCCGAAACATTCGGCCCAGTACTTGGGATAGTCAAATAACGGCTTGGCTGTTTGCATGACGATGACCGGTGTTGAGATGAAAAATCGCGGGCGCGGAATATAGCACAAAAAATAACCAATTCCGACGGCTATGGTCGGAAATTATTGGCGACATCTGTGGCGAGGGGGCTTGCCCCCGTTGGGCAGCGAAGCGGCCCCAAAACCTGCAACCGAATTTTTTACAGGCAGATAGCATTCGCTGACTTTACGACTGCTTCGCAGCCGAGCGGGGCGATGCGGCGTTCCGACAAGCCCCCTCGCCACAAGGTTATTCGTCGTCGAAATTATAACTACCCGGCGCAAGGTTTTCGAAACGGGTGTATTTACCGATGAACGCCAGGCGAGTGGTGCCGATCGGACCGTTACGCTGTTTGCCGATGATGATCTCGGCGATGCCTTTGTGCTCGGTTTCCGGGTGATACACCTCGTCCCGATACACGAACATGATGACGTCGGCATCCTGCTCGATCGCTCCGGATTCCCGCAAGTCGGAGTTGATCGGGCGCTTGTTCGGACGTTGCTCCAGGGATCGGTTGAGCTGCGACAGAGCAACCACCGGGCAGTTGAATTCCTTGGCCAGGGCTTTCAACGAGCGGGAGATCTCGGAAATCTCGTTGGTCCGGTTATCGCCGCCGGAACCTGGAATCTGCATCAATTGCAGGTAGTCGATCATGATCAGGCCAACCTCGCCATGCTCACGCACCAGTCGACGCGTACGTGCACGCATCTCCGACGGGCTGATGCCGGCGGTGTCATCGATGAACAGCTTGCGATCGTTGAGCAAGTTGACTGCCGAGGTCAGGCGTGGCCAGTCATCATCTTCCAGGCGACCGGCACGGACCTTGGTCTGGTCGATCCGCCCCAGGGACGAAAGCATACGCATGATCAGCGATTCGCCTGGCATCTCCAGGGAGTAGACCAATACCGCCTTCTCGCTGCGCAGTACGGCGTTCTCCACCAGGTTCATGGCAAAGGTGGTCTTACCCATGGACGGACGGCCGGCGACGATGATCAAGTCCGACGGCTGCAGGCCGCTGGTCATCCCGTCGAGGTCGGTGTAACCGGTGGACAACCCAGTAATGGCGTTATCTGTGTTGAACAGCGTGTCGATACGGTCGATGGCCTTGGTCAACAGGTCGTTGACGCTCACCGGGCCGCCGGTTTTCGGCCGTGCTTCGGCGATCTGGAAGATCTGCCGTTCGGCTTCGTCCAGGATCTCGGCGGCGGAGCGACCTTCCGGGTTGAAGGCGCTGTCGGCGATTTCGGTGCTGATGCCGATCAGTTGCCGCAAGGTCGCTCGCTCGCGAACGATCTGCGCATAAGCCTTGATGTTGGCGACCGACGGGGTGTTTTTCGCCAGTTCGCCGAGGTAACCGAGGCCGCCGACTTGCGAGGTCTGACCTTCCTTGTCCAATTGCTCGGCAAGGGTCACGACGTCGATCGGCGAGTTCTGATCGGCCAGTTTGGCGATCGCACGGAAGATCAGGCGGTGGTCATGTCGATAGAAATCGCCATCGGAGACTTGATCGAGCACGCGTTCCCAGGCGTTGTTGTCCAGCATCAGACCACCGAGCACGGCCTGTTCGGCCTCGATGGAATGCGGCGGCACCTTCAGGGCAGCGGTTTGCAGATCATATTGCTCAGGAGCGGAGATATCGTTCATGGCCACTTGGATTCTGGTTATGAAAAGCGGGGGTTGCAGAAAGACAAAGGGCACGACCTGTAAACAGGATCGTGCCCGATGTTACCGGCAAGCACCCAAGGGTGCCAGCCGACAAGTGCTGCTTAAGCTGCTACCACGACAACGCGTACGGTGGCTTCAACTTCGGCGTGCAGGTGCACGGCTACGTCGAATTCGCCTACGTTGCGGATAGTGCCGTTCGGCAGACGAACTTCGCTTTTTGCAACTTCAACGCCAGAGGCGGTCAGTGCATCAGCGATGTCGTGGGTGCCGATCGAACCAAACAGCTTGCCTTCGTCACCGGCGGTGGCAGTGATAGTCACTTCCAGCTCAGCCAGTTGGGCAGCGCGGTTTTCAGCCGAAGTTTTACGGTCTGCTGCAGCTTTTTCCAGCTCAGCGCGACGCTCTTCGAACGCAGCCAGGTTGGCAGCGGTCGCAGCGGTAGCTTTGCCGTAAGGCAGCAGGTAGTTACGACCGTAACCAGCCTTAACGTTCACTTTGTCACCCAGGTTGCCCAGGTTGGTGACTTTTTCCAGAAGGATCAGTTGCATGTGAAAATCCTCTTAACTTTTAACCTTCACCGTTCGCGTTATCGGCGTCTTTCGGCGCAGAACGACCGCGAAAATCAATCAGGCTGTCGACAATGGCCAACACCACGAGTAACGGATAGAGCAGCTGCATAAATAGCAACAGCGTGACGTACAACCCCACCAGCCAGAATCTGGCCAGTCGCTTTTCAGCCACCAGCCCGTGAATCAGGGCTAGCCCGGCGAACACCAGCGGTACGCTGCACAACGGCGTCAACATGGCCATCTGCGAACCGAAATTCGGCCCCAGAAGCATGCACGCCAGCAGCAACATCGCCGGCCCCAGCGGGATTCGGATGGTGCGAAACTCGCGACCAAAACCACCCGGGTTGTACAACAACGCCTGCCAGTAGCGCCCAACAATCAGGCTCAGCACACTGACGATCTGCAACAAAGCCGCTATCAGGCCGGTCAGAATCGGTGCAATCAGTGCAGCCAGACGCGCTCGTTCTTCTACCGAAAACTGCTGGTAGAGATCACCGAGCGCCAGCGGCAGGATTTTTACCAACTCCTGCGCCAGGCTTTCGATCTGAGGGCGGTAAACCGCACCCAGCACCACTGAAAACACCAACCCCATCGCTATGCTGACCAGCAGCACGCGGTTCCAGGATTCACTTGCGCGCAAAACCAACGCAAGGCCCGATGATCCGAGCAACACCATAAGTGCGCGCGGGTCGTCGGAATAAAGCCACCAGATCAACGCCGGCAGCATTCCCAGAGCAAGGACGCCAAGAGCATCCTTCAATCCGCGCCGCAGGAGCACGAAGCTTCCCGCAGCAGCACCCAACCAATACAACATCGGCAATGCGGCACATCCAGCCACTACCAGAGTGGCCTGCATACGACCGCGCATGATGAACTCAGCTAAGGCGCGCATGCATTCAATCCCTTACTACGTGTCGACTGCCCGGTCTCAGCGGCCGTGGCTGTCGGTGTAGGCCAGCAGGGCCAGGAAGCGGGCGCGCTTGATAGCGGTGGCCAGCTGACGCTGATAACGAGCTTTGGTACCGGTGATGCGGCTTGGAACGATTTTGCCGGTCTCGGATACATATGCTTTCAGGGTGTTGAGATCTTTGTAATCGATCTCTTTCACGTCTTCAGCGGTGAAGCGGCAGAATTTACGACGACGGAAGAAACGTGCCATGTAATTGGCTCCTCAAAAGGTCCGTGGATTACTCGTCAGCGTTATCGCTGGCGTCGCTGTTATCGCTGTCATCGCCATCGGCGCTGTCAGAATGCTCAGGACGGTCACGACGCTCACGGCGCTCACTGCGGTTTTCTTCAGCCTTGAGCATCTCGGATTGGCCGGTAACGGCTTCTTCGCGACGGATGACCAGGTTACGGATCACTGCATCGTTGTAACGGAAGTTGTCTTCCAGCTCAGCCAGGGCTTTGCCAGTGCACTCAACGTTCAGCATCACGTAGTGAGCCTTGTGAACATTGTTGATTGCGTAGGCCAGTTGACGACGGCCCCAATCTTCCAGACGGTGGATTTTGCCGCCGTCTTCTTCGATCAGCTTGGTGTAACGCTCTACCATGCCGCCGACTTGCTCGCTTTGATCCGGGTGGACCAAAAAGATGATTTCGTAATGACGCATGAATGCTCCTTACGGGTTGTAGCCTGCCGCTCAAAAGCGGTCAGACAAGGAGTGAATGACACTGTGGACTTGCTTGCGATAGACACATGCGTGCCTGCCGTCATAGCAAGGGGCGCAATTGTAGAGAAGGGGCGAGAGCGACGCAAGGTGATTGGTGATTATTTGAACAATCGCATCGATCGCGAGCCGAACGACCGTAGGAGCTGCCGCAGGCTGCGATCTTTTGATCTTCTAAAAAGAAAAATCAAAAGATCGCAGCCTGCGGCAGCTCCTACAGAGAGGTGTGTCAGGACTTTTTGGCAGCCGCTTTAACACCGCGCTGACGCAGGGCTTCGAACAGGCAGACACCGGTCGCCACGGAAACGTTGAGACTGCTGACACTGCCAGCCATTGGCAGGCGCACCAGATAGTCGCAAAGATCGCGAGTCAGGCGACGCATCCCGCTACCCTCCGCGCCCATGATCAGGATGGTCGGGCCAGTCAGGTCCTGCTGATACAGATCCTGCTCAGCCTCGCCCGCCGTACCGACGACCCACAAGCCCCGCTGCTTGAGTTTTTCCAGGGTGCGCGCCAGGTTGGTCACGGCCACCAATGGAATCACTTCCGCCGCACCGCAGGCTACTTTTCGTACAGTCGGCGTCAGGGTTGCCGATTTGTCTTTCGGCACAATTACCGCCAAAGCGCCCGCCGCATCCGCCGAACGCAGGCAAGCGCCGAGGTTGTGCGGATCGGTCACGCCATCGAGCACCAGGATCAGTGGCGCGCCTTCAGTGCGATCGAGCAGTTCATCGAGCATCGCTTCGCCCCAGACCTGGCTCGGACTGACGTCCGCGACCACGCCCTGGTGCACGCCTTCGACCCAGGCATCCAGCTCACGCTTTTCGGCTTGGCCGACGGACACCCGGTTTTCGTTGGCCAGCTCAATCAACACCTGGACCCGCGGATCATTACGACCCTCAGCCAACCAGATCTGTTTGACCCGTTTCGGGTGATGGCGCAACAACGCTTCTACCGCATGTACGCCGTAGATCTTTTCCAACTGACTCATGACTTGGCCTTAGGTTTACGCACTCCGCCGCTTTTCGCGGCTGGAGCCGAGCCCGCTTTCGGCGGGCCTTTACGGTGTTTACTCGGTTTGGCTGGCTTGCCCGTCGCCTTGTCTGGCGTCGACTTGCCGGACTTTCCCGCAGACGGCGCTTTACCGCCGCTTTTCGCTTCAGACAGCAACGCCTGCTTCATTTCACGACTTTTACGCAGCTCGGCGTTTTTCGCCGCGGCGTCGCTAGGACGGTAAGCTTCGCCGGATTTTTTGTCTGCCGCGGTACGCCGCCCGGTTTTTGCCGTTGCCGGCTCAGGAACAGGTTTGGCCGCAGGCACATCGACACCCGCCGTACGTTTTTTGCGACCGATCGGCGCGCTGATGGTTTTTTCGGCCATCTCGAAGTCGATCTTGCGTTCGTCCAGGTCAACCCGCATGACCCGCACTTCCACGGTGTCGCCCAAACGGAAGCTGCGACCGGTACGTTCACCGGCCAGGCGGTGATGCACTGGATCGAAGTGGTAGTAGTCACCTGGCAAGGCGGTAACGTGCACCAGACCCTCGACATAGATATCGGTCAACTCGACGAACAAACCAAAACCGGTCACCGCGGTGATCACACCCGGGAACGACTCGCCGACGCGATCTTTCATGAACTCGCACTTCAGCCAGTTCACTACGTCGCGGGTCGCTTCATCGGCACGCCGCTCGCTCATCGAGCATTGCTCGCCGAGCTGCTCCAGCGCCGCTTCGTCGTACGGATAGATACGCGCTTTCGGAATGGTCATGGCACCGGCACGCTTGACGTGCGGAGTGTTCTGCTTGGAGTGGATGACGCTGCGGATCGCCCGGTGCGTGAGCAAATCCGGATAACGACGAATCGGCGAAGTGAAGTGGGTATAAGCGTCGTAGTTCAGGCCGAAGTGGCCTTGGTTATCGGCGCTATAAACCGCCTGGCTCAACGAGCGCAGCATGACGGTCTGGATCAGATGGAAATCCGGACGATCCTTGATGGTGGCGAGCAGTGCCTGGTAATCCTTCGGCGACGGACCGTCTTTGCCCTTGTGCAGCGATAGACCGAGCTCACCCAGAAACGCGCGAAGCTTTTCCAGACGTTCCGGCGGCGGACCGGCGTGAACCCGATACAACGCAGGGATTTCGTGCTTTTTCAGGAATTCAGCGGTGGCCACGTTGGCCGCCAGCATGCATTCCTCGATCAGCTTGTGCGCGTCGTTACGAACGGTCGGGGTGATTTCAGCGATTTTGCGCCCGGAACCGAAGATGATTCGGGTCTCCATGGTTTCAAAATCGATCGCACCACGGATATGCCGCGCACCGAGCAACACCTTGTACAGCGCATACAGCTGCTTGAGGTGCGGCACGACACCTGCGTATTCGCCGCGCAGTTGCTTGGCTTCGCTGGTTTTCGGCTGCTCGAGGATGGTGCTGACCTTGTTATAGGTCAGGCGCGCCTGGGAGTGGATCACCGCTTCGTAGAACTGGTAATCGGTCATCTCGCCGGTTTTCGAGATAGTCATCTCGCACACCATGGCCAACCGATCGACGTGCGGGTTCAGCGAACACAGGCCGTTGGACAGCTGCTCAGGCAGCATCGGTATCACGCGCTCGGGGAAATACACCGAGTTGCCACGGACCTGGGATTCGGTGTCAAGCGCCGAACCGATCTTCACATAACTGGAAACGTCGGCAATCGCCACGTACAACTTCCAGCCACCGGAGAACAGGCGCAGCTTGCCTGGCTTGGCTTCGCAGTAAACCGCGTCATCGAAGTCGCGAGCATCTTCACCGTCGATGGTGACGAATGGCAGATGGCGCAGATCGACGCGTTTCTCTTTGTCTTTCTCTTCGACTTCCGGCTTGAGCTTGGCGGCTTCTTTCAAGACCGCTTCAGGCCAGACGTGAGGAATATCGTATGTACGCAGCGCGACATCGATTTCCATGCCCGGCGCCATGTAGTTGCCCACCACTTCCACTACGTCGCCTTGCGGCTGGAAGCGCGGCGTTGGCCAGTGAGTAATCTTCACTTCGACGAACTGACCGACTTTGGCGCTGGCATTGCGACCCGGCGTGACCAGCACTTCTTGCTGGATCTTCGGATTGTCGGCAACGACGAAACCGATGCCGCCTTCTTCGTAGTACCGGCCAACGATGCTTTCGTGAGCACGGGTAACCACTTCGACGATCATGCCTTCACGGCGACCACGACGGTCCAGGCCGGAAACCCGGGCCAGCGCACGGTCACCGTCGAACACCAGGCGCATTTGCCCCGGGCTCATGAACAGGTCGTCACTGCCGTCGTCCGGGATCAGGAAACCAAAGCCATCGCGGTGACCGCTGATGCGACCGAGGATCAGATCGAGCTTGTCCACCGGCGCATAGGTGCCGCGACGGGTATAGATGAGTTGAGCATCGCGCTCCATGGCGCGCAGACGGCGACGCAGGGCTTCGAGCTGGTCTTCTGTGGTTAGACCGAACTCCTCCACCAACTGCTCGCGGTTAGCCGGCGAACCCCGATCAGCAAGATGCTTGAGGATCAGTTCGCGGCTAGGAATAGGGTTTTCGTATTTTTCCGCTTCACGAGCGGCCTCGGGGTCGAGGGACTGCCAATCGGCCATTAGAGAGTTTTCACCTTGTCTATATGCGGGTTAGTTTGGCATACGCGTATTGAAACGGGAAATTTCAGGCTCGGACAGCACCTTAAAAGCCCTTTGCCAAGCATAGAAAACCTAACTGAATGCCGCTCGCGAAATTTTCCAGGTATTTTTGATTACAGGGGTTTACAGTTAAAAAGGTGGTCCGTATAGTGCGCGCCATCGACGACGCAGACGCATGTCGATATTGCCCAGATGGTGAAATTGGTAGACACGCCAGCTTCAGGTGCTGGTGACCGCAAGGTCGTGGAAGTTCGAGTCTTCTTCTGGGCACCAATTCAAGAGCTGGAGATTACATCAATCTCCAGACTCTCACAAAAACCCGCGAAAGCGGGTTTTTGCATTCCAGGTATTTGATTTATTAAAACCAAAACAGGGGTTTACAGATCAAAACGCTCTCCGTATAGTGCGCCTCATCAACAGCGGACAACGCTGCTGATACTGCCCAGATGGTGAAATTGGTAGACACGCCAGCTTCAGGTGCTGGTGACCGCAAGGTCGTGGAAGTTCGAGTCTTCTTCTGGGCACCAATTCAAACTTCAGAGCGTTGCTTTGAAGCTTCACAAAAACCCGCGAAAGCGGGTTTTTGCGTTTCCGACTCCCAACATTTTCCCACCAAAGAGCAGAACCGCATTTGTGGCGAGGGGGCTTGTCGGAACGCCGCATCGCCCCGCTCGGCTGCGCAGCAGTCGTAAAGTCGGTGAGCGTGGAGTGCCTGATACAAAGCGTTTACAGGCTTTAGGGCCGCTACGCGGCCCAGCGGGGGCAAGCCCCCTCGCCACAGACTCTGCGCTCATCCCACCTAGCAAATATTCCAAGCCCCACCCCGCCGGGCGCACATGAGAAACGATATCGCTTATCAATGTAACAATATATTTCAATGCGCCAGTGAGGAACCCTGCGAATGTTTCGAAACACCCTGCGTCGCGGCCTGACCACTGTTTCTGCCGCTGGCTCAGGCGCCGATCTGCACTGCCCTGAATAAGGCTGCACCGCAATTGGAAGGGCTGCGCGAACCCTCGGCGCATCGTCCTTCAGCGCCTTTGTCCGGGTAACCCTGCCGATCATCTTCCCGGCGCTAGGGGCCGCCTTTGCCTTGGTGTTTCTGGATGCGATGAAGGAGCTGACGGCGACCCTGCTGCTGAGCCCGACCGGGCTCAACACCCTGGCGACGGAAGTCTGGGCGCATACCGCAAATGTGGAGTTTGCGGCGGCGGCGCCCTATGCGGCGTTGTTGATTCTGGTGTCGGGGTTGCCGGTTTATCTGCTGACGACTCGGATGTATTTGAGTCGCTGAATACGCCAAGATCGCAGCCTGCGGCAGCTCCTACGCCGACCGAGTACACCCGCAGCATTGTGGATGCACTCAAATTGTAGGAGCTGCCGATAGGCTGCGATCTTTTTGAGCCTCTTAGGCCCTGAACTGCCCCAGACTGGCTTTCAACTGCGCCGCCAGCCCATCCAGCACCTTGCCGCTGGCTGTGGTTTCCACCACCGCCTGAGCCGCCCGCTCAGCCTGGGCATGGATGGTTTCTACCCGCCCACGCACCGCATGCGCGCCTTGTGCCTGATGGGCGGCCGCCTGGGTCGCCAGACCAATCGCCGCATGCACCTGCTCGACCGAGGCCTGCACCGACTGCTGCAGCCGTGCACTGTCGCGCAACACCAACAAACCTTCGCTGGCCTGCCGACCTGCCTGGCCAATCGCCGCTACCGCTTCACGGGCGCCTTGCTGCAAGGCGCCGATATGCGCCTGGATGTCGCCGGTAGAGCTTTGGGTCTTGCTCGCCAGTGCCCGCACTTCATCGGCCACCACGGCAAAGCCACGCCCGGTTTCACCGGCACGGGCCGCTTCGATGGCTGCGTTCAGCGCCAACAGGTTAGTCTGCTCGGCAATTCCGTGAATCACCGTAAGCACCACTTCGATCTGCTCACTTTGTTGCGCCAGCCGCTCGATCACTTTGGCGCCGCTATCCACCTGCCCGGCCAAGGCTTCGATCAGACTTCCGACCTGAGCCGAGGTACGGGTGCTCTCGTCGGTCGCCTGACGGATATCCACCACCTGCTGCAGGGCTGCCTGCATGGCATGGCTTTCGGCCTGCGCTTCATCGGCCATCTGCGACAGCGCGCGAAGGCTCTCGGCCACCTCGTCACGCTGCGCCGCTGCCGCCGCATCGGCACCGGCATTGCGCAAGGTCATGGCGCCGATTTCCACGCCCGTACGCTGCGCCACATCGCCCGCCTCGCGAATGATCGGCTGCAACTTGTCGACAAACCGATTGACCGCCGAGGCCATCTCACCAATCTCGTCCTTGCTGTTGAGCTGGACGCGCTTGGTCAAATCGCCTTCACCAGCGGCCAGATCATTCAGCGCCGCGATCAGTAGATGCAACCTGTTGACCACCCGACGCCCCAGCACCACCGCCAGCAACAGCAGGACACCAAAGCCGACCAGCGCCAGGCCCATGCCAATCCGCCAGCGCAAGGTTGCCGCAGCCTCCTGCACAGTGCTGGTGGTGTTGTCTTTCATGTCGGAGGCGGTGGCTTGCGCCGACTGCAAGCGCGCCTGCATGGTCGTGGCGCTGTCAGCCGCTGCACCTTTGAGGCTGTCGCCCACCAGTTGATCACCGCTGGCGATCAAGGCCGAGAAGCGCTTGTCCAGCGCCGCCAGATCGGTTTCCACCGACGCGGTGGAGACACCCATCAAGACCTTGCCGATTTCCACGCCATTAGGGTTGATCGAGGCTTCGAGGTAGTAGACCGAAGGATCGTTTTTCGCCGCATCGAGGATTTTATCCATTGCGCGATCGCCCTGGCCTTTTTCCAGCAACGCCTTGTTAACCGGGTTCTCCCGATTCATATAGCGAGTCAGGTGCTGCCCAGTGGCGTCGTCATACACCACGAACAGCACGTTGGGATTGCGTTGGGCACGTCGCGCGAACTCGGAAAGGGTCGGCACATCACTGTCCCACATAGCCCGCGGGGCCACGGAAGCCAGCAGCTGGGCCATGTCATTGGCCGAGTCCTTCAGACCCTTTTCCAGCGTCGCGCGCAATTGTGCTTGCTCGTCTTGCAGCCGCGAGGACAACCCTGCGGTAAGCCGTTGACGGGTACTGGCAGACAGGCTGTCGAGACTCGACGTAACTTCACGTCCCGCTTGCTCGAGTTCGCCGGCGAGTTTTTGACTATCGACCCCCAGGCTATTGCCGAGATCGGCTTCCAGTGCGGTCACCGTGCTCCGGGTCAGAGCGACGGCCACCAGTACCTGCACTAAAAGGGCGATACCAAGGGTAACGAACACAGGCCGCAATAAACGGCTTTGTAACAGTGAGAGAACGGCCGACACGGGAAATCCCTCTGCTAGGACGCCATTAAATTGATGGCAGCCAGGAAAAGGGAATCACAGCAAGGGTCGTGCCGTTTGACCGACAGAAACGAAAAAGGGCCCCGAGAAGGGCCCTTTGTCTTTTACATCAACGACTTATTAAGCGAACGGATGGCGCAGAACGATGGTCTCGTTGCGGTCCGGGCCCGTCGAAATAATGTCGATCGGCGCGCCGACCAATTCTTCGACGCGCTTGATGTAGTTGCGAGCAGCCTGAGGCAGCTCTTCCAGGGTCTTGGCGCCGAGGGTCGACTCGGTCCAGCCCGGCATTTCTTCGTATACCGGTTCCAGGCCGATGTAGCTGTCGGCGTCGGTCGGTGCGTCGATCACCGCACCATCCTGGTTCTTGTAGCCCACGCAGATATTGATGGTCTCAAGACCGTCGAGCACGTCGAGCTTGGTCAGGCACAGGCCGGAGATGCTGTTCACATCGATAGCGCGACGCAGGATCACAGCATCGAACCAGCCACAACGACGGGCACGGCCGGTGGTAGCGCCAAACTCGTGGCCACGCTTGGCCAGGAATGCACCGATGTCATCGAACAGCTCGGTAGGGAACGGACCCGAGCCCACGCGAGTGGTGTATGCCTTGGTGATACCGAGGATGTAATCCAGGTACATCGGACCAAAACCCGAACCGGTAGCGATGCCGCCAGCAGTGGTGTTGGAGCTGGTGACGTACGGGTAGGTACCGTGGTCGATGTCCAGCAAGGAGCCTTGGGCGCCTTCGAACATAATGTCTTTGCCAGCGCGACGCAGATCATGCAGTTCGGCGGTGACGTCGAGCATCATCGGCTTGAGCAGCTCGGCGTATTCCATGCACTCGTCGAGCGTTTTCTGGAAATCGATCGCCGGTTCTTTGTAGTAATTGACCAGTACGAAGTTGTGGTAATCCAGCAACTCGCCCAGCTTGGCGGCGAAACGCTCGCGGTGAAACAGGTCGCCAATACGCAGACCGCGACGTGCAACCTTGTCTTCGTACGCCGGGCCGATGCCGCGACCGGTGGTGCCGATCTTCAGTTCGCCGCGGGCTTTCTCACGGGCCTGGTCCAGCGCCACGTGGTAGGAGAGGATCAACGGGCAGGACGGGCTGATACGCAGACGCTCGCGCACCGGTACACCCTTCTCTTCCAGCTTGATGATTTCACGCAGCAAGGCGTCTGGTGCAACCACTACACCGTTACCGATCAGGCACTGCACGCCATCGCGCAGCACGCCCGACGGGATCAGGTGCAAGACAGTTTTCTCGCCATCGATCACCAGCGTGTGACCGGCGTTGTGGCCACCTTGATAGCGCACTACCGCGGCAGCATGTTCGGTCAGCAGATCAACGATCTTGCCTTTGCCCTCATCACCCCATTGGGTGCCCAGGACTACGACATTCTTACCCATAACACTTGTCCTCATTCGCGCAAACTTGGTGCCGGCAACGGCCGGCAGGAAAACTCAAGAAGCCAGCGGCAATATTTGCCAAAGCCCGTTCTGCTGAATCAATTGCCGGTCGCAGTCCGCTTCACGGGCGGCGGCCAAAGGTTGCCCAGGCAACGCCTGAACGACACGCTGACCCTCACTGCGCAACTGACAAACCTGCTGCCAGAGTGCTGCGTCCGTACTGTCAGGCATCCAGATACCGCCAGACGGTAGCTCGACTTCAGCACGCCCCAGGGTCACCAGGGTTTTCAAATCGGTAGAGAAACCAGTCGCCGGACGGGCACGACCGAAGTCGGCGCCGATGTCGTCATAACGACCGCCCTGAGCGATGGACTGGCCAACCCCCGGTACGAATACCGCGAACACCACACCGGTGTGGTAGTGGTAACCGCGCAACTCACCCAGGTCGAAGTACAGCGGCAACTCGGGGAAACGTGCGGACAATCGCTCGGCAATTGCCAGCAAATCGTCCAGCGCCGCCAATACTGGAGCCGGCGCATTGGCCAAACGCTCGCGGGCAGCGGGCAGTACTTCACGACCGCCGCACAGATCGACCAAAGCTCGCAGCATGCCCGACAAATCGGCGGGCAGGCCTTCGGTCAAGGTAATGACCTCATCGATCGCCTTGCGTTGCAGGGCGTCGAACAATTGTTGTTCTACTTCACCGGACAAACCGGCGGCACGGGCCAGGCCGCGATAGATGCCGACATGACCGAGGTCCATGTGCACATCCGGAACGTCGGCCAGTTGCAGCATAGCCAGCATCAGGCTGATGACTTCAACGTCGCTGCTCGGACTGGCATCGCCATACAACTCGGCACCCAGCTGGATCGGGCTGCGCGAGGACGACAAGGCGCGCGGCTGTGCATGCAGAACGCTGCCGGCATAGCACAGACGGCTCGGCCCTTCGCGACGCAGGGTGTGCGCATCGATGCGAGCCACTTGCGGCGTGATGTCGGCACGAAACCCCATCTGCCGGCCCGATTGCGGGTCGATCACCTTGAAGGTACGCAGATCGAGGTCCTGGCCCGCGCCGGTCAGCAGGGATTCCAGGTACTCGATATGAGGAGTCACGACGAACTCGTAACCCCAGCTCTGGAACAGATCCAACACCTGACGACGCGCTACTTCAATGCGCGCTGCTTCTGGTGGCAGTACTTCTTCGATGCCATCTGGCAGCAGCCAGCGGTCTACCGTTGCCATTACACCATTCCCCTATGATCCGGGCGGCAAGCCCTCGGGCAAGCCTTGAGTGAAGCAGAAAATGGTTACCTCCCGCGCATGAACAACGGGACGAACAGCCTGAAATCGGCTTCGCCAACCACTTTCCTCGAAAAAACTGTCGAGTCATTCAACTCGACGCCGTGCAATAAAAAACAGCAATCAAACATGCAGACGCAAAAAAGCCGGGAATTTCCCGGCTGCCGCATCATACACCCGTTTTCCCAAAGGATCACCCCGCCAAGCGCTTTAGCCGCTCGACGGGGTGTTGCCGGATGAGTACTGAATCAAGGCTTGGGCTTTTCCAGATAACGGAAGAAGTCGCTGCTTGGGTCCAGAACCATGACGTCGGTTTTGTTCGCGAAGCTTTCACGGTAGGCGCGCAGGCTACGGTAGAACGCGTAGAACTCCTGATCCTGACCGTAGGCCTTGGAATAGATCGAAGCGGCTTGGGCGTCGCCATCACCGCGAGCCTCTTCCGACTCGCGATAAGCCTCAGCCAGCAGCACGCGACGCTGACGATCGGCGTCGGCACGAATGCCTTCTGCCAGCTCGTTACCTTTGGCGCGATGCTCGCGAGCCTCACGCTCACGCTCGGTGCTCATACGTTCGAACACACTGCGGTTCACTTCCTTCGGCAGATCGATGGCCTTGACCCGAACATCGATCACTTCGATGCCCAGTTCCTTGTTGGCCATTTTGTTCAGCGAAGCCGTGATATCCGACATCAGCGCGTCACGTTCACCGGAAACCACTTCATGCAGGGTGCGTTTACCAAACTGGTCACGCAGGCCCGATTCCAGACGACGCGAAAGGCGTTCGTCAGCAATCTGCTTGAGACCGGAAGTCGCGGTGTAGAAGCGCTCGGCATCTTTCACCCGCCACTTGGCGTAGGCATCGACCATGACGGCTTTCTTTTCCAGCGTCAGGAAGCGCTGTGTCGGTGCATCCAGCGTCATCAGGCGCGCGTCGAACTTACGCACCTTGTTGACGTAAGGCACTTTCACATGCAGGCCCGGTTGAACGTCAGCCTGGACCACTCGACCGAACTGCAGCAACACCGCACGCTCGGTCTGAGCCACGATATAGAAGCAGTTCCAGGCAGCGATGGCCACGACGACGCCGACAATAAGGGCGATCAGCGATTTATTGCTCATCAGCGACTCTCCCTGGAACGCGTTGGCTGTTGCTGCGAATCCGCTGCGCTGCGCGTGCTCACATCGGTGCCGCCCACTGCTGCCGCGCCGGTTACCGGCGCAGTGCCGCTACGGCCACTATCGATCATCTTGTCCAGCGGCAGGTAAAGCAGATTGCTCTGGCCATTCTTGTTGCCGCTCACAAGCACCTTGCTGGTGTTGCTGAAGACTTCCTGCATGGTGTCCAGGTACAGACGCTCACGGGTGACTTCAGGGGCTTTGCGATACTCGGCCACCAGCTTGGTGAAGCGATCGGCCTCACCCTTGGCACGGGAGACGACTTCGTCGCGATAACCGTTGGCATCCTCAAGGATACGCTGGGCCTGACCACGGGCTTCCGGCACGACGCCGTTGGCGTAGGTTTCAGCCTGGTTACGCGAACGCTGCTCATCTTCACGAGCGCGGATCACGTCATCGAAGGCTTCCTGGACTTCACGCGGTGCAGCTGCGCTCTGAACGTTGACCTGAGTGACGGTGATACCGGTGCGATAGGTATCGAGGAAGCGTTGCAGACGCTCCTTGATCTCGCTGGCCATCAGTTCACGACCTTCGGTCAGCACCTGATCCATCGCGGTGGAACCCACCACGTGGCGCAAGGCACTCTCGGTCGCGTGCTGCAGGCTGATTTCCGGTTGATCGACGTTCAGCACGAAGTCCTGCAGGTTGCTGATCTTGTACTGCACGGTCAGCGGCACTTCGACGATGTTTTCGTCTTCAGTCAGCATTTGACCCTGCTTGGTATACGCACGCTCACGCGTGACGTTTTCCATGTACTTGCGATCGATCGGCGGGAAGTAGATGTTCAGGCCCGGACCGACGGTTTCGTAGTATTTGCCGAAGCGCAGCACCACGGCCTGCTCCTGCTCGTCGACTACGTAAACCGCGCTGTACAGCCAGACAGCCGCGAGCACGACAAGGCCGATGCCGAGCAAGCCGTAACCACCGCCCTTGCCCGAACCACCACCGTCGTCACCACGTTTTTTACCACCACCGAACAACCCATTCAGGCTTTCCTGTAGCTTTCGGAAGGCCTCGTCGAGATCTGGTGGCCCCTTGCGGTCGCCGTTATTACGGCGCTTACCACCCCAAGGATCCTGATTATTCGAGTTGCCACCCGGCTCATTCCAAGCCATAGCGCTCTCCATCTGATAAAGCAAAGACGCACCCACGGCGCGCCGACCAATGCTACAGAATGCCTGCCACAGCGGCACAACCGCTTTTTCAGGCTTTTATTGCAAAGTGTGTTGTTCGATGAATTCCAGCGGCTGCAGACCTTCGCGGCTCACCAGTCGATTCAACTCGACCCGTGGCAAGCGAACAGCCAGCAAACTGATGCCGTCTTCGTCGTGTTCTTCCTTCTGAACTGCGCCCAAGGCGAAGAACTGAGCGCGCAGTCGAGCAAAACGCTGCGGCAAGCGCAAGGTGCCAACGAATAAATCATCGCCAAGCAACTCTGCGACAGCCTGTTTAAGCAAGTCCAGTCCCGTACCGTCCCGCGCCGATAACCAGACCCGCTGCGGTTTGCCGTCGGCATCACGCTGGATTTGCGGCTCCACGCCCTCGAGCAAATCGAGTTTGTTATAGACCTCCAGAATCGGCAAGTCTTGAGCACCGATCTCGCCCAGCACCACCATGACCTGTTCAATCTGCGCCATACGTTCCGGCTCATGGGCATCAATCACATGCAGCAACAGGTCGGAGTTGCTCGACTCCTCGAGCGTAGCCCGGAAAGCCTCGACCAGTTTGTGCGGCAAGTGACGGATGAAACCCACGGTATCGGCCAGTACGATCGGACCCAGGTCGTCGAGTTCGAGACGGCGCAGGGTCGGGTCGAGCGTGGCGAACAGCTGATTGGCCGCGAAGACGTCGGAGTCGGTCACCGAGTTGAACAGCGTCGATTTGCCGGCGTTGGTATAACCTACCAGTGAAACCGTCGGGATGTCGGCACGTTTGCGGCCGCGACGCGACTGCTCACGCTGACTGCGGACCTTTTCCAGTCGCCCCTTGATCTGCCGCAGGCGGACCCGCAAAAGACGCCGGTCGGTTTCGAGCTGGGTTTCACCCGGGCCGCGCAGACCGATACCGCCTTTCTGCCGCTCAAGGTGAGTCCAGCCGCGAACCAGTCGCGTACTCATGTAGTCAAGCTGGGCCAGTTCGACCTGGAGCTTGCCTTCATGGGTGCGGGCGCGCTGGGCGAAGATATCGAGGATCAAGCCCGTACGGTCAATCACGCGACACTCGAAAACACGCTCGAGGTTACGTTCCTGACTGGGCGTGAGGACGTGATTGAAAATCACCAGATCTACCTGCTCGGCTTTGACCAGGTCGCGTAATTCTTCGACCTTGCCACTGCCAATCAGGTATTTGGCGGTTGGCCGATGACGCGGCACGTTAAAAAACGCGACGGTCTCGGCGCCAGCCGATATGGCCAACTCCTGAAACTCCTGCGGATCTTCGCGCGCCTCAGGGTCCTGACCATCCAAGTGAACGAGAATTGTCCGCTCACCACCACCGTGGCGCTCAAAGAACAAAGGAGACTCCTATCAGGCGTTACCTGGCTCAGCGTCCGCTTGTTCGGTTTCGGTTGCGCTAGGCAGACGAATTGGACGAACCGGCACTACTGTCGAGATAGCATGTTTGTAGACCATCTGGCTAACGGTGTTCTTCAGCAGGATCACGAACTGGTCGAAAGACTCGATCTGACCTTGCAGCTTGATCCCGTTGACCAGATAGATAGAAACCCCAACTTTCTCTTTACGTAAAGTATTCAGGTAAGGGTCTTGTAGCGAATGCCCTTTTGACATGTGCCGCACTCCTTTAAGGATCAATAAATAAAAATATTAGAAAAACAAATGGCTTAGGCCGTCACACCCCCAAAAGGATAGACGGCAATTGCAAGGACTCAGCTCAATATGGAGACCGTTCCCAGGTATTTCAAGGCGCGCGGCAGATTGTCGCAGTCCAGGCTGTCCAGCCAATGCAGGTCAGCCCAGCTGCGTAGCCAGGTGAACTGTCGCTTCGCCAATTGGCGCGTGGCAATAATTCCACGCTCCTGCATCTCGGCTGACGTCAGCTTGCCATCCAGATGATCCCAGACTTGTCGGTAGCCTACAGCACGTATAGACGGCAACCCGATATGCAGGTCACTTCTAGTACGCAGAGCTACGACCTCATCAATGAATCCCTGTTCCAACATTTGTGTGAATCTTTGTGCAATTCGCTCGTGCAGTACCTGACGGTTCGCTGGAGCGATGGCCAAGTTCGCGACAGTATAGGGCAATTGTCCACGTCCCGAAGCGGCTGCTTCAGTACTTTGCGCAGATTGTCGCTGCCGAAGGGCCGTCATGCTCAGGCCGCTGACTCGATAAACTTCCAGCGCCCGGCTCAATCGCTGTGGATCATTGGGGTGAATTCTCGCCGCCGATTCCGGGTCGATCACCGCCAACTGATCGTGCAGAGCCTGCCAACCAAGGCGTGCAGCCTCTTCCTCGATCTCTGCGCGCACCTGCGGATCGGCCGCAGGCATATCCGCCAGACCTTCGAGCAAAGCCTTGTAATAAAGCATCGTGCCGCCCACCAGCAGCGGAATATTGCCGCGTGCGGTGATGTCCGCCATGGCTGCCAGGGCATCGCGGCGGAAATCAGCCGCTGAATAGCTCTGCGCCGGATCGAGAATATCGATCAATCGATGGGGGAACTCGGCCAACAGCGCTTTCGAAGGCTTGGCGGTGCCAATGTCCATGCCGCGGTAGACCAGCGCCGAATCGACGCTGATCAGCTCACAGGGCAGCACTTTGCTCAGTTCGATGGCCAGATCGGTCTTGCCGGCGGCCGTCGGCCCCATCAGGAATATCGCGGGAGGGAGCTGGCTCATCAACGACCGCGCAAGAACAGTTTGTCCAGATCGTCCAGGCCCATTTGGGTCCAGGTCGGTCGGCCATGGTTGCATTGACCGCTACGCTCGGTGTTTTCCATATCGCGCAGCAAACCGTTCATTTCCGGCAGGGCCAGCCGCCGGTTGGCGCGAATCGCGCCATGGCAGGCCATGGTTCCGAGCAACTCGTTCAGATGCGCCTGAATCCGGTCACTGGTGCCGTACTCCATCAGGTCCGCGAGGACGTCATGCACCAGGCGATTGGCCTCGGCCTGCTTCAACAGCGCCGGTATCTGCCGGATCGCGAGGGTTTCCGGACCCAGCCGCTGCAACTCGAAACCGAGCCGCTGGAACCAGCTCATATGTTCTTCGGCGCAGTCCGCTTCACGCTGGCTGACCGCAATCGACTCCGGCACCAGCAACGGCTGGCCACTCAAGCCTTCGCTGGCCATCGCAACTTTCAGCCGCTCATACATGATCCGCTCGTGGGCTGCGTGCATATCCACCAGCACCAGCCCCTGAGCGTTCTCCGAGAGGATATAGATGCCTTTAAGCTGTGCCAGCGCATAGCCCAGGGGCGGAATATCGCCCTGGCCGTCCGGAAGCGCTGCCGCCGCGTTTTCTGGCAAAGGTGCGTAAAACTCGCGATAAGCGCTCTGGGCTTCGGCCACCGGCACGGTCGATTGTGGCCGTGGCGTGTACTGGTACTGATAACCCGCGCCGGCACCGGAACCCGGCGCGCTGAACGTCGGTTGCGGCTGCGGCTGCTCCAGCAGCAGGTTGGCCGCCAGACGCATTTCGCCCTGCGGGCCGAACTCGCCGGCCTCAATACCTGTAGGGCGGGCCATACCGGCAACCGCAACGGGTGCAGCCAGATGGTCTTCCGGACGCACGTCGCCCAAGGCGCGGTGCAAGGTGCCATAAAGGAAATCGTGAACCATGCGCCCGTCACGGAAGCGTACTTCGTGCTTGGTCGGGTGCACGTTGACGTCGACTACCGCCGGATCAACTTCGAAAAACAGGACGAAGGTTGGATGCCGCCCGTTGAACAACACGTCGCGGTAAGCCTGGCGCACCGCGTGGGCGACCAGCTTGTCGCGTACTGCCCGACCGTTGACGTAGAAATACTGCAAATCCGCCTGGCTGCGAGAGAACGTCGGCAGGCCCACCCAACCCCACAGATGCAGGCCGTTGCGCTCGACCTCGATCGGCAGTGCCTGCTCGAGGAACCCGGCACCGCAAACCGCCGCCACGCGCCGGGCGCGAGCTGCGTCGTCGTGGGCTTCGTGCAGGCTGAGGATGGTCTTGCCGTTGTGGCGCAAGTGGAACGCCACATCGAAACGCGCCAACGCCAGGCGCTTGATCACTTCTTGCAGGTGATCGAACTCGGTTTTTTCGGCCTTGAGGAATTTGCGCCGTGCCGGGGTGTTGAAAAAAAGATCGCGTACTTCCACCGAAGTGCCCACTGGATGGGCCGCCGGCTGGACCCGGGGCGCCATGTCACGGCCTTCGGTCTCGACTTGCCAGGCTTGGTCGGCATCGCGAGTGCGGGAGGTCAGGGTCAGGCGCGCAACGGAACTGATGGAGGCCAGTGCTTCTCCGCGGAACCCCAGGCTCATCACCCGCTCGAGGTCTTCCAGGTCGCGGATCTTGCTGGTGGCATGTCGCGCCAGTGCCAGCGGCAGGTCATCGGAAGAGATGCCGCTACCATCGTCACGCACTCGCAGCAGCTTGACCCCGGCCTGCTCGACATCAACATCGATACGCTTGGCACCGGAATCCAGGCTGTTTTCCAACAGTTCCTTGATCACCGAAGCCGGGCGCTCGACCACCTCACCGGCGGCAATCTGGTTCGCCAGCCGTGGGCTGAGCAGCTCGATACGAGCGCCGCTGATCATTGCTTCGCTCATTCCTTGACCGCCAGTTCCGTGCTCGGAATATTCAGGGTCTGCCCGATTTTCAACTCATCGTTCTTCAGGTTATTGGCGCTGCGTAGCGCTGCCGGAGAGACTTGATAGCGCACTGCGATCATCGCCAGCGTCTCACCCGGGTTCACCCGGTGATCACGCGGGCCCTGGGCAATCTTGCCGGAATCGCGCAGCCAGGCAATGTAGGTGCCCGGCGGCGGATTTTGCTGGAAGAACTGCCGCACACCACTGCTGATGGACCGAGCCAACGCTTGTTGGTGGTTGGCCGCCGCCAGTTTCGAAGCTTCGTTGGCGTTGGAGATAAACCCGGTTTCCACGAGGATCGACGGAATATCCGGAGATTTCAGCACCATGAACCCGGCCTGCTCGACGCGCTGCTTGTGCAACGGCGTGACCCGGCCAATGTTGCTCAGCACTTTCTGGCCGACGTTCAAGCTTGAAGTCAGCGAAGCAGTCATCGACAAATCCAGCAACACACCAGCAAGCATCCGGTCCTTGTCATCGAGGCTGACATTGCCGGCGCCGCCGATCAGGTCGGAGCGGTTTTCACTGTCGGCCAGCCAACGAGCAGTCTCCGAAGTGGCTCCGCGGTCGGACAGGGCGAACACCGAAGCGCCAAAAGCCGCGGCGGACGGTGCCGCATCGGCGTGGATCGACACGAACAAGTCAGCACCCTTTTTGCGGGCAATCTCGGTACGACCGCGCAATGGAATGAAATAGTCGCCAGTGCGGGTCAGCTCGGCGCGAAAGCCTTTCATGCCGTTGACCTGGCGCTGCAACTCCCTGGAGATCGCCAGGACCACGTCTTTTTCCTTCTGACCACGGGAGCCGGAAGCCCCCGGATCTTCGCCGCCGTGACCGGCATCGATCACCACGACAATGTCACGCTTGCCGGCCGGTGCTGGCGGCAACTTGACCGTTGGTTCCACCGGAGTCACGGGTACCACAGGCACCGTGGCGACATTGGTCGGCGGTGGGATCGGCGCAGCATCGGCGGGATTGTCGAACAGATCGACCACCAACCGGTTGCCGTACTGTGCATTCGGCGCCAGGGTGAAGCTCTTCGGAGTGACGGCCTGTTTCAGGTCGATGACCACCCGCAGGTCGGTCGGCGTGCGCTGGGCCGAGCGCATGGAGGTAATCGGGGTGTTGGCTGAGGAGACATTCAGCGGGCCGCCAAGGGTCGCGCCATTGATGTCGATGACCAGACGGTCCGGTGCCGTAAGGGTAAAAACGCTGTGCTGGACGGGACCGGTGAGGTCGAACACCAGTCGCGTGTTATCCGGTGCGCGCCACAGGCGTACGCTGCGGACCTGTGTCGCAGCCACAGCGTCGACGGCCAGTGCCGTAAGCAATAGTCCTACGACAGCAACCAACGCGCGAAAGCGCATACCTAACCCCATCATTTATTTGAATTCCAATGCCAAAGCGGCACACCACGACTCGCCACGCGAGCCTTGGGGCAACAAACTCAGCGAACGTCCGCTGTCATGCGGGCTAATGGTAATGGTCAGGTCGGGCTTTGGCAAAAAGCCTGCACCCCGCTCGGGCCATTCGATCAGACATAACGCATCTCCTTCGAAGTAATCACGGATGCCGAGATACTCCAGCTCTTCTGGATCGACCAGCCGATAGAGGTCGAAATGGAAGGCCCGAACCTCGCCGATCTCATAGGGTTCGACCAGGGTAAAGGTCGGGCTCTTGACCGCCCCCACATGCCCCAAACCACGGATAATGCCCCGTGACAAAGTGGTTTTCCCCGCCCCCAGGTCACCGTCCAGAAAGATCAACCCACAGCCTCCGGTGACTTGAGCGATACGCGTCCCCAACTTGATCATGGCGTCTTCGTCGGGCAGATACAGAGTTACTTCAGACACGGTGATTGCTCCTCCAGCAACTGACGAATGGCTGGAATCAAATCACTGGCCGCCAGCCCCCGGCCCAACTTGCCTAGACGCTCGCCGGCGCTGGCATGCAACCAGACCGCCAGACAGGCCGCGTCGAAAGCGTCCATGCCTTGCGCCAGCAGCGCGCCGACCAGGCCCGCCAGCACATCCCCCAGACCTGCAGTCGCCATCGCCGGATGGCCGCGATCACACAGCGCCACCCGGCCATCCGGGCTGGCGATCAGGCTGCCGGCACCTTTGAGAACCACGACGGCTGAATATTTCTTGCTCAATTGGCGCGCAACCGTAAAGCGATCGGCCTGAACGTCCGCCGTCGACATCCCTAGCAGACGCCCCGCTTCGCCCGGATGCGGAGTCATCACGCAGCCCTCAGGCAGCTCCAGTCCGCCTTTGGACAACAGGTTCAGCGCGTCGGCATCCCAGACTTGCGGCACAGCCGCGTTGACCGCCGCCGACAGCAGACTGCGCCCCCACGCGGCCTGCCCCAACCCCGGGCCAACCACCAATACCGACGCCTGCTCAAGCAGCCCCATCAGCTGGTTCGCCGAATGCGCACCCACCGTCATGACTTCCGGCAAACGCGCCAAGGCCGCTACTACATGCTCGCTGCGGGTCGCCAGCGAGACCATGCCCGCGCCGCTGCGCAGGGCACTTTCGGCACTTAATAGAATTGCCCCACCCAAACCGCGATCGCCGCCGATCAGCAACAGATGACCGGATTGACCTTTATGGGCAGTGGGCTGACGAGCTGCCAGGCGCGGCAAGTTGCCCGGCATCAGGCGCCTGGCGCTTACACAAGCCTTGGCCAGCAGTTCAGGTGAGGCTTGCAGGTCATTGAACAGCAACTCGCCAACGCAATCCGGAGCCTGGGCGGTGAACAATCCAAGCTTCAAACCGATAAAAGTTACCGTCAGGTCCGCCCGTACGGCCACGCCCAGAACTCGCCCGGTATCGGCACACAGGCCCGAAGGAATATCCACCGCGGCGACTGGCAGACCACTGGCATTGATCGCGGTAATGATACTGGCGTAAGGCTCACGCACTTCGCCGGCCAGTCCCGTACCCAACAGCGCGTCCAGCACAATGCCGCGCAACGCAGCGGGTCCGATCCAGGGCTGGACCGTGACTCCGACCGCCAAGGCCTCGGCATAGGCCAATGCCGCATCGCCCTGCAACCGCTGCGGATCCCCGGCCGCCAGAACCTGCACCTGCCAACCGGCGCGCAAGGCCAACGCGGCGACCAGATAGCCGTCGCCCGCGTTATTGCCATGCCCGGCGACAACGCTGAGTTCCCGCGCATCCGGCCAGTGGCGAACCATGGCTCGCCACACCGCCCGCGCGGCACGCTGCATCAATTCGAAACCCTGCGTGCCCGCCGCAATCAGGCTGGCATCAAGGTCGCGAACTTGAGCAGCGCTATACAGCGCGTCGGGTAAATCGTCTTTAATTTGCGGCATGCGTCTTCGGGCTCCGATGTCTGGCAGAATTATACGCACCTCAGCCCCGGTTTCTCTCGTCTCATGCCTGCAATTACCACTGACCTTGCCGCCCTCGCCCAATCGATCAAGGATTGGGGACGCGAGCTCGGCTTCCAGCAAGTCGGCATCAGCGGCCTGGACCTGGCCGAGCATGAGCAGCACCTGCAACGCTGGCTCGACGCCGGCTATCACGGCGAGATGGACTACATGGGCGCCCATGGCAGCAAACGCTCGCACCCCGAGGAACTGGTCCCTGGCACCTTGAGAGTAGTTTCTCTGCGCATGGATTACCTGCCCGGCGATACCCAGATGGCGCAACGTCTGGCTCAGCCGGAAAAAGCCTATGTCTCGCGTTATGCCTTGGGCCGCGATTATCACAAGCTGATCCGCAAGCGCGTGCAACAGCTGGCCGAGCGCATTCAGGCGGTTATCGGCCCCTTTGGCTATCGCGCCTTTGTCGACAGCGCCCCGGTGCTGGAAAAAGCCATCGCCGAACAAGCCGGGCTCGGCTGGATCGGCAAAAACACCCTGGTATTGAACCGCAAGGCTGGCAGCTATTTCTTCCTCAGCGAGCTGTTTGTCGACCTGCCGCTGCCCGTGGACCCGCCCCACGCCAGCGAACACTGCGGCCGCTGCACCGCGTGCCTGGACATCTGCCCGACCAACGCCTTCGTCGGCCCCTATGTGCTGGACGCCCGGCGCTGCATTTCCTACCTGACTATCGAACTGAAAACCGCCATCCCCGAGGATTTGCGGCCACTGATCGGCAATCGGGTGTTCGGTTGCGATGACTGCCAGATCGTCTGCCCGTGGAACCGCTTCGCCCGCCCTTCCGGAGAAGGCGACTTCAAACCTCGACACAATCTGGACAATGCCGAACTGGCCGAGCTGTTTATGTGGGATGAAGACAAATTCCTCAGCAGCACCGAGGGCTCGCCACTGCGCCGCGCCGGCTACGAGCGCTGGCTGCGCAATCTGGCGGTCGGGCTGGGGAATGCGCCGTCAACGATTCCAGTGCTGGAAGCCTTGAAGGCGCGACGGGACTATCCGTCGGAGTTGGTGAGGGAACATGTGGAGTGGGCGCTAAGGCAACACGCCAGCCGTCAGGCTTCGTCGTTATAAACAAACTTGGGCATGTCCCAATGAAAGCGGATCGCCAGCAAGCGCAGCAGGAAGCCGCTGAACAAAGTCAGCAGAATCGCCTGTTCGCTCGGCAATTGCAGATAGACGCAGAGCAGATAAAACCAGGCGGCGGCGAACGAGACGCTGGCATAGAGTTCGCGGCGGAAGACCAGGGGAATATCGTTGCAGAAGATGTCCCGCAGAATGCCGCCAAATACTCCGGTGATCACCCCACTGACCGACGCCACCAGCATGCCGTGGCCCATTTCCAGGGCGGTCATGCAGCCGATCAGGGTGAAGGCCACCAAACCTGCGGCGTCGAGTACCAGAAACAGTGAACGTAGATGACGCATCCACCGCGCGATAATGATCGTCATCAGCGCCGCGATCGAGGTCAGCACCAGATATTCGGGATGCTTGACCCAGGTCAGCGGGTAGTGCCCCAGCAGCACGTCGCGTACGGAACCACCACCGAGCGCCGTCACGCAGGCGATCAACACCACGCCAAACCAGTCCATGCCGCGGCGACCGGCAGACAAAGCACCGGTCATGGCTTCGGTGGTAATGGCAATCAGGTAGAGCATCAGCAACATGACGGGCAGTCCTTGCGAGAAGGCGCGTGTAGGAGCTGCCGCAGGCTGCGATCTTTTGATCTTTCACGATTCCGAAAAGATCGCAGCCTGCGGCAGCTCCTACGGTGACCAGGTTCCTTCATTAAAATTTGATGAAGTGCTGACGGTAGTGCTGCAATTCGGCGATAGACTCGCGAATGTCGTCCAGCGCCAGGTGGGTGCTGCCCTTCTGGAAGCTGTCGCGCACTTCCGGCGCCCAGCGTGCGGCCAGTTCTTTCAAGGTCGATACGTCGAGATTGCGGTAATGGAAGTAGCTTTCCAGCGCCTTCATATGGGTATAGAGGAAGCGGCGATCCTGGCAGATGCTGTTACCGCAGATTGGTGACTTGCCCTTGGGTACCCACTTTTCCAGGAAAGCGATGGTTTCAGCTTCCGCTTCAGCCATGCTGATACGGCTGTCGCGCACCCGCTGGGTCAGGCCGGAACCGCCGTGCTGGCGGGTATTCCACTCATCCATGCCAGCGAGAATTTCGTCGCTGTGATGGATGGCGATGACCGGACCTTCAGCCAAGGTATTGAGATTGCTGTCAGTGACAATGGTCGCCATCTCGATGATGACGTCGGTATCAGGGTTCAGACCGGTCATTTCCAGATCGATCCAAATCAGATTCTGCGGGTTTTGCATGTGTCGGCTCCTCGGCGTAGTTGCGCAGTTTAGCCTAGAGAGCTTGTCCGGCGTGCTAAACTCGCGGCCGTTTTACCTAACCGCTGCATTATCGACACGGAACACCCATGGCCAAACGCCAGCTCAATCGTCGCCAAAACTGGCGCATCGAAAAGATTCAAGGTGAACGCGCAGCCCGCGCCGCCAAACGCGAATCCTCTGCCGTGGAAGCACTCGAGGGTGGCGATCTTGGCCCCGAGCAAACCGGGCTGGTGATCGCTCACTTCGGTGTGCAGGTCGAGGTCGAAGCCCGTGACGGCGAACTGGCCGGTCAGGTTTTCCGCTGCCACTTGCGTGCCAACCTGCCCGCGCTGGTGACCGGCGACCAAGTGGTCTGGCGTGCCGGCAACCAGGGTATCGGGGTGATCGTCGCGCAGCTGCCGCGCAACACCGAACTCTGTCGCCCGGACAGTCGCGGCCAGCTCAAGCCGGTCGCGGCCAACGTCGACATGATCGTCATCGTCTTCGCCCCGCTGCCTGAGCCCCATGCCAACCTGATCGATCGCTATCTGGTCGCCGCCGAGCATGCGGGTATCAAGCCACTGCTGTTGCTGAACAAGTTCGACCTGATCGACGAGCAGAACGCTCCGGCGTTGAATGCCTTGCTGGCGGTTTACCGCACGCTGGGTTACCCGGTGCTGGAAGTCTCGGCCCATCACGGCGATGGCATGGAGAAATTGCAGGAGCAGCTGGACGGGCGCATCAGCGTGTTCGTCGGCCAGTCCGGCGTCGGCAAGTCCTCGCTGGTGAACACCCTGCTGCCGGAAGTCGATGCCCGCGTCGGTCCGCTGTCCGAACTGTCCGGCCAGGGCACCCACACCACCACCACGGCGCGGCTGTTCCACTTCCCGGGTGGCGGTGAACTGATCGACTCCCCGGGGATTCGCGAATTCGGTCTCGGCCATGTCAGCCGCGCCGACGTCGAAGCCGGCTTCATCGAGTTCAATGATCTGATCGGCACCTGCCGCTTCCGCGACTGCAAGCATGACCGCGAGCCCGGTTGCGCACTGCTCAAGGCCCTGGAAGATGGCCGCGTGCAGCAACAGCGAATGAACAGCTATCGCTCGATCATCGCCAGCCTGCCTGAAAACAGCTATTAAATAGCTGCACCCCGAAACAACAAGGCCGCGATAATCGCGGCCTTGTTGTTTGTCACTGTTTCGGGCTGTCCGGACTTTTCCCGGGTTCATCCATCTTCAACACACCGTCCTCGAAGATGTTCAGCCGCTGCCGCACCTCATGGGCCGGCAATGGCTCCTGGTCCGCCGGCAAGGCATTCGGGTCGATTGCCGCACCCGGCACTTCACCCTCGCCAGAGGTCGGCGCCGGAGGTTGCGGAGCAATCTGCTCGCCTTCTATGGCCCGCTGGGCTTTCTTGGTCAAGACCACGATGTCGATCCGGCGGTTGACCGGGTTGAACGGGTTCACGCGGTCGAACAACGCCGACGAGGCGTAACCGACCACCCGTGCCACCTGCGTATCCGGATATCCACCGGCAACCAGCGCCCGGCGCGCGGCGTTGGCACGGCTGGCCGAAAGCTCCCAGTTACCGAAGCCGCCGCCGGTGCCGGAGTAGGGTTTGGCATCGGTGTGACCGCTGACGCTGATCTTGTTCGGCACCGCTTTGATGGTGTCCGCCATGGCCAGCAGGATGTCTTCGAAATAAGGCTTGAGGCGCGCACTGCCAGAGTCGAACATCGGCCGGTTTTCGGCATCCATGATCTGGATCCGCAAACCATCCTGAGTGATTTCGAACAGGATCTGGTCCTTGAACTTCTGCAGCTGCGGGTTCTCTTCAACCTTGTTCTGCAATTCCTGGAGCAGCAACTCGAGACGTTCTTGCTCGACCTGTTCGGCCATGCTCTCGACCTGCTGGGTATCGATGGTGACCTTGTCCGGCTGCGGCTGAGTCTTGACCTCGGGATTGATAGTCTTATCCGGCGCCAGCTCCGGCGAGCCACCCAGATCGATGACGAACGGCGTGCCACTTTCAGAGAAACCGATCGGGTCCTTGAAATAACCGGCGATGGCGATCTTCTGTTCCGGAGTCGCCGTGGACATTAGCCACATCACCAGGAAGAACGCCATCATCGCCGTCGCGAAGTCGGCGAAGGCAATTTTCCAGGAACCCCCGTGATGCCCGCCGGCGAAGCGCTTGACGCGCTTGATGATAATCGGCTGATTATTCTCCATGACTCAGCGACCGCGAACCGCTTGTTCCAGCTCAGCGAAGCTAGGACGGTGCGACGGGTACAGAACCTTGCGCCCGAACTCCACCGCCAGCGACGGCGGCATGCCGGAGGCCGATGCCACCAACGAGGCCTTGATGGCCTCATAGACGTTCAGTTCTTCCTTGGCATCGTGAGCCAGGGCGTGGGCCAGCGGACCAAAGAAGCCGTAGGCCGCGAGAATACCGAAGAAGGTCCCGACCAGTGCCGCACCTACGTGCATGCCGATGGCTTTCTGGTCGCCATCACCGAGGGAGGCCATGGTCACCACGATCCCCAATACCGCAGCGACGATACCGAAGCCCGGCATGGCGTCGGCGATGCCGTTGACGGCGTGGGAAGGATGCTCCAGATCTTCCTTCATGCTGAACAGTTCCATGTCGAACAGACCTTCCAGCTCGTGGGGAGCCATGTTGCCGGAGGACATAATGCGCAGGTAGTCACAGATGTAGGCGGTCATGCGTTCATCTTTGAGCACAGCCGGATACTTGGCGAAAATCGGACTGGCGGCGGCGTCTTCGATATCGCCTTCAATTGCCATCATGCCTTCACGACGACTTTTGTTAAGAATCTCGTAGATCAGGCCCAATACTTCGAGATAGAAGGTGTGAGTGAAGCGCGAGCTGAACATCCCCAGGGATTTCTTGATGACGTGTTTCGTCATATGGCCGGGGTTGGCCTGGAGGAATGCACCAAAGGCCGCACCACCGATGATCAACACCTCGAAAGGCTGAATCAGGGCGGCAATTTTGCCGTGGGAAAGCACGTATCCGCCGAGCACGCTCGCAAATACGACGATGATGCCGATGATTTTAGCCATAGTAGGAGAGTACTTATTGAGTCGGGTTCAAGGTCATATTCGGAAGCTAATCAAACTCTTCTTCTACTTATCGGCAAAACTGCGCCAGACTATAGGCCGATAAGGCGAAAAGCCAGCTTGCCCCCTACTGGGCGTGTTAATTGTGAATGATGATCGCGCCCAACTATGGCTAATGAAACGACAGTCCCAATTGTCAGACCCGACACCCTTGAAGGCTGGATAACGCTCCTTGACGGCGTGGTTCTGCCAGTGCCGCAAGCCAGTCATGACCGGGTGTGCAAAGCCATCGCCAATAGCCGCAGCTCGATGCGCGATATTGCCGAGTTGATGCAAGACAGCCCCGCGCTGGCCCTCAGTGTTATTCGCGAAGCCAATCTACACACCCACGGCAGCATGTCCGAGCCGGCGGAGAACCTTGAGATCGCGATCAATCGCCTCGGCCTGAAGCGCACTGAAGAATTGCTCGCGCGCCTGCCGGCGTTGGCCGAGGACGCAATCCCGGTCGCATTGCGGCAGTTACAATTGATTGGCCAGCACGCTACGCAGCAGGCCAACGGTCTGTTCGCCGGCCGCCTGGCGCGACTCTGGCAGGACATCCACTGGGGCAGCTTGCTGTTTCTTTCGCCGCTCTGGCCGATGGCGCTGAGCCATCCGCAGTTGCTCGAACACTGGGAGTTGCGGGTAGTTCGCAAGGGCGAGCCGGCAAGCAAGGTCGAACAGGAACTGTTCGGTGTGCGCCTGCTGGACCTCTGCCAGGCACTGGCTGAACACTGGCACTTGCCGATCTGGGTACTGCAAGGATATCGCCTGCTGCTGCGCGAGCATCAGTTACTGGTCAAGGTCTTGCGTATTGCCCGTGACAGCGATCATCCACTGCGCCAGCAGCAGCGGCTGGACGCCGATCCGCTATTGCGCCGCTGGTTGAACCAGCCAGCCAATAGCGTACTGCTGGCCAACAGCCTCGCGCTGTCGGCGCAGCATGCCTGGGATAATCCCCACAGCCTTCGCTGGCAATTGCTGACCAGCCTGTACCTGCAAATGCCGATGGATGAATTGCAACAGCAATTGCACCAGCAGGCGGTTCAAAGTGCACGCCAGCATACGATGCCCGACCTCTGGCACCCGGCTCAGGCATTGCTCTGGCCGTGGACCGCATACCGTATCAATAGCGCCAAGCTGCCGGCGGCACCGCCTTCGGCTGAAGATCTGCTGACCTGGCGCAAACACTGCGCAGAGTTGCTGGCCGAGCCGAGCCGTTTCACCAATGCAATGCACCTGACCAGCGCTGCCCGCGACGCGTTGCTGGCCTGCGGGATGCGGCGGGTGATGCTGTTGATGGCCGACCGTAGCCAGAGCAGTCTGCGCGCCCATCAGATCGCCGGCCTGCCCCGGGACGCGGCCATGCTGAGCCTGCAAGTCAGCCAGAGCAGCGTGCTGCAGCGCTTGCTGGCACAACCGGCACAAATTCGCCTGACACCGACCAACAACGCCCGATTTTCGGCGCTGTTGCCCGAGAGCCTGCGAAGCCAGTTCGGCGGAGAGCATCTATTGGTGCGCTCACTGAGCAGCAACGGCCGAGTGGTGATGCTGGTGCTGGCCGATCAGGGCGGTGGGCCGTTCTCGGAAATTACCGTACAGGCCTTCGGCAAAACCGCGCAGAGCATCGAAAAAGCTCTGCATAGCTTTACTAACCGAAGTCACTGACGCTTGCGCTACAATCCTTCCCTTTGTGCTCTGGAGACCTCACATGTCTGACTTCTCTGGCTTGGCGCTGGTGATCGAGCCCGGCGACCTGCTCGCCCGCCTCGACGCCCGCGAACTGATCCTGGTCGACCTGACCAGCAATGCCCGCTACGCCGAGGGACACATCCCCGGCGCACGTTTCGTCGACCCCAAGCGCACTCAGCTTGGTCTGCCACCTGCGCCAGGCCTGCTGCCAACCCATACGGCACTTGAAGCCCTGTTCGGCGAACTGGGGCACAACCCTGATGCTGTCTATGTGGTCTATGACGACGAAGGTGGTGGTTGGGCCGGGCGTTTCATCTGGTTGCTGGATGTCATCGGTCATTCCCGATACCACTATCTGGACGGCGGTCTGCACGCCTGGCTGGCGGACGCCTTGCCAGTGTCGACCAAAATCCCGGCAGCGGTCGGCGACCCGGTTGCCTTGACTCTCCATGATGAACCCACCGCCACCCGCGAATACCTGCAAAGCCGTCTGGGCGCCGCCGACCTGGCGATCTGGGATGCGCGCGGGCCGCTGGAGTACTCCGGCGAGAAACTCCTCGCAGCCAGGGGCGGGCATATCCCCGGCGCGGTCAATTTCGAGTGGACGGCGGGCATGGATCGGGCGCGCAACCTGCGCATCCGCACCGACATGCCGCAAATCCTCGATAAACTCGGCATCACTAAAGACAAAGAAGTCATCACCCACTGCCAGACTCACCATCGCTCTGGCTTCACCTATCTGGTGGCCAAGGCGCTCGGTTATCCGCGAGTCAAAGGCTACGCCGGCTCCTGGGGCGAATGGGGCAACCACCCTGACACGCCTGTAGAGATTTAAGGTTTTTTAAGGACAGTTAATGAAAAAGCGTTTGTTTATCCTCAGCCAGTACCTGCTGCCCCATCACCTGCTGTCGCGCCTGGCCGGCTGTATTGCCGAATGCCGCGTGCGCTGGTTCAAGAATGCCCTCACCGCCTGGTTCGCCAAGCGTTATCAGGTGGACATGTCGCAAGCCCTGGTCGAAGACCTGACCGCTTACGAGCACTTCAACGCCTTCTTCACCCGCGCCTTGAAAGACGGTGCGCGGCCGCTGGACCCGACTCCGGGCGCGATCCTCAGCCCGGCCGATGGCGCGGTCAGCCAGCTCGGCCCGATCGAACACGGCCGCGTGTTCCAGGCCAAGGGCCACAGTTTCAGCGTACTCGAGCTGCTCGGCGGTGATGCCGCGGCCGCGGCGCCGTTCATGGGCGGCGATTTCGCCACCATTTACCTGTCGCCGAAGGACTACCACCGCGTACACATGCCGCTGGCCGGGACCCTGCGCGAGATGGTCTACATCCCGGGGCGGATCTTCTCGGTCAATCAGACCACCGCCGAAAACGTTCCGGAGCTGTTCGCCCGCAACGAGCGTGTAGCCTGCATTTTCGACACTGAGCGCGGGCCGATGGCCGTGGTGCTGGTGGGCGCGATGATTGTCGCCTCGATCGAAACGGTCTGGGCCGGGCTGGTCACTCCGCCCAAACGCGAGCTGAAAACCGTGCGCTACGACGAAGCCGCACGTGCGCCGATCCATCTGGAGAAAGGGGCCGAACTGGGACGCTTCAAACTCGGTTCTACCGCGGTCGTGCTGTTCGGACCGAATCAGCTTAAATGGGCTGAGGAGTTGGCCGCCGGCTCGCCGGTGCAAATGGGCCAAGGCATGGGTTTGCCTTCGGCGTAAGCACCCGCCAGGCATTACTGTTAGAGTCGGGGCGTCGGAAGTCGCCCCGACTTCTGAACCGATAATTGGCCCTGCCCGTTTTACCGGCCGGAGTATGTCAGTGACATGAATGAGTCCAGCTCTTCGCTGCTGTTACGCGCCCCGATTCCCACGCAATCACGGCTGTCGTTCTGCGAAGCCACCCCACGCGACCTGAAACGCTGGATTGCCAGCCTGCCAAAGGCCAACATCGGCGAAACGGCGCGCCAGCTCTATAAGGGGCTCGCCGAACTCAACCAGCTGCTCACACCCAGCGATAACCGTCTGCAACTGCTCGAACTGCTGCGGCCCGAAGTGCATTACGTCTGCAAACACCTGGAGCGGCATTTTCTCAGCCAGGCAATTGTTCTCGACGAACGTCAGCGCAAAATCGCCAACCTCTGCCAGGCCCTGCAAAACCACCTTGCCATTGGCTACAAACAAATCGTCATACGCATCGCCCCGCGCTTCAGCAAGGAGCGCGGGCCGCTGCTGAGCACTGCAGTGCAACGGGCGATGCATGGCCTCAATGGCTCGCTGATTCGCGCCAGCCAGCTCTATTGCCCAGTGCCCGAAGGTTTATGGCTGGAACTGCACCAGCTCTACCAGATCGCCAGCCAGCATGACTTGCAGCACAGCGCCATCCCTGATGAGCTGGCCAGCCAGGCGCGGAATCTGAGCGTCGAACAGACGTATGTGGTCGCCTTGCTGATGGGTTGTTCACGCTGCAATCAACTGCGCCAGAATCACATCGCCCGGCTGGCCGAAGTGCTGGAGCCCTGGAGTCAATGGGTCAAGCTGCAGCCGACGACACAAGCTTCCAGCCTGTTTGCCATCGACCCGAACCTTGACGCCCCCCCGCGCTACAAAGCATCGTTCGCCCCCGAGCAGCAAGGATTGTTGCTGGGAATCAACCCGCTGCCACTGGTCGATACCATCAAGCACTATCTGGAGCTTCCCGCTGAGCGACGCCGCGAATCACCTTTGCCCGTACCCGCCGGGCTCAGCCTTGAGACATTGCGCCACCTTTCCGCCGCCTGGGGCGAAGCCGCCGAACGTGTGTTCCAGCGCAGTGCTGGTCAAGGCTCCCTGACCCTGTGCATTGGCATGAGCGCGCTGCACTTCTATCTGGGCGGGCAACGTTCGTTCAGTGAAATCCTCAAACATCCAGCCGTCAGCAAAACCGCGCAGTTCAGCGCATCCGTGGGCGCAAAACGCGAACAGGACCCCTGGGCCAATGCGTTCGATGCCGACCCCCAAGGCAACGCAGAAAATCTGCTGCCCTATGAAGAGATCCAGTACCAGCGGACAGAGGCCGACGGCGGTGCCCCGCAGTCCGATAGCAATCACCATTTCCCGACCTACGCGCTGTCGATCATCAACCATAGCCCTGGCGGTTATTGCCTGGCATGGCCAAAAGAGGTGCCCGGAGAATTACAGGCAGGAGAGATGGTCGGCATTCAGGACTTGAGTGCGCAAGGCTGGAGCGTCGCGGTGGTACGCTGGGTTCGCCAGGTGCGCAACGGGGGCACACAGATGGGCATTGAACTGGTCGCGCCCTACGCTCAACCCTGCGGCTTGCAATTGATCCGCACCAGCGAAGGTAACAGCCAGTACCTGAGGGCACTGTTGCTGCCGGAAATCAGCGCCATCGACTTGCCCGCGACCTTGCTCGCCCCAGGCCTGCCATTCCAGGAAGGCAACAAGGTGATGATCAATACCAATGGCGAAGAACACCGCGCCGGCCTGAACAAACGAATGAACAGCACCGGCAGTTTCAACCGGTTCGAGTACCAATCGCTGGAACAGCCCAAAACTGACAGCGCCGCGAGCGGCGGCGTGCACAGCGCCGAAGAGGAATTTGCTTCGTTGTGGAAGTCGTTGTAACTGTGGGTGAGGGGCAAACCCCAATGCAACTCTGTAGGAGCGAGCTTGCTCGCTCCTACAGGGGCCACACAAGGTCATTCACCCCTTTCAGAGCTGCCCGTCGCGATCCCTGAATCCCAGCAGATACAGCACGCCATCCAGCCCCAGGGTCGATATGGCCTGCTTGGCCGACTGTTTGACCAGCGGCTTGGCGCGGAACGCGACACCAAGACCGGCAATCGCCAGCATCGGCAAATCGTTGGCACCGTCGCCCACTGCAATGGTCTGCTCCAGGCGCAAGCCTTCCTTATGGGCCAGTTCGCGCAGCAGATCGGCCTTGCGCTGTGCATCGACGATCGGCTCGACCGCCACTCCCGTGACCTTGCCATCCACTACTTCCAGCTCATTGGCAAACACGTAGTCTATGCCGAGCTTGGCCTGCAGCTGTTTGGCGAAGTAGCTGAAACCACCGGACAGAATCGCGGTTTTGTACCCCAGGCGCTTGAGCTCGGCAAATAGCGTCTCGGCACCTTCGGTCAGCCGCAGGGAGGCGCCGATCGAGTCCAGTACGCTGACGTCCAAGCCCTTGAGCAAAGCCAGGCGTTCCTTGAAGCTGGCGCGGAAATCCAGCTCACCGGCCATTGCACGCTCAGTAATCTCGGCTACCCGCTCACCGACCCCGGCCGCCTTGGCCAATTCGTCGATAACTTCCGCTTCGATCAGTGTCGAGTCCATGTCGAACACCGCCAGGCGACGGTTGCGCCGGAACAGCGAGTCTTCCTGGAAGGCGATATCGACGTTCAATTCCTGGGCCACGCTGAGGAACTCGGCACGCAAGGCTTGCGGGTCGGCCGCTTCGCCGCGCACGGAAAACTCGATGCAGCCTTTGCCCTGGTCCGCCGGGGTGTCCAGTGGCATACGTCCGGACAGTCGATCGATATGATCGATGTTCAAACCGTACTTGGCGGTAATCGAACTGACTCGCTGCAATTGCTCAGCGGTCACTTTGCGCGTCAACAGGGTAACGATGTGGCGTTTCTTGCCCTGGCCGCCGACCCACAGCTGATAATCCTCTTCCGACACCGGAGTGAAGCGTACCTGTTGATCCAGCTTATAAGCAGTGAACAGAATATCCTTGAGCACCGACGAGGCTTGCCCGGTACTCGGAATCTCAACCAGGATGCCAAACGACAGGGTGTCGTGGATCACCGCCTGACCGATGTCGAGAATGTTCACGCCACCCTGGGCCAAAACGCCGGTAATGGCGGCAGTCAGACCCGGACGGTCGACACCCGTGATGTTTATCAAGACGATTTCGCGCAAGGCGCACCCCCGCAAGTGGAAAAAAACCGCATTCTACCCACATTCAGTGACCATCGGGCACAGCCAGCGCTTTGCCGGTCTAGGGCCTGTCGCTATACTGCGCGTCAACTTCACGGACAAAAGAGCCGAGCTCAGTGAACCGGCCTACGCCAGTTAAAACCGATAACTTCTTTCTGCTGATCTTCCGGGCACTGCGTCATCGCCGTGTACCGATCGCATTGCGCATTGCCAGCCATAACGTGATCCTGGTCGCCCTGGCCCTGGTGATCTATGCCTGCGTGATGGGTCTGCAGTTCAAACAGGCGATGCACGAGCAGGCAGATGCCCTCGGCCAGAGCCTGACCATCCAGACCGCTACTTCAGCGACCGAGCTGCTGGTGTCCAACGACATCCTCAGCCTCAACGTGCTGCTCAACAACCTGACCAAGAACCCGCTAGTGGCCCACGCTGCGATTTACAGCGTCGACAACCGGATTCTCGCCGAAGCCGGCCAGCGCCCGAAACACGGCCTGCTGGGAGAAGCCGAAGGCCTGTATCAGTCCAGGATCACTTTTCAGGATGTGACCGCCGGGCACCTGCGGATCAGCCTCGACATGGAGCAGTTCCAGCAGCCGATGACCATCAGCCTGCAAAGCATGGGCATCCTCAGCGCGATTCTGCTGGCACTCTCGCTGGCCTTGAGTCTACGCCTGGGTCGGCATATCTCCACGCCACTGATGCAATTGCGCGTCTGGTTGCGCAATATCGACGAACATACCCCGGCCACTGAGCGTCAGGATGAGATCGGTGATCTGGCCCGTCAGCTGCACACCAGTTTCGCACCTGAGAAGGTTGAGCCCGAACCCGATCCTGAAGCCGACTATGATGACGACGACATCGAGGACGCGGAACCGGTTTTTGAGGTACGCAACCTGCGCGATCCGAGTTTCGACGAAACCGCACCGATCGCCGGGCTCAAGCCGGTGCTGCGCCATACTGTCAGCGCGCAAGAGGACGAACTGGACGAAGAAGACCCGTTCGCCGAACTGCGCGATCAAACAGTCGCGACAGCGCCTAAAAAGCTGGCAAAACCGGTTTCCTCGTCGCAACCACAGCACAGTGCGGTCCTGGCCGTACAACTTGGAGCTCAGGACCAACTGCGGCGCCTGCCCCGCGCACGTCTGACGGAATTGCTGGAACGCTATCGCGACTGCCTTGATCAGGCCGCTTCTCTCTACCAGAGCGAACTGCACACCCTGAATGACGGCAGCACGCTGATGCTGTTCCACAGCGAAGACAGCGGCGATGATTACCTGACCAACGCCATTTGCTGCGGCGAACTGCTCAGGGCCCTGGGCCATGCCCTGCAAATCGAAGTCGCGGACAGTGGCATTACCTTGCAACTGCAGCTTGGATTGACGCTGGGCAACGAACTCTTCGGCCTGAGCCAGATTGATCTGCTGCTGACCGAAACCGCCCAGGACGCCCTCGCCCTGTCTCAGCACAGCCGTAACCTGCTGCTGGTGGAACGCAAGATCAGCGATGATGCACTGATCCGCCAGCGCGCGCGTATCCGGCCGATTGCCAGCCCTGAAGGCGCCTGCTGCGTCGAGCGCCTGATGGAGCCTTATCCATCAATGCTCGAACGACAACTGGCACGAATGCACGAGACCCGGGCGTAGGAGCTGCCGCAGGCTGCGATCTTTTGGGGCTCAGTTATGCTCTGCCCCCCTGCTCAAAAGGCCGAAACAACAAAGCCCGTAGACGAGTAATCGCTGCGGGCTTTTTGTTGTTGAGGAGAGGCCGCGGCACATGGCTCTCTACATTTCCGACCTTCAGAAACAACAAAGCCCGCATCAATGCGGGCTTTGCTGGTTAGCAAATCACTTAGAACCGAAACACTTCCATATCCGTACGAATCGGCGAGGCCATCGGAATCTTCGGTTTGTCTTTTTCGGCGGGTTTTGCCGCCACCGGTGCCGATTTGCGCGGTGTTTCAGCTACAGGCGGCTGGTTAGCCAGTGGCTTGAGGGCCACCGACAGTTGCTCCGCCAGGCGTTGCAGCAATACGCCCTGAGCCTGGACCTGAGCGGCCGTGCTGCCGGCATGCTGCTCCTGCAAATGAATGATGCGGTTGTCGCGGACCTGGCCGCGGCGATCGATCAAGCGCCATTGAGCATCGAGAACCGCCGGTTGCGAGGCACCCGAATCCAGACGTGTGATCGACAACAGGACCTGCACATCAGGCGCGAAGCCGAGGGTTGCGGGTGCCAGTACCACTCGCTGGCTATCCAGATGCCCGGCAACCTGGCGCACCAACAGCTGATTGATGTCCGAAGTAAGGCTGCCTGCCCAACGACCGTCGGTCGCCGCTTGCAGACTGCCGTCAGGCTGGCGCTGCAGCAGGGTTTCGCGTTGCAGGTAATCGGCTATCTGCACCGGCCCGATCAACACCGCCATACCCGCGCTTTGTGCGGGTTGAATCGGATTTCCGCTGTCCAACTGATAGAGCGACACCGGTTGGTGTGTACTGCAACCCGCCAGGCCAAATACGCCAGCGAGCATCAAAATAAAAGGAAGGCGTAGCGCAATCATCATCCCGTCCAGGTGGCTGCCACAAGGCGAATCCACAGTGTAAATATTTAATAATTATAAAAAACGCTCAGCCACGCCGGCGCTTGAAAGGCTATATCATCCGTGAATATGCGCCGCGACTCCAGCCCGAATGCGTCGATCTACGGGTTAAATCGTAGATCGGGCGCTCTAGACCGCTTAATTCGGAGTTTCTACCAATAGTGCATCTACCCGTTGAAAGCCCCTTGGCAGCTTATTGCCACGGCGTCCACGCTCACCTTTGTAGTGTTCAAGGTCGTCGGCCTTCAATGACAAGGTACGCTTTCCGGCCTGTAACACCAGCGTTGCACCCTCCGGCAGCACCGCGATGTCGGTGACGTACTCCTCACGACTGGCCACCCGCTCGCCGGAGATTCCGATGATCTTGTTGCCCTTGCCTTTGCCCAGTTGCGGCAGATCGCTGATCTTGAAGATCAACAGGCGACCTTCCGTCGTCACCGAGGCCAACCAGTTCTGTTCGCGATCGCTGACCGGACGCGGCAGGATCACTTTGGCGTTGTTCGGCAAGCTCAGCAGCGCCTTGCCTGCCTTGTTCTTGGCTTGCAGGTCTTCACCCTTGACTACAAAACCGTAGCCGGCGTCGGATGCGATAACGTACAGCGCATCGTCCTCCGGCAGCAGCACACATTCGAAGCTGGCCCCCGGCGGCGGCGTCAAGCGACCGGTCAGCGGTTCGCCCTGGCCCCGCGCCGATGGCAAGGTGTGCGCCGGGACTGAATAGCTGCGCCCGGTAGAGTCAATAAATACCGCGAATTGGTTGGAACGCCCGGCAGCCGAGGTCTTGAAGCCGTCTCCGGCTTTATAGGAGAGTCCGGTAGCATCGATATCATGACCTTTGGCGCAGCGGACCCAACCTTTTTCCGACAGGACGATGGTCACAGGCTCGGTCGGCATCAACTCGTTTTCCGACAATGCCTTGGCTTCGGCACGGGAAACAATTGGCGACCGACGGTCGTCACCATAGGTTTCGGCATCTTTGAGCAACTCAGTGCGCACCAGCTTTTTCAACTTGGTTTCGCTGCCGAGCAATGACAGCAGCTTGGCCTGTTCCTTGAGCAGTTCATCCTGCTCGGCACGCAACTTCATTTCTTCCAGACGCGCCAACTGCCGCAAGCGGGTGTCGAGAATGTAGTCGGCCTGGATTTCGCTCAGGGCAAAGCGCTCGATCAACTTGGCCTTTGGATGTTCCTCGGTACGGATGATGTGGATCACTTCATCCAGATTGAGGTAAGCAATCAGCAAACCGTCCAACAGGTGCAAGCGACGCTCGACCTTGTCCAGGCGGAACTGCAAGCGGCGGCGTACCGTGTTGACGCGGAACTCCAGCCACTCCACCAACAGCGTGCGCAGATTTTTCAGCTGCGGCTTGCCGTCCAGGCCGATGATATTGACGTTGACCCGATAGCTCGATTCCAGCTCGGTGGTCGCGAACAGATGTTGCATCAGCTCATCGAGATCGATCCGGTTGGAGCGCGGGATGATCACAATACGGCATGGGTGTTCGTGGTCCGATTCATCACGCAAATCGGCAACCATCGGCAGTTTCTTGGCCTGCATCTGCGCGGCGATCTGCTCCAGCACCTTGGCGCCGGATACCTGATGGGGCAACGCGGTGACGACGATATCGCCATCTTCGATGCGATACACCGCACGCATACGTACCGAACCACGTCCGGTTTCGTAGATTTTCAGCAGGTCGGCGCGTGGCGTAATGATTTCCGCTTCGGTCGGATAATCCGGGCCCTGAATGTGTTCGCAGAGCTGCTCGACCGTGGCTTTTGGCTCATCCAGCAAGCGAACGCAGGCCGTGGCGACTTCACGCAGGTTGTGCGGCGGCACGTCGGTAGCCATGCCCACGGCAATACCGGTAGTGCCGTTGAGCAGGATATTCGGCAAACGCGCGGGCAACACCAGCGGTTCGTCGAGAGTACCGTCGAAGTTCGGGCCCCAGTCCGCGGTGCCCTGCCCCAGTTCACTGAGCAGTACTTCGGAGTAACGCGACAGCCGCGCCTCGGTGTAACGCATGGCGGCGAAGGATTTGGGATCATCCGGCGCACCCCAGTTACCCTGACCGTCCACCAGCGTGTAGCGATAGCTGAACGGCTGGGCCATCAGCACCATGGCTTCGTAACAGGCCGAGTCGCCGTGGGGGTGGAATTTACCGAGCACGTCACCGACGGTCCGCGCGGATTTCTTGTGCTTGGAGTCAGCGTCCAGCCCCAGCTCACTCATGGCGTAGATGATGCGCCGCTGGACCGGTTTCAGGCCGTCGCCGATATGCGGCAAGGCACGGTCCATGATCACGTACATGGAGTAGTTGAGGTAGGCATTTTCGGTGAAGTCAGCCAGCGATCGGCGCTCAACGCCATCTAAGCTGTCTGCAAGGATGTCACTCATGCGGGCCTCATTTATTCGTTGTCTGGCGCAGCAGCAAGGTGCCACCACGCTGGGTAAATTCAAGTTTTTTCAAGGCGCTCATGCCCAGCAGCACTTGTTCGCCGCCCAGCCCTGGCGCCACCAGCGCACGGACATTGCGCAAGACGATATCGCCCAACTGCAGGCGGTCGAGCCGGGTTCGATAACCCTCGCTGCGGCCATTGGCGGTGCTCAGGATCACCGGGGCACCTTTTTCCAGGCCAAGACGCTCGGCCAGCCTGGCCGGAATCGACACATCGGTCGCCCCGGTATCCAGCATGAAATCCACCGGCTGGCCGTTGATCTGGCCGCTGGCGACGAAATGCCCCTGGCCGTTGCCGACCAGTTTCACTTCGATATAACCCTCGCGCTGTTGCGAGCTGACGACAGCGTTGGGGTTTTCCTGACGCTGTTCCCACTGGCCGAAAAACCGTGTCGCCAGAAACAGTCCGGCGCCCCAGGCCAGCACCAGCAGTACCCGGCCGGCACGCTTGCCCGGCGGTTGCTGACTCATGACTTGGCACTCCAGCCACCTTGCGGTACAGCGAAGCGCCAGACAATCGGCCGTTTCTCGCCATCGGCACGGGTATGACTGCCGTTATCGACACCGATCCATGCGCCGCCATCATCGATGGCCAAGGCTTCCGTTGTACCGTATCGGGTGTTGTAACGCCGGTTGTCGGTCAAGGCCGCATCGGCAAACGACCAACAGCGCTCAACCTCCCCGGTTTCCGGGGTGCGGCGGCAAACACGGTAAGCCATGCGCTCCAGGGTGAACAGTTTGCCCTGATAGAACACCAGGTCGCTGAAATCCTTCTGTTGGCCGCGAGTCGTCCGGACCTGGGCCGGTGGCCGTTCAAGTCCGCCTTCGCCCATCAGCACACAATTGTTGGCGCAATCCCACTCGGTCTGCTGCTTGTGTACGGTGAGCAAACCGCGATGCCTGCGTTCTGCTGCCAGCCATAGCTGGTCGCCAGCAGGGTTGATGGCAAGTCCTTCGAACACCGCGTTGAAGTGCAGCAACATGCCACTGGCCCGCGCCTGACTGACCAGCAACGGCGAGATGTTCAACCACTCGGGAGCGCCCGTCGACGGCACTTGCAGAACCGCCGCATGGGCTTCGCTGACTACGTACCGATTGCCTGCCGAGTCGCAGGTAATGCCTTCGAAATCCAGATCGCCGCCACGCAAAGGGCCGATCGCCCAGGTGAGCATATCCAGCCTCCACGGCAGGCCACTGTCCGGCACGGGCGGTACGTCGACATGCACGGTCTGTGCCTGCCAGACCGTCTCGCGGGTGTCGAGCCGATAGATCTGATCGTCATCTCGATCGGACACCGTCCACAGTTCGCTTGCGCACAGCGCCAACCCCGAAAGGTTGCCGCCGCGCATGCCTTGCACCGGATGCTCGGCAAGCAACGCCAGCTCGGGCAACGGCGCTGCCGCTACCGAAGTCACCCACAACACCAATGCCAGGGCGAAACCGCTCCGCATCAGGCCAGAACCTCGGCCAGGTTGCCTTTGGACTCCAGCCAGGATTTGCGATCACCGGCGCGTTTTTTCGCCAGCAGCATGTCCATCATTTCCGCGGTAGCGTCGTAATCATCCAGGGTCAGCTGCACCAGACGCCGGGTGTTCGGGTCCATGGTGGTTTCGCGCAACTGCGGCGGGTTCATTTCACCCAGGCCCTTGAATCGGGTGACCTGTGGTTTGCCGCGTTTCTTCTCGGCCACCAGGCGATCGAGAATGCCATCGCGCTCGGCTTCGTCCAGGGCGTAGAAAATTTCTTTGCCCAGATCGATCCGGTACAGCGGCGGCATAGCCACGTAGACGTGACCGGCGTCCACCAATGGGCGGAAATGCTGGACGAACAACGCGCAAAGCAAGGTCGCGATGTGCAGACCGTCGGAGTCGGCGTCGGCGAGGATGCAGATCTTGCCGTAACGCAGCTGGGCGATGTCCGCCGAGCCCGGATCGACACCGATGGCCACGGCGATGTTGTGCACTTCCTGGCTGGCCAGCACTTCGCTGCCGTCGACTTCCCAGGTGTTCAGAATCTTGCCGCGCAGCGGCAGGATCGCTTGAAACTCTTTGTCCCGCGCCTGCTTGGCCGAACCGCCGGCGGAATCACCTTCCACCAGGAACAGCTCGGAACGCATCGGGTCCTGCCCGGCGCAGTCGGCGAGTTTGCCCGGCAACGCCGGACCTGCCGTAATGCGCTTGCGCTCGACCTTCTTGCTGGCCTTCAGACGACGGCCGGCGTTGTTGATCGCCAGTTCGGCCAGTTGCATGCCCAGCTCAGGGTGCGCGTTGAGCCACAGGCTGAAGGCATCCTTGACCACACCGGAGACAAACGCCGCTGCCTCGCGAGAAGACAGCCGCTCTTTGGTCTGGCCGGAGAACTGCGGCTCCTGCATTTTCATCGACAGGACGAATGCGATCCGCTCCCAAACATCTTCCGGCGCCAATTTGACGCCCCGCGGCAGCAGGCTGCGGAATTCGCAGAACTCGCGCATGGCGTCGAGCAAACCCTGACGCAGGCCGTTGACGTGGGTACCGCCCTGGGCAGTCGGAATCAGGTTGACGTAGCTTTCCTGGACGCTGTCGCCGCCTTCAGGCAACCACAGCAAGGCCCAGTCCACCGCTTCCTTGTTACCGGCCAGGCTGCCGCAGAACGGCTCGTCCGGCAGCCGCTCGAACTCGGCGACCGCATCCACCAGGTAGGAACGCAGCCCGTCTTCGTAATGCCACTCGACTTTCTCGCCGGTGGCCTTGTCTTCAAAACTGACCAACAGGCCCGGGCACAGTACAGCCTTGGCCTTGAGCACATGCTTGAGGCGGCTGACGGAGAATTTTGGTGAATCGAAGTACTTGGGGTCCGGCACAAAGTAGACACTGGTACCGGTATTGCGCTTGCCAACAGTGCCGACCACTTCCAGATCGCTGGCTTTGTAACCATCAGCGAAGGTCATCTGGTACTCGTTGCCGTCGCGCTTGACGCGCACCCGCACCTGAGTCGACAAGGCGTTGACCACGGAAATACCTACCCCGTGCAGACCGCCGGAAAACTGGTAGTTCTTGTTGGAAAACTTGCCGCCAGCGTGAAGCTTGGTGAGGATCAGTTCGACACCCGACACACCCTCTTCCGGGTGAATGTCCACCGGCATGCCACGGCCGTCATCGCTGACTTCCAGGGAGTGGTCGGCATGGAGAATGACCTGCACCGATTTCGCGTGCCCGGCCAAGGCTTCGTCGACGCTGTTGTCGATGACTTCCTGGGCGAGGTGGTTCGGCCGACTGGTGTCGGTGTACATGCCCGGGCGTTTGCGCACCGGGTCGAGGCCCGAGAGGACTTCGATGGCGTCTGCGTTATAAGAGCTAGCGCTGGGAGTGGCCATGGGGTCTCGTCGTTAGTCATTCAATGAAAATAGAGGCCAGGGATTTCACAGTGCGGTGAAATCGATCGCCTGGTACTGATCTGCGCCGATGCCGGCAAAACTCAACAGCGCCGGTAGCTGCTCGGCAAAACCCTGAAACCCATGGTCGCCGCCGGCCTGGATGCGCAAGGCACAAGCTCGGTAATACTGCTGGGCAAGACGATAGTCCAGGGTCTCGTCACCTGTCTGCAACCAGACCTGGAACCGCTGTGGATCCAGGGGAGCCGGCACTTCCAGTTCGGTCAGGGCCGTCACGTGGTCGTGGGTCAACTCCCAGATCTCATCGGTATAGAGGTTCTTCTGGCTGCCCAGGAACCCGTCGAACATCCGATGGGGACTGACGGCGGGGTTGATCAACAAGGCTTTGAGGCCATGGCGCTCGGCAAGGTGAGTGGCATAGTAGCCGCCGAGGGAGCTGCCGACCAGCAGTGGCCGACCAAGCTCGGCGATTGCCTGTTCCAGCTGGCCGATCGCTTCTCGCGGGTGGTGATGCAAGGCCGGCACCTGCAGTTGCTCAGTCAAGCCCAGGCGATCCATCACGCTGATCAACTGACAGGCCTTTTTCGACGCGGGCGCGCTGTTGAAACCATGGATATACAGGATCGAACCGGACATGCGAGTTCCCTCTGTGCATTAACCAAAGATGGGGCAGTTTACAGGGACTGGAGTGGATTGACTTGTACTGAGATGTATCTGGGTTGTCGATGCAAAACCTGTGGCGAGGGAGCTTGCTCCCGCTCGGCCGCGGAGCGGTCGTAAATCCTGCTGGCACGATGTACCTGACTGAACTCGATTGAATGCTTTTGGGGCTGCTGCGCAGCCCAGCGGGAGCAAGCTCCCTCGCCACACAATCGGCTCTGGCACCTCAGTATCCCGGGCCGCCATAATCGACCTGGAAATCGAAGCCGGTCACCCGTTCAACCCCGGTTTCCAGCCGTCCGTCCGGCAGCAATCGCAGCCAGCGATAGCCCGGAGCCAGGTCATCGACCTTGAACTCCTCGCTGCCGGGTTCGAACTGGATGCAGGTCGACGGCGAAGCCAGCAGACGAACGCCATTACGCAACCGGTCGATTTCCTGATGCACATGCCCCCACAGCACTGCACGAACCTGTGGAAAGCGGTCGAGCACGGCGAACAGCGCCTCAGGATTGCGCAGACCGATCGGTTCCATCCAGGCGCAACCGATGGAAACCGGATGATGGTGAAAACACACCAGATGATGACGGTCCGGAGCTTCGCTCAGGGAGCGGGCGAGCAACTGCAACTGCTCATCCTGCAAGTACCCCGGCACGGAGCCCGGCACGGCGGAGTCCAACAGGGTGACCCGCCAGTTACCGAGATCCACCACCGATTCAAGCAGCTGGCTCTGGGTGGCTGCCTCGGCCATGATCCGCGGTTCATCGTGATTGCCCGGAATCCAGCGCGCCGGTGCATCGATCTGCCGGGTCATGTCACGAAACTGCTGGTAGGACTCAAGCGTGCCGTCCTGGGACAGGTCGCCGCTGGCGATCATCAGATCTATCTGAGACTGTTGCGTGCGGACCAGCTCGATAACCTTCTGCAGGCTGTCACGGGTATTCATGCCCAGCAGCGTTCCCTCTGCCTCGGCAAACAGATGGCTGTCAGAGAGTTGCACCAGCAGCGCTGAATCGTCAGAAGTTAGAGTGGATACGCTCGGCAAGGCGTTCTCCCAAGGCATGATCACTGAAATGATGAATGACCCAATTATGCTGGGGGAAACTTAAAAGGGGAAACCTGCGAAGTGGACGCAGTTCACATCTACCGCACCACCTCGACCTCATGCCCGCAGGCCAGGCAGTGGCTCAACCATTCGCCGAGGAACACATTGAGCTGGGCTTTTTCGTCCGGCTGGTGCATGAAGGCATTCGGATAGGGGTAGATCCCGCGAAAACGCCGGGCATGTTCGGCACTGACGACTTCCGCCATCCGTGCGTCGTGATAGACCTGAACCTCCAGTTGCGGCACCGGCAGCCAGGGCAGGCTGTGTTCCTGCCGCACTCGCAGCGTGGTGGTGTAAGGACAGGCCAGCAGCACCTCCAGCGCCAGCACGCCAAGCATCTGGTCACCCTGGGTGACGGCAATGCGCCGCGCGAGCGGTTGCTCGCGCATGTCTGGCAACAGGCGCATCAAACGAGCGTAGTTCGCCTCGCAAGAGGCTTGCAGCCCCACCAGATCGACCCGGTAGCGATCGCGCTGCTTGTTTACGACCATAACCCCCTCACTTCAACGCGATTCAAAGCCAGCCATTGCAGGGCAATGATGCTTGCCGCGTTGGAAATTCGTCCGTCGCGTACGGCCTGCAGGGCATCTTCGAACGCCCAGACCGTCACCCGGATATCTTCTGCCTCTTCCTCCAGCCCATGTAAGCCGCCGGCCCCAGTACTGTCACAACGCCCCAGAAACAGGTGTACGTATTCGGTGCTGCCACCCGGTGATGGAAAATACCTGGTCATCGGCCAGAGTGCGGAGAACACAAGTCCAGCTTCCTCCTGCGCTTCGCGGTGAGCAACTTCTTCCGGTTGCTCATCCTTATCGATCAGACCGGCTACCAGTTCCACCAGCCACGGATTGGCGACTTTGCCCATGGCCCCCACCCGAAACTGCTCGATCAACACCACTTCGTCGCGCTGCGGATCATAGGGCAGCACACAGACCGCATCATGGCGAACAAAGAGTTCACGACTGATCTCACGACCCATTCCGCCGGCAAACAATTCATGGCGCAGATGTACGCGATCAAGCTGGTAGAAGCCTTTAAAGCATTTCTCGCGCCGAACGATCTCAACGGCTGTTGGAATGGCATTGGCAACGTCAGTCATATCAATCCTCGTACTTGCGGTCCGATCCGAGGCTCCCCTCGACTTCGCGCCATCCTAACGCGCTCTCGCCTGTTGATGCAGCCCCTTTCCAGACAGCAGGATAGACGGCGGAGGGCAAAACCAATTCTAATTAGCGTAGGTCGTGTTGGCGTTAACTGTCGTCATTTAACGCCAACACGACCTCGCGGCGAACTGACTGCCCCGCTGATAGTCGAAGCGAATAACTTTTCGCCTTTCCCTGATTCATGAAGGACGCCCATGTCGCTTGTCAAAATCGCCTCCATGGCCTGTATCGCCCTGACCCTGGGCGCCTGTCAAAGTCTGTTCCAGCCCAATTACCGGGCACCACTGGAAACCACTCGTGACGCCTCGGAGCAAATCAAACCGGGCTGCAGCGCAGCTGATTGCCCGCTGGTAAATATCGACACGCTGCGTTTTCCTGCCGAGCCGCAACTGGACGCCATCATTGAAAAGCGTCTGCTGCAAATGACCCGCACCTCGCCGGACGCACCGCTGCCGACGTCGCTTAACGCCTACCGGGAGCAGTTCCTGCGTGAGGCCGGCAGCCGCCACAGCAGCTACTTGCAAGCCAAGGTACGTGAGCAGCATGACGGCTTGGTGATCGTCGAACTGTCCAGCTATCTGGATACCGGCGGCGCCCATGGCCAGCCAGGCCGTGGCTTCATCAACTATTCGCGCCAGCAGCACAAGGTGCTGAATCTGTCGGACATGCTGCTGCCGGGGCAGGAAGAGGCGTTCTGGAAGGCCGCTCAAGTGGCGCACAACAGCTGGCTGATCAGCACCAAGCTGGCTCAGGAAGCCGAGTTCGTGAAAAGCTGGCCGTTCCAGAAAACCGCGAATGTGGCATTGACCTACGGTGGGGTGATCCTCAAGTACGAAGTGAGCACCATCGCGCCTTACGCCCTGGGCCACATCGAACTGAAGATCCCCTACCCGCGCCTCAATGGCATTCTCAAGCCCGAGCTGTTTCCCGGCCGTAGCTGAAAGCCCGGCCCAGCACCCACTGCAACAGCCCTGCCAGAACCAGTGACGGCAGGGTTGCACCGATTTCCGGGTAGAAATTGGCCAGCAGGTGATAGGTGCTTACCCCGCCCAACCAGGCCAATAATGCCGGCCAGCGCAACATCGACGATGCCACTTGCGCACTGCGCTTGCGCAGAATGAAGTGCTCCACCAGTACTACACCAAACAACGGCGCGAACACCGAGCCGATCAACAACAGGAAGTTCTGGTATTGCGCCAATGGCGCGAAGCACGCGATCAGTGTGCAGACCACACCGATGGTCAACGCCAGATGCTCGACTTTCAAGCGCAACAGAATCCCGCTGGACACTGCTGCCGAGTGAATGTCGGCGAAAGCGTTTTCCGACTCATCCAGCAAAATCAACAGCAATGGAATCCCCAGGCCTGCACCGGCCAGCGCCAGCAGCAAGGCATTCACTTCACCGCTGGGCGCGAATGCCAGAGTGTAGGCGACGCCCAGGCTCATCAGCCAGAAATTACCGATAAAGAACCCTACTGCGGTGCCACCGAATACGTTTTTGGCGCGCTTGCCGAAACGCGAGTAGTCGGCAATCAGCGGCAGCCAGGACAGCGGCATGGCGATCGCGATGTCAAAACCCACCGCAAACGGCAGCGAACCGTCACCGGCCTGAGCCCACAACGTGGCCAGGTCAGCCTTGGCAAACAAGTTCCAGGTCAACCAGATACAGGCTGCCAGCAGCAGCCAGATGCCCCATTTGCGCAGGATCTGTCGCACGAAGGTCAGCGGGCCGCTGACGGCCAGCAAGGTCGCCAAACCACCGAAGAACAAGGTCCAGAGCAGCGGATTTGACAGCAGGCTGCCTTCGCTGAAGGCTCGGGTGCCCAACAGGCTGGCGGCATCGCGCATGACGATGATTTCGAACGAGCCCCAACCGATCAGTTGCAGCAGGTTCAACACCGCCGGCAGGCTCGCGCCACGGTTGCCGAGGCTGAGTTTTAGGGCGGCCATCGACGACAGGCCGGTGTCACTTCCGATCACGCCAACAGCAGCTAGCAGTAGAACGCCCACTGCAGTGCCAAGAAAAATCGCCAGCAACGAACCCGAAAGGCCCAGGCCCGGCGCAAGCAAAGCGCCAGTCTGCAAGACCATCAGGCCGATGCCTAGGGAAAACCACAGGGAAAACAGATCGCGCGCACCGAATACGCGCTTGGCCAGAGGCACGGCGTGGTCGGGGGAGTAAGTACTGGGTTGAATGCTCAAGAGTGTTATCTCAGAGGGACATTTGTTGTTGTGGTGATCGCCATCGCGAGCAAGCTCGCTCCCACAGGGGATGTGTGTACGACACAAATCAAATGTGGGAGCGAGCTTGCTCGCGATGAGGCCCTTTCAGGCCCCGCAGGTCAGATCACACCTTTTGGTACAGCTGACTGCCTTCTTTCTTGAATCGCTCGGACTGTTCCGCCATGCCTTGCGCCACGTCTACATCGACCGCTTCAATCAGCTGGTTGGCCGCGTATTCACGGACTTCCTGGGTGATTTTCATCGAGCAGAATTTCGGCCCGCACATGGAGCAGAAATGCGCGACCTTGGCCGAATCCTTCGGCAGGGTTTCGTCGTGGTACGAACGCGCGGTATCCGGATCGAGGCCGAGGTTGAACTGGTCTTCCCAACGGAATTCGAAGCGTGCCTTGCTCAAGGCATTGTCGCGAATCTGGGCCCCCGGATGCCCTTTGGCCAAGTCCGCCGCGTGGGCGGCGATCTTGTAGGTGATGATCCCGGTCTTCACATCATCCTTGTTCGGCAGGCCCAAGTGTTCCTTCGGCGTGACGTAGCAGAGCATGGCGCAACCGAACCAGCCGATCATTGCCGCACCGATCCCGGAGGTGATGTGGTCGTAACCGGGTGCGATGTCAGTGGTCAATGGGCCAAGGGTGTAGAACGGCGCCTCGTCGCAGCACTCGAGCTGCTTGTCCATGTTCTCCTTGATCAACTGCATCGGCACGTGACCCGGGCCTTCGATCATGGTTTGCACGTCGTGCTTCCAGGCGATCTTGGTCAGCTCGCCGAGGGTTTCCAGCTCGCCGAATTGTGCTTCGTCGTTGGCGTCGGCAATCGACCCCGGACGCAGGCCATCACCCAGCGAGAAGCTGACGTCGTAGGCCTTCATGATTTCGCAGATGTCTTCGAAATGAGTGTAGAGGAAGTTCTCTTTGTGGTGCGCCAGGCACCACTTGGCCATGATCGAACCGCCACGGCTGACGATCCCGGTGACGCGTTTGGCGGTCATCGGCACGTAACGCAGCAACACGCCGGCGTGAATAGTGAAGTAGTCGACGCCCTGCTCGGCCTGTTCGATCAGCGTGTCGCGGAACAGCTCCCAGGTCAGGTCTTCGGCAGCGCCGCCGACTTTTTCCAGGGCCTGATAAATCGGTACAGTACCGATCGGCACCGGCGAGTTGCGGATGATCCACTCGCGGGTTTCGTGAATGTGTTTGCCGGTGGACAGATCCATGACCGTGTCCGAACCCCAGCGGATGCCCCAGGTCAGTTTTGCCACTTCTTCTTCGATGGAAGAACCCAGCGCACTATTGCCGATATTGCCGTTGATCTTCACCAGGAAGTTACGGCCGATGATCATCGGTTCCAGTTCGACGTGGTTGATGTTCGCCGGGATGATCGCGCGACCGCGGGCGATTTCTTCGCGGACGAATTCCGGGGTGATGATTTTCGGTACGCTGGCACCGAAACTGTGGCCCGCATGCTGCTGCTTCAACAGTCCGGCAGAACGGGCTTCTTCAAGCTTCATGTTCTCGCGGATGGCAACATATTCCATCTCGGCGGTGATGATGCCCTGACGCGCATAGTGCATCTGGCTGACGTTGGCACCGGCCTTGGCCCGGCGCGGGTTGTTTACATGAGCGAAACGCAGCGCGGTCAATTCTGCATCGGCAAGGCGTTCCTGGCCGAAGTTCGAGCTCAGGCCGGCCAGGCGCTCGGTGTCGCCACGGGCGTCGATCCACGGCGAACGCACGTCGCCCAGGCCTTTGCGCACGTCGATGATCACGTTCGGATCGGTGTAGGGACCCGAGGTGTCGTAGACCACGACTGGCGCGTTGATCTCGCCGCCGAACTCGGTCGGGGTGACGTCGAGGCTGACTTCGCGCATTGGCACGAGGATGTCCGGGCGTGAACCCTGGACGTAGATTTTTTGCGAGCGGGTAAAGGGCTGAACCGATTGCAGATCGACTTTGGCCGAGTCACTCAAGTTAGCGGTATTTTTTAATTTTGTACTCATCACGGGCTCTCCAGACAGCATCCAAGGCAGTGGATTTGTCGGAGCGAACTTGATATGCACGGACGCACCGGGACTGGTGCTGTGCTTGGTCTCGAAAGGGTTGTTCGATTGTCGAACAACATCCCGGACGAAGCACAAGAGGACTCGCCGGGTGACGAGAAATCTTGTTCCCTACGCAGGCGCTAACCTGATCAGGTTCAACGGGATCCGGAATTATCCGATCTCAGCCTCATAGCAAGGCACCCCGACAAGAACGTGGCCAGTCTAGACAGAACTCACAAAGAACGCCAACACCGGTGCAAACAGCGTGATGAATGGCGCAATTATCGGATTGTTGCCGCAAGCCTGCACAACTACACTCGCTAGGTTGTGCCGACCTTGACGCTCTGCACCGCGCGCCGTAGCCTTGGCGTTTAAATTATCGCTGTAATATTCACTCTAGGGATCGCCTCATGCTGCGCAAACTCTCACTGGCCCTCGCCGTGTCTTGTGCGTCCAATGGAATGGCCTGGGCAGCAGAAGCGCCCTTATCGACTAAAACCGACCTGGTCAGCGTCTACCAGGAAGCGGTGGACAATAACGCCGATCTCGCTGCCGCCCGCGCCAATTACGATGCGCGCAAGGAAGTCGTGCCCCAGGCCCGTGCCGGCCTGTTGCCGAACCTCTCGGCCGGTGCCGACCTGAACAACACCCGGACCGACTTCGACCAGCCGTCGATGAGCGCCACCCGCAGTGGTACGTCCTATCAGGCGACCCTGGCACAACCGATCTTCCGCGCCGATCGCTGGTTCCAGTTGCAAGCCGCCGAGGCGGTGAATGAACAAGCCGCCCTGGAGCTCTCCGCGACCGAGCAGAACCTGATCCTGCAAAGTGCCGACAGCTACTTCACGGTGCTGCGTGCCCAGGACAACCTGGCTTCGACCAAGGCCGAAGAAGCCGCATTCAAGCGCCAGCTGGATCAATCCAACGAACGCTTCGATGTCGGCCTCTCGGACAAGACCGACGTACTGCAATCCCAGGCCAGCTACGATACCGCACGAGCCAACCGGATCCTCGCGCAACGCCAGGTAGATGATGCGTTCGAAGCGCTGATCACCCTGACCAACCGCCAGTACAACTCAATTCAAGGCATCGTCCACACGTTGCCGGTGCTGGCACCAACACCGAACGATGCCAAGGCCTGGGTCGACACCGCCGCCAAACAGAACCTCAATCTGTTGGCCAGCAACTATGCAGTCAGCGCCGCCGAAGAAACCCTCAAACAACGCAAGGCCGGCCACGCGCCGACCCTCGATGCGGTCGCGCAATACAAGAAAGGCGACAACGACGCCCTCGGTTTCAGCAACCCGAACCCGCTGGGCCAACGTTATGGCAGTGACGTCGAGCAACGCACCATCGGCCTGCAATTGAATATACCGATCTTCAGCGGCGGCCTGACCAGTTCTCAGGTTCGCGAGTCCTACTCCCGGCTAAACCAGACTGAACAGCAACGCGAAGCCTTGCGCCGGCAAGTGGTGGAAAACACCCGCAACCTGCACCGCGCGGTGAATACCGACGTCGAGCAGGTGCAGGCGCGCCGCCAGTCGATCATCTCCAACCAGAGCGCGGTGGAAGCCACGGAGATCGGTTATCAGGTGGGGACGCGCAATATCGTCGACGTGCTGGACGCTCAGCGTGAGCTCTATACCTCGGTGCGCAACTACAACAACACCCGCTACGACTACATCCTCGACAACCTGCGCCTCAAGCAAGCAGCCGGCACCTTGAACCCGGGGGATTTGCAGGAGCTATCGCGCTACCTGAAAGCTGACTACAACCCGGACAAGGACTTCTTGCCGCCGGACCTGGCCAAGGCCGCACAGGAACAGCTCAAGGCTAATCCGGGGTATTGAGTTTCATCCCCCCGCAAAAGATCAAAAGATCAAAAGATCAAAAGATCAAAAAATCAAAAAATCAAAAAATCAAAAAATCAAAAAATCAAAAGATCGCAGCCTGCGGCAGCTCCTACGGGTGGACATCTATCCTATGTAGGAGCTGCCGCAGGCTGCGATCTTTTTCGTCAGGGCAACCCGATCTAACGGTCGATCAATCGCCCCAACCCATCCAGCAAACGCTTCAGCGCCCCCTGATTGGCGCGCATCACCTTGAGCCCCGCCTCGGCCATCTTCTGCGCATCACTCGGCAGTTCGAACAGCCGCTGCACCGCCAGCGCCAACCCTTGGGCATCTTCAACTTCCTGCAACGCCCCGGCTTCACGCAACAGCGCGGCGATTTCGAGGAAGTTGAACAAGTGCGGGCCGCTCAGCACCGGCTTGGCCAGGGCTGCCGGTTCCAGCAGGTTATGCCCACCGTTGGGCACCAGGCTGCCGCCGACAAATGCGCTGTCTGCCAGGGCATAGAGAAACAGCAATTCGCCCATGGTGTCGCCGAGCAGCACCGAGGTGTTGGCGCTGACCGGTTCCGCCGTTGAGCGGCGCACGGTGGCGAAGCCCTGCTGCCGGCACAACTCGAAGACCGCGTTGAAGCGCTCCGGATGGCGCGGCACCAGAATCAGCAAGGCGTCCGGATGATTGACCAGCAACTGCCGATGGGCTGCCAGCACTATTTCGTCTTCACCTTCATGGGTACTGGCGGCGATCCACACCGGGCGCTGCGCCGCCTGCCATTGACCACGCAATTGAGCGGCACGCTCCAGCAATTGCGGATCGATACTCAGATCGAACTTGATCGAACCGGTCACCTCGACCGTTTCCGGCCGCGCACCGAGATCACGGAAGCGCTGGGCCTCTGCCTCGGTCTGCACCGCGAACCAGCTCATTTCACTGAGCATCGGCTGGGTCAGCCTGGCAAAACGTCCGTAGCCCTTGGCCGAACGTTGCGAAAGTCGCGCATTGGCCAGCGCCACCGGAATCCCGCGCTTGGCGCACTGGTGAATATGATTGGGCCAGAGTTCGGTTTCCATGATCACCGCCAACTTCGGCTGGACCCGCTCGAGAAACCGCGCCGCCGCGCCAGGCAAGTCATACGGCAGATAGCAGTGTTGAATCCGCGGTTCATTGGCGAACAGCGCCTTGATCCGCTCCGAGCCGGTCGGGGTCATGCAGGTCACGGTGATGGGCTGCTGTGGATAACGCTCGAGTAGACCGCGGATCATCGGCGCCGCGGCGATGCTTTCACCGACCGAGACTGCGTGCACCCAGATCCCGCCTGGGCGCATCGCTGGCAAGCCAATGGAAAAGCGCTCGCCGATTCGCTTGGCGTAGGCCGGCGCCTTGCGCGCCCGCAGCCACAGACGCACTGCCACCAACGGCAGCCCGAGATAAAACAGTAAGGTGTAGAGAGTTCTATTCATGGCGGCGGAGTTTATCGGGTTTTCAGCCGATCGCCTGCAAGTGCACGGCAAAACGTTCCGCCAGCCAGCGCGCGGCCGGGCCAAGGGGTTCGTCGCGGCGCCAGACCAGCTCCACCACCAGCGCCGGCGGGGTCCACTCGCTGAGCAGTTCGACCATCTGCCCCTGATACGCCGGGTACTGCACCACGTGCCTTGGCAACCAGGCCCAGCCGAGGCCACGCATCAGCCACTCGGCCATCACATAGAAGCTGTCGGCGCGCCAGACCTGCGGGCTGGCTTGCTCGCTGCCGGGATAGACACTGGACTGGGTAGCCATCAGCAGCTGTCGATGCTGCGCCATTTGCTGGCAGTCCACCTTTCCTTCGGCCGCCAGTGGATGCCCCACGCCGCACACTGTCACCATCTCGACACTGCCCAGCACCCGCCGTTCGAGGGCTTCGGGGATCTGGTCATGGTAAAACAGCAAACCCAGATCGGCCCGACGCTCCACCAGCTTGCGCGCCACATCGCCCTGGGCCGCGCTGGTCAATTGCACTTCAAGGCTGGGAAATTGTTCGGCCAAGGCTTCGAGGCTGTCGATCACCGGCTGATAAGGCATCGCCTCATCCTGAGCCAGGCGCAGGCGTGCTTCCTGCCCGCGCATCAACGCCAAGGCTCGCCCGTTGAGGCGCTCGCACTGACGCAAGACTTCCCGGGCCTCTTCGAGCAAGGCCTGGCCCGCTTCGGTCAATTTCGGCTGACGACCGCTGCTGCGGTCGAACAGGCTGACCCCAAGGTCTTCCTCCAGCATCGCTATAGCACTGCTGATCGCCGACTGCGCCTTGCGCTGGTCCCGGGCCACGGCAGAAAACGAACGCTGTTCGGCTACGCTGACGAACAAGCGCAGTTGTTCCAGATTCCACTGCACATTCATCGCTCAACCCATCTTCAGAACAGATAGGTAATGACTTTACCCCATCTGTGCAACCTCTAGAATGCCGACCTCAGAAAGCAGCAATAAATACGAGGATTCGCCCATGAACGCTTATTACTATCTGGCCATTGCCATCTGCGCCGAAGTGATCGCCACCGTTTCGATGAAAGCGGTCAAGGGCTTCAGCACGCCAATCCCTCTGTTGCTGGTCATCGTAGGTTATGGTATCGCTTTCTGGATGCTGACCCTGGTGGTGCGCACCATTCCAGTCGGCGTGACCTACGCGGTATGGGCCGGCATGGGCATCGTGATGGTGAGCATTGCCGCGCTGTTTATCTACGGGCAGAAACTCGATATCCCGGCCATCATCGGCATGGGCATGATCGTTCTGGGGGTGGTAGTGATTCAGCTGTTCTCGAATACGGCGGGGCACTAGAAGCAGCTACAAGCTTCAAGCCATAAGCTGCAAGCAGACTATGACTGTTGCTTGAAGCTTGCAGCTTGAGGCTTGAAGCTTGAAACTTGCAGCTTCGTTCCGAACCCTGAGGTCGCTGCATGCCATCCGTTATTTCCACCGACGTTCTGATTGTCGGCGCCGGGGTTGCCGGCCTCTGGCTGAACGCACGCCTGCGTCGCCAGGGCTTTTCGACTGTGCTGGTGGAAAGCGCCAGCCTCGGCGGCGGGCAAAGCGTGAAGTCCCAGGGGATTATCCATGGCGGCGCCAAATACGCGCTGCACGGTGCACTGACCGGCGCCTCCGAGGCCATCGCCGACATGCCACGGCGCTGGCGTGACGCCTTGGCCGGTAACGGCGAGCTGGACCTGTCCGGAGTGCGCCTGCTCTCCGAAGCCCACTACCTCTGGTCCCCTGGCACGATTGCCGGCAACCTCACCAGTTTCTTCGCCAGCAAAGCCGTGCGGGGCCGGGTCGATCAGGTCAAGGGCGAGCAACTGCCGCCGGCCCTGCAAGACAAACGCTTCAAGGGCAAGGTCTATCGCCTGGCCGAACTGGTGGTCGACGTACCAAGCCTGATCCAGCGCCTGGCCGAACTGGCCGGTGACGGCCTGCTGGCAGGCCAGACCATCGAACCTCTGCTGGAAAACGCTGAACTGGTCGGCCTGCGGGTCGATGGGCGGGAAATCCGCGCGCAACGCATCGTCCTCAGTGCCGGCGCCGGCAACGCGGATTTGCTCAAGGCCCTGGGCCTGAGCCAACCGGCGATGCAACGGCGGCCATTGCACATGATCATCGTTAAAGGCCCGACCCTCAAACCCTTGTACGCCCACTGCCTGGGCGGCGGGCCGAAACCGCGGATCACCGTCACCACCCACCCGGCGACCGATGGTCAATGGGTCTGGTATCTGGGCGGCGATATCGCCGAAGCCGAAGGCGTCGCTCGGGAACCGGCAGCACAAATCGCTGCAGCGCAGAAAGAACTCGGCAACCTGCTGCCTTGGGTCGACCTGAGCCAGGCGCAATGGGCGACCTTGCGGGTGGATCGGGCAGAGCCAGCGCAATCGGGGCTGACCCGGCCGGATAACGCGTTCCTCGCCGAACAGGATCGCCTGCTGGTGGGCTGGCCAACCAAGCTGGCCCTGGCGCCGGACTTCGCCGATCGGGTGCTGGCCGCCCTCGACCGTGACGGCATTCAACCCAGCCACCCGCCAGCCTTGCCCGAACTGCCAAAGCCGCCGATGGCCCAACCGGCCTGGGAGCAATTGTTGCCATGAGCCAAGTCACCTTGCACGACTTGCATCGACCTCTGGGCGGCACCGGCCTTCTGGTCTCGCCGCTGGGCCTGGGCACTGTCAAACTCGGTCGCGACCAGGGGGTGAAGTACCCCAGCGGCTTCCAGATTCCCGACGATGACGAAGCCCGCATGCTGCTCAAGTTGACTCGCGACCTGGGCATTAACCTGATCGACACTGCCCCGGCCTATGGTCGCAGTGAAGAACGTCTCGGGCCACTGTTGCGTGGCCAGCGCCAGGACTGGGTAATCGTCAGCAAGGTCGGCGAAGAATTCGTCGATGGCCTGTCGCACCACGACTTCAGCGCCGAGCACACGCGCTTCTCGGTGGAGCGCAGCCTGCAACGCCTGGAAACTGATTTTATCGATTTGGTGCTGGTGCACTCGGATGGCAACGACTTGGCTATTCTTCAAGACTGCGAGGTCTACCAGACCCTTGCCGAGCTGAAACGCGAAGGAAAAATCCGCGGCTTCGGCTTTTCCGGCAAGACCGTCGACGGCGGCTTGAAGGCTCTGGAGCAAGGCGATTGCGCCATGGTCACCTACAATCTCAACGAACAGGCCGAGCGGCCAGTCATCGACTATGCTGCCGCCCACGGCAAAGGCATTCTGGTGAAAAAGGCCCTGGCCAGCGGCCATGTCTGCTTGAGCCCGGGAGTCGACCCGGTCCGCGCCAGCTTCGAGTTGTTGTTTGAGCATCCCGGTGTCGCCAGTGCTATTGTCGGGACCATTAATCCGCTGCACCTCGCCCACAATGTGATGACTGTTGCGCAGGTTTTGCGCAAAAACTGACGCCGCCGACGCGGTCGCCGCCCCCCGACGCAAGAAGGAGCTGAGATGTCGCGCACGCTCATTAGAAAGAATCCCAGCAACTTCAAAACTCTGCCGTTGATCGTCGAAGCGACCCCCGAAGGTCTGAACTATCACAGCGTCGGGATGCCGCTGAATTTTTCGCAAACCTTGCAGCGTCGCCGTCCGGTGACGGTTGTCGACGCTGAACGTTTTTCTCTCGAACTGGCCAACCTTGGGGTTTCGGTTCGCCTGACCCTGCATTGGCAGAATCGCGATTACTGGGTGCTGGTTCGCCAACGCCGTCAGGATCGTGGCGATGTGGTGCTCAAGTTGATCTCCGGTTATGTGCCGGCCCACGAACTGAACCTGCCGCTGCATACCGCGATTCAGGAGATTGCCGAAGAGTGCTTGCTGGAAACCCCGGAGGGCTGGCTCGGCGGCCGCTTCAACGACACCTGGCTGCCAGCACCCTATTCGTCTGCGCTGCATTACCGCGAAGCCCTGCCCTTTCGCCTGACCCCATTGTCCGGCGCGGCGCGGCCAGTGCGCTGCGCCAAGATGCAACTGATCGAACGACCCAGAGCCTACGTACATCTGCCCACGGCTTCGCTGCAGTTGATTTACGATTTGCGCCTGGATGTGCCAAAAGAGGCCAAGTCCCTGAGCCTGTTTCACGTCGATGAGCGTCTGGAAGGGGATCAACTGGTGGCTCGGCTGGACCGCAAACGGCCAGACCTGTACTTGATGCCACTGGAGGACGGTCAACCCCTGGCCGAGCTTTATATCTTGAAAAAGGATCAACTCCACCCGGCCAGTACCCGAGGACTGTATCTGGCAGAAAGCTTTGCCCGACAGGAAGGCTGGCTGGTACGCGATGAGCGGATTCGCTGGAAGGACTGGCTCAAGCAGCAGGGCTTGAACCAACCGGGCAAGGACTCAAGCTTCAAACGCCTGACCGGTAGGGCGCGGCAGTTGCTGAAGAAGATCGTGCCCAGAAGCGTGGCGCGCTAAACGCAAAGTGATACCACCTGTGGCGAGGGGGCTTGCCCCCGTTCGACTGCGCAGCAGTCGCAAAACCGGACAATTCAATCTAGCTGAATAAACACGGTGACAGGTTTTAGGGCTGCTTCGCAGCCCAGCGGGGGCAAGCCCCCTCGCCACAGTGACCGCGTTTACTCGGCCTTGCGGATCTTCTCGACAATCGCCGTGGTCGAGCTGTTCTCTACCAGCCCCAGCACTTTCACCTTGCCGCCATAGGCGCTGACGATATCGGCACCGACCACCTGGTCGATAGCGTAATCACCACCCTTGACCAGCACATCCGGCTTGACCTGGGCCAGCAGGTTTTCCGGCGTGCCTTCAGGGAAGCTGATCACCCAGTCCACCGCGCCCAGACCGGCCAGTACCGCCATGCGTCGGTCGACGCTGTTGATCGGTCGACCCGGGCCTTTCAGGCGACTGACCGAGACATCGTCATTGACCGCAACGATCAAGCGATCACCTTGTGCCCGAGCCTGCTCCAGATAGGTCACGTGCCCGGCATGCAGAATGTCGAAGCAACCATTGGTGAAGACTATTTTCTCTTTATGCGCACGAGCATCGTCGATCGCCAGCAACAACTGATCGAGACTCAGCACTCCACGTTCCGAACCTTCCTCGCGCTGGATCGCGCGACGCAGTTCTGGCGCACTGATCGCCGCCGTACCCAGCTTGCCAACCACAATACCTGCGGCCAGATTGGCCAGGGCCACGGCATGAGGTAATTCCTCGCCAGCGGCAATCGCCGCCGCCAGGGTGGAAATAACCGTGTCACCGGCACCGGTCACGTCGAACACTTCACGAGCCCGAGCCGGCAAGTGCAGCGCCGGGTGATCGGGGCGCAACAGGGTCATGCCGTGTTCGCCACGGGTTACCAGCAAGGCACCCAGTTCGAGGTCGTGCATCAGCTGGGCGCCCTTGGTCACCAGCTCATGCTCATCGGCGCAACCGCCGACAATGGTCTCGAATTCACTGAGATTGGGCGTGATCACACTCGCACCGCGGTAGATCGAAAAGTCCTTGCCTTTCGGATCCGCCAGCACCGGAATGCCACGCGCACGCGCAGCCTGGATCAGCACCTGATGATTTTTCAGCGCACCTTTGCCGTAGTCGGACAGCACCAGCACCTTGATACCTTCGAGCAGGTTTTCGACCTCACCGGCCAACGCCAGCGCATCGGTAGCAAAGGGCTCTTCGAAGTCGATCCGCAGCAGTTGCTGGTGACGACTCATGACCCGCAGCTTGACGATGGTCGGCTGGTGGGCAATGCGCTGGAACAACGCCCGCACACCTGCGCCACGCAAGCTGTTGGCCAGGCTGTTGGCGGCCTCGTCGTCACCGGTCACCCCGACCAGCGACGCGGGCGCGCCGAGAGCGGCGATGTTCAAGGCAACGTTGGCAGCACCACCCGGGCGGTCCTCGATCTGTTCGACCTTGACCACCGGCACCGGTGCCTCAGGAGAAATCCGTGAGGTACCACCATGCCAGTAACGGTCGAGCATGACATCGCCGACCACCAGGACAGGGGCCTGATCGAATCGTGGCATGGACAACTTCATGGAAACTCCAGAGGCGATAAAAACGTCGCGGATAATAACATAGCGAAAGAAGGCGACCGAACGCGAGCAAACGGCTCAGCGACGGTCATCATTAATAGGACGATCCAGCGGGCGCACCCAGAACAGCTCATGGCGGCGCACTGCCTTGCGGAAAAACTCGTCTTCCCCAGTGGCCGGCCAACGACGGCCAGCCAATATGCGCTGAATCAGCCGGCGCAAGCGTTTCTTCAAGGGTGGGCGACCTTGCAGATCATGCTGCATGCCCAGCGCCATGGCCTTGTCCAACCGGGACTCGGCGCCCAGCGACGGACTCCACAACGCATCGGCCGGCAACGGCTCGATGGTCGGCGGCAGGGCAATCCCATAGTCCGCCGGCCCCATCGGCCAGCGATCGTTATCGTGCAGGTGATTGGCGTAGAGCAGCAACGTGCGCGGCCGCCAGGCGCTGATTTCGATCGCCTCGAGCAAGGCGCGGGTGCTGGCAACATGATCGCTGTGGGGGTCCAGTTCCGGGTGTGGAGTCACCACCACCTCAGGACGGAAATGTTCAAGCGAGCGAGCCAGATCGGCCACCAGATTACGCCAATGCGGCTGGCCATCGAGATCGCCGGGCAGCTTCAGCGAATTGTTGCAACGCCGCTCGCGAATATCGCTTTCTCCCGACTCCCGCGAAGCAAAACTTTGTTCTGGCTGTTGTGCCATTGCGCTCAGTTGCAGGCAGTAGTAGCCCAATTGCACGCAATGGTGTTGTGGCACGCCGCCCCAGAGCGGCACCGCCAGGCTGTCCCAACTGCGCAGGCGCCCTTTGAGTCGAGCAGCCTGTGTGGCATCCAGGCCCAGGGTTCGATAATTCTCGGCTTCGATCTCACCTTGGGTCAGGGTGATAATCGAGACTTCGGCGGCTCGGCTATACAGGCCGAACGCGGCCAGTTCGGCGTCGTCGGCATGGGGGGCTACGATCATCAGTCGCTGCTGGCCATAGTCAGGGTTGCTCAGGGCATGCAAAGTGGCCTGCTGCGCGACACTACAGAAGCGCCCGCGCAGCGACAGCTGCCCCGCCGCTAAAGCGACCCCCTGCCCGGACAAATTGAGGAAGCGCTCGCCATCGACACCGCGCTCGAGATCCTGGCGATCCTCGCCAATCCATACATGCGGATCGAACAGCCGGCCCAACCAGTTGGACTTGATACGTAGCTGCAGGACCAGCGTCTCGGCTTCGCCAAAGTCACCCGTCACCTGCAGGCGACCCTTTGAAAGCGTCACCGGAAACTGCGGGGTGCCCGGCGCAAAGTCATAACGATAATCGTCGCCAGGGGCATAGAACAAGTGATCGGCAAACCACGCTTCATGGGCAACCCAGCCGAGCAGCAGGAACAGCGGCAGCGGCCACCATGCGACGAAAATGCCAAACAACACCAGAATCACCAACGCCCCGAGCAACACCAGGCGCTTGTGCTTTCGGTGGCGCTTGAGCAACTGCTGCTTGCGTGCGCTCATGGCTGCATGACCTCGTTCAAACCTGGTAGACCGGGACCCGGTTACACCAGCGATCCTTGTATTCGCGATCGGCACGACCGAATGAGTAACGCAACGGCTTGCCGACTGCACGGGCCTGTTCCCACGCTGCCTGGGTATTGACGAAACTCAGCACACTACCGGGGCTGAACTCACGGTTTTGTGGGTCCACACCGCCGTTGATGTACTCCAGGCTGATCCATTTCGGTGACTCCACCCGGTACAGAATCTGGATGGCTACCGGTGCATCGTTCAGGTAGATCAGCGAGCCGGTCATGAATTCACGCAACTGCGTGAATACCTCGGTCAGAAGCGTCTTGCCCGGGGCCTCGAAATTCCAGCGCCGCTGGAACAGGTCAGCATAGATGGTCGCCTGCTCACTGGCGGTCAACTCCAGCATCGGCCTGATAACCCCGCCCGCCTCTTCCAGCAAACGCTGCTCGCGACGCTGGTTGTAGCGAAACTTCTTGCTGTAGTCCTCAGGCAGACGCGCCAGCGCCAGGCCTTCCGGCTGCTCGGCAAGGTTTGTGACGGTCTGGGCGTTGAGCTCGGAAACATAGCGCATGCGGTGACGCACGCGAATCCGCGCATCCTCCGCAACGGGCAGAATGATTTCGGCATTACCGAGGTCGAACAGGCCGCGCTTGCCTTCACGCTTGAGTACGTCCTTGGACAAGGCCAGATAACGGCCCCAGGTCGGGATGGCGGCACGCAGTTCACCGGCGACGAACCAGCCCAGATAGCGCACCGGAATACCCGCCAGCCCGGCGAGGCGTTCGACCACGTCGGGATGGCTCGCAACACTGCCACCAAACTCATGCCAGGCCTTGGCATAGGCAGGGGCCTCAATAGGCGTCCAACCGTTCTCTCGCCAGGTTCGCAGATAACTCAGAATCAAACGTGAGACTCCGTCATAGCCTCATCGGTACTTTCGATGAAATCCTTTTCGTGCAGGCGTGCGTAGTGACCATTGAGTGCCAGCAGTTCGGCATGAGTACCGCGCTCGACGATCTGCCCCTGATCCATCAGCAGGATCAGATCGGCCTTCTCGATGGTCGTCAACCGGTGGGCGATGACCAGCGTCGTACGGCCTTTCATCACCTGGTCCAAGGCAGACTGAATGTGCCGCTCGGACTCGGTGTCCAGTGCCGAAGTGGCTTCATCGAGGATCAGTAGCGGTGCGTTTTTGAGCAGTGCCCGTGCAATCGCCAAGCGTTGACGCTGGCCGCCGGACAGCAACACGCCGTTCTCACCCACCAAGGTGTCGTAACCCTGCGGCATTTGTTCGATGAACTCCGCGGCGTAGGCATCTTCAGCAGCCTTGCGGACATCTTCCATCGGCGCACCGGCCAGATCGCCATAGGCGATATTGTTGCTGACGCTGTCGTTGAACAGCGTCACTTGCTGGGTCACCAGAGCGATATGCCGACGCAGGTTGGTCAGTTTGTATTCCTCGACATCGAGCCCATCGAGAAGGATCTGCCCCTGGTCGTGGTGATAGAAGCGCGGGATCAGGTTGGCCAGGGTCGACTTGCCGCTGCCCGAGCGGCCAACCAGCGCGACCATCTGCCCGGCCTCGGCGGTAAACGAAATATCGTTGAGCACGATCTTTTCCGTACCCGGGTACTGGAAGCTCAGATTGCGCACTTCCAGGCGCCCGCTGACTTGCTCGAGTTCCTTGGTGCCCTTGTCGACTTCCGGTTCCTCATCCAGCTGCTCGAAAATGCTCTCGGCGCCTGCCAGACCCTTCTGAATCGTGGCACTGACCTCGGACAACTGGCGGATCGGTTTCGGCAGCAGGCCGGCCGCAGTGATGTAGGCGATCAACTCACCGGCCGAGGCATCGCCGCGAAGATACAGGACCAGATACATCAACACGGCCATGCCGACGTAGATCACCAACTGCAGGACCGGTGTATAGATCGCCTGGGTGCGGGTCATGCCGAGACTGCGGTTCATGTTGTCGGCGCTGGCCGAATGAAAACGTTGCGTCTCGTAAGGTTCGCCGCCGAAGCTGCGGACCACGCGGTAACCCTGAATGGTCTCCGAGGCCACATGGGTCACGTCGCCCATTGCCACCTGGATTTTTTTGCTCTGCTTGCGAAATTTCTTGCTGGCACTGCTCACCAGTATCGCAATCACCGGCAGGATCGCCAGCAGCACCAGGGTCATCTTCCAGTTGCTGTACAACAGGTAGCCGAACAGAAAGACCACCGTCAGCCCTTCGCGGATGACCACCTTGATCGCATCGGTCGCGGCCCCCGTAACCATGGTCACGTTATAGGTGATCCGGGAAATCAGGTGACCGGAATTGTGATTGTCGAAATAGCGGTTAGGCAGGGTCAGCAAGTTGTCGAACAAGGCGCAACGCAAGTCGTGAACCACGCCGCGGGCGACCTTGGCCAAGTAATAGTTGCCCAGAAATGAGCCTATGCCTTGGTAGACCGCGATGAGCACAATCAACAATGGGACGCCGAGCACCAGGGAAACCCCGAGAAAACGGGCATCCGATGGTTTCTGCAGGGCATCGAGAAAATGCTTGAGCATATCCGCCAGCATTGGCTGACTGGAAGCGAACAGCACGAAGCCAACAATACTGATGGCAAACGCTCCCCAGTACGGGATGACATATTTCAGCAGTCGCATGTAGATTTTCATGCTGGACTGCTGGGAGGGAGTAGCCATATGGCGAGCCTCGTACGATTGAAAAAAGAGACAGGACGCGGATTGTAGCAGCGAACGAATTACAACATGGGCTAAGTCAGGGAGAGGTTCTGGAAAAGGGCAGCCAAGGTCCGGCGGTTACTCGTAACGAACGAGTGAAGCGAAACATAATGACCAACAATACTGGAGGCTGGATATCCGGAACGCTCACTGATATCCCGCCTCATTCATTTATATAGGCTGATTTGAAACGACAGCCTGGGTATCGCGCACTTGCAAGCGTCTCTTGCCTTCGCGGCTAGCCAGAACAATACTCAAACCGATCGGCAGCCAGGTGATCAGCCAGTCGGCATTAGGCTTGAGCCAAAGACCGACCCCGTCCGTCAACAACGAGATGCTGGCGAATACCCACAAGGCCAATAATGCCTGGCCCAACGGTACATCCCGGCAAGACCAGCCACGCCAGCCAACCATGCCCCACAGCAACACGAACAGCAATAAGCCGGGTATGCCCAGACGCACGCCTACATCCAGAAACAGATTGTGGGGATGTTTGTACGGCACAGCGACATCCGCAAGCTGAATCAGGTATTGGTTGAACCCGACACCCAGTGTCCAGTGTTCCAGAATCAGCTGCACGCCGCCTCTCCAGAGTTCAGGTCGGTATGAAACGCCCCGTTGAAGCAGCAACTCAGGCTTCAACATCGCAATACAGGCGACACCCGCCAGCAACAGGAGAATGAAATACCCACATTTACGGGACTTCAGAGCTATTGCCATAACCACCAGTGTCACTGCCAGAGCCATCCAGACCCCTCGTGTCTGACTGGACCCGAGAAACAACACATAGCCCAGCGCAGGCAGCAACAGCAGTAATGCAATCCAGGGTTTTACTCGCACGGTCTTGAGCATGAACACGCCGAGCAAGGCCAGGGCGCCAACGGCATGCGCAGCCATGATGATCGAGTTCCAGACACCGATCGCGGTGACTCGAATCTCAAGGGGCTGGCCTCTCAGGTAATAACAATCGACCCAGGATGCACCAGCCAGTATGCCGCCAAATACGGAGGCGTATAGCAGCAGCTTCTCAAGACTGATCGCTGCATGTTGTGCGACCAGAACGATCCCCACCAACGTGAGCCCCACGTAGAAAGGAACTTTGCTTTTGCTGATTGGGTCAACCCCGCCCTGCATCAAAAGCACGAACAATGTCCACGCGGCAAATAGCCCGAACAAGAAAAACTCAGGCTGCTTCAATAGCAAGCGAACATTGCGCTCAAACAACGCCAACAAGGCCGGCAACCAGAGAAAGGCAATGATTAGCTGGTGGTACAACTTGGGGGTCGGCAGCAGCCATGCCCCACACAGGAACACCACCATGCCGATAACAGCCCAGGAAGAAAGCACTTTACGAGGTAACGCGCTTTCAGGACTTGTCACAAACTACACTCAGCATTCGATTCGCGACTCTCTTGAGTTGATCGGCATCAGCTTTTTTCCAGCCGCCTTGAACACAGTATTCATGGGTCATGTAATGCAAAAAGCTGCGGCGAATACGCTCGTCAAGTTTCCAGTCAGGGAAAGCCTTTGTCAGGCTAATCAACTCATCGAAGGAGTCCGCATGCACCACCAACCCATCAATATTGAAGAAGGCCTGGCCCAAGGTTAAAACCGGCTTGCCCAGCAATAAACTTTCCAGCCCCACGGTCGAGTTCAAGGTAATCACAAACTGACTGGACTCGATAAGCTGCTGAGTGGCATTGCCGTTGGCAAATAGCAACCGCTCGTGGGTCCGGGCATGCAATTCAGGGTAGGTTTCGCGACTCGACGGATGCTCCTTGAACACCACAGTCATGCCGGTTTCTCGAGCCAGCCGCTCACCCTGCGCAAACATTTCGCGCATATTTCTCACCCACGGCGAGAAAAGCCGAACCTGGGTATCGCGATCATCCTGAAACGGGATGAATATGAACTGTTCGGGCAAAATAATCGGTGCAGGACCACTGGTACGGGGCTTTCGCGGAATCAACGTGGGCGGAGTCTGATCCTCGCCTACCGGTGCGGGATAATTGCGATAAAAATCGGCATCACGCGGGACGGAGTTGCGATAGTTGACGCCCTTGCTATCTACAGTCGTGGTATCAGGCAACAGACCGTTTTCGAAAAAGAAGGTTTTGCAACCGGGCGGCAGCAGCGCCAATAACAACTGGCTGTAGCGATGCGCTCCATTCCAGACCACCAGCGCATCAGGTCGCTCCCGATCAAGCAAGGCCTGTGCCCTAAGCGCTACCCAGATTAATTCCAGGCGCAACAACAGACGATAGAAACCACCGCGGGATTTGTTCTTGACCTGCCGTTCCTCGCACTTCTCCTCAATCAGTCCAGCCCAGTCGATACGACCGAGTACGCTGCCGATCCGCCAAGGTCGGGGCCACGGCATTTGCTGCGGGGTGACAACCTGACCCTGCAACTCGGTCTCATTGATCAGACGATTGAAATAAAGGCCTTGGTGCTTGGCCATGGAAATAAACAGCATTTTCGTCATAGCGTGTCCAAAAAAATATGCTGCATCCGCCCGACAAGGCGCTGTTTGACCAGACCGACGAACCCGGTGGATTTCAACGTTCGGTAATGACGCGGGCGGGGCACCAGGAATGAAGCCTTGAAGAGGATATTCAACGCTCAATGGCAGTCATCTGAAGGACTCGCCAAACGGACAAAACCACTCCGAGAACCGCGTAATACAGGTGAATCCGTCATGAAAAACCGACCGGATTGTAGCATAGCGGTTTTTCGCCGTACCCCGCTGCGGTAACATAGCCGGCTGCCCATCCCCTCAGGCACAGCCTCTGGAGCCTTGATGCAAACGCTAGACCATGCCCGTTATCTCCACATGCGTGAGGGCGCCGAGGTTCTCGAAGCTGATGCCAAGGGAGATAAAGTGCTACGCCTGGCCGATGGCTCGATGCTCAAGCTGTTTCGGCGTAAGCGGTTGCTGACGTCCGCCCTCTGGGCCCCCTACGCCCGGCGCTTTGCTGACAATTGCACGGCACTGCGCGAACGAAAAATCGAATGCCCACAGGTCCGCCAGCTCTATCGTATCCCCAGCATTGCGCGAGACGCGGTGCACTACGATCCGCTACCGGGACACACCTTGCGCCAGTTGCTGGGGGCGAACTCCGGTGATGACCTTCGCGCGCAACTGGGCGAGTTCATTGCGCATCTACACGAAGCAGGCATCTACTTTCGCTCCGCACATTTGGGCAACGTGGTGCTGACTCCGGAAAAAACCCTGGGCCTGATCGATATCGCCGATCTGCGGACCTACCGCCGCCCGTTGCGCAAGTCTCTGCGCCTGCGCAACTTCAAGCACATGTTGCGTTATCGGGAAGATCGCGCCTGGTTGCTCGCGAACGAACAATTCCTCGAGCATTACCTGGCCAGCCAGCGCACCTGCAACGCCCAGGAACTGATCCTGGCACTGCATGCCTGAGCCCGGCAGCTCACAGACTCAGCCAACCGCTGGCAGCTTGAAGGTCTCGAAATCGCGCGTCACGTCGTCGCCATGCAGCAGACCTTCCAGCAACTGCACGGTTTTGGCGAGACCCTGAGCGCCATACACCAAGTGGTACTCGGCAAAGCGTCGTGCCTGGGCGACGTGTCCGAGGTAATCCTGCTCGACAGCCTGCAATTGCCGAGAGAACTCGTCGGCATTGCTGACCTGGGGGCCGAAAAACAGAGCGTGGGAAAAGATGTCCTGATCGTTGCCCGCATTCACATACACCACGGGACGCCCCGCAAGCCCTGCCTCGATACCCGCATTGGACATGATATTGACCACCACGCTGGCCTGCGCCAATGCCTGCGCCAGGGAGTATTGCGTATCGAGAAGCTCGACGTTCTGCAACTGCGCCGAAGCCGTTGTCCAGAATGCCGCGCGACTGCGCGGGTGGCGCTTGAACAGTACCCGATAGCCTGGATTTTGCGCCGCCCAGTCGCGTAGCAACTGATAGGTATGCTGGTAGCCGACTTCCTTTTCCTTGTCAGGTCCCACTCCCAGGATCAGCAAGGTCTTGATGGCCGGATCCGCGACCGGCAGATCATAGGTTTCATCAGCCAGATAGGAACCCAGCAACACCACCGTCGACTCGCCGAACCGCAGCGGTCGCGCACGCAAGGCATCCAACGAACTATGACCGAACACTCCATAATAGTCGTAGTCGTTCATCGCCAACCGCCGCGACGACTCCAGCGTCGTGGCATGGGCCAGATGCAGCAGCCGGGCTCCCCGCGCAGCCAGCGCCAGACGCAGGAAAGGCGCATGGAGACTGCCATTGCGCTCATTGATCAGGACCTTGGGAGCATAAGTTGTCACCAACCACTGAGCATGCGCCGCATAGACCAGGTACCGCAGTGGCACGGGTTGCGGTGGCGCAAGCAGCATGCGCCTGGCGCAGGAGTGCTGCGGCGACTGCAAGGCAGCCTCGACCAAATGGTGTCCGCGTCGCCGCAAGGCATCGATCAAAATGTTCTTGCGTTGCAGGGCCATGGATTTTGGCGCCGAATGCAACAAAAGCACATCGCAGGGCTCAACGATCACGGAGTCACTCAGACTGAATTTCGCGCGCACGCCTGACCCGACATCAACCAAAACATCACGGGCGAAGCGCAACAGGCTGGCGAACCGGCCGTGACGCTCGCGCAGTATCTTCCAGCGATAGCGGTCCAGCTCGCGCGCCTTCTGCGCCCAGCTATCCCTGGCCTGGAACTCGCCCTCACCGGACGATGGCGTGGTCACGGGTTCCGGTCCGCTCATTTGAATATCAGCCGAATCGCCTTGCGGGTGTAGGACCAGCGTGTGAGCGTGCGCCAATCAGTGCGCAAAGCCTGGAGATAGAATTTCCTGGCCAGTTCGTACTCGCCCGCGCTGTAGCAGTCGCGAAACAACGACAGGCAGCGTTGCGCCAGAAACGCCTGACGCAAGTCGTGCAACGCTTCGGGCATACGCTCGCGGGAAAAAACCTCATTGACCATCTCCGCGCCCGCCGCGAGGCTTTGGGTCAAGTCATGTCGCATGCTGTCGGCATGTTTGTAGATCAGCGCCAGAGGCTGATCGAGAACGCTGCAGGGAAAACGCGCCAGCACTTGAGCGAACACCGGGATATCTTCGACATTGCGCAAATGCACAGGATAGTTGCCTGGCGCGAAGACATCGCGATGCATCGCGCAGGCACCGTTGGAAAGCGATACAGTCTTGTCCAGCAAGTAGCCGCGCACACGCTGTCGCGCAGTGGCGGGCAACGGTTTTACGGCATGCAGACTGCGCTTGCCATCGGCAAACACCGACCAGTGACCGCCAATGATCAGGCGGCTTTCAGGGTTGCTGGCGATGTGTTGCGTCAACGCGGCCAGCGCACCCGGGGCCATCTCGTCATCCGCGTCGAGGAAGATCAGGTACTGTCCTTTGGCCTCCTCAATCCCGCGATTGCGAACCGAAGACAGCCCTCCATTGGGTTTGCGCAACGCGCGAAAACGTCCAACGTGCTCCGCCTGAAGTTTTTCCAGCACCTGAGGGGTCTCATCGGTTGAGCCGTCATCAATGACCAACAGCTCCGCTCGGGGCTCATCCAGCTGCGCCAGCACCGACTCCACCGCACGCGGCAGAGTCCGGGCATAGTTATAGGCCGGAATAACGACGCTGATCAACGTCTCAGACAAGACCTTGCCCTTCCACTCCGTCCTTGACCACAAGAATGTCTTCCATGATCAGGTACTGCAGATCGGAACCGAAGAACATGTTCAGCGCGTCGGTGGGTGAGCAGATCATCGGTTCGCCACGGCGGTTGAGCGAGGTGTTCAGCGCCACACCGTTACCGGTCAGCACCTCCAGCGCTTTCATCATGTCGTAGTAGCGCGGGTTATATTCACGCTTGAGCACCTGGGCGCGGGACGTGCCGTCTTCGTGGACGACTTCCGGCACACGGGCTTTCCACTCATCAGACACTTCGAAGGTGAAGGTCATGAACGGCGCCGGGTGATCGATCTTGATCATCTGCGGGGCCACGGTGTCGAGCATCGACGGGCAGAAAGGCCTCCAGCGTTCGCGGAACTTGATCTGATGGTTGATCCGGTCAGCCACGCCAATGGCGCTCGGACAGCCGATGATCGAACGCCCGCCCAAAGCACGCGGACCGAACTCCATGCGGCCCTGGAACCAGGCCACTGGATTGCCATCGACCATGATCCTGGCGATGCGTTCGGGGGTGTCGTCGATCTGGCGCCAGGTCGGCTTGCTTGGGTGACGGGCACACGCGGCGATCACGTCTTCGTTGCTGTAGGACGGGCCGAGATAGACGTGTTCCATCTTCTCTACCGGTACACCACGGGCGTGGGAAACGTAGGCTGCTGCACCGACCGCGGTACCGGCATCGCCGGACGCCGGCTGCACGAACAGCTCCTTGATGTCGTCACGGGCAATGATCTTCTGGTTCAACTTGACGTTCAGCGCGCAGCCGCCAGCGAAAGCCAGCTTGCCGGTTTCCTTGAGAACATCGCCCAGGTAATGGTCGATCATCTGCAACGCCAGTTTTTCGAACAGCGCTTGCATGCTCGCGGCGTAGTGGATGTACGGTTCATCGGCGATATCGCCTTCGCGTTTCGGGCCCAGCCATTCGATCAGTTTCGGCGTGAAATAGAAGCCTTTGCCTTTCTCTTTATAGCGGCGCAGGCCGATGACGTTGGCGTACTCGGTATTGATCACCAGTTCGCCGTTTTCAAAACTGGCCAGACGCGAGAAGTCGTACTTGTTGGCATCGCCGTACGGCGCCATGCCCATGACCTTGAATTCGCCGTCGAGCATTTCAAAGCCGAGAAACTCGGTGATCGCGCCGTACAGGCCACCAAGGGAATCCGGGTCGAAGAATTCCTTGATCTTGTGAATTTTGCCGTTCTCGCCATAACCGAAGAAAGTCGTGGCGTACTCACCCTTGCCGTCGATCCCGAGTATCGCGGTTTTCTCTTTGAAACCGGAGCAGTGGTAAGCACTGGAGGCGTGAGCCAAGTGGTGCTCGACCGGCTCGATCTTGATTTTCTTCGGATCGAAGCCCAGTTGCTGGAGGCACCAGACGATCTTGTTGCGATAACGCTTGTAACGACGGTTGCCCATCAGAATCGCGTCGAGGGCGCGGTCCGGGGCGTACCAGTAACGCTTGGCATAGTGCCAGCGAGCCTCGCCGAACAAGCTGATCGGAGCGAATGGAATCGCCACCACATCAACGTCGGAAGGTTTGATACCGGCCTGCTCCAGGCAGAACTTCGCCGATTCGTAGGGCATGCGGTTCTTTGCATGTTTATCGCGTACGAAGCGCTCTTCTTCAGCCGCTGCAACCAACTTGCCGTCGATGTACAGGGCTGCGGAAGGATCATGGCTAAGGGCGCCGGACAGGCCAAGAATCGTCAATGCCACAGGGGTCTAGCCTCTTTTGTCTGCATGCAGGCGGTGAGTGCCTGAGAAAAGTGTGTCCTCGCAAGGGGCGAGAAACAGCTAAAGCGCGGGATTATAGCGTAAAGATGGCGGGAATTACCCAGAGGTTATCAGCCCTCTGAAGAGGAAGATGGGCGAAAGCTTTCAACTTTTGCTCATTTGCGACCTGCCCTCCAGTAAATGATGATATTGCCATCGGTACTCTGCCGGTAAATCGTATACGGCAGGAAAACCGTGTCGAAGACACCTGACAGGGCCAAATCCAATAATACAAATGGCACAAGCATGCCTGAGGGATCCGGCGGCGCGTTCAATATACAAAAATCATAAGCCAGACCGCTGTAGACACGAGAAATGGACTGACAATAAGTCTTTTGCTTCCTTAGATCACGGGCCGCCTCAGCCTCATCTTGCAGCACCGTACTGAACGAGCCACAGCCAGCCAAAGCCAGTGAGAAAACGCCGAGCGAAACAGCCATTTTAATAGTCACAACCTGCCCTCCGAGAACGTCAGGCAAACTAGCACCACGGTTGTTTACGCTACAGATCACGACATCCCTGAATTACGTAGGACAATTCACAACAACTTGTCGCCCATGTGCCCCCTGTAGGAGCGAGCTTGCTCGCGATGGACTCAAGGGCGGGTGCGTTCATTCAGAAAACACGCGTTATCGTTAACGCCCATCGCGAGCAAGCTCGCTCCTACAGGGGCTTGCTCGCGAAAGACCTGATCTATTGGTCGCTATCGATGGTCTTGGGCAAACGCTGATCAATCACTTGATACAACGCACTGCTCTCGGGCCAGTTGCGCATGAACCGGGCGCGGTCCCGGGCATAGGCCGGGGCGAAGCTGATGGCCGAGTGGTGCTGACACATCGAGTCCAGATCGATCAACACCCAACGGTGGCGATCCCAGAACAGGTTATGCCCCTTGAAATCCCCGTGGCTGATGCGTTCGCTGATCAACTCGGCGAACAACTGCTCCAGCGCCTGCAACTCAGGTTCCGGGGCATCACCGCTCTCGACGAAGGGTGCGAAGCGCTCGATGATATCCGGCCCCGACAGGTATTCGGTGATCAGGTAAGCACGACTGCGCAACCAGAGAAAGCGCTTCTCCAGCAAGGCCAGCGGCTTGGGCGTGGCAATCCCGAGGAATGCCAGGCGATTGCCTTCGCGCCAGGAATGCCAGGCCCGGCTCGGGCGCCAGAAGCGTTTGAGCCAATGGGCGAAGCCCTTGATGTTGTAGCGTTTGACCAACAACGTGCGACCCGCCACCTCGACCCGCCCGACACTCGCCGCACCGCCGGTTTTGTACAGGTGCCCCTGATCGAGCAAGGCATCGGCCTGCTCCAGCACCGGCAACATGGCGGCCTCTTCCTCGCGACGAATCGCGCGCAAGGCGAACGCCCCCCGCTGCACACTGAATAAGGTGCACTCGCGGCCAATTTTGTTCAGGTAGTCTTTCAAGCGCCAGCTGCGCACTTTGTTGACCTGCTTTTGCAGGGCTTCGAGTGGCAAGGCGTGTTCGCCGTTGCTCAACAGGTAATGCACCAGCAGCTCTTCGGTGAACGGCTCGAGCGCCTTGGGTAACTGGGCGAAAAACACCCCGAGGTTCTCCAGGACTTTTTGCCGGGACAGGGGTTTTCCCGCCTGCTCGACACAAATCCCTGCGCCATCGATCAAATGCAGCCGACCCTGATGACGCAGCAGGTTGTCCAGATGCAGGTCTTCCTGCCACAGACCTTTGCTGTGCAGCTGCCCAATGGCTGCCAAGGCTTCAGCCAGAACCGCTTGTTGCTCATCGGCCAACGCCGGCAGCCCTTCGACCTTTTTCCAGGCATCGCCGAGGCTTTCAGCGCCTTCCAGGAAATCAAAAAACAGCCAGCCACCCTCGCCATCCTTCAGGCCATCGGCCAACAGCAGCGGCGTGGTGATGCCCTGCTCGGCAAGTAGACGCGCGCCCATTAGCTCACGCTGGAAATGCCGGGCAGCCTTGCCACCCACCAGCAATTTGGCGAGGACCGGTCGCCCGCGCCAGACCCCGGCGCCTACATAACGCTGGCCCGGCAACACTCGCAGCAAGCTCAGCAGTTGCAATTGGGCCGGGCCGGCAGCATCTGCCAGTTCAAGACTCAGCGGCAGGCGCGGGGTGCGACCGGCATTCTTCAATTCGGACAAACGCATTAGCGGGACTCCTTGTGACTGCGTCGCGCGGTCAGACGCTGAATCCAGGTATCAACCATCGGACTGCGAGCAGGTTGCTCCAGATAAGCCACGAGCAGCTCCCGTACTTCGTCTTCGCTCCAGATTCGCGCCCGACGCAGCAGGGGCTCGAGATCCTTGATCCGATCACGTCGACCGAACAACAAAGGCCGGGTTTTTTCCAGGTCGATCAGCTGTGCCTGATAACCATCGTCGCAGGCCTGTACAAAGATATGTTTAGGGTAGAAGCAACCATGCACCTGGCGCACTGCATGCAGCCGTCGCGCCAGCACACCACAGGCCCGCACGATTGCTGTCCGCTGTGCAGCGCTGAGCTGCGCCCATTGCGGCAACAGTGAATCCAGATCATCCCAGCCATCCAGTGCGCGAGTCAGCAGAATCGCCCGGGCCTCACCAGCCACTTTACGCTCGCCGAAAAATACCGCCTGCAAGACCGGAATACCCAACTGTCGATAGTGCTGGATAGTGCGAAATTCCCGAGCAAAACTGGGCTCGCCAAATGGTCGCTGTAAAGAGCGCGTCGGGTAGTTGCTCTGGCGTTTGAGGTAATAACCCTGACCTTCCAGCTCCAGTCGATAGACGCTGCTCCAGCCACCGTGAAGGGTATTGGGTTCATCGACCGCGTCGAGCTGCTTGGCCCACAGCGCATCAAAGTTATCGAGGCCGTGGCGCTCGAGCAGCGCACGATCCTCAGCGGCGAGGAAATCAGTCATTCGCGCCCCTCGAAAAATCTCACGATATGCCGGATCCGACGTTTGTCGGCCGCACTGAGCCGGGTCCGCTGCCGATACTGCAGATAGAAGCGCAAGCGCTGGGTGGCTGACAAGTGATACTTGGCCACCTTGTCGAGGCATGCCAGGTCCTTGGTGATTCGATAGTTGAGCCAGAACCCGCGCCAGAAGTCGCCATTCGGGCAGTCGATCAGAAACAGTTTCGCCTTGTCGTCGATCAGCAGATTGCGCCACTTCAAATCATTATGCGTGAAGCGTTGATCGTGCATGATCCGCGTGTAATGAGCCAACTGCCGGCTGACCCCATCGACCCACGCCCGGTCAGCCAACAAGGGATCGTTGCGAGCGGCCAGGGCTGCCAGATCTTCGGTTCGCGGCAGTTCGCGGGTGATCATCGCCCCGCGATCATAGGCTGCGCCCCGGCGCTCCAGGCCCCAGGCAACGATCTCGGCGGTGGGAATGCCCCACTTGGCGAAGCGTTTGAGGTTCTGCCATTCGGACTTGACTCGCGGCTTGCCCAGGTAGCGGCGCAAACCCTTGCCGGCGCCGCTGTAGCGTTTGACATAATAGTTGACGCCATTGCGCTCGACGCGGATCACCTCGGACAGTGGGTCACGGGTCAGCCGCTCACCCTGCAGGGCAAACACTGCGTCCAGGCTACCAAAGTCTTTCGCCAGATCGCTGTAGGCGGGCTCAAGGTTCCAGCCCGCCATCAGAGCGCATCTCCGTAGCGCTGTTTGCGCTCGTAGAGCTTGTTGGCCTTACCCTCCAGACGCGCAAGCAACGGCGCCTCATCGCGCAGTATCTGGCGCAATGGCTGTTGAAAGTAGCCCTTGAGGAAACGCAGCTTGTCGCGCCGGGTCAGGCCGATGTCCAACGCCGAAAAATACAATGCCGCCAGGTCCTTGTTGCGCCAGCGCCGGGTGATGGCCGGACGAGTCTGGGCACGGTGCAGGTCGATCACTGAAAGTTTCAAGTCGTCGGCAGTCACCGGCTTATCGGTGTGCAGCAGGAAATGACAGATATAGCAGTCGCGATGGTTGACCCCGGCGCGGTGCATCATGCCGGTCATGCGTGCCACTTCAGCGATCAGCGCACGTTTGAGTCTGGGCTCCGGCGGCTGCTTGATCCAGTCGATGCTGAAATCTTCGAGGCTGACGGTGGGCGCCAGTTCTTCGGTGACAATGAACGAATGCTGATCCGCCGGGTTGCTGCCGCGTTCACCGTAAGCAACCGCGGTCATGGTCGGCACGCCAGCTTCGTGCAGGCGTTCCAGCGCCTGCCATTCCTGGCCGGCACCGAGCACCGGGAGTTTGGCGGTGAGCAAATTCTTGAAGATTTCGCCCCAACCGATCCCACGGTGGATTTTCACAAAGTAACCGCGACCCGCGACTTCCGTACGCAAGGTACGCCGCGCTTCCAGTTCGCGGTAAACCTGACCGCTAAGCCCCTCGACGTCGGCGAACGCATCACGGCCGGCCCAAAGGGTCTTGAACGGTTCGGCAAGAATCAACTTCATCAGTGTTGCTCCGCCAGAATCACATCCGCAGCGTGCTGCGGCATGCTATAGAGGTCAGCCGTTTCGGCGAAGGCCAGGCCATTACGGCTCCAGGCCTTACGTGCTGCATCGTCGGCCAACATGCTGCTCAGGTAGCTCGTGAGCTGTGTCTGGTCAAACGGTTCGTCCAGCACCAGGCCGCTGTCGGCCTCGGCGATGTAATGGGCGTAACCGCAGACCGCGCTGACCAGTACCGGCAAACCGGCGACCAGCGCTTCGAGCAGGACGGTACCGGTATTTTCGTTGTACGCCGGGTGGATCAACAGATCGGCGCCCAACAGGAACCGCGGAATATCGCTGCGACCCTTGAGAAATTGCACCTGATCGCCCAGGCCCAGCGCCGCACTCTGCAATTGGAATACTTTGGGGTCGTCCTGGCCAATTACAAATAGCCTGGTGCGCTTCTTCAGTTCGGCCGGCAATGCTGCCAGTGTCTTGAGGCTGCGATCGACGCCTTTGGTCTTGAACCCGGAGCCGATCTGCACCAGCAGCAGGTCATCGTCCGCCAACTTGAATTCGCGGCGGAACTCGGCGCGAATTTCAGCGGCATTGGGCGGTGCGCGACGGTCCTGAGCGATGCCCGGCGGCAGCAGGTGAAAACGCTGCAACGGGGTGTCGTAATGCTTGATGAACAGCGGTTGCTGGACTTCGGAAATCATCAGGATTTCGGTTTTAGCGTCCCGGGCGAACACCGCACGCTCGTACTCGGCGAAGTGCCGGTAGCGGCCCCAGCGGCGATACAGCGCGTTGCGCAGGTTCTGCGCCTTGTCCTCGAAGCAGCCGTCGGCGGCGTAATACACGTCCAGGCCCGGCATCTTGTTGAACCCGATCAAGCGGTCCACCGGACGCTTGGCCAGGTCAGCTTCCATCCAGGCGCTGAGTTTCTCGTTGCGTCGATGGTTGAAGATCGCCTTGACCGGTGCCACCAACACTTCGAAACCCGATGGGATATCGCCTTCCCAGATCAGCGTGTAGACGCGAATCTGATGGCCGCGCTGCTGGCACTCCAGGGCAATGCGCATGAAATCGCGCTGCAAGCCACCAAACGGGAAATATTTATACAGGACAAAAGCCAATTGCATCAGCGCAGCTCCTCAGCCAGTAACAACGTGCTTAATCGGCTCGCGACACGCTCGGGATTCAGGCGAGTGAAGCACAGTGGCCACTCACGTTTCAGGTCAAACCGCTGCTGGTCTTCAGCAGTCGGTTGATAGGTGCATTTCTTTTGCAAGCAGGGCGCGCAGCTTGGAAAGTCGCTCGCCAGATGGATCTGACTCTTGCCGTAGGCGCCGGTCAGGCCCGGGTTAGTCGGGCCGAACAGCGACAGGGTCGGCACGTCCAGCGCCGCCGCCAAGTGGCCCAGCCCCGTATCCACCGCGACGCACGCCTGCGCGCCGGCCAGAACCTTGGCCATTCCGGCCAGATTCAGTTTGGGCAGTACCTGGGCGTTCTTCAGACCGCTGGCAATACGCTCGGCCCGAGCCTTCTCCGCCGGGTTGCCCCAGGGCAGCTTCACCTCGACGCCCAGTTGGCCCATGCGCTCGGTGAGTTCACGCCAATAGGCTTCGGGCCAGTGTTTGGTGTCCCAGGTGGTGCCGTGCAGGAACAGCACGAAGGGATTCTTGCGCGGCAGCTCGACCAGTTTTTCGACGCTCAGGCCGTAGTCACCCAGACCTTTGGGCAGGTCATAACCCAGCGCTACCGCGAACAACTGACGCAAGCGCTCCACTGCATGCTGCCCACGGGCCACCGCCAGCCGTCGCGAATAAAAACGTGCGGCCAAGGGTTCACGGGCCGAGTCACGATCGAAGCCGGCCACCGGAGCCCTGACATAACGAGTCAGCCAGGCGCTTTTGAGCAAGCCCTGAGCGTCGATCACCAGATCGTATTCGGTCGCTTGAATGCTTTGCTTGAATCGCCGCCATTCGCCACTTTTGATGGTCTGCCAGATGTTCTGGCGCCAGCGCCGGATGGCCACCGGAATCACTTTGCCAACGGCCGGGTGCCAGGTCGGAATTTCGGCAAAGCCTTCTTCCACCACCCAGTCGAAAGTGATCCCGGGGATCGCCCGCGCCGCGTCCGTCAATGCCGGCAAGGCATGAATGACGTCACCCAGGGAGGAGGTCTTGATCAACAATACCCGCAACTTACTTGACCTCGACCACAGAGCCCTGCAACCGCTGCAAGGCATCGACCACCGGTTGCGGCAGGAGCTGGCGCAAGCAGTTGTAATGGCCGAAACGGCAGGTGCGATCAAAGCATGGACTGCACTCGATCCCCAGCCGGACAATTTCGACCTTCTCGGCCAACGGCGGGGTGAAGCCTGGCGAGGTCGAACCGTAGACCGCCACCAGCGGCCGATTCAACGCCGCCGCCACGTGCATCAGGCCGGAGTCATTGGACACCACCGCATCCGCGCAGGACATAAGGTCGATGGCCTCGGCCAGCGAGGTGCCGCCACTGAGGTTCACCGACTCTTCACGCAGGCCGGGAATCAGCCGTGCCCGAATGTCCTCACCCACCCCGTGATCGTTTTTCGAACCAAACAGCCAGACCTGCCAGCCCTCGCGAATCTTCGTCTCGGCAACTTTGGCGTAATGCTCGGAAGGCCAGCGCTTGGACTCGCCAAACTCGGCGCCCGGACACAAAGCCAGCACCGGACGATCCAGCTCCAGACCGAACTTGGCCAGGGCGGCATCGCGAGTGTTGTGGTCGATTTGCAGGGATGGACGCGGATAGGGCTGGGGCACTTCGACGCCGGGCTCATAGGCCAGGGCCATGAAGCGCTCGATCATCAGCGGGTAACGTTCTTTATCGAGGGTGCGCACATCATTGAGCAAACCGTAGCGGAACTCGCCACGCCAACCGGTGCGTTTCGGGATACCGGCAAAAAACGGCACCAGCGCCGATTTCAGTGAATTAGGCAGCAAAATCGCCTGATCGTACTGACCGGCCAGGGATTTGCCGATACGCCGGCGGGTCGCCAGTTCGAGCACGCCGTGGCCGAGCGGAAAGCTCAAGGCCTGCCGCACTTCGGGCATGCGTTCAAGGATCGGCCGGCTCCACTCGGGGGCCAGTACGTCGATCTCGCACTGTGGATGGCGTTGTTTCAGACACTGAAAGAGTGTCTGCGCCATCACCATGTCACCGACCCAACTGGGCCCAACGATCAGAATTTTCATGTGATTTCCAAAAACGAACCGGGGAGGCATACGCCTCCCCGCCTCGAGAATCCAGCACCTGCAGCCAAAGCTGCAAGGTCATTTGGACGAGCCGTTTAGGGCTCGCCGGATCAAATTTCTTGCACATCATGCCAGTCAGCATAACCCCTTGTGATGAGGGGGCTTGCTGTGGCGAGGGGGCTTGCCCCCGTTCGGCTGCGAAGCAGTCGCAAAGCCGGCTGACGCGATTAGTCTGACAGATAGCGGCGCCTGAGTTTGGGACCGCTCCGCGGTCCAGCGGGGGCAAGCCCCCTCGCCACAGCAAGCTCCCTCGCCACATAAAGCCTCGCCACTCATTAATCAGTCTCAGCTTAGCCCCAGCTCACGCCAGATCCGCGACACTTGCCGCCGTTCGTCCGCGAACTGGTCGCCGGCGATTACCCCGGCCTCATTCTGCAAGGCCTGACGGTGAGCAGCCGAACGGTAAGCCTTATAGACCTCGCGCAATAGGCTGGCATCTTCGGCGGGCATTAACCCGACCTCCTCCAACCCTTCAAGAATGCGGATATTGTCGGTATAGCGCAGCAACGACGGGTGCTCTTCAGACCACGCCAGAGCCGCGTATTGCACCATAAATTCAATGTCGACGATACCACCGGCGTCCTGCTTGATATCGAACCGCGCCGTGGCCTCGAAGGCATTTGCCGCGGTTCCGGCGGCGGTGGCCTTCGTGCCCAGATTGTCGCGCATCTTTGCACGCATCTCGCTGACTTCCTGACGCAGCGTGGGCAAGTCACGCTGGCGCCCCAACACGGCGGCGCGGACTTTCTCAAATGCCGCTCCAACCTGCTTGCAACCGACCAGCACCCGCGCCCGCACCAGCGCCTGATGCTCCCAGGTCCAGGCTTCATTCTGTTGATAACGTTCGAAAGCGCCGAGGGAGCTGACCAACAGCCCCGAAGCCCCGGACGGTCGCAGGCGCATATCCACCTCATACAACTGACCGGAGTTGGTCTGGGTGGTCAGCAAATGGATGATCCGTTGACCCAACCGGGTAAAGAACTGCGCACCATCGATAGATTTGGCACCATCGGTTTCCGCCTGCGGATCGCCGTCGTGGATAAACACCAGATCCAGGTCGGAACCATGCCCGAGCTCCAGGCCTCCGACCTTCCCGTAACCGACAATGATGAAGCCCGGGTCACACAAAGTGCCATCCGCCCGTTGCGGCACCCCGTATTTGGCCACTGTCTGGCGCCAAGCCAGCGCCAGCACTTGTTCGAGAATCGCTTCGGCCAGCCAGGTCAGGTAGTCGCTGACCTTCATCAGCGGCAGGCTGCCGGCGATTTCCGAAGCGGCCACTCGCAACCGGTGGGCCAGTTTGAAGTGACGCAAGGCTTCCATCTGCTGTTCCAGGTCATCCTCCGGGATCCGCGTCAGCCGTTCGCGCAACTCGGCCGCCAGCTCCGGCGCCAGCGGCGGCTTGAACAAGCGACCTTCGTTGAGCAACTCATCGAGCAATAGCGGGAAGCGGGTGATCTGTTCAGCAATCCACGGACTGGCCGCGCACAAGGTCAGCAGTCGACGCAGGGCGCCCGGGTTTTCCGTGAGCAGCACCAGATAAGCGGAACGCCGCGCCACCGCTTCCACCAGCGGCAACACCCGCTCCAGCACCAGATCCGGATTGGCATGCTCCACGGCCTGAGCCAGCAAACGCGGAATAAATGCATCGAGCCGTTCACGACCGAGGCGCTGCATGGCGCGCAATTGTGGGCTGGCGCGCAGGCCAGCCAAGGCTTTCATGGCTTTGGGCCCATCGACGAAACCACCCTCCTCCAATTGTCGGCAGGCGACCTCTTCGTCCTGGGCTTCTTCCCACAGTGGCAGCCATTCACCGCCGACCACCACTTCGCTTTCGTCACCCTCATCTTCGTCAGGGTCAGCGATCACCTGACGGAAATGCCAGTCCACCCGTCCACGCCAGAACATCAGCTGGTCATGGAAGGCCTTCCAGTCGGCAAAGCCGAGCATAAAGGCGATTCGCGCCTGATCCCGCTCACCATCAGGGAGCATTTGCGTCTGCCGATCGGCGATCGCCTGGATGGCGTGTTCGGTGTAGCGCAGGAACTCGTAACCTTCACGCAATTCACTGACCACCGCTGGCGGCAGATAACCCTGCCCTTCCAGGGTGCTCAGCACTTTTAACAACGGACGCTGCTGCAAGCTCAGGTCGCGGCCGCCGTGAATCAACTGGAACGCCTGGGCGATAAACTCGACTTCGCGAATGCCGCCGGAACCGAGCTTGATGTTCTCGGCCATGCCTTTGCGCCGGACCTCCTGCTGGATCAGCTGCTTCATAGTGCGCAGCGCTTCGATCGCGGAAAAATCCAGATAACGCCGGTAAACGAACGGGCGCAGCATATCCAGCAACTGCGCACCAGCGACCTGATCACCGGCCACCACCCGCGCCTTGATCATCGCGTAGCGTTCCCAGTCGCGGCCCTGGTCCTGGTAGTACTGCTCCAGTGCGTTAAAGCTCAGTACCAGAGCGCCGGACGATCCATAAGGTCGCAGACGCATGTCGACGCGGAACACGAAGCCGTCGACGGTCATCGGGTCCAGCGCCTTGATCAAGCGCTGGCCAAGGCGAATGAAAAACTCCTGGTTATCCAGCGGCCGCTTCACGCCGACGGTCTCGCCGCCTTCGGGGTAGGCGAAGATCAGATCGATATCGGAAGACAGGTTCAGCTCCACCGCGCCGAGCTTGCCCATGCCGAGGATGACCATTTCCTGTGGTTCGCCACTGCGCCGGCCGGTGGGTGTACCGAACTGCTGGCAATGGCGCTGATACAACCATTGATAAGCCTGATCGATGCTGGCATCCGCCATGTCCGACAGATCGCGGCAGGTCTGTACCAGATCCGCCTGGCGGTTCAGGTCGCGCCAGATGATCCGTACCTGATGCCGGGCGCGCTGACGACGCAGGGCCCGACCGAGTTCATCGTCGCTCTGCGCCAGTTGCACGGCCGCGGCGATCTGGCCGCACAACTCGCCGGGGGCATAGCTGCGGTCCAGTTCGCCGGACTGCACCAGTTCAAGCAACATCACCGGGTCGCGGACACTCTGCTCAATGACGAAGTCGCTGGCTGCGCTAACGCGAGCCAATTGTGCCCAGCGCTCGGGGGGCCAGGCCGACAAGCCATGATCGTGTTCCAGCGCGGCAACAGCAGTACGCAACGATTGCTCGGCGCGGCTGACCGATAACAGAAGAATCGCCGGCAGTTCGGCAAGCGTGGGCAGGCTCATGGTCTATCCTTGATCGGCGTGTAAGGGGCCGTTTGTAGTGAATGTGCAAAATGCGCTACGTAAACGACTGTCGAACAAAAGTTATAAATAGCTGAAAACTCTAATTTCTTGGCAGGCAACATCAAGCTTCACCCTATTTCAGTTGACCCCATACCAACATTAACGATTATTCTCACAACACAGCAGGAGGCCACGAGCCGTTCATCTGTAGTTTTACTACTCGTATATACATCCGAAGAGCTGAAATGGCCGACGATTTGTAGTAAAACTACACGCCGCCGGAACAACCTCTCGGCAATCCAAGAATTTATATCGTCTGCCCACAAGGCCAGCCGCTAACTCAGGCAACCGATTCTGGAAGCCTTTCCGCCCTGGAGCAAGCCATGCAAGACCTCGATCCCGTCGAAACCCAGGAATGGCTGGACGCCCTGGAATCGGTTCTCGACAAAGAAGGCGAAGACCGTGCTCACTATCTGATGACCCGTATGGGCGAACTCGCGACCCGCAGCGGTTCGCAACTGCCCTACGCCATCACCACGCCGTACCGCAACACGATCCCCGTTACCCACGAAGCACGCATGCCTGGCGACCTGTTCATGGAACGCCGCATTCGCTCGCTGGTACGCTGGAACGCGTTGGCCATGGTCATGCGTACGAACCTGAAAGATTCTGACCTGGGTGGTCACATCTCCAGCTTCGCTTCCAGTGCGACCCTATATGACATCGGCTTCAACTACTTCTTCCAGGCTCCGACCGACGAGCACGGCGGCGACCTGATCTACTTCCAGGGCCACGCTTCCCCTGGGGTCTACGCCCGCGCCTTCATGGAAGGCCGCATCAGCGAAGACCAGATGAACAACTTCCGCCAGGAAGTCGATGGCAAGGGCCTGTCGTCCTACCCTCACCCTTGGCTGATGCCCGACTTCTGGCAGTTCCCGACTGTTTCCATGGGTCTGGGTCCGATCCAGGCGATCTACCAGGCACGTTTCATGAAGTACCTGGAAGCCCGCGGCTTCATCCCGGCCGGCAAACAGAAAGTCTGGTGCTTCATGGGCGACGGCGAGTGTGACGAGCCGGAATCCCTGGGCGCGATCTCCCTGGCCGGCCGCGAGAAGCTGGACAACCTGATCTTCGTCATCAACTGCAACCTGCAGCGCCTCGATGGCCCGGTTCGCGGCAACGGCAAGATCATCCAGGAACTCGAAGGCGTGTTCCGTGGTGCCCAGTGGAACGTGAACAAAGTCATCTGGGGCCGTTTCTGGGACCCACTGCTGGCCAAGGACACCGACGGTATCCTGCAACGTCGCATGGACGAAGTCATCGACGGCGAGTACCAGAACTACAAAGCCAAAGACGGCGCGTTCGTGCGTGAACACTTCTTCAACTCGCCAGAACTCAAGGCAATGGTTGAAGACCTGTCCGACGACGAGATCTGGAAACTCAACCGTGGCGGCCACGACCCGTACAAGGTCTACGCGGCATACCACGAAGCGGTCAACCATAAAGAACAACCGACCGTCATCCTGGCCAAGACCATCAAGGGTTATGGCACCGGCGCCGGCGAAGCGAAGAACACCGCGCACAACACCAAGAAGGTCGATGTCGAGAGCCTGAAGTTGTTCCGTGATCGTTTCGACATTCCGGTCAAAGACAGCGAGATCGAAAACCTGCCGTTCTTCAAACCTGAAGAAGGCAGCGCCGAAGCCCGTTACCTGAGCGAACGTCGCACCGCACTGGGCGGTTTCGTGCCTCAGCGTCGCGCCAAGAGCTTCAGCCTTCCGACTCCACCACTGGAAACCCTCAAGGCTATCCTCGACGGTTCCGGCGACCGCGAAATCTCCACCACCATGGCCTTCGTGCGGATTCTTTCGCAACTGGTCAAGGACAAGGAAATCGGCCAGCGCATCGTGCCGATCATCCCGGACGAAGCCCGTACCTTCGGTATGGAAGGCATGTTCCGTCAGTTGGGCATCTACTCCTCCGTCGGCCAGCTCTACGAGCCAGTCGATAAAGACCAGGTGATGTTCTACCGCGAAGACAAGAAAGGTCAGATCCTCGAAGAAGGCATCAACGAAGCGGGCGCCATGAGCTCCTTCATTGCCGCCGGTACTTCGTACTCCAGTCACAACCAGCCGATGCTGCCTTTCTACATCTTCTACTCGATGTTCGGCTTCCAGCGTATCGGCGACCTGGCCTGGGCCGCTGGCGACAGCCGCACCCGTGGCTTCCTGATTGGCGGCACCGCCGGCCGTACCACGCTTAACGGCGAAGGCCTGCAGCACGAAGACGGTCACAGCCACTTGCTGGCAGCGACCATCCCGAACTGCCGTACCTTTGATCCAACCTACGGCTACGAGCTGGCGGTGATCATTCAGGACGGCATGAAGAAGATGACCGAACAGCAGCAGGACGTCTTCTACTACATCACCGTGATGAACGAGTCTTACCAGCAGCCAGCCATGCCGGCCGGCGCCCCGGAAGGCATCATCAAGGGCATGTACCTGCTCGAAGAAGACACCCGCGAAGCGGCGCACCACGTACAGCTGATGGGCTCCGGCACCATCCTGCGTGAAGTCCGTGAAGCGGCGAAGATTCTGCGTGAACAGTTCAACGTCGGCGCTGATGTCTGGAGCGTTACCAGCTTCAACGAACTGCGTCGCGATGGCCTGGCCGTGGAACGCACCAACCGTCTGCACCCGGGTCAGAAGCCTAAGCTGAGCTACGTCGAAGAGTGCCTGAACGGCCGCAAAGGTCCGGTCATTGCTTCTACCGACTACATGAAGTTGTTTGCTGAACAAATTCGTCAGTGGGTCCCGTCCAAGGAATTCAAAGTCCTGGGCACCGACGGTTTCGGTCGCAGTGACAGCCGCAAGAAGCTGCGTCACTTCTTCGAAGTCGACCGTCATTTCGTGGTGTTGGCAGCCCTGGAAGCCTTGGCTGACCGTGGTGATATCGAACCTAAAGTGGTGTCTGAAGCCATCGCCAAGTTCGGTATCAACCCGGAAAAACGCAACCCACTGGACTGCTGAGGAGATTTTCTGTGAGCGAACTCATTCGCGTACCTGACATCGGCAGCGGTGAAGGTGAAGTAATTGAACTGATGGTCAAGGTTGGCGATCGCATCGAAGCCGACCAGAGCATCCTGACGCTTGAGTCGGACAAGGCCAGCATGGAGATCCCTGCGCCAAAGGCCGGGATCGTCAAAAGCCTGAAAGTGAAGCTGGGCGATCGCCTGAAAGAAGGCGACGAGTTGCTGGAACTGGAAGTCGAGGGTGCTGCTGCGGCGCCAGCGGCTGCCGCGCCTGCTGCCAAGGCCGAAGAAAAACCAGCTGCCGCCCCTGCTCCTGCAGCGGCTGCACCGGCCGCTGCTCCAGCCGCTGCAACCACTCAGCAAGTGCACGTGCCGGACATCGGCTCGTCGGGCAAGGCCCAGATCATCGAGATCCAGGTCAAGGTCGGCGATACCGTCGAGGCTGATCAGTCGCTGATCACCCTGGAATCCGACAAGGCCAGCATGGAAATCCCTTCGCCCGCCGCTGGCGTGGTGGAAAGCATCAGCGTCAAGCTCAACGACGAAGTCGGCACTGGCGACCTGATTCTGGCTCTGAAAGTGGCGGGTGCTGCGGCACCGGCTGCTGCCGCGCCAGCCCAGGCAGCTGCGACCGCCGCCGCAGCTGCAGCGCCAGTCGCCACGGCCCCGGCTGCACCGGTAGCTGACAGCGTTCAGGACATTCACGTGCCGGACATCGGCTCGTCGGGCAAGGCCAAGATTATCGAAGTCCTGGTCAAGGCTGGCGACACTGTTGAAGCCGATCAGTCGCTGATCACCCTGGAATCCGACAAGGCCAGCATGGAAATCCCATCGCCAGCCGCTGGCGTGGTGGAAAGCGTTTCCATCAAACTGGATGACGAAGTCGGTACCGGCGACCTGATCCTGAAGCTGAAAGTCAAAGGCGTAGCGCAGGCCCCTGCCCCTGCCCCTGCCGCAGCGCCTGCTGCTGCCAAGGCTGAAGCAGCCCCTGCGGCCGCAGCTCCGGCACCCGCCGCTCCAACTGCAGCACCGGCCCAACCAGGCGCCAAGGTTCACGCAGGTCCTGCGGTGCGCCAACTGGCCCGTGAATTCGGCGTCGAGCTGAGCGCGGTCAGCCCAAGCGGCCCGCACGGCCGCCTGCTGAAAGAAGACGTGCAGGCTTACGTCAAAGCCATGATGCAGAAGGCCAAGGAAGCACCGGCCGCTGCTGGCGGCGCAACCGGCGGCGCGGGTATTCCACCGATTCCGGTCGTAGACTTCAGCCGCTTTGGCGAGATCGAAGAAGTGCCGATGACACGCCTGATGCAAATCGGCGCGTCGAGCCTGCATCGCAGCTGGCTGAACATTCCGCACGTAACGCAATTCGACTCGGCGGATATCACCGAGCTGGAAGCCTTCCGTACCGCTCAGAAAGCTGTTGCAGAGAAGGCTGGCGTCAAGCTGACCATCCTGCCGCTGCTGCTCAAATCCTGCGCGCACCTGCTCAAGGAACTGCCGGACTTCAACAGTTCGCTGGCACCAAGCGGCAAGGCGATCATCCGCAAGAAGTACGTAAACATTGGCTTCGCGGTCGACACTCCGGACGGCCTGCTGGTACCGGTCATCAAGAACGTCGACCAGAAGAGCCTGTTGCAACTGGCAGCTGAAGCAGCGGTCCTGGCTGAGAAAGCCCGGACCAAGAAGCTTACCGCTGACGACATGCAAGGCGCCTGCTTCACCATTTCCAGCCTCGGGCACATTGGCGGCACCGGCTTCACGCCGATCGTCAACGCCCCGGAAGTGGCGATTCTCGGTGTATCCAAGGCAACCATCCAGCCAGTCTGGGACGGCAAAGCCTTCCAGCCGAAGCTAATGCTGCCACTGTCGCTGTCCTACGATCACCGAGTGATCAACGGCGCCGCTGCTGCACGCTTCACCAAGCGTCTGAGTGATCTGCTGGCGGACATCCGCACCATCCTGTTGTAAGACCGACCGGCCCTCCTGCCACGGAGGGCCGGCGCGTTCCACGCTTTCCGAGCGCCACGCTCGTACCTCAACCCCGCCAGTTTGGCGGGGCTTTTTTTGCCTGAAATAAATACTCGAACTCCCCCCAATCAAAGTCGAAAGTTCTGACGACCCTGACAACTTCTCGCCTACTGCTTTTTAGCGAATTACGCACTCCATATATCAACAAATACCGCACGATAAAACGCTCTGCATGAACAACCCATTCTGATTGGGTTGTTAACCTTACCTATACACATCCACCTCCTTCTACCGCATCGGCAATAACTATTTAATAAATAGCTTTACTTCGAAAGGATTCGAAAAATGATCAAACCCAGCGTTGGCCCGATCATCGGCCATACTACAGCTCATCATTCGCGCATATTTCTACGCGCCATTTACAGCAAAGCCCCTTTGACTTTCGGCGGCATTCGCCATCGCAGGTCGGGAGAACAGACCTGGTCGCCAGGCACTTTCGTCTTGCTGGACAAGCAACAGGATATGTCAGGTATTGCTGTACTAAACGGGCTGCAGGCCGATACCCGATATGAATATCAGGCGGGTTGGTTCAGCACGACTGACAAGGGTGAAACAATAGACAGCGTCAATGAACTTGCGCTGCGATGGCCCGAATATATTTATACATTTAAAACCCGCTCCAACAATAAAGCCCTGCCCCGCTCTTACATCCTTGGTTCGTGTCGTTACTTGCGCATGACGTTAGGTATTCCCTCTGCACCCGAACGGGGCGACCGTATATTTGCAGCCATTAATACCCTGATCCAACACTCCGAAACACCGATTGACGGGATACTAATGTTAGGGGACCAGGTGTACGTCGACGACATGAACATTGTCGCGCCAGACCGCGAATACCAAGACATTTTGCACAAGTACCAGACCGCGTTCTCTCAACCGCATATCCGCCAGCTGATGGCCCATGTGCCGACGTACATGATTCTCGACGATCATGAAATCGAGGATAACTGGCCGGCCAGGGCCAGCAGCAATGACCAATTGCTGTTCAACAATGCCATGCGCGCCTATGAGGTCTACCAGTGCAGCCACGGCCCGGCCCGCGCACTGTTGCCGTCAGGGCGGCTGGAGCGGAGCATTTCTCACTACTGGTATCAATTCGCTGATGGCGACATTGAATGGTTCGTGCTGGATACCCGGACCCGCCGCACGCTTTCCGAAGCAGACCGGCGCATTCTCGACAGTGAACAGGAACACGCGTTGCTCGACTGGCTTGTCACCAGCAACGCAAGGGTCAAGTTGGTGGTCAGCAGCGTTATGTTCTACCCGGACCGCAAGGATGATGGCGGCGATGCCTGGAAATCTTTTCCGGCACAGCGCGAGCGGATCCTTGAAACCATCCGCAGCAACAAGATCAACAATGTGATCTTTATTGCCGGCGATGTGCACGGCTCGATGACCAGCCGGCTGACCCACAGTGAAGACCCGGACTTCATGGTTCACACCATCGTTTCTTCACCACTGTGCAACAGCAAGCTGCTGCCCTATGCCAAGGCCGAGAGTTTCATCCTCGACCAGCCGCTCGCCAGCCTTGGCCGCGGCGATTATCACCAGAAGCTCACCAGCAGAGTGGTCAGCGAGGACAATTTTGCGCGTATCTTCATCGATGCCGAGCACATCCGCGTCGATTACTACAACAAACTCGGCGAGCTCCTGCAATCAGTGAACATAGCGCTACGCTGATGCCCAAAGTCCCGCGCCCACGGGGCAGATGAGCACCTGCATCTGTCCTGTGGAAATCAATTTCCCTGCTTTCTGCAGAAAACTCCTGCCCGGCCGACAAACTCTTATAGCACTTAGCCTTCATCCTCTCTTGTCAGTCTGTGTCGCATGATGCAACCTTGCCGCGGGCAACAGCTAAGAGGGCGTGAGCCCGGCGCGATCAGTATTTTCGAAGCGAGTCTCTCCCATGAAAAGCCAACCCGATGCCGCGAGCCGTATGGCGGCCGAGGTAGTGACGCAGTTGCCTGTGCCCTCGCGGCTCGGCATGCTGCGTTTCGAACGGCTGAATGAGGTTAGCTGGGCCCTGTTGTTTCTTGATCCCAATTGCGAACGGCAGTTCGGCATGGCCGCCGTCGAGCTCTGCTCACTGGTAGGTTCACCCTATGCCAGCCTGATGGAGCCTGAAGCACGCTATCAACTGCATGACGCGATCCAGCAGCAGTTGACCCTGAGTCCGCATTACCTGATCCGCTACACACTGCATACCGCCCAAGGGCCCTTGAGCCTGCTTGAACTGGGTGAAGCCTACAAACAACACAATCGGCACCTGTTGCGCGGTTACCTGCTGGTGGTCGACAACCTGTTCAGCGACGCTGCGCAACTGCCGACGCTGGATCTGGAGACCCAGAACACTCGCCTGCAGATCGCCCTGGAACTCAACCAGCGGGCGCAGCAGGACCAGCTCCAGCACCTTGAACGGGTACGCGCCCAGCAGGACCTGATTCTGCTCCTGGCTCGCCAGCGCTACAGCAGCAATAACTCCCTGCAAGAAGCCGCCGAACTGATCACCCACAGCGCCTGCGACATTTATCAGATCGACTGCGCCAGCATCTGGAACCTCGAAGACCGGCAACTGGTGCCGATTTCCGCGTACCACCGCGCCTCCCGGGAATACTGGAAGCCGGACGTCATCGATGCGAGTGGCTTCCCCAGCTATCTGGAAGCCCTGCACAGCAGCCGCGCAATCGACGCCCACAATGCGATGTGCGATCCGCGCACCCGGGAAATGGCCGAAAGCCTGAGATCGCGCGACGTCAACGCCATGCTCGACGCCAGCATCCGCGTCGACGGCCAGGTGGTCGGCGTGTTGTGCCTGGAGCAGACCGGCATCACCCGCGCCTGGCTGGCGGATGAGATCGCGTTCGCTGGCGAACTGGCCGATCAATTCGCCCAGGTCATCAACAACCACAACCGACGCACCGCCACCAGCGCGCTGCACCTGTTCCAGCGCGCCGTCGAGCAAAGCGCCAACGCCTTTCTGCTGGTCAATTGCGACGGCGTGGTGGAGTACGTCAACCCGAGCTTTACCGCGATCACCCAATACACCACCGAAGAAGTCCACGGCCACAAGCTGTCGGAACTGCCGGCGCTGGAAAACCTCAGCGAATTGCTGTTCGACGCACCATCAAGTCTGGCCAAGAGCAACAGCTGGCAGGGTGAATTCAAGAGCCGACGGAAAAATCTCGAACCCTACTGGGGTCAGCTGTCGATTTCCAAGGTCTACGGTGACAACCGCGAACTGACCCACTACATCGGCATCTACGAAGACATCACCCAGACCAAGCTTGCCCAGCAGCGCATCGAGCGCCTGGCCTACACCGACAACCTGACCAATCTGAGCAACCGTCCGGCGTTCATCCGCAACCTCGACGAACGCTTTGCCCGCGACAGCGACACCCCGATCAGTCTGCTGCTGGTGGACATTGACAACTTCAAGCGGATCAACGACAGCCTCGGCCACCAGACCGGCGACAAACTACTGATCAGCCTGGCCCGGCGCTTGCGCAACAGCCTCAGCCCGAGCGGCAGCCTGGCGCGTTTCGCCAGTAACGAATTCGCCGTGCTGCTCGACGACACCGACCTTGTGGCCGGCCAGCAGGTCGCCTACCAGTTGCTGATGACACTGGACAAGCCGATGTTCGTCGACAACCAGTTGATCAGCGTCACCGGCTCCGTGGGCCTGGCCTGCGCGCCGCTGCATGGCCAAGACCCGCAAACCCTTATGCGCAACGCCGGACTTGCGCTGCACAAGGCCAAAGCCAACGGCAAACATCAGGTTCAGGTGTTCACCGAAGCGCTGAACGCCGAGGCCAGCTACAAGCTGTTCGTCGAGAACAACCTGCGGCGCGCCCTGACCCAGAACGAACTGGACGTGTTCTATCAACCCAAGCTCTGCCTGCGCAGCGGTCGCCTGCTGGGGATGGAAGCCTTGTTGCGCTGGAACCATCCGGAAAAAGGCATGATCCGCCCGGACCAGTTCATCAGCGTCGCCGAAGAGACCGGACTGATCATTCCCATCGGCAAATGGGTCGCCCGCCAGGCCTGCCGCATGAGCAAGCAGCTGACCGCTGCCGGCCTGGGCAATCTGCAAGTGGCGATCAACCTGTCGCCCAAGCAGTTTTCCGACCCGGACCTGGTGGCGTCCATCGCCGGCATTCTCAAGGAAGAACAGCTGCACTCCTCCTTGTTGGAGCTGGAGCTGACCGAAGGCTTGCTGCTGGAAGCCACCGAAGACACTCACTTGCAACTCGACCAGCTGAAACGCCTGGGCTTGACCCTGGCCATGGACGACTTCGGCACCGGTTACTCATCACTCAGCTACTTGAAAAAATTCCCGATCGACATCATTAAGATCGATCGCAGCTTTATCCATGAAATCCCGGACAACCAGGACGACATGGAAATCACCTCCGCGGTGATCGCCATGGCCCACAATCTCAAACTCAAAGTGGTCGCCGAAGGCATCGAGACCGCCGCGCAGCTGGCGTTCCTGCGCCGCCACCGTTGCGACGTCGGCCAGGGCTACCTGTTCGACCGGCCAATCCCGGGCTCGGAGCTGATCGAAAGGCTCAAACGCTACCCGCGCGGCCCAAACGCCTGACAGCGCTGTAACACTCGGGCACACTGACGGCCTGACTCTTTACTGTTAACTCAATCTGACTGAGAGGACTGATCATGGTCTTGCGCTCGGAAATTCTGGTGAACAAAAACGTGCTTCCAACCAAAGAACAAGCTCCGCCTGGTCGCGAAACCCCGATGACCGTGCCGGCCGAACATTTCGTCAATGGCAACCCGTTGCTCGGCCCATTCCCGGGCAGTGTGGACTTCGCAATCTTCGGTCTGGGTTGCTTCTGGGGCGCGGAACGCCGTTTCTGGCAACGCGAAGGCGTGTTCAGCACGTCGGTGGGCTACGCCGGCGGTTTTACGCCGAATCCGACCTACGAAGAAGTCTGCTCGGGCCTGACCGGCCACAGCGAAGTCGTGCTCGTGGTCTACGAGCCGGAAAAAGTCAGCTACCAGGAACTGCTGGCGATGTTCTGGGAACTGCACAACCCGACCCAGGGCATGCGTCAGGGCAACGACATTGGCACTCAATATCGCTCAGTGATCTACGCCACCAACCCCAGCCAACTGGAAGCGGCGAAGGCCAGCGAGAAAGTGTTCCAGGCTGAACTGACCAAAGCCGGACTGGGCACCATCACCACCGAAATCGAAGAAGCCCCGACGTTCTACTACGCCGAGGTCTACCACCAGCAGTACCTGGCAAAGAATCCTGAGGGTTACTGCGGTATCGGCGGCACAGGCGTGACTTGCCCGATTTGATCGGGTGAAGCAAAAAGATAGCAGCCTGCGGCAGCTCCTACGTAGACCGGGAACAAACGGTTTACCGCGATCCCGTAGGAGCTGCCGCAGGCTGCGATCTTTTGATCTTGCTGTTGATTTTATTCGGCGATTAACCAATCCATCTGCCAGCCACCCTGGGTCTGCCCCAGCTTCTTCGACAACCACGGCAACAACTCGCGCAACTCCTCCTCCAGCCCCCACGGCGGATTGGCAATCGCCAGCCCTGAACCGTTCAGGCTATTGGGCGTATCCAGCGGATGCACCAGCAACTCCACTCGCAGCAACTTTGGCGCACCGGTGCCGGCCAGGTCCTGGTAGAACCGGCGCAACATCCGCTGATCCTTCACCGGGTACCAGATCGCCGCTACCGTCTGGCGCATCCGGCCAATCGCCTCTTTCAACGACGCTGCGCAGCGCTGCATCTCATCGAGCTGCTCGAACGGCGGATCGATCAGCATCAACACCCGCTTCTCGGCCACCGGTAGCAAGGCCCGTGGCACGTACCAACCTTCACCCAGGTGCACTGCAACCCGACGATCACCCTTCATATTGTCCTTGAGCAAGCGCCCGTCTTCCGGGTGCTTTTCGTTGAGCAACAGCCGATCCTGAGGACGGGTCAACCGCCGCGCCAGCTCCGGCGAGCCCGGGTAATAGCGCAACTCGCCATCCGGATTCATCTCATGCAGCACCTGCATGTAATCAGCCGTCAGCAACGGCAGATCCGGCTCAGCCCACAACCGGGCGATGCCCTCCAGATACTCGCCGGTGCGACTGGCCTCATCACCCTTGAGGTCATACAGGCCAATGCCGGCGTGGGTATCGATATAGGCGAACGGCTGCTCCTTGCGCGACATCAAGGCGATGAGACGGGTCAAGGTCAGGTGTTTGAAGACGTCGGCGTGGTTGCCGGCGTGGAAGGCGTGGCGATAGTTCATGGTTGCTCCTGCGCAGGAGGCGAAGTTTACCTTGTACGAGGCAGAACGTCAGGGCTTCACAGCCGGGCGGGCAAACACCACATCCCCTGTGGCGAGGGAGCTTGGCCCCGCTGGGCTGCGAAGCGGCCCCAAAACCAGCCACCGCGGTGTTTCAGATAAACCGCATTTACCGGTTTACGACTGCTGCGCAGCCGAACGGGGGCAAGCCCCCTCGCCACAGGGCTTGTGCCTACTTCGAGATCTGCGCCTGCAACCGCCGGCCGAGCACATCCAGCAAATCGCATCCATCACGCAACGCAATGGCGCACAGCCGGGCAAAGTCGTGAAGGATCACCGCATCGGTATGAATCTCCTCGCGCATGGCCAGGTTCTCCATCAACTGAGTGACGGCGCGGATGCGGTAATCGGCAGCGTCTTGCAGCACATCGAGTGGCGCCTGGGTGTCGACGAACAGGGTCGGGATATCGCAATCGTTGCTGGTGAGGGGCATGTAGCGATTGGTGGAGGTTGAATGGGGTGGATCGGGGGTGATGGTTCTCACGAGCCTGGCTCCTAACGCTTGGTTGGAGCCGCCAGAAATTACTTCCACATAATTGGTGGCGGCTGTACGCAGGTGTGGAAGACCGAGACGTTAGGTTCCCGGCACACTCAAGAGTGTCCCGCGCACAGCCACCATAAAAACACAGACGATAAAAAACGCCATGCAGGTGGCGCTTTGTGCGCCTAACGATATAAGGGCTTCCACACCCTGTCACTGATTTTGCAGCGACTCACAAAGATTATCGGTGCAGCCAATCCCCCGCCAGTTCACACAAACCGCCACAACCTGCGGGAAATGTCCGATGACTTCACCCGGAAATGAGGTCTCCGTTGTAGGAGCGAGCTTGCTCGCGATGGACTCAAGGGCGGCGCGTTTATTCAGAAAGCACGCGTCATCGTTAACGTCCATCGCGAGCAAGCTCGCTCCTACCCTCGAAGAGACCAGCGAGCACCAGCCAATTAATCGGCAGGCACAAAAAAACGGCCCGCCTCCAGAAGGAAGCGGGCCGTTTTTATGTCGCTGAATGCCTAGGGCATCAGCTCATTTCACTCAGCTATTCAGCTGGAAGTCTTTCTCGGCAGCGGCGAAACGCTTGAGCATGCCGGCAGTCGGAGCGCCCATCTTGCTGACGATGTAGATCGCAAGGCTGGCGAAGATGAAGCCCGGGATGATTTCGTAAAGACCCAGCAGTTCGAAGTGCTTCCAGACGATCACGGTGATTGCGCCGACCAGGATACCGGCCAGTGCGCCGTTACGAGTCATGTCTTTCCAGATGACCGAGATCAGTACCACCGGACCGAAAGCGGCACCGAAACCGGCCCAGGCGTAGCTGACCAGACCCAGTACGCGGTTTTCCGGGTTGGCAGCCATGGCGATGGCGATCAGGGCAACCAACAGCACCATGGCGCGGCCGACCCATACCAGTTCGACCTGGGAAGCATTTTTACGCAGGAAGGTCTTGTAGAAGTCTTCGGTCAGGGCACTGGAGCACACCAGCAACTGGCAGCTCAAGGTGCTCATAACGGCAGCCAGAATGGCCGACAACAAGATCCCGGCAATCCATGGGTTGAAGAGGATCTTCGCCAGCTCGATGAACACCCGCTCGTGGTTCTCACTCACTGGCATCGCCACGGCCGGGTTCGCCGAGAAGTAGGCAATACCGAAGAAACCGACGGCCACAGTGCCACCCAGGCACAGGATCATCCAGGTCATGGAGATGCGACGTGCGTTGGCGATCGATTTGACCGAATCCGCCGCCATGAAACGCGCGAGGATGTGCGGCTGACCGAAGTAGCCCAGGCCCCAGCCCATCAGCGAGATGATGCCGATGAAGGTGGTGTTTTTCAGCATGTCGAAGTTGCTTGGATCTTGCGCTTCGATGGCCAGGAAGGTGGTGTCGATGCCACCGGTCGCCAGCAGGACGATGATCGGCGTCAGCAGCAGGGCGAAGATCATCAGGGTGGCTTGTACGGTGTCAGTCCAGCTCACTGCCAGGAAACCACCGACGAAGGTGTAGGCAATTGTCGCCGCAGCACCGGCCCACAGGGCAGTCTCGTAGGACATGCCGAAGGTGCTTTCGAACAGACGGGCACCGGCAACGATGCCGGAAGCGCAATAGATGGTGAAGAACACCAGAATCACGATAGCCGAGATGATTCGCAGCAGACCGCTATTGTCTTCAAAACGGCTGGAGAAGTAATCCGGCAGGGTCAGCGCATCGCCATTGTGCTCGGTCTGCACCCGCAGGCGACCGGCCACGAACAGCCAGTTCAGATAGGCGCCGATGATCAGGCCGATGGCGATCCAGCTTTCCGAAAGTCCGGACATATAGATAGCGCCCGGCAGGCCCATCAGCAACCAGCCGCTCATGTCGGAAGCACCGGCGGAAAGCGCGGTTACCACGCTGCCCAGGCTACGGCCGCCCAGAATATAGTCAGAAAGGTTGTTGGTGGAGCGATAGGCCATGAAGCCGATCAATACCATTGCCGCGATGTAGATCACGAACGTGATCAGGGTTGGATTACTTACGCTCATTGAGTTGCGCCCTGGCATTGTTTTTATGTAGCAGCGATCTGTCGGACCGTCTTATGCACCTGAATGGATAGACGATTCCGCTTGCCGCGCATTTATGACTGAAGTTTCCCCAGGAAAGCCATCAGCCGATGAACCGTTCTTTTGGACTGGTTGCACCTTGGGCGCGAATGCTATTCAACAATGCAAATAAGGTGCAACCTGTTTCGGTCGAATAAGTTGCACCTAGTCGGATTTTTAGTTGAAATCGCCGTTTTTGCTCCTTTTCGGCGCAAAAACCCAACTATCCAGAAGCAAACAGCGCCAAGCAGGCGCGGCTTTTCCCTGCCGGAAATTATTTCCTGACGAGCTGTCTATTTTTCCGACAAAAAAAGGTTGCACCCGGTTGCACCTCGGTCGGCTCGCGGCTAATCTTGCCGCCAGCTGATGCCACGCAGTCGTGGCAAACATGAGGATAAAAATATGGCTACCACCACCCTTGGGGTCAAACTCGATGACCCTACCCGCGAGCGCCTCAAAGCCGCCGCGACCTCGATTGATCGCACGCCGCATTGGCTGATCAAGCAGGCAATTTTCAATTACCTGGAAAAACTCGAGGGTGGTGCAACCCTGACCGAGCTGAGCGGGATGATCAGTAAAGACGCTGATGACGCCGGTGACGTGCAGGCTGAGCACGCACACCAGTGCTTCCTCGAGTTCGCCGAGAGCATCCTGCCGCAATCGGTCCTGCGCGCTTCGATCACTGCCGCCTACCGTCGCCCGGAGCCGGAAGTGGTGCCAATGCTGATCGAACAGGCTCGCTTGCCTGCGACCATGGCCGAAGCCACCAACAAGCTGGCCGCCTCGATTGCCGAAAAACTGCGCAATCAGAAGAGTGCTGGCGGCCGTGCCGGTATCGTTCAGGGCCTGTTGCAGGAATTCTCTTTGTCGTCCCAGGAAGGCGTGGCGCTGATGTGCCTGGCCGAGGCGCTGCTGCGCATCCCGGACAAAGGCACCCGCGACGCACTGATCCGCGACAAGATCAGTACCGGCAATTGGCAGCCGCACCTGGGCAACAGCCCGTCGTTGTTTGTCAACGCCGCCACCTGGGGCCTGCTGCTGACCGGCAAGCTGGTGTCCACCCATAACGAATCCGGCCTGACCTCTTCGCTCAGCCGCATCATCGGCAAGAGCGGCGAGCCGATGATCCGCAAGGGCGTCGACATGGCCATGCGCCTGATGGGCGAGCAGTTCGTCACCGGCGAAACCATCGCCGAAGCCCTGGCCAACGCCAGCAAGTTCGAAGCCAAGGGCTTCCGCTATTCCTACGACATGCTCGGTGAAGCCGCACTGACTGAACATGACGCACAGAAATACCTCGCGTCCTACGAGCAAGCCATCCATTCGATCGGCAAGGCTTCCCACGGCCGCGGCATCTATGAAGGCCCGGGCATCTCGATCAAGCTCTCGGCCCTGCACCCTCGCTACAGCCGCGCCCAGTACGATCGGGTGATGGACGAGCTGTACCCGCGCCTGCTGTCGCTGACCCTGCTGGCCAAGCACTACGACATCGGCCTGAACATCGACGCCGAAGAAGCCGACCGCCTCGAGCTGTCGCTGGATCTGCTGGAGCGTCTGTGCTTCGAGCCGCAACTGACCGGCTGGAACGGCATCGGTTTCGTGATCCAGGCTTATCAGAAGCGTTGCCCGTATGTGATCGACTACGTGATCGACCTGGCGCGTCGCAGCCGTCACCGGCTGATGATCCGCCTGGTGAAAGGCGCGTACTGGGACAGCGAAATCAAGCGCGCCCAGGTCGAAGGCCTGGAAGGCTATCCGGTCTACACCCGCAAGGTGTACACCGACGTTTCCTACATCGCTTGCGCGCGCAAACTGCTGTCGGTGCCAGAAGTCATCTACCCGCAGTTCGCCACCCACAACGCCCACACCCTGTCGGCCATTTACCATATCGCCGGCCAGAACTACTACCCGGGGCAGTACGAGTTCCAATGCCTGCACGGCATGGGTGAACCGCTGTACGAGCAGGTTGTAGGCAAGGTTTCCGAAGGCAAGTTGAACCGTCCATGCCGCGTCTACGCGCCGGTCGGCACTCACGAAACACTGCTGGCCTACCTGGTCCGTCGTCTGCTGGAAAACGGCGCAAACACCTCGTTCGTCAACCGCATCGCCGACCAATCCATCTCGATTCAGGAGTTGGTGGCCGATCCAGTGGCCAGCATCGAGCAGATGGCGACGCTGGAAGGCGGCTTCGGCCTGCCACACCCGCGTATCCCGCTGCCGCGTGATCTGTACGGTTCCGAACGCGCCAACTCGAGCGGCATCGACCTGGCCAACGAACACCGTCTGGCGTCGTTGTCCTGCGCCTTGCTGGCCACTGCTCATAACAGCTGGAAAGCCGCGCCGATGCTCGGCTGCGTTTCCAGCACTGAAACCCCTGCGCCAGTGCTGAACCCGTCCGATCTGCGTGACGTGGTTGGCCATGTACAGGAAGCGACCGTCGAAGATGTCGACAACGCCATTCAGTGCGCCCTGAACGCCGCGCCGATCTGGCAGGCCACCCCGCCAGCCGAGCGCGCCGCGATTCTGGAACGTGCCGCCGATTTGATGGAAGGCGAGATCCAGCCGCTGATGGGCCTGTTGGCTCGCGAAGCCGGCAAGACCTTCGCCAACGCTATCGCCGAAGTGCGTGAAGCCGTGGACTTCCTGCGTTACTACGCGGTGCAGGCTCGCAACGATTTCACCAACGATGCCCACCGCCCGCTGGGTCCAGTGGTTTGCATCAGCCCGTGGAACTTCCCGCTGGCGATCTTCAGTGGCCAGGTTGCTGCTGCGTTGGCCGCCGGTAACCCGGTGCTGGCGAAGCCTGCCGAACAAACGCCACTGGTCGCCGCTCAAGCCGTGCGCCTGATGCTCGAAGCTGGTATCCCGGAAGGCGTGCTGCAACTGCTGCCGGGCCGTGGCGAGACCGTCGGTGCCCGCCTGGTCGGCGACGATCGGGTCAAAGGGGTGATGTTCACCGGTTCCACCGAAGTCGCTCGCTTGCTGCAACGCAGCGTCGCCGGCCGCCTGGATACCCAGGGCCGTCCGATCCCGCTGATCGCTGAAACCGGCGGCCAGAACGCGATGATCGTCGACTCCTCGGCACTGACCGAACAAGTGGTGATCGACGTCGTATCCTCGGCCTTCGACAGCGCCGGCCAGCGCTGCTCGGCCCTGCGCGTACTGTGCCTGCAGGAAGATTCCGCCGACCGCGTCATCGAAATGCTCAAGGGTGCCATGGCTGAATGTCGTCTCGGCAACCCGGAACGCCTGTCCGTGGACATTGGCCCGGTGATCGACGCCGAAGCCAAGGCGGGCATCGAGAAGCACATCCAGGCCATGCGCGACAAAGGTCGCAGCGTGTATCAGGTGGCAATCGCCAATACCGAAGAAGTCAAACGCGGCACCTTCGTCATGCCGACCCTGATCGAACTGGAAAGCTTCGACGAGCTGCAACGGGAGATCTTCGGTCCGGTGCTGCACGTAGTGCGCTACAAGCGTAAAGAGATCGATCAGCTGATCGGCCAGATCAACGCTTCCGGCTATGGTCTGACCCTGGGCGTTCACACCCGCATCGACGAAACCATCGCCAAGGTGATCGACAACGTCAACGCCGGTAACGTCTACGTCAACCGCAACATCGTCGGCGCCGTGGTCGGCGTGCAACCGTTCGGCGGCGAAGGCCTGTCGGGTACCGGTCCGAAAGCCGGTGGTCCGCTGTACCTGTACCGCTTGCTGTCGACTCGTCCTACTGATGCAATCGAACAGTCCTTCGTTCGTGGCGATGCACTGAGCGCCCCGGATGTTCGTCTGCGCGATGCCATGAGCAAGCCGCTGACTGCCCTGAAAACCTGGGCTGACAGCAATAAACAGGCTGACCTAAGCGCGCTGTGCCTGCAGTTCGCAGCGCAATCGCAAAGCGGTATCACCCGCCTGCTGAGCGGCCCGACCGGCGAACGCAACAGCTACGCCATCCTGCCGCGCGAGCATGTACTGTGCCTGGCGGAAGTCGAAGCGGATCTGCTGACCCAACTGGCTGCGGTATTGGCTGTCGGTGGCTCGGCAGTCTGGCCGGATGCCGAGCTGAACAAGGGGCTCTACGCTCGCCTGCCGAAAGAAGTGCAAGCACGCATCAAGCTGGTCAACGACTGGAGCAAGGACGAAGTGGTATTTGATGCGGTTCTGCATCATGGCCACTCCGATCAGCTGCGGGCGGTCTGTCAGCAAGTGGCCAAGCGTGTCGGCGCTATCGTTGGGGTTCACGGCCTGTCGCAAGGCGAAACCGGCATTGCGCTGGAACGTCTGGTGATCGAGCGTGCGCTAAGCGTTAACACTGCTGCGGCGGGTGGTAATGCCAGTCTGATGACTATCGGCTAAACCGCAACAAGACCGGGCACCCGCAATGGGTGCTTGGTTGTTTTGAAGAGCAAAGTCAAAAGATCGCAGTCTTCGGCAGCTCCTACAGAGGTACGCGATCTCATGTAGGAGCTGCCGAAGGCTGCGATCTTGGCAATTTCACAGACTCTATTGAAACATCCGACTGTCGCAACGTTCTGCCCCTCCATCACCCAGATCAATCATCCTGTTCAGCACGCCCTCCCCACACCTAGACTCGGTCCATCCCAAAAAAAGGTAGGCCGCCATGTCCGAGACGTTGCTCAGTTCCCGCAATCTGGCTTTCGAGCTGTATGAAGTCCTTGATGCCGAAGGCCTGACTCAGCGTGAGCGGTTCGCCGAACACAATCGCGAGACCTTCGATGCCGCCATCGGCACCGCCCGGAGCATTGCCGAGAAGTTTTTCGCCCCGCACAACCGCAAGGGCGACGAGAACGAACCGCGGTACGAAGATGGTCAGGCGATTCTGATTCCGGAAGTGAAACCGGCGGTCGATGCCTTCCTTGAAGCCGGCTTCCTGAATGCCGCACGCAGTTTCGAGGCCGGTGGCATGCAGTTGCCGACCCTGCTCTCGCAAGCCTGCTTCGCGCATTTCCAATCGGCCAACGCGGCATCGACCTCGTACCCGTTCCTGACCATGGGTGCTGCGAACCTGATCGAAAGCTTCGGCACCGAGGAGCAGAAACAGCGCTTCCTGCAGCCCATGATCGACGGTCGTTTCTTCGGCACCATGGCCTTGACCGAACCCCACGCTGGCTCATCCTTATCGGACATCCGCACCCGCGCCGAACCTGCCGCCGATGGTACCTATCGACTCAAGGGCAACAAGATCTTCATCTCCGGTGGCGACCATCCGCTATCGGAAAACATTGTGCATATGGTCCTGGCCAAGCTGCCAGAGGCACCTGCAGGGGTGAAAGGCATTTCGCTGTTTATCGTGCCCAAGTTCCTGGTCAACGACGACGGCAGCCTTGGCCCGCGCAACGATGTGCTGCTGGCTGGGTTGTTCCACAAGATGGGCTGGCGCGGCACCACCTCCACCGCACTGAACTTCGGCGATAACGGGGAATGTGTCGGTTACCTGGTGGGCAAGCCGCACCAAGGCCTGAGCTACATGTTCCAGATGATGAACGAGGCACGGATCGGCGTCGGCATGGGTGCGGTGATGCTCGGTTATGCCGGTTATCTGTATTCCCTGGAGTACGCTCGTGAACGTCCGCAAGGTCGCCTGCCGGACAGCAAGGACCCGAATACCGCACCGGTTTCGATCATCCAGCACGCCGACGTCAAACGCATGCTGCTGACCCAAAAGGCTTACGTCGAGGGCGCTTTCGACCTGGGTCTGTATGCGGCGAGACTGTTCGACGACACCACTACCCTCGAGACCGAAGCCGAACGCAAACAGGCCCACGAGCTGCTGGACCTGCTGACCCCGATCGTCAAGTCCTGGCCGTCGGAGTTTTGCCTGAAAGCCAACGAGTTGGCGATCCAGATTCTCGGTGGCCATGGCTATACCCGCGAATACCCGGTGGAACAGTACTACCGCGACAATCGCCTGAACCCGATCCACGAAGGCACCCACGGCATTCAGTCACTGGACCTGCTGGGACGCAAACTCGCGCAGAACGGCGGTGCCGGGCTCAAGCAGCTGATTCGCCTGATCGCCAACACCGCCGAGCGGGCACAGACCCATGAATCCCTGACGCCCCTGCGTCAACCGCTGGAGCAACTGGTCGCGCGCCTGCAAAGTGTGACCCTCGGGCTGCTGACCGACCTGGGTCAGGGCAAGGTCAACAGCAGCCTGGCCAATTCGGCGCTGTACCTCAAAGCCTTCGGCCACACAGTGATCGGCTGGCGCTGGCTGGAACAGGCGATCCGCGCTGAAGAAGGACTGCTCAAGGGCAATGGCGCGGATATCAGCTTCTATAAAGGCAAACTGCAAGCTGCCCGCTACTTTCTGACCTGGGAAGTCCCAGGTTGCCATCATGAGCTGGCGATTCTCGAAGCCCGCGACGATACATGCCTGACCATGCGCGATGAGTGGTTTTGATCGCCTGAGACCACCGAGACGCGGATGCCGGAGTTTCTGGAAACAGACTAATTTCCAGATGCCCCGGCCTTTGCTTGCTGCTGGGGACAGCGCTCATTAGACTTACGCCTCATTTAAGCGAGAGCAGGGTCGATGTCCACTGTCTTTCCCCACGATTCCGTTGGTTTGGTGACGCCGCAAATGGCGCACTTCAGCGAGCCCCTGGCCCTTGCCTGCGGCCGCTCACTGCCAGCCTATGATCTGATCTACGAAACCTATGGCGAGCTGAACGCCACGGCCAGCAACGCCGTGCTGATCTGTCATGCGCTGTCCGGCCACCATCACGCGGCGGGCTTTCACAGCCCCGACGACCGCAAACCCGGTTGGTGGGACAGCTGCATCGGCCCCGGCAAACCGATCGATACCAACAAGTTTTTCGTCGTCAGCCTGAATAACCTCGGCGGCTGCAACGGTTCCACCGGTCCGAGCAGCATCAACCCGGAAAACGGCAAACCCTTTGGCGCCGACTTCCCGGTATTGACCGTCGAAGACTGGGTCCACAGCCAGGCACGCCTGGCCGACATGCTCGGCATCAGCCAATGGGCCGCGGTAATCGGCGGGAGTCTGGGCGGCATGCAGGCCTTGCAGTGGAGCATCAGCTACCCCGAGCGCATCCGTCATTGCCTGGCAATCGCCTCGGCCCCCAAGCTGTCGGCGCAGAACATCGCCTTCAACGAAGTGGCGCGTCAGGCCATCCTGACCGACCCCGAGTTCCATGGCGGATCTTTCCAGGAACAGGGCGTGATCCCCAAGCGCGGGCTGATGCTGGCGCGAATGGTCGGACACATCACCTACCTGTCGGATGACTCCATGGGCGAGAAATTCGGTCGTGGCCTGAAGAGCGAAAAGCTCAACTACGACTTCCACAGTGTCGAGTTCCAGGTTGAAAGCTACCTGCGTTATCAGGGTGAGGAGTTCTCCGGACGTTTCGACGCCAATACCTACTTGCTGATGACCAAAGCCCTGGACTACTTCGATCCGGCGGCGAACTTCGATAACGACCTGGCAAAAACCTTCGCCGGGGCCAAAGCCAAGTTCTGCGTGATGTCCTTCACCACCGACTGGCGCTTCTCCCCGGCCCGTTCGCGGGAACTGGTGGACGCGCTGATGGCGGCCAAGAAAGACGTCTGCTACCTGGAGATCGATGCTCCGCAAGGCCACGACGCCTTCCTGATTCCGATCCCGCGCTATTTGCACGCTTTCAGCAACTACATGAACCGAATTTCGCTTTGAGGACGCCATGAGAGCCGACCTGGAAATCATCCAAGACTGGATCCCCGCCGGCAGCCGCGTGCTCGACCTCGGTTGCGGCGATGGCGAACTGCTCACTTGGCTGCGGGACAACAAGCAAGTCACCGGCTATGGCCTGGAAAACGACCCGGACAACATTGCCGAGTGCGTCGCCAAAGGCATCAACGTCATCGAACAGGATCTGGACAAGGGGCTGGGCAACTTTGCCAGCAACAGCTTCGATGTCGTGGTCATGACGCAGGCGCTGCAAGCCGTGCACTACCCGGACCGAATCCTCGATGAAATGCTGCGGGTCGGTCGCCAATGCATCATCACCTTCCCCAATTTCGGTCACTGGCGCTGCCGTTGGTACCTGGCCAGCAAAGGCCGGATGCCCGTTTCGGACTTCCTGCCGTATACCTGGTACAACACGCCGAACATCCACTTCTGCACTTTTGGCGACTTCGAAGAGCTGTGCCGTGAGCGCAAAGCGCGGGTCATCGATCGGCTTGCCGTCGATCAACAACATCGACATGGGTGGGCCAGTAAGCTATGGCCTAATCTATTAGGTGAAATCGGCATTTACCGCGTCAGCAGCCCCGGCCTCCAGGATCACAGGGTCGCGGTATAAACCACGCTACTTCGAGGAGAACGAACATGGGTCGCTTGGCTATTTTTCTACTCAGTACCTGTCTAAGCCTGACCGCTGTGGCGGCCGATGTCATCAAAGGCGAACGCAAGGAAGTGTTCGGTGACGTCACCGTGCACTACAACACCTTCAACTCGACGTTCATCCAGCCGGACATCGCCAAAGCCGCCGAACTGGTGCGCAGCAAGAATCAGGGCGTAATCAATGTCTCCGTGCTCAAGGACGGCAAACCGCTGGTCTCTGACGTCAGCGGCACGGTCAAGGACCTCATCAGCGCACCCATCCCGCTGAAGTTCAAGCAGATCACCGAGCAAGGCGCGATCTATTACATTGCGCAGTTCCCTGTGGACCAACAGGAAACCCGCACTTTCACGATCAACGTTAAAACTGGCGGCAAAACCAACAGCTTCAGTTTCAACCAAGAGCTATTCCCGGGCGAATAATGAACTTCACGCAACTCGTATTGGCCAGCCATAACGCCGGCAAACTCAAAGAACTCCAGGCCATGCTCGGTGAGTCCGTGCATTTGCGCTCGATTGGCGAGTTCAGCAGCGTCGAACCGGAAGAAACCGGCCTGTCGTTCGTCGAAAACGCCATCCTCAAGGCGCGCAATGCCGCGCGCATTTCCGGTATGCCGGCGTTGGCCGACGATTCGGGGCTGGCGGTGGATTTTCTCGGTGGCGCGCCCGGTATCTACTCCGCACGCTACGCCGATGGCCAGGGCGACGCGGCGAACAACGCCAAGCTGCTGGAGGTGTTGAAGGATGTGCCGCAAGACGAGCGCGGCGCGCAGTTCGTTTGCGTGCTGGCCCTGGTTCGTCACGCCGATGATCCGCTACCGATTCTCTGCGAAGGGCTGTGGCATGGCCGTATCCTGCCTGCCGCCAGCGGGGCACACGGTTTCGGCTATGACCCGCTGTTCTGGGTCCCGGAGCGCAATTGCTCCAGCGCCGAGCTGAGCCCGAGCGAGAAAAACCAACTGAGCCATCGCGCCCGTGCCATGGCCCTGCTGCGTCAGCGTCTGGGGCTGGCATGACTAAGGATTCATCCGCGCAGCCGCTGATTTTCGGCGGCGCGCAAACGCCTCGCGCGGCCCTGCCCCAGCTGCCGCCCCTGGCGCTGTACATTCACATTCCCTGGTGTGTACGCAAATGCCCGTATTGCGACTTCAACTCCCATACCGCAAGCCCCGTGCTGCCGGAACAGGAATACGTCGACGCACTGTTGGCCGACCTTGATCAGGACCTGCACGCCGTCTACGGCCGCGAACTGAGTTCGATCTTTTTCGGCGGCGGCACGCCCAGCCTGTTCAGCGCCGACGCCTTGGGCCGCCTGCTCAAAGGCGTAGAACAACGCATCCCGTTTGCCAGCGACATCGAGATCACCCTGGAAGCCAACCCCGGGACCTTCGAGCAGGAAAAGTTCGTCGCTTATCGCGCCCTGGGCATCAATCGCTTGTCGATCGGCATTCAGAGTTTCCAGGAAGAAAAACTCAAGGCGCTGGGCCGGATCCACAATGGCGATGAAGCCGTACGTGCCGCCGGTATGGCTCGCCAGGCGGGCTTCGACAACTTCAACCTGGACCTGATGCACGGCTTGCCCGATCAGTCCCTGGACGATGCCCTGAGCGATTTGCGCCAGGCTATCGCGCTGAAGCCGACCCACTTGTCCTGGTATCAGCTGACCCTGGAACCGAACACGGTGTTCTGGAACCAGCCGCCGACCCTGCCCGAAGACGACACCTTGTGGGACATTCAGGAGGCCGGCCAGGCACTGTTGGCCGAGCACGGTTACGCCCAATACGAAGTCTCCGCCTATGCCCAGCCCGGACGCCCGGCGCGGCATAACCTTAATTACTGGAGTTTTGGCGACTTCATCGGCATCGGTGCAGGCGCCCACGGCAAACTCAGCCATCCCGACGGGCGTATCGTGCGCACCTGGAAAACCCGACTGCCCAAGGATTACCTCAATCCGGCAAAGAGCTTTCAGGCTGGCGAGAAATCCCTGAGTAACGAAGAGTTGCCGTTCGAATTCCTGATGAACGCCTTGCGCCTGACCGATGGCGTCGATGCCGCGTTGTACGCCCAGCGTACCGGGCTCAGCCTGGAAAGCCTGGCCGACGCGCGCCGGCAAGCAGAACAAAGTGGCTTATTGCAGGTCGAACCCACACGCCTGGCAGCCACCGCCCGCGGGCAGCTGTTCCTCAATGACTTGCTGCAATATTTTCTGATCTAAGGAAATCGAATGGATTTGATACTTGACCTGCTCGCCACTGTATCCCGCTGGAGCCGCAGCAACCTTTCGGAAATCTCTCTGGCGCTGGTCGGCTGCCTGCTGGTGCTGTTCGGCGCGGACATCAAAGGCTGGGTCGAACAACGCCTGGGCGGCATTGCCGGCGCCCTGCGCGTACCACTGATGGCCCTGCTGTGCATGGTCGGCAGCGGCGTTGCACTGATCTACGCAACACCCTGGATCATCAAAGGCCTGAGTCAGTTCAACAACTACAGCCTGGCGCCGGTGTTGCTGGTGGTGCTGGTGTTGATCGGGGTCGTAGCAGACCGCCGCTAAGCCCGAACACAACCCAAAACAAATGTGGGAGCGAGCCTGCTGTGGCGAGCGGGCTTGCCCGCGCTGGGTCGCGAAGCGGCCCCAAAACCAGCCACCGCGCTAGATCAGGTACACCGCGCGGAATGGTTTTACGACTGCTTCGCAGCCGAACGGGGGCAAGCCCCCTCGCCACAGCAAGCCCGCTCCCACATTAGGTTGCGTTACGACTTAAGACTGTTTTTCGAACTTCAAATCCCAAACCCCATGCCCTAAACGCTCGCCACGGCGTTCAAACTTGGTGATCGGCCGTTCGGTCGGGCGCGGTACGCATTTGCCGTCTTCAGCGAGGTTGCGGTAGCCCGGCGCGACGTCCATGACTTCCAGCATGTACTCGGCATAGGGTTCCCAATCGGTCGCCATATGCAGCACACCGCCGACTTTCAACTTGCTTCGCACCAGTTCGGCGAAGGACGCCTGAACGATGCGACGTTTGTGGTGACGACTCTTGTGCCACGGGTCCGGGAAGAACAGCAGCAGGCGATCGAGACTGTTATCGGCAATACAACGGTTGAGCACTTCGATCGCGTCGCAATCGTAGACCCGCAGGTTGGTCAGGCCCTGAGTCAGCACGCCATTGAGCAGCGCACCGACACCCGGACGGTGGACTTCAACGCCGATGAAATCCTGCTCAGGTGAAGCTGCAGCCATTTCCAGCAACGAATGACCCATGCCGAAACCGATTTCCAGGGTGCGCGGCGCCGAGCGACCGAACACCTGGCCGAAGTCCACCGGCGCATCGGCCAGTGGCAGAACGAACAGCGGCGTACCTTGCTCCAGACCTTTCTGCTGGCCTTCGGTCATACGCCCGGCGCGCATTACGAAACTCTTGATGCGGCGGTGCTGGCGTTCTTCGCCTTCTGCAGGCGCGATAGGCGTGTCGTTTGATTCAGTCATCAATGGCTCTTACTTGATCAGACCATCCAGCGGCGAGGAGGCGCTGGCATAGAGTTTTTTCGGCATGCGCCCGGCGAGGTAAGCCAGACGACCTGCAACAATGGCGTGCTTCATGGCTTCAGCCATCATGATCGGCTGTTGCGCATTGGCGATGGCCGAGTTCATCAGCACCGCTTCGCAACCCAGCTCCATGGCAATGGTGGCGTCGGAAGCGGTACCCACACCGGCATCCACCAGCACCGGGATATTGGCTTCTTCGAGGATGATCCGCAGGTTGTACGGGTTGCAGATTCCCAGCCCGGTACCGATGAGACCAGCCAGTGGCATCACGGCGATGCAGCCGATTTGCTCCAGTTGCCGGGCAATAATCGGGTCATCGCTGGTGTAGACCATCACGTCGAAACCATCCTTGACCAGTATTTCCGCGGCCTTGAGGGTTTCGATCACGTTGGGAAACAGGGTCTTCTGATCAGCCAGGACTTCCAGCTTGACCAGGTTGTGGCCATCCAGCAGTTCACGGGCCAGACGGCAGGTGCGCACGGCTTCGATCGCGTCATAGCAACCGGCGGTGTTCGGCAGGATGGTGTAACGATCCGGCGGCAGGATGTCGAGCAGGTTCGGTTCACCCGGGTTCTGGCCGATGTTGGTCCGGCGCACGGCAACGGTGACGATTTCCGCGCCCGAGGCTTCGATAGCCAGGCGGGTCTCTTCCATGTCGCGGTACTTGCCGGTGCCTACCAGCAAACGCGACTGGTAAGTACGACCGGCCAGGACGAAGGGCTTATCGCTACGAACGTTGCTCATGGGAAATCCTCTGATGGGGTGAGGTTCTGCAGAATGCTTTAGTGCTGAATTGCCGGGAGGCCTAGCCGCCGCCTATGGCGTGGACCACTTCGACCTGATCGCCCTCATTGAGCGCGGTCTCGGCATGCTGGCTGCGCGGGACGATGTCCAGATTGAGTTCGACCGCCACCCGGCGTCCGGTCAGATCCAGACGGGTCAGCAGGGCCGCGACGGTTTCGCCGTCGGGCAGTTCAAAGGATTCACCGTTCAACTGAATGCGCATACCGGATGCCGTCATCATTTTTAGGGGTCAGCATTCTAGCCCGATCAGTCAGGCCGACCCAAGCCATTCGTCATGAAATGGACAGGCGTGTCATGACCCCTGTAGGAGCGAGCTTGCTCGCGATGGACGTCAACGATAACGCGTGTTTCCTGCTTATACGTTATACGCGTTGCCCCGACGTTTTTCGCGAGCAAGCTCGCTCCTACAACCGCCAGGCGGCAAGGCCCAGGCACAACCAACCGACCAGGAATGCCAAGCCACCGAAGGGTGTGACGATGCCAAGCTTGCTGATGCCTGTCATCGTCAGCAGATACAAGCTGCCGGAGAACAACAGAATGCCGATGACAAACGAGGCGCCGGCCCATGTCATCAGCCGCCCGGGTATTTGAGTGGCCAGCAGTGCAACGCCCAGCAACGCCAAGGTATGCACCAACTGATAGGTGACCCCTGTGTGAAAAATCGCCAGATATTCCGCACTCAGGCGATTTTTCAGGCTGTGGGCGGCAAACGCGCCGAGGGCGACTCCGGTAAATCCGAAGAAGGCAACCAGCATCAGAAAGCCACGCAGCATGTAGAACTCCAGTCAGAATCATTCAGCAGGGTCTGTATAATGGCCCGCTCAACGGGTTCGGCCAAGCCATCTCTATGCTGCGTTTATTTTTTCGTCGATTCACCAAAGCCCTGCTCTGGTTCGCAGCTGGCAGCGTGTTGCTAGTGCTGGTGTTTCGCTTCGTGCCGCCACCGGGATCGGCGCTGATGGTCGAGCGCAAGGTCGAATCCTGGTTCGACGGCGAGCCGATCGACCTGCAACGCGACTGGCAGCCATGGGAGAAGATCTCTGACCACCTGAAAATCGCGGTGATTGCCGGCGAGGACCAGAAATTCTCCGAACACTGGGGCTTTGATTTCGGTGCGATTCAGGCGGCGTTTGCCCATAACGAACGCGGCGGCTCGATCCGTGGTGCCAGCACCCTGAGCCAGCAAGTCTCGAAGAACCTGTTTCTGTGGTCCGGGCGCAGCTGGTTGCGCAAAGGGCTGGAGGCATGGTTTACCGGACTGATCGAAATACTCTGGCCCAAGCAGCGGATTCTTGAGGTCTACCTCAACAGCGTGGAATGGGATTCCGGGGTCTTTGGCGCCGAAGCGGCGGCCCGGCATCACTTCGGTGTTGGCGCAGCCTCACTGTCGCGCCAGCAAGCCAGCCTGCTGGCGGCCGTACTGCCCAGCCCGCGAGCGTGGAGTGCCGGTCATCCAAGCAGCTATGTGGCACGCCGCGCCGGCTGGATTCGTCGACAGATGGGGCAGTTGGGTGGCGAGGGTTATCTGGCCGGGCTGAACGATTCGCGCAGGGCGCCCTGGTCTCAATAGCCGAGCACTAGCTTGTAAGCACAGAAGATCAAAATGTGGGAGCGAGCTTGCTCCGGGCGGCGTTCCGACGATAGCGGTCTGACAGTCACATCACTGGCGACTGTTATGCCCTCATCGCGAGCAAGCTCCCTCCCACATTTAGTTTGCGTCGACCAGGATTTCCGAGCACAAACAAAAACGCCCCAATCAATGATCAGGGCGTTTTTTTATTGCTTATCGCTGCAGTTAAGCGGCGATCGACAACTTGAGCTTGTTCATCGCGCTCTTTTCAAGCTGACGAATACGCTCGGCCGACACGTTGTACTTCTGCGCCAGGTCATGCAGCGTGGATTTCTCTTCCGCCAACCAACGCTGGTAGAGAATGTCGCGGCTGCGGTCGTCCAGCACTTCAAGCGCTTCGTGCAGGTTGTGATTCGAGTTGTCGCTCCAGTCGGCATCTTCCAGTTGACGAGCCGGGTCGTACCGGTGGTCTTCCAGATAGTTGGCCGGTGACTGGAAGGCGCTGTCGTCGTCCGCTTCCGCAGCCGGATCGAACGCCATGTCATGGCCGGTCAGACGACTTTCCATCTCGCGCACTTCCCGCGGCTCTACGCCGAGGCTCTCCGCCACGCGATGGACTTCCTCGTTGTTCAGCCAGGCCAGACGTTTTTTCTGACCGCGCAGGTTGAAGAACAGCTTGCGCTGGGCCTTGGTGGTCGCGACCTTGACGATGCGCCAGTTGCGCAGGATGAACTCGTGGATTTCAGCCTTGATCCAGTGCACGGCGAACGACACCAGACGCACGCCCATTTCCGGGTTGAAGCGTTTTACCGCTTTCATCAGGCCGACGTTGCCTTCCTGGATCAGGTCAGCCTGGGCCAGGCCGTAGCCGGAATAGCTGCGGGCAATATGTACAACAAAACGCAGGTGGGCGAGCACCATCTGCCGAGCCGCCCCCAAATCCTGCTCATAGTAGAGACTCTCGGCCAGTTCACGCTCCTGCTCCGGCGTCAGCAATGGAATGCTGTTCACCGTGTGCACATAAGCCTCCAGGTTCGCACCCGGGACTAAAGCATATGCAGGTTGCAAAGAAGTGGTCATACGAAAAAACCTCCGACTCACATAACTCGTGCAGTTCAGCACTGCGAAAATTGACCGGAAACCGAAAGACAAGTTCCCTAGAAAGCTGAAAAGTCAATACAAGCAAAAAGACATTATTTCGGTGCAAGCTCCCGCAAGTGGCGGGCTACCGCAATCCATGCACCGATATACCCCAACAGCACCGCGCCAAGCAAGAGTGACAGACCATCGGCGACCGGCACACCGCCCAGCGCAAAATCACTGCCATACAGTCCAGCCAGCCCGACCACCGCATCGTTCAGCCAATCGAGGCCGAACGCCAGTACGCCCCAGGAGAGAATTCCCGCACCGAAGCCATAAAGCGCACCCATATACAGAAAGGGCCTACGCACATAGCTGTCAGTGCCGCCGACCAGTTTAATCACTTCTATCTCTGTGCGGCGGTTTTCAATATGAAGACGAATGGTATTGCCTATCACCAAAAGTAATGCAGAAACCAGAAGCACCGTCAGACCGAAGACAAATCGGTCGCCGAGCTTGAGGATCGCTGCCAGACGTTCGACCCAGACTAGATCAAGTTGTGCCTGTTGTACCTTCGGCAGTTCGGAAAGTTTTTGTCTTAATGCTTCAAGGGCGGGCTTGTCGATTTCGTTCGGGGTCACCAGGACCACGCCCGGCAACGGATTCTGCGGCAACTCCTTGAGCGCCTCGCCCAGGCCGGACTGTTGCTGAAACTCCTCCAGGGCCTGCTCACGGCTAATGTATTCGGCCTCCGCAACACCCGGCAGGCCTTTGATCTGCTCGCGCAACTGCTCGCCTTCGCTGGTGCTGGCATCGAGTTGCAGGTACAGGGAAATTTGCGCCGCACGCTGCCAGGAACCACCGAGACGCTCAACGTTATTCAGCAAAAGTGACAGCCCCATTGGCAAGCTCAGGGCAACCGCCATCACCAGACAGGTGAAAAAGCTGCCGACCGGCTGCCTGGCCAGGCGACGCAGGCTGTCCATCATGCTGGCCCGATGACTTTCGATCCAGGCATGCAGCAAGGTGCTGAAATCCGGACCGTCGTCCTCATCGCGTTTTTTCTTCGACGGTTGCGGGTCGGCGGCTTTGGGCGCCACACGTTCGGAAACTTTCGGACTGCGTGTCGCACTCATACCCCAGCCTCCCCGTCGCCGATCAACCGGCCGCGCTGCAGCGTCAGCATGCGATGGCGCATGCGGGCAATCAGCGCCAAGTCGTGACTGGCAATCAGCACGCTGGTGCCCAGCCGGTTGATGTCTTCGAATACACCCATGATTTCTGCCGCCAGACGCGGGTCGAGGTTACCGGTCGGTTCGTCCGCCAGCAGCAACGCCGGACGGTGAACGATGGCGCGGGCGATGCCAACGCGCTGTTGCTGACCGGTGGACAGATCGCCAGGGTACAGATCGGTCTTGTCCGAAAGCGCCACGCGCTCCAGGGCCGAATCCACGCGCTTGGTGATCTCGGCCTTGGACAGCCCGAGAATCTGCAACGGCAAGGCAATATTGTTGAAAATCGTGCGGTCGAACAGCAACTGGTGGTTCTGGAACACCACGCCGATCTGCCGCCGCAGGTAAGGAATCTGTGCGTTGCTGATCTGCCCCAGATCCTGACCGGCCAACAGCAGTTTGCCGGTGGTCGGACGCTCCATGGCCAACAACAGTCGCAGCAAGGTGCTTTTACCGGCGCCGGAATGGCCGGTGACAAACAAGAACTCGCCCCGACGGACTCGAAAGCTCAGCTCATGCAAGCCGACGTGACCATTCGGATAGCGCTTACCGACCTGTTCGAAACGAATCATGAACGCTCCCGCTCGGCAAACAGTGCCTGGACAAAGGGTTCGGCTTCAAAAGTACGCAAATCATCGATGCTTTCACCGACACCGATGTAGCGAATGGGCAGGCCAAATTGCTTGGCCAGGGCAAAGATCACCCCGCCTTTGGCCGTACCGTCGAGCTTAGTCAAGGCAAGACCGGTCAGCTCGACCGTCTGATGGAATTGTTTGGCCTGGCTGATCGCGTTCTGACCCGTACCGGCGTCGAGCACCAGCAGCACTTCGTGCGGCGCATCGGCATCGAGTTTGCTGATAACCCGGCGAACCTTCTTCAGTTCTTCCATCAGGTTGTCTTTGGTGTGCAGGCGACCGGCGGTGTCGGCAATCAATACGTCGATGCCACGGGCTTTGGCGGCCTGTACCGCGTCGAAAATCACCGAGGCGGAATCAGCCCCTGTGTGCTGGGCGATCACCGGAATCTTGTTGCGCTCGCCCCATACCTGCAACTGCTCGACTGCCGCCGCGCGGAAGGTATCACCGGCCGCGAGCATGACTTTCTTGCCTTCGAGCTGCAGCTTCTTCGCCAGTTTGCCAATGGTGGTGGTTTTACCGGCACCGTTGACGCCGACCACCAGAATCACGAACGGCTTGTTCTGCGAGATGATGTTCAGCGGCTTCTCGACTGGTTTGAGCATGGCCGCGAGCTCGGCCTGCAGGGATTTGTACAGCGCATCGGCGTCGGCCAGCTGTTTGCGCGCGACCTTCTGGGTCAGGCTCTGGATGATCACCGAAGTCGCTTCGACGCCGACGTCGGCCGTCAGCAGACGGGTTTCGATGTCTTCGAGCAGTTCGTCATCAATCAGCTTCTTGCCAAGGAACAGGCTGGCCATGCCCTCACCGATGCTGGCACTGGTCTTGGACAGGCCTTGCTTGAGGCGGGCAAAGAAACCGACTTTGTTTTCTTCGCTGCTGGTGCGGGCGGGTTCCGCGGCTACCGGCGATTCGACGGGCGCGCTGGGTACTGGCGCAACAGGTGCAACAGGTGCAACAGGTGCAACAGCTACGGGTGCAATAACAGGTGCAACAGGAGCTGGTGCCGCGACAGGTTCCGGAGCCACAAATGCAGCAATCACCGGCTGTGGAATATCAGGCTCGTCAACCACAGGTTCAGCAGCAACAGGCTCAACGACCACAACTGGCTCAGCGACCAGCAGCTGTACCGCTTGTTGAATGGCTGTCGGCGCAGGAATCGGCGGGGTGATATGCGGCGCCAACTCATCTTCGACCAACCCGACCGGTTCTTCCGGCACGGGCAGAACCAGCCACGGCTTATGCTCGGCAGGCGTAATCGGCAGCGCGGGTGCAACCGGTGCAGGCTCGACTACCGGCTGAAGCACCGGCTCGGCAACGGGCAAAACTACTGGAGCGAGTACTTCTACAACCGGCGTGGCGTCAGCCGGCTCAGGAACTGGCTCAGAATTGGCTTGCGGCTGTTCGACGACGGTTTCCTGCGGCTTTTTGCGCAGCCATCCGAACAGGCCTTTTTTCTCGCCAGCCGCAGCTGGGGTCTTCTTGTCGTCGTTGGAACCAAACATGGATGACGGCTATCTCAAGGTAGCGACGCGCCAATGTGGCGCCTCGGCAAATAAATATTCGATGCAGAACAGACTGTTATTTACCCAGCTTGTTCACGCGCAACATTTTGTCGAGGTGCTAAATGGCACCTCAAAGGTCGACTAATACGAAGGACTGGAACGGCATCGTCGGCGAAAACCCAGAGTTTAGCTGACAAATTCAAAGCTTCTGCCGGAAACTCATACAACCTGCTGACCGATCAAAGGCCTGATAGGCGTGGCCGCCAGTAAAATCGATCAGTATCCTAGCACCCTCTCGCCCGCCGACGCTAAGATCACGCGGGCAGCTCAACAGGTTTAAAAACGAATGAATGCTCTAGCCCGCCGCGCCGCAGGCCTGCTGCTCAGCACAGTTTGTCTGCCCCTTTCAGCTTTGGCTGCCGATCCTCAACCCACCCATGAGTTCACCCTCGACAACGGCCTTAAAGTGGTCGTGCGCGAAGACCATCGCGCACCCGTGGTGGTTTCGCAGGTCTGGTACAAGGTCGGCTCCAGCTATGAAACCCCGGGCCAGACCGGTTTGTCCCATGCTCTGGAGCACATGATGTTCAAGGGCAGCGAGAAAGTCGGCCCAGGCGAAGCCTCGTTGATCCTGCGCGATCTCGGCGCCGAAGAGAACGCCTTCACCAGCGACGATTTCACCGCTTATTACCAGGTACTGGCCCGCGACCGCCTGGCCGTGGCCTTCGAGCTGGAAGCCGACCGCATGGCCAGCCTGCGCCTGCCGGCCGACGAGTTCAGCCGCGAAATCGAAGTGATCAAAGAAGAGCGCCGCCTGCGCACCGACGACAAACCCATGTCCAAGGCCTACGAGCGTTTCAAGGCCATGGCCTACCCGGCAAGCGGCTACCACACGCCGACCATCGGCTGGATGGCTGACCTGGACCGGATGAAAGTCGAGGAGCTGCGCAACTGGTACACGTCCTGGTATGTCCCGAACAACGCCACGCTGGTGGTGGTCGGCGACGTGACCCCGGATGAGGTCAAGGCCCTGGCGCAGCGCTACTTCGGTCCGATCGCCAAGCGTGACGTCCCCCCGGCGAAGATCCCTCTGGAACTGGCCGAGCCCGGCGAACGCCAGATAACCCTGCACGTGAAGACCCAACTGCCAAGCCTGATGCTCGGCTTCAATGTGCCAAGCATTGCCACTGCGGTGGACAAGCGCTCGGTGAATGCCTTGCGGCTGATCTCCGCCCTGCTGGACGGCGGTTACAGTGCACGCATCCCGACCCAGCTGGAGCGCGGCGAAGAACTGGTCTCCGGCGGTTCGTCGAATTACGACGCCTACACCCGCGGCGACAGTCTGTTCACGCTCTCCGCAACGCCCAACACCCAGAAAAACAAGACCATGGCCCAGGTCGAAACCGGTCTGTGGCGCCTGCTCGATCAGCTGAAAACCACCGCGCCAACGGCTGAAGAGCTGGAACGTGTCCGCGCCCAGGTGATCGCCGGCCTGGTCTACGAACGGGACTCGATCACCAGTCAGGCCACCGCCATCGGCCAACTGGAAACCGTCGGCCTGTCCTGGAAACTGATGGACACCGAGCTCGACGAGCTGAAAAGCGTGACCCCGCAAGACATCCAGAACGCCGCCCGCACTTATTTCACCCGCGAACGTCTCAGCGTTGCGCATGTACTGCCCGAGGAGACCGCCCATGAGTGAGCGCAAAAAATCACGCCTGGCCCTGATCGGCCTGGTGCTCGTCGCACTGCTAGGCTCGCTGGGTTTCTATCTCAGTCGCCCGAGCGAATCCGATGCCAGCCAGGCGCTGGATAAGGCCAAGGCCAGCAAGACGCTGCAATCGTTGGCCGAACTTGATGGCAAGGCGCCTGGCCGCCGGGCGCTGGACGTACAGACCTGGAAAACCGCCGAAGGCGCCAAGGTGCTGTTCGTTGAAGCCCGCGAACTGCCAATGTTCGACATGCGCCTGACCTTTGCTGCCGGCAGCAGCCAGGATGGCACTGCGCCCGGTCTGGCATTGCTGACCAACGCCATGCTCAACGAGGGCATCGCCGGCAAAGACGTCGGCGGGATCGCCGAAGGTTTCGAAGGCCTCGGTGCCGATTTCGGCAATGGCGCTTTCAAAGACATGGCCGTTGCTACGCTGCGCAGCCTCAGCGCGGTGGATAAACGCGAACCGGCCTTGAAGCTGTTTGCCGAAGTGGTGGGTAAACCGACCTTCCCAGCCGATTCCCTGGCGCGAATCAAGAACCAGATGCTCGCCGGTTTCGAATACCAGAAACAGAGTCCCGGCAAACTGGCGAGCCTTGAACTGATGAATCGTTTGTACGGCGATCACCCTTACGCCCACTCCAGCGACGGCACAGCGAAAAGCGTTCCGCCCATCACCCTCACTCAGCTGAAGGCATTCCACGCCAAGGCCTATGCCGCCGGCAATGTAGTGATCGCGCTGGTCGGCGACCTGTCGCGCAGCGAAGCCGAGGCCATTGCCGCACAAGTCTCCAGCGCACTGCCCAAAGGCCCGGCGCTGGCCAAGATCGAACCCCCGATTGAGCCCAAGGCCAGTATCGGCCATATCGAGTTCCCGTCCAATCAGACCAATCTGATGCTTGCGCAATTGGGCATCGACCGTGACGATCCGGACTACGCGGCGCTGTCCCTGGGCAATCAGATCCTCGGTGGTGGCGGATTCGGTACGCGCCTGATGAGCGAAGTCCGCGAGAAGCGTGGCCTGACTTACGGCGTATACTCCGGCTTCACCCCGATGCAGGCTCGCGGGCCGTTCATGATCAACCTGCAAACCCGCGCCGAAATGAGCGAAGGCACGCTGAAACTGGTCCAGGACGTTCTCGCCGATTACCTGAAAACCGGTCCGAGCCAGAAAGAACTGGACGATGCCAAGCGTGAACTGGCCGGCAGCTTTCCGCTGTCGACCGCCAGCAATGCCGATATCGTCGGGCAACTGGGTGCCATGGGGTTCTATAACCTGCCGCTCAGCTACCTTGAAGACTTCATGCAGCAGTCCCAGAGCCTGACCGTCGAGCAGGTCAAGACCGCACTGAATAACCACCTGAGTACCGACAAGATGGTCATCGTCAGCGCTGGTCCGACCGTGCCACAAAAGCCGTTACCGGCCCCTACTGATAAACCCGCCGAGCAGCCGCTCGGGGTTCCGGAGCATTAATGGCCAGCCCATCGCGTCCCAGCAAGAAACCGCTTCATAACGTCCATAACGGCGTTAACCAATTGCGCATCATCGGCGGCGAATGGCGTAGCCGTCGCCTGAGCTTCCCCGACGCTCCGGGCCTGCGCCCGACGCCGGACCGGGTTCGTGAAACCCTGTTCAACTGGCTCGCACCGTACGTGGCCGGGGCCAAAGTGCTCGACCCGTTCGCCGGCAGTGGCGCGTTGTTCCTTGAAGCGCTGTCCCGTGGCGCCGCCATGGGCCAGGCGCTGGACAGCAGCAACATCGCCGTGTCCAGCCTGCGCGAACACCTGGGCACCCTGCGCTGCACCACGGGCCAGGTGCAGACCGCCGACGCCTTGCGTTATCTGGAAAGCCAGCCGGCGATGGCGTTCGATCTGGTGTTTCTCGATCCGCCCTTCAACCAGAACCTGCTGCCCGTCGTCTGTGCTTTGCTCGAAGAGCGCCAGTGGCTGGCCGACAACGCCTGGATCTATACCGAAAGCGAAACCGCACCCTCGACCCTCGGCCTTCCGGCCAGCTGGCGCCTGCATCGGGAGCAGAAATCCGGGCGGGTCTACTATGCATTGTGGCAACGTATGGCAGAGACAGCCGGTTAATCGACCGGCCTGAAAAAGGTGCGTGCCCAGGTACGCACCGCTGCATCGAGAACCGCCGTGCCAACAGCTTCAGATCGTTTCACCCCTGCCCAGGGCTTGGGCAATCCGCACCTGCAAACCTTGTGGGGCCCGCTGTGGCGCAAAACCACCCATCTCGATCGACAACGCGAACGGCTGTGGCTTGAGGACGGCGACTTCCTCGACCTCGACTGGCATGGCCCTCATAGCCTTGATGCGCCTTTGGTGCTGGTATTGCACGGGCTGACCGGCTCCTCGAACTCGCCCTATGTAGCCGGCCTGCAAAAGGCCCTGGCGGCTCAGGGCTGGGGCAGTGTGGCGCTGAACTGGCGCGGCTGCTCCGGCGAACCCAACCTGCTGGCGCGCAGTTATCACTCCGGTGCCAGTGAAGACCTGGCGGCAGTAATCAGCCATTTGCGGGCACAGCGACCATTGGCTCCCTTGTATGCGGTGGGCTATTCGCTGGGCGGCAATGTGCTGCTCAAGCATTTGGGGGAAACCGGCGACAACAGCGAACTGCTGGGCGCGGTGGCGGTTTCGGTGCCCTTTCGTCTCGACCAGTGCGCCGACCGTATCGGCCAGGGTTTTTCCCGGGTCTATCAGGCGCACTTCATGCGTCAGATGCTCGCCTATATCAAAAACAAGCAGCGGCAATTCCAGCATGACGGCCGCCACGAAGGCCTGGCGACTCTGGCGCAGCTGGGCTCGCTGGACAACATGCGGACCTTCTGGGATTTCGACGGGCGGGTCACCGCGCCGCTTAACGGGTTTGTCGATGCAGAGGACTATTACCGGCGCGCGTCCAGTCGCTACTTTCTCGGCGCCATCCGCACACCGACCCTGATCATCCAGGCCGCTGACGATCCTTTCGTCTTCCCCCACAGCCTGCCGCAGGCCGGCGAGCTATCGTCGACCACAGAATTCGAATTGCAGGCCAGGGGCGGGCACGTCGGTTTTGTCGATGGAACCTTGCGTAATCCTGGCTACTACCTGGAGCGCAGGATCCCGCAATGGCTGACCGGTGCAGGTCACAGGTAGCGTTTATTGGGCCTATGACGTCGGGCATGATGATCCATTGTGGCGAGGGGACTTGCCCCCGCTGGAGCGCGATATAGGTCCCGAAATCAGTCAGCGCGGTTGATCAGATAAAACGTATTCACCGATTTTACGACTGCTTCGCAGCCGAGCGGGGGCAAGCCCCCTCGCCACAGCAAGCTCCCTGGCCACAGGTTTGCGCTCGGCACGAGGGCTGCGATCTTTTTGGCCACAGCGCAAGATCGTTCAAGACGGACTCAATCCGACTGCCTAAGATGCGGGCAATAAGGAGAGTCTTGATGACCCGTAAGCAGCTTTTTTCCCGAGGTATCCGCGACAGCTTTGCCATGGCCGTTGGCATTTTGCCGTTCGGGCTGATCTTCGGCACTCTGGCTGGCGCCGCCGGCCTGACGTTATGGCAGGCGGTCGGCATGTCGCTGTTCGTCTACGCCGGTTCCGCGCAATTCATCGTTATCAGCCTGTTCGGCGCGGGCGCCAGCGCCGTGGTGATTCTGTTGACGACTTTTATCGTCAACCTGCGCCATGTGCTCTACAGCGCCACGTTGCAGCCCCACGCCAGCCAGTTGCCGCAACGCTGGCGGGTGTTATTGGCGTTCTGGCTGACTGATGAAACCTTTGCCGTTGTCCAGCGCTTCTATCTACTGCACGGGGATCGGCCGCTGGCGCATTGGTATTGGCTCGGTGTGGCCAGTTCGCTGTACCTCTGCTGGGTCCTCAGCTCGCTGGTCGGCGTGCTGTTCGGCCAGGCGGTACCGGATTTGGCCAGTTGGGGGCTTGAGTTCGCCATGCTGGCGACCTTTATCGGCATCGTTGTGCCGTTGCTGCGCAATAAACCGCAAGTGGCTGCTGCCTTGGCGGCGGGTGCCGTGGCGTTGATGACTTACAACTGGCCCTACAAACTCGGGCTGATGGCGGCTGCGTTCAGCGGGATTGCCATGGGCGTTGTGCTGGAACGTCGACAGTTGGCGACCCGGTCGGGCAAGGAGTTGCACTCATGAGCTACTGGTGGCTGATTTTCGGCATGACGGCGATTACCTTTGTGCTGCGCTACAGTTTGTTCGCCTGGCCAAACCTGAGCTTCCCGCCGCTGGTGCGCCAGGGCTTGCACTATGTGCCGACAGCGGTGCTCACCGCCATTGTGGTGCCAGGCATGCTGCTGCCCGATGGTGAGCATTGGGCGCTGAACTTGAGTAATGCGTATTTGCTCGCGGGGCTGGCGGCGATCGCCATTGCCGCGTTGACCCGGCATTTGCTGGCGACCATTGGCGGCGGGATGCTGGTGTTCTTTTTGTTGCGATGGATGATGGGGCAGTTGCCGATTTGATCCGGGTATGCCCGAAAAGATCGCAGCCTGCGGCAGCTCCTACGGGATTTGTACACGACGCGATTCTGTAGGAGCTGCCGACAGGCTGCGATCTTTTCACTGCACACTCGATATGGAAGCGGACCTGGCTTCAATCGCCCTTCGCAACCCCACGCTGGGGATCGGTAATCCACTCACTCCAGGATCCCGCGTACAAACTGGCCAACGGATAGCCCGCCAGACACAACGCAAACAGGTTATGGCACGCCGTCACACCGGAACCGCAATACACCACCAGCTCACTCGGTGAACGGTCACCCAGCTTCGCGGCGAAACGTTGTTTGAGCTGGTCCGCCGGCAAGAACCGCCCGTCGCTGCCCAGGTTTTCGCTGAATGCCGCGCATTGTGCGCCGGGGATATGCCCGGCCACGGGGTCGATCGGCTCCACTTCGCCACGGAATCGTGGCTGGGCGCGAGCATCGAGCAAGGTCAGGGTCGGCCGGCCGAGGCGCTTTTGCAGCTGTTCGGCGCTCATTAGCAGCGAGTTGTCGGGTTTACCGGTAAAGCTGCCCGGCTCAGTACCAGGCGCGTCCAGACTTAATGGCAAACCGGCCGCATGCCAGGCCTTCAAACCGCCGTCGAGGATAAATACTCCGTCGCGCTTGCCCAGCCAGGCCAGCAGCCACCAGGCGCGCGCGGCAAAGGCGCCAGGGCCGTCGTCATACAGCACGACATCGCTGTCGGCATTGATACCCCAGGCCTGCAAGCGCTCAATCAGCTTTGCAGGATCGGGCAGTGGATGACGCCCGGTCACGCCCTTGACCACCCGACCACTGAGATCACGCTCCAGATCCGCGAAAGAAGAACCGGCGATATGCCCTTCGGCATAACTGCGCTGGCCGTAGTCCGGGTCTTCGAGGGCAAAACGGCAATCCAGAATCACCAGCCCTTCCTGTTCCTTTTTTTGGTCCAGAGCTTCAGGGCTGATCAATTGCGCAATGGGCATAGCGGGCTCCTGTGATGAGGTCATAGGTCAATCCTACTGCACTTCTTCCAGCGCCTGCGCCAATGGCACATAAAACTCCTCGAATAACGCATTCACCGCGTCCCGCGCCTGGTCCGTGACAAATCCGGCTTCCAGCACCAGCACCTGATAGACCCCGCGCTTGATCGCTTCTTCACTCAGATGCGTGGAATTTTCCCGCGTGGTGCAGAGAAAGCGTACCCAGGAGGTCAGGATGATCCAGGCGTTGAGGGTAAGAGACTCGATCTGGACCTTGTCCATTCGCAGAATGCCGGCCTCGACGAAGCCCTCATAAATGGCTCCACCCTGAATCAAACAACGCTGGGAAAAACGTCGATAACGGTCAGCCAGTTCCGCATCGCTGTCGAGCAGGTGCTCGAGATCCCGGTGCAGGAAGCGATAGCGCCACATGGCGGCGAGCAGCGCTTGCAGGTAATACCGTTTGTCTTCGACCGTGGCAGCGCGGCCTTGGGGTGGACGCAAAAAGCTGTCGACCAGGCTTTCGTATTCACTGAACAGTACGGCGATGATCGCCTGCTTGTTGGGGAAGTGGTAGTACAGGTTGCCCGGAGAAATCTCCATGTGGGCGGCGATATGGTTAGTGCTGACGCTGCGTTCACCCTGCTGATTGAACAACTCCAGGCTGTTCTGGACGATGCGCTCGCTGGTTTTTATCCGTGGGGCCATGGGCTTGGGCTTTAATTCATAGTGCGTTGCCGACCATCTTACGACCTATCCCGGATCGGATAAATCAAAGCTGTCGAGGGATGTTATTTGACTTTTTAGAGTATAGACTCTAAAAATCCAGTCACTAAAATAAAAAGGAGCCCTCCATGTCTGCCGATATTGCCTACCTGCAAGACACCCAACCGCAACTGGACGAGCTCCACCGCCTGTTTACCGCCCAGCGCCAGGCCTACGCAGCCAACCCGATGCCGCCAGCCGCGCAACGCCAGCAGTGGCTCAAGGCCCTGCGGGAGGTATTGAGCGACGAACGCCAGGCATTGATCGACGCCATCAGCCAGGACTTCAGTCATCGCAGCGCCGATGAAACCTTGCTCGCCGAGCTGATGCCCAGCCTGCACGGCATTCACTACGCCAGCAAACACCTCAAAGGCTGGATGAAAGCGTCCCGGCGCTCGGTGGGTGTGGCCTTCCAGCCGGCCTCGGCCAAGGTCATCTATCAGCCGCTGGGCGTGGTCGGAGTGATCGTGCCGTGGAACTATCCGCTTTACCTTGCCATTGGCCCGTTGGTCGGTGCGTTGTCCGCCGGTAACCGGGTGATGCTCAAGCTCAGCGAATCGACGCCAGCCACCGGGCAACTGCTCAAGCAATTGCTGGCGCGGGTCTTTCCAGAAGATCTGGTCTGCGTGGTACTGGGGGAAGCCGAGGTCGGCATGGCCTTTTCCCGACTGCGCTTCGATCACCTGCTGTTCACCGGCGCCACCAGTATCGGCAAACAGGTGATGCGCGCGGCGGCGGAACATCTGACTCCGGTGACTCTGGAACTGGGCGGCAAGTCCCCGGCCATCGTCTCCGCCGACGTACCGCTCAAGGATGCCGCCGAACGCATCGCCTTTGGCAAAACCCTGAACGCCGGACAAACCTGTGTCGCACCGGATTACGTGCTGATACCCGAGGATCGCGTAGACGCCTTCGTCGAAGCCTATCGCAAGGCCGTGCGTGGGTTTTATCCGGAACTTGCCGATAACCCGGACTACACCGCCATCATCAATGACCGGCAACTGGCGCGGCTCAACGGCTATATCAGTGACGCCACCAGCAAGGGCGCGCTGCTGATCCCGCTGTTCGAGCAGAACCAGGGCCGGCGCATGGGCCACAGCCTGTTGCTGAACGTCAACGACGAGATGACCGTGATGCAGGACGAAATCTTCGGCCCGCTGCTGCCCATCGTGCCCTACAAGGGTCTGGATCAGGCTTTTGCCTACATCAACCAACGGCCGCGGCCGCTGGCGCTCTACTACTTCGGCTACGACAAGACCGAGCAACGCCGCGTGCTCGATGAGACCCACTCCGGTGGCGTTTGCATCAACGACACCCTGCTGCATGTCGCTCAGGATGACTTGCCGTTCGGCGGCATCGGTGCCTCGGGAATGGGCCATTACCACGGCCGTGAAGGCTTCCTGACGTTCAGCAAGGCCAAGGGCGTACTGATCAAACAGCGGTTGAATGTCGCGAAGTTGATTTATCCGCCTTACGGCAAATCCATCCAGAAGCTGATTCAGAAGCTGTTTATCCGCTAACCCTACTGTCGTCGGGTAATAACAATAATGAACCCAAGCCTGTCTGAATCACCCGAGTTGTCACGCCGCAGTCTGTTGAAATTCAGCCTGTGCGCCAGCGCCTTCCTGGCCACCGCCGGGCTCGGCGCCAGCCTCAGCGGTTGCTCGGCCAATACTCCGGCCAGCGGCTTTGCGATTCTGCGCAGCAGTGACCTGGCATTGCTGCGGACGCTGATTCCGGTGATGCTCGAGGGAGCCACTGCCACCGAAAAAATGCCCGCCGCCATCGACGGCACCCTGCAAAGCCTGGATCGCGGCCTCGATCACCTATCACCGGAAATGCTCAAGCTGACCCGGCAGCTGTTCGACGTGCTCGGCATGCCTGTCACCCGCGGGCCATTGACCGGGGTCTGGGGCAGTTGGGAGAACGCCAGCGCCGATGATATCCGGCACTTTCTCAAGCGCTGGGAAAACAGCTCGCTGAGCCTGCTGCGCATGGGCCACTGCTCGCTTGTGCAACTGGTGATGATGGCCTGGTATGGCTGCGCTGAGTCGTGGGCGCATTGCGGGTATCCGGGGCCGCCCAAGATTTGAGATTGCGGTGCTCCATTCGCGGGCAAGCCCGCTCCCACACAAGCCCGCTCCCACAAAACAAAAATAAGAGAACCCGACATGCCCGTACCTGATCTGTTTCGCGAGGGCTTGGCCCGTGGCTGGAAAACCCGCGATGGCTCGCAACTCGAGCAGGACCTGACACTGGAAGCGGACGTGGCGATCATCGGCAGCGGTGCCGGTGGCGGGACCACCGCGGAAATTCTCAGTGCCGCCGGTTACAAGGTGCTGCTGATCGAAGAAGGCCCGCTCAAGACCAGCAGCGATTTCAAGATGCTCGAAGACCAGGCCTACGCCAGCCTCTATCAGGAAGGCATCGGCCGCATGAGCAAGGACGGCGCCATCACCATCCTGCAAGGCCGCGCGGTCGGCGGCACAACGCTGATCAACTGGACCTCCAGTTTTCGAACTCCAGAGCCGACGCTCGAACACTGGGCCAAGGAACACCAGGTCAAAGGCCACAGCCCCGCCGAGATGGCGCCCTGGTTCGAAAAAATGGAGCAACGCCTCGGCATCGCGCCCTGGATCATGCCGCCCAATGCCAACAACGATGTGATCAAGAAGGGTTGCGAAAGCCTTGGCTATGGCTGGCATGTGATCCCGCGCAACGTTCGCGGCTGCTGGAATCTCGGCTACTGCGGCATGGGCTGCCCGACCAATGCCAAACAATCGATGCTGGTGACCACCATTCCAGCCACCCTGGAAAACGGCGGCGAACTGCTGTATCTGGCCCGCGCCGAGCGCCTGCTGATCAAGCACGACAAGATCAGCGGCCTGCACTGTGTGGCCATGGATGCCCGTTGCGTCGCGCCGACCGGGCGCAGCATTACCGTCAAGGCGCGGCACTATGTGCTGGCCGGTGGCGGCATCAACAGTCCGGCCTTGCTGTTGCGCTCCGAGGCTCCCGACCCCCATCAGCGGCTTGGAAAACGGACTTTCCTGCATCTGGTGAACATGTCCGCCGGACATTTCGACGAAGTGATCAACCCGTTCTACGGCGCGCCTCAATCGATTTATTCCGATCATTTTCAATGGCAGGACGGCACCACCGGCAGGATGTCCTACAAACTGGAAGTGCCGCCACTGCATCCGGCGCTGGCCAGCACCTTGTTCGGCGGATTCGGCGCAGACAACGCCCTGCGCATGGAACAGCTGCCCCATACCCATGCCATGCTCGCGCTGCTGCGGGACGGTTTCCACCCGGACAGCCCCGGCGGCAGCGTCGAATTGCGCGGTGATGGCACGCCGGTACTCGACTACCAGGTTTCACCCTATGTCTGGGATGGCCTGCGCCGGGCCTTCCACAGCATGGCGGAAATTCAGTTCGCCGGCGGCGCCAGACAAGTCATGCCCCTGCACAGCGATGCCCGTTATGTAAAAACCCTGGCCGAAGCCCGCACGCTGATCGACGGTCTGAGCCTTGAGCTGTATCGCACGCGCCTGGGCAGTGCTCACGTGATGGGCGGCTGTGCCATGGGTGAAGAGCCGAAAAATGCCGTCTGCGACAGCCTCGGACGGCATCATCACTTGAGCAATCTGTCGATCCACGATGGTTCGCTGTTCCCCACCAGCATTGGCGCCAACCCACAGTTGTCGGTCTACGGGCTGACGGCGCAATTGGCGACTTCACTCGCCGAGCGTTTAAAAAGCTTGTGAAAAAGCACATTATTCGTACTGTCTATAGTCCTTTCTTCTTCTAAAGGCTGCTTGGCCGACCGGGACGGCTGCGATACCATCCGACTCCCCAACGGACTCCCGCCAGGACGACGCGATGAACCGAGTGTTGTACCCAGGTACCTTCGACCCTATTACCAGGGGCCATGGCGATCTGGTCGAGCGCGCCGCGCGCCTGTTCGACCATGTAATCATTGCTGTCGCCGCCAGCCCGAAGAAAAACCCGCTGTTTCCCCTGGAACAGCGAGTGGCGCTGGCCCGCGAGGTCACAAAACATTTGCCGAACGTCGAAGTCGTCGGCTTCTCCTCGCTGCTTGCGCACTTCGCCAAGGAGAAGAATGCCAATGTGTTTCTGCGAGGCCTGCGAGCGGTATCGGACTTCGAATATGAATTCCAGTTGGCCAACATGAACCGCCAGTTGGCGCCGGATGTGGAAAGTCTTTTCCTCACCCCGTCGGAGCGCTATTCATACATTTCCTCGACGCTGGTTCGTGAAATCGCAACTCTGGGCGGCGATATCACGAAGTTCGTCCACCCGTGCGTCGCTGACGCCCTGAACGAACGCTTCAAGAAGTAGCAAGGTAGCTCATCGCGCCCGCGTGCACTCCGGGCGCCAATGCGGCACAATTGTGCGCATTAGAGTTTTCATATGCCTGGGCCAGCCGCCCCGGCAGGAGTGCCCCATGTCCCTGATCATCACCGACGATTGCATCAATTGCGACGTCTGCGAACCCGAGTGTCCGAACGCCGCCATCTCTCAAGGCGAAGAGATCTACGTGATCGACCCGAACCTGTGCACCCAATGCGTCGGCCATTACGACGAACCGCAGTGCCAGCAGGTCTGCCCGGTCGACTGCATCCCGCTGGATGAAGCCCATCCGGAAACCGAAGAACAGCTGATGGCCAAGTACAAGATCATTACTGGCAAGGTGTAGGTTTCAGATATTGGGGTGCCTTTCAAAATAAGGGCTCTTGTAGGAGCAGCCGGGCGGCGTTCCGTTTGCTCGCGATGGACGTTAACGATAACGCGTGTTTTCTGAATACACGCGCCGCCCTTGAGTCCATCGCGAGCAAGCTCGCTCCTACAGTATTGGGGCAAGCAGCCACCCCCTCAATCACTCCCGCTGGTCATACCCTTCCCCGGTACACCCCAGACAACGAACGAACGCCGCTTTACCCGGATCGAGCACCAGCGCCTGACCGGCCTCGCCAATCCCGCCGCCAAACGCAGTAAAGGGCAACGACAGCACAAACACCCCCGCGCCTATGACAGTCGCCGCCACCAGCAATGGCCGGGCGATCAACAGGTCACCGATCATGGCGAAGGCCGGCGGGTTCTCAATGGCATAACTCGGGTCACCGCTGCCCTCCCCGGCAGACGCCCAGGCTGGCGAAGTTTGCAGGCCCAGGCTCAAGGCCAGCGCAACAGCGAGGGTAGGAAACAGATTCATGGCACGGTCCTTCAGCAAGCAAACGAGGGCTCACTATAGACCCTGAGGCCTACTCAGCTCTGGCAACGTGGGCAAAAAACGCTGGCGCGCTGCCCCAGACGAACCTCTCGCAGGCCTGTACCGCAGACTTTGCAGTGTTCATTGCCGCGCCCGTAGACGAACAATTCCTGCTGGAAGTAGCCGGGCTGACCGTCGCCACCGATAAAGTCGCGCAGGGTCGTACCACCGCGCTCGATAGCATGAGCGAGGATGCGTTTGATTTCGATGGCCAGCTTCAGGTAACGCGTCCGGGAAATGCCCTTGGCCTCCCGGCGCGGATCGATACCGGCAGCGAATAGCGCTTCAGTCGCGTAGATATTGCCCACGCCGACCACCACGGCGTTATCCATGATGAAGGGTTTCACCGCCATCGAGCGCCCGCGGGAAAGCTGGAACAGTCGTTCGCCGTCAAACAGATCGGTCAGCGGTTCCGGCCCCAGGCGAATCAACAGCTCGTGATTGAGTGGATCGAGGCTCCAGAGCATCGCCCCGAAACGCCGCGGGTCGGTGTAGCGCAAGGCCAGACCCGATTCCAGTTCGATATCCACATGTTCGTGCTTGGCCACCGGCATGCCGACTTCCACCAGGCGTAAATTTCCCGACATGCCCAAATGGCTGATCAGCGTCCCGACCTCGGCATTGATCAGCAGGTACTTGGCCCGTCGTTCGACCGTCACGATGCGCTGGCCGGACAGACGCACATCAAGGTCTTCCGGAATCGGCCAGCGCAAGCGCCGGTCACGGACGATCACCCGGCTGACGCGCTGGCCTTCCAGGTGCGGGGCGATACCGCGCCGGGTGGTTTCGACTTCAGGTAATTCAGGCATGGCACTCTCAGGTCAGAAAATAACCGACGCTCAACGGTGAGCGCCCAACTCGCGAATCGACTCTTTGAGGTTCTCGAAGTCGTAGTCCGAAAGGCCGACATAGTCGAGCACCAGGTGGCCGATGCTGTTCCACTCGTGGTCATCGATCTGATTGCCGAGGACCCGGTAGGAGGCGCAAATGTGTTCAGCCATCTTCAGTATCGCCAACAGGTTTTTCAACTGGCTGTTGCGCGACGATTCTTCGCTGAAGATCGCCAGCGCATTGTGGTGATTGGCGATCGCGTTGCTCACATGCTCCGGCAGACGCCAGGACTTCGCGGTGTAATAACCGACCACGGCATGGTTGGTGTTGAACGCCCGGTTCTCGGTGTCCACCACACGCCATTGCGCGCTGGCACTGGCATAAGACTCTTCAAGCACGGCCATGTAATTGGGGAAGCGCTTGAGCATCAGCGGCACCCCGCAATCATGAAACAACCCCAGGGCATAGGCTTCATCCACCGCTTGCGAGCCCACGCGCTTGGCCAGGGTCAGGGAGGTCATTGCCACATCCTGAGCGGTGTCCCAGAAACGGTTCAGGGTGACGATGGTGTCGTCGTTCATTTCGCCCTTGATCGACTGGGCGTTGATCAAATTGATAACCGAGCGGCTGCCCAACAGGTTCACTGCGCGCTGGATCGACGCGATCTTGTTGCTCAGCCCGTAATACGGCGAGTTGACGACCTTCAGCAGTGCCCCGGAGAGACCTGGATCCTGAGCAATCAACCGAGCGATGACTTCCAGGTCCGGGTCCGGCATGTACTGCTCCATCTGCAAATCCACCATGATTTGCGGTTGAGGCGGCACGCTGATGCCTTGCAAAACCTGTTGGATCTGTTCGGCGGAAAGCTCTTGGGACATAGGTACACACTCTGGACTAGGCGGCGATTCTAACCCTTATAAACTCCGATCCGACACCACCAAAACCCGATGCAACGCTGGGCTTTCTGTAGGAGCGAGCTTGCTCGCGATGGACGTGAACGATAACGCGTGTTTTCTGAATAAACGCGCCGCCCTTGAGACCATCGCGAGCAAGCTCGCCCCTACAGTCCATCCGGCCGCGCGGCCATTTACTACACAACAGGCTATACTCCCGCTCTTTTTTCCGGAGCGACGTCATGTCCCTGCCAAGCCTGCGCCTCAAAGCCAACGCCGACCGTCGTCTGCGCAACGGTCACCTGTGGGTCTACAGCAACGAAATCGATGTAGCCGCCACCCCACTGCACGGCTTCAAGGCGGGCGATCAAGCGATTCTGGAAGCTGCCGGCGGCAAGCCGCTGGGCATCGTCGCCATGAGCCCGAACAACCTGATCTGCGCCCGCCTGCTGTCACGCGACATCAAGTTGCCGCTGGACAAGTCGCTGCTGGTGCATCGCCTCAACGTGGCCCTGTCCCTGCGCGAACGGCTGTTTGATAAACCTTTCTATCGCCTGGTCTTCGGTGACTCCGATCTGCTGCCGGGCCTGGTAGTCGATCGTTTCGGCGACATTCTGGTGGTCCAGATCGCTTCGGCGACTATGGAAGCCCATAAAGACGACGTGATCGCAGCGCTGACCCAGGTGATCAAACCCAGCGGCATTCTGTTCAAGAATGACTCCGCCGCCCGTGATGCCGAAGGCCTCAATCGCTACGTCGAAACCGTCTTCGGCCTGGTGCCGGAGTGGGTTGCCCTGGAAGAGAATGGCGTGAAATTCGAAGCGCCAGTCATGGCCGGCCAGAAAACCGGCTGGTTCTACGACCACCGCATGAACCGCGCCCGCCTTGCCCCGTACGCCAAGGGTAAACGCGTGCTCGACCTGTTCAGCTACATCGGCGGCTGGGGCGTGCAAGCTGCAGCCTTCGGCGCCAGTGAAGTGTTCTGCGTCGACGCTTCGGCCTTCGCCCTCGATGGCGTCGAGCGCAACGCTGCGCTGAACGGTTTTGCCGAAAAAATCACCTGCATCGAAGGCGACGTCTTCGAAGCCCTGAAAGAACTGAAGGCCAGTGAAGAACGCTTCGACGTGATCGTCGCCGATCCACCCGCCTTCATCAAACGCAAGAAAGACCTGAAGAACGGCGAAGGCGCCTACCGCCGCCTGAACGAGCAAGCCATGCGCCTGCTCAGCAAAGACGGCATTCTGGTCAGCGCTTCGTGCTCCATGCACCTGCCCGAAGACGACCTGCAAAACATCCTGCTGACCAGCGCCCGTCACCTGGACCGCAATATCCAGCTGCTCGAACGCGGCGGCCAGGGTCCAGATCATCCGGTACACCCGGCAATCGCCGAAACGCGCTACATCAAGAGCATTACCTGCCGACTCCTGCCTAACAGCTAACCGCGGGCGCTCCCAAGGAGCGAGCTTGCTCGCGAAGATTCCCCACGCGACGCGGTCTTTCTGAAAGATCGTATCGTCGGGCGTTTTTTCGCGAGCACGCTCGCTCCTACATTACTCTCGGAATCTTCCTTCGCACCTCCACATTGACTTCCCCCGCCATCAATTCAATCCTCAGCACCCCCTCATGGACTGAGAGCGCTGACTGATGACTCACTCCAGACACTCAACGAAAAAATCCTCGGTCATCCTGCTATTGATGACCATGACGCTGCTTGGCGTTTTCCCCCTGGATGTGGTGCTCCCGTCCTTTCCCGCCCTGTCTGATTACTTCCAGACCTCGTCCTCCGACATTGCCCTGTCCGTCAGCGTGTTTGCCATCGGCCTGGCATTGTCCGTGGCGCTGATTGGACCGCTGTCCGATTTGCTGGGTCGCAAGAAGCTGCTTCTGTGCGGCATTGCCCTCGCGGTGGTCGGCGCAACGGGCTGCCTGCTTTCCAGCGAGTACCACTGGTTTTTGGGCTTTCGCGTGATTCAGGCCGTGGGCTGCGGGTCTTTTGTGTTGTCTCAGGCACTGGTCCAGGACCTGTTCGCCGGCAGGGAACAGGAGCGAATCAGGATCTGGATGGTGACCGGCGGCGGGGTTTTCATTTCGATTTCACCCCTGCTCGGGACCTGGCTGCAATTACATCTGGGCTGGCAGGGCAGCTTTTTTGTCTTTATCACACTGGCGGTCATCGTCTGGCTGAAAGCCTGGCTCCTGCTGGAAGAAACCCAGCACAGAAGCGCAGCATCGGCTCACAGCTTTTTCAGTGCTTACTGGCTGGTTTGCTCGGATATCCGTTTCATCGGCTATTGGCTGATTTCCGCCTTGGCCTTTGCCTGCCATTTCTCATTTATCGTCATTTCGCCGATCATTTTCATGGAGCGGCTAAAGTTCTCGGCCTACGAATTTGCATGGGCTTTGTTGCTGTATGGCGTGGCCTATGTGTTCGGCGGGATTGTCGCCAGTGCCATGCACCCGCCGGCTGCAAGCCGACACCCAGATTATTATTGGCCTGCTGCTGATCGCCTTGTCAGGGCTGGTGATGTTGTGGCTCGCCAGCCAGTTCGGCACCAGCGCCGCCACGGTGTTGATCCCCATGTTGATTTGCACGGCAGGCACCACCATTGCCAGACCCATCGCGAACTCCAAGGCCATGAGCCTCTACCCGCAAAACGCCGGAACCTCTACCTCGGCCGGCGGCGTGCTGATTTTCATGTGCGGCGGCTTGATCAGCGTGGTGATCAACCTGGTGTCCGAGGACCTGACCACCGCCCTGGCGCTGTGTTTTTTGACGTTGAGCGCCGCAGGACTTGGCTTGAATGCGCTGATCAGCCGGCGCAACAGACACATCCAGATCCACTGTCGAAAAGACAATTCTGCCCGCCCGACTTAACGTGGATCTTCCGATCACAGAAGAGGACAACGGAATGTCCAAATCACCCCACGCCCATCCCCTACGCACCGGCCGTTTTTCGGAATCCGGACGCGTTTATCTGCTCACCGCTGTCACCTTCAATCGCTCACCCGTCTTCAACGACTGCCGCCTCGGGCGCCTGGTAGTGAACGAATTTAGAAAAGCACAAGAAAACGGCGCTGCTGACTCCCTGGCCTGGGTGATCATGCCCGATCACATTCACTGGATGGTTGAGTTGCATAACGGCGACCTGCCCAAGCTGATGCAGAGTACAAAGTCTCGCTGCGCGAGGGCCGTCAACAAGGCACTAGGCTGCCATGAACCGCTGTGGCAGAAAGGCTATTTCGATCGGGCATTGCGCCGTGAGGAAGACCTGAAAGACATGGCGCGGTACATCATTGCCAACCCGTTAAGAGCCGGGCTGGTCACACGTATAGGCGATTATCCGCTGTGGGATGCCGTCTGGCCCTGAGCATTGTCATCGAAAAAACGTACGTCTCACTGTAGGAGCGAGCTTGCTCGCGATGGACTCAAGGGCAATGCGTTTATTCAGAAAACACGCGTTATCGTTAACGTCCATCGCGAGCAAGCTCGCGCCTACAAGAGCTTGCTCGCGATAGCGATCCAACGAACACCGTATAATTTCAGCCTGACGGCTGATCGCGAGCAAGCTCGCTCCTACAGTGGCGTGATGTGACGTGGCGTAAGTACGTCCCGTCATCGCACCATTCCTTCCTGGCGCCAGCGGTGTAGAATCGCACGACTCATCGCCAGACATCCCCCGGCGGGTTTATGAGCTCAAGCCCAGACACGCGGCGATCCCGCAGTGTCAACGGCATCTTCCGGGCACACGGCCATTTCTGTGTGTTCCAGACGTCAATAGAAGCTCACTTCCCTTTTGATACCTGATTAGCCGCCCGGAGTGCTACATGCCTGATTACCGCTCGAAAACATCCACCCACGGCCGCAATATGGCCGGTGCTCGCGCACTATGGCGCGCCACGGGGATGAAAGATGCCGACTTCAAAAAGCCGATAATCGCCATTGCCAACTCGTTTACTCAATTCGTACCGGGCCACGTCCACCTCAAGGACATGGGCCAACTGGTCGCTCGCGAGATCGAGCGTGCCGGTGGCGTCGCCAAGGAATTCAACACCATCGCGGTCGATGACGGCATCGCCATGGGCCACGACGGCATGCTTTATTCGCTGCCGAGCCGCGAGATCATCGCCGACTCCGTCGAGTACATGGTCAACGCCCACTGCGCCGATGCGATCGTCTGCATCTCCAACTGCGACAAGATCACCCCCGGCATGTTGATGGCTGCCTTGCGCCTGAACATCCCGGTAATCTTTGTTTCCGGCGGGCCAATGGAAGCGGGTAAAACCAAGCTTGCCAGCCATGGCCTGGACCTGGTCGACGCCATGGTGATCGCCGCCGATTCCAGCGCTTCTGACGAGAAAGTCGCTGAATACGAGCGTAGCGCTTGCCCAACCTGTGGTTCGTGCTCCGGCATGTTCACTGCCAACTCGATGAACTGCCTGACCGAGGCCCTGGGCCTGGCGTTGCCGGGCAACGGTACGGCTCTCGCCACTCACAGCGATCGCGAGCAGTTGTTCCTGCAAGCAGGCCGCACCATCGTGGACCTGTGCCGTCAGTACTACAACGACAACGATGACTCGGTATTGCCGCGCAACATCGCCAACTTCAAGGCGTTCGAGAACGCCATGACGCTGGACATCGCCATGGGTGGCTCGACCAACACCATCCTGCACTTGCTGGCCTCGGCTCAAGAAGCCGAGATCGACTTCAACCTGCAGGACATTGATCGCCTGTCGCGCAAAGTGCCGCAGCTGTGCAAAGTCGCGCCGAACATCCAGAAGTACCACATGGAAGACGTGCATCGCGCCGGCGGGATCTTCAGCATCCTCGGCGAACTGGCCCGTGGCGGCTTGCTGCACACCGACCTGCCAACCGTGCACAGCAAGACCCTGGCCGACGGCATCGCCAAATGGGATATCACCCAGACTGACGATGAAGCCGTTCACACCTTCTTCAAGGCAGGCCCGGCCGGTATCCCGACCCAGACGGCATTCAGCCAGTCGACCCGTTGGGAAACCCTGGATGACGACCGTGAAAACGGCTGCATTCGCAGTGTCGAGCACGCTTACTCGCAAGAAGGCGGTCTGGCCGTGCTCTACGGCAACATCGCCCTGGACGGCTGCGTGGTGAAAACCGCCGGTGTCGACGAGTCGGTTCATGTGTTCGAAGGCAACGCTAAAATCTTCGAAAGTCAGGACAGTGCCGTACGCGGCATCCTCGCCGACGAAGTGAAGGCCGGCGACATCGTGATCATCCGTTACGAAGGCCCGAAAGGCGGTCCGGGCATGCAGGAAATGCTCTATCCGACTTCCTATCTGAAGTCCAAAGGCCTGGGCAAAGCCTGCGCATTGCTTACCGACGGCCGCTTCTCCGGCGGCACCTCGGGCCTGTCCATCGGTCACGCTTCGCCTGAAGCGGCTGCTGGCGGCGCGATTGGCCTGGTACAGGATGGCGATAAAGTGCTGATCGACATTCCGAACCGCTCGATCAACCTGTTGATCAGCGACGAAGAGATGGCTGGGCGCCGTGCCGAGCAAGACCAGAAAGGCTGGAAACCGGTGGAAGTGCGTCCACGTAAAGTGACCACTGCACTGAAGGCTTACGCTTTGCTGGCGACCAGTGCCGATAAAGGCGCTGTGCGTAACAAGGCGATGCTCGACGGGCTGTAAGCGTCGATCACACCTAAAAATGCCCCGCCAAGTGCGGGGCATTTTTTTGTTTTCAGTAAGACCAAAGATCAAAAGATCGCAGGCTTCGCCAGCTCCTACACCGACCGGGTACTCCCGTGAAATTCTGCCTATGCGCGATCCCGTAGGAGCTGCCGCAGGCTGCGATCTTTTCCGGGTGCCCCCGATCCCAGAAGATCAAGATCAAAAGATCGCAGGCTTCGCCAGCTCCTACAGGATATCTTCCGGCTTGACGATCACCCAGTTCTTGTCCGCCGTCACCGTCAGGCCTTCTTTGGCCTGTGCCGCGGCGTGCTTGGCCATCATGCCGTTAATCTGGGTCATGTATTTGTCCTTGCGGTTGATCCACAGGTGGATGCCGCCCTTGGACACGTCGACGCTGTGAAACAGCATGTAGCCATCGCTGGTCGGGGTATCGCCACCCACCAGAATCGGTTTTTTCCATTCATCGATGTAAGTCAGGATCGCGGCCTGCTTGCCGGCCATCCAGGTCGCAGGAGTCCATAGGTACGGCGTCAGCTCAAGGCCGAGGTTGGCCTTCTCGTCATATTTGCCGGCCGTGATCTGCTTGCGTGCGGTGGTCAGTTCACCAGTCTTGGGGTCCTTGAGCAGCAGGGTCACGCCGATCACGTTCTGCGGTTTGACGTTGTAGCCGTACTTCGGATCGGAAGCAACCATCCGCACCAGTTCTTCGGAGGCGGCGGTCATCACGTAGACCTCGATGCCGTTCTCCATCAGCTTGTTGTAGAGCTCTTTCTGGCCGGTGAAGATCTTCGGCGGATTCACTTCGATGGTCTTGACCACATCGCCTTCGTAGTAGGTGCTCGGCACCGGCTTGCCGGAGGCCATCAGCTCGTCGACGTAGCCTTTGAGCTCCTTGAGGGTGAAACCGGAGAAGACCTGCGCGACCCATGGGTAGCAGACCATATCGTCGAGTTCGCAAAGGCGGTAGTAGTAGCTGAACAGGCTTTCCTTGTGGTCGGCACTGTCCTTGAACGGGATCAGCTTCAGGGAGGGGTCGAGTTTCTCGCGAGTGATCAGGCCCTTGTTTTCCATGAACGGCAACAAAGACTCTTCCAGATCATAGCGGTAACTGGTGTTGTCCATGTCGAACACCGCGTAGTTACCCTTGTTGGCGTTAGCCGCGATCATCGTGTCCAGTTGTTTGGCCTGGTCCTGCGGCCAATGCTTCAAGTCGGTGGCGAACGCCTGACCGGCAAGGCCCAGGCACAGCGCGACGGCAAACAATCTCGGAGCGAGCTTCATATGCGTTTTCTCCCTGAATTGAAGCTATCGACGCTAACAAATCCCTATGACAGCCCTCTCCTGCGCGCGACTGCTTGCGTCCTGATTACGTCATCGGCATTCGCCTGAGCGTCAGCGGCTTATTCCAAAAACGACAGTATTGATTCCATACAGATATTAATTCGTTAGATATCAAACTGTTAGGATTCGCGATTCGCAATCGCAGCCAAAGGCGATTGGAACAAGTCTTATGGAGCTTCAATGAATTTGCCGCTGACCCTCAATCTGCTGGTATTCCTCGCCTTGCTGCTGGGCTTGGCACAAACCCGCCACACCTCATGGAGTCTGGCCAAGAAGGTCTTGTTGGCTCTGGTACTGGGCGTGGTCTTCGGCGTCGCGCTGCATAGCATTTATGGTGCCGGTAACCCGGTCCTGAAAGCCTCCATCAGCTGGTTCGATCTGGTGGGCAACGGCTATGTGCAGCTGCTGCAAATGATCGTGATCCCGCTAGTGTTCGCCTCGATCCTCAGCGCCGTGGCCCGTCTGCACAACGCTTCGTCGTTGGGCAAGATCAGCTTCCTGACTATCGGCACCCTGCTGTTCACCACCGCCATTGCCGCGCTGATCGGCATCGGTCTGACCAACCTTTTTGGCCTGACCGCTGAAGGTCTGGTAGCCGGCACTCAGGAACTGGCACGCCTGCAAACCATTCAGACCGACTACGCCGGCAAGGTCGCAGACCTGAATATCCCGCAATTGCTACTGTCGTTCATTCCGCAGAACCCTTTCGCCGACCTGTCCCGGGCCAAGCCGACGTCGATCATCAGCGTGGTGATCTTCGCCGCGTTCCTCGGGGTCGCCGCGCTGCAACTGCTCAAGGATGATGTCGAAAAAGGCCAGAAAGCGCTGAACGCCATCGACACCTTGCAAGCCTGGGTCATGCGCCTGGTGCGGCTGGTGATGAAGCTGACGCCCTACGGCGTGCTGGCGCTGATGACCAAAGTGGTCGCCGGCTCCAATCTGCAAGACATCATCAAGCTCGGCAGTTTCGTGGTGGTGTCGTATCTCGGTCTTGGCCTGATGTTCGTGGTTCACGGCCTGCTGGTGTCGCTGGCCGGGATCAACCCGCTGCGCTTTTTCCGTAAAATCTGGCCAGTGCTGACCTTTGCTTTTACCAGCCGCTCCAGCGCCGCGAGCATTCCGCTGAGCATCGAAGCGCAAACTCGTCGTTTGGGCATTCCGCAATCAATCGCCAGCTTTGCCGCCTCGTTTGGCGCGACCATCGGCCAGAATGGTTGTGCCGGGCTCTATCCGGCAATGCTGGCGGTGATGGTCGCGCCGACCGTAGGCATCAACCCGCTGGATCCGCTGTGGATTGCGACGCTGGTAGCGATTGTGACCTTGAGTTCGGCCGGGGTGGCCGGTGTCGGCGGCGGTGCGACCTTTGCCGCGCTGATCGTGCTGCCGGCCATGGGCTTGCCGGTGTCACTGGTGGCGCTGCTGATCTCGGTTGAACCGTTGATCGACATGGGCCGTACCGCGTTGAACGTCAGCGGCTCGATGACCGCCGGCGCGATCACCAGCCAGATCATGCAGCAGACGGATAAAGAGCTGCTGGATGCGGATGAGCATGGGGAGTTGGTGCAGGCTTAAACGTCGCCTGATAGATCGTTATCGCGAGCAAGCCCGCTCCCACATTAAGACTGCGTCGTACACATGACTTGTGTCTGAACGCGGTCATGTGTGGGAGCGGGCTTGCTCGCGATGCTTTCAGGCTTTTTCCCAAACCTCGAAGCTGTACGCCGGCTTGTCATCCACCGCCGGGTTCAAGGTATTGGACACCAGTTTCCACTGCGCCAGGTCAAACTCCGGAAACCACGCATCGCCTTGCGGGCTCAACGCCACGCGAGTCAGGTACAACCGATCGGCCTGCGCCAGCCCTTGCGCATACAGCTGCGCGCCGCCAATCAGCATCACCTCATCGACGGCCTGCTCGCGGGCCCATTCTTCAGCGCGGGCCACGGCGGCCTCCAGCGATGGATAAACCTCCGCGCCTTCCAAGCGCAGATCCACCTGACGACTGACTACAATGTTCAATCGACCAGGCAGCGGACGACCAAGGGAATCCCAGGTCTTGCGACCCATGATGATCGGCTTGCCCAAGGTGGTGGCCTTGAAGTATTTGAAGTCCCCCGGCAAGTGCCAGGGCATGCTGTTGTCGACGCCGATCACGCGGTTTTCACCAAGGGCTGCGATCAGGCTGAGGGGGAGAGTATTTTTCATGTCGGTGAGGATACCAGAGGCTTGCATGCTCGCAACGTGCCCGATCGGCGCACAGCGGTTATGCTCTTGGCCTCAATTGAGCAATGGGATGGCGCGTGACTGCACTGACTCCGCTGGAAAATCTCTGGCTGACTGAAACCGTACGCCTGCGTGAAGAACACGCAGGCCCTTTGGAAGACCTCGAAGCCAACCGCCTGGCTCGCAGCGTCGGGGGCGACCTGCCGAGCCGAATCCAGTACCGCGCCAGATGGCTGGCCGATCGCGATGGGCTCACCGATGCGCTACGCCATTGGCTGCAGGGCGCACGGCTGGCATTGATCGTGCTGGCGCTGCTGGCGGTGGTCAGCGGTGCCGGTCTGGCGTTTGCCGCGCTGGGCAACGGCCAGGTTCCGGTCAATGTGTTCTGGGCGCTGGGCAGCCTGCTCGGCTTGAACCTGATTCTGCTGCTCGGCTGGGCCCTGGGTCTGTTGTTCGCTGGTGAACACGGCGCGAGCCTGGGGCGCTTATGGTTGTGGCTCAGCGAAAAACTCGCCCGGGATGCCAAAGCCGCACAGCTGGCGCCCGCCCTGTTGCTGTTACTGCAACGCAAGAAGCTCAATCGCTGGGCCGTCGGCGTACTGGTCAACGGCTTGTGGCTGCTGGCACTGCTCAGCGCCCTGGTGATTGTGCTGATGCTGCTGGCGACCCGGCGCTACGGTTTCGTCTGGGAGACCACCATTCTCGGTGGCGAGACCTTTGTCGCGATGACCCAGGCCCTTGGCGCGCTGCCCGCCCTCTTGGGCTTCAGCGTGCCAACCGAGGAGATGATCCGCGCCAGCGGCGATGCCGCGTTGAATATCGAAAGCGCCCGGCAAGCCTGGGCTGCGTGGCTGGTGGGGGTGTTGCTGGTTTACGGGATATTGCCGCGTCTGCTATTGGCGCTGTTCTGCTTGTGGCGCTGGAAACACGGCCGCAATGCCTTGCGCCTCGACCTGAATCTGCCCGGCTACAGCCAATTGCGCGAACGCTTGATGCCCAGCAGTGAACGGCTTGGCATCAACGATGCGGCACCCGAGCAATTGCCGGTGATCCAGAGTGGCGTCAGCACATTGGAAAGTGACGGTGCTTTGCTGGTCGCCATCGAGCTGGACGATCAACGCCCATGGCCGCCGCAGTTGCCAAAAACCGTCAAAGACGCCGGCATCCTCGACAGCCGTGAATCCCGGCAAAAACTCCTCGAGCAAATGAGCCGTTTCCCTCCGACGCGCCTGGCGATTGCCTGCGACCCGCGTCGTTCGCCGGATCGCGGCAGCCTGGCACTGATCGCCGAACTGGCCCGCAACGCCACGGCGACCCGCATCTGGCTGCTGCAAGCGCCACCCGGCCAGGCGCTGGACGCCGAACGTCTGGGCGACTGGCACGTCGCTCTGCAACAGTTGGAGTTACCGTTCGCCGATTGCGCCCCGCTGAACTGGCTGGAGAATGGACATGACTAAGCCACTGAAGCTGGCCGTGGTCGGTCATACCAACGTTGGTAAAACCTCGCTGCTGCGCACCCTGACCCGGGACGTCGGCTTCGGCGAAGTCTCCCATCGCCCAAGCACTACCCGCCACGTCGAAGGCGCGCGGTTGTCGGTGGACGGCGAAGCCTTGCTCGAACTCTACGACACCCCGGGGCTGGAAGATGCAATCGCCCTGCTCGACTATCTGGAGCGCCTGGAACGTCCCGGCGAACGCCTCGACGGCCCCGCACGACTGACGCGGTTTCTCGATGGCAGCGAGGCGCGCCAGCGTTTCGAACAGGAAGCCAAAGTCCTGCACCAGTTGCTGGCCTCGGATGCCGGGCTCTATGTAATAGACGCCCGCGAACCGGTGTTGGCCAAGTACCGCGATGAACTGGCGGTGCTCTCCAGCTGCGGCAAGCCGCTGTTGCCGGTGCTGAATTTCGTCAGCAGTGCCAACCACCGAGAACCCGATTGGCGCGAGGCGTTGGCCCGCCTGGGATTGCATGCGCTAGTGCGTTTCGACAGCGTGGCACCTCCGCAGGACGGCGAGCGACGACTCTACGAGAGCCTTTCTCTGCTACTGGAGAGTTCTCGCGGTCAACTGGAGCGATTGATTGCCGACCAGCACAAGCAACGTCTGGCTCGCCAGCAAAGTGCCGCGCGCTTGATCGCCGAACTGTTGATTGACTGCGCGGCCTGTCGGCGCAGCGTGGTAAGCGAAGCCGAGCAGGAACAGCAAGCCATCAGCGAACTGCGCAAAGCCGTTCGCCAACGGGAACAGCGCTGCGTCGAAGCACTGCTCAAGCTCTATGCCTTCCGCCCGCAGGACGCTGCCGCCAGTGATTTACCCTTGCTGGATGGACGCTGGGGTGACGACTTGTTCAACCCGGAAACCCTCAAGCAGCTTGGCGTTCGGGTCGGTGGCGGGATTGCCGCGGGTGCGGCGGCCGGTGCCGGAGTCGATCTACTGGTGGGCGGCTTGACCCTCGGTGCGGCAGCATTAGCTGGCGCGATTGCCGGCGGCGCACTGCAAGCCGCCCGCAGCTATGGCAGCCGCTTGCTCGGCAAGATCAAGGGCCAGCGCGAGTTGACCGTCGACGACAGCGTGCTGCGCCTGTTGGCCCTGCGCCAACGGCAATTACTGCAAGCGCTGGACCTGCGCGGACATGCGGCGATGGACAGCATCCAGGTCGCCACCCCGCAAGACAAAACCTGGCGCGAGGGCAAGCTGCCGGAAGCCCTGAACAAGGCCAGGGCACACCCACAATGGTCGTCGCTTAATCCGCATGCGCGGTTGAGTCAGGCAGAGAGGCAAGAGCAGATCGAGGTGTTGGCGCAGAAGCTGGTTGAAGCTTGATCTCGGGCGTCTGCACCGGCCCGAAGAAGTTGATCGCTCCTGCGCTCTGCGTGTTACCGAGCGATCATTTCCATTTGAACTTCAGATACTCTTTGCTCAACAATGTCACATGACGCTGATCCACGGCATCGATATCACCATCATTGTCCATGTCGAAATGGATAAGCGAATCCAGTTTCCCGTCATTGTTGGTGTCGTACGCAGAGGCGGTATAGATGATGGTTTCATCCGTCGGTTTGCCCGTACCCTGGTGGAAGTGCAGGCGTACGGTATCGGGAGAGCCATCCTGGGCAAAGTCTTCGACGAAAATCTTCAGGTAGCGCTCCCAGGTATCGCCTTTGTTGAACCAGTTCAGTTGCAAGTAGGCGTCCGCGAACTTCTTGAGCAGGCGCTCGTCCCTGGTGTTTTCCAGACCATCGTTATCCACATCACCGACCTGGAAATCAACCTTGCCGTCTGCCGTGATATCAAGCGCATAAGCCTTATGGATCAGTTTGTCTTCGGCATTTTCCATTGCTTCGAAAAAATGTAGAAGAACAGTATCCGCCCGATGATTGGCGCTGCGATCCTGGGCGGTGACTTTCAAATAGCGCATGTAGGTGTCTCTTGAAGGCAAAAGGTGCTTCAAGACTATCGTCAGCCGCGAGAATGCCCCACGAGACAACTCCTGCTTTGCAGTAAGAGCTTTCTCTAATCAACGAGAGGCAATAAGCGGATCACGCCACCAGTAAGCGCCGGGCCTTTTTCTTCAAGTCTTCAAGGTCCAGTAGCGGCACCCACATGTCCTTGGCCTGCTCATCCCAATGCCTCATCCGCAGACTGACAGCGCACAGCGGGTCCTGCTCGAAAGCCTCAGCCTCTTCAACCGTCATCACCCCGCCCTGATACTCCAGGGTCCGGCGGCTGGCTTCGCTGAGTCGGTCGTAGTACCCCGGCTCTTTCAGTGTCAGATAACGCTTGGCCTGGACGTGGTACTCCACCAGCCGCGCCATGCGTTCGCTAAAGCCGGCGCGACGCAAATAGTCCGCACCGAGCCGCTCATGGCTGACCACACCATACCCGCCCATGTTCTCGGCGCCCTGCCCGCAGAGATGCCCGATGTCGTGAAAGAACGCCGCCAGCACCACTTCATCGTCGAAGCCTTCGGCCAGTGCCCGCTGCGCAGCCTGGGACATATGCTCGAGCTGCGACACCGGTTCACCGATGTAGTCGCTGTCACCGAATTGCTCGTACAAGCCGAAAACCTCGGCAATGATCTGTTCACTAGGACTCATCCAGTCTCCCCCAACAAAGTAGCGATATTTCGCTCAGCCATTGCCGGCCCGACACTCATGCCCACGCCCGTGTGCATCAGTGCCACGCTCACCCCCCACGCCGTGCGCAGGAACGAAAATGGACCAGGCCCGCGAGAACCATAAACGCCCTGCCAGCGTTCGACCACTTGCACCTTGCAACCCAGGGTCTGCTCGGCCAGCTCGATTAACCAGTTATCCACCTGCTCGCCGTTGAACGGTGACGGATCACCGCCGTAATCGTGGGAGTCACCGATGATCAGCTCGCCGTAAGGCGTAGGGCTGATCAACAAATGAATCCCGTGCTCGTGCAGATGGGGCGACTCACGAAGTATTTGCGCTTGCACCGCTGCGGCTTGCGGCAGATCGGCAAAGGCGCCGTAATGCACGCAGCTCAAACCGGTGAGTAATGCGTGCTGCAGATTCAGCTTGAGCTGCGGTCGGGCGCGGAGCATTTGCAGTCGACAGATCTGCGGGTTGAGTTCGGCGATCTGCTCGGCCAGCAGGGTCTGATAATCGTGACCGGAGCAGACGATGATCTGCTCCCCCCGAAAGGTTCCGGCCGTGCTGTGTAACTGGCCGGGTTCGATGTCGCGCACCAGCGTGGAAAAGTGAAACTCCACGTCCAGCTCACGGTGCAAGTATTCGATCAGCTTGGGTATCGCTTCGCGGGAATACAGTTGCTGATCATCCAGACCGTGCAATGCCGCGCGATGATGACTGAACTGGCCAGCGTACAAGTCGCGCAACGCAGCACCGCGCAGCAGTTCGACGCGATAACCATGCTCCACTGCGCGACCGGCGTAGAACGCTTCGAGCAAGTGTTCTTCGGCTTCGTTGCGGGCAAACAGGTAAGAGCCGTTGCGCTTGAGCTGCAGACCCGCCAGTTGTGCCCATTGGCCCCAGATATCGCGGCTGGCCCGCGCCAGATCAAGCATCGGTCCCGGCGGTTGACCGGTGACCAGTGCCTGACCGAAGTTGCGTACCGAAGCGCCCAAGGGCGTTTCGCTGCGTTCGAAAACTTTGACCTTGAGACCGCGTTTGGCCGCGGCGTAAGCGTGGGACAGGCCGAGAATGCCCGCGCCGACGATCAGCATGTCGCTGTGTTGTGTCATCTATATCAGTCCTGAATTCGGGACCGCTATCGCGAGCAAGCTCGCTCCCACATTGGATTTGTGATCGACGCAAATCCCTTGTGGGAGCGAGCCCGCTCGCGATGAGGCCCTGTCAGCCTACGAAGATCTTACTTGGCAACCACTTTTTCCGACTTGCCGTCATACCGCTTGCGCCATTCGCTGAGAATCTCGTCGCGGTTCTTCGAGGCCCAGGCGAAGTCGTTCTTGATCAGGCGCTGCTCGTAGTCGGCCGGCAGTTCGGTCTGTGGTTTGGCGATGCCGGGCTGCGCGAGTACCGCGAAGTTCTCCTTGTACAGCTCCATCGCCGCAGGGCTGGCGGAGAAGTCGGCGAGTTTCTTCGCTGCGTCTTCGTGTGGCGTGCCCTTGATCACCGCAGTGGCTTCGATTTCCCAGCCCAGGCCTTCTTTCGGCAGGACGATATCCAGCGGCGCGCCCTGGCGCTTGAGCTGTACCGCCGGGTATTCGAAGGAGATACCGATCGGGAATTCACCCGCTGCCGCCAGCTTGCACGGCTTGGAACCGGAGTGAACGTACTGGCCGATGTTCTGATGCAGATCGTCCATGTACTGCCAGCCCTGCTTCTCGCCGAAGGTCTGCAGCCAGGCGCTGACGTCGAGGAAACCGGTACCGGACGACGCCGGGTTGGGCATGACGATCTTGCCTTTGTACTCGGGCTTGGTCAGGTCCTGCCAGCTCATCGGTTTGCTCAGACCCTGCTTCTCGGCCTCAACAGTGTTAAAGCAAATGGTCGCGGCCCAGACGTCCATGCCGACCCAGGCTGGAGGGTTGGCAGCATCACGGTAGTTGCTACCAATCTTGCCCAGGTCCTTCGGCGCGTAGCTTTGCAGCATGCCTTGCTGATCGAGGATCGCCAGGCTCGACGCCGCCAGGCCCCAGACCGCGTCGGCCTGCGGACGGGCTTTTTCAGCCAGCAATTTGGCGGTGATGATCCCGGTGGAATCGCGCACCCACTTGATCTCGACGTCCGGATTGGCCGCTTCGAAGGCCTGTTTATAGGTCTTCAGTTGCTCCGCTTCGAGGGCGGTATAGACCGTCAGCTCGGTTTTCGCCGCAAAGGCATTCAGGCTGAAAGCGGAGAGGACAGCAGCGGCAAGAGCCAGGGGCTTGAACATGATGCGGTTCCTTTGTGAGTGCGGATCAGAGTGAGGGGTGCAGCAGATCAGTTGCCGGGCGCGGTCTGCCGCCAGGCCTGGGAACGACGCAGCAACCCGCGCGAAGCCCAGGCCAGCAGCAGCGAGACGCCGGCCGAGGTGAACAGAATCAGGGTCGACATGGCCGCCGCGCCGCCGACGTTGCCAGCGTCATCCATATTCAGCACCGCCACCGCTGCGAGGATGGTGTCGGGGCTGTAGAGAAAGATCGCGGCCGAAACCGTGGTCATCGCCGAGACGAACAGGTAGCGGACGATATCCAGCAGCGCCGGCAGGCAGATCGGCACGGTGACCCGCAGGTAGTGGCGGTACAGCGGCGCCTTCAGCGATAGCGCGGCGGCTTCGAACTCGGCATCGAGCTGGCGCAGCGCGGTGGTGGCGGTCATTTGCGCAGTGGTCAAATAGTGCGCAATGGTGCAGACCACCAGCAGGGTCATGGTCCCGTAGAACACATGCAGCGGGTTGTCGTTGAGGTTGAAGAAAAACACGTAGCCCAGACCGAGCACCAAACCCGGGACCGCCATCGGCACAAAGCTGAGCATGCGCAAGGCCAGGTTCAAGCCGCGCTGGCCGTTGGTTTTCTCCATCAGATAGGCGCCGGTAAAGATCACTACGCTGCCGATCAATGCCGTGCACAAGGCCATCTTCACGCTGTTGCCATAGGCCAGCCAACCGCCGCCCGCGGTGTCGTTGAACTGATAGTGATTGAGCGACAGCGACAGGTTGTACGGCCAGAATTTGACCAGCGACGAGTACACCGCCATGCCGAACACCAGCAACAGCACCGCACAGATCAGCAACACGATGACCAGGTAGCAGCCATCACGCAGCCGCGACGGTGCTGGTTGAAAAACCTGGGCCCGACCGCTCATGGAGTCGCCATGACGACGCCGCAACCAGGCGTCGACGCCGAAGCTGAACAGTGCCGGCAGCAGCAACACCATGCCGATCAGCGCACCGCGACCGAATTGCTGCTGCCCGACCACCGCCTTGTAGGCTTCCAGCGCCAGGACCTGATAGTCGCCGCCAACCACCACGGGTACGCCGAAGTCGGTGATGGTCAGGGTGAACACCAGACAGAACGCGGCGAAAACGGCCTGGCGGGTCGCCGGCCAGGTGATGCTGCGAAAGGCCTTGGCCGGGCTTGCGCCCATGCTCGACGCGGCGTCGAACAAACGCGCATCGGCCAGGGACAAAGCCGAAAGCAGGATCATCAAGGCATGGGGAAAGGTGTAAATCGCCTCGCCAAGGACTATGCCCCAGAAGCCATAGATATTTTCCGACAGCAGACCGCGAAGCATGCCCTGGTTGCCGAACAGATAAACCAGGGCGATCCCCGGCAACATCGACGGCGCCATCAATGGCAGCAGCGACATACCGCGCCAGATGCCTTTGCCGGGAATCAGCGTGCGCTGCAAAGCGTAGGCAAACAGGTAAGCCAGCGGTACGACGATGGCGGCGACGCTAAGAGAAACTTTCAGACTGTTGCCCAGCAACCAGTGGAAATTGGCGCTGTTCAGCAGATCGCGAGCGGCCACCAGACCGCCGCCCTGCCCGGCTTCGGCACTGAAGCCGCGCCAGAAGATCGCCAGCAGCGGCATCAACACCGCGACGCTGAGCAGACACAGTAGCAAGACCTTGCCGCCGACCACGAACACCCGGTCACCGATTTCGGCGCGGGAGGTCTGCCGAACCTGCTTGCGTGGAATCGGCAGGGCGATCTGCGCGCTCATCAGGCAAACACCTGCAGGCTGCGCGGCGGCAAGGCGACCATGATGTCCTGGGCGCCGAGCCGCGGCATGGCTTCTGGTGCCAGTTCGGCGAGCAGCGAATGACCTGGCAGCTGGTTGAGTTCGAAGCTCATGCGGCAGCGGTTGCCGAGGAAGGTGATCTCGCGAACCCGCGCCGGGAACAGGTTTTCTTCATGCATCGGCGGGTTGACGTTGATGGCTTCCGGACGGCAGAACAAACGCCCGGAGGCTGCCCGGCCAGAGTCATCAGCCAAACGCACATTCATCCCACCGACCTGAGCGTGACTGTCGCTGTTGCGCTGGAACGGCAGCCAGTTGCCCTGGCCGACGAACTCGGCCACGAACGGCGTTGCCGGTCTGTCGTAGATTTCCCGGGGCGTGGCGTATTGCTCGACCTTGCCGTTGTTCATCACGGCAATCCGGTCGGCCATCAGCATCGCCTCGTCCTGGTTGTGGGTGACCATCAGGGTGGTGATGCCCAGGTTGCGCTGCAGCTGACGCAACTCGGTGCACAAATGCTCGCGAACCCGGGCGTCGAGGGCTGACATCGGTTCGTCGAGCAACAGCAACGACGGCGCCGGGGCCAAGGCCCGAGCCAGGGCTACGCGCTGCTGTTGGCCGCCGGACAATTGGCCGGGGTATTTTTTCTCGCTGCCGATCAGCCCTACCAACTCAAGCATTTGTGCGACGCGCTTACGCACTTCGTCGCGGCCACTGCCGGCGAGGCCGTAGGCAATGTTGGCTTCGACGGTGAGATTGGGGAACAGCGCGTAGGACTGGAACAGAATGCCGTAGTCCCGCGCCTGTGGCGCCAGGTGCGAGACATCCCGATCACCCAGGTACAACTCGCCGCTGTCCTGACGCTCCAGGCCGGCGATGCAGCGCAGCAAGGTGGTCTTGCCACAGCCGGACGGCCCGAGCAGGCACACTAGCTCGCCAGCAGCGACGTCCAGGGAAACGTTATCCAGCGCAGTGAAAGCGCCGAAGCGTTTCTGCACACCGCGCACCCTCATGGGCGCACCGGGGTTGGTCAGGGCAGTTGCGATCGAGTGGTTCATGGACAGACCTCATCAAGCAGATGAGGCTCATCCTAGGGATCAATTGCGTAGGTCATGTGGCAACGAGGCAAAAGTTACCGATAGTGGTATTGGTGGATTTGGGTTGGCTGGAGTTCTTCAGCGCAACTCAGATCGTTAAAGATCGTCCGAACGCGGCCCGAACCTTCGGCAGCTCCTACCCTGACCTGGGCGCTCTCGTCATTGTGGATGTACATCAATCCCGTAGGAGCTGCCGAAGGCTGCGATCTTTTGGGGGGCTGCGCATATACCTATTCAGCAGCCCGCCACCTCCTGCGCCAACCCGAGAAACGCCGCCGGCAGGCGCGCGCCTTTTCTTTCCTTGAGGCAATACAGATACTCGGCGATCTGCGGCGCCCCCTCAAAGGTCAGCACCCGCAGTTGTGGATCATGGGGCACTTCGTGACGGGCGATGATGCTGATGCCGATATTACGCAGCACACCTTCACGAATGGACTCGCGACTGCCGATTTCCAGCAATGGGCCAAAGCTGACGTTGGCGTGTTTGAGCAGGTCCTCGGTCAACTGGCGGGTGATAGAGCCCTGCTCGCGCATCAACAAGGTATGCCCGGCCAACGCACTCAGTGGTACGTGATCATGCACCGCCAGCGGATGATTGCGATGCACCGCCAGTACCAGCGGGTCAGTGCCCAGCACCCGGCGAACCAGCCGCGAGTCTTCGAGCAACTGCGACGAAGCGGCAATATCGACCCGGTACTCCTCCAGCGACTCCAGCACCTGTTGCGAATTGCCGATCTCCACCGACACCTCAACCTGGGGCAAGCGCTCGCGGAAGGTCTTCACCAGATCGAGGATGTAATACGGTGCCGTGGCGGCGATGCGTAGCGTGCCCTGGACCTGACCGCTGTTGCGCAGGAAAAACTCGATATCGGCTTCCTGCTGCAACAGCGTCTTGACCATCGGCAGCAATCGGGCGCCTTCGTCGCTGACACTCAAACGGCGACCGCCGCGATAAAACAGCTCAACCGAATACTGGCTTTCCAGCTGACGAATCTGTGTGGTCACCGTCGGTTGGCTCAGCCCGAGCTTTTTCGCCGCCTGGGTAATGCTGCCCAAGCGGGCGACCATGTAAAAAGCCTTCAGCTCGGCACTCAGCACTGCACCCTCTCATCATCTATTTGCGCAACAGGCGCAAACCATTGAACACCACCAACAAGCTCACGCCCATGTCGGCAAACACCGCCATCCACATGGTGGCGAGACCGGCGAAGGTTACCCCAAGAAAGATCGCCTTGATGACCAGCGCCAGGGCGATATTTTGCTTGAGGATACTCGAGGTCCGCCGCGACAGCCGGATGAATGCCGGAATCTTGCGCAGATCGTCGTCCATCAGGGCGACATCGGCGGTCTCGATGGCGGTATCGGTGCCGGCGGCTGCCATGGCAAAACCAATCTCGGCGCGGGCCAGAGCCGGGGCGTCATTGATGCCATCGCCGACCATCCCGACTCGATGGCCCTGGGAATACAAGGCCTCGATGGCTTGCAGTTTGTCGGTCGGCAGCAGGTCACCTCTGGCCTGATCAATGCCGACTTGCGCGGCAATCGCCTGAGCGGTGTGGGCGTTGTCGCCGGTCAACATCAGGGTCTTGATCCCCAGTTCGTGCAACTGGCGGATCGCCTCGCGACTGGACTCCTTCACCGTGTCGGCCACCGCGAACAGCGCCAAGGGGCCAGAGGCGTCGAGTAGCAACACCACCGACTTGCCCTGTTTCTCCAGGGCGAACAGCTTCTCTTCCAGCGCTGGCGAGCACAGTCCCAGCTCCTCCACCAGACGATGGTTGCCCAAATGATAGAGCTGACCGCCGATTTCCCCGCGTACCCCGCGACCGGCCAAGGCTTCGAAGTTATCCACAGCGTGCAGCATCTGCTGTTTATCCACAGTCGCATTGGCGATGGCCAGCGACACCGGGTGATCGGAGCGACCGGCCAGGCTGGCGGCAATCCCCGGAGCGATCTGCTCGGCGATCGGATCAAGGGATAGATAATCGGTCTGCACCGGTTTGCCGTGGGTAATGGTGCCGGTCTTGTCCAGGGCCAGGTAGTCGAGCTTATAACCCCCCTCCAGATAGATCCCACCCTTGATCAGGATGCCTTTGTGCGCCGCCGCCGCGAGACCACTGACAATGGTCACCGGAGTGGAAATCACCAGGGCACATGGGCAAGCGACCACCAGCAGCACCAGCGCGCGGTAGATCCAGTCCAACCAGACACCGCCCATGAACAGCGGCGCAATCACCGCCACGCCCAAGGCGAAAATGAACACTACCGGCGTGTAGACCTTGGCGAAGGTGTCGACGAAACGTTGAGTCGGTGCCCGTGCGCCCTGTGCCAGTTCGACGGCGTGAATGATCCGCGCCAGGGTCGAGTTATTGGCTGCGGCGGTCACCTTGTATTCCAGGGAGCCGGATTGGTTGATGGTCCCGGCGAAGATTTTATCGCCCGCGGTTTTCTCGATGGGCAGGCTTTCGCCGGTAATCGGTGCCTGATCGATGGTCGAGTTGCCGGACACCACTTCGCCGTCCAGGGCGATGCGCTCGCCGGGACGAACCCGCACCAATGCCCCCAGCTCGATGCCTTTCACTTCCTGATCGAGCCAACTGCCGTCAGTCTGCCGCACGGTGGCCCGTTCCGGGGTCATTTGCATCAAACCGCTGATGGCGTTGCGCGCACGATCAAGGGATTTGGCTTCGATCAACTCGGCCACGGTGAACAGGAACATCACCATCGCCGCTTCCGGCCACTGGCCGATCAATACCGCGCCGGTCACGGCGATGCTCATCAGTGCATTGATGTTCAGGTTGAAGTTTTTCAGGGCGATCCAGCCCTTCTTATAAGTGCCAAGACCGCCGCTGAGGATCGACACCAGCGCGACCAACGCCACCACCCAAGTCGGCGCCAAGTGGGTGAAGTGGATCACTTCGGCTGCCAAGGCGCTGACGCCGGACAGGGCCAGCGGCCACCAGGGCTTTTTCACGGGAGCAGGGACGGTTATCTCGGCATCGGTACCCTGCTCGATCGGCTCGGCCTGCATGCCGAGGGATTTGATCGCCTCGATGATCGGCGCCGTGGATGGCAGGTCGTGAGTAACCTCCAGCACCCGATTGATCAGGTTGAATTGCAGTTGCTGCACACCCGAAAGCTTGCCGAGCTTGTTCTGGATCAGCGTCTGCTCGGTCGGGCAATCCATGGCTTCGATGCGGAAACTGCTCAGCCGTGCACCGGCGGTCAGGGTTTCGCTCAGCAGAACCCGCGATGGCGCAGCTTTGGATGAACAGCAGGAATCCCCGTGGCTGCCATGCTCGTGCTTCTGCACGGGCTGCAGCTTTTGGCTGTGATCGTGATCGTGCCCCGCCTCGGGTTTGTGGGTGTGAAGGGAATCGCTCATGAGGGTCCATCCGGAAAGGTGCCTGTTGCCAAGTAAAGACCCTGTAGCCACTATAGGGTCAAGCCCCCATTCGGAGATTGCCGTTATGAAGATCGGCGAACTGGCGAAACTCACCGACTGCCCAGTCGAAACCATCCGTTACTACGAACGCGAAGGCCTGCTGCCGGAGCCTGCGCGCAGTGAGGGCAATTACCGTTTGTACACCCAGGCCCACAGCGAGCGGCTAACCTTTATCCGCAACTGCCGCACCCTGGATATGACCCTCGAGGAAATCCGCAGCCTGCTGGGCCTGCGCGACAGTCCACAAGGCCAATGCCAAAACGTCAACGCCTTGATCGACGAACACATCCACCACGTCAAGGCGCGGATCGACGGCTTAATGGCCTTGCAGGAGCAACTGCTCGACCTGCGTCAACGCTGCAGCGAAGGGCCGGATATCGATCAGTGCGGGATTTTGCAGCGGTTGGAGGTGAGTGGCGGGGTTGTGGCGAGCGAGGCCGAGCATTCACATGTCGGCAGAAGCCACGGCCATTAAAAGGCTCGTACGCGGACCGCTTTTGTAGGAGCTGCCGTAGGCTGCGATCTTTTGGCGCCTGCAGAAGCGCCGAAGATCAAAAGATCGCAGCCTTCGGCAGCTCCTACAGGATTTGTGTACATCCGCGATATCACGGGTGTATGCGGCCGGCGGGATGCCAAACGCTTAGACCGCCATCGGCGCGGTCATCGGCGCATGGTGCTGGTAACCCTCCAGCGAGAAGTCGCTCGGCTCGATCTGCTCCAGCCATTCCGGCTGGTAGATACCAGTCTTGGCAAACTCCGGCACTCGCTCGGAAATCACCAGTTTCGGCATCGGGAACGGCTCGCGAGTGAGCTGTTCGTTGAGCATGTCCAGGTGGTTTTCGTAGACGTGGGCATCACCGATGAAATAGGTGAACCAGCGCGGCGTGTAGCCGGTCAGGCGGCCGATCAGGCTCAGCAGCGCTGCGCCTTCGGTCAGGTTGAATGGCGTGCCCAACCCCAGGTCGTTGGACCGGATGTAGAGCGTCAAAGAGATTTCCTTGGTTTCGACATTCGGGTGGAACTGGTACAGCAGGTGGCACGGCGGCAAGGCCATTTCATCGAGCTGAGCGACGTTCCAGCCGTGGAACAGAATCCGGCGGCTGCCCGGGTCCTTGATGATGGTGTCGAGGCACTGGCGAATCTGGTCGATGGCCTTGTAAAGCACCACGTAGGCCTGGCCTTCTTCTTCACCTTCGGCGATCTGCCGATAGCCTTGGCTCAATGCCAGTTCGATCGCTGCCTGATTGCCGGTGTTGATCTGCTTGTACGCCGGCCATTTACGCCATTGCACCCCGTAGATCTCACCCAGATCGTCATCGCCCTGGCGAAACGGGTTGGCCAGCCACTGGGCGTTTTCGTTGGCGTTCTGGTCCCAGACCTTGCAGCCCAGGGCACGGAATTCGGCGGCGTTGTTCACGCCACGGAGAAATCCGACCATCTCGCCGATCGCCGATTTGAAGGCCATTTTGCGGGTGGTGATAGCCGGGAAACCTTCCTTCAGGTCATAGCGCAGCATCGCGCCAGGGAAGCTGATGGTGTTCACGCCAGTGCGGTTGGCCTGTTTGGTGCCGTTCTTGATGACGTGGGCGACCAGTTCGAGATATTGCTTCATGAGTTACCTGTGTCCTTGAATGCAGGGCCCGGGCCCTGCGATTCGAATTTATAGCGCGGCGCTTTTGCTTGCCGGAGCGCGGTGATACGCCAGCCAGATCAAGGCCAGGCCGCCGATGACCATCGGCAGGCACAGCACCTGACCCATGGTCAGCCAGTTCCACGCCAGATAGCCGAGCTGGGCGTCGGGTACCCGAACGAATTCGACGATGAAGCGGAAGATTCCGTAGAACAACGCGAACATCCCGGACACTGCCATGGTCGGCCGCGGTTTTCGCGAAAACAGCCAGAGGATCGCGAATAGCGCGACACCTTCCAGTGCGAACTGGTAGAGCTGCGAAGGATGGCGTGCCAGCTGCGAAGGGTCGCTGAACGGTGGAAACACCATCGCCCAAGGCACGTCAGTCGGCTTGCCCCACAGCTCGGCGTTGATGAAGTTGCCGATTCGCCCGGCACCCAGACCAATCGGCACCATCGGCGCGACGAAGTCCATCAGTTCGAAGAACGACTTGCCATTACGCTTGCCAAACCACCAGGCCGCCAGCATGACCCCGATAAAACCGCCGTGGAACGACATGCCACCTTTCCACACTTCGAAGATCAGCGTCGGATTGGCCAGATAGGCACTCAGGTCGTAGAACAGCACATAACCCAGTCGACCGCCGAGAATGACCCCCATCGACATCCAGAAGACCATGTCGGAGAGCTTCTCCTTGGTCCAGGTCGGGTCGAAACGGTTCATCCGGCGCGATGCCAGCCACCAGGCGCCGCCAATACCAATCAGGTACATCAGGCCGTACCAGTGGATTTTCAGCGGGCCGATGGCCAGGGCCACCGGGTCAATCTGCGGGTAAGGCAGCATTGCGACTCCTCGTTAGAGTTGAAACCTTCAAAATTCCCGGGGGACGATGCCACCTCAGGATTAAGCCAGGATTGTGCCGGGCATCAGAGCAGGAAATTGAGCCCCACGCAGAACAGCAAAGCGGCGAACAGTTTTTTGAGCAAGCGCGGCGACAAACTGTGGGCCAGTCGTGCGCCAAATCGGGCGAAGAACATGCTGGTCAGGGCGATCCCCAGCAACGCCGGCAAATAAACAAAACCGAGACTATGGGCCGGCAACAATGGATCGTGCCAGCCCAGAATCATGAAAAACAATGCACTGGACAAGGCAATCGGCAGGCCACAGGCAGACGAAGTCGCCACGGCTTGTTGCATCGGTACGCTGCGCCAGGTCAGGAACGGTACGGTCAGCGAACCACCGCCAATCCCGAAAATTGCCGAAGCCCAGCCAATCACACTGCCCGCCACGGTCAGACCGACTTTGCCTGGCACCGTTCGGCTGGCCTTGGGTTTGAAGTCCAATGCGAGCTGAACAGCGACGATCAGCGCGAATACGCCAATGATCTTCTGCAAATGTGGGCCGGAGATCGCCTCAGCGGTCAGCGCACCGAAACCGGCACCGATGAGAATGCCGAGGGTCATCCAGGCAAAAATCGGCCAACGCACGGCGCCACGACGATGATGCTCCCGGATCGCATTCACCGAAGTAAAAATGATCGTCGCCAGGGACGTGCCGACCGCCAGGTGAGTCAGAATCGACGGATCGAAGCCCTGCAGTTTGAAACTGAACACCAGCACCGGGACGATGATGATCCCGCCACCGACCCCGAACAGCCCGGCCAGCACGCCCGCACAGGCGCCCAGCGCCAGATAGAGCAGAAATTCCATGGCCGTTCCCCATGCATCCCAAAAATAGGAGCGGCATGGTAACGGATGCATGGCCTCGGGCTCCACTGTGGATGGCGATGGATCGACAGGCGATGACTGCGTAGAGTGAGCAAAAAACACACAAGGATCACCTTATGTGCCTGATTGTTTTCGCCTGGCGGCCTGGCCACGCCCAACCGCTGATCGTGGCCGCCAACCGCGACGAGTTCTATGCCCGCCCGAGCCTGCCGTTGGCGCAATGGCCTGAGGTACCGCAGGTTTATGCCGGTCGCGATCTGGAGGCCGGGGGCACCTGGCTGGGAGTCGGTGCCGCTGGACGTTTTGCGGCGCTGACCAATATCCGCAATCCTAATCAGCCTCCGGCCCGTCGCTCACGGGGTGAGCTGGTGGCACGCTTTCTGAGTGGGGAAATGCCAATTGATCACTATTTAGCCGAGGTTGTCGGTAGATCGGTCGAATATGCCGGATTCAACCTGCTGCTTGGCACTTCAAATGAGTTATGGCACTACAACGCGCTGCACTCTGAGCCTACCCTGTTGGCAGCAGGTATCTACGGACTGTCCAACGCAGGGCTCGATACCCCATGGCCGAAAGTGCTCAAGGCCAAGGCGGCATTAAGCGAAGTCCTCGACGATCCGCAGCCGCAGGCGCTGCTCGCACTGTTGAATGACCCACAGACCGCGCCCTTCGCCGAGCTTCCCGACACCGGGGTTGGCCTGGCGACCGAAAGCCTGTTGTCGAGTGTGTTTATTGCCAGTCCCAGTTACGGCACTCGAGCCAGTACCGCGCTGATCGTTAATGCCGATGGTTCACGGCATATGGTCGAGCGCAGCTTTGGGCCTTATGGCGGGCATTTGGGGGAGGTTGAAGTCAGGGTTTAGGCGTTGTCGGCACTGTGGCGAGGGGGCTTGCCCCCGCTGGGCCGCGTAGCGGTCCTAAAACCAGCAACCGCGGACTTTCAGGAAAAATGCATCAGCCGGGTTACGACTGCTTCGCAGCCGAGCGGGGGCAAGCCCCCTCGCCACAGGTGCGATGCAGGTTTAGAGGGTCTTGGCCGAAGCCGGATTAATCATCCGCGCCAACCCGAGGTTCTTCAGCGCCAGTTGCAGCGAGCTGTGGATAACATGCGGGTTGTCGATGGTCATCAACTCCGCCAGCAGTTCCTTGGCCTTGCTCAGGTTGATCTGGCGCAGCATCCACTTCACTTTCGGCAGGTTGGTGGCGTTCATCGACAGGCTGTCAAAGCCCATCGCCATCAACAGTACCGCCGCCGCCGGATCACCGGCCATCTCACCGCAGATGCTCACCGGTTTGCCTTCGGCATGGGCGTCACGCACTACATTCTGCAGCGCTTGCAGCACCGCCGGGTGCAGGTAGTCGTAGAGATCGGCCACCCGTGGGTTGTTGCGGTCCACAGCCAGCAGGTACTGGGTCAGGTCATTGGAACCAACCGAAAGGAAGTCCACTTGCCGCGCCAGTTCCCTGGTCTGATACACCGCGGCAGGGATTTCGATCATCACCCCAACCGGTGGCATCGGCACATCCGTGCCCTCGTCGCGCACTTCACCCCAGGCGCGGTGGATCAGGTGCAAAGCTTCTTCAAGTTCGTGGGTACCGGAAATCATCGGCAGCAGAATACGCAGGTTGTTCAAGCCTTCACTGGCCTTGAGCATGGCCCGGGTCTGTACCAGGAAGATTTCCGGGTGGTCGAGGGTGACGCGGATCCCGCGCCAGCCGAGGAACGGGTTGTCTTCCTTGATCGGGAAATACGACAGCGACTTGTCGCCACCGATGTCCAGGCTACGCATGGTCACCGGTTGCGGATGGAAGGCGGCAAGTTGCTCGCGATAAATCGCCAGCTGCTCCTTTTCGCTCGGGAAACGCTGATTGATCATGAACGGCACTTCGGTGCGGTACAGACCTACGCCTTCGGCGCCGCGCTTCTGTGCCCGCGCCACATCCGCCAGCAGGCCGGTGTTGACCCACAATGGCATGCGGTGACCATCGAGGGTCACACACGGCAAGTCGCGCAGCGCATCCAGCCCCAGGGCCAACTGCCGCTCTTCTTCGACCACTTCGGCGAACTGCTTGCGCAGTACTTCGCTGGGGTTGGTGTAGACCTCGCCGTGATAGCCATCGACGATCATCTGGATGCCGTCGACCTTGGAATACGGCAGGTCAACCAGACCCATCACCGTCGGGATGCCCATGGCCCGGGCCAGGATCGCCACGTGGGAGTTGCCCGAACCCAATACCGAGACCAGACCCACCAGCTTGCCTTCCGGCACCTCGCCGAGCATGGCCGGCGTCAGTTCTTCGCTGATCAGAATGGAGTTGTCGGGATACACCAAGGTCTGCTGACGCTCCTCCTGCAGATAAGCCAGGAGGCGCCGGCCGAGGTCCTTGACGTCCGATGCCCGCTCACGCAGGTAGGCGTCGTCCATCAATTCGAAACGGTTGACGTGATCGGTGACCACCTGGCGCAAGGCCCCCTGGGCCCACTGACCGGTCTTGATCACGGTGGTCACTTCGCTACCCAGCGATGCGTCATCGAGCATCATCAGGTAGACATCGAACAACGCCCGCTCTTCCGGACGCAGCTGAGTCGCCAGCTTGGCGGACAGCGTGCGCATGTCGGCGCGAACGCCTTCGATCGCGGTTTTGAACAGCCCTAGTTCGGCTTCGATATCGGTGATGGTCTTGTCCGGCACCACGTCCAGATCCGCTGGCGGCAGCATGACCACCGCGGTACCGACCGCGGCACCGGGCGAGCCGGGTACGCCGACGAACTTGGCCTCCTGGATGCCTTTACCCTGACGACCCAGACCGCGGATCGAGCCAGTGGCCTCGGCGTGAGCGATAACCCCGGCAAGCTGGGCACTCATGGTCACCAGGAAGGCTTCTTCGCCTTCGTCGAACTGGCGCCGCTCTTTTTGCTGGATGACCAACACGCCGACGACGCGGCGGTGGTGAATGATCGGTGCGCCAAGGAAGGAAGCGTAGCGCTCTTCACCGGTTTCGGCGAAGTAGCGATAACGCGGGTGATCGGCAGCGTTTTCGAGGTTCAGGGGTTCTTCACGCGTACCGACCAGACCGACCAGACCTTCGTTGGGTGCCATGCTGACCTTGCCGATCGAGCGCTTGTTCAAGCCCTCGGTGGCCATCAGCACGAAACGGTTGGTCTCGGGGTCCAGCAGGTAGACCGAGCAAACCTGGCTGCCCATGGCCTCTTTGACGCGCAACACAATAATCCCCAACGCCGACTTGAGATCCTTGGCGGAGTTAACTTCCTGGACGATTTTGCGCAGCGTATTGAGCATGGCTCGGGGTCGAACTCCGTCGTCAGTCGCGCGCTAAAAGGCGCGGGGCAAGCTCTTTGAGAGCGCGTCGATACACCTCGCGCTTGAATGTCACCACCTGGCCCAACGGATACCAATAGCTGACCCAGCGCCAGCCATCGAATTCCGGTTTACCGGTCAAATCCATCCGCACCCGCTGCTCGTTGGAGACCAGGCGCAGGAGAAACCATTTCTGTTTCTGGCCGATGCACAGCGGTTGGCTGTGCGTCCTCACCAGACGTTGCGGCAAACGATAGCGCAACCAGCCCCGGGTGCAGGCGAGAATTTGCACATCTTCGCGCTCCAGTCCCACTTCTTCGTTCAACTCGCGATACAAGGCGTCTTCCGGCGTCTCCTGAGGATTGATACCTCCCTGAGGAAACTGCCAGGCATCTTGATTGATACGGCGAGCCCATAGCACCTGGCCGGCATCATTCGTCAGAATGATCCCGACATTGGGGCGGAAACCATCGGGGTCGATCACGGCAACAACCTCGCAAACGCATGTCGCCGCATTGTTCCACAAAGGTTGTTAAAGCAGCAACGAGGCGACCTACCTTATGTGCACTCTTGTGAAAAGTCCGTATTCTGGACGCCTTTTTACAGACTTTTCAGCGAGTAACCGCAATGCGCCTGGCTTTATTCGACTTGGACAACACACTTTTGGGCGGCGACAGTGACCACGCCTGGGGCGACTACCTGTGCGAACGGGGCATCCTCGACGCCGTCGCCTACAAAGCGCGTAACGATGAGTTCTATCAGGATTACCTGGCCGGCAAGCTGGACAATGCCGAATACCTGAACTTCTGCCTGGAAATTCTCGGACGCACCGAGATGGCCCAGCTGGACGAATGGCATCGCGACTACATGCGCGACTGCATTGAGCCGATCGTGCTGCCCAAGGGCATTGAACTGCTGGCCAAACATCAGGCGGCCGGCGACAAAGTAGTCATCATCACCGCCACCAACCGTTTCGTTACCGGGCCGATTGCCGCACGCTTGGGCGTCGAGACCCTGATCGCCACCGAATGCGAAATGATCGATGGCCGCTACAGCGGGCGCAGCACCGACGTCCCGTGTTTTCGCGAAGGCAAGGTGACACGCCTGCAACGCTGGCTGGAAGAGACCGGGTTCAGCCTGGAAGACAGCTATTTTTACAGCGACTCGATGAATGATTTGTCGTTGCTGGAGTTGGTGACCCATCCGGTAGCGGTGGATCCCGATCCGAATTTGCGGGCTGAAGCCGAGAAGCGCGGTTGGCCGGTGATTTCGTTGCGCGATTGAAAAACAAAAGGGGTCACCTCGGTCCCAAGCCTTAAACCGGCTTGGCGCCCATCAACCCGGCAATGGCGATAAAACACACAAAACTGAACAGCGCTAAGGCAAACGTAAACTTCCCATTGCTCCCCGCCGGTGCCTTGCGCAACCGGTTGAGCCGCACCAGCAGCCAGAACCAGGCCAACGCCGCAACGGTGTAAAGCACGCTGGAGGCAAGAATCCAGGTCTGCCCCAGCGGCCAGCCCACCAGATGCGCCAGCCACCAGCCGCTGAACGGCATGCTGATCAGGCAAATACCCATCAGCAGCCAGACGAACAGCCACGGCCGCTGCAAGGTGCGAGTGTGAATCGTCGCGTCACCCTTGCGCCGAGCGCGCCAGACCCAGATCGCCAACCCCAGCGCACTGGCCAGAAGCAGCACGGTCGCCAGGATGTGGAGCGTTTTCAGGGTGGTCAGCATTTCCATTTCTTCGACTCCTTAGCCGTGCCCATCAGCGTAGTCCCTCAGCCGAGGAACAGCTGATACGCGGGGTTATCGCTTTCATCCCAGTACGGGTAACCGATTTCCGCCAGCGCCGCCGGCACCAGATGACGTTCATCGGCAGGCACCTGCAGACCCGCGACCACTCGCCCGTCTGCGGCACCATGGTTGCGGTAATGGAACATCGAAATATTCCAGCGCCCGCCGAGTTTATTGAGGAAGTTGAACAACGCGCCCGGACGCTCCGGGAACTCGAAGCGAAATACCACTTCATCGCTGACCCGCGCCGCGTGACCGCCGACCATATGCCGGATGTGCAACTTGGCCAGTTCATTGTCGGTCAGGTCGACTACCGGGAAACCCTGCTCGGTGAGGCTGCTGATCAGCGCGCTGCGTGGGTCGTTTTCCGGATGGGTCTGCACGCCGACGAAAATGTGCGCCTCGCTGCCGGTGTTGTAGCGATAATTGAATTCGGTGATCTGGCGCTTGCCAATGGCTTCGCAGAACGCCTTGAAGCTGCCAGGCTGCTCCGGAATGGTCACGGCGATGATGGCTTCGCGGCCCTCACCCAACTCGGCGCGCTCGGCGACATGGCGCAAGCGGTCGAAGTTGACGTTGGCCCCGGAGTCGATGGCCACCAGGGTCTGGCCGGTGACGCCACGCAGTTCGACATACTTCTTGATCCCGGCCACGCCCAAGGCGCCGGCAGGTTCGGTGATCGAGCGAGTATCGTCGTAGATATCCTTGATCGCCGCGCAGATCTCGTCAGTGCTGACGGTGATCACTTCGTCGACATAGTCTTTGCAGATATCGAAGGTGTGCTGACCGATCTGCGCCACGGCCACGCCATCGGCGAACAGCCCCACGGTCGGCAATACCACACGTTCGCCGGCCGCCATGGCGGCTTGCAGGCAATTGGAATCATCCGGCTCGACACCGATGATTTTGACCTCGGGACGCAGGTATTTCACATAAGCGGCGATCCCGGCGATCAGGCCGCCGCCGCCCACTGGAACGAAAATGGCGTCCAGGCGCCCCGGATGTTGACGCAGAATCTCCATCGCCACGGTGCCCTGCCCGGCAATGGTGTGCGGATCATCGTAGGGGTGGATGTAGACGTAGCCTTTTTCGTCGACCAGCTTCAGCGAGTAAGCCAATGCTTCCGGAAAGCTATCACCGTGCAGCACTACTTTGCCGCCACGGGAACGCACGCCTTCGACCTTGATCTCCGGAGTGGTCTTGGGCATCACAATGATCGCCTTGACCCCCAGCACCTTGGCCGCCAGGGCCAGGCCCTGCGCATGGTTGCCGGCCGAGGCGGTGACCACGCCACGCGAGCGCTCTTCATCGGTCAACTGGGTAAGCTTGTTGTAAGCGCCACGAATCTTGAACGAGAACACCGGCTGCAAGTCTTCACGCTTGAGCAGGATCTGATTGCCCAGCCGCTCGGAGAGCTGACGGGCAGTCTGCAATGGGGTTTCTACGGCAACGTCATAAACGCGCGAGGTGAGGATCTTCTTGACGTACTGTTCGAGCATCGGAAAGCATCACTGAGCGAGTTGGGCAGGGTCAAGGAGTCTAACTCAGCGTTTGGCCGTGCGACCACACGAATCAAGAGGTTTTAACCGGGCATACGGCTATAATGCCGGCCTTTCGTTCCCCTTCGGCACCCTCGGAGCCCGCATGACCCAGGATCAACTCAAACAGGCAGTGGCTCAGGCCGCCGTCGATTTCATCCTTCCAAAACTCGACGACAAGAGCATCGTCGGGGTCGGCACCGGTTCCACCGCCAACTGCTTCATCGACGCACTGGCCCTGCACAAGGGCGCGTTCGACGGCGCGGTCGCCAGCTCCGAAGCCACCGCCGCCCGCCTCAAGGGCCACGGCATTCCGGTGTATGAACTCAATACCGTTGGCGACCTGGAGTTCTACGTCGACGGCGCCGATGAAAGCGACGAACACCTGAACCTGATCAAGGGTGGCGGCGCAGCCCTGACCCGCGAGAAGATCGTCGCGGCCGTGGCCAAGACTTTCATCTGCATCGCCGACGCCAGCAAACTGGTGCCGGTGCTGGGCGCCTTCCCGCTGCCGGTCGAAGTAATCCCGATGGCCCGCAGCCATGTGGCTCGTCAGCTGGTGAAGCTGGGCGGCGACCCGGTCTACCGTGAAGGCGTGCTGACTGACAATGGCAACATCATCCTCGACGTGTTCAACCTGCAGATCACCAACCCGGTCGAGCTGGAAAGCCAGATCAATGCCATCGTCGGCGTGGTCACCAACGGCCTGTTCGCCGCGCGTCCGGCGGATCTGCTGTTGCTGGGTACAAGCGAAGGCGTGAAAACCCTGCGCGCCAAATAAACCCGAACTCAAAAATTGCGGGAGCAGCTGCCCACACTTTTTGCGATCGACACTAATCCCTTGTGGGAGCGAGCTTGCTCACTCCCACATTGGTTTTGTGGTGCCTATTAGGGTGGTGACGGTTTCTTGAAGACGTAGAACAGGTTCGGTTCGCTGACGAGGTAAATCGTGCCATCGTCATCCATGGCGATCCCTTCCGCTTGCGGCACGGTCTTTTGCAGCCCCTGACGCCCCTTGCGCAGTGACAGGGTACTCAGCGGCCGGCCATCGACATCCAGTTCCAGCACCAATCGCGACTCATCGGACAGCGCCAGCAAATGCCCGCTGCGCTCATCGTATTGCAAGCTCGACAGATCACGGACAAACAGCCCGGCATCACGCTTGGGATTGTTGACCACATGAACCGCGTAGGACTTCTCCGGGTTGTAATGCGGGAAACCCTGCACTTCATAGATCAGCATCGGGTCGCGTTCCTTGGCGACGAACAGCCGCTTGCCCACCGAATCGTACGCCAGCCCTTCGAAGCCCTTGTTACTGCTCATGTGTACCCCGAGCGAAATCTGCTCGGCGTCCGCCGCGTCGAGGAACTGCGTGCCGTCTTCCAGGTGAACTTTGATCAGGCGTTGCTGGCGCTCATCGGTAATCACATAGGTGTCGGCGCTGATGAACTCGATGGCCTCTGCATCGCCGAACCCGATCAATGCCACACGCCGCAGGATCCGGCCATCGAGGGACAGCTCGACCAGTTCGGCATTCTTGTTGGTGACCGTAAACAGGCTTTTGCGCACGGGGTCATAGGTCAGGGCCGATACGTCGTCATCCAGCCCGTCGATGACCCTGGCTTCCAGCGTTACCCGATAATCCGCCAGGCCCATGGACCGAGCGTCAGCCGGTTGCCACCAGGTCTGCACGTTGAACCAGGTTCGTTCGAACAGCCGCAGATGCTGGCCAACAACCGCCAGCGCGATCAATGCCGCCAGCAACAGGATCAGCAGAAGAGGTTTGAGACGGGCAAGTTGGCGCATGCAGGCAAGCTCAAATACAAAACGGGCCGATGAAATACCACGAATTAATGAATTCAAGCTTAATAGTGAATGTAATCGGATGATGCAGGCTTAGCTTAGGACGATTCCTACAACCAGCTCCGACAGACCTACCTTTTTTCCAATCGATAGAACAGGTTCGGTTCGCTGACGATATACAGCGTGCCCGCCTCGTCGATCGTCACCCCTTCGGCGCGCGGAATGGTCTTTTTCAGGTCATTGAAACCGCCGAGCAAGGTCATGAAGCTGACCTTGTCGCCCTTTTCATCCAGCTCGAGCAACAGATGCGAATCGGCAGACAACGCCAGAGTATGGCCGGTGCGCGGATCGATGGCCAAGGCCGAGAGGTTACGCAGGTCCAGCTCATTGCTCTCAAGCTTGTACTTGTCGCCCTTGAGAATCTGACTGCCATCGCTTTTCCAGGTTAACAACACCGGCGGCCGCTCCTCGCCCAATACCAACTGCTGGTTGCGACTGTCCCAGGCAATCGCTTCGAAGGCCTTGTTCTGGTCTTTCGAGGGCCCGAGGTCATATTTCGGGAAGCTGTCGAAATTCAGTTCACGAGTCTGGGCGTCAACCTTGACGATGCTCAAGCTGTGCTTGCGCTCATCGACAATGGCGATCAAGCCATTTTCCATCACCGCCACACCTTCCGGATTGCTCCAGCCCTGCAACGGTATTTTGCGCAAGACCTCGCCTTGCAGGGTCAATTCGGCGAGGAAGGGGTTTTTCCCCATTACCGCGAACAACGTTTTGCTGAGCGGGTTGTAGGCGATATCCGAGGCTTCGTCCTTCTCCATGCCCGACAGCGGCTTGGCATCGATCACTACCCGATAGTCCGGTAACCAGACGCTTTCCTGGCGACCGACCGGGCTTTCAAGATGCTCTTGCAACCAAAGCACAGCCCGATCATCCCAATGCATCACGAACGCGAGGCCATACCCAATCGCCCCGACCAGCAAGAGCCAGGAATACCAGCGCATGGCGAAGCGCGAGCGACGAGCAGTATCCTGGATGGAAGCGGGTTGCGTGTGCATTGAGAGAGCGTTCCGGAAAAATCAGCTGTGGTTAATAGCACAACGTGGACAGGCTAGCGTGCCCAGTCCCCAGGAATTATCCAGACAAAATGTGAAAAAAACGGGAAATGGCAGGAAAGCCCTGCACCCAATGTGGGAGCGGGCTTGCTCGCGATGAGGCCGGCACATTCAATATTGATATTGACTGAAACACCGCTATCGCGAGCAAGCTCGCTCCCACAGGGGTTGTGCGCGTGCTGAATCAGCGAACGCTGCTGTTGAAGCTGCTCACACCCGGCAACTCCAGTACCAGTTCGTCACCGACATTCAGCGGGCCGACGCCCACCGGAGTACCCGTGAGGATCACATCACCGGCCTGCAGCGAGAAGCAGCCGGCCATGTACTGGATCATCGGTATGATCGGGTTGAGCATGTCGCGGCTGTTGCCATCCTGACGGACTTCGCCATTGATGGTCAGCCGGATGCCGATGTCGGTCAGATCGTCAAAGCTGCTGCTGACCACGAACGGTGCCAGAACGGCAGCGCCGTCGAACGACTTGGCGATTTCCCACGGCAAGCCTTTGGATTTCAGCTCTGCCTGCTTGTCACGCAAGGTCAGGTCCAGTGCCGGAGCGAAACCGGAAATCGCGTCGAGCACCTCTTCGCGACTCGGCTTGGTCGACAGCGGCTTACCGATCAACACGGCAATTTCCGCCTCGTAATGCACCGAGCCGCGCTCGGTCGGAATCGTGAAGCCATCTTCCAGCGGCACCACACAACTTCCCGGCTTGATGAACAGCAGGGGTTCAGTGGGTACCGGGTTGTCCAGTTCCTTGGCGTGTTCGGCATAGTTGCGGCCAATGCACACCACCTTCCCGAGCGGGAAGTGAATACGAGTACCGTCGACATACTGGTGCTGATAGCTCATTTACCACTCCTGCTTCAAAGATAGAGAATCAAACGGCGAAAATCTTGCCCGGGTTCATGATGCCGTTCGGATCGAATACCGCCTTGACGGCCTTCATGTATTCGATCTCAACCGGCGAGCGACTGTAGGTCAGGTAATCGCGCTTGGTCATGCCGACGCCATGTTCAGCGGAAATCGAACCGTTGTACTTCTCGACGGTTTCGAACACCCACTTGTTCACCGTTGCGCACTTGGCAAAGAACTCGTCCTTGCTCAGGTTATCCGGCTTGAGGATATTCAAGTGCAGGTTGCCGTCGCCGATGTGGCCGAACCAGACGATTTCGAAGTCCGGGTAGTGTTCGCCGACGATCGCGTCGATTTCCTTGAGAAATGCCGGGACTTTCGACACAGTGACCGAAATGTCGTTCTTGTACGGCGTCCAGTGGGAAATGGTTTCGGAGATGTATTCGCGCAACTTCCAGAGATTCTGCAGTTGTTGTTCGCTCTGGCTCATCACGCCATCGACCACCCAACCCTGCTCGACGCAATGCTCGAAGGTTTCCAGGGCATCGTTAGCCACTTCTTCGGTAGTTGCTTCGAATTCCAGCAGCGCATAGAACGGGCAATCGGACTCAAACGGCGCAGGAACATCACCGCGAGCCAGGACTTTAGCCAACGCTTTGTCGGAGAAAAACTCGAAGGCAGTCAGGTCCAGCTTGTTCTGGAATGCGTGCAGCACCGGCATGATCGAGTCGAAATCGGCGGTGCCGAGGACCATCGCGGTGAGATTTTTCGGCGCCCGGTCCAGGCGCATGGTGGCTTCGACGACGAAACCCAGGGTGCCCTCGGCGCCGATGAACAGCTGACGCAAGTCGTAGCCAGTGGCGTTCTTGATCAGGTCTTTGTTCAATTCCAGCAGGTCGCCCTTGCCGGTCACGACTTTCATGCCAGCCACCCAATTACGGGTCATTCCGTAGCGAATGACCTTGATCCCGCCGGCATTGGTGCCGATATTGCCACCAATCTGGCTGGAACCGGCCGAAGCGAAGTCCACCGGATAATACAGGCCTTTTTCTTCAGCAACGTTCTGCAAATGCTCGGTAACCACGCCCGGCTGACAGATCGCGGTGCGGTCCGTCAGGTTCACGTCGAGGATCTGGTTCATATAATCGAACGACACCACGACTTCGCCATTGGCGGCCACCGCCGCGGCGGAAAGCCCGGTACGCCCGCCGGATGGCACCAGCGCAACGTTGTGCTGATTGGCCCAGCGCACGATGGCCTGGACTTGCTCGGTGGTCTTCGGGAACACGATGGCAGTGGGGGCCGGGGCGAAATGCTTGGTCCAATCCTTGCCGTAAGCATTCAGGGAGTCGGCATCGGTCAGCACCTTGCCAGGCTCAACCAGGGTCTTCAGCTCATCAATCAGGGCAGGATTGGTCATCGACAGAACTCTCGAACAATTCATGGTCATCCTGAGAACGCTTCACGTCGCAGGAATGAGTGTTTGCGGGGTGCATATGCTAGCATACCGCCCCCGCAGGATAGTGCCCAAAGGCGTTCTGCGGTGACGGCTAATATGCCGCGCAGGTCAGCTCCGGCTGTCCTTCCCTGCCATTTTTCTCCGGGACACAGGTTTACGCAGATGAGCAAGACTTCCCTCGACAAGAGCAAGATCAAGTTCCTTCTTCTCGAAGGCGTCCACCAATCCGCTGTCGACGTCCTCAAGGCCGCCGGTTACACCAGCATTGAGTACCTCACCGGTTCTCTGCCGGAAGCCCAGCTGAAGGAAAAGATCGCTGATGCTCACTTCATCGGCATTCGCTCCCGTACTCAACTGACCGAAGAGATCTTCGATCAGGCGAAGAAACTGGTCGCTGTCGGCTGTTTCTGCATCGGCACCAACCAGGTAGATCTCAACGCTGCTCGCGAACGCGGCATCGCGGTCTTCAACGCACCTTACTCCAACACCCGTTCGGTGGCCGAGCTGGTCCTGGCTGAAGCGATCCTGCTGCTGCGCGGCATTCCCGAGAAAAACGCTTCCTGCCACCGTGGCGGCTGGATCAAAAGCGCGGCCAACTCATTCGAAATCCGCGGCAAGAAGCTGGGTATCGTCGGTTACGGCTCGATCGGCACTCAGCTGTCGGTATTGGCTGAAGGCCTGGGCATGCAGGTGTACTTCTACGACACCATCACCAAGCTGCCATTGGGTAACGCGACTCAGGTCGCCAGCCTGACCGAGCTGCTGGGCATGTCCGATATCGTCACCCTGCACGTTCCGGAAACCGCTGCGACCCAGTGGATGATCGGCGAGAAAGAAATTCGCGCCATCAAGAAGGGCGGCATTCTGATCAACGCTGCTCGCGGCACCGTGGTCGAGCTGCAAGCCTTGGCGGACGCGATCAAGGACAAGCACCTGATCGGCGCGGCCATCGACGTATTCCCGGTGGAGCCACGCTCCAATGACGAAGAGTTCGAAAGCCCGCTGCGTGGCCTGGACAATGTGATCCTGACTCCGCACATCGGCGGCTCTACTGCCGAAGCCCAGGCCAACATCGGTCTGGAAGTGGCAGAGAAGCTGGTCAAGTACAGCGACAACGGTACGTCGGTGTCCTCGGTCAACTTCCCGGAAGTGGCTCTGCCAGCTCACCCTGGCAAGCACCGTTTGCTGCACATCCACCAGAACATTCCGGGTGTGATGAGCGAGATCAACAAGGTCTTCGCCGAAAACGGTATCAACATCTCCGGTCAGTTCCTGCAGACCAACGAGAAAGTCGGCTACGTCGTGATCGATGTCGACGCCGAATACTCGGACCTGGCGCAAGAGAAGCTGCAGCACATCAACGGCACCATCCGTTGCCGCGTGTTGTTCTAGGAGCAGTGGCAAGCTTTAAGCTTCAAGCGGCAAGCTGGAGTTTGGTTTGAGTTTGCAGCTTGCAGCTTGCAGCTTGCAGCTTGCAGCTATAAAAAAAGGGAGCCCCTCGTGGGCTCCTTTTTTTTACTTCACGGTCACGGTAATTTTCTTCGAGACAATCGGCGGGTCGAACGGCACGTGGTTCTTGTCGCCCAGTTCCAGCTGCAGGGTATGCTTGCCTGGGGCCAGCTTGACCTCGGCTTCGGTCTGCGCCTTGCCGAAGTGCATGTGGTTGGCGTCCATAGGGATCGGCGCGGTCTCGGCCGGCAATTTGTCGACGTCGATCAGCAGGTGATGGTGGCCGGTGTTTTTGGTCTGATCGCCGGCCGGAGCCAGGGCGATATCCTTGACGCCGAATTTGACCTTGAAGGTTTGACCTACCGTGGCACCGTCTTCGGGAGAGACGATGAACACTTCCGCGCCTTTGGGGGTCGGGGAACGCGGGATGCCGTCCGCGGCGTTCGCCAGCATCGAAGCTCCCAGCAACAGGCTGGCAAAAGCAGCATGAGACATTAAGGTTTTCATTCTCTTCTCCAGTTTTTCAGCAAAATCTGTAGGGTTGCGACAACTTAGTGACAAATAGTTGTCGAAGCCAATCAACACCATAGCAAAGCGCACCAGATACCGCGCACAGCACATTTGAATTCAAAGGAGTGACCATGCGGTTTTTGCCTGGCCTGTTACTTTTGCTACCCCTGGTGAGCACTTGCGCTCAAGCCGAACTGATCGATGATGTGCATGACCGTGGCGAGTTGCGCATCGCTGTGGAAGCCAATACGCCGCCATTCAACTTCAAGGATGACGGCAAGCTCAGTGGTTTCGAGGTCGAACTGGGCCACATGCTTGCCAGCGAGCTGGACGTGCGTGCGGATTTCGTCGTCACCGACTCGGGTGATCTGCTGCAAGGCGTCGAAAGCGGCCGATACGACGTTGCCATCAACCACATAGCAACGACCCCCGAACTCAAGGAACGTTTCGACTTCAGCGAACCTTATAGCTACTCCAGTGCGCAGTTGATCGTGCGCCAGGAAGAGCAACGCCCGCTGGGTTCGCTGCAGGCGCTCAAGGGGCAGGCGCTGGGCGTGGCGCAAAGCAGCCAGTTCGTCGAGCAGGCACGCACCGTCGAGGGCATTGACCTGCGCAGCTACCCCGACGCGCAACAGCCACTCAAGGATGTGGCGGAAAAGCAGATCGACGCGGCCATCAGCGATCGTCTGCTGGTGCCTTACGCCATTCGTGACAGCCACTTGCCGGTGAAGGAAGGTGCCAAAGTCGGCCCGACGCTGAGCCTGGCGATTCCATTCCAGAAGGGTAACCCGGCGTTCCAGGCCAGCATCGACAAGGCCCTGCAGCGCATCAAGGCTGACGGTCGGTTGATGGCACTTTCGGAAAAATGGTTCGGGATGGATGCGAGCAAACCGCCCACGCCTTGAGGTTTGTCAGAAATCCGGAGTCTTGCGTTCAATTTGTGGCGAGGGGGCTTGCCCCCGTTCGGCTGCGCAGCAGTCGTAAAGTCGGTTGATGCGCTCTGCCTGTCAAAACGCGGTCGCCTGTTTTGGGACGGCTGCGCCGTCCAACGGGGCAAGCCCCCTCGCCACAGTAAGCTCCCCGCCACAAGGATTGTGTTCGCCTCAGTTCAAAGCCGCCAACGCGGCCGCGGCCTCAGCCAACTCCAGCTCACTGAACACCTGCACCCCGTTGCGCTTCAACAACGCAGCGGTAACGCCCTCCCCGCTGACTTTGACCCCGTTGAAGCTGCCGTCATACGTCAGCAGATTGCCGCAGGATGGGCTGTTGGCCTTGAGCACGGCAATCCGTATGCCGTGCTGTTCAACCAGCGCCAGAGCCTGTCGCGCGCCGGACAAGAACTCAGCGCTGACGTCGTGCCCCTCGGCAGTCAGTACCCGGGCGCTGCCATCCAGCACGTCAGCGCCCTGCCCGCCGGGAATCTCGGCCGCAGCTCGTGGCGTCGGCAATCCGCCGGCCACCTCCGGGCACAGCGCCACCACTCGACCTTCGACGACCCACTGTTCAAGCTGATCGAACGGCCCGCCGGCCCCGCCGTCGTAACGCACGCGGTGCCCGAGCAAACAGCGACTCACCAGAATCTTTTGCATCTTCAGAACGGCTCATTACCGCGGCGGCGGAACCACCCCGTCAGCGACAGACGATCCCGAGTGGCCGGCAGGACTTCATGGGGCACTTCGCCGGAAAGGAACACCACCAGGCAACCGCCGGTGGGCACCACATCATATTCAACGCCTTCATCCAGATACATCCGCAACTGGCCACCATGCTCAGGCAACCAGGCCTGATTGAGATAAAGCACTGCAGAGACCATGCGCCGGTCATCATCACGAAAGCGATCGACATGCTTGAGGTAAAACGCGCCTGGCGGGTACAGCGCGAAATGGCTTTCGAAATCTTCCAGCCCCAGAAACAACCCGCGATTCATGGCAAGCCGCAGACTGTCCATCAACCCCAGGTAGCTGTCGCACCACTCGACCTGACCGGGCTCGAGCCACTGGATGTGGTCGCCCCGAATCCCCTCGCGAATTTCCTGGGAAGACCCTCGACCCACCGCGGCCGGAGCCAGCTCACCCTCCGCCGCACGTTTACGGCACTCAGCCGCCAGTTCCAGGGTCAGAGCCTCTGGCAGGAAAATATTCTGCTGCGACCAGCCGCGTGCAGCCAGGTCGTCGACGATACGTAATAGCAGCGGGTGGTCAGAGGGTATTTGCATGTCGCGCATAGTATCCATACGCCTGTAAATCCGACAGAGCCGCAGAGCGGGCTGATACGAATTCTCGACAAGTGTTGGGCTCACACGGAGAATAGTGGCCTGCTGACAGGAGTCCTTATGCGCCGTTTGCTTTTTTCACTGCTGATGTTCTGCACTTTGCCCGTTTGGGCAGACGGCCTCGACCAGTTATACAAGGTCGCCGGTTGGCCAGAACAACGCGCGCATTTTAATGATGCCCTCACCGCCGCCCAGCAACGCTACAAAAACAGCCTGCCGCCCGCGGTGTTTCAGGCACTGGTGAACAACAGCAATCAGCGCTTTGCCCCCCAGGCGATGGACCAGCGAGCCCAGGCGCAGTTACGGCAGAAACTCGCCGATCCGAAACCGGCACTGGCGTTTTTTCAGTCACCCTTGGGCCGCAAGATCGTCGCCGCCGAACTGCTGGCAACCCGCCGCGACCAATTGGCGAAAAACGCCCAGGGCTTGCCGAAAATCGAGGCCAGCGATGCCCGCCTGCTGATCATTGGTCACTTGGCGCAGGCGTTGCCTGCCCGCGAGGCCGGTGCCGAAGTCAGCCTGGCCATCGCCGGGGTTGCCGCCGACAGCCTGAGCCAGATGATCCCTGGCCTGCTGGGCAGTGGTCAGGCCCAGGGGATGCTAAATGGTCAGCGTCAGCGGCTGATGGATCAGATTGGCACCGACCTGAACAACACTTTGCTCTACGTCTACCGTGACCTGTCTGATACGGAACTGGAAGAATTCGCCACCTTCGCCGAGTCGCAGGAAGGCAAGGCTTACTATCAGGCCGCGCTGGCAGCGATCCGCGCGGGATTGGCGGTGGGACAAAGTACCTCGAGCCTGACCCAGTGACCTGAGGCGCCTGCAGAATCCAATCGCGAGCAGGCTCGCTCCCACATCTAGATCTTCAGCGAACACGGATTTTGTGTATGGCCGAAATTGAGTGTGGGAGCGAGCCTGCTCGCGATGACGCCCTCAAAGGCACTACAAATCCCGAGTCGTCATCCGCTCATTCAAAAACCCGAAAAAACGCTCGCGCAACACCGCTGTTTCATTCGCCAGGTGATGCCGCGCCTCAGGCAGCATCAACACCTGCGGCTGATCGAACTTGCTGCGCAACACCTCCAGGTTATGCGCCCAATCCACCGTCATATCCGCTTGCCCCTGAACGATCAGTGGCCGGCGGCTGCTGCGCGGTGCGGCCTCGATACGCTTGATCCAGCGCGCCAGCGCGCCGACCCAGGCAGTCGGCAGCCGTAACGGCTGCAATGGATCGGCCTGCAGGAAGGGCAAAAACGCCGGGTCGCTGGAGTTCTCGCTGAAACGCCGGGCGATGCCTTTGACGAAGGGTTTGACCAGGTAGTAGCTCAACTGCGACCAACCCCAGGACCGTGGTCGCACCAGCGGCGAGAGCAGAATGGTCTGTCCCTGCGCCGGGCTGCTGGCGCCGTGATTGAGCAGATGATCAAGCACTATCGCCCCGCCGGTGCTTTGTCCGCACAGATGCCATGGCTGCGGCAGATCGAGGGACTGCGCCTCGGCGAACAACCCTTGCAGTACGGCCTGGTACTCGGCGAAATCCTCGATGCTGGCGCGCTCGCCGCTGGACAAGCCATGCCCCGGCAGGTCACAGGAAATCACCACGAATTTCTGCTGCAGCGCCCACTCGATCACATGCCGGTAGAGTCCCATGTGATCGTAGAAGCCGTGAAACAAAAACAGCGTGGCCACGGCCTGCGATGGCCACCAGACCTGGCTGACCAGCTCATAGTTGCCGACCTCGAAGCGTCCCAGCGCCCGCTTGACCGGGACACTGTGCCGGGCAAAATCCAGTCCATAGAAACGCTGATAGGCCTGAGCTTCAACCGACAGCGGTTGCGCAGCGGCCAAAGGTCGCAGGCTGGCACGCAAGTGATCGGGGTCGAAGGTGGCAGGCATGAAGAATTCCAGACAAAAACGCGAAACAGACTTTATAGGTCTGCGATATTCATCTGTCGCGGCAAGCATGGCAAGCTACCCGACCTTCGAGGATTGATCCGTATGCGTCTGCCCTACCGCACGACACTGCTTGCCAGCCTGCTCGCCCTTGTGTGCGCCGGTGCGCTGTGGATGGCTTACGACTGGTTTCAGGGGCGCTACCTGCGCGCCTTCAGCGACCAGACCGCAGTGTTTTCCGGCGACCCCCTGAGCCTGCCCGCCGAGCTGGCCGGCCCCGGGGCTATCCGCCTGGTGCATTTCTGGGACCCGGCCTGCCCGTGCAATGTCGGCAACCAGCAGCACCTGAGCGAACTGATCGAACATTTCGGACCCCAGGGCGTGGAGTTCTATTCGGTGCAAAAGCCCGGCAGCCACGGGCAATTGCCCAGCACCCTGAGCAGCCTGAAGCCCCTGTCGACCCTGCCCGGCGCCGAACACATCCCCGCCAGCCCCGCCGTGGCGATATGGGATCGCAACGGCAAACTGGCGTATTTCGGGCCTTATAGCGAAGGCCTGACCTGTAACTCCAACAACAGCTTTATTGAACCGATGCTGCAGGCGTTGAACGAGGGCCGTGCGGTGAGCGCCACCCATACGCTGGCGGTGGGCTGTTATTGCCCGTGGCCGATCAGCCAGACGAACTAAGGCATTCCTGACTTTTCAAGGACAACGCTGCGCAGCACAGGAGGCCTGTGCTAAATGTTCGCGGTCCCGAGTGGCGGCAACCAAGAATAAGAACAAGGAGCTTCAATGAAACGCAGCCTGACCGTACTGGCCACCCTGGTCGTCGCACTCGCCATCGGTGGGGGCTGGTACGTGTACAGCAAGCAGCCATCGCGCAAAGGGTTGGTGGAACTGCAGGGGCTGCAAGGTCCGGTTACGGTGCGTTATGACGAACGCGGAGTGCCGCATATTAGCGCCGGGAACCAGGCTGATATGTACCGCGCCTTCGGTTATGTACAGGCTCAAGACCGGCTGTTCCAGATGGAAGTCATGCGTCGGCTGGCCCGTGGCGAGCTGGCCGACGTGCTGGGTCCGAAATTGCTCGACACCGATAAACTGATGCGCAGCCTGCGCATCCGCGAGCGCGCCGAGACTTACCTGGCCGCAATGGACCAGCAATCTGCCAGCTGGAAGGCCCTGCAAGCCTATCTGGACGGTATCAACCAATATCAGGCGACTCACGCCAGGCCCATGGAGTTCGATGTACTGGGCATCCCCAAGCGCGTGTTCACCGCCCAGGACACCATCAGCATCGTCGGTTACATGGCCTACAGCTTTGCCGCGGCGTTTCGCACCGAACCCTTGCTGACCTTTGTCCGCGACCAACTGGGCAATGGCTATCTCGGTGTGTTTGACCTCGACTGGCAACCCAAGGGCGTGCTGGCCGCGACACCTGCCCTGGCGGCCAGTGACTGGAAAGACCTGAACGCCATTGCCCGGCTGAGCGAACAGGCGTTGGCCGACCACGGCTTGCCGCAGTTCGAAGGCAGCAATGCCTGGGCGATTTCCGGCAACCGGACCACCAGCGGCAAACCGCTGCTGGCCGGCGATCCGCACATTCGCTTCTCCGTGCCTTCGGTGTGGTACGAAGCTCATCTGTCGGCGCCCGACTTCGAGCTGTACGGCCACTACCAGGCGCTGATGCCCTTCGCGTCCCTGGGTCACAACCGCGACTTCGGCTGGAGCATGACCATGTTCCAGAACGATGACCTCGATCTGATCGCCGAAAAGGTCAACCCGGATAACCCCAATCAGATCTGGTATCGGGACAAGTGGGTCGAGCTGACCAGCAGCGAACAGCAGATCGCCGTCAAAGGCCAGGCACCGGTCAAGCTGGTCCTGCGCCAATCGCCCCACGGCCCGATCATCAATGACCTGCTCGGCACCAACGTCAGCAAGACGCCGATTGCCATGTGGTGGGCGTTCCTCGAAACCCAGAATCCGATTATCGACGGCTTCTACCAACTCAACCGCGCCGACACCCTGGCCAAGGCCCGTGGTGCTGCGGCCAAGGTGCAGGCGCCGGGCTTGAATCTGCTGTGGGCCAACGCCAAGGGTGACATCGGTTGGTGGGCGGCGGCGCAACTGCCCAAGCGTCCGGCCGGGGTCAAGCCGGGCTTTATCCTCGACGGCAGTACCGGTCAGGCAGACAAGGACGGTTTTTACCCATTCAGCGCCAACCCCCAGGAAGAGAATCCGGCGCGCGGCTACATCGTCTCGGCCAACTTCCAGCCGCTGTCGCCAACCATGGAGATCCCTGGCTATTACAACCTGGCGGATCGCGGTCAGCAGTTGAACAAACAGCTGAGCGAGGCGAATGTAAAATGGGACCTGGAGAGAAGCCAGAAGCTGCAACTGGGTACCACCACAGCTTACGGCCCACGCCTGCTGGCGCCGCTCTTGCCGGTGCTGCGAGAGGTGGTGAAAGACCCCACGGAACTCAAACTGCTGGCGCAATTGGCGCAGTGGAAAGGCGACTACCCGCAGGATTCCACCAGTGCCACGCTGTTCAACCAGCTGCTATTCAACCTGACCGATGCCGCGTTCCATGACGAATTGGGCGATGGTTTCTTCGCGACCCTGCTCTCCACTCGGGTGATCGATGCCGCGTTGCCACGTCTTGCCGCTTCCGCCGATTCGCCGTGGTGGGACAACCGCAACACCCTCGGCAAGGAAAGCCGCGCCGACACCGTCACGGCTGCCTGGCAGGCCAGCATCGCCCACCTCAAGGCCACTCTCGGCGATGACTCGAACCAATGGTTGTGGGGCAAGGCGCACACCCTGACCCATGGCCATCCATTGGGGCTGCAAAAACCACTGGACCGAGTCTTCAACGTCGGCCCGTTCGAAGCCCCTGGCAGCCACGAAGTGCCAAACAACCTCTCGGCCAGGATCGGGCCGGCGCCGTGGCCGGTGACCTACGGTCCGTCGACCCGACGCATCATCGACTTTGCCGACCCGGCCCACAGCCTGACCATCAACCCGGTCGGGCAAAGCGGCGTGTTGTTCGACAAGCATTATGATGACCAGGCCGAGGCGTACATCGAGGGGATTTACCAGCAGGCGCATTTCAGCGAAGAGGAAGTAGCGGCCAACACCCGCAGCACCTTGAAACTGGTGCCGGCGAAGGTGGTTCAATAAGCAAACATCAAAAGATCGCAGGCTTCGCCAGCTCCTACGCCGCCCGAATACAGCCGAAAATTATCGGATGTACACAAATTCTGTAGGAGCTGCCAAAGGCTGCGATCTTTGGCGGTCTGTCAGGCATCAAACCATCGCCGAAAAATTCATCCGGAACTGCTGCGGCGTCACCCCAAACCTGCGATTGAACACGCTGCGCATGTGCTGGGCATCGCGAAACCCGCATTGATAGGCCACGGTCTTGAGCGGAGCACTACCGCTTTCCAGCATCACCCTGGCGGCATCCACCCTCGCCTGCTCGACGAATTCGGCCGGGGTGACTTTGGCTTCCCGGGCGAACACCCGGGAAAAATTGCGCGCACTCATATTGGCGGCCTGGGCCAGGTCAGCAATGGTCAGGTCGCCAGTCAGATTGGCCAACACGTAGTGCTGGACCCTCGCCACTGGCGAGGTGGCTTCGGCATAGGGCGTGAGGAACGGACTGAACTGCGATTGCCCGCCCGAGCGCTGGGTGAACACCACCAGTCTTTTGGCCACGCTCAGCGCGACTTCCGGCCCGTGATCCCTGGCCAGCAGGTATAACGACAAGTCGATCCCTGCTGTCACCCCCGCCGAGGTGTAGAGCTCGCCATCCCGCACATAGAGGCGATCGGCCTCGACCTGAGTCGATGGCCACAGCGCCGCCAGCGCAACCGCATCGCCCCAGTGGGTGGTGACGGTCCGCCCTTCGAGCAGTCCCGCGCGGGCCAGCATGAATGCACCGTTGCAGATCGAACCAAAGCGTTTCGAGCGAGCACTGGCTTCGCGCAACCAGAGATCAAAGCCGGCACCGAAATCCTGATATGGCAACTGTGGCCCACCGGCGACCAACAACAAGTCATAGGCCTCGAGTGCTTCGCTGAAATGCCGATGAGCCTGCAGTACCAAACCGTTCGAGCAGGGCATTACGCCGCGCTCCACGCCAATCACCTCCAACCGGTAGTGGTCATCAGGCGCAAGAAAGCGGTTGGCTTCGGAAAACACATCCATTGGCCCAGTGACATCCAGCGACTGAACCCCGGAAAAAACCACGATGGCAACGGTTTTGCTCATGGGATGGATTGCCTTCTATGGCTATGAGAGGGATAGCAAGGTCAGGACCTTCAGTGCGAGATATATCGCCAAGATCGCAGCCTTCGGCAGCTCCTACAGGGGAATGCGGTCGGCGTAGGAGCTGCCGAAGGCTGCGATCTTTTTAGGCTGCACGCCAACCCTAGCGAAACACCGGCCAACAAGCGAGTTGGCGCGATATGCACGTTGATTGGCCGGGATCGCAGCCTCGTGTCGATTGTTCACCCGGGGACTCACGGACAGACTGGATTCATCAGCGCCGCCACGGCGTTCCCCGCGAGGCAACCATCATGAGCAGTACCATTGCCGGTATTACAATCCCCGACAGCGCCCTGGCCAGGGCGACCACTGAATACATACGCGACATTGAATCCGACCTGCTGTATCACCACTCGCGCCGGGTGTTTCTGTTTGGCGCATTGAGTGGTGAACGCCAGCAACTGGCTTACGATCCGGAGCTGCTGTACGTCGGCGCGATGTTCCATGACCTGGGACTGGTGGAGGGTCATCGCAGCGATGACGAGCGTTTCGAAGTCGATGGGGCGAATGCGGCCAAGGCGTTTCTGAAACCTTACGGGCTGAGCGATGACGATATCGAGCAGGTCTGGTTGTCCATCGCCCTGCATACGACGCCAGGAGTGCCCAAACACCTGCGTCCGACCGTAGCGCTGGTGACTGCGGGCGTGGAGATGGATGTGCTGGGGTTGGATTACGCGGCGTTTTCCAGCGTGCAACGTGAAGCGGTGGTGCATGCGCATCCGCGGGGAGCGGAGTTCAAGGAATGCATCATTTGCGCCTTCGCCAATGGCTTGCGTCATCGTCCGCAGACCACCTTCGGCAATGTGAAGACCGATGTTCTGGTGGATCAGGAACCGGGGTTCAAGCCGATGAACTTCGTCGAAGTCATCCGCCAATCCCCTTGGGCGGCTTGAGCTAAACAATGCTGCTGAGCTGACCACGGTACTGTGGCGAGGGGGCTTGCCCCCGTTGGGCTGCGCAGCAGCCCCAAAACCTGTAACCGCATCACTTCAGACATACCGCATTCGCAGGGTTTGGGAGTGCTGCGCACTCCAGCGGGGGCAAGCCCCCTCGCCACAATGGTTTGCGAGCGCATAAAAAAACCTCGCTCTGCGTCCAGGGAGCGAGGTTTTTTGGTACCGGGTCGTTAAACCGAAGCCGGTGCCGGGGCGCGGCGGATGTCCGGTTGTTTCCAGGAGTCGGCAGCGCTTTCGTCGATGGCCAGCTGGATCGCGCGTTTGCGATGTTCTTCGGCACGGCGGCTGAAGTACCAGACCAGGAAGGTCATCAGCGAAACCGCCAACAGAATCAGGCTGGCCACCGCGTTGATTTCCGGTTTCACCCCCAGGCGCACCGCCGAGAACACTTCCATCGGCAAGGTCGTCGAACCCGGACCCGACACGAAGCTCGCCAGTACCAGATCGTCCAGCGACAGGGCGAAGGACATCATGCCACCCGCCCCCAGCGAAGGCGCGATCATTGGGATGGTGATCAGGAAGAACACCTTCCACGGCCGGGCACCGAGGTCCATGGCCGCTTCTTCGATGGACAGGTCCAGTTCACGCAAGCGCGCCGAGACCACCACCGCCACATAGGCCGCGCAGAAGGTGGTGTGGGCGATCCAGATGGTGATGATGCCGCGCTCCTGCGGCCAGCCGATCATCTGCGCCATGGCCACGAACAGCAGCAACAGCGACAGGCCGGTGATCACTTCGGGCATCACCAACGGCGCGGTGACCAGGCCGCCGAACAGCGTGCGGCCCTTGAAATGGGTGATGCGGGTCAGCACGAAGGCCGCCAGCGTACCCAATATCACCGCGGCGACCGCCGTGTAGCAGGCGATCTCCAGGGAGCGCACCACCGAGCCCATCAGTTGCGTGTTGTCCAGCAGGCCGACGTACCACTTGATCGACCAGCCGCCCCAGACCGTCACCAGCTTCGAGGCGTTGAACGAGTAGATCACCAGGATCAGCATCGGCAGATAGATGAACAGCAGGCCGAGTACCAGCATCAGGCTTGAAAAACTGAAGCGCTTCATTCTTTGCCCTCCATTTCTTTAGCCTGGCTGCGGTTGAACAGGATGATCGGCACAATCAGGATCGCCAGCATCACCACGGCCAAGGCGGACGCCACCGGCCAGTCACGGTTGTTGAAGAATTCCTGCCAGAGCACTTTACCGATCATCAGGGTTTCCGGACCGCCGAGCAGTTCCGGGATCACGAACTCACCCACTACCGGAATGAACACCAGCATGCAGCCGGCGATGATGCCGTTCTTGGACAGCGGGATGGTGATTTTCCAGAAACTGTTGAAGGTGCTCGAACCCAGGTCGGAAGCGGCTTCCAGCAGACTGTTGTCGTGCTTCACCAGGTTGGCGTAGAGCGGCAGGATCATGAATGGCAAGTAGGAATACACCACGCCGATATAGACCGCCAGGTTGGTGTTAAGGATCTGCAGTGGTTCGTCGATCCAGCCCATCGTCATCAGGAAGCCGTTGAGCAGGCCGTTGTTGCTGAGGATGCCCATCCACGCATAAACCCTGATCAGGATCGCGGTCCAGGTCGGCATCATGATCAGCAGTATCAGTACGGTCTGCATTTCCTTGCGCGCAGAGGCAATGGCATAGGCCATTGGATAACCGATCAGCAGGCAAAGGACAGTGCTGACCAATGCCATCTTCAGCGAGCCGAGGTAAGCGGCGATGTACAACTCGTCCTCGCTCAGCATCACGTAGTTGCTGAGGTTGAGCAGCAGCTGGACCTTCTGCTCGACGTAGCTGTAGATCTCGGTGTACGGCGGAATGGCCACGTCGGCTTCAGCGAAGCTGATCTTCAGCACAATGAAGAACGGCAGCATGAAAAACAGAAACAGCCAGAGGAACGGAACCCCGATGACCAATTGACGGCCACCGGGTGTTATTCGTTGTAGCCGGCGCTTGAATTTTTTCATGTTCATGAGCGAAGTACCACGCCACTGTCATCTTCCCAATACACATAGACCTGATCGCCCCAGGTCGGTCGTGTGCCGCGGCGCTCGGCGTTGGCCACGAAGGACTGAACCAGTTTCCCGCTCGGCAATTCGACGTAGAACACCGAGTGCCCGCCCAGGTAGGCGATGTCATGTACCTTGCCGCTCGACCAGTTGTATTCGCAGGTCGGCATGTCTGGAGTGACCAGCAGTTTTTCCGGACGGATAGCGTAGGTCACGGATTTGTCCTGCACCGAGGTGCTGATGCCGTGGCCCACGTAAATCTGGCGGTCCAGGTCCTTACAGGTGATGGTCGCGTGGCCTTCGGCATCTTCGATCACTTCACCTTCGAAGATGTTGACGTTACCGATGAATTCGCAGACCAGACGACTGGTCGGGGTTTCGTAGATGTCGATCGGGCTGCCGATCTGGGCGATCCAGCCCAGGTGCATGATCGCGATGCGCTCGGCCATGGTCATGGCCTCTTCCTGATCGTGAGTCACCATGACGCAGGTTACGCCGACCCGCTCGATGATCTCGACAAGCTCAAGCTGCATCTGCGAGCGCAGCTTCTTGTCCAGAGCACCCATCGGTTCGTCGAGCAGCAACAGCTTCGGCCGCTTGGCCAGCGAACGTGCCAGTGCCACCCGTTGACGCTGACCACCGGACAACTGATGCGGTTTGCGTTTGGCGTACTGGCTCATCTGTACCAGCCTGAGCATCTCGGCTACGCGAGCATCGACTTCAGACGACGGAATCTTGTCCTGCTTGAGACCGAAGGCAATGTTCTGCGCCACGGTCATGTGCGGGAACAAGGCGTAGGACTGGAACATCATGTTGATCGGCCGCTCGTAGGGCGGCATGTCGGTGATGTCTACGCCATCGAGAAAAATGCGCCCCTCCGTGGGCCGTTCAAAGCCTGCGAGCATCCGCAGCAAGGTGGATTTGCCCGATCCCGAGCCGCCGAGCAAAGCGAAAATCTCGCCTTTCTTGATTTCCAGGGACACATCGTCCACGGCAATCGTCTCGTCGAACTTCTTGGTGACCCGGTCGATTTTAACCAGCACCTGTTTAGGTGTCTGGTCGCCCTCGAGGGCTTTCTTATAGGCGCCGGAGGCAACTGCCATTTACGAAACTCCCAACAAAATTTGCAGTTCGCCCAATGCAGGCGAACCTTGGATAGTTTAAGCCGTTGAAGCTATTTACCCGACTTGACCTTGGTCCAGCTGCGGGTCATTACACGCATCACCTTCGGCGGTAACTCGGTAGACACGTAGGTCTTGTCGAGGACAGATTGCGGTGGATAAACCGTTTCGTCATTGCGTATCGACTGCTCCATCAGCTTGTCCGATCCGGGGTTGGGATTGGCGTAGCCGACATAATCACTGACCTGAGCGATCACCTCGGGTTTCAGCAAATAGTTGATAAAGGCGTGGGCCTCCTTGACGTTACTGGCGTCCTTGGGAATCGCCAGCAGGTCGAACCACAGATTGCCGCCTTCCTTGGGAATCACGTAGGCAATGTCTACGCCCTTGCCAGCCTCGGCCGCACGCGCCTTGGCCTGGAAGATATCGCCGGAGAAACCGGCGGCGACGCAGATGTCACCGTTGGCCAGGTCCGAGATGTACTTGGATGAATGGAAGTAGGTCACGTAAGGCCGCACCGCCATCAGCTTGGCTTCGGCCTTTTTGTAGTCTTCCGGGTTCTCGCTGTTAGGGTTCAGCCCCATGTAGTTCAGCACCGCTGGCAGCATTTCATCGGCGGAGTCGAGGAACGAGACGCCGCAGGCGGAAAGCTTCTTGATGTTCTCAGGCTCGAAGAGCATTGCCCAGGAATCGATCTTGTCGACACCCAGTACCGCCTTGACCTTCTCGACGTTGTAGCCGATGCCGTTGGTGCCCCACAGGTAAGGCACCGCGTACTGGTTGCCCGGATCGTTCTTCTCCAGGCGCTTGAGCAACGCCGGGTCGAGGTTCGAATAGTTCGGCAACTTCGACTTGTCGAGCTTCTGGAACGCCCCGGCCTTGATCTGCTTGCCGAGGAAGTGGTTGGACGGCACGACCACGTCATAACCGGTGCGCCCGGCCAGCAACTTGCCTTCCAGGGTTTCGTTGGAATCGAACACGTCATACACCGGCTTGATACCGGTGGCTTTTTCGAAGTCGACCAGGGTGGTCTCACCGATGTAATCCGACCAGTTATAAATATGCACGGTAGGTGCCGCGTGAACACCGAGCGCCAGAGTCAGGCCAGCACCGATCAGCATAGCGTTGCGAAACAAAGAAATAGGCACGTTGAGGTCCTCTAAATAGTTGGGCCGCAGTTGTGCCCGCGTTACGTGACAGCCATAGCTGCCTGGCAACAAAACCGGCGCGCAACTTACCCTCGATAAACCGTTCCAGCAAAACTTTCTGTCATTTAATTATTCCCGTAGCCGCCGCTCGAGGGTCGGCGGCTACAGGCATTGCTTCAAACCGGCTTATTTACCCGATTTGATCTTGGTCCAACTGCGGGTCAGGATCCGCTGGGTAGCGGCCGGCAAATCGGCGATGGCATACAGCTTGGCCATGACTTGCGCTGGCGGATAAATGCCCGGGTCGCTGGTGATGTCTTTTTCAACCAATGCGGTGGCTGCCGCGTTACCGTTCGGGAAACGCACGGCGTTGGTGATTTCAGCCATGATTTCCGGCTTCATCAGGAAGGTCATGAACTTGTAGGCGCCCTCGACGTTTTCCGCATCCTTGGGGATAGCGACCATGTCGAAGAAGCTGCCGGCACCTTCTTTCGGAATGTTGTAGCTGACTTTGACCTTGTCACCGGCTTCAGCCGCGCGGGACTTCGCCTGGTAGATATCACCCGAGTAACCGATAGCCACGCAGATGTTGCCGTTGGCCAGGTCCGAGATGTACTTGGATGAGTGGAAATAGCCAATCGATGGACGGACTTTCATGAACAGCGCTTCAGCTTCGGCCAGCTGTTTCTTGTCCTGGCTGTCGGTCGGGTAACCGAGGTAGTGCAGCGCGACCGGAATCATCTCGGTCGGCGAATCGAGGACGCTGATACCGCAGGACTTCAACTTCGCGGCGTTCTCGGGCTTGAAGATCAAATCCCAGGAATCGGTCGGTGCGTCGGCACCCAGCGCGGCTTTGACTTTCTCTGCGTTAAAGCCGATACCGATCGACCCCCACATGTAAGGGAAAGCGTGTTCGTTGCCCGGATCGCTCACCGATACCGCTTTGAGCAAGTCCTGGTTGAGATTTTTCCAGTTAGGCAGCTTGGACTTGTCCAGCTTCTGGTAAACCCCGGCTTTAATCTGTTTGGCGAGGAAGTTGTTCGACGGTACGACGATGTCGTAACCGGACTTGCCTGCCAGCAACTTGGCTTCAAGGGTCTCGTTACTGTCGAAAACGTCGTAGACCACCTTGATCCCCGACTCGGTCTCGAACTTCTTGACGGTGTCCGGCGCGATGTAATCGGACCAGTTGTATACGCGCAGTACCTTGTCATCCGCCTGGGCAGCCCCAGCCATCACCCCCAGCAGCGACAAGGCAAGGAGGGTCTTGCCAGCGATCTTTAAACCTAATGCCTTCATGCGTAATGCTCCAATTATTCTTTTTAACCACGTGCTCAGCGGCCGATTCCCGGGCAACTGGAACAATGGGTAGTCTGGCAAGATCCAAGGCAGGCTTTCAAGGAAAGACCCATCCTTTGTTTGCTCCGAGCGAAAGTGCAATCTCACACCCCCGCTCAGAGCCTAGCACTTAGCCTTGCAATGCACTCAAGGTCAGGTCCAGACACTTGCGAGCCTTGGTCACCAGCTCGTCGATCTCGGCATGACTGATCACCAGTGGCGGAGCAATGATCATGGTGTCGCCCACGGCGCGCATGATCAGGCCGTTGTCGAAGCAGAATTGCCGGCAGATCATGCCAACGCCCTTCCCGACGTACCGCGCACGGGTGGCCTTGTCCTGAACCAACTCGATGGCACCCAGCAGACCGACTCCACGAACTTCACCCACCAAGGGGTGATCGTTCAGTTCCCGCAGACGCTTTTGCAAATAAGGTGCCGTTTCTGCATGAACGCGCTGGACAATTTTCTCGTCGCGCAGGATGCGGATGTTTTCCAGTGCGACCGCAGCCGCTACCGGGTGCCCGGAGTAGGTGAAACCGTGGTTGAAATCGCCACCCTCATTGAGCACCTCGACCACTTCGTCACGCACGATCAGGCCGCCCATAGGGATGTAACCGGAGGTCAGGCCCTTGGCGATGGTCATCATGTCCGGCTTGAGGTCGTAGAAATCGGAACCGAACCACTCACCGGTACGGCCGAAACCACAGATCACCTCATCGGCGACAAACAGGATGTCGTACTTGGCGAGGATTTCCTTGATGCGCGGCCAGTAGCTTTCTGGCGGCACGATCACCCCGCCCGCACCCTGGATCGGCTCGGCAATAAAGGCACCGACATTGTCGACGCCGACTTCGAGAATCTTTTTCTCCAGTTGGTCGGCCGCCCAGATACCGAATTCTTCCGGGCTCATGTCGCCGCCTTCACCGAACCAGTACGGCTGCGGGATGTGCACGATACCCGGGATCGGCAAGTCGCCCTGTTCGTGCATATAAGTCATGCCGCCCAGGCTTGCACCAGCCACAGTCGAACCGTGATAGCCGTTGATGCGGCTGATGATAACTTTCTTGTTCGGCTGGCCCTTGATCGCCCAATAGTGACGAACCATACGCAGCATGGTGTCGTTGCCTTCGGAGCCGGAACCGGTGAAGAACACGTGGCTCATACCTTCAGGCGCGATGTCGGCGATGGCCTTGGCCAATTCCAGCACCGGCGGGTGAGCGGTCTGGAAGAACAGGTTGTAATAAGGCAGCTCACGCATCTGTTTGCTGGCGGCATCAGCCAGCTCATCGCGACCGTAGCCGATGGCCACGCACCAGAGGCCCGCCATGCCGTCGAGGATCTTGTTGCCTTCGCTGTCCCAGAGGTACACGCCTTTGGCGTTGGTGATGATCCGCGGGCCTTTCTCTTTCAGCTGCTTGAAGTCGCTGAAAGGGGCCAGGTGGTGATCATTGCTCAGGGTTTGCCATTCACGGGTTTGCGGGTTGTTGCTGGTCATACGAATTCTCCTAAGATTCCAGTAGGGGGCGCCGCCAGGAACAGCAGCGCCCGGCGCATCAGACGGCGAACAGCAGGAACTCCCGCTCCCACGAACTGATGACGCGCTTGAAGTTTTCATGCTCGGCCCGCTTGACCGCGACGTAGCCAGTAATGAATTTCTTGCCCAGATACTTCTCGATGGTGGTGCTGCGTTCCATGCGCTCCAGTGCATCTTCAATGGTCAATGGCAGACGCAGATTGCGTCGTTCGTAACCACGCCCGACCACCGGTGCGCTAGCTTCGATCCCCTCGACCATGCCGATGTAACCGCAAAGCAGGCTCGCGGCGATGGCCAGGTAAGGGTTGGCATCGGCACCCGGCAGGCGGTTTTCCACCCGGCGGTTGTGCGGACCGGCATCCGGCACACGCAGGCCAACGGTGCGGTTCTCTTCGCCCCACTCGACGTTCACCGGCGCCGAGGTGTCCGGCAGGAAGCGGCGGAACGAGTTGACGTTCGGAGCGAACAGCGGCAACAACTCGGGAATGAATCGCTGCAGACCGCCGATGTGATGCAAGAACAACTGACTCATGGTTCCGTCTTCATTGGAGAAGACGTTTTTACCGGTCTCGATGTCGAGGATGCTCTGGTGCAAATGCATGGCACTGCCAGGCTCTCCGGTCATCGGCTTGGCCATGAACGTCGCGGCAACGTTGTGCTTGAGCGCCGCTTCGCGCATGGTCCGCTTGAACACCAGAATCTGGTCGGCCAGAGACAAGGCATCGCCGTGACGGAAGTTGATTTCCATCTGCGCCGTGCCGTCTTCGTGGATCAGCGTGTCGAGGTCCAGCTCCTGCAATTCGCACCAGTCGTAGACGTCTTCGAACAACGGGTCGAATTCGTTGGCTGCTTCTATAGAGAAGGACTGCCGACCGGTTTCCGGGCGACCGGAGCGGCCAATCGGCGGCTGCAACGGGAAGTCCGGGTCTTCGCAACGCTTGGTCAGGTAGAACTCCATTTCTGGCGCCACGATCGGCTGCCAGCCTCTGTCGGCATAGAGTTTCAGAACCTTCTTGAGCACGTTGCGCGGCGACAGCTCGATCGGGTTGCCCTGTTTGTCGTAGGTGTCGTGAATCACCTGGGCCGTCGGCTCGATGGCCCAGGGCACGAGAAATACCGCGTTCTGATCGGGACGGCAGATCATGTCGATGTCTGCCGGATCGAGGAGTTCGTAATAGATGTCGTCTTCGACATAGTCGCCCGTCACTGTTTGCAACAGCACACTCTCGGGCAAGCGCATGCCTTTCTCGGCGATGAACTTGTTGGTCGGCGAGATCTTGCCGCGGGTAATCCCGGTAAGGTCGCCAATCATGCATTCGACTTCTGTGATCTTATGGTCTTTCAACCAATCGGTGAGCTGGTCGAGGTTGTTACTCATAAATGCCTCTGGGCTGAGTTTCCTGACTCGTTGGAGTCAGGCGCTGGTTGACGCATCCGCGTCGCGTTGGATTGCACGCATTCGACAGGCATCGCCAAATGCCTGGAAGATGGCAAGGTAATGGGGGTTGGAGCTGATCCCGAGCACCGGAACGCCCGCCGCAACAGCGGAGCGAATCAACGGGAGCGTGGTGCGATCGCGTGCAGGATCATGAGCAGTCCCCGGAGTGCTGGCAGGTCCGCTATAGTGGAAGGGTTCGACGTTTGAAGGAGAGCCGGTAAACAGGATGCCGTCCAGACCGTCAAGAATATCGGTCGGATCGAGCAGTTCCGCCAGAGACGGAAGAATCAATGGCAGGCCCTTTGCAGCAACAGCGACTGCGCGGACGTACTTATCGCCACTGAAGTGATAAGCATGCAAACCGATCTGCCTGGAGCAGGCGGTGACGCCGATTAACGGCAGGCGAGACATGAAGCACCCCGGTATTATTGCTGTTATGGGTTTTGAATCGAGCTTAGCCTTGTTCATTTTTTTACACAACACCCCCGTAAAAAATACAACACGGCCCGCTCAAGCCTGTGGACACCAAAGGCCCGGAATGCATAAAACCACGTTTAAATTGCCCCAAAAATGCCCTTGTAGCGCTTTTTCAGGGCAAAAAAGGCCTTACTTGACTTCGGCATGCCGTTCGGGTTGACTGGAATCTCTAGAATTCAATGATTGATATTTTTAACAACAAAGGTGTTGCATCATGTCGGTACCCCCGCGTGCCGTTCAGCTTAACGAAGCGAACGCGTTCCTTAAGGAACATCCTGAGGTTCTGTACGTTGACCTTCTGATTGCGGATATGAATGGTGTGGTGCGCGGCAAGCGCATTGAACGCACCAGTCTCCACAAGGTTTACGAGAAAGGCATCAACCTGCCGGCCTCTCTATTTGCTCTGGATATCAATGGCTCAACGGTGGAAAGCACCGGCCTGGGCCTGGACATCGGTGATGCTGACCGAATCTGCTATCCAATCCCCGACACCCTGTGCAATGAACCTTGGCAGAAGCGCCCTACCGCGCAACTGTTAATGACCATGCACGAAATCGAAGGTGAACCTTTCTTCGCCGATCCGCGCGAAGTCCTGCGCCAAGTTGTTACCAAGTTCGACGAGATGGGCCTGACCATCTGCGCCGCATTCGAACTGGAGTTCTACCTGATCGACCAGGAGAACGTGAATGGCCGGCCACAACCTCCGCGCTCGCCGATCTCCGGCAAACGCCCGCATTCGACTCAGGTCTACCTGATCGACGACCTCGACGAATACGTCGACTGCCTCCAGGACATTCTGGAAGGTGCGAAAGAGCAAGGCATCCCGGCCGACGCGATCGTCAAGGAAAGTGCCCCGGCGCAGTTCGAAGTGAACCTGCACCACGTTGCCGACCCGATCAAAGCGTGCGATTACGCGGTACTGCTCAAACGTCTGATCAAAAACATCGCCTACGACCATGAGATGGACACCACCTTCATGGCCAAGCCTTATCCGGGCCAGGCGGGTAATGGTCTGCACGTCCACATCTCGATTCTTGATAAAGACGGCAAAAACATTTTTGCCAGTGAGGATCCCGAGCAGAACGCCGCACTGCGTCACGCGATCGGCGGTGTGCTCGAGACCCTACCGGCGCAGATGGCTTTCCTCTGCCCGAACGTCAACTCCTACCGTCGTTTCGGCGCACAGTTCTACGTGCCGAACGCACCGTGCTGGGGTCTGGACAACCGTACCGTTGCGGTGCGCGTGCCGACCGGTTCTACCGACGCGGTCCGTCTGGAACACCGCGTTGCCGGCGCTGACGCCAACCCGTACCTGCTGATGGCTTCGGTTCTGGCCGGTGTGCACCACGGCCTGACCAACAAGATCGAGCCTGGCGCACCCGTCGAAGGCAACTCCTACGAGCAGAACGAGCAGAGCCTGCCGAACAACCTGCGTGATGCCTTGCGCGAGTTGGACGACAGCGAAGTCATGGCCAAGTACATCGATCCGAAATACATCGATATCTTCGTCGCCTGTAAGGAAAGCGAGCTGGAGGAGTTCGAACACTCCATCTCCGACCTCGAGTACAACTGGTACCTGCATACCGTGTAAGCGGATGCAGTAAAAACAACGCCGCCGGCCGAAAAGCTTGCGGCGTTTTTTTACGACTGAATCGTAGGGGTATTCCTTCAAGGCATCAGGATTAACCCTACATAAAAACACTCGATCCAAACTCAAAATACAGGCCGCCGGGATGATGCCCGGAAGTAATCATCCGGCAGCCTGCCTTGACGTTTTTTCGAGAATATCAATCATGAAAACCCACATCATCCTTAGCGCGGCCTTTTCTCTGGTTGGGGTCAGTTTATGTTCTGCCGCGTGGGCTCAAACCCAACAGAAGCCCCATTGGAGCTACGCCAACCCGGAAAACTGGGGCGAGCTGAAGCCCGATTACAAACTCTGCAAGCTCGGAAAAGTACAATCGCCCATTGATATTCGCAATGCTGCCAAAGCAGATCTGGCCCCGCTGGCTTTTGATTATCGGTCCAGTCCGATAGAGGTCTTGAACAATGGACACACCGTTCAGGTCACGCCATCGAACGCGGGCGGGATCACACTGACCTCTGGAAACTACTCACTCATACAGTTCCACTTCCACAGTCCCAGTGAAGAAAAAATACAGGGCCGTGCCTACCCTATGGTCGCGCACCTGGTTCACCGTAATCATTCAGGCGATCTAGCCGTCGTTGCCATCCTTTTCGAGGAGGGTGAGCATAACCCGGCTCTGGCGCCCATCCTTGCAGCAATGCCTGACGCAGTGGGCGCAACGAAGGTCCTGGACAATCAGAGCATCGCAGACTTGCTACCCACAAAACGTGATTACTATGCCTACATGGGCTCCTTGACGACTCCGCCGTGCAGCGAAAATGTGCGTTGGCATGTCCTGACGACTCCCGTTGCTTTGTCCCGAAACCAGTTGAATGCGTTCCAGGCGCTGTACCCAATGAATGCGCGCCCCGTTCAACCCTTGAACGGTCGGACTATTCAAGTGGGTGGCTAGCCCTTCGCGGATAGACTCCCGGCGGCGGCGCTATACAGACAACATTGAACCCTGCTCGTACAATGCCCGCTGCCCCGCAGGAGACTTCAATGACACGCCTCGCCACTATCCGCAAACCCCGTGCACGCAGCCAGGCCCGGATCGACTCGATACTCGACGCCGCCCGCACGCTGCTTGCCGCCGAGGGCGTGGCCAGCCTGTCGATCTATAGCGTGGCGGAACGAGCGCAGATCCCACCGTCGTCGGTCTATCACTTCTTTGCCAGCGTCCCGGCCCTGCTCGAAGCCCTGACCGCCGATGTCCACGCGGCCTTTCGCGCCTGCCTGCAAGTCCCCATCGAACCGGCCTCGCTCAGCGGTTGGCGCGACCTGTCGCGGCTGGTGGAGCAACGCATGCTGAGCATCTACAGCGAAGACGCCGCCGCCCGCCAGTTGATCCTGGCCCAGCACGGTCTGACCGAGGTCACCCAGGCCGACCGTCAGCACGACATCGAACTGGGCGACTTGATGCATAAACTGTTCGATCAACATTTCCAGCTGCCGGCGCTGCCCAAGGATGTCGATGTTTTCGCCCTGGCCATGGAACTGGGCGATCGTGTCTACGCCCGTTCAGTGCAACAGCATGGGCAAATTACTCCGCGCATGGCCGAGGAAGGCATGCGGGTATTCGATGCCTATCTGGGGCTGTATTTGCCGCCCTATCTGCCCAAACGCACTACTCCAGTCTGATTTCTTTGTTGGCTGTACGGGCCTCATCGCGAGCAAGCCCGCTTCCACATTTGATCTCCAGTGAACATAAAACATGTGTCCGACACCGATCCAGTGTAGGAGCGGCGGTGCGGCGATCCGACTTGCTCGCGATGGCCGCACCACCAATCCCCAGACAATCACCCATAAAAAAAACCCCGAAGGGCTCAAGCCGTTCGGGGTCGTCTGTAGCGCACGGCTTACAACTTGGCGATCGATACCTCGGTGGATTTCACGAAGGCAATCACCTCGCTGCCGACTACCAGTTCCAACTCCTTGACCGAGCGCGTGGTAATCACCGAAGTGACGACTCCGGAAGCCGTCTGCACGTCGATTTCCGACAGAACATCACCTAGTACGATTTCCTTGATGGTGCCTTTGAACTGGTTGCGTACGTTAATGGCTTTAATAGTCATGATCATTATTCCTGTTTGGCTAAGAGATTTTCTGCAGCGCAGTTATTGGGCCCAACGCAGTTGCGTGGGCAAGGGTGAAACAGGCTCCGGCTCGGGTGGCGAACCGGGCAGCGACAACACGCGGTTAAGGACTTCGGTTTCCAGCGCTGCCAGCCGATGAGAACCACGAACCCGCGGGCGCGGCAGCTCCACCAGCAGATCGAGGCCGATTTCACCGTCCTCGATCAGGATCACCCGGTCGGCAATCGCCACGGCTTCACTCACGTCATGGGTCACCAGCAGCACAGTGAATCCGTGTTTCTGCCAAAGGCGTTCGATCAATTGCTGCATCTCGATTCGGGTCAGGGCATCCAGGGCACCCAGCGGTTCATCGAGCAACAACAACCGAGGTTGGTGAATCAACGCACGGGCCAGCGCAACACGCTGCTTCTGCCCGCCGGACAGGGCTGCCGGCCATTCATTGGCGCGATCCGCCAGCCCGACCGCTTCCAGTGCCTCCAGGGCTTTTGGTCGCCAGTCGCCCTTGAGCCCGAGCCCCACGTTGTCGATGACTTTTTTCCATGGCAGCAAACGCGCTTCCTGAAACATCAGGCGGGTGTCTTCGATCGCGTCACTGAGCGCTGCCGAACCTGCGAGCAACTCACCACCCGTAGGCTTGTCGAGACCGGCGAGCAAGCGCAGCAGCGTGCTTTTGCCGCAGCCACTACGGCCGACCACAGCGACGAACTGACCGGCCGGAATATGCAGATCGATCTCGCGCAGCACTTGCCGCGAGCCGAAGGTCTTTTGCAGCTTGCGTACCGCCAGTGGAATCCCGCGCAGCAGCCGAGACGGTTGTTGTTGAACAGTCATGCGGCACCTCCCTTGGCAACCTGGTAAGCCGGATGCCAACGCAACCAGACTCGCTCCAGACCGCGGGCGGCGAGGTCGGCCAACTTGCCGAGCACCGCGTACAACAGGATCGCCAGCACCACCACGTCAGTCTGCAAGAACTCTCGGGCATTCATCGCCAGGTAACCAATACCCGAACTGGCGGAAATGGTTTCGGCGACGATCAAGGTCAGCCACATAAAGCCCAGCGCGAAGCGCACTCCCACCAGGATCGAAGGCAGTGCTCCCGGCAGAATCACCTGACGAAACAAACTGAAACCGGACAGACCGTAACTGCGGGCCATTTCCACCAACGCCGGGTCGACGTTGCGGATGCCGTGATAGGTATTGAGGTAGATCGGGAATAAGGTGCCCAGGGCCACCAGAAAAATCTTCGCCGACTCATCGATGCCGAACCACAGAATCACCAGCGGAATCAGCGCCAGATGGGGCACGTTACGGATCATCTGCACCGAACTGTCGAGCAGGCGTTCGCCCCATTTCGACAGCCCGGTGATAAAGCCCAGGGCCAGTCCGATGCTGCCGCCGATCAAGAAACCGGTCGCCGCGCGCCAGCCGCTGATTGCCAGGTGAGTCCAGATTTCACCGCTGCGAACCAGGCTGATACCGGCCTCGATCACCGCGATGGGTGCCGGCAGAATCCGCGTCGACAACCAGCCCGCCGACACTGACAACTGCCACACCGCCAGCAACAACACCGGCAAGGCCCAAGGCGCGAGGCTTTGGATAATTTTATTACTTTTCATGGCCGTGCCTCAGTTCCGGGACGCAGTGTCGGGGAGGATGGGCAGGGACCGGAAAATACTCAGGCGCATGGAGTTGTCTCCTGGGGGAATTCGAATTACGGCGCTTTGGCAACGGTCGCTGGTGGCGTCCAGATCACGTCTTTGATGCTCAGCGGTTTGGGGATCAGCTTGAGCTGGTAGAAGCTGTCAGCGATCTTCTGCTGAGCGGCGACCACTTCCGGAGTGAGGAACAGCGCGCCATAACCCTGGCGCTTCACTGAAGTCAGGGTGATATCCGCAGGCAGGCCGAGCAGTGGCGAAACCTGTTTGGTCACTTCTTCAGGATTGGCCTTGGACCACTCGCCGACAGCACGCACTTCTTCCACCAGCGTCTTGATTACTTGCGGGTGTTTTTCAGCGTAAGGCTTGGTTGCCAGGTAGAACTGATGGTTGTCGACGATGCCGCTGCCGTCACGCAGGGTGCGTGCCTGCAGTTGCTGTTCGGCGGCCGCCTGGTACGGGTCCCAGATCACCCAGGCATCGACACTGCCGCGTTCGAATGCAGCGCGGGCATCGGCCGGTGGCAGGAATACCGTCTGGATGTCGGTGTATTTGAGGCCGGCGTCTTCGAGGGCGCGAACCAACAGGTAGTGGACGTTGGAGCCTTTGTTGAGGACAACCTTCTTGCCCTTGAGATCCTGCATCGATTTGATCGGCGAATCTTTTGGCACCAGGATCGCTTCGCTGGTCGGCGCTGGCGGCTCGTAGGCCACGTAGAGCAGATCGGCACCGGCCGCCTGAGCGAACACCGGCGGGGTCTCACCGGTCACGCCGAAATCGATGGAACCGACGTTCAGCCCTTCGAGCAGTTGCGGGCCGCCGGGAAATTCAGTCCATTGCACCTGAATGCCCTGCTCTGCCAGACGCTTTTCCAGCGAGCCCTTGGCCTTGAGCAGCACCAGGGTGCCGTACTTCTGATAGCCGATGCGCAAGCTCTCGGCCTGGACTTGAGTAATAACGCCGAAGGACACAGCCGCAGCAAACAGAGCGACCAGACCACGACGCAAAATGACAGTGCGCATAGCGCTCTCCTTTTGCTGTTGGGTTTTTGGCTGCACCTGCTTGGCCGTTAGCGGCTGAGTAAGGTGAGTACTTCCAGATTCGGGTAGGGCTTAAATGCTCCAGCGAGCACTCAATAAACGTTCGTTCAACAGATTCGGATCAATCGGCTTTGGCCGCCGCGCCATGGCGCTGTAGAACTGCTCCAGCGCCTCGTTCAAGCGTCGTTCGAGGATCGGCACCAGCTGCGCCTGGGCACTGCCTTCGCCGTAGGCGATCTGGCTGTCTTCGGCAAAAATTCCCTGGAGCATTTCCTGGGCCTTGAGCGCCGAAAGCACCGGCTTGAGCGCGTAATCCACCGCCAGCATGTGGGCGATGCTACCGCCAGTGGCCATGGGCAGCACCACCTTATGGCTCAGCGCACGTTCCGGCAGCAGATCGAGCACAGTCTTCAGTGCGCCAGAGAACGACGCTTTGTAAACCGGGGTGGCGATCAGCAGGCCATCGGCGTTTTCAATCTGTTGCAGCAGGTCAATCACCATCGGGCTGTCAAAGCGGGCGTGGAGCAAATCTTCGGCCGGGAAGTCCCGTACCTGATAACTCACCACCTCTACGCCCTGTTGCTGCAACCAACGTTTGGAGAACTCCAGCAGCACTCCGGAACGAGAGCGCTGGCTGGGACTTCCACCGAGTGAGACGACCAGCATGCAGATAATTCCTTGGGTTGTAGGCGATTCGCTGTTTGCGATCTCGCTGGGATGAACAGACCTTAACAGGTGATTTATATATCTATAAATCTTATTTATTCACTTGTTTATTCTTTAAATGCATATACAAAAAATATTTCTCCACACATAAAAAAAGGCCGTCGAAACGGCCTGAAAACCCTTGCATTGGGGATACCTTGAAGACTTTAACGATTCGGCTGCGGCGTCAACCGCAGATACGGCTTCACCGCGCGATAGCCTTGGGGGAAGCGTTGCTTGAGCTCTTCCGGATCCTGGAGCGATGGCACGATCACCACCTCATCACCGTCCTGCCAGTTGGCCGGCGTGGCCACTTTGTAGTTGTCGGTGAGCTGCAGCGAATCGATCACCCGCAGGATTTCATGGAAGTTGCGCCCGGTGCTGGCCGGATAGGTAATGGTCAGGCGCACCTTCTTGTTCGGGTCGATGACGAACAGTGAGCGCACGGTCAGGGTGTCGTTGGCATTCGGGTGGATCAGATCGTAGAGGTCGGAGACCTTGCGATCAGCGTCGGCGAGGATCGGAAAATTGACGATGGTATTCTGGGTTTCGTTGATGTCTTCAATCCATTTATGGTGCGAGTCCACCGGATCGACTGACAGGGCGATGGCCTTGACCCCACGCTTGGTGAATTCGTCCTTGAGCCTGGCGGTAAAACCGAGCTCCGTGGTGCACACTGGAGTGAAGTCCGCCGGATGGGAAAACAGCACGCCCCAGCTATCGCCGAGCCACTCATGAAAATGGATCTTGCCGGCGCTGGAATCCTGTTCAAAATCGGGTGCGATGTCGCCAAGTCTGAGGCTCATGATACTGCTCCTGGTGAGTGCTTATGCAGCCTACTCTGCCTGCACCGAGAGCTATTTAAAAAGAATAAATATCGATCTATTTATATCTTTATAGAATAACAAAAGCCTCTTCACTGCACCCACAGACGTGCGAAGACCACCCTTCTCACAGGGGTCGAGAAAGTGATGCGAAGAGGGGATCCGAAGAGAGCTGCGGGTGGGAGCCTGACTTGAAAGACAACCCCCGCCCGGCATTGCGCCGGGCAAGGGCTACGCAGGTATTACAACAGCGGAATCGAGTAGCTGACGATCAGACGGTTTTCGTCCTGGTCGCGCTGGCCCGGAACGTCGTTGCGCCACATGGCGTTTTTCCACATGACACCGACGTTTTTCAGCGGTCCTGCTGGCACTACGTAGGCCACAGTAATGTCGCGTTCCCACTCGGAGCGGCCGGTACCGGAAGCCGGGTGAGTCGCCGTGTTGGCAACGGTGTCGATGTCATCGCCGCGCAGGTAAACCACACCGGCGGTTGCGCCTGGCAGGCCGAGCTTGGCGAAGTCATAGGAGTAGCGCGCTTGCCAGGTACGTTCGCCAGCGCGAGCGAACTTGGAAATCTGCATGTCAGTGGTGAGATAAGCCGACGCACCGTCACCCTGGTTCAAAAAAGGGAAGTCGCTGCTGCCGTTGCTGACCTGATAGCCGCCACCGAAGGTGTGACCGGCAACGGAATACAGGAACAGACCGCTGTAGAGGTTGTTGTCGACTTTGCCACGCCCGGCGCGGAAGCCCTGATAGTTACCGTTGCTGAAGTAAGCAGGGTCGTGGCCGTTGGCGCCATCATCGGAGCTGTTGAAGTAGCGCAGGTCGCTCTTCAATACGCCTGGACCGATGGACCAGTTGTGGACCAGGCCGAGGAAGTGTTGCTTGTAGAAATCTTCCAGGTTGCCGTAGTAATACTGGGCGGTCAGATCCTTGGTGATCTTGTAGTCGCCACCGGCATACAGGAACTTGTTGCTGTCACGGCCGGTAGAGGTAGGGCTGTTGGCACCGGCAATCGACAACTCTTCGTTGTTGCTGGAGTTACGACCTTTGGCGTGCTCGATCTGGCCACCGACCAGGGTCAGGTCCTTGATCTCGTTGGAGGTGATCTGGCCACCCTGGAAGGTTTGCGGTAGCAGACGACCATCGTTGGTCACGATAACCGGCAGTTTCGGCTGCAGGGTGCCGAGTTTCAGTTCAGTCTGGGAAACCTTGGCTTTGGCTGTCAGGCCCAGGCTGGAGTACTCATCGACTGCGCGGCCATCGCTGTCAGTCGGGAATACCGTACCACCGTAATTGGTGCTGGTAGGGTTGCCATGGCGACCCTTGCCCGAATCCAGCTTAACACCCAACAGGCCGATCGCATCGACACCAAAGCCAACAGTGCCTTGGGTGTAGCCCGACGTGAAGTTGAGCTGGAAGCCTTGGCCCCACTCTTCTTGATAATTCGCGTTTTTAGGGGTGCCAGAATCACGGTTATCGTTATTGATGTAGAAGTTGCGCAACCCCAATGTAGCCTTGCTGTCTTCAATAAAACCGGCGGCACCCGCTTGCTGCGCCAAAACCCCCACGGCCACAGCCAGGGCCAACGTGGACTTGTTCATTGTTTCGCTCCTCTCGTTTTCTAATTCTTATGTACTAGGTCCTGAGTCGAACGCCCTGGATCCGTAGGTGCGCGATTAGCGCCAGACCGTGACTGGGAAGTCAATCGTAACTAACTGTGTCTACGACCAAGGTCTAACCGCGTGATGGATTCGTGCAGGGTAATGAATTTTTAATAAATCTAAAAAGAATTATTTTGAGAATTTTCATGCCATTCGGGAATAAGACGTTGCAAGACCAAATGCAAACGGCGACAACCCTGGACAAACCGTCCAATGACTCAAGCAGCTGAGAACATTGCGACCGTGCTTCAGGTTATCGCCGTAGGTGAATAAGAAGTTTGTCGTTGATCAATTATCAGCGGTCATAGCGTTTTTTCGAAGATCTTCGAATTACGCTGATAGTTGTACAGCGAGGCTCGGGCCGATGGCAGGCGTTCAACGCTGCTGGGTACGAAACCGCGCTCGCGGAACCAGTGCGCGGTTCGCGTGGTGAGTACGAACAAGGTTTTCAAGCCCTGTGCCCGGGCGCGAGTTTCGATCCGTTCCAGCAGTTCATCACCGCGACCGCCATGCCGGTATTCCGGGTTGACCGCCAAGCAGGCCAGTTCTCCGGCATCCGAATCGGCAATCTGATACAGCGCCGCACAGGCAATGATCATCCCTTCGCGTTCGACCACGCTGAACTGCTCGATTTCGCGCTCCAGCACTTCCCGGGAACGCCGAACCAAAATGCCCTGCTCTTCCAGCGGGCTGATCAAATCCAGCAATCCGCCGACGTCCTCAATGGCCGCTTCACGGACCAGTTCGAACTGTTCCTGGGCGACCAGGGTACCGCCACCGTCGCGAGTGAAAAGTTCGGTCAGCAAAGCACCGTCTTCCACATAGCTGACGATATGGCTGCGGCCGACACCGCCACGACAAGCTTCGGCAGCTGCATCGAGCAGTTCCGCCTGATAGTTGCTACCCAGGCGCTGCAAATGCGCGGGAACCTGTTGCGGTCGCAACTCGCGCACCAGCTTGCCGTTTTCGTCGATCAGGCCCAGATCAGCCCCAAACAGCAGCAGCTTGTCGGCACCCAGGTCGATAGCGGCGCGGGTCGCGACGTCTTCGCAGGCCAGGTTGAAAATCTCCCCGGTCGGCGAGTAACCCAACGGCGACAGCAACACGATCGAACGCTCGTCCAGCAGACGGTTGATGCCCTTGCGGTCGACCCGGCGGACTTCGCCGGTGTGGTGATAGTCGACGCCTTCCAGCACGCCGATCGGCCGTGCGGTTACCAGATTGCCGCCGGCCACCCGCAGGCGCGAGCCCTGCATCGGCGACGCGGCCATGTCCATCGACAGACGCGCTTCAATGGCGATCCGCAGTTGGCCGACCGCATCAATGACGCACTCCAGGGTCGCCGCATCGGTGATGCGCAGGCCATGGTGGTAATGCGGGGTCAGGCCACGGGCCGCCAGGCGGGTTTCAATTTGCGGGCGCGAACCGTGCACCAGAACCAACCGCACGCCCAGGCTGTGCAACAGCACCAGGTCGTGGACGATATTGCCGAAGTTCGGATGCTCGACCCCATCGCCAGGCAGCATGACGACAAAGGTGCAATCGCGGTGGGCATTGATGTAGGGAGATGCATGACGAAGCCAAGTGACGTATTCGGGCATAACCTGAGCCTGTAATAAGAAGCAGCCGAAAAAGGGACGAAACAGAAAACGCACAGCGGGCTGTTGGTTATCGTCGAAGCAGGCTTGGCGACACGCGAGCTCTCCTTGTAGATACGGGCCTGATCATCAGTGATTTAACCGAGGTCAGGCCGGTGTCAGGCAATAATGTTCGATCAGTTGACGTAGTAGATGCACCGTAGGCTGCAAGCGTGACATTTCGAGGTATTCCCCCGGTTGGTGAGCGCAGGCGATGTCGCCTGGGCCAAGCACCAGGGTCTCGCAGCCAAGGCGCTGAAGATAAGGCGCTTCGGTGCCAAACGCTACTGCTTCGGCGAGGTGGCCGGTGAGTCTTTCGGCGACGCGGACCAATTCGCACTCCTCGGCTTGCTCGAAAGGCGGCACTTCCGGGAACAACGGCGCGTAATCAATCTTCACCTTATGCCACTCGGCAATCGGCTCGAGCTTCTGGCGGATCGCTGCGCGCAAGACGTTCGGGTCCATGCCTGGCAGGGGTCGCAAATCGAACTCCAGCGAGCACTGCCCGCAAATACGGTTCGGGTTGTCACCACCATGGATACAGCCAAAATTCAGGGTTGGTTGCGGCACGCTGAACTGTGGATTGCGATACTCGCGTTGCCACGCCAGACGCAAGCCGCGCAATTCACCCATGGCATCGTGCATGGCTTCCAGCGCGCTATGGCCCAGGCGGGGATCCGATGAATGGCCGCTTTGCCCGAGAATATCGATGCGCTCCATCATTATCCCTTTGTGCATCCGGATCGGCTTGAGCCCGGTCGGCTCGCCAATCACTGCCGCACGCCCCAGTGGCCGGCCGGCCGCGGCCAGTGCCCGGGCACCGGCCATGGAGCTTTCTTCATCGCAGGTGGCGAGGATCATCAAGGGCTGCTTGAAGGGTTTGTCCAGCAACGGCAGGACGGCTTCGATGGCCAGGGCAAAAAAGCCCTTCATATCGCAACTGCCCAGGCCGACCCAGCGCCCGTCGACTTCGGTCAGTTTCAGCGGGTCGGTCTGCCACAGCGCGCCGTCGAACGGCACCGTGTCACTGTGCCCGGCCAACACCAAGCCGCCGGGGCCTGTGCCAAAACTGGCGAGCAGGTTGAACTTGCCAGGGTTGACCTGCTGGATCTCGCAGGCAAATCCCAGATCGCCGAGCCAGGTCGCCAACAGGTCGATCACCGCACGATTGGATTGATCCAGATGCGGCTGGGTGCAACTGACCGACGGTGCAGCGATCAGCGCAGCGAACTGATCTTTCATGGATGGCAAAGGCATGCGCGGTCTCCCAGTTCGCTGTTGTGACCTCCATCATAGAGCCATCCGGCAGGCGGAATAAACCGTCGCGGCGCGTCGAGCCGGCTTGTCCTGTACACTGCACGCCCTTGGCAGCCACACATTCCCCCCGGCTGCGCTCCCGATCCTGGATTTTCCGGCCATGCAGAAAGAAACCGAAATCAAACTCCGCGTCAGCCGCGAAACCCTCGCCGCGCTGCGCGAACATCCGCTACTGAAAAAACGCAACAAAAGTGGCTGGGAACGCCGTGAACTGATGAACCAGTACTTCGATACGCCAGAGCGCGATCTGGCTCAGGCCAAGGTTGCCCTGCGCCTGCGCCGCGATGGCGAAGAAGTGATCCAGACCCTCAAGACCCGCGGTCAAAGCATCGCCGGGCTGTCCGAGCGCAACGAGTACGACTGGAAGCTACCCAAAGCCAAGCTCGACGTGAAAAAACTCGACGGCGAATGCTGGCCGGAGCAACTCGCCGAACTGGACAAAAAGACCCTCAAGCCGATCTTCACCACCGACTTCGTCCGCGAACGCGCGGAAATCGCCTGGGGCCGCGGCAAAGCCAAGGTGGTTATCGAAGCCGCACTGGACCTGGGCCACGTAATCGTCGGCAAGCAGAAAGAAGAAATCTGCGAACTGGAGCTGGAACTGCGCGAAGGCGAACCGGCGGCACTGCTGGAACTGGCCGCCGAACTGGCCGCCACCCTGGCGCTGATGCCGTGCGATATCAGCAAGGCCGAGCGTGGCTATCGCCTGTTTGATGCCAACAGCTATTCGCTGAGCCTGCCCGCGCCAAAGCTGACCACTGAACTGCCACTGGACGAGGCTTTCGCTGCGTTGGGCTGGCACTTGCTGAGCAGCAGCCAGCGTCTGGCCGAGCAATACCGCTTCAATGGCCACTGGCGTCTGCTGCAGGACTGGGTCGACAACCTCGCTGAATTGCGCGCGTTGCTGGGCAGCCTCGGCCAGGCCGCACCACGTCAATCGACCCACGACCTGCGGGTAGCGCTGGATGCCTTGCTGGAAGACTGGCGCCCACTGGTGCAAGCCGGCCAGGACGACGAAGACGTGCGCAAAGCCGCGCCCGAACAGTTCGCCGAAGAACTCGAAGACGTGCGCTGGGGCCTGTTCTCGCTGAACACTTCGCGCTGGTTGCTGGCCCGCACCTGGGCAGCCGACCGCAACACTCGGGGCAATCGACAGGGCGCCGCGCAATTGGGCAACTGGTTGCCGCGTCTGCTGGCCGATGAAGCCGTCGCTCTGCAACTGTCGCGCTATCAGCAACAGCCGGAAGACCTGGCCGAACAACTGCCGCGCATCGAACGCATCCAGGCCTGGCTGCACCATGCCCGTAACGTGCTGGAGATCCCGGAACTCGATCGCTTGTACGGCGAGCTGAAGCAGCTGCAGCAACTGGCCAACGAGCCAATCACCGATGAAGCGCTCGACGCCCGCAAGCAGCAGGCGATTGTGGTGTTCCAGAATCGTGCCTGGAAAATGCTTCTTCGTATGTGATATCGCTGTGGCGAGGGGGCTTGCCCCCGTTCGGCTGCGCAGCAGTCGTAAAGTCGGTGAACGCGGTGTACCTGATACAAAGCGTTTGCAGGTTTTAGGGCCGCTGCGCGCCCCAGCGGGGGCAAGCCCCCTCGCCACAAAAGCACTGAATCCTTGGTTCACTACTACACCGGCAAACTCGTCGTGGACTTGATTTCGGACAGCGCCACGATCGAGTTGACCTCCTGTATCCCCGGCACCATCGACAGCTTCTCGAAGAAAAACCGCTCGTACGCCTCGATATCAGCGGTGACGATGCGCAGTAAGAAATCCACTGACCCCATCAACACATAGCACTCCAGAACTTCCGGAAAGCCGCGAATCGCCTCGGTGAATTCGGTGAAGTTGGAGCGGCCGTGGGCGTTGAGTTTGATCTCGGCGAAGATCTGCGTGTTAAGACCGATTTTCTTGCGATCCAGCAGGGTCACTTGCCCGCGAATCACCCCTTCCTCCTTGAGCCGTTGAATCCGTCGCCAGCACGGCGATTGCGATAGCCCGACCTGTTCGGCGATCTGCGCACTGGAGAGCGAGGCGTCCTCCTGGAGCAGCGCCAGAATTCGCCGGTCGTACGCATCAAGCTCGCTATGCATATAAAAACCCTCAAAATATATATTTGCGAATTGTTTAATTCAATATATGGCTAATTCGGCCAATCATAGATAAGAAATACCCCGGTCAGCATGTAAAAATTTCGCCAGTGATTTGGAGAACCAACATGCCCCCTCTCGAAGCTGTCAGCACCACCCCGACCCGCGCCGATGTCTGGAATGTCAGCAATGCCCATTGCCGCGTGCACTATCAACTTCTGGCGGAAGCCGAACCGGATCTGCTGTGCCGGGTGCTTAACCATTTCGCCCTGCAGTTTCTGGTTCCGCAGCAGGTCAACGTGCTGCAACAGGACGATTTGCTGTTAATCGATGTAGTGCTCGACGGACTGAGCTGGCACCGCGCCCAGGTGATCGCTGAAAAACTCCGTAACTTGATCAGCGTCTGCTCGGTGGATTTGCAACCTGCTGAATCTGCTTGGGCTCAGCCCGCACAGGCGGCCGGCTGAAGCCTATCGGCAAAAACTCGCAACGCTTGGTTCGGTAATGGCCGAACGGTCGGCTCATACGGGGACTATTCTTGGCAATCGGTGGTCAGAGACGCACACGTCTCAACCGCTAGTTGCAGGATCGTTCAAAAGGAACCCGCATGTCCGTCCCCCTCCTCACTCAGGATCGCTGGCTCGATCTCAATGATCTGCTGCGTGAACTGGTCGCCCAAGGCTTTATCAGCCAGGATTGTGCCGAACACGCATTGGCCTCCCGACGTAACACCGTCAACAGCCAGCTCCACCCGCTGGAATTTCTCGCCGGCCAGCAGTTCGACGACCTCAGTCGACCCGGCAAGCAACTCGACCTGGAAAGCCTGACCCTGTGGCTCGCGCAGCAGGCCGGTCAGCCTTACTTGCGCATCGACCCGTTGAAGATCAACGTCGCCGGCATTACCCCGCTGATGTCTTATGCCTTTGCCCAGCGCCACAAAATTCTCGCGGTGTCGATCGATCGCGACGCGGTGACCGTGGCCAGCGCGCAGCCCTACGTCACCGCCTGGGAAGCCGATCTGACCCACGTCCTGAAGCTGCCGATCAAGCGCGTGGTGGCCAACCCGGCGGACATCCAGCGCTTTACCGTGGAGTTTTTCCGCCTGGCCAAGTCGGTCAGCGGCGCCAACAATTCTGATCAGAAAATGAACACCCTGGGCAACTTCGAACAGTTGCTCAACCTCGGCGCCAGCGACCAGGAGCCGGACGCCAACGACGCGCACATCGTCAACATCGTCGACTGGCTGTTCCAGTACGCCTTCCAGCAGCGCGCCAGCGATATCCATATCGAACCCCGCCGCGAGCAAGGCACCGTGCGCTTTCGTATCGACGGCGTGCTGCACAATGTCTATCAATTTCCCCCACAAGTGACCATGGCCATCGTCAGTCGCCTGAAAAGCCTGGGGCGGATGAACGTAGCGGAAAAGCGCAAACCCCAGGACGGTCGGGTCAAGACCAAAACCCCGGACGGCGGCGAAGTCGAATTACGCCTGTCGACACTGCCAACGGCCTTTGGCGAAAAAATGGTCATGCGGATTTTCGACCCGGAAGTGCTGCTCAAGGACTTCGACCAGCTGGGTTTTTCCGGCGAAGACCTGCGGCGCTGGCAGGACATGACCCGCCAGCCCAACGGCATCATTCTGGTCACCGGCCCGACCGGCTCGGGCAAGACCACCACGCTCTACACCACCCTGAAGAAACTGGCGACGCCCGAAGTCAATCTCTGCACCATCGAAGACCCGATCGAAATGGTCGAACCGGCGTTCAACCAGATGCAGGTCCAGCACAACATCGACTTAACCTTTGCCAGCGGCATACGGGCACTGATGCGCCAAGACCCGGACATCATCATGATCGGCGAGATCCGCGACCTGGAAACCGCGGAAATGGCGATCCAAGCCGCGCTCACCGGGCACCTGGTGCTTTCCACCCTGCACACTAATGACGCGCCGAGCGCTATCAGCCGCCTGTTGGAACTCGGTGTGCCGCATTATCTGATCAAGGCCACCGTACTCGGGGTCATGGCCCAGCGGCTGGTGCGCACCCTTTGCCCCCACTGCAAAGCGCCTGTGAGCCTGGGCGACGAGGACTGGCAGACCCTGACCCGACCCTGGCAAGCACCGCTGCCAACCAATGCCCAGCGGGCAATCGGTTGTCTGGAGTGCCGCGACACCGGTTATCGCGGGCGCGCCGGGGTTTACGAAATCATGCTGATGAGCGACAGCGTCAAAGCGCTGATCCACCGGGACACCGACCTGCTGGCTGTGCGTCACCAGGCATTCAAGGAAGGTATGCGCAGCTTGCGGTTATCCGGAGCGCAAAAAGTCGCGGCTGGCTTGACGACCATTGAGGAAGTGCTGCGGGTGACACCCCAAAGTGAGCTGAAATAACGGCGTGGCCGAGGATGGTCGTCAGGCCGCCTTCCTGGAAGCCGAAGCCCCGGCCGCCGACAGGGTCTGGAAGGCCGGACACGCCTGTCGGCTCACGTGTGCGAATTATCAGACAGGAGGGGGTAATCATTCAGGTAGAACCCGTCGATTGAGGGTAACGGAACTCCATTGGGCTATCGGGCATCAAACAGTTCAGATAACCCACGTCGGAGTCACCCATTATGCGTCTTAAACTTGCTGTCGCTACCTTGGCCTTACTTTCCCTTCCTGTCGGTTCGGCAATGGCCGACGGCTTCTGGCGTAACGTCATTTCCTCAGGTGCGACCACAGGTTCTACCTACCTGACCTTCAAGGATCACAAACTGATGGTCGCCGCCCAGGACGATGCCGGCAGCTTCGTCGCCAGCGATGGCGGTATTCGTGGCCCGTATCTGGAAGCCGCAATGCAGAAAGTCCGCGCCGATAACCCAGGCTTGCAGGCTACCGACATGGAACTGGCCAACGCGATTCTGGCGAAGAATGCGGTTGCCCAGCAGTGATCTACTGATCTGCTGAATAAAAAATGCCGCTCCCGGGAGCGGCATTTTTTTGGACCTTCGTTGTAGGAGCGCTCGCTTCAACGATACGCATCCACCGGTACGCAAGCGCAGAACAGATTGCGGTCGCCATAGACATTGTCGACGCGATTCACCGCCGGCCAGTATTTATGGGCCTTGGTATGAGCGCTAGGAGTGACTGCCTGTTCAATGCTGTAGGGCCGTTCCCAGACTCCGATGATATCCGCCAGGGTGTGCGGCGAACGTTTCAACGGGTTGTCTTCGCCGGGCCAGGTACCGTTCTGCACCTGGGATATTTCTGCGCGAATACTCAGCATGGCTTCAATGAAACGGTCCAGTTCAGCCTTGGACTCGCTCTCGGTCGGCTCGACCATCAGCGTGCCCGGCACCGGGAACGACATGGTCGGCGCGTGAAAGCCATAGTCCATCAAACGCTTGGCCACGTCCTCTTCGCTGATCCCGGTTTGCGCCTTGAGCGGCCGCAGATCAAGAATGCATTCGTGGGCCACCCGACCATTGCGTCCGGTATAGAGCACCGGGAAAGCTCCGCTCAAATGTTCGGCCAGGTAGTTCGCGGCGAGAATCGCCACCTCGCTGGCATCCGCCAATTGCGGTCCCATCATCGCGATGTACATCCAGCTGATCGGCAGAATGCTCGCGCTGCCCCAAGGCGCCGCACTGACCGCGCCGTTCTGCGGCAGCGGGCCTTCGATCGGCACCACCGGGTGATTGGCGACAAACGGCGCCAGATGCGCCCGCACGCCAATCGGCCCCATGCCGGGACCACCGCCGCCATGGGGGATGCAGAAGGTCTTGTGCAAATTCATATGGGATACGTCAGCGCCGATATCCGCTGGCCGGGCCAGCCCGACCTGGGCGTTGAGGTTGGCGCCGTCCATATACACCTGGCCACCGTGACTGTGGACAACTTCGCAGATCTCGCTGATGCCTTCTTCATACACGCCATGGGTCGATGGGTAGGTCACCATCAGGCAAGACAGCTTGTCGCCGGCGTTCAGGGCCTTGGATTTCAGGTCGTCCAGATCAACGTTGCCGGCATCGTCGCACTCGACAATCACCACCTGCATTCCCGCCATCTGAGCCGACGCCGGGTTGGTTCCGTGGGCAGACGCCGGGATCAGGCAAATATTGCGCGTGCCCTGCTGGCGGCTCTCGTGGTATTTGCGAATCGCCAGCAAGCCGGCGTATTCGCCCTGAGCGCCGGAGTTGGGCTGCATGCAGATGGCATCGAAGCCGGTGATCGCACATAGCCAACGCTCCAGCTCGCTGATCATCAGTGAATAGCCCAACGCCTGTTCGGTCGGTGCGAACGGGTGCAGATTGGCAAAGCCCGGCCAGGTGATCGGGATCATTTCGCTGCTGGCATTGAGTTTCATGGTGCAGGAGCCCAGCGGGATCATTGACTGGTTGAGCGACAGGTCCTTGTTCTCCAGCTGCTTGAGGTAGCGCAGCATCTCGGTTTCGCTGTGATGGGCATTGAATACCGGATGGCTCAAACAAGGCGAGCGGCGCAGCAGTTCAGCCGGGATGCCCGAGGCCAATGGCTCGGCATCCAGCTCGGCGACATCCAGCCCGTGGTCGGCACCAAGGAAGATATCGAACAACCGCGCCACCGTGGTTTCATCACAGGTTTCATCGAGACTCAGGCCTAACTGACCACGGCCGAGTATCCGCAGATTGATCTGCGCAGCCTTGGCGCTTTCGATAATCGCCGTCTGGCTGCCGCCGACTTCCAGGGTCAGGGTGTCGAAGAACTGCGTGTTAAGCCGTGTAATGCCGTTGCGTTCTAGACCGGCGGCCAGAATGCAGGTCAGCCGGTGAACCCGCTGGGCAATGCGTTTGAGTCCCTCCGGGCCGTGATAGACCGCATAGAAGCTGGCGATGTTGGCCAGCAGCACCTGCGCGGTGCAGATGTTCGAGTTGGCCTTCTCCCGGCGGATATGCTGCTCGCGAGTCTGCAACGCCATACGCAGTGCGACATTGCCCCGTGCATCCTTTGAAACGCCGATGATCCGCCCGGGAATCGCCCGTTTGAACTCATCACGACTGGCAAAAAACGCCGCATGAGGACCGCCGTAACCCATGGGCACACCAAATCGCTGGGACGAACCAAACACCACATCGGCCCCTAATTCCCCTGGCGGGGTCAACAGCAACAGGCTGAGCAGATCAGCCGAGACACAAGCCAGCGCCTGCTGCGCATGCAACTGATCGATCAGCGGCCGCAAATTGCGGATTTCACCGTGGGTGTCCGGGTATTGCAGCAGCGCGCCGAACACCTGGTGGCTGGCAAGATTCTCCACAGCATCGATCACCAACTCGAAGCCGAACCCTTCGGCCCGGGTCTGGACCACGGAAATGGTCTGTGGATGGCAATTTTCGTCGACGAAAAACAGATTGCTTCTGGACTTGGCCACCCGCTTGGCCAGTGCCATGGCCTCCGCTGCCGCCGTGGCTTCATCCAACAGTGAGGCGTTGGCCAGTTCCAGGCCGGTGAGGTCGATGGTCAGTTGCTGAAAATTCAGCAACGCTTCGAGCCGCCCCTGAGCAATCTCAGGCTGATAGGGCGTGTAGGCGGTGTACCAACCGGGATTTTCCAGCACGTTTCGCAGGATCACCGCCGGCGTCAGGGTGCCGTGATAGCCCATGCCGATCAGATTGGTCCAGACCTGGTTCTGCTCGGAATAACCTCTGAGTTTGGCCAGTGCGGCCTCTTCATCAAGAGCGGGTGGCAGATCCAGCACGCGGTTGAATCGAATGCCCGGCGGCACCGTCTGCTCGATCAACTCGACCCGGCTGGCGAGCCCGAGACTGTCGAGCATGGCCTGTTGCTCGGCGCAATCGGGTCCCAAATGGCGCCGCAGGAAGGCGTTGGGGTCGCGTAACTGGCTCAAGGACGGCAGCTGGGACATGACGGGCTCTCTTCTTGAATGGCGCTCGGCGTCGATGCAATTCGGTCAAAGCAGCATAGCAGTCGATCCCGAGGGTCGACGGCATGGGGTCTTTGGCCAATCGGTACCATTATGCTCAGCGTCTGAGAAAGCCCTGCGGGTGCTGGAAGACGCCGCACAAGCCTTGGTCTCGAGCTGAAAGGGCCGTGCGCACGGTTTCACGGAGGGCATGTTCCCGGTTGCGGAGCATGTGGGTCGTTTGATCGTCTCGCTGCCGATGTTCTCGGCCATGAGCAAGAGTGATGTCGAGCGTTCGGTGGCGGCGGTCAAGGCTGTCCTGCAGCCGTAATCGCTGCCTGCATCTGTAGGAGCTGCCGCAGGCTGCGATCTTTTGAGCTTTCTAACGGACCACGCGTTTTCCGAACAAAGATCAAAAGATCGCAGCCTGCGGCAGCTCCTACGGTGGAAGGGGTGTTAACAAATCCCGTGTAGGAGCTGGCGAAGGCTGCGATCTTTTCAGCGGTCAGTGGAAGTGTCGCGGCTGACACCAAGATCAAAAGATCGCAGCCTGCGGCAGCTCCTACGGGGCGAGCATTACTCGCCGATAGCGCTCTTGTACTTTTCTGCGTCGAGCAACTTCTCCAGCTCAGTGGTATCCGTTGGCTCAAGCTTGAAAAACCAGCTGTCGTATGGCGCGCTGTTGACCAGCTCCGGATTGTTGGCCAAATCTTCGTTGATAGCGACGACTTTACCGGAGACTGGGGAGTAGATATCGGACGCGGCCTTGACTGACTCCACCACACCCGCGGCGTCACCGGCGGCAAACACTTTGCCGATTTCCGGCAATTCGACGAACACTACATCACCCAAGGCTTCCTGAGCATGATCGGAAATACCCACTTTCACGCCACCGTCCTCTTCCAGACGGGCCCATTCGTGACTTTCGGCAAAACGCAGATCGACTGGGATCTCGCTCATATTCTGTGTCCTCAAGAAAAATGTCAGCGGTTGATTGCCCGCCAGAAAAAGTTAGATCAAGGCTTTGCCATGACGCACAAAGGTCGGTTTTACCACCCGAACCGGGTACCACTTGCCACGGATTTCAACTTCTGCACGGTCCGCGGTAGCCATGGGCACCCGCGCCAGTGCGATCGACTTGCTAAGCGTAGGAGAGAAACTACCACTGGTGATCTCCCCTTCGCCAACATCAGCAATGCGAACCACCTGGTGAGCGCGCAATACTCCGCGCTCCTCCAGCACCAGGCCAACCAGCTTCTGCTGCACTCCGCCTGCCCGTTCGGCTTCCAGCGCGGTGCGGCCGATAAACTGACGAGCGGCAGGTTCCCAGGCAATGCTCCAGGCCATATTGGCCGCCAGCGGTGAGACATCCTGGTGAATGTCCTGGCCATACAGGTTCATTCCGGCTTCAAGTCGCAGAGTATCGCGGGCGCCGAGGCCGATAGGGGAAATGCCGGCACCGACCAGATCGTTGAAGAACGCCGGAGCCTGATCGGCCGGCAGGATGATTTCCAGACCATCTTCACCGGTGTACCCGGTACGCGCGATAAACCATTCACCGTCGGCCTGACCTTCAAAAAGACTCAGCTGCTGGATCAACTTGCCACGAGCCTGGTTAACCAGCTCGGCAATCTTGTGCCGGGCCAGCGGGCCTTGAATCGCCAGCATCGCCAACTCGGAGCGCTCCTGCAACTGCACTTGGTAATCGCCGAGCTGAGCCTGCATCCAGGCCATGTCCTGATCACGGGTGGCGGCATTCACCACCAGGCGGTAACCAGCCTCGGTGCGATAGACGATCATGTCATCGACCACCCCGCCGCGCTCATTAAGCATGGCGCTGTACAGGGCTCGGCCAATGCTGTGCAGACGTTCGACATCATTGGCCAGCAAATGCTGGAGCCAGGCCTTGGCCTGGGGACCGCTGACGTCGATGACGGTCATGTGGGATACATCGAAAACCCCGCAATCGCGGCGCACTTGATGGTGCTCTTCGACTTGCGAGCCATAATGCAAAGGCATATCCCAACCGCCAAAATCGACCATCTTCGCGCCGAGGGCGAGGTGAAGGTCATACAGAGGCGTACGCTGTCCCATGGGTTTCTCCTTCCGGGCGTGGCGAAGGTGCGGACAGGTGCTGTACCGAGCGAAAGCCTTTAAATATATGGCTTTCAGCCGATTTCAGTCACCCGGTCCGAGGACGGACCGCACCGAATGCCGCGCATTGTAGCCGCATGATGTAGGACTGGCACCTAGCCTGTTCGATGCGCGGAACGTCGGATCAATCCGATGACCGGTAACAGTCCGACCAAAACCAGCGTCAAGGCTGGCAGCGAGGCCCGCGACCACTCGCCTTCACTGGTCATTTCGAAGATTCGAACGGCCAACGTGTCCCAGCCGAACGGGCGCATCAGCAGAGTGGCGGGCATTTCCTTGAGCACATCGACGAACACCAGCAACGCGGCGCTGAAGGTACCTGGCAGCAACAGCGGCAGATACACTTTGAAAAACAGTTGTGGCCCACTGACGCCCAAACTGCGTGCTGCTTCGGGCAACGAAGGCCGAATCCGCCCCAGGCTGTTTTCCAACGGCCCGTAGGCCACCGCAATGAATCGCACCAGATACGCGAGCAACAACGCCGACAAGCTGCCCAGCAGCAAAGGTTTGCCTGCGCCACCCAGCCAGGAAGACAGCGGGATCACCAGCTCGCGGTCCAGATAGCTGAAGGCGAGCATGATTGACACGGCGAGCACCGAGCCCGGCAAGGCGTAACCCACATTGGCCACACTGATACCGGAGCGAATGGCCCGGGTCGGTGCCAGTCGTCGGGCAAATGCCAGCAACAAGGCCACGCTCACCGTGATCAAGGCTGCCATGCCGCCCAGGTACAGCGTGTGCACGATCAGCCCGGCATACCGCTCATCGAGGTCGAAACGCCCGCGCTGCCAGAACCACACCACTAGCTGCAGCATCGGAATCACAAAGGCACAGGCAAACACCAGGCCGCACCAGCTGCTGGCGGCCAACGCCTTGAACCCGCGCAGGTGATACAACGCCTTACCTCGAGGCCGCTCGTTACTTGGCCGGCTGGCGCCGCGCGCCCGGCGCTCGCCATACAACACCAGCATGACCGCCAGCAGCAACAGACTGGCCAGTTGCGCTGCACTGGAGAGACTGAAGAAGCCGTACCAGGTCTTGTAGATGGCTGTGGTGAAAGTGTCGAAATTGAACACCGCCACCGCACCGAAATCCGCCAGAGTCTCCATCAGCGCCAAGGCTACGCCCGCACCGATGGCCGGCCGAGCCATCGGCAGCGCCACGCGCCAGAACGCCTGCCAGGGTGATTGGCCGAGGACCCGTGCCGCCTCCATCAGGCCCTTGCCCTGGGCAATAAAGGCGGTGCGCGCGAGTAAATAGACATAGGGGTAAAACACCAGCACCAACACCAGGATCACCCCGCCGGTGGAGCGCACCCGTGGCAGGCGCAGACCCATGCCGAACCATTCGCGCAACAGGGTTTGTACCGGGCCGGAAAAATCCAGCAGACCGACGTAGACAAACGCCAGCACATAAGCCGGAATCGCAAACGGAAGCATCAGCGCCCAATCCAGCCAGCGCCGCCCGGGGAAGTCGCAGAGGCTGGTCAACCAGGCCAGGCTGACACCCAGCAGCGTCACGCCGACCCCGACACCCAGCACCAGCGTCAGCGTGTTGCCGAGCAAGCGCGGCATCTGGGTCTGCCACAGGTGCGACCAGATCTGCAGGTCGATCGACTGCCAAGCCAACAGCAGCACGCTCAGCGGCAGCAGAACCAGTGCAGCAACGGCAAAGACCAGCGGATACCAACGACGTTGGGCGGGATGGGCCACGAAAAGCTCTCTGGGGGAATCAGCAAAAGTGTATGCAAACCGCAAAAAGATCGCAGCCTGCGGCAGCGCCCACAGGCGCGTAGGAGCTGCCGCAGGCTGCGATCTTTTGATCTTTAGCCTCAGTTCCAGCCAGCACGGTCCATCAAACGAATGGCCTCGGCCTGACGCTTGCCAGCCACTTCCACTGGTAAGGTATCGGCAACGAACTTGCCCCAACCCGCCACTTCAGCAGACGGTTGCACACTCGGGTTGGCCGGGAACTCCTGGTTGATGTCGGCGAAAATTCTTTGTGCTTCTGGTGTGGTCATCCACTCCACCAGCGCCTTGGCCGCTTCCGGATGCGGTGCGTGTTTGGTCAGGCCGATGCCGGACAGGTTGACGTGCACACCACGGTCGGCCTGGTTCGGCCAGAACAGTTTTACCGCCAGATCAGGCTTCTGTTTGTGCAGGCGGCCGTAGTAGTAGGTGTTGACGATGCCGACATCGCATTGTCCGGCGTTGATCGCTTCGAGCACCGCGACGTCATCGGAGAATACGTCGGTAGACAGGTTGTTGACCCAGCCCTTGAGGATTTTTTCGGTTTTTTCCGCGCCATGGACTTCGATCATCGTGGCGGTCAGCGACTGGTTGTAGACTTTTTTCGCGGTGCGCAGGCACAACCGACCTTCCCACTGCTTGTCGGCCAACGCCTCGTAAGTGGTCAGGTCAGCCGGCTTTACCCGGGCAGTGGAATAGGCAATGGTCCGCGCCCGCAGGCTTAAACCGGTCCACTGATGGGCGGACGAACGGTATTGAAGCGGAATATTGGCGTCGATCACCTTGGAGGTGAAGGGTTGCAGGATGCCCATTTGCTCGGCTTGCCAAAGGTTGCCGGCATCGACGGTGAGCAGCAGGTCAGCAGTGGCGTTTTCGCCCTCGGCCTTGATCCGCTGCATCAACGGCGCTTCCTTGTCGGTGATGAACTTCACCTGGACGCCGGTCTTCTGGGTGTAGGCATCGAACACCGGTTTGATCAGTTCATCGATCCGCGAGGAGTAGACCACCACTTCATCAGCCGCCTGGGCCGTGCTACCGATGAGTGTGAGTGCCAGGGCAGTCAGTAGACGCTTCGGTGCCAGCATGGGGGCGGTCTCTCGAAATAAGGGAAAATGAAATGATAGTGACTCACATTTAGCTTCTCAACCGAACAGTCCGCCGAGGAGTTACCAGATGTTGCCGAAGGGGGAAAGCTGACATCGGTGGTGACCGATCCACCGCTATCGTGAGCGAGCTTGCTCGCGAAGAGGCCATCAGCAATTGTGAAGATCTCAGGCCTTGGCCAACTCCGGCAAATCTCCGGTCAGTCCCAGCGCCTGACGCACGAACAACGCTTTGGTCTCAGGCATCTGGTCGACCATCTTCAAGCCTGTATTACGCAGCCAGCGCAGCGGCAAAGGATCGGCCTGGAACAACCGCTCCAGCCCTTCCATCGCCGCCATCAGCGCCAGGTTGTGGGGCATGCGTCGACGCTCGTAACGGCTGAGCACTTTGACATCCGCCAGGCGCTCGCCGCGGTTGGCCGCTTGCAGCAGCACTTCGGCCAGTACCGCGGCGTCGAGGAAGCCGAGGTTAACCCCCTGCCCGGCCAACGGGTGAATGGTATGGGCCGCATCGCCGATCAGCGCCAGGCCTTCGGCCACATAGCGCTTGGCGTGACGCTGACGCAGCGGCACGCAAAGTCGCGGGTCGGCGCTCAACACCGTGCCCAGCCGGCCTTCGAAAGCTCTTTCCAGCTCGCGGCAGAAGGTTTCATCGTCCAGCGCCATCAGACGTTCGGCTTCAGCCGGGGTGGTCGACCAGACGATCGAGCACCAGTCGTGCCGGCCGTCGCGTTCCAGCGGCAAAAAGGCCAGCGGCCCATTGTCGGTAAACCGCTGCCAAGCGGTCATCTGGTGGGGCTCGGCACTGCGCACGCTAGTGACGATGGCGTGATGCAGATAATCCCATTCACGGGTCGCGCAACCCGTCAGGCGACGCACCGCCGAGTTGGCGCCGTCCGCCGCGATCACCAAAGGTGCACGCAGCACCCGGCCATCGGTCAGGGTCAGCAGCCAGTCGTCGCCGGAGCGGCGCATCTGTTCCAGCCGCGCATTGGCCAGCAAGCCCAAATCGCAGTCGTGCAAACGCTCGAGCAAGGCATCCTGCACCACGCGGTTCTCGACGATATGCCCGAGCACTTCGGCATGCACGCTGGCCGCCGAGAAATGGATCTGCCCGGTGCCGCTGCCGTCCCAGACCTGCATTTCGGTGTAGGGGCTGGTGCGCCGCTCAGCGATGCCATCCCAGACGCCCAGACGCTCGAGGATCCGCTGGCTGGCTGCCGACAAGGCGCTCACCCGCGGTTCAAACGGTGCCTGCGCATCAAAGGGTTTGACGCTCAACGGGCCACCATCGAGCAGCAGCACCTCCAGCCCGCTGTCCTGCAACGCCAGCGCCAAGGCGCTCCCAACCATTCCGGCCCCGACAATCAGCAGATCTGCGCGCATTTCCATGCTTTAAGCCTGTCTCGCTTGCGGCTTGAGCCGCACGTAAAGGGGTTTATCGAGCCGCGCCACCTGCGTGTCGCCGCCGTCATCAATCTCGAAACCTTGGGTCAGCCACTCAAGCACCGGGACGGGTGCCCAGGCCCATGGCCTGTCGGGCGAACCAGCGTTTGGCCGGTGGCAGCAGATCGAGGCCGAGCAAGCCGATATTGCGCCCCAGAGCAACCAACGGTTGCGCGCTGCCAAACAAACGGGTGACCTGATCGGAGAAACCGATAGTCAGTTGCTGATCCAGCCATTGCCGCTCCCGATAGGCCTGCAAGGTTGCGAAGTCGCCCGGTGCGCTCTCGCTGCCCAGCACGGCATCGGCCAATGCCTGGGCATCACGCAGCGACAGGTTGAAACCCTGACCGGCAATCGGATGCAGGCTGTGGGCGGCGTTGCCCAGAATCGTCAGGTGCGGACGAACCTGTTCTTCGGCCTCCACCAGCGTCAACGGATAAAGATGCCGCGCGCCGACCTGCTTGAGAGTGCCCAGGCGATAACCGAAGACGCCCTGCAACTCGCTGAGAAAGCTGCGCTCATCAAGGCTCGCCAGACGCTTGGCGTCCATGCCGATACGGGTCCAGACCAGCGCACAGCGGTTATCCGGCAGCGGCAACAAGGCCATCGGACCATCATCGGTAAAGCGTTCGAAGGCCACGCCGTTATGGGACTCGCTCGGGGTGATGTTGGCGATCAGCGCACTCTGGTTGTACGGGCGTTGTTTAATGCCGATCCCCAGTTGCTCGCGCAGCCCCGAACGGCCGCCATCGGCCAACACGGCCAGATCGCAGTCGAGGGTGGTTTCATCGTTGAGGGTCAGGCGGTAGCCATCTTCAAGAGGCTCCATGCACGTGACTTCGGCCGGGCAGCGCCAACTGATCACGTCCTTGTCCAGGCCTTGCCAGAGGCATTGGCCGAGCCAGGCGTTCTCCACCACATAACCGAGCGCCGGAACGCCCTCCTCCATGGCCGACAACCGTGCGGTGGAAAACCGCCCGCGATCGGAGACGTGGATCTGTTTAATCGGCTCGGCACGGCGGGAAATTTCCTGCCACAGGCCCAGCCGCTGATAAATTTGCCGGGCACCGTAGGACAGCGCCGAGGAGCGGGCATCATAACTCGGTTGAAAGCTGTCGCCGGGGGCAAAAGGTTCGATCAGCACGATCTTCCAGCCGCGGACCTTGGCTCCCGCCTGCAAGGCCAACGCCAGACTGGCACCGACCAGGCCACCACCAATGATTGCCAGATTGACTCGACTCATGCCGCCTGAGCCCGCGCAGCCGCCATCAGCGCTTCGATCTCGGCCACCGCTTTTGGCACGCCTCTGCTCAGAATTTCACAGCCCTGCCTGGTCACTACCACGTCATCCTCGATGCGCACGCCAATGCCGCGCCATTTCTTCGCTACGTTCTGATTGTCCGGTGCAATGTAGATGCCCGGTTCGACCGTCAGCGCCATGCCGACTTCCAGCACCCGCCACTCGCCGCCGACCTTGTACTCGCCGACGTCATGCACATCCATCCCCAGCCAGTGACCGGCGCGATGCATGTAAAAAGCCTTATAGGCTTCGCTGGCGATCAGCTCGTCGACGTCACCCTGCAACAAACCAAGGTCCACCAAGCCCGTGGTAATTACCCGAACCGTGGCTTCATGAGCCTGGTTCCAGTGCTTGTTCGGGGCGATTTGGGCAAATGCCGCTTCCTGGGCAGCCAGCACCAGCTCGTAGATCGCTTTCTGCTCAGGGGAAAACTTGCCGCTGACCGGCCAGGTCCGGGTGATGTCGCTGGCATAGCAGTCGATCTCGCAACCGGCATCGATCAACACCAGGTCACCGTCCTTGAGCAGCGCATCGTTCTGCTGGTAATGCAGGATGCAACTGTTACGCCCCGAGGCGACAATCGAGCCATAGGCCGGCATTTTTGCCCCACCCTTACGAAATTCGTAATCCAGTTCCGCCTCCAGGCTGAACTCATGCAAACCGGCACGGCTGGCCTGCATCGCCCGAATATGTGCCTGAGCGGAAATCCGCGCAGCTTCGCGCATCACCTTCACTTCTGCCGACGATTTATACAGGCGCATGTCGTGCAACAGATGATCCAGAGCAACGTATTCGTTCGGAGGTTGGGCGCCGAGGTGAGCTTTAGAGCGGATCACGTTGATCCAGTCCATCAGATGGCGGTCGAATTCGGGATTGCTGCCCATGGCCGAATAGACCCGGTCGCGGCCTTCGATCAGCCCCGGCAGGATGTCGTCGATGTCGGTGATCGGGAAGGCATCATCGGCACCGAAGTCGCGAATCGCGCCTTCCTGCCCGGCGCGAAAACCGTCCCACAACTCGCGTTCGGCGTTGCGTTCACGGCAGAACAGCAGGTATTCGCCATGTAGACGCCCGGGCATCAGGACCAGCACTGCCTGAGGCTCGGGGAAACCGCTGAGGTACTGGAAATCGCTGTCCTGACGATAGACATGCTCGACGTCACGGTTGCGGATCGCCACGGCGGCGGCCGGCAGAATTGCGATGCTGTTGGGTTCCATCTGCGCCATCAGCGCCTTGCGGCGACGGCTGTATTCCGATTTCGGGATATGAATCATGGGCAGATGGATTTCCCTGACAAACGATTAGTGCAGCGAAGGCTTTGCAGGCGCTGTAGCTGGTTTGGTGGTCTCGGTGAACAGCAGCAATGGCGCAACCCGCAGGTACTCCATAACTTCCATGTAGTCACTTTCGCCGTCGTCGGATTCTTCCAGGGCGTCTTGCACCTGGGCAATGGCCGCGAGATCCTGCAATACTTCCGTGGCTTCGGCGCTCAAGGCGTTGTCACGATAGGTCAGACCGAAACCGGCGAGGAAACCCTGGCACCACTGGCCCAAGGCTTCGGCACGCTCGGTCAGCGGGGCGTCATCGGACGGCAATAGCAGCACAACAGTCATGTCGTCGCTGGTCAGTTCGCCTTTGACCATTTCCTGCAGGCCGATCAAGGCGTTGCGGACGTTGTCTTGTGGCTCGCCTTCGAGCAGCTCGGCGGCATCGGCCAACCAGCTGTCGGCTTCAAAACCGGCGCCGGCGCAACTGCGCCCCAGCAACAGGCCATGCAGTTCGGCAGGCGAGACAGGATGGCCGCTGGTGGTGAGCAGTGTGGCGAACGCGTGATACGGGGAATTCTGAATGGGCATGGGCTGCTAGGCGCCAAGCGGCGCAATGTCTAGAATGAAGGCCTTGTATCCTAGCATCGGCAGACGCGCCAAGACTATCGAGGGCGCCAACTCGTTTGCCTAGGGTCTTCGTCAGAGATGTCAAATGACCCTAGCCAGTGCCATTCATCAGACAAATCCAGTGGAACCCAATGGAAGACACCGACCTGCAAGCGCTGATGGCTAGACTCGAACTGCTAATTAACAGGGTCGAGCAACTAAAGAGTCAGAACGGACTCTTATTAGCTCAAGAAAAGACCTGGCGCGAGGAACGCGCTCACCTCATTGAAAAGAACGAAATCGCCCGGCGTAAGGTCGAATCCATGATTTCGCGCCTCAAGGCCTTGGAGCAAGACTCATGAGTTCAAACAATAGCGTTACCGTGCAGATCCTCGACAAAGAATATTCGATCATCTGCCCCCAGGAAGAGCGCAGCAATCTGGTGAGCGCCGCCCGCTATCTGGACGGCAAGATGCGTGAAATCCGCAGCAGCGGCAAAGTTATCGGTGCCGATCGCATTGCGGTGATGGCTGCGCTGAACATCACCCATGACCTGCTGCATAACCAGGAGCGCTCTGAGGTGCAGGCCAGCGGCGGCTCGACCCGCGAGCAGGTCCGCGACCTGCTGGAACGTGTCGATTTGGTGCTCGCCACCGATTCGGATGTCACCAAGGGCTGATTCCTGAGGGTGGTTGCGGTATACTCGCGCCACTCCCTGGGGTGCTTGCCAGTTGGCGATGTCCCTGAGCCGATTCGCACTACCCTGGAGGTTGCACGTTGGGCCGGTGTGCATGTCCGCTAGACGGAAAGCCTTAAGGCCTACTGCATCTTCCACCTTGAACTTTCGGGTTCAAGGGCTAAGTCGACAGCGGTTCATCCGGGGAGCCTGAATTCCTGCCCACTGCCAGTTTTTACAAACTGGCAGTGGTTTTTAACGAGTACGCCATCCTGCCGCGCTCGATCCTGATCAGCCAGAATCCATGAACGAACCTGCGCCGCTTTCCCGCCCGCAACTTCGACGCATGCTGCGCGCAGCCCGCCGCGAACTCACGCCCTGTGAACAACGCGAGGCGGCCCGCGGACTTTATCGACAACTGGCACAGCACCCGCTGTTTCGCCGGGCCAGACACATCTCGCTGTATCTACCCGCCGACGGTGAAATTGATCCGCGCCTGGTGCTGCGCGCTGCGCAGCGTCGGGGCAAGATCACCTACCTGCCGGTGCTCAGCGCCTGGCCGCGGACCAAGATGGTGTTCCAACACATTCGCCCCGGGGAAAAGTTTCGCCCCAATCGCTTCGGCATTCCCGAACCACGATTCAACACGGCCCGACAACGCAAGGTCTGGGCCCTGGATCTGGTGTTGTTACCGCTGGTGGGTTTTGATGAGTTCGGCGGACGCTTGGGTATGGGCGGCGGTTTCTACGACCGTAGCCTGGCGTATCTGGCGCGTCGCAAAACCTGGTGCAAGCCGACGCTGCTGGGACTGGCTCATGAATGTCAGAAAGTCGATCGACTCGATCAGGCGAGCTGGGATGTACCGCTGCAAGGAACGGTTACGGACAAGAAGTGGTATTTCGCCGGGTAGACGCCACTGGAGTCAGCGGCGTCGGATAAAACACTGTCAATGCTTGACGGGTTGCTGCTGCGTAGCGACGGCAATCGGGGCCTCGGTCTGGGGCGACCACAGACTCTGCGCATAACCCGTGGTCACGACGCCCAAACCGAACAAAATAACCAAAATCCATAGTAAATCCGGTTTGCGTTTCATCGATTGCCCCCCTTCAGGCAAATCACACACGATGACAGCAACGGTTTGTTATAGGCCGTGCAGCAGCGTCAAGCTAAGAAGGCCGGCATTTTGCGGTAACGTGAACCGACACGCAAATGCTGGCGTCAACCGACCGTCGGTTTGTCATAAAATTGCCGGACAACCTGTCCACTCCCCCTCCAGGAGCAACAACAATGGCCTATTGGCTGATGAAATCCGAGCCCGAAGAACTCTCGATCAAGGGCCTGGAGACCCTCGGCGAAGCGCGCTGGGACGGAGTCCGCAACTACCAGGCGCGCAACTTTCTACGGGCCATGGCAGTAGGCGATGAGTTTTTCTTCTATCACTCCAGTTGCCCTGAGCCGGGTATTGCCGGTATCGGGCGCATTGTCCAGGCGGCCTATCCGGATCCGACCGCACTGGATCCGGAAAGCGTGTATTTCGACCCGAAAGCCAATGCCGAGAAGAATCCGTGGAGCGCGATCAACGTCGCTCATGTCGAAACCTTCCCCAAAATCCTGAGCCTGGGTTATCTGAAACAACAGACCGCGCTGACCGAGTTGCCGTTGGTGCAGAAAGGCAGTCGTCTGTCGGTGATGCCGGTAACCGCCGAGCAATGGGCGGCGGTTTTGGCGTTGCGCTAGAGAGTACTCGTTGCTTGTACTGGCCTCATCGCGAGCAAGCTCGCGATAGGGCCCGCCCAGACACCGAAGCTCCTATTGAATGATCAAATTGTTGAACAACAGGTCGTCCACCATCGGCTTGCCGGTTTCGTCATTCATCACTTGCTGGGTTTGCTTCAGGGCCTCCTGACGGAGCTTTTCCTTGGCTTCAACGTTACTCATGGCCTCGGTGGTTTGCTGGGAAAACAACGCCACCAACTGATTGCGGATCAAGGGCTGATTGGCCTTTACCGCCTGCGCCGCTTCATCGCCTGTCACCCGCAACGCCACATCGGCTTTGAACACCCTGAGTTTCGGGCCGCCATCCAGACCGTAATTACCCACGAAGGGCGGGCTCAGGCTGATGTAGCTTACCTTCGGTGCCGCACCCTCTTTGGCTTCTTCGGCCATCGCTGCCATTGGCAGAGACAGGGCCAGCATCAACATGATCCACGCTTTCACAGTTCGCTCCTTATCCGGTTTTGCGGGCTAGAATAACGACCCGTCTGTCTGAGCCAAAGCACAAAGCTTATGGCTGACTATCAGGGCCGGGCATGCTCGTTGACCGCTTGATTCACACACCTACACTTATCGGCCATCACTCCCAAAGGAATAGCCCCGATGAAAGCCGTGCTGTGCAAAGCCTTCGGCCCTGCCGAAACGCTGGTGCTGGAAGAAGTCGCCAGTCCTCAAGCGAAGAAGAACGAGATCCTGCTGGACGTGCACGCTGCCGGGGTGAATTTCCCGGACACGCTAATCATCGAGGGCAAGTACCAGTTCAAACCGCCCTTCCCGTTTTCCCCCGGCGGTGAGGCGGCCGGCGTAGTCAGCGCGGTGGGCGAAAAGGTCAGCCACCTCAAGGTCGGCGACCGGGTCATGGCCCTCACCGGCTGGGGTAGCTTCGCCGAACAGGTCGCGGTGCCCGGCTACAACGTTCTACCGATTCCCGCGGCCATGGACTTCAACACCGCCGCCGCATTCAGCATGACCTATGGCACCTCGATGCACGCGCTGAAACAACGCGCCAACCTGCAACCCGGCGAAACCCTGTTGGTGCTCGGCGCTTCCGGCGGAGTCGGTCTGGCCGCCGTGGAAATCGGCAAAGCCATGGGCGCCCGGGTCATCGCCGCCGCCAGCAGCGCCGAGAAACTCGCCGTCGCCAAGGCCGCCGGTGCCGATGAGCTGATCAACTACAGCGAAACCAGTCTGAAAGACGAGATCAAACGCCTCACCGACGGCCAAGGCGCCGACGTGATCTACGACCCGGTCGGCGGCGACCTGTTCGACCAGGCCATCCGCGCCATCGCCTGGAATGGCCGGCTGCTGGTGGTCGGCTTCGCCAGCGGGCGCATTCCGGAACTGCCGGTAAACCTTGCGCTGCTCAAAGGTGCAGCTGTAGTTGGCGTGTTTTGGGGGTCATTCGCCCAGCGCCAGCCCCAAGACAACGCAGCGAACTTCCAGCAGTTGTTTGGCTGGTTTACAGAGGGCAAATTGAAGCCGTTGGTGTCGCAGCTATATCCACTGGACAACGCAGCTCAAGCCATTAATGACCTCGGCCAGCGCAAGGCGGTTGGGAAGGTGGTGGTGCAGGTTCGCTGAATCGCCGCTGAGTTCGCACAAGCGGCCTGAACGTCCGATGACGTCGTTCAGACCGCAGTGACGCTTTTTCGACCACCCCTACAGTAATTTGCGGATTTCCTCCGGCAGGAAACGCACATATCTGGAGGTAGGACTGCCGCTGCAATTCCTCACAATGTACGGCACACTTCGATTGAGCCGGGCGATCAATGCCAGACGCTCGGCTTCCGGCAATTGCTTGGTGTAAAACACGTTCGACAGATAACCTCGGGTGTAATGGAACGCAGGCATATCGACCCACGATGACTCCGGGTAATGAAGCGCCTCCTCATTAAAGTCTCGGCATCTCCATTTCTTGATCCATTTATTGAAGTGAATGGGTAAATCCAGGTCGACTCGAAAAGCCATCGGCGCGACAACCTCCACTTCGGCGGGGTTATCGCTATCGACCGTCCACGGCCTGAAGCGCCACTGCCCAACGGCGGCCAGGGCGGCCTCGGCCAGTTGCGGATGAGCGTTCTCCAGCGCCTTCACTTTGCTGACTGAGCCATCGGCATGGGTGGTAAATGCAACCCGGACGTCACCCGTGACGCCTTTGCGGAACAACTCTCTGGGATAATCCGGCTTGGGAGTGTGCTCTGGAATCAAAAAGGCCTCCGCCGTCGCGCTATCGATAAAGATAAAAAATCCTAAAACAACCCCAAGCCAAAACTGCATAACCGCCACCCTTCGCGACTCAGATGCCAAACCTGGCAAGAGTGCTAAAGGTTAAAACAGTGCGGGGACACGGCAAATGCCATGGCTTCTCCTTTGAATGAAGGAGATTTCCTAACGCCAAGTCCCACGCTGCACTAAACACCTCCAGAAAATATGGGTGGGTAACAATTCCCACACCGCCCTCTGCTTACGCCTGAGCGACATGTTCGTAAAGGAACATGCATTCCCTCTGATTTCCGCTGTTTCGACAATGAGAAGCGATGCTATTTTCGGTAACGAAACTGTAATATTCGCATCCGCAGTCAAAACAAGAAATCTGGAGCCTTTGAATGTTTGCTTTCTTTCGTCCTGCCGCACATCAGGCTCCATTGCCTGAAGAAAAAATAGACAGCACCTACCGCCGCTTGCGCTGGCAGATCTTCGCCGGGATTTTCTTCGGCTATGCGGGTTATTACCTGCTGCGCAAAAACTTCTCCCTGGCCATGCCGTACCTGATCGACGAAGGCTACAGCCGTGGTCAGCTGGGGCTGGCGATGTCGGCGATTGCCATCGCCTATGGTTTGTCCAAATTCCTAATGGGTCTGGTGTCGGACCGATCCAACCCGCGCTACTTCCTGCCGTTCGGTTTGCTGGTGTCGGCCGGGGTAATGTTTGTTTTTGGTTTCGCGCCTTGGGCGACGTCCAGCGTAACCATGATGTTCATTCTGTTGTTCATCAACGGCTGGGCTCAGGGCATGGGCTGGCCACCGAGTGGCCGGACCATGGTGCACTGGTGGTCGCAGAAGGAACGCGGCGGCGTGGTATCGGTATGGAACGTTGCGCACAACGTCGGCGGTGGCCTGATCGGCCCGCTGTTCCTGCTCGGTATGGGCTTGTTCAACGACTGGCATGCGGCGTTCTATGTGCCGGCGGCCGTCGCGTTGCTGGTGGCGGTGTTCGCTTTTGTTGCCATGCGCGACACCCCCCAATCGGTGGGCCTGCCACCAATCGAGAAGTACAAGAACGATTATCCGGAAGGGTACGATTCCAGCCACGAAGACGAATTCAGCGCCAAGGAAATCTTCGTCAAATACGTGCTGCGCAACAAAATGCTCTGGTACATCGCCATGGCCAACGTCTTTGTCTACCTGCTGCGTTATGGCGTGCTGGACTGGGCGCCGACCTACCTCAAGGAAGCCAAAGGCTTCACTGTGGATAAAACTTCCTGGGCCTACTTCTTCTACGAGTGGGCAGGAATCCCCGGCACGTTGCTGTGCGGCTGGATGTCGGACAAGATCTTTCGTGGCAACCGCGGCCTGACCGGTATGGTGTTCATGGCGCTGGTGACCGTGGCGACCCTGGTTTACTGGCTCAACCCGGCGGGCAATCCAACAGTCGACATGATCGCACTGCTCTCCATCGGCTTTCTGATCTACGGTCCGGTGATGCTGATCGGTCTGCAGGCGCTGGAGCTGGCACCGAAGAAAGCCGCAGGCACCGCTGCCGGCTTCACGGGCCTGTTCGGTTATCTGGGAGGTTCGGTCGCGGCCAGTGCAGCAATGGGCTACACCGTGGACCACTTTGGCTGGGATGGCGGCTTTGTGCTGCTGGTCAGTGCCTGCCTGCTGGCCATGGCCTTCCTGGCGCCAACTCTGGGGCACAAGCAGGTCGCCAGTCAGAGCCGCGAAGCGATCGCTTGATCCGCGTTTGATTTGCAGCGCTTGAGCCGCGCCTCCAGATTCCGGTCTGGCATGGCGTGGCTACGCAGGGCGCTGACGGTCTGCTCGACGTAATCGCGGGTGGTGCCGTAACGCCCGCTAGCGCTTTCGAACACCTGGCTCAGCACATGATCCGGCAAATTGCCGGCATAGCTGGGCAGGTGCCGTTCCAACACAAATCCCAAGGCCTGAACCTGACTTCCGTCTTCGAGACGGCAGTTGAGCCAATGCGGGCGATAGGACGGGAACGGCATCTCGCGCTGCCAAAGGGCGTAGAGCGACGCTTCCAGCTGATCTTCCGGCAAGCGATAGGCGAAGCCGCTGCAAGAACCGCCACGATCCAGACCGAATACCAGTCCTGGCATTTCCGGGGTACCACGGTGCTCGTGAGACCACAGGTACAAACCGCGATGATAACCGTGCACTCGCCCACGTACCCGCTCGACCGCCGAGCATTCAGGACGCCAGATCAGTGAGCCGTAAGCGAACAACCAGACCGGACCACCCTTGTGCCGGCCCATGGTCGCCTGCATCGAGCTCATTAACTGCTCGTGAGTGAGCTGCGGTCCCAGATCGAGCCGCGGCGGGTATGGCGGATGCAAAAAAGCAGGTTCGATGGCTGTCATGGCGAATTGCGTTCAGCTCCTCGCGTATTAAAAGAGTTACTTAATAGAACGCGCCGCTGAAACCCCGAGGCACATAAGTTTCAAGGCAAGTTGAGTGCCAATAACTTTCGCGGACTTATGTATATACCCTAACGATATTTATTCGATTGGATAAATACCGAAAGGCTATATGGGGGGTTATATAGAATTGGGCGGATCAAGATCGCGGCGCGTAAGCAAATACATCAGCCCGCATCTGATGAGCATCCATTCCAGCGTTGACCAAGGCGTCCAGGGTGCCGTAGACCATCGCCGGCGAGCCGCTGGCATACACATGCACCGACTTCAGGTCAGCGATGTCTTCACAGACCGCCTCATGCAACATGCCGCAGCGCCCCTCCCAGCCGCACAGATCACTGACGACTTTGTGCAGGAACAGATTGGGTAACTTCAACCACTCATCCCAGTGCTCGATTTCATAGAAATCTTCTGGCCGCCGCACGCCCCAGTACAGGTGCACCGGATGCTTGAAGCCCTCGGACCGGCAATGTTCGATCAGGCTGTGGATCTGTCCCATACCGGTGCCAGCGGCGATCAGCACCAATGGGCCATCCGGCAGTTCGGCCAGGTGTGTATCGCCGAACGGCATTTCGATCCGCACCATGGAATTGCGCTGCAGTTGCTCGATCAGGCTCAACGCACTGATTTCGCGCGCCAGCACATGGATTTCCAGATCACGTCCGGAATGCGGGGCGGAGGCCAATGAGAAGGCGGATTTGTCACCATTCTCACGCTCGATCATCAGGTACTGGCCGGCGTGATAGCGCGGCAGCTTGCCGGCTGGCGCCCGTAGCCGGACCCGCCAGGTATCACCGCCGACTTCAATGCATTGAGTGACCTGACACGACAAACTGCGCACCGGCAATTCTCCCAGCGCAAGCACGCCATCCCACAGCACGATGCAGTCTTCCAGCGGCTCTGCTATGCAAGTGTAGAACTCGCCGTGATCACGAACACCACCAGCCTGTTCGACCCGCCCTTCTACCAGCAGCGCGCCACACACATGGCAGTTGCCATTGCGGCAGCTCTGCGGGCATTCATAGCCCAGGCGTCGTGCCGCATCGAGGATCCGCTCACCGGGCAATATCTCAAGCACTGCTCCGGACGGCTGCAAGGTTACACGCATCAATCTATTCCTAACTGATTCCAGATGGCATCGACCCGGCGGGTGACCGCCTCATCCTTGACGATAACCCGGCCCCACTCACGAGTGGTTTCACCAGGCCATTTATGCGTGGCATCGAGCCCCATCTTCGACCCCAGGCCGGAAACCGGCGAGGCGAAGTCGAGGTAGTCGATCGGCGTGTTGTCGATCATCACCGTATCGCGCTTGGGGTCCATGCGCGTGGTGATGGCCCAGATCACGTCGTTCCAGTCGCGGGCGTTGATATCGTCATCAGTGACGATAACGAACTTGGTGTACATGAACTGTCGCAAAAACGACCAGACACCGAGCATTACCCGCTTCGCATGGCCGGGATACTGCTTCTTCATGGTGACGATGGCCATGCGGTACGAGCAACCTTCCGGCGGCAGGTAGAAGTCGGTGATCTCGGGAAACTGCTTCTGCAGGATCGGCACGAATACTTCGTTCAGCGCCACGCCGAGAATCGCCGGCTCATCCGGCGGACGACCGGTGTAGGTGCTGTGGTAGATCGGCTTGATTCGATGGGTGATGCGCTCGACGGTGAACACCGGGAAGCTGTCGACTTCGTTGTAGTAGCCAGTGTGGTCGCCATACGGACCTTCGTCAGCCATCTCGCCCGGGTGGATCACGCCTTCAAGGATGATCTCGGCAGTCGCTGGGACTTGCAGGTCGTTGCCACGGCATTTCACCAGCTCGGTACGGTTCCCCCGCAGCAAGCCGGCGAAGGCGTACTCGGAAAGGCTGTCCGGCACTGGCGTAACCGCTCCGAGGATGGTCGCCGGATCCGCACCCAGCGCCACGGAAACCGGGAACGGCTGGCCCGGATGCTTCTCGCACCACTCACGATAGTCCAGCGCGCCGCCACGATGGCTCAACCAGCGCATGATGACTTTGTTGCGACCGATGACCTGCTGGCGATAGATGCCGAGGTTCTGTCGGTCCTTGTTCGGACCTTTGGTGACCGTCAGGCCCCAAGTGATCAGAGGGCCGACATCGCCAGGCCAGCAGGTCTGCACCGGCAACATGGCCAGATCGACGTCGTCGCCTTCGATGACCACTTCCTGGCAGATCGCGTCTTTGACGACCTTCGGCGCCATGGCGATGATCTTGCGGAAGATCGGCAACTTCGACCAGGCATCCTTCAACCCCTTCGGCGGCTCCGGCTCTTTCAGAAAGGCCAGCAGTTTGCCGATTTCCCGCAGTTCGCTGACTGCTTCGGCACCCATGCCCAAGGCAACGCGATGGGGTGTACCGAACAGGTTGCCTAGCACCGGAATGTCGTAACCCGTCGGTTTTTCGAAGAGCAGGGCCGGGCCTTTGGCGCGCAAGGTGCGATCGCAGACCTCGGTCATTTCCAGTACAGGGGACACCGGAACCTGGATGCGCTTGAGTTCGCCGCGCTGTTCCAGGCCGCTGATAAAGTCGCGCAAGTCGCGATACTGCATGCGTGAGCCTCGTTTGGCCGTGGCGTTCGGGGCAGGCAGTTTAGCGCCGAACCCCTCTGTTCAGAACACTGAACTGCCAGTTCATCAAAAATCAGATAGCAAAAAGCCGGGTTTCCCCGGCTTTTGCTGACTTTCTGCGATTTACTTGCGTTTCATCGACAGGAAGAACTCATCGTTGGTCTTGGTCTGTTTCAGCTTGTCGACCAGGAACTCGATGGCCGCGACTTCGTCCATCGGGTGCAGCAGCTTGCGCAGGATCCACATGCGCTGCAACTCGTCGTCAGCGGTCAGCAACTCTTCACGGCGGGTGCCGGAACGGTTGATGTTGATCGCCGGGAACACGCGTTTTTCAGCAATCTTGCGATCCAGAGGCAGTTCCATGTTGCCGGTGCCTTTGAATTCTTCGTAGATCACTTCGTCCATCTTCGAGCCGGTTTCAACCAGCGCGGTAGCGATGATGGTCAGCGAGCCGCCTTCTTCGATGTTTCGCGCAGCACCGAAGAAACGTTTCGGTTTCTCCAGGGCGTGAGCATCGACACCACCGGTGAGGACCTTGCCGGAGCTCGGGATCACGGTGTTGTAGGCACGAGCCAGACGGGTAATGGAGTCAAGCAGGATCACCACGTCTTTCTTGTGTTCAACCAGGCGCTTGGCCTTCTCGATCACCATTTCGGCAACCTGCACGTGGCGGGTTGGCGGCTCGTCGAACGTCGAGGCAACCACTTCGCCGCGTACGGTACGCTGCATTTCGGTCACTTCTTCCGGACGTTCGTCGATCAGCAGCACGATCAGATGAACTTCCGGGTTGTTACGGGCGATGTTCGCTGCGATGTTTTGCAGCATGATCGTTTTACCGGCTTTCGGCGGAGCGACGATCAGGCCGCGCTGGCCTTTACCGATCGGCGCACACAGGTCGATCACACGGCCGGTGAGGTCTTCAGTGGAACCGTTGCCGGCTTCCATCTTCATCCGCACGGTCGGGAACAGCGGGGTCAGGTTCTCGAAGAGAATCTTGTTTTTCGCGTTCTCGGGACGATCGTAGTTGATCGTGTCGACCTTCAGCAGGGCGAAATAACGCTCGCCTTCCTTCGGAGGGCGGATCTTGCCAACGATGGTGTCACCGGTGCGCAAGTTGAAGCGACGGATCTGGCTTGGCGAGACATAGATATCGTCTGGGCCGGCAAGATAGGAAGCGTCAGCAGAGCGGAGGAAGCCGAAGCCGTCCTGGAGAATCTCCAGCACGCCATCACCGGAGATTTCCTCACCGCTTTTAGCGTGCTTTTTGAGCAGGGAGAAAATCACGTCCTGCTTGCGCGAACGGGCCATATTTTCTATGCCCATCTGTTCGGCCAATTCGAGCAGTTCGGTAATCGGCTTTTGCTTGAGTTCAGTCAGATTCATATAGGAATGACGTAATCATTTATGGAGGGGGGGAAATTAAGCTTTTGGCTTAATGAGGCCGCGCCGCAGAGAAGGCGACAGGATCGCGTACTAATCGAAAAGGAGAGCGTCGGCGACGGCTTGCAGGGGGCAAAGGAGAAACCAGTGCGGGGCCGAATGTACCACCTGAGTTTCAGAGCGTCTAGCCCTCTCTCATGAAAAAGCCCCGCAATATGCGGGGCTTTTTTCATGACTCTCGACAACGCGCTTAGATGTTGGCGTCGAGGAAGGCAGCCAGTTGCGACTTCGACAGCGCACCGACCTTGGTGGCTTCGACGTTGCCGTTCTTGAACAGCATCAGCGTCGGGATGCCACGCACGCCGTGTTTAGCCGGGGTTTCCTGGTTTTCGTCGATGTTCAGTTTGGCAACGGTCAGTTTGCCGGCGTAAGTGCCAGCGATTTCGTCCAGAACCGGGGCGATCATTTTGCAAGGGCCGCACCATTCAGCCCAGTAGTCAACGAGCACAGGGCCAGCGGCCTTAAGTACTTCTTCTTCGAAGTTAGCGTCGGTGACGTGCTTGATAAGATCGCTGCTCATGGATGTCTCCGGGTTGTAAGCAAAATAAAAACGTTGCCCATCATAGCCGCCCTTCCCCCGTTCAGGAAGCCGCAGGTGATCGACTCTCACTATGGTCGCGCATGAGTTTGGGTATAGCTCAACTCAGGACGTTGCGGGAATTGCGATGACAATCCCGGTGCGCAGGGCGGCATTGCGCACATGCGCCTGCATGGCCTTCTGCGCAGCGCCGGATGCCCGGCGCGCCAGGGCCCGGAGGATTTTGCGGTGTTCCTGCCAGGTTTCCATGGCCCGCTCGGGCCGGATGAACGGTAGCTTCTGACTCTCCAGAAACAGCTCGGCGCTGGAACTGAGGATGCTCAACATCGCTTGATTGCCGCTGGCCAGCAGGATTGTGCGATGAAACTCGAAGTCCAGCCGCGCCGCGGCGTCAAAATCTTCGGCTTGCAGTTTTTTACGCATCGCCTCGACATTGTCCTCCAGGGCATCCAGTTCATCCGCCGTCAGCGTCACCGCCGCCAGACCTGCGGCAAAACCTTCCAGGGCATAACGCAACTGGAAAATATCCACCGGTGAGGCCTGGGCTGCGAAAGGCCAGGACCCAGCCGATTCGCTGCGGGGAAGGTCGATCGGCGACTGCACGAACACGCCCTTGCCCGGCTGCACACTGATTACCCCCAGCGCGCTCAAGGACGACAAGGCCTCACGCAACGACGCCCGACTGACCCCCAGTTGCAACGCCAGGTCCCGCTGCGAAGGCAGCACATCTCCCGGGCAGAAGCCTTGTTCGGTGATCAATTTTCGAATGGCTTGCAGAGCCACTTCGGGTACGGCGCGGGAGATCAAATTCATGGTTTTTTTGAGAATCAGGCCAGTGACCGGCTAGTTGTAAAGCTATTGGCGCTTGACTGCAAGTCACGCCCCAAGCGGAGTCAAGCCTGCCGGACGATGCGCTTTAACGGAGCAAAAAGCCCTTCAACTGTTCAGACCAGTAATACCGCCAAACCCCAGACAAACCCTGCTCGCCAGCGCATGTCGAGGCAACTGGCATGGGCTGTGCAAAGTCCGAACTCAGAAATCACTTCCCTGGATTCGGAGAGTTCCCATGACCAAGCGTTGCAGCGCCCTGCTCACTGCCTTGTTGGCCAGCCTGATGCTGAGCCAGTCCCCCGCTCACGCCGACGGCCTGGAAGAGGTGGTCAAGCGCGGGATCCTCAAGGTCGCAGTGCCACAGGACTTCCCACCCTTTGGCTCGGTCGGGCCGGACATGAAGCCCCGCGGCCTGGACATCGACACTGCTGCGCTGCTGGCCGAACAGCTCAAGGTCAAACTCGAGCTGACCCCGGTCAACAGCACCAACCGCATTCCGTTCCTGACCACCGGCAAGGTCGATCTGGTGATCTCCAGCCTCGGCAAAAACCCTGAACGGCAAAAAGTCATCGACTTCTCCCACGCCTATGCACCCTTCTATCTCGCGGTGTTCGGCCCGCCCGATGCAGCCATCAACAGCCTGGACGACCTCAAAGGCAAAACCATCAGTGTCACCCGTGGCGCCATCGAAGACATCGATCTGACCGCCGTGGCCCCGCAAGGCGTGACGATCAAGCGCTTCGAAGACAACAACTCGACCATCGCCGCCTACCTCGCGGGGCAGGTGGACCTGATTGCCAGCGGCAACGTGGTGATGGTCACCATCAGCGAACGTAACCCCAAGCGCATTCCCGCCTTGAAGGTGAAACTCAAGGACTCGCCGGTCTACGTCGGCGTGAACAAGAACGAGCCGGCACTCCTGGAAAAAGTGAATCAGATTCTGGCCACGGCCAAGACCGACGGCAGCCTGGAAAAAAATTCGCAACGGTGGCTCAAGCAGCCGCTGCCGGCTGATCTCTGATCGCGGCCTCGGAGGTTAGCCATGGCATATCAGTTCGATTTTTTACCGGTGCTGGAAAACACCGGGCTGCTGCTGCGCGGAGCCCTGTTCACCCTTGAGCTGACAGCCGTCGGCGCAGTGCTCGGGATCAGCCTGGGGATCATCGGGGCGGTGGTTCGGGCCTGGCAGATCAAGCCATTCGCCGCCATTTTCGGGGTGTATGTCGAGTTGATCCGCAATACACCGTTTCTGGTGCAGCTGTTTTTTATCTTCTTCGGTCTGCCGTCACTCGGCGTACAGATTTCCGAATGGCAGGCCGCCGTGCTGGCGATGGTGATCAACCTTGGCGCCTATTCCACGGAAATCATTCGAGCGGGCATCCAGGCGATACCGCGCGGACAGCTGGAAGCGGCTGCCGCTCTGGCGATGAGCCGCTTCGAAGCCTTCCGCCATGTGGTGCTTCTACCGGCGCTGGGCAAGGTCTGGCCGGCGTTGAGCAGCCAGATCATCATCGTCATGCTCGGCTCGGCGGTGTGTTCGCAGATCGCCACCGAGGAACTGAGCTTCGCCGCCAACTTCATTCAATCGCGCAACTTCCGCGCCTTCGAAACCTACGCCCTGACCACGCTGGTTTACCTGTGCATGGCGCTGATGATCCGCCAGCTGCTGAACTGGATTGGTCGGCGCTACATTGCGAGGAGCAGCCAATGAGCGATTTCACCTTCCTGGACGTCGTGCGCAACCTGCTCACCGGTCTGCAGTGGACCCTGGCGCTGTCGTTGGTGGCGTTCATCGGCGGCGGTCTGATCGGTTTACTGGTCATGACTCTGCGAATTTCCGACAAGACTTTCCTTCGGGCCTTCGCCCGCACCTACATCGAACTGTTCCAGGGCACTCCGCTGTTGATGCAGCTGTTTCTGGTGTTCTTCGGCGTGGCGCTGCTGGGAGTGGATATCTCGCCATGGCTGGCGGCGGCGCTTGCCCTGACGGCTGTTCACCAGCGCCTATCTGGCGGAGATCTGGCGCGGCTGCGTCGAATCGATTCCCCAGGGCCAGTGGGAAGCCTCGTCGAGCCTGGCGCTCAATCCCCTGGAACAACTGCGCTACGTGATCCTGCCGCAAGCCTTGCGTATTGCCGTGGCACCGACCGTGGGTTTCTCGGTACAAGTGGTCAAAGGCACTGCGGTGACGTCGATCATCGGTTTCACCGAATTGACCAAGACCGGCGGCATGCTCGCCAACGCGACCTTCGAGCCCTTCATGGTCTACGGCCTGGTAGCGCTCGGTTACTTCCTGCTCTGCTACCCCCTGTCCCTCAGTGCGCGCTACCTGGAAAGGAAACTGTATGCCTCTGCTTAGAATTTCCGCCCTGCATAAATATTACGGCGAACACCATGTGCTCAAAGGGATCGACCTGAGCGTCGAGGAAGGCCAGGTGGTGGCGATTATCGGCCGCAGCGGCTCGGGCAAAAGCACTCTGCTACGGACCTTGAACGGACTGGAATCGATCAACGACGGGGTGATCGAAGTCGATGGCGAATACCTGGACGCCGCTCGCGCCGACTTGCGCAGCTTGCGGCAGAAGGTCGGGATGGTGTTTCAACAGTTCAACCTGTTCCCGCACCTGACCGTCGGCGAGAACGTCATGCTCGCACCACAGGTGGTGCAAAAAGTGCCAAAGGCCAAGGCTGCCGAGCTGGCGCGGGAGATGCTTGAGCGGGTCGGCCTCGGGGAAAAGTTCGATGCCTTCCCTGATCGTTTGTCTGGCGGCCAGCAGCAGCGCGTGGCCATTGCCCGGGCGCTGGCCATGTCACCGAAAGTCTTGCTCTGCGACGAAATCACCTCGGCCCTGGACCCGGAACTGGTCAACGAAGTGCTCAGTGTGGTCCGGCAATTGGCCAAGGACGGCATGACCTTGATCATGGTCACCCACGAAATGCGCTTTGCCCGCGAGGTGGGAGACAAGCTGGTGTTCATGCATCAGGGCAAGGTGCATGAGGTCGGTGACCCGAAACTGTTGTTCGCCAAGCCGCAAACGGCGGAACTGGCGAGTTTTATCGGGACGGTGGAAGCGGCGGGCTGAAGGATCGCCAGCGCTTTCAAGGCCGCTATCGCGAGCAAGCTCGCTCCCACAGGGGTTCTATGTGGCCTCTAATCCCGCATACGACGCAGAACCAATGTGGGAGCAGCCGGTCGACGCTCGATTGCTCGCGATTGACCGCGCAGCGGTCACCGACATTACTGAGTTGGATCAATGCTTTGATATCTGCGCGTTGGCGGCGACGTTTGATCGTGGCAGGATGACAAGGTTATCGACCGAGACCCCTTAACCATGCCGCAATCCCAAGCCAAGAATCTGTCCCTGATCGCCGCCATCGACCTGGGCTCCAACAGCTTCCACATGGTCGTGGCCAAGGCCCAGAACGGTGAAATCCGTATTCTGGAGCGGCTCGGCGAGAAGGTCCAGCTAGCCGCAGGGATCGACGAAGAGCGCCAGCTCACCGAAGAATCCATGCAGCGCGGGCTCGATTGCCTGAAACGTTTCGCCCAACTGATCAACGGTATGCCTCCGGGCGCGGTCCGTATCGTCGGTACCAACGCCCTGCGCGAGGCGCGCAACCGTGGCGAATTCATCCGCCGCGCCGAAGAAATCCTCGGCCACCCGGTAGAAGTCATCTCCGGCCGGGAAGAAGCACGCCTGATCTACCTCGGCGTCTCCCACACCCTCGCCGACACCCCGGGCAAGCGCCTGGTGGCCGACATCGGCGGCGGCAGTACCGAATTCATCATCGGCCAGCGCTTTGAGCCGCTGCTGCGAGAAAGCCTGCAAATGGGCTGCGTCAGCTATACCCAGCGCTATTTCAAGGATGGCAAGATCACCCCGGCCCGTTACGCCCAGGCGTACACCGCGGCGCGGCTGGAGATCATGAGCATCGAACACGCCCTGCACCGCCTGACCTGGGATGAAGCCATCGGCTCCTCGGGGACCATCCGCGCCATCGGCCTGGCGTTGAAAGCCGGCGGCCATGGCACTGGCGAGGTCAACGCCCAGGGCCTTGCCTGGCTCAAGCGCAAGCTGATCAAGCTCGGCGATGTCGAGAAGATCGACTTCGAAGGCATCAAGCCTGACCGCCGGGCAATCTTCCCGGCCGGCCTGGCGATTCTCGAAGCCATCTTCGACGCCCTCGAACTGCAACGCATGGACCACTGTGAAGGCGCCCTGCGCGAAGGCGTTCTCTATGATCTGCTGGGCCGTCATCATCACGAAGACGTCCGTGAGCGCACCCTCGGCTCGCTGATGGAGCGTTATCACGTTGACCGGGAACAAGCGGCACGGGTCGAGCGCAAGGCGCTGCATGCCTTCGATCAGGTGGCAACCGATTGGGATCTGGATGATGGCGTCTGGCGCGAACTATTGGGCTGGGCGGCCAAGGTCCATGAAGTCGGACTGGACATCGCCCACTATCACTACCACAAGCACGGCGCCTACCTGATCGAGCACTCCGATCTGGCCGGCTTCTCCCGCGAAGACCAGCTGATGCTGGCGCTGCTGGTGCGTGGCCACCGGCGCAATATTCCCAAGGACAAGTTCGCCGAGTTCGGCGATGAAGGCATCAAGCTGATTCGCCTGTGCGTATTGCTGCGCTTTGCGATTCTGTTCCATCACATCCGCGGCACCCAGGAAATGCCGCAGGTGAAGCTACAAGCCGCTGGCGGCAGCCTGGATGTGCTGTTCCCGGAAAACTGGCTGGATGAGAACCAGCTGACTCAGGCCGACTTCGCGCTGGAAGCGGAGTGGCTGACCCGAGTCGGTTTCGTGCTGAACGTTCGCTAACCAAAAGCGCTGCAAAATACCCCGTAGGAACTGCGTAGGAGCTGCGTAGGAGCTGCCGAGTGAAACGAGGCTGCGATCTTTTGATCCTGGCGTCCATTCAGACACCGAGTTGTCTGTTGAAAAGTTCAAAAGATCGCAGCCTGCGGCAGCTCCTACACGGGACCGGTTAGCATTTGAAAGATGTGTTTCCCCGGCAACCCTTGAGAAGGGTTGCCGGGGAGACGGCGTCCCGCCTCAGCGAACGCTCAGAATCGGACTGCCCAAACGCTCCAGCAGCGTTGCCTGGGCACTACGCGGGTTCTGGTTGCCGGTCGGCGTGTTACGAATGTAGCGACCGTCCGACTGCAGGCTCCAGCTGTGAGTGTTATCGGTGAGATAAAGCTCCAGCTCTTTCTTGACCCGCATAATCAGCTTCTTGCCTTCCACCGGGAAGCAAGTCTCGACGCGCTTGTCGAGGTTGCGCTCCATCCAGTCGGCGCTAGACAGGAACATCTGCTCTTCGCCACCGTTGAGGAAGTAGAACACCCGCGTGTGTTCCAGGAAGCGCCCGATGATCGAGCGCACATGGATGTTGTGCGAGACCCCGGCGATACCCGGTCGCAGGCAGCACATGCCACGTATCACCAAATCGATACGCACCCCGGACTGACTGGCCTTGTACAGCGCGCGGATGATCTTCGGATCGGTCAGCGAGTTGAACTTGGCGATGATATGCGCCGGCTTGCCGTCGAGGGCGAACTGGGTTTCCCGGGCAATCATGTCGAGCATGCCCTTCTTCAGGGTGAACGGCGCGTGCAGCAGCTTCTTCATGCGCAAGATCTTGCCCATGCCGATCAACTGGCTGAACAACTTGCCGACGTCTTCACACAACGCGTCATCGGAAGTCAGCAGGCTGTAGTCGGTATACAGGCGGGCGTTGGCAGCGTGATAGTTGCCGGTACCCAAGTGGGCGTAACGGACGATCTCCCCGGCTTCGCGGCGCAGAATCAGCATCATCTTGGCGTGGGTCTTGAAGCCGACCACACCATAGATCACCACTGCACCGGCCGCCTGCAGACGACTGGCCAGCTGCAGGTTGGACTCTTCGTCGAAACGCGCACGCAATTCGATCACCGCGGTGACCTCTTTGCCGTTACGCGCCGCATCGACCAACGCATCGACGATTTCCGAGTTCGCGCCGCTGCGGTACAGGGTCTGACGGACCGCCAACACATGGGGATCCTTGGCCGCCTGACGCAGCAGATCGACCACCGGCGTGAAGGACTCGAACGGGTGCAGCAGCAGGATGTCCTGCTTGCTGATCACGCTGAAAATGTTCTCGCTGTTCTGCAACAGCTTGGGAATCTGCGGGGTGAACGGTGTGTATTGCAGCTCTGGATGGCTGTCCAGGCTGGTGATGCTGAACAGGCGCGTCAGGTTGACCGGGCCGTTGACCTGATACAACTCGGTCTCATGCAGGTTGAACTGCTTGAGCAGGTAGTCGGACAGGTGCTTCGGACAGGTGTCGGCCACTTCCAGCCGCACCGCGTCACCATAGCGACGGGAGAACAGCTCGCCACGCAAGGCGCGCGCCAGGTCTTCCACATCTTCGGTATCGACCGACAGATCGGCGTTTCGGGTCAGGCGGAACTGGTAGCAACCCTTGACCTTCATGCCCTGGAACAAGTCATCGGCGTGGGCGTGGATCATCGACGAGAGGAACACGTAGTTGTCGCCGGCACCGCAGACTTCTTCCGGAACCTTGATCACCCGCGGCAGCAGACGCGGCGCCGGGATGATTGCCAGACCGGAATCGCGACCGAAGGCGTCGATGCCTTCGAGCTCGACAATGAAGTTCAGGCTCTTGTTCACCAGCAGCGGGAACGGGTGCGTCGGGTCCAGGCCGATCGGCGTGATGATCGGCGCGATCTCGTCGCGGAAGTAGCGGCGCACCCAAGTCTTGAGTTTGGCGGTCCAGTGGCGCCGACGAATGAAGCGGACCTGATGCTTCTCCAGCTCCGGCAACAGAATGTCGTTGAGGATCGCGTACTGGCGGTCGACGTGACCGTGTACCAGTTCGCTGATGCGCGCCAGCGCCTGGTGCGGTTGCAGGCCATCGGCACCCGCCTGTTCACGGGCGAAAGTGATCTGCTTCTTCAGACCGGCCACGCGAATTTCGAAAAACTCGTCCAGGTTGCTAGAAAAAATCAGCAGAAACTTCAGCCGCTCCAGCAACGGGTAGGACTCATCCAGCGCCTGTTCCAGTACGCGGATGTTGAACTGCAGCTGCGACAGCTCGCGATGGATGTACAGGCTACTGTCATCCAGGCTTGGAAGCACAATCGTCGGGGCCGCGGGCTGCGGCTCGGCCACGGCCAGTGGCGGAATTTCCGGCTCCGGCGGGGTTTCGACGAGTAGCTCGACCACCGGCTGAGCGTCTGTTACTGCGACTTCAAGGAGTCCTTCGGTTTTCATCACGTGTTCCTGGGAGGGCTATTTTTGCTCTCGTAACAATTGAGCAGCACGAACGGCAAAGTAGGTCAGGATGCCATCAGCACCTGCACGTTTGAAAGCGGTCAGGGATTCAATAATAACCCCTTCGCTCAGCCAGCCATTCTGGATCGCCGCCATATGCATGGCGTATTCACCGCTGACCTGATAGACAAAGGTCGGCACTTTAAATTCTTCTTTGACCCGATAAAGGATATCCAGGTACGGCATGCCAGGCTTGACCATGACCATATCCGCGCCTTCTGACAAGTCGGCGGCCACTTCATGCAAGGCTTCGTTGCTGTTGGCCGGGTCCATTTGATAGGAAGCCTTGTTGGCCTTGCCCAGGTTCAGCGCAGAACCCACGGCGTCGCGGAACGGGCCGTAATAAGCGCTGGCGTACTTTGCCGAATAGGCCATGATCCGCACGTTGACGTGATCGGCCAGTTCGAGGGCTTCGCGGATCGCCTGGATCCGGCCATCCATCATGTCCGAGGGCGCCACCACCTGAGCGCCGGCAGCGGCGTGAGACAGCGCTTGCTTGACCAGCGCATCGACAGTGATGTCGTTCTGCACATAGCCTTCTTCGTCGAGAATACCGTCCTGGCCGTGGGTGGTGAACGGGTCCAGCGCCACGTCGGTGATCACTCCCAGTTCAGGGAAGCGCTCGCGCAGTGCACGGGTCGCACGCTGGGCGATGCCGTCCGGGTTCCAGGCTTCGGCGGCGTCGAGGGATTTGAGTTCAGACGGGGTCACCGGGAACAGCGCCAGCGCAGGGATCCCCAGCTCGACCCACTTCGCCGCTTCTTCGAGCAACAGGTCGATAGTCAGGCGTTCGACGCCCGGCATCGAAGCCACTGCCTCGCGACGGTTTTCACCGTCCAGCACAAAAACCGGGAGAATCAGGTCGTCGACAGTCAGGACGTTTTCACGAACCAGACGACGCGAGAAATCATCACGACGGTTGCGACGCAGGCGGGTTGCAGGGAACAAACGGTTGGCGGGGGTAAAGCTCACGGCAGACTCCTGAGCCCGCACTGGCGGGCGAGTGTGACAGTTATAAGCGCCCATTATGACTAAGTCATGACAGTCCTGCTTACCCTGTGACCGGTAGTCGCAGTCATTGTCCTTGTAGGAATTGTTCACGTCGAGACACATTTGGATACTTTCCTGAATGTGCCTGAAGGGGTAGGCTGCGCGTTCATTTCGCCAGCATCCAGACAATGCTCCAACAACTTCTTCAGGATTTCGGCTACTTCGCCCTTTTTCTCGGCACGTTTTTCGAAGGCGAAACCATTCTGGTGCTCGCAGGCTTCCTCGCGTTCCGCGGATACATGGATATCAACCTGGTGGTGGTCGTGGCCTTTCTCGGCAGCTATGCCGGCGATCAGCTGTGGTACTTCCTGGGGCGCAAGCACGGCCGCAAATTGCTGGCGCGTAAACCGCGCTGGCAACTTATGGGCGATCGGGCGCTGGAGCACATCCGCAGGCACCCGGATATCTGGGTGCTGAGCTTTCGCTTCGTCTATGGCTTGCGCACGGTAATGCCGGTGGCGATCGGCCTGTCCGGTTATCCACCGGGGCGTTATCTGCTGCTCAACGGGATTGGCGCCGCCATCTGGGCCACCGCCCTGGCCGCCGCCGCGTACCATTTTGGCGCGGTACTCGAAGGGATGCTCGGCAGCGTCAAGAAGTACGAGCTATGGGTGCTGGGCGCGCTGCTGGTGGTGGGCTTCTGCCTGTGGCTGCGCCGGCGCTTGAAGAATGCCCGCCTGGCGAAAAAGATCTACGAAGCGGAGCAGGCCGAACAGGCCGAATTCATCAAATCCAGAAAACCTACGACACCAGTCGAGTGAGTCGGCTTCTGCAACAGTAGAGACCGATACCACTGAGCAGGCTGTAACTGAGCAGGCCGATCCAGCCAACCGCGCTGGCCGGCCATAGCCCCAGGAGCGGCGCCAGCCATAACAGCGGCACGTTCAGTGCCAGGCGCAACAACTCAAGTTTCAACGCCCACGGGCGATTCTCCAGGGCCACGCCCAGCACAAACAGACCGAACGCCACAGCGCTCCAGCCCAACACCAGTGCGACCGTTGGCAAACTATCAGCCAGGTTCATCAGGTAACTGCCTAACGCGATATAAACCGTGAACTGCAGTGCGACATACCACTGCTGGCGCTTGTCCAGCGGCACCTCGAACTTGCGGAACTGACTCAGCTGCGGCTTGCTCAGCGGGTACCTGGCCGCCACGTCCGCCGGTCGCCAGCCGGTACGCATGAACCAGATCCGCAGCTTGTCCCACCAACGTTCGGTACGCCGCGCATCGCTCAGCAACTGCGCGTAGAACTGCACGTTGGCCCACAGCGGGTTCCAGCTCGCCAGCGGCGTGGTCACACCGAAAATCACCGGTTCGTTGTCGTCCTCTTCCTGGAACGAGCCGAACAATCGATCCCAAATAATGAACACACCGCCGTAGTTGCGATCCATGTAGAGAGCGTTCTGTGCATGGTGGGCCCGATGATTGGACGGCGTAACGAAGAACCATTCGAACCAGCCGAGCTTGGGTATGTGCCGGGTATGCACCCAGAACTGATAGAGCAAATTCAGTGCCGCGACGCTGACGAACACCAGCAACGGCACGCCGACTACCGCCATGGGCAGATAGAAGATCCAGCTCAGCAGAAATCCGGTACTAGTCTGACGCAATGCCGTGGACAGGTTGTAGTCCTCGCTCTGGTGATGCACCGAGTGCGCCGCCCAGAGAATGTTGCGCTCATGGCCCAGGCGATGCAGCCAGTAGTAGCAGAAGTCATAGAAGACAAAGGCAAACACCCAGACCCAGACGCGCTCGGCCGGCATCTCGAACAGCGCCAGATGCTGCAAGGCAAAGGCGTAGGTGATCAGCCCGACGCCTTTGGTCAACAGGCCGGTGGTGGTCGACAACACACCAGTGCTGAGGCTGTTGATCGCGTCCGCTACGCGATAATTACTCACCCCACGCCAGCGATCGGCCAACAGCTCGACGGCTATCAGCACAAAGAAAAACGGCACTGCATAAAGGATGAAGTTCATGACGCGACCTGATCAGAATCGTTACCCGAAGATTAGGTGTAGTCGCGAGATAACCCTATGGCAACGAGTGACAAATTAGTGGACATTTAACGCCATGAACCTGGAGAAAAAACCATGAGCAAAAAAGTTGCAGTGATACTGTCCGGCTGTGGCGTCTATGACGGCGCCGAGATTCACGAAAGCGTGATCACCCTGCTGCGCCTGGACCAGCGTGGTGCGCAAGTGCAGTGCTTCGCACCCAATATCGCCCAATTGCATGTCATCAATCACCTGACCGGCGAGGAAATGCCCGAATCGCGCAACGTGCTGATCGAATCGGCGCGCATTGCCCGTGGTGAGGTAAAGGATATTCGCGAAGCCGATGTCGAAGACTTCGACGCACTGATCGTGCCCGGCGGTTTCGGCTCGGCGAAAAACCTCTCCAACTTTGCCATCGAAGGCGCGGGCTGCAGCGTCCAGCCAGAAGTCCTGGCCCTGACTGAAGCCTTTGCCGAAGCCGGCAAACCGGTCGGGCTGATCTGCATCTCGCCAGCCCTGGCCGCGAAGATCTATGGCCCTGGCGTGACTTGCACCATCGGCAACGATGCCGAGACCGCCGCAGCCATGACCAAAATGGGCGCCACCCACGAAGAGTGTGCCGTGAGCGACATCATCGAAGACAAGGCACGCAAACTGGTCAGCACCCCGGCCTACATGCTCGCGCAATCCATTAGCGAAGTGGCTTCAGGGATTAACAAGCTGGTTGATCGAGTGCTGGAGTTAACTCACGAGAATGATGTGTAAGCAAAATCAAAAGATCGCAGCCTTCGCCAGCTCCTACAGGATTTGCGTTCATTCAGGATGAGCGCGGAGCTTTTGTAGGAGCTGCCGCAGGCTGCGATCTTTTCAGGCGTTACGCATCAACCGGGTAAGGATCCGGTCCAGCGAATTGGCGAACGCCTGCTTCTCGCGTTCGCCATGGGGCGGCGGGCCGCCGCCCATCTGGCCCTGATCGCGCAGGTCGGTGAACAGATTGCGCACCGCCAACCGATCACCCATGTTCTGCGGGTCGAATTCCTTGCCGCGCGGATCGAGGGCGGCAACGCCCTTCTTGATCAAACGATCGGCCAATGGCACATCACTGCAAATCACCAGTTCGCCGGGCAGCGCGTGTTCGACCAGATAATCATCGGCCGCATCCGGGCCACTGGGCACCACGATCAGCTTTACGCAGGCATAGCTCGGTTTGATCTGGCTCTGCCCCGCCACCAGCAGCACTTCGAATTGGCGTTTCAAGGCAAACTTGATCACCTGATCCTTCGCCGCCTTCGGGCAGGCATCGGCATCGATCCATACACGCATGTTTTGTTGCCCTCAAAAATCATTCGGCTTCAATCAGATCAAGAAGCCCGCACCCGCCGCTTCTCCGCCATGCGACTACGGCTGTAAAGCACAATGATCGCCAGAATCGCCACGGCCTGCGCACTCAGCGAATAAGCATCAGCGTGGATCCCCAGCCAGTCGAAGTCAAAGAACGCCACCGGCCGGGTGCCGAAGATCCCGGCTTCCTGCAAGGCTTTGACCCCGTGCCCGGCAAATACCACCGACAACGCGCACAACAGCGCAGCGTTGATCCCGAAAAACAGCGCCAGCGGCAATTTCGCCGAGCCACGCAGAATCACCCAGGCCAGGCCGATCAGCAGCACCAGCGCCGTTGCACCACCCGCCAATACGGCGTTATGTCCCGCCGGTCCCGACTGCAGCCAAAGGGTTTCGTAGAACAGGATCACTTCGAACAACTCGCGGTAAACCGAGAAGAACGCCAGGATCGCAAAGCCGAAACGCCCGCCGCCACCGACCAGGCTGCTCTTGATGTAATTCTGCCAGGCCGCCGCGTGACGACGATCGTGCATCCACACGCCGAGCCAGAGCACCATGACGCTGGCGAACAATGCCGTGCAACCTTCCAGCAGTTCACGCTGGGCGCCGCTGACATCGATCACGTAGGCCGCCAGGGCCCAGGTCGCCAGGCCGGCCACCAGTGCCAGCCCCCAGCCGACGTTGACGCTGCGCACTGCCGACTGCTGACCGGTATTACGCAAGAACGCCAGGATTGCCGCCAATACCAGGATTGCTTCCAGGCCCTCGCGCAGCAGAATCAGCAGGCCGGAGATATAGCTCAGGGACCAGCTCAAACCATCGCTGCCCAACAGACCGGCAGATTGCTTCAGCTTGGATTTCGCTGAGTCCAGACGCTGCTCGACCTGGGCCACCGGCAAACCGTCCTGCAACGACTGACGGTAAGCCATCAGGGATTTTTCGGTGTCCTTGCGCACATTGGCATCGACGTTGTCCAGGGAGCTCTCGACCAGCTCGAAACCCTCCAGATAGGCCGCTACCGACAGGTCATACGCCTGCTCGTGATCGCCGGCGCGATAGGCTGCCAGGCTCTTGTCCAGGGTCGACGCGGTGTAGTCGAGCAACTGTGCCGGGCCGCGCTTGACCTGTGGCGGCTGGGCCCGTTGAGCACGGAAAGTGGCCGCAACCTGTGGGCCTTCGGCAGCCAGCACTTCACCCGGCGTCTGACGAGCCAGGTCGGCGAGGTTAAAGCTCTTGTCGCTTTTCGTCGCAGTTGGATCGGCGCTGAAACCGGCAATGTAGGTTGCCAGATCCCAGCGCTGACGGTCGTCCAGTTGATCGGCGAAAGACGGCATGTCCGTACCTTCAACGCCCAGCCCAAGAGTGTTGTAGATCGCGTAGAGGCTCAAGCGGTCCAGGCGTGTGGCATCGCGCAGGTTGGACGGTGGCGGCGTCAGACCGACGCCTGCAGGGCCGTCCCCAACGCCGCTGTCACCGTGGCAGACCGAGCAATGCTGAGCGTAGAGCGGCGCACCGCGAGTCGGGTCCGGGGTGATGATCGGCGCCTGGCTGACCTCATAGGCCACCGCCAGCTTCGCACCCAATTGCCGCGCCTGGCGGAAGACCGTCGCACCGTCCTGGCGAGCCGTGATGGCGGCGCGCAGGCTGCTGACACCCTGCTCCAGCTCGGCCCGTTCAGGCTTGGCCGGCAAACCCCCGATCAAACCCTGCAGAACACCGAGAAACTCCAGCTGCTCGCGGTATTGGGAGGAATCGATGACCTTGCCCGCCTCGACCGTGGCCGGGTAATCCGCGCCAATGTAGTCGAGCAAATGCAGCGCCTGGGGTGCGCCTTCCACGGTGTCGGCCAGCAGATTGAAACTGCATAACGCAAACACAGGCAGCATTAACCAGGCCAGGAAACGGGACGAGGCAGTCATGAACGAATCTCAATTGGAAATACGAAGTAACACATTGTTCACTTCGAATGACTTTCACTCAAGCCTTCTCATCCATTCAGGCCAAAGAACCGACCGCGGGAATCCCCTCCTGCGCCCTTATTTAGCGGGTTTTGCAGCGATTCACAGGGCCAATAAATAATCCAGGTCCGAGAAATGCGGACTCAGGCTCTCATATCAATTAGCAGACTAGTGGCACACATCCTGACAGATGAAATCAAAAGGCCATTACATCGCCACCTTCACAGCTTATAATGCTGCGCCCCAGGTATTCCTGATGGGTATTTAAGCTCCTCTTTGAATGAGGAATTGGCAGGAAAGCCACCTGGGCTGCCGATTGGTCCATCCAGCCCGACCAGCAACGCTCGGCTGTTTACGTTCAGGGAAGAAGTTCTCCATATGAAATCCCGCGCCCTTACCTCACTCACGCTCAGCGCAGTCACTTTGCTCGCCGGTTGTTCGGCATTTCGCAGCTACGACTCCGAGCTCCAGGAAACCAACCAGCAGTTGAGCACCGGCAACGTCGATGCCGCGCTGACCCTGCTGGAAAAGAACAACCGCAGCCAGGACAAAGACCTGCTCTATTACTTCGAGAAAGGTGAACTGCTGCGCGCCAAAGGCGATTTGACGGGTAGCCAGACCGCATGGAGAAGCGCCGACCAAGTGGTGGGGGCATGGGAAGACTCGGTCAAGTTCGACTCTGAGAAATACCTGTCACAGTTCGGCAGCTTCCTGGTCAACGACAAGGTTCGTCGTTACGAAGGTTATGACTACGAAAAAGTCATGCTGACCACCCAGATGGCCCTGAATCTGCTGGCCGTCAACGACTTCGACGGCGCCCGTACCGAGATCAAAAGGACCCACGAACGCGAAGCAGTGATCGCCGAGCTGCGCGACAAGGAATACCTCAAGCGCGAAGCCGAAGCCGAGAAGCAAGGGCTGAAGACCGAATACAAAGACCTTCAGGGTTACCCGGTGGCCAGCCTCGACGCACCGGAAGTGGTCGGCCTGAAGAACAGCTATCAGAGTGCTTTCAGCCACTACCTGGCCGGTTTCGTCTACGAAGCCCTGGGCGAAAGAAACCTCGCCGCACCGGGCTACCGCAAAGCCGCGGAATTGCGCCCCAATACCCCACTGCTCGAGCAGGCGCTGCTGAACCTCGACAAGCCGGCCGGCAAGAGTGAAGAAAGCGACATCCTGATCGTCGTGCAAAGCGGCCTGGCACCAGCCCGCGACTCCATCCGCATTCCGCTGCCGCTGCCCATCAGCGGCAATCTGGTGATCACGCCGCTGTCCTTCCCGGTAATCAAGCCGGACACCTCGACAGCAACCTTTGCCCAGATCGGCGTGGACGGTCAGCAATTGAACCTGACACAACTCAACAGCACTACTGCCATGTCCCAGCGTGCCCTGCGTGACGACATGCCAGGGATCATTCTGCGCACCACCGTGCGTGCCGTGACCCGCGGCGTTGCGCAAAAGCAGTTGAACGACGTCAACCCGTTGGCCGGCCTGGCGGTAGGCATTACTTCAATGGTGATGGAAGGGGCCGACACCCGCACCTGGCGCACCCTGCCTGACACCACCCAGGTGGTGCGCCTGCGCCTCAAGCAAGGCGAGCACCAGGTCAGCCTGCCCAACGCCCATGGCGGCGCGCTGATGAAGGTCAAGATCGATCAACGCTATCAAGTCATCACTTTGCGCATGGTAGGCAGCCAGGTGTTCACCAGCGGCATTGCCGCGCATCTGACGCCAAGCGCCAACCCGCAGGCTGTGGCCAGCCTCAAACAACCTTAAGCAGAGACTCCTCATGCGTTTCAACATCATTGCTGTCATCGCGCTGGCCTTGTTGGCCGGTTGCGCCACCCCACCTCCAGAACCCGGCAGTGCGGCGAGCAAAGTCGTGAGCATGGGCAAGCAGAAAAACATCGTGGTCGGCGCCATGCGTGTCGCTCGTGAAAATGGTTTTCTGACGGTCAACGTTCAGCTGAGCAATACCAGCGTCAATAACAAGACTATGTACTACCGCTTTGCCTGGCTCGGCCCTGAAGGTTTCCCGGTCGGTGAAGAAGAATCCTGGAAGAGCCTGACCCTGTACGGCACGCAAACCAGCTTCCTGCCAGCCATCGCGCCTTTGGCCAAAGCCGTGGATTTTCGTCTGGAAATCAAAACGCCTTAAGGCACTCACCCGTTTTGTTCAGTTTTAGAGAGTATTCCCATGTTTGCACGCTTTTCGTTCCTCACCGTTGTCGCCCTTCTGGCCAGCGGTTGCGCCAACAACTCACCGGTCCTGGGCGGGAAAAACATCAGCTACGGCGACAGCAAGGCTGTAGAGCTGGTGACCAACGAGTTCGGTTCCACCGACCTGCAGATGATCGCCGAAACCATGACCCGCTCCCTGGCCCAGTCCGGGATCCTGCAGGGCCGCCCGGTGGTGCAGGTTTACGACGTGAAGAACAAAACCAGCGAGTACATCGATACCCGCGAGATCACCACCAGCATCAAGACTCAGCTGATGAAATCCGGCACCGCCCGCTTCGCCAGTGACAACACGGCCATGCAGAGCCAGGTTGACCAGCTCAAGCTGCAAAACCAGAGCGGCCTGTACAAAAAAAGCACCGTGGCCAAGACCGGCAATATGATCGCCGCCCAATACCGTCTTGAAGGCTCGATCAGTTCGATCGTCAAGCGCAGCAGCGATTACAAAGACGTCTTCTACAAGTTCAGCCTGCAATTGATCGATGTCGAAAGCGGTCTGGCCGAGTGGATGGACGAGAAAGAGATCCGCAAAACCACGGAGCGTTAAGCAATGCGTGCATGGATTGGCATCATTGGCCTGGCCTGCGCGTTTGGCGTGCAGGCGGCCCCGAAAATCGCGGTCACCGACCTCGCCTACCAAGAACGGGTGGAACAATACATCCACATCGTTTCGGCCCAGAGCAACTTCCAGGCAAGCGCTTATAACGCCAGCGGTTCGTCGAGCTACAACGAGATCGAGGCTACCAGCAGCTATATCGAGCAAGGCGAGTTGCGCAAATTCACCGGCGACATCAAGGGCGAGATCCTCAAGTCCGGGATGTTCCAGCTGGTGCAAGGCACACCGCACACCGCCAAATCCAGCGAAGACGTGTTTGATGTGATCGAGCGGATCAGGGCTGGTCACTACCAGGGCGCCGACTACGTATTGTTCGGCACCTTGTCGGATATCGACTTCACCCGTGATGTAACGTCACTGGCCAATACCGACAGTTATTCGGCGATTCTCGGTCTGAGTCTGGTAGCCGACTTCAGCCTGATCAACACCAACACCTTCGAAATCACCTCGGCGTTTACTGCCATGGGCGAAGGTCAGGACACCAAACTGGTCAATAGCCAAGACGTGAAGGTCTCGCTGAACCGCCCGCGGGTAGTTCGCGATGTGTCCAAATCGCTGGGTGAGGACGTGGCGCGCCAATTGAGCGAACAGCTCGGTGGCGGCGATTATCAGCAGCCGGGGCAAGCCCCGCGGAGCAACAACCTGCCCCCGGACGAGGCGCCCGTCATTTTGCGCTAAGCCCTCGAACGAAAAAGGCGACCTCAGCGGTCGCCTTTTTTGTGGGTGAAGGGTTTACACCGCTGACCGGCGAATGGTCGCCAGCAACCCGGCCGCCCCAATGAACAAACCGGCAAAGGTACGGTTCATGCGGCGCTGCTGTTTCGGTGTGCGCAACAAGCGCAAGACCTTTGAAGCCAACCCGGTGTAGCCCGCCATCACGATCAGATCGACAATGATCATGGTCACGCCGAGGATCAGGTATTGAGCCACCAGTGGCGCGTGGGGGTCGATGAATTGCGGTAATACCGCGAGCATGAACACCAGCGCCTTGGGGTTGCTGACGTTCACCAGGAACCCGCGAAACACTAGCGCCAGGGGCTTGCCGATCTGCCGGATTGCCGCGTCGTCATTCAGGTTGCTGGGCAGCGCGCGCCATTGCTTGACCGCCAGATAGACCAGGTAGGCCACGCCGAACCACTTGATCGCATAGAAGGCTGTGGACGAAGCGGCGAGAATGGCCCCGACACCTGCGGCGACAATCGCAATCTGCATCGCCAGACCCAGTTGCAGGCCCAGGGCGTTCCAATAGCCACGCAAGAAACCGTACTGCAAGCCACAGGACATCGACGCAATAGCGCCGGCGCCAGGAGAAAGGCTGATCACCCAGCAGGCGGCAAAAAACGCCAGCCATGTTTCAAGCACCATCGCACACCCCACTCAGACTCGTTACAGACGTCTAAGCTAATGCGCCTTTTGGCGAATGACTACCGTTTTTTTGTCGGACCTGCGCCCTGCCGACCAGCGTTATCAGCTGCCCGGCAGTTTTTCGCTGGTGCTCAGCGGGAATACATCACTGCCGCGCCAGCGGCGGACCGAGCGCTGGAAGAACAGACTGTTGGGTACTTGCACCATGGCGCTCCCGTTGCCGGCCTCAGCGGATTCGACCAACGTGGTGTAGAGCAGATTGATCGCCACCACCCGGCCTTTGACGCCCGGCTTGTCGGTGGTGTCCACCAACTCGACCACATCACCCAGGCGAAACGGCCCGACGGTGAAGATCAGAATCGCGCAGAGCAGGTTGGACAGCACACTCCACATGGCAAAGAACGCCACCGCCGCCACCGCGACAAAGCCGGACAACGCCGTCCACAGCACCGTCGCTGAAACGCCCAGGCGCTCCAATACAAAGATCAGCGCGCTGCCCATGATCAGCCAGCGCAAGCCTCCGCGCAGCGGCATCAGCAATTGCGGCGGAAACGGGTAACGCTGGCCCAGGCGGGTCAGCCCTCTGGCCACGAAACGCTGGGCCAGATAACCGGCCAGCAGGATCAGCAGAATTTGCCCGACAAACAGCAGCGGCTCGACCCATACGGCAGACCAATGCAGCTTCAGCGCCTCCATCAAGAGAGCGCCTCCAGCTCCGACTGCAGGCTCTCGAGCTGCTCCAGGGCTTCCATCCAGGTCTCTTCCAGCTCGGCCTCACGAACTTTCAGCCGGGCCTGTTCGGCCAGCAGATCGCGCAGCTCATCCTTGCGGGCCGCTTCGTACACCGCACTGTCGCCGAGGCTGGTTTCGATCTTCGCGAGTTTTTCGTGGAGCTTGCCCAGCTCGACTTCGAGCTTGTCGGCTTCACGCTTATGCGGCGCCAGCTGCTGACGCAATGCAGCGGCGGCCTGGCGTTGGGCTTTCTTGTCGGTTTTGTCGGGGTTGACCGGCGTGTTGTTGACCGGCGCGTTGCGCAGTCGATAGTCAACCAGCCAGCGGGCGTAATCTTCCAGATCGCCGTCGAACTCCTGAACCTTGCCATCGGCAACCAGCAGGAATTCATCGGTGGTGCTCTTGAGCAAGTGCCGATCGTGGGAGACCACCAGCACCGCACCGGTAAATTCCTGCAAGGCCATGGTCAGCGCCAGGCGCATTTCCAGGTCGAGGTGGTTGGTCGGTTCGTCGAGCAGCAGCAGGTTCGGCCGGCCCCAGGCGATCAACGCCAGTGCCAGGCGGGCCTTCTCGCCACCAGAGAAATTCAACACCGGCTCATCGATGCGCGCGCCGCGGAAGTCGAAACCACCGAGGAAGTCGCGCAGAGTCTGCTCACGTTCGGTCGGCGCCAGACGCTGCATATGCAGGAGCGGGCTGGCCTTGGAATCGAGAGAGTCCAGCTGATGCTGGGCAAAGTAGCCGACCACCAGGTTCTCGCCGCGCACCAGGCGACCGGCCAAGGGCTCCAGCTCACCGGAAAGATTCTTGATCAGTGTCGACTTGCCTGCGCCGTTCGGACCGAGCAGGCCGATCCGGGCACCCGGCGCCAGTTGCAGCTTGACCTTCTCCAGCACGGTCTTCTCGCCGTATCCCAAACGGGCGTCGGAGAGGTCGAGCAACGGGCTGGAGATTTTCACCGACTCGCGAAACACGAAATCGAAGGGCGAATCAACGTGAGCGGCAGACAACTCTTCCATGCGCTCCAGGGCCTTGATCCGGCTCTGGGCCTGACGGGCCTTGGTGGCCTGGGCCTTGAAACGCGCGATGTAGCTTTCCATGTGCGCACGCTGCGCCTGCTGCTTCTCGTAGGCTTGCTGTTGCTGGGCCAGACGTTCGGCGCGAGCACGTTCGAAAGCGCTGTAACCACCACGATAGAGGGTGATCTTGCGCTGATCGACGTGGGCCACATGGTCGACCACGGCGTCGAGGAAGTCCCGGTCGTGGGAGATCAGCAGCAACGTGCCGGGATAATTCTTGAGCCAGTCTTCGAGCCACAGAATGGCGTCGAGGTCCAAGTGGTTGGTCGGCTCATCGAGCAGCAGCAGGTCCGACGGGCACATCAGTGCCTGCGCCAGGTTCAGACGCATCCGCCAGCCACCGGAGAAATCGCCGACCTGGCGATCCATTTGCTCGTTGGTGAAACCCAGACCTGCCAGCAGCTTGCGCGCCCGGGCATCGGCGGTGTAACCGTCGGCACTATCGAGTTCGGCGTGCAGGCGCGCCTGAGCGGCACCGTCATGGGCCGCTTCGGCGTCGGCCAGCTCACGCTGCACCTCGCGCAGGCGCAGGTCGCCATCGAGCACATAGTCGACCGCTACCCGATCAAGGGTATCGACCTCCTGGCGCATATGGGCGATTCGCCAGTCCGCCGGCAGGAAACAATCACCCGAGTCAGGGGTCAGTTCTCCCTGGAGCAAGGCGAACAGGCTGGATTTACCGGCGCCGTTGGCACCGATCAGGCCGGCTTTGTGACCGGCGTGCAGGGTCAGCTCGGCGTCTTCTAGCAGACGTTGCGGGCCACGCTGTAATGTTAGGCTTTGAAGTCGGATCATAATGGCGGCGGAGTCTACCAGCTTCGCTCGCAACTGGCGCGAGTAGGAATATGTCCTCTGACCTGTGGAGCTCTACCCTGAACACCTACGCCCGACCCGGCGTCGAAAGGGCCTGCCTGGAACTGCAGACTGCCGGCGCCAATGTCTGCCTGCTGTTGTGTGCGGTCTGGCTTGGCCAGCGTGGCGTGGCTTGCAATGCCCAGCGCCTGCAGCAACTGCATCAGCTGGCTGACCCCTGGCATGACGATGTCGTGCAACCCCTGCGGCAACTGCGCAAGCAATGGCGCTCGGCGGCCCTTGAGGATGCGCAACTGACGGTTCTGCGCGAACAGGTCAAGGCGCTGGAGCTCGAAGCGGAGCGGCAGTTGTTGTTGCGGCTGGAGACGACGGCGCAGGACTGGCCGGAAGAGGCCGCGAAAGATTTACCTGCCTGGCTGGAAGGGCTGGCGGCGCAAGCCGCCACCCTGAACCGCGACGCGCTGAATAAACTACGCGTCGCGGTAACCGGGGCTTAGGAAGCGCTGGTTGGGGTGATGCTGCTCGCAGAGGCTGCTGGCGTTGCTACAGGCGACGCTGCAGGAGTGCTCGCAGACGTTGCCGGCGATGCTCCTGGCGCTGGAGTCACAGGCCTGGCCGCAACAGGAACCATTACCGGTTTAGCGGCGGCCGGCTTTTTCACGGCTGGTTTTGCTGCCGGTTTTGCTGCAGCTTTGGCAGGCGCTTTAGCTGCGACTGGTTTCGCCGCGGCAGGTTTGGCTGCTGGCTTGGCCGTCGCGGGTTTCGCGGCAGCAGTCCTGGCTGCTGGTTTAGCTGCAGGTTTAGCTGCGGGTTTGGCAGCTGTCGCTTTCGCGGCAGCGGGCTTGGCCGCTGGTTTGGCCGCAGCAGTTTTAGCAGCAGGCTTGACCGCCGGTTTTGCCGCGGCAGGTTTGGCAGCAGTCGATCTAGCGGCGGGTTTGGCAGCGCTGGCAGCGACTGCTTTTTTCACTGCTGGTTTCGCAGCGGGTTTGCTTGCCGCTTTAACCGGAGCCTTCGCAGCTGGTTTGGCCGCAGTTTTCGCAGGAGCCTTGGCCGGCGCTTTGGCAGCAACCGGCTTGGCCGCGGGCTTCTTCGCAGGGGCAGCGGCAGGCTTGGCGGAACGCAGGGACAGCGCCTTGCCTACAGCCTCTTTCACTCGACCAACACCTTGCGCCAGCTTCAGGCTTTCCTGGGCATCGCGCTTGAGTTGAAGAATGTAGGTGCGGGTTTCGGATTGACGATCCTTGAGCGCATCAAGCAGCTCTTCAAGCTCCTTCACTGCGCCCTTGGCTTTGGCTTGTGCCTTGGCCTTTCCGACCGACGCAGCGTCTTGCAGTTTGGTTCGTGACTTGTGCAGTTTTTCTTGCGCTTTTCCGCGTTGTTTTTCCAGCTTGGCGAGCAGTTTTTCAGCATCAGCCAAAGCTTGGGAGCAGGCGTTTTCCAAATGATCGAGCAGGCTGCCCGAGAGCTGTTGGAGTAAATGCAACGGGGTATTTACAGGCTTCTTATTGGCCGACATGGTTTACCTCCTAGCTTACGTTATTGCGGCTCATACTAGACCTCTGCTGCTACCGCCGCTAGGGCATCTTGACAGCATCGAAAGCGCTATGTTGCAGTGAATTGAAAATGTTCTTCACTGCCTTGAAAGTTGCTCAGCCGCGAAGACGTTCGCACTGGCATAATCCTTCGCATCTCAGGCCGGAGCGTGCCCATGTCGCGTTATCTTTTTTTATCGTTGTGGCTGGTTTTTTCGTTCGTTCAGGCCGCTGAAAAATCCACGGAAAATGACTCCCGCGATCTCTCTTACAGCCTCGGTGCCAGCCTCGGCGAACGCTTGCGCGAGGAGATTCCCGGCCTTCAGATTCAAGCGTTACTGGATGGCTTGCAACAGGCCTATCAGGGCAAGCCGCTGGCACTCAAAGAGCAACGGATCGAACAGATTCTTGCCGAGCATGAGAAGCGGACCGCAGAGAAATCCGCCCGACCGCAAAGTGAGATCGCCCTCGAAACAGAGAGTCGTTTTCTTTCAGCTGAAAAAGCCAGACCAGGGGTTCGTGAATTGGCGGATGGAATTCTGCTGACCGAACTGACTCCCGGCAACGGTCCAAAGGTGGGTCCCAATGGCAACGTCCAGGTTCGCTATATCGGTCGCCTGCCCGACGGCACGGTGTTTGATCAGAACAATCAGGCGCAGTGGTTTCGTCTCGACAGCGTGATCAATGGATGGCGCAGTGCATTGCCGCAAATGCCCACCGGTGCGAAGTGGCGACTGGTCATTCCTTCGGCCCAGGCGTACGGCGCCGACGGCGCGGGTGACTTGATTGCGCCCTACACCCCACTGGTGTTCGAAATTGAATTACTTGGTGTCGCTGGCTGAGTAAAAGCTCAAACGAAAAACGGCGCGCATAGCGCACCGTTTTTTGATGATCTTTTCGCCAAAGCGAAAAACTCAGACCTGAGCCGGAGCCTCTTCCTTGTGAGCCGTGTGCAGCACTTCGATCAGGCAATCTTCCAGTTCGAAGCGTTCGTGCAACAGACCACCCAACTCTTTGAATTTTTCCGCGACGCACTTTCCAGCGTCACAGAGATCGTTGAAGGCCAGCAGCTTTTCGGTGATCACATCGATGCGCGGATAGATCGTCTCGGCCAATTCCAGCCCGCGGGTGTCACCAAACGCCTTGGCTTCTCCGGTCAGCTGTTCGTAGATCTCGAAATGCCCGGCCGAAACATAATCTACCAGGACTCCGCAGAATTCCTGCAATGGCTTTCGGTTCTCGCCCAGCGCTTCTGGCTTGGCGCCGAGAGCATCATAGGCCCGAACCAGTTCGTGACGCTCCTGCAACCAGCGATCGATCAGCAGATGCACTCCACCCCAGCGTTCCTGAGCATTCTGACAACTTTCGAGCATGGTCTTTCTTCCCTTATGGGTAGTGCCGTCCTACACCCGCCGCAAGACTTGAACGATCAAGATTCGGCCAAGCAGGGCGCCACTGAGCAACATAATTCCAATAACACGTGCGGGCCAGATTATGCCCGCGCGACAACTGCTTCAAGGTACGCAGGAGATAAAGTTCATACAAGCGTTTAATCTCGAACGGTAGGGCAGAAGCATAATCACCTCCCGACCGCTCTACTGCGGGTGAAACGCAGGAATTGCAGCAGCTGAAAAATGCCCAGGCAGATCATCCCTACAAAGAACAACAGGCTCCACTCGGGGATGCTCATATCGAACAGCGTCCAGGAGATTCGAGTGCATTCGGCAGTCCCCTGGAAGACCCGTTTCAACGCACAGGACCAGGACATGTTGCCCAGCAGGTACTCGAGACCGGGCGAACATCCCTGCCAGCGCTCCTGAGGGGAATTTTGCAACAGCACATGCCGCCACGCGGTGAGCATTCCGCCAAGACAGCTGAGTACGCTCAATAGCCAATACAGGTAACAACCCGTGCGGCTTGGCCCATGCACGGCTGCAATCAGGCAAATCGCCGTGAACAGAACCAGAAAGAACCGCTGCACCGTACACAGCGAGCAAGGTTCGAGCCCGACCGCATATTCCAGGTATAACGAGGCGCCCAGGGCTAGGGCACCTGCGGTGAACGCCATGAGGAACAAGGAGCGTGAGCGGGCCAAAAACATGGCTAATCCGTAACAAAAGAGACAGGCAGTTACGGTAGAGGAAAGCCCGCAACCCTTTCAAGACGGGCCTTAGCGGACACTTCCTCCAGACTGTAGGGAAATCCCGACAGAAAATGGGAGATCAGATGTAGTCCGACGTAGGATGCAGCCTGGTGTCAGACAATACGCGGAAAACTCTGACACCTCTGAAATGGCCGGCCCACCCTGGAGGAAGAACCAGCCATCCACAGCGCGCCTTACACGCGAGCCGGTACGGGTAGAGGCGAGGCCAGCAAGCGCTCGTCCAACAGCCCCAGGCCTTCCTGAAACAGCTGATTGCTGCGCTCGGTATCACCCAATTGCGCCAGCAGCCGCGCGAGCTCGGCGCAAGCTTCCGGATTACGCTGCAGCCGCAAGCTGCTCTCCAGATAATCTCGTGCCTTGCCCCACAAACTGCTCTGCAGACACAGACGTCCGAGGGTCAGCAGCAGGCTGGGATCCGCCGGGTGATCTTTCAACCAGCCCTCGGCGATGTGCAATTGCCGCCCGGGATCACTGCCACGAAGTAGCCCGTAAAGCCGGACCAGATGACTGTCGTATTGGCGTTTGAGGGCGCCACGCAGGACCTCTTCGGCCTTGACCTCGGCACCCAGTTGCCGCAGTTGTTCGGCATAGGCCAGCACCAATTGCGGTTCCTGGCGCTGCGCGGAACTGAGTTGCTGCCAGGCACGATCGAGCGACTGCAAACCTGCCGTGTCGTCCTCTTCCCGTCGAGCCGCCAGTGTGAGGTTTTCACCCCAGGCTCTGCGCTCCAGCTCGATCAGCTCGGCAGGCGGCAGAACCTTGTCTTTGCGCAGTTCCGGCAGCAGACGGATCAGCGCCGACCAATCGCCCCGCTGCTGATGCAGGCGCTGCAACTGACGCAGGACCTGAACACTGTGCGGATGACGCTCATGCATGGTTTCCAGCGTGACGAGTGCGCCGTCGGTATCACCGCGGTCGATCTGCAACTGTGCGTGACTCAAGGCGATCGCCAACTCGGCCTGAGGCTGGCGCTCAAGGGCTCGCTCAAGCAGATTGTCGCATTCTTCATACAGCCCCTGCTCGTTCGCCGCCCGCGCAGCGCCGAGGTAATACAGCAACGGTTGGCGCTCGGCTTCGGCAGCCCGGTGCAAGTGCCGCTGAGCGCTGGCCCAGCGACCTTCGGCGAGGTCTATCTGGCCGTGCTCGATCGCCACTTGCACGCGACGACTGCGGTTGCGTCGCGACCATGGATTGACCACGCCACCGGACGTGGTCAGCAACTCGATCAGCAACTTCACCCCCCAGACCAACAGCCAGATGACCGCCAGCAGCATCAGGCTCGCCCACAGGCTCGACTCATAACGAAAGCTCTTGTAGGCGATCAGGACATAGCCTGCGTGCTCGGCGATGGCCAACCCCAGCAATGCTGCAGCAGCAATGACCACGAACAGGATCACATAGATGCGCTTCATGGGCTGGTCTCCTGCGCAGCGTTCGCGGCAGGTTTGGCGGGGGTATTCACCGACTCCTCGACACTCGGTTGGCGACGTTCCAGATAGGCCTGGACCGCGCTCAAGGTCGTCGCCAGATCAGGGGTAACCACGGTAACCGGTTGCTTGCTCAGCTCGCCGACCCGCTCAAGCATCAATTTGCTTTGTGGGTTGTCCTGATTGAAGTTGCCTTTGAGAACATCCCGGGCCTCGGCCAAGGCCTGGGTATAAACCGCCGCCTGCCCATTGAGCGCAGCCCACTGCGCCTGTTCGAGCGCGAGGCTGAGCGCCAGCCGGACCTGGGTCAGGCTCTGTCCCGCCAATAAGGGTCGGACATTTTTGTCGGCATTGAAGTCGATGCGGATATAACGCGAGATTTCATCCCACCACTGCGCCCAGCGACTGGCGCCGTCGCCATCGGCCGTCAGGCCCAGCAGCGAATCGCCGCTTTTCTGATATTCAGGCGCCAGTGCGCTGAGTTCAACCACCTGATCGCGCAAGGCGCCCAGTTGCAGGAACAGCCCGGTACGGTCCGGCTGGTCGGTACTGCGCAGCGCCGCCAGGCTTTTTGCCAACTGCTCGCGGGCGGCGAAGGATGCAGGGTCATTCTGTTCGCGGAGGATCTCGTCGGCACCTTGCACCAGGGCATGGGCGCTGCTGATGTCCTGCAGCGCCGACAGTCGCAGGCTGGCCAGGCGCAACAAGTGCTCGGCTTCGGCCAGGCGCCAGTCCTTGCGGCTGGCTCCCAGCACGGTTTCGAGTCGCTGGTTCAAGCGTTGCTGATCACCTTGCAACTGCGTCACCAGACGCCGCCGATCTTCCAGCTCATCGGCGGCCGGCAATTGCTCCAGCCGCGCCGTCAGACGTTGTTCGTTGAGTTTGAGGGTCTGAGCTTGATCGCCAAGCACTTGCAACTGCCCCAACTGTTGCTGGTTATGGGCTTGCAGGCTGCGAACCTGCAAAATCCCCCAACCGCCAGCAGCGATACCCGCCGCCCCCAGCAACAAGGCCAGAATCACCAGCCCATTGCCCCGGCGTTGCGCGGTGGTGGTCGCAGGTTCAGCCGGCGCGTCGACGGCTGGCTGGACTTCATCTTTAGGCAAGGTTGTTTCGCTCACGTATCCATCCTTTGCATTAGGGAACGGGCACGGGTTGCTCCCGTAACGCCGTCAGCAAAGCCGCGGCGCTGGCGCCGCGACAATCCACAACTGTTCGGGCGCCGGCAGCACGCGCCATCTCGGCGACCCGAGGGCTTGGAACAAACAACGGCAGCCGCGCCAAATCGGGCCAGGCCGTGCCTGCCAATTGATGCAGGTGCTCAAAACCCTGTCCACTGCTGACCACCAGGCCGTTCAGGCGTTCCGCGGTAATCCGCGCAGGCAGCTGCGCCGACGCATACTGCGGCAGGCAGCGACGGTAGAGCTCCAGATAATCGACACTAGCACCTTGCTCGCGCAAACGCTCAGCCAGCAGCTCGCGCCCGCCTTCGCCGCGCATGATCAAAACCCGTGCGTCGGGCCGCGCGATAGCCTCGCGCAATTGCGGTAGCTCAAGCAAGGCCTCGCTGTCATCACCCGCCTGGGGGTTGCTCACATCAAGACCGAAATCGGCGAGAATTTGTGCGGTGGCAGCGCCCACACTGAACCAGCGCTGAATCGGTGGCTGCGGCCAGTGTTGCTCGAGCAGTTCCACACCCAGCCGGGCCGCAGGTTTGCTGACCACAATCACCGCACAGTAGCGATCCAGCTCGAGAATCATCGCGCGCTGAACCCCGGAAACCGGTAGCGCCTCGATTTCCAACAATGGCAGACTGCTGCTGAAAACGCCGACCTCAGCCAGGACCGCGGCCAGCGCCGCAGACTCCTCCGTGGGTCGAGTCAGCAGCAGGCGCCAGCCTTTCACTCTTTGTCGGCCTCACCGTAGACCGCTTGCAGAATCTCATCGGCCCCTTGGGCCAGCAGGTCTTCAGCCACTTGCACACCCAGTGTCGCCGCCGCGCTTTGCGGACCTCGGGCCTCGGCGCACAGCAACAGACCACCGTTCGGATCCCCGACCAGGCCACGCAACCAGATCTGCTCGCCTTCAAGCACGGCATAGCAGGCGATCGGCACTTGGCAGCCGCCATTCAGGTGCTTGTTCAGCGCACGTTCGGCAGTGACCCGAGTGGCGGTGTCCTGATGGTGCAGGGGAGCGAGCAAGGCATGAATCTCGGTATCGACGCTGCGGCATTCGATACCGACTGCGCCCTGGCCACCTGCCGGCAAACTGTCGTCGACACTGATCGAGGAGCTGATGCGATCTTCGAAGCCCAGGCGAATCAAGCCGGCGGCCGCCAGAATGATTGCGTCGTACTCGCCGGCATCCAGCTTGGCCAGACGGGTATTGACGTTGCCGCGCAGGAAGCGGATCTGCAGATCCGGCCGGCGGGTCAGCAACTGCGCCTGACGACGCAGGCTGGAGGTGCCGACCACGCTGCCCTTGGGCAGGTCATCGAGACTGGCGTAGGTATTGGAGACGAAAGCATCGCGCGGGTCTTCGCGCTCACAGATGCAGAACAGACCGAGCCCTTCGGGGAAGTCCATTGGCACGTCTTTCATCGAGTGCACGGCAATGTCGGCCTGGTCTTCAATCAGAGCGGTTTCCAGCTCTTTGACGAACAGGCCCTTGCCGCCGATTTTCGACAGCGGGGAGTCAAGCAGCTTATCGCCACGGCTGACCATGGGCACCAGCGTCACGACCAGGCCGGGATGGGCTTCTTCCAGGCGGGCTTTGACGAATTCGGCCTGCCACAAGGCCAGGGCACTTTTGCGGGTAGCGATGCGAATTTCGCGAGGGGACATGGATCAATCCGTACTGAATAGATACGGCAGATAATAACAGCTCAGGCAAATCAGCTTTGACTTGAATCAGAAAGTGCGTGGCCTCCCTGGCCTCGCATACCCGCAACCGATGGTGAAAACCGCGCGCAGGCGCTGGACTAAAGCTGTTGCATCATCTTTCGTACACCGGCTACATGGCGTCGGCTGACAATCAGCGCATCGCCGTTGAGGCCCTTTAGAAACAGCTGAAAATGCCCCAGCGGAGTACGCTGCAGGCGTTCGATTCGCTCGCGAGCCACCAGGGCATTGCGATGGATACGCACGAAACGGTCGCCGAATTCATCCTCGAGCGCCTTGAGCGGCTCGTCCAGCAGGACTTCGCCACCTTCATGGCGCAAGGTCACGTATTTGTGATCGGCGATGAAATAGACCACCTGATCCAGGGGAATCAGTTCGATGCCTTTACGGGTTCGTGCGCTGATATGACTGCGTGGACCGTTGCCACTTTCTGCTGCCGGACGGGTCAGGGCTGCGAGCTGGACGCGGTTGGGTCGCTCGGCCTTTTTCAGCGCTTCAAGCAATTGCTCGGAGCGTACCGGCTTGACCAGGAAGCCTACCTCGCTGATCTGGAAAGCATCCAGGGCAAATTCATCATGGGCGGTGCAAAACACCACCGCCGGCGGTGCCTCGCGTTCGCACAGTCGAGCAGCAACCTGCAAGCCGTCGAGGCCAGGCATGCGGATGTCGAGCAGCACGACATCCGGCTTGAGGCTGTCGATCAAGGCCAACGCCTCTTCGCCATTGGTGGCGCTCGGCTCCAGGACATTGTATCCCTCGAGGTCGCTGACCATACGGCTCAGTCTCTCGCGGGCCAGGGGTTCGTCATCAACGATCAGGACATTCATATTGCGCTGGATTCCTGCGTGAGTCTCGCACAAGGATAGCGTAGACAGGTGACGTGACATCCGTCACGACGATCCACGCTAAGAGTAGCGCGAGGGCCAAAAAGTGCCCCGAGTCGGGAACCTATATTTACCAGTGCCTGCCGATTACCGTTCCATGCCCGTTTTGGCGCGGCATCATCGTAGGGATTGCTGATACACAATACGCATACCCCCCTCTTTATAGCTGGCTTCTACTCTGAGCACATCGCTGTCGATTCGCGGCGCGATTTCATGGATCAGAGCGTGTGTCACTACGGTTGCATGGTCAGTTGCCGGACAGGCAAATCGTCTGAATTTTTTCTGACCTCTAGTGCAACTGTAGACGCTCGCCAAGACGATATTGCTCAATCGAAAAATATCGTCTCGCCAGCACCCACTGATGACGCCAGCGCAACAGGTTCGCGGCCCTTGTTCAACGTCCGGCCTCATAGGCCCCAGTCTCTGCCCGCAGGGGTTCAACGGCAAGGCACCAGGCAACGCATGGAGAAATAAAAACCTGCCGACCAGTGTCAACGCCAGCCAGGGCAACCCTGTTATTATCCGCAACAACTTTTCACGCCATCTTCCTTCAGCAGATCACGAGCGAATTCATGAGCACTGACAAGACCAATCAGTCCTGGGGCGGCCGCTTCAGTGAACCCGTCGACGCCTTTGTCGCCCGCTTTACCGCCTCCGTCACTTTCGACCAGCGCCTGTATCGCCACGACATCATGGGTTCGATAGCCCACGCCACGATGCTGGCCAAGGTCGGCGTTCTGACCGATGTCGAGCGCGACAGCATCATCGACGGTCTGAAGACCATCCAGAGCGAAATCGAAGCCGGTTCGTTCGACTGGCGCATCGACCTGGAAGATGTGCACATGAACATCGAAGCCCGTCTGACTGACCGCATCGGCGTCACCGGCAAAAAGCTGCACACCGGTCGTAGCCGTAACGATCAGGTAGCGACCGATATTCGTCTGTGGCTGCGCGATGAGATCGACCTGATCCTGGCGGAAATCACCCGCCTGCAAAAAGGTCTGCTGGAACAGGCCGAGCGCGAAGCCGGCACCATCATGCCCGGCTTCACTCACCTGCAAACCGCCCAGCCAGTAACCTTCGGCCACCACTTGCTGGCCTGGTTCGAAATGCTCAGCCGCGATTACGAGCGTCTGGTGGATTGCCGCAAGCGCACCAACCGCATGCCACTGGGTAGCGCGGCATTGGCGGGCACCACCTACCCGATCGATCGCGACCTGACTTGCAAGCTGCTGGGCTTCGACACCGTCGGCGGCAACTCCCTGGACAGCGTTTCCGATCGTGATTTCGCTATCGAATTCTGCTCCGCGGCGAGCATCGCGATGATGCACCTGTCGCGCTTCTCCGAAGAGCTGGTGCTGTGGACCAGCGCGCAGTTCCAGTTCATCGATTTGCCTGATCGCTTCTGCACTGGCAGCTCGATCATGCCGCAAAAGAAGAACCCCGACGTGCCAGAACTGGTGCGCGGCAAGAGCGGCCGGGTGTTCGGCGCACTGATGGGCCTGTTGACCTTGATGAAAGGCCAACCGCTGGCTTACAACAAGGACAATCAGGAAGACAAGGAACCGCTGTTCGACGCCGCCGACACCCTGCGCGATTCGCTGCGGGCCTTTGCCGACATGATCCCGGCGATCAAACCCAAGCACGCCATCATGCGCGAAGCGGCGCTGCGCGGTTTCTCCACGGCCACCGACCTGGCCGACTACCTGGTGCGCCGTGGCCTGCCATTCCGTGACTGCCACGAAATCGTCGGCCACGCCGTGAAGTACGGTGTGGACAGCGGCAAGGACCTGGCGGAAATGAGCCTGGAAGAACTGCGCAAGTTCAGCGACCAGATCGAGCAGGACGTGTTTGCCGTGCTGACCCTGGAAGGGTCGGTGAATGCCCGTGACCACATCGGTGGTACGGCGCCTGTGCAGGTCAAGGCTGCAGTTTGTCGCGGCCAGGCGTTATTGGCTAGTCGCTAGATCTTAGTGATCCCGAAAAGATCGCAGCCTCCGGCAGCTCCTACAACGGCGTACACCCTCGAAATTTGGGGTGTACGCAAACCTCGCAGGCTACGATCTTTTACTTTTGGGCGCTGATCATCGCCAGGAACGCCGGCATCGCGGCGTCTCTGTCCGCGGCGATCCGTTGTGCATTTGGCATCTGCTCCAGACGCTCAAGCAGCGCTTTGGCGGCGGGCAACTCATTCAGAAAATCCACATCGAACAGCTTCTTGCCCACTGCACAGGCCAGCGGCACGCTGTACAGAAAATACAGATCCGCAATACTCAGCGTTTCACCCGCCACGTAAGGGGCGAACTTGCCGTGTCTGCCCAGGGAGGCAAAACCCTGCAGCAACTCGGCCTTGGTCTTGTCCTTGATCGCGTCCGGCACCGTTATGCCGAAAAACGCCTCGGCGTAACAGGCGCGAGCCGGCAACTCGATGTACAACTCGATTTCCCTGGCCAGTGCCAGCACCTGGCTGCGCTGGAATGGATCGTTCGGCAACAGCGTCGGGCCTGGTTGGGTTTGCTCGATGTATTCGAGGATCACACTGGTTTCATTGATGAACCCTTGCTCGACACCCAGCACCGGGACTTTTCCCCGCGGACTGATGGCAAGGGCTTGCGGGCTTTGACCGGCATAAAACGGCACTTCTTCAAACGGCAGTCCCTTCTCCAGCAACGCCAGCTTGATCATGTTGTAGTAGTTGCTGACGGAAAATCCATAAAGCTTGAGCATCACAAAGCCTCCAGGCCGTGTAGGGGTTGGCAGCGCAAGTTATAGAACTTCAGATGCAGTCTGACCAGCAGCATCAAAATGCTGAATGCAGTTAAACTGGCCGCCTTTCCTTGAGGAGCCTGCCATGAGCGAGCCAACCCCCGGCACCAACAAAAACGACGACAACGACGAAGAAGATTTCACCGAAGCCACGCTGATCGAAGCGATCGAAAACCAGATTGAAAGCGACAACCCGCCAGCAGCCAAAGCGACCCTCAATAAACTGACCCTGGTCGGTTACGAGCGTGAAGAAATCCTGCAGTTGATGGCCCACGTGCTGGCCGTCGAAATCGATGCAATCCTCGAAGAAGATCGGGCGTTCAATACCGAGTGGTATGAGGCTGCCTTGCGGGCACTGCCAGAGCTGCCGCCAGAGAAGAAATGACTCTCCCCTTTCTCGGACGGGCTTTTTGTGGCGAGGGAGCTTGCTCCCGCTGGGTCGCGCAGCGGCCCTGAAACCTGAGAACGCATTTTGCCTGAATGACCGCATTGGCAGGTTTACGGCTGCTGCACCCCCGAGCGGGAGCTTGCTCCCTCGCCACAGGGTTTTATGTCGTCAATCAACCAGCATTTCTCCAGACCCTGACTACACTGGTAACACCCCGCCGCCACAAGAACCACGGGGTTACCACAACAGCCTGCCGCCTCAGGCAAAAAAAGCGCTCAGCGAACACTGGACAGCTTGCACAAGTGCGGTCACCTTAGGAGCGCTACCGTCTAATTCCTAGAAAGTCTGGAGTCCTTATGTCGCTTACCCCTGAGTTGGTTGCCGAACTGGAAATCCTCGCACTCTTCAACCTGGACAGTTCCCAGGAAGGCCTGAAAATTCATCAGACAGCTGCCCCGAAAGCCATCGCTGCCGCACAACGGCTGTTCGACAAAGAACTGATCACCCAAGTCGATGGTGGTTATCTAACCAGCCTGGGCCGGGACGCCGCGCAGCAAGTGCAAACCTTGCTGACTATCCTGACCGTTCAAGAAACCGCATAAGCACCAGCGCGTCGCCCACGGGATCCCCTTTTGATGGATTCCGCGGGCACACTTCGCCCCGCCGATAAAAATTTGACGTCAAAAAACAAGATTCAACGTATAAGGTCCAGACCTTGAGGCTGTAAACTGCTCCCCATCCTGAGACCTCCCACGCTCGAGCTCCGCGAGCCGGTTTGAGTTTGCAATGACCCGCACCCATGAAATCCGCCCCGATCTGGACGAAGGAATCGATCGCAAGGTTCTGGTTCAGCTACGCGCACGTTTTCTGAAAGTCAACGAGGGGCGCATCGCCCGTGCGCTGGAAGGGTTGTCGCCACGCCAGCAAGTGGTTTTGACCTTGTTGCCGCTGTTCTTTCACGTCAACCATCCGCTGTTGCCGGGCTATGTTTCTGGCAGCACACCGGCCGGGTTGTCGAATTTCGAGCCCGACGGCCAGGCCCTCGCCGAAGCCCAGCGCCTGACCCGCTCCTTTTCCTACAAAGCTCGCCACGGCAATGCGCCGCGGCCGATCCATGGGCTGTTTCTGATGGGCAGCCTGGGCACTCTGGCCCAGGCCGACCAAAGCGACATGGATGTGTGGGTCTGCCACGCGCCAGACCTGAGCGAGAGCGAACTCGCCGAGCTGCGCAAGAAATGCCAGCTGTTGGAAGCCTGGGCCGCGGGCCAGGGGGCCGAGGCGCACTTCTTTCTGATCGACCCGAGCCGCTTCGTGCGTGGCGAACGCGATACCCAGTTGAGCTCGGAGGACTGCGGCACGACCCAACACTACTTGCTTCTGGATGAGTTCTACCGCACCGCCATCTGGCTGGCCGGGCGCACCCCGCTGTGGTGGCTGGTGCCGGTGTACGAAGAGGCGCGCTACGACCAGTACACCCATACGCTGCTGTCGAAACGCTTTATCCGCGCCGATGAAACCCTTGATCTTGGTCACCTGGCGCACATTCCGCCCGGCGAATTCATTGGTGCGGGGCTCTGGCAGTTGTACAAGGGCATCGAATCGCCTTACAAGTCGATCCTCAAGCTGTTGCTGACCGAGGTCTATGCCAGCGAACACCCGCAGGTCAAATGCCTGAGCCTGCGTTTCAAGCAGGCGGTGTTCGCCAATCACCTCGACCTGGATGAGCTGGACCCCTATATCGTGGTTTATCGGCGTATCGAGGAATACCTCAAGGCTCGCGGCGAGCCGCAACGCCTGGAACTGGTACGCCGCAGCCTGTACCTGAAGGTCAACCGCAAACTCACCGGCAACCCCGCCCAGAGTAATAACAGCTGGCAGCGCCGATTGCTTGAGCGCCTGGCCGACGAGTGGGGCTGGGATCAACGGCAGCTGGCGATGCTCGACAGTCGCAGTCAATGGAAAGTCCGCCAGGTCAGCGCCGAGCGCCGCGCACTGGTCAACGAACTGAACTACAGCTATCGCTTCCTGACTCAGTTCGCCCGTACCGAGCAAACCGCCAGCCTGATCACCAAGCGCGATCTCAATGTGCTCGGCCGCCGCCTCTATGCGGCATTCGAGCGCAAGGCCGACAAGATCGAGTTCATCAATCCGGGCATCGCTCCGGACCTGGCCGAAGACACCCTGACACTGGTGCAATCGCCCAATCGCAAGGAGCCAGGGCAAGTCCACTGGAGCCTGTACAACGGCAGCCTGAACGCGTTGGAGTGGGAGCATTTCGCGCCGATCAAGCGCAACCGTGGGTTATTGGAATTATTGACCTGGTGCCATCGCAACGGCGTGATCGACAGCAGCACCCGCCTCGCCCTGCACCCTGGCAGCAGCGACTTGCGTGAGTTCGAGCTGTTCAACTTGCTGGGCAGCCTGCAACAGACCATTGCCTTGCCGCTGACCAGTGTCGGCGAAGTACAGTTGCTACAGGCCAGCGTGCCGAGCGAAGTGCTGCTTCTGGTGAATGTCGGGATTGACCCGCTCAAACATCATCGCGAGCTGAATATTTTGATGACCACCGAGCGCACCGACTCACTGAGTTATGCCGGGGTCCGGGAAAATCTGGTGCTGACCCTCGACCAGGTCACACTCAACAGCTGGAACGAGGTCTTGGTCAGCCGCTACGACGGCGCACACGCACTGCTCGATTGTCTGCGCGATTACCTCAACAACCTGCCAGACGGACCACCGCAGCCACACTTGCGGGTCCGTTGCTTTAGCCATAACCGCGCCCAATTCATCGCCCGGCGAGTGGAGAAGATCTTCGTTACCGCGCGGAGCCTGCTGCTCGGCAAGCTCAATCACCGCTACCTGATTCAGGTCCAACAGCACTATCACGTATTGGAACTGGTCCCGGGCGAGGTCAATCATGTGGCCCTGGACAACCTGCCAGCGCTGCTCGACTACCTCGGCAAAGAGCAGCCTCGCTACAGCCCGCTGCATCTCGACCCGATGGCCCTGGAAGAGCACGATCTGGCGCTGATCCTGCCCATGGGGCTGGCGCAGTGCATCCAGGTGTTCTTCCGGATCAACGAGTCCCAGGCCGAGCTGTATGTGCTGGATGAGTACAACGCCCTGTGGCAGCAACGCGTGCCCTATTACGATGAGCAAAGCCTGCTGGTGCCACTGCAGCGCTTCCTGCAATCGATTGTGTATCGTCGCGATGCGTTGTTGCCGCTGGATCCGGCCCGGCCCATGGCAACACTCGATACCCTGTATTACCAGCTGCTGCCATCCGGGACCGGCCGCGCTCGACGGGTCGAGCCGCGGCCTGCGCCACAGACGCTGGCGAACAAACCCTTTTATGACGTCCAGGTGATTATCGGCAAGGCCACACCCGGGCAGGTGCAGGTCACCCTGTATTGCAATCAGCGAGAGTTTTGCGAACTGGAGTACGGCGACCAGCTGTTTAGCGTGGTCGCCAGAGAAATTCTCGGGCAGCGCCGCGAGGCTGAACGCTACCGCTGCTACATCACCGATCTGGACCTGTCCGGCCTGCTCGGTGATGTGCAAAGCCCGAGCAATCTTTACCTGAGATACAAAGCGGACCTGGAACGCGCGCTCAACGAGGCGCTCGATAAGGTCTGAGTCGAATCAGAACTTGCACTTACCGCCATCCTTGGGCTGGAACTCGACCTCGATCAACTCCAGCTTCAGGGTTTTACCGCCCGGCGCCGGCCAGTCAATGTGTTGGCCCGCCTGCAAGCCGAGCAGCGCGCTGCCGACCGGTGCGAGAATCGAGATCTTGCCCTCGTCGGCATTCGCGTCGTCCGGATAAACCAGCGTCAGGTGGTAGTCCTTGCCACTGCTTTCTTCACGGCAGTGCACTCGCGAGTTCATGGTCACGACATCCGCTGGGACTTCATCGTGGCCAACCAGGGTTTCAGCGCGATCCAGCTCGGCTTGCAGCGCAACGACGCCCGGCAGCGTGTCATCCAGGCTGTCGATCAGGCGCTCGAGACGTTGCACGTCCAGACGGGTAAGGATGATGGAAGGTGCGGTGCTCATGATTCAGGCAGACTCCTTTTTTCTGCACAAAAAAGCAAAACCCCGCCAGAAAAAGGCGGGGTTTTCACGGGCCTCGATGAGTTGAGGCGTACCCGGACACTATCACAGCTCAATAAATATACAAGCGGGGGGCACCAGAAGTGGCGACGCAGGCCTGTCGGGTAAACCCTGTGGCGAGGGAGCTTGCTCCCGCTGGGGCGCGCAGCGGCCCTAAAACCTGCAAACCCGTTGTGTCAGGCACACAGCATTCTCAGGTTTTACGACTGCTGCGCAGCCGATCGGGGGCAAGCCCCCTCACCACAATAGTTCGTCAGGTTGAAGATTTGCGCCGCTGGGCCTCGGCACAAATCACCCGCCGCCGCTCGTCGTCGGCCGAACGCCACTCGCGGATGTCTTCCACATGGCGAAAGCAGCCGAGGCAGACTTTCTGCTCATCCAGGCGGCAAACGCTGGTGCACGGCGAAGGCACGGCCGGGCTGACGTTGCTGTACAGCGGCTTGGCCGCACGCACGGGAACGGGCTGCGTCACGACCTCAGAGACCTTCGAAATCGAGTTCCACATCCGCCTGCTCAAGCACGATGCGCTGCAGCATTTCACCCAGCTGCTCTTCGCTCTTGTCGCACATCCAGCGCTCGCTCTCTTCGTCATAGTCGAAGTGGAAACCACCGGAACGGGCGGCCAGCCACAGCTGACGCAAAGGCTCTTGGCGGCTGAAGATCACCTGGCTGCCGTTTTCGAACTTGACGGTGAGCACACCGGCCGAGTTCTCCAGATCTACGTCCAGCTCACTCTCATCGAAAATATCCTCCAGCGTCTGTTGGGTGGCATCGACCAGATCGTGGAAGCGGGCTTCAGTCAAACTCATTGCGGGAACCTCAAAAAGTGTCTACTCACGCTCAAGCGCCGCAAGATACGGGCGCATCCGAACGAATGCAAAGGATACCGATCAAGCGCCCGGCACTGGCATAAATTATCCGCCGAGGCACGTCAAACCCCCGCCGGACGGCCAGCCGCCCGCATAGGCAAGCTGTCGGGTGGCCGGTATACTCCGGCGCAATTAACGCATTTTCAAGGATTTCGCCATGAAGCGCCTGATCTCTTCCCTTGCTGCGCTCGTCGCGGTTGCCTGTCTTGTGTCGGCCTGCGGTCAAAAAGGCCCGCTGTACCTGCCCGATGACAAACAAGATCCTGCAGAACAGGCCAAGTCGTCGCAGAAGTCGCCGTCCAAATCGCACAAGCACGACGTTTACTAAGGGAACTCCATGGACGCTTTTAACTACCGTGACGGTGAGCTGTTCGCGGAAGGTGTTGCCCTGTCCGCCATCGCCGAACGCTTTGGCACACCGACCTACGTCTACTCCCGCGCGCATATCGAAGCCCAGTACCTGGCTTACGCCGATGCGCTGGCCGGCATGCCACACCTGGTTTGCTTCGCAGTCAAGGCCAACTCCAACCTGGGTGTACTGAATGTCCTGGCGCGTTTGGGCGCTGGTTTCGACATCGTCTCCCGTGGCGAGCTGGAACGTGTTCTGGCTGCTGGTGGCCAGGCTGACAAGATTGTCTTCTCCGGCGTCGGCAAGACTCGTGACGACATGCGTCGCGCGCTGGAAGTCGGCGTGCACTGCTTCAACGTCGAGTCCTCCGACGAGCTGGAGCGCCTGCAAGTGGTGGCCGCCGAGCTCGGCGTTCGTGCGCCGATCTCGCTGCGGGTCAACCCGGACGTCGATGCTGGCACGCACCCGTACATTTCCACCGGTTTGAAAGAAAACAAGTTCGGTATCGCCATCGCCGACGCCGAAGACGTGTACATCCGTGCCGCGCAATTGCCGAACCTGGAAGTGGTCGGCGTCGACTGCCACATCGGTTCGCAACTGACCACCCTGGCGCCCTTCATCGATGCCCTCGACCGCCTGCTGGCCCTGGTCGATCGTCTCGGCGAGTGCGGGATTTACCTGCGCCACATCGATCTCGGTGGCGGCCTCGGCGTGCGTTATCGCGATGAAGAGCCACCGCTGGCCGCGGACTACATCAAGGCCGTGCGCGAACGTCTGGATGGTCGCGATCTGGGGCTGGTATTTGAACCGGGCCGCTTCATTGTGGCCAACGCCGGGGTGCTGCTGACCCAGGTCGAATACCTCAAGCACACCGAACACAAAGACTTCGCCATTGTCGACGCCGCCATGAACGACCTGATCCGCCCGGCGCTGTACCAGGCCTGGATGGACGTCACCGCTGTGCGCCCTCGCGCTACTCAGGCTCGAGCTTACGACATCGTCGGCCCTATCTGCGAAACCGGCGATTTCCTCGCCAAGGATCGTCAGCTGGCGCTGGAAGAAGGCGACTTGCTTGCCGTGCATTCGGCCGGGGCCTATGGCTTTGTCATGAGCTCCAACTACAACACTCGCGGCCGTGCCGCCGAAGTGCTGGTAGACGGTGATCAGGCTGTTGAAGTGCGTCGCCGCGAGACGGTAGCCGAGTTGTTTGCTGGCGAAAGCCTGCTGCCGGAGTAAAACCATGCTGCTGCGTTTTACCAAGATGCACGGCCTGGGCAACGACTTCATGGTCCTCGACCTGGTCAGCCAGCACGCGCACATTCTGCCCAAGCATGCCAAGCAATGGGGCGATCGGCACACCGGCGTCGGCTTCGATCAATTGCTGATCGTCGAAGCGCCGAGCAATCCGGACGTGGACTTCCGTTATCGGATCTTCAATGCCGACGGTTCCGAAGTGGAACAGTGCGGCAACGGCGCGCGCTGCTTTGCGCGCTTCGTACTCGATAAACGCCTGACCGCAAAACGGCAGATCCGCGTCGAGACCAAAAGCGGCATCATTGAACTGGATATCCGCAGCGACGGCCAGATCAGTGTCAATATGGGACCGCCGCGCCTGGTGCCGGCCGATGTCCCATTCGAGGCCGAGGCTCAGGCCAAAAGCTATACGCTTGAGGTTGACGGTCAGGCCGTCGAACTGGCCGCGGTGTCCATGGGTAACCCGCACGCGGTGCTGCGCGTGGACGATATCAACAACGCGCCGGTGCATGAGCTGGGACCGAAAATCGAAAACCACCCGCGCTTCCCGGCCCGGGTCAACGTCGGTTTTCTCCAGGTCATCGACCGGCAGCGCGCGCAGTTGCGCGTCTGGGAACGCGGGGCCGGGGAAACCCAGGCCTGCGGGACCGGTGCCTGCGCCGCCGCAGTGGCCGCGATCAGTCAGGGGTGGATGGACTCGCCACTATTGATCGACCTGCCCGGCGGGCGCCTGTCCATTGAATGGGCCGGCCCTGGCGAACCGGTGATGATGACCGGCCCGGCAGCGCGCGTATACGAAGGACAGGTGCGTCTATGAGTGAGCTAAATCCATGACCGATCAGCCCCAGGTTCCAGCCCTGCAGCCCGACGAATCCCCTTCCGAAAGCCTTGAGGCGGCGGCCATTGCCGCGTACCTGGAGGCTCATCCGGATTTCTTCGCCGAGCACGAAGAATTGCTCCCGGCACTGCGCATCCCCCACCAGCGTGGCGACACCATTTCCCTGGTCGAGCGGCAGCTAAAACTGCTGCGCGAACGCAATATCGAGCTGCGCCATCGCCTTTCGCAACTGATGGACGTCGCTCGCGACAACGACCGGCTGTTCGACAAGACCCGCCGGCTGGTCCTCGCGCTGATGGATGCCAGCAGCCTGGAAGACCTGGTGATCAGCGTCGAAGACAGTCTGCGCCAGGACTTCCAGGTGCCTTTTGTCAGCCTGATTCTGTTCAGCGACAGTGCCTTGCCAGTAGGTCGCTGGGTCACCGTTGCCGAAGCCCAGCAAGCCATCGGCGGCTTGCTGTCGGAAGGCAAAACCGTGAGCGGAAGTTTGCGCGAACACGAACTGGACTTCCTGTTCGGCGAAGAACAGCGCAAGCAAATTGGCTCCACGGCAGTTGTCGCCCTCAGCCATCAAGGCCTGCATGGCGTCCTGGCCATCGCCAGCCGCGATCCGCAGCACTACAAAAGCTCGGTGGGCACGCTGTTCCTCAGCTACATCGCCGAAGTCATGGGCCGCGTACTGCCGCGCATCAACAACTCCCTACGCTCGGTGCGCTAACCATGGAACGACAACTGGACGCCTACTGCGCTCACCTGCGCAGTGAGCGCCAGGTGTCACCCCATACCCTGGAAGCCTACCGCCGCGACCTGAACAAAGTGCTGGCGCACTGCGAGAAACAGCAGATTTCCAGCTGGTCCGCCCTGGACATCCAGCGCTTGCGCAGCCTGATCGCCCGCCTGCACTCCCAGGGCCAGTCCTCGCGCAGCCTGGCGCGCCTGCTCTCGGCGGTTCGCGGGCTTTATCATTACTTGAACCGCGAAGGCCTCTGCGACCACGACCCGGCCAATGGCCTGGCACCGCCCAAGGGCGAACGCCGGCTCCCCAAGACCCTGGATACCGACCGCGCGTTGCAACTGCTCGATGGCGCGGTCGAGGATGATTTCCTGGCCCATCGTGATCAGGCGATTCTGGAGCTGTTCTACTCCTCCGGTCTGCGCCTTTCGGAACTGACCGGACTCAATCTCGACCAGCTTGATTTGGCCGACGGCCTGGTCCAGGTTCTCGGTAAAGGCAGCAAAACCCGGGTTCTGCCGGTCGGCCAGAAGGCCCGTGAAGCACTGCAACTGTGGCTACCCCTGCGCGCCCTGACCAACCCTGCAGACGACGCGGTATTTGTCAGCCAGCAAGGCCGGCGCCTGGGTCCACGGGCGATTCAGTTGCGGGTCAAGGCCGCTGGCGAGCGTGAGCTGGGGCAGAACCTGCATCCACACATGCTGCGGCACTCCTTCGCCAGCCACTTGCTGGAATCTTCCCAGGACCTGCGCGCCGTCCAGGAGTTGCTCGGCCACTCAGACATCAAGACCACGCAGATTTACACTCATCTGGATTTCCAGCATCTGGCGTCGGTCTACGACAGCGCCCATCCACGGGCTAAACGCAACAAAGGCGGTGAGCAATGACGATCAAACTGATCACTTTCGACCTCGACGACACCCTGTGGGACACCGCCCCGGTCATCGTCAGCGCCGAAGCAGTACTGCGCCAATGGTTGGCAGAGCATGCGTCGGACCTCGGCGGCGTGCCTGTCGAGCACCTCTGGACGATCCGTGAGCGCATTCTGAGCAACGAACCCGACCTCAAGCACCGGATCAGCGCCCTGCGACGCAAAGTGTTGTGCCAAGCCCTGGAGGAAGCCGGCTACGCCCCCCCGCAGGCGTCAGAGCTGGCCGAGCAGGCCTTTGAAGTGTTTCTGCATGCGCGGCATCAACTCGAGATCTTTCCCGAGGTGCAACCGACGCTGGAAGTGCTGGCCCGACACTACACCCTGGGAGTAGTCACCAATGGTAATGCCGATGTGCGTCGGCTGGGGTTGGCGGACTACTTCAAGTTTGCTCTCTGCGCGGAAGATATCGGGATTGGCAAGCCGGATGCGCGGCTGTTCCAGGAAGCCTTGCAGCGAGGGGGCGTCACGGCTGAAGCCGCCGTGCATATCGGCGATCACCCAGGCGACGACATCGCCGGGGCCCAGCAGGCGGGCCTGCGGGCAATCTGGTTCAACCCTGGCAGCAAAGCCTGGGAAGCCGAGAAACAGCCGGATGCGGAGATTCGCAGTTTGAGCGAGCTGCCTGAGTTGTTGGCGCGGTGGAACACAGGCTCGGCGTAATCCCCCTCTGTAGGAGCGAGCTTGCTCGCGATATAGGTAGTCCGTTCCTTACTCTTCCATACTGACATTCGCTGGAAGTCGGTTGTCGGCGAGGAAGGAACATGCACCTGTGGGCTACGAATATGCTCGCGAAGCACTCGATGATTAGTCCATCACCTTCGAGCCCACAGGTGCGCTTGCGCCCGATAACGAATTCTCAGGGAAAGCCACACACGGCTCTCTATATCGCCTTCGCTGGACGCAAGCATGCATGTCCCTGCATGTACTTTAGCGCTCTTGTGGAGGTTTTCCATGCAGCCGCTCCTGGCTCAGAATTTCACTGCTTATGTCGGAATTGATTGGGCGGATGCCAAGCACGACACCTGTTTGCAGATAGCTGGAGAGACTCAGCGGAGTTTTGAGGTCATCGATCACAAGCCTGAATCAATTGACCGGTGGGCAAAGTCGTTGCATCAGCGGTACGGTGGCCCGACCGCGATCGCCGTGGAGTTAGACAAAGGACCGCTGATAGCGGCTCTGCAAAAATATGAGTTCTTTTGCCTGTTTCCGATCAATCCGAGCACCCTGGCCCGGCACCGTAAAACCTTTGTGCCGAGTGGCGCCAAGGATGATCCGACGGATGCTCAATGGGCGCTCGAGCTGTTGCTCAATCACCCCGAACGGTTTCCTCAGCTGGTCCGGCAAAGCCCGGCCATGCGTTCGCTGGCCAGCCTGACCGAGCATCGCCGCGGCTTGGTCGATGACCGGGTCAAGATCAGCAATCGCCTGGTCTGCATGCTCAAACAGTACTATCCGTTGGCCCTGGAGCTGTTCCACGACCATGACACGCTGGTTTTCTGTGAGTTCCTGACGCGCTGGTCGACGTTTGAAATGCTTAAGCGCGCTCGGCCAACTACCGTTTTGAAGTTCCTCCACGCGCATAATGTTCGCCATTTCCAGCTCAATCAGCAGCGTTTGGCGTTGATCGCCAACGCCATGCCATTGACTGACGATCCGGGAGTGGTCAGCCCTTCAGCACTGTATGTGCGGGCCCTGGTGCCGCAACTGAAAGGGATCATCACGGCGATCAAAGACTTTGATCGGGAGATCGAAAAAACCGCCAACACCCTGGCCGACTACCGTCTCTTCAAGGCCTTGCCCGGCGCGGGACAGCATCTTGCGCCACGGCTGATGGTGGCCTTTGGGGAGCAGCGGGATCGCTTCAAGGATGCCAGTGCTGTGCAGCGATATGCCGGGATCGCCCCGGTCACCGAACGCAGTGGCAAGAAAAAAGTCGTCCACTGGCGCTATCAATGCGCAACGTTTTTGCGCCAGACGTTTGTTGAATGGGCTGCACATAGCATCAACCAGTCGGTATGGGCCGAGGCGTATTATCGCCAGCAAAGAGCCAAAGGCTGCTCATACCAAGCAGCTCTCAGGGCACTGGCGTTCAAGTGGATACGGATCGTTTATCGGTGCTGGAAGACCAGCACCGTGTACGACGAAAACGTTTATCTACAGGCCTTGCTCCGGCACGGCTCGCCTTTGAACAGCGAGCCGGACAACGCCAAACCGAGTTGACGGAAAGGCTCAGGGCGTGATGGACGTTAACGATAACGCGTGTTTTCTGAATAAACGCGCCGACCTTGAGTCCATCGCGAGCAAGCTCGCTCCTACACAGCCCATGAAAAAGCCCGCAGCGACGGCGGGCTTTTTCAGCAAGCAAGTAGCAGGCGCTCAGATAGGCCGGCTGCCGTACTTGTTGTCAGGCTTCTTTGGTGGATCAGCCACCACGTTGGCCTCGACTTCCTGCACCTTGCCGCCTTTGGCAAGGAACTCTTCCATAGCGCGAGCCAGAGCATCACGCTCCTTGTTCTTGGCCTCGACACTCGGTAGTTCATCGACCGAAACAGCAGCCTTGGCCTTGCCTTTGGCGGTCGGAGCAGGCGCATCGCCGCTGTCGTCGTCAGCGACGTCTTCGGCCGCTACTTCAAGACCTTCTTCGGTCTCGTCTTCGTCACCTACTTCGAGGTCGTCGTTTTCCAGATCATCGTCGCTCATGTTCTACCTCATGACTTGCGAAAAGCAGATTAGTTATAGCCCAGCTTCGCCGACTGTCGAAGGCCGCCGGAGAAAAAATCATCATCCGCTGGTAACCAGCGGTTTATGCCCCATCACCGTGCAAGGTGGCGAGGACTTTACGGGCACCGCCATGATCACGATGCTCGCCTAGATAAACACCTTGCCAGCTACCCAGCGCCAGTCGACCTGCCGTGACCGGCAAACTCAACTGACAGCCCAGCAAACTGGCCTTGAAGTGCGCCGGGAGATCGTCCGCGCCTTCGTCCTCGTGTTCATATCCGGCCAGTCCTTGTGGGACCAGCCGATTGAAAAACCGTTCGAAGTCGCGACGTACCGCCGGATCGGCGTTCTCGTTGATGGTCAACGACGCCGAGGTATGCTGCAGCCACAAATGCAACAGACCGACCCGACATGCCTTCAATTCAGGCAGGCCGGCGAGTAACTCGTCCGTTACCAGATGAAAGCCCCGAGGCCTCGCCCGCAGGGTAATCAGAGTCTGTTGCCACATACAGTTCTCCGCACGTTCGGCGCGCATTCTAGCGCGCTCTGGGAAAAAACAAAGGGCCTAATATTCCTCCAATGCTGTAAGCCATTGGCCCGACAAAAATAGCTGCCGCGAACACCCTCGCAAGCGCAAGAAAAAACCTTTCAGCTGTTCCCTTACTGACAAAAGCCAGACAAAAAAATGCCCGGCAAGCCGGGCAATTTTTTTCTCGTATTTCTCGAGCGCTTACAAGTTGTAGCCACGTTCGTTGTGTAGCGCCAGATCGATGCCGACCGCCTCTTCCTCTTCGGTGATCCGCAGGCCCATGACGGCATCCAGCACCTTGAGAATGATGAAGGTCACGATCGCGGTGTAGATCACCGTGAAACCGACGCCTTTGCATTGAATCCAGACTTGCGCCGCGATATCCGTCACGGTGCCGAAACCGCCCAGCGAAGGAGCGGCGAACACACCGGTGAGGATCGCGCCGAGGATACCGCCGATACCGTGCACGCCGAAGGCATCCAGGGAGTCATCGTAGCCCAGCTTGCGCTTGAGGGTGGTGGCGCAGAAGAAGCAGACCACACCGGCGGACAGACCGATTACCAGAGCACCCATCGGGCCGACGGTGCCTGCTGCCGGAGTGATAGCAACCAGACCGGCTACTACGCCGGAAGCGATACCCAGAGCGCTTGGCTTGCCGTGTGTGACCCACTCGGCGAACATCCAGCCCAGGGCGGCAGCAGCGGTCGCGATCTGAGTCACCAGCATGGCCATACCGGCCGTGCCGTTGGCCGCCGCGGCGGAACCTGCGTTGAAACCGAACCAGCCGACCCACAGCATCGCGGCACCCATCAAGGTGTAACCGAGGTTGTGCGGGGCCATTGGAGTGGTCGGGAAGCCTTTACGCTTGCCCAGCACCAGGCAGGCGATCAGACCGGCTACACCGGCGTTGATGTGCACCACGGTGCCGCCAGCAAAGTCCAGCACGCCCCAGTCCCACATCAGGCCGCCGTTACCGGACCAGACCATGTGCGCGATCGGTGCGTAGACCAGGGTGAACCAGATACCCATGAAGATCAGCATGGCGGAGAACTTCATCCGCTCGGCGAAGGCACCGACGATCAGCGCTGGAGTAATGATGGCAAAGGTCATCTGGAAGGTGATGAACACCGCTTCAGGGAACAACGCCGCAGGCCCGGTCAGGCTCGAAGGGGTGACACCGGCGAGGAACGCCTTGCCCATGCCGCCGAAGAAGGAGTTGAAGTTGACGACGCCCTGCTCCATGCCGGTCGTGTCGAACGCGATGCTGTAGCCATAAATGACCCACAGAATGCTGATCAGACCGGTAATGGCGAAGCACTGCATCATCACGGATAGAATGTTTTTCGAACGAACCATGCCGCCGTAGAACAGCGCAAGGCCGGGAATCGTCATGAACAGCACAAGCGCTGTCGAGGTCATCATCCAGGCAGTATCGCCGGAGTTGAGGACTGGGGCTGCCACTTCGTCTGCCGCCATAGCCAGGCCGGGCATTACGAGGGACAACAGGGCTCCTAGCCCTGCGAATTTACGCAGAGTCATATTGTTTTTCTCCTGGGGCGTTGGGTTTGGCGGCTTAGATTGCGTCGGTATCGGTTTCGCCGGTACGGATGCGAATAGCCTGTTCCAGATTGACCACGAAGATCTTGCCGTCACCAATCTTGCCGGTGTTGGCCGCCTTGGTTATCGCCTCGATAACCCGATCAAGATCCTTGTCGTCAATGGCGACATCAATCTTCACCTTGGGCAGAAAATCGACCACATACTCCGCGCCGCGATACAGCTCGGTGTGACCCTTCTGCCGCCCGAAGCCTTTGACCTCAGTAACGGTAATGCCCTGCACGCCGATCTCGGACAACGACTCGCGTACGTCGTCCAGTTTGAACGGCTTGATGATGGCAGTGACTAGCTTCATGAAAACTCTCTCCCGAATTGGTGGACTTGCCCCAGGAAAACAAACCCGACTCAAGTCTAAGCGCAGTGCCTGGCTTTGTAACGCATCGTCGGCCTTGCTCGGCCACACCGATGCCCGCTAACCACTGCTGACGAAACACTTCCCCGCTCCGCCTGCCGCACTGCATTCGTCACAGCGACTGCATCAGTGCATGGGTCATCAAGGACTAAGCAGAAAGCTTGCCATCTCCTGAAAACCCTCTGAATTCAATCCCTTGGTCGCAACTGCAAGCGTCTGCTCAACACTGGCGCAACAGATACGCACAACAACGGTGCGTGACTGCCCGGCTCCATGCGCGAAAAGCGTGCAGCCTGCCTGCGTCAATGACTATAGACACTGCGTGATACACTGCCCGCATCTGATACTCAGGACACCTGACTCCCATGCTCGCGCCAAAAGACCTCCTCGACGCCCTGAGCGGCCACGCTTCGCGCCTGTTCAGCGGCGACACCGCGCTGCCCCGCAACGAAATCGAAAGCCAGTTCAAAGCCCTGCTGCAAAGCGGTTTCAGCAAGCTTGATCTGGTAAGCAGAGAAGAATTCGACAGCCAGATGGTGGTCCTGGCGCGCACCCGAGCCCGGCTGGAAAGCCTGGAAGCCAAGGTTACCGAGCTTGAGGCGAAGCTGAGTCCGCCAGCGGAGTAGTCCCGCAACAAACCCCCTGTGGGAGCGAGCTTGCTCGCGATAAGGTCGGAACGACCTTCCAGCAATCTCGAACACTGCTACATCAGCGAGTCCGGGGTTTATGCGTTGCTGGTCATATGTTGCCCGAGGGGGAGCGCCCCCGAAGTGCAACCCCTGCACCTTGGTAGAAACGCGCCTCAAGGTTGCTTCAATCGTTTTAAGCTCTAAAAGAACGAACCCCACGCCTTGGGCATGGGGTTCGACAGGCATGTCAGGCGCAGTGTGGAAGGCGTTCAACCTGATCCCGGATTGCGGCCCCTCGCTCGATTTCAGTTTTGCGCAGATCGTATGTCGATTGCAGGTTCAGCCAGAACTCGGGAGTGGTGTTCAGGCAAATGGAAAGCCTGAGCGCCACATCGGCGCTGACGCCGCGGCGCTGAAGCACAATGTCATTCACCGTTGGGGTGGATACATTCAGCGCCCTGGCCAAAGCCGCTGCCGTAAGACCCAAAGGCTCCAGGTATTCCTCTTTAAGGATTTCGCCGGGGTGAACCGGGCGCATCTCGGTTCGGCTCATTCATGGCCTCGCTTCCAGTTGCGACCGCTGCGCGGTCATTCGCCGGCAAGCCCGCTGCCACAGGTACCGCAGCGAATTGAAGGGATTAAACCAGCGCCTGTCAGCTAACAGAAGTCTATGGCTGGACGATCAAATGTGGCGAGGGAGCTTGCTCCCGCTCGGCTGCGAAGCAGTCGTAAAACCGGCGGATGCGTTCATTCTAAAGAAACCGTGATAGCTGGTTTCAAGCAGGTTAATAACTTGTCCCCTCATCTGCAAACCGATCATTGATACGTCTTGTAAACGTCTGCTGTGGCTTTACACCGCAATCTCATTGCAACTCAACTACCCTTCCAAAACCGCAGGAAGCGGTTCTCGCACCCTCAAGGAATGATCTATGTCTCTGGCCATCGTCCACAGCCGCGCCCAAATCGGCGTGGAAGCGCCTGCCGTTACCGTCGAGGTCCATATGGCCAACGGCTTGCCATCCCTGACGCTGGTCGGCTTACCGGAAGCCGCCGTCAAGGAAAGCAAAGACCGGGTGCGCAGTGCGATTCTCAATTCAGGCCTCCAATATCCGGCACGTCGCATCACCCTGAATCTTGCTCCGGCCGATCTGCCAAAGGACGGCGGGCGCTTTGATCTGGCGATTGCCCTGGGGATTCTCGCGGCCAGCGTGCAGGTCCCGACCTTGACCCTGGACGATGTGGAGTGCCTTGGGGAACTGGCGCTGTCTGGCGCCGTGCGGGCGGTACGTGGCGTGCTGCCGGCGGCCTTGGCCGCACGCAAGGCCGGACGAACACTTGTGGTACCGCGCGCCAATGCCGAAGAGGCTTGCCTCGCTTCGGGATTGAAGGTGATCGCGGTAGATCACTTGCTGCAGGCAGTCGCGCACTTCAATGGCCACACGCCTATCGAGCCTTTTGTTTCCAACGGCTTGCTGCTGGCGAACAAGCCTTATCCCGACTTGAGTGAGGTCCAGGGCCAGTTGGCCGCCAAACGAGCCTTGCTGATTGCTGCAGCGGGCGCTCACAACCTGCTGTTCAGCGGCCCTCCGGGTACCGGTAAAACACTTCTGGCCAGCCGCTTGCCCGGTTTGCTGCCACCGCTGGACGAAAATGAAGCGCTGGAGGTCGCAGCGATTCAATCGGTCGCCAGCCATGTGCCCTTGAGCCACTGGCCCCATAGACCGTTTCGCCAACCCCATCATTCGGCATCCGGCCCGGCGCTGGTGGGCGGTGGCTCGAAACCACAGCCGGGGGAGATCACCCTCGCCCACCATGGCGTGCTGTTTCTCGATGAATTGACGGAGTTTGAACGCAAGGTGCTGGAGGTTTTAAGAGAGCCGCTGGAGTCCGGCCATATCGTGATCTCCCGGGCCCGCGATCGAGTACGTTTCCCGGCGCGGTTCCAATTGGTCGCTGCGATGAACCCCTGCCCTTGCGGCTACCTCGGCGACCCCGGCGGCCGTTGTCGTTGCACGCCGGAACAAATTCAGCGCTATCGCAACAAACTCTCCGGCCCGCTGCTCGACCGCATCGACCTGCACCTGACCGTCGCCCGCGAAACCACTGCGCTCAACCCCACGCCCCAACCCGGGGATGACACCGCCAGCGCTGCCTTACTGGTCGCCAACGCTCGCGAGCGGCAGCAACGGCGGCAGGGTTGTGCCAATGCCTTCCTTGACCTGCCGGGCCTGCGCCAACACTGCAAGTTATCCACAGCCGACGAGAACTGGCTTGAGTCAGCTTGCGAACGTTTGACCCTGTCGTTGCGGGCAGCCCATCGACTGCTCAAGGTGGCGCGAACGTTGGCGGACCTTGAGCAGGTCGACATGATCAGTCGGGAGCATCTGGCTGAGGCGTTGCAGTATCGGCCCACGAGTCAGTAAGCCGCGCTTGTAATCATTTTTTGAAGAAAACCTTCATTTCTAATCGTTTTTCTCAACGAATAATCGATTTTTCAGGTTTTCCTCACTTTTACTCCTTGCTCAGATCCACCAACGGCGTCTGCCGCACTTCGGTCTCACGCCCGTTTTGAATCTCACTAACCCGCTTCAACGCTTTATCCACAGCCGGCTTATCCGCCAACAAGCTATAGCTGATCTGGAACTGCTTCTGCTGTTTGGCCCCGATGCTCGGCACCAGGTTCAGCGGCCGCTGATACCGTCGGTTGTAGGAGAAGCTGGTACCCGGCTCCAGGCCGGTAACGTAGCCCTGGCCTTGGGTGTCGGTGTTTTTCCACAGGGAGAACACTGGTAATTGCTCGGTGTTGAAACCGACCGCTACGCCCAGGCTGCCCGCCTTGTTATGCAGAACGGTGAGTGTGTCGCCCTTGGCGTCCGCGTAGGGCACCACGTTGTAGACGGTCTCGTCGTAGTCCTTGGTCGGTCCTCGGTAGGTTTGCCAGTCAGACAAATCCGCTTTCGCCTTGTCGTTGAACGGTGAGACTTGTTTCACTGGCGCGGCGAATCGTGCGCCCTGTTCAAGAAATGGCGTGCTGAAGTTGCTGTGGTAGAGCGCCTGGTATTCCTTCGGATAGTCGCCGTTGTTGGTCAGTGTGTCGTTGAGTGCGAAGCGCGCGCTGCCGGGTTCGGTCAGCAACTCCGTGACAATTGAAAAGTCGACTTTCTTGAAGGCTTGCTCTTTGAGCTCACCGCGCAGGCTGATGGCATAGGGTGGTTTTTCGTCGATATGCAGGGTCACCTTGTTCGCCGGGATGTTTGCGGCGCGGCCATGCAGGGTCAGCAGTTCGCCGTTGTCCATGCCGGGGTGACCGACCCATTCGTAGCCGCAGCGGGCGACCAGTTCGTTGAAGCCTTCCAGCCAGCCCAGTCCGCCCCGACCGTTGAGTTCAATGAACGCTGGATTGACCACTTCCTTGACCGGCGAATCCCAGCCCATGCGCACATCGCCCACCGACGCCTGCAGCACGTTCATGCCGCGGGTCGGCACTACCGACAATTTCATCACGCCGTTGTCGATGTCGACGATGCTGACGCCCTCCTGGCGACCGCCATGCAGTGTGCGCAGGGTCACGGAGAATGGCTGGGCGGTTTTTACTCCCAATTGTTCGCTGGTGATCTGGAAATTTTGCGCGGCTTTGTCGGTATCGAGCAGTACGTAGTCCCAAGCCATGGCGTGAGAGGCAACAGTCAGTGTGCTGAGGGCAAGCATCAATTTGAACGGGGTCATGGGAAAGCCTTTCTTGGAGTTGTGCAATTTTTATAGCGCTGATGAAACGATTCAGCAAGTATAAAAACCCACAGTTGAACGCCAATCGAGCTTTGGCAGCGGATTCGCCACGGCGCGGATTTCGGGAATTTGAGGTGCTTGTGCTGACGTCTTCGCGGGCAAGCCCGCTCCCACAGGGTTTATACGCTCGCAATCACGAGGCGTGATCGTTTCAGCTCAAGCACTCGACCTCCGGCAACACCATTGCCTGGACTTCGCTCTGGAGAAAATCGCTGAGCCGGCGCAGTCGTTCGCCGCCGGGGCGGGTTTTCGGCCAGACCAGGTAATAGTTCTCGCCACTGGCCACCGCCGTCGGCCACGGCAGGCTCAAGCGCCCTTGGGCGACGTCTTCGGCGACCATCAGCAGGTCGCCCATGGACACCCCATAACCTCGGGCGGCGGCGATCATGCCCAGCTCCAGGGTGTCGAAGACCTGCCCACCCTTGAGCGACACCTGCCCGGACAGGCCCATGCGCTCCAGCCAGTTGCGCCAGTCACGACGATCCGGTGTCGGGTGCAGCAGTTCGGCGCTGGCTAGCCGTGCGGCGTCCCATGGCTGATCGCTCAACAGGTTCGGCGCGCCTACTGGGATCAACAGTTCGGGAAACAGATAGCTGGCCTCCCAATCCGGCGGAAAGTGTCCATTGCTGAGCAGCACCGCGCAGTCGAAAGGCTCCTGGTTGAAATCGACCGAGTCGACATCCATCCAGGCGCTGGTCAGTTGCACTTCGTTTCCCGGCTGCAAATGCCGGAAACGGCTGAGGCGCGCCAGCAGCCAGCGCATGGTCAAGGTCGATGGAGCCTTCATGCGCAGGATGTCATCCTCGGCGCGCAAAGTATTGCAGGCCCGCTCCAGTGCCGAGAAGCCTTCACGGATCCCGGGCAGCAACAGGCGCGCGGCTTCGGTCAATTGCAGATTACGGCCACTGCGTTGAAACAGGCGGCAGGCGAAGTGATCTTCCAGGGTGCGAATGTGTCGGCTGACCGCGCTCTGGGTGATCGACAGCTCCTCGGCCGCTCGAGTAAACGAACTGTGTCGCGACGCCGCTTCAAAAGCGCGCAAGGCGTAAAGAGGAGGAAGACGACGGGACATCAGGAAAGCTCCTATAGCGCAATGTGGAAACCTCAGCAGAAACTCTCAAGCATGAGTTTTAATCATGTCACCGATCGTTTTTATCCCTTTGTGCGAATCGCTGCAAGCGCCGAGAATCAACCCTTCCAGTTCACTTTGAATAATCGAGTCTGATGATCATGCAGCATCCAGCACGTATCGAACTCTGGGCCATCCTGCGGCTGGCCGGGCCGCTGATCGCCTCGCAGTTGGCGCACATGCTGATGGTGCTCACCGACACTCTGATGATGGCCAAGCTCAGCCCCGAAGCCCTCGCCGGTGGTGGTTTGGGCGCGGCCAGTTATTCGTTCGTGTCGATTTTCTGCATTGGCGTGATTGCCGCGGTAGGCACCCTGGTTGCCATTCGCCAGGGCGCCGGCGACATCGAAGGTGCCGCCCGCCTGACCCAGGCCGGGCTCTGGCTGGCCTGGCTGATGGCGCTGGTGGCCGGTTTGCTGCTGTGGAATCTCAAGCCGGTGCTGCTGCTGTTCGGCCAGACTGAAAGCAACGTTCACGCGGCCGGCCAGTTCTTGCTGATCCTGCCGTTCGCCCTGCCCGGCTATCTGAGTTTCATGGCCTTGCGCGGGTTCACCAGCGCCATTGGCCGCGCGACTCCGGTGATGGTCATCAGCCTCGGCGGCACCGTCGCCAACTTTCTGCTCAACTATGCGTTGATCACCGGTATGTTCGGCTTGCCGAAGCTGGGGCTGATCGGGATTGGGTTGGTCACGGCAATCGTCGCCAACTGCATGGCCCTGGCGCTGGCCTGGCATATTCGCCGGCATCCGGCTTACGACGCTTATCCGCTGCGTCAGGGTCTGTCGCGGCTCAACCGCCAGTACCTGCGCGAGCTGTGGCGTCTGGGCCTGCCGATCGGTGGCACCTATGCGGTAGAAGTCGGCCTGTTTGCCTTCGCTGCGCTGTGCATGGGCACCATGGGCAGCACGCAACTGGGGGCACACCAGATCGCCCTGCAGATTGTCTCGGTGGCGTTCATGGTTCCAGCGGGTATTTCCTACGCGATCACCATGCGTATCGGTCAGCATTACGGCGCCGGGCAGTTGCTCGATGCGCGCCTGGCCGGTCGGGTCGGGATTGCCTTTGGTGGAGCGGCGATGCTCGGTTTCGCCATGGTGTTCTGGCTGCTGCCAAACCAGCTGGTGGGGCTGTTCCTCGACCACAACGACCCGGCCTTTCGCGAGGTGATCAATCTGGCTGTGAGCCTGCTGGCGGTAGCGGCCTGGTTCGAGTTGTTCGACGGCACGCAAACCATCGCCATGGGCGCGATTCGCGGGCTCAAGGATGCCAAGACCACTTTTCTGGTGGGGCTGGGCTGCTATTGGCTGATCGGCGCGCCGGCCGCGTGGCTGATGGCCTTTACCCTCGATTGGGGGCCGACGGGTGTCTGGTGGGGGCTGGCGCTGGGCCTGGCCTGCGCGGCGGTGAGCCTGACGCTGGCGTTTGAATGGAGGATGAAGCGGATGATTAAAAGCGAGCCGTCAGGACAGCAGCTGCAATTTCCGGCGGCTCAGCCGGATTAGATCGGTGGTGAATCCATAAAAGATCGCAGGCTGCGGCAGCTCCTACGCCGACCGCATGCGAACCCAATCCTGTAGGAGCTGCCGCAGGCTGCGATCTTTATGCTTGGGTCACCGCGTGCTGACTGGTGCCAAAGGTCAGGTATTCCACCAGTTCCGCCAACGGCAACGGCTTGCTGATCAGGTAACCCTGCACCTGATCGCAGCCAAACCCGCGCAGCAACGCCAGCTGCTCCGGGGTTTCGACGCCTTCAGCCACCACTTCGAGATTGAGGTTGTGGGCCAGGTTGATCATCGCGTGCACCAGTTTGCGGTTCTCTTCGCGCTGTTCCATACCACCGACGAAGCTTTTGTCGATCTTCAGCAACGCGATCGGCAGGCTATTGAGGTGGACGAACGAGGAGAAACCGGTGCCGAAATCATCCAGCGAGAAACGCACGCCCAAACGACCCAGCGCGTCCATGGTCTGCTTGACCAGATCACTGCGGCGCATCACCGCGGTTTCCGTCAGTTCGAACTCCAGCCATTGCGCCTCGACGCCACGCTCGGCAATCAGTCGGCTCAAAGTCGAGAGCAACTGGCTGTCCTGAAACTGTCGGAACGACAGGTTGACCGCCATGTGCAACGGCGGCAGGCCGCGTTCACGCAAGGCCTGCATATCGCGCAAGGCGCGGGAAATCACCCAGTAACCGAGCGGCACGATCAAGCCGCTCTGCTCGGCCAGCGGCACGAACTCACTCGGCGGTAACAGCCCACGCTCGTTATGTCGCCAGCGCACCAGAGCCTCGAGGCCGACAATCTGCCCGTCTTCCAGGTTCAGCCGCGGCTGGTAATGCAATTCCAGCTCGTCGCGACGCAAGGCCCGGCGCAGCTCGCTTTCAAGATCGGCGAGGCTGCGGGCGTTACGATTGATGCGCTCGTTGAAGATGTGGAAGGTGCAGCCCTGAGTGCTTTTGGCCTGTTGCATAGCGATATGCGCATGCCACATCAACGGATCGGCACCGGCCTGGGCGCGTGCGTGGGCAATGCCCAGGCTACAGCCGATCAGCAAGCTCTCGCCATCGACCCAGTAAGGTTCGGACATTGCCTCGATAATCCGCTCAGCCATCCACTCGGCACGCTGCGGTGCCCGACGGGTGTCGATCAGCAAGGCAAACTCATCGCTGCCCAGGCGCGCCAGTTGATCGCCGGCCTCCAGCTGGCTTTTAAGCCGCGAGACCACTTGCAGGATCAACCGGTCACCGGCCTGGTGCCCAAGAGCATCGTTGGCATGGCGAAAATTATCGAGGTCCAGATGGCCCAATGCGAGGCCACGCCCTTCATTCTCGGCAAGACGGGTCGCCAGCAAGGTCTGGAACCCCTGGCGATTGGCGATGCCGGTCAACGGGTCCTGTTCGGCCAGGCGTTGCAAGGTGTTTTCCAGCACACCCCGTTCACGAACATGGCGCAGACAGCGGCGCAAGGTGGCGATATCCAGGGTATCGCGGACCAACCAGTCGCTGACACCGTCGGGCGCAACAACCGGTTCATGTTCGAGCAGCAATACCGTTGGCAAACTGCAGCGACCCGGAGCGGGTTGCAGGGCTGGAATGGTCAATAACACCGCGCTGCGGTCGTCATCGAACACACTACTGACCGACTCCCAGGTCGGCGCACTGATCAGCACAGCCGAGCTCCCCATAGGAGCCAGACACTCGCGCAACAACGCTGCCCACGCCGGCTCTTCGGCCAGCAGCAGCAAACGCAAGGGTTCGACAGGCGTAGACAAGCTAGCTCCCTAGACTCTGCAATAGATGTTGGCGGCGGGCATTATGCCGCGCAGATAAACTATGACCAACGCTATTGATAATCAAACACGATGTGGTACCACTCAAGCACGAACATTAGACGCAATATCAGCGCGCATCCTGCGGGAAAGTATCAAAACCGGCAAATTTAGATCGAGTGCTACGTCACAAGTCGCACAGAGGCAGCAGAATCTTTCCAGCCTGTTAAAATGCCCGCCCATTTCGCAAGCGACTCCCAATTCCGTCATGTCCCGACTCAATCCCCGGCAGCAAGAAGCCGTGAACTACGTCGGCGGCCCTCTTTTGGTGCTCGCCGGCGCTGGCTCCGGCAAGACCAGCGTAATCACCCGCAAAATCGCCCATCTGATCCAGAGCTGCGGCATCCGTGCCCAGTACATCGTCGCCATGACCTTTACCAACAAGGCCGCGCGGGAGATGAAGGAGCGAGTCGGCACGCTGCTCAAGGGTGGCGAAGGCCGTGGTTTGACCGTGTGTACGTTCCACAATCTGGGGCTGAACATCATCCGCAAAGAGCATACGCGGCTGGGCTACAAGCCAGGTTTCTCGATTTTCGACGAGACCGACGTCAAAGCCCTGATGACCGACATCATGCAGAAGGAATACGCGGGCGACGACGGCGTCGACGAGATCAAGAATATGATCGGCTCGTGGAAAAACGACCTGATCCTGCCGCCCGAAGCCCTGGAAACCGCGCGCAACCCGAAGGAACAGACCGCCGCCATCGTCTACACCCACTACCAGCGCACGCTCAAGGCCTTCAATGCGGTGGACTTCGACGACCTGATCCTGCTGCCGGTAAAGCTGTTCCAGGAACACGACGACATCCTCGACAAGTGGCAGAACAAGGTCCGCTACCTGCTGGTGGACGAATACCAGGACACTAACGCCAGCCAGTATCTGCTGGTGAAGCTGCTGATCGGCAAGCGTAACCAGTTCACCGTGGTGGGCGACGATGACCAGTCGATCTACGCCTGGCGCGGTGCCCGCCCGGAAAACCTGATGCTGCTCAAGGACGACTATCCGTCCCTGAAAGTGGTGATGCTGGAGCAGAACTACCGCTCCACCAGCCGCATCCTGCGCTGCGCCAACGTGCTGATCTCGAACAATCCCCACGAGTTCGAAAAACAGCTATGGAGCGAGATGGGGCACGGCGACGAAATTCGTGTGATCCGCTGCCGCAACGAAGACGCTGAAGCCGAGCGCGTGGCCGTCGAACTGCTCACACTGCACCTGCGCACCGATCGGCCCTACAGTGATTTCGCGATTCTTTATCGCGGTAACTACCAGGCCAAGCTGATCGAGCTGAAGCTACAGCATCACCAGATTCCCTATCGCCTGTCCGGCGGCAACAGCTTTTTCGGACGTCAGGAAGTCAAAGACCTGATGGCCTACTTCCGCCTGTTGGTCAATCCGGACGACGACAACGCCTTCTTGCGGGTGATCAATGTCCCACGCCGGGAAATCGGTTCGACTACCCTGGAAAAGCTTGGCAACTACGCCACCGAACGCAAAATCTCGATGTACGCCGCCACCGAAGAAATCGGCCTCGGCGAGCATCTGGACAGCCGCTTCACGGATCGTCTGGCGCGCTTCAAGCGCTTTATGGACCGCGTACGTGAACAGTGCGCGGGCGAAGACCCGATTTCCGCCCTGCGCAGCATGGTCATGGACATCGATTATGAGAACTGGCTGCGCACCAACAGTTCCAGCGACAAAGCCGCGGACTACCGCATGGGCAACGTCTGGTTCCTGATCGAGGCGCTGAAGAACACCCTGGAAAAAGACGAAGATGGCGAGATGACCATCGAAGACGCCATCGGCAAACTCGTCCTGCGCGACATGCTGGAACGCCAGCAGGAAGAGGAAGACGGCGCCGAAGGCGTGCAGATGATGACCTTACACGCCTCCAAGGGCCTGGAATTCCCCTATGTATTCATCATGGGCATGGAGGAGGAAATCCTCCCCCACCGCTCCAGTATCGAAGCCGACACCATCGAAGAAGAACGCCGCCTGGCCTACGTCGGAATTACCCGAGCCCGTCAGACCCTGGCCTTCACCTTCGCTGCCAAGCGTAAGCAATACGGCGAGATCATCGACTGCGCGCCCAGCCGCTTCCTCGATGAGCTGCCGCCGGACGACCTGGCCTGGGAAGGCACCGACGATATCCCGACCGAAGTCAAAGCCGTTCGTGGCAACACTGCATTGGCGGATATACGCGCGATGTTAAAGCGCTAGAATTGACTACTTTTTAACCGAACACTTTTTATCAGAGCTTAGGCGCACAAAGCGCTAAAAGAGGACGTTCCGTGGAAGCTTTGCACAAGAAAATTCGCGAAGAAGGCATCGTACTTTCTGATCAAGTCCTGAAAGTCGACGCTTTTTTGAACCACCAGATCGACCCACAGCTGATGAAGCAGATCGGTGACGAGTTCGCCACGCTGTTCGCCGATTCGGGCATCACCAAGATCGTCACCATCGAAGCCTCGGGCATTGCACCCGCGATCATGACCGGTCTGAAGCTCGGCGTGCCGGTGATTTTCGCCCGCAAGCATCAGTCCCTGACCCTGACTGAAAACCTGCTGTCGGCAACCGTGTACTCGTTCACCAAGCAGACCGAAAGCACTGTGGCGATTTCCCCACGGCACCTGACCAGCAGCGACCGGGTGCTGATTATCGATGACTTCCTGGCCAACGGTAAGGCTTCGCAGGCGCTGATCTCGATCATCAAGCAAGCCGGCGCCACCGTGGCGGGCCTGGGTATCGTGATCGAGAAGTCTTTCCAGGGCGGCCGCGCGGAGCTGGACTCCCAAGGCTATCGCGTCGAATCCCTGGCCCGGGTGAAATCCCTGGCCGGTGGTGTCGTGACCTTTATCGAGTGATGGCTGTAGCCGCAAAAAGATCGCAGCCTTCGGCAGCTCCGCCGACCGCATTCCTCTGTAGGAGCTGCCGCAGGCTGCGATCTTGACGATCGTCAGGGCGCAGTAGCCTTCAGCCCCGTCAGCAGCAACCGCTGATACAGGTCCTCGCGCAGGCCTTCAGGTTTCGTCAGCTGCATCCGCTCCAGATGCACGGGAAACTCCGACGGCTCCGGCGCATCGAGTGCCGCCTTGCCCAGCTCAAGAATTTCGGTGAGCTTGAACTTGCTCTTCAGCCAGTTCAGCGCCCGCAGTAAGTCCCGCTCTTCAGGGCTGAAATCACTCCCCAACGGATACTCCGGAAACAGCTGCGGATGCCGTGCCTGAATCTCCTGCAAACGCTGTGGGTTGTTGTCGGCGAAGCGCGGATCGAGGCGGAAGTCCTTGGGTAACTTGCCGATGTTCTGCGCCTGCTCGATCAGGCCCTGCTGGAAGCGGGAGTCACTGATATTGAGCAATGCTTCAATCACCGCCGCATCGGTTTTGCCACGCAGGTCGGCGATGCCGTATTCCGTCACCACGATATCGCGCAGGTGCCGCGGGATCGTGCAGTGCCCGTACTCCCAAACAATATTTGAACTGACCTCGCCACCCGCCTCTCGCCAACTGCGCAAAATCAGAATCGAACGCGCGCCCTCCAGCGCATGGCCCTGAACGACAAAGTTGTATTGCCCGCCGACACCGCTGACTACCCGCCCGTCTTCCAGTTGATCCGCCACCCCGGCACCCAGCAGGGTCATGGTGAAGGCGCTGTTGATGAAGCGCGCATCGCGCCGCTGCAAACGCTTGAGCTGTTCGTTGCCGTACAGCTCATTGATGTAGCTGATGGCGGTCATGTTGAACTCGGCCAGTTTGCTCAGCGGCAACTCGCGCAAGCGCTGATAGAAACTGCGCGGCCCGAGGAAGAACCCGCCATGCACCGAAATGCCCCCAGGCTGCGTCGCCTCATCAAGCGTTCCGGCGTTCGCCTGCTCTTGCTGCGCAACATCCGGGTAGACCTTGCGGCGCACGATCCCAGCGTCGGCCAGAACCAGCAACCCGTTGACGAACATTTCGCTGCAACCGTAGAGCCCTTCAGCGAAGGGCTCTATGCCGCCTTCACGTTCGATAAGGGGCTGCCATTGAGTCAGATCGATATCCGCCAGCAGCGCACGATAACCATCGTTGTCCGCCTGCCGCGCCAACAACGCAGCCGTCAGTGCATCGCCCATGGAGCCGATGCCGATCTGCAAAGTGCCGCCATCGCGCACCAGCGTGCTGGCATGCAGACCGATGAAATGGTCCTGCAGGCCCACCGGCATATTCGGCGTGGAAAACAGCGTGGTGCGGTCCTCCTCGTCGATCAGTAAATCGAAGGCGTCACTGCCGATTTCTGCATGGCCTGGCATGTAGGGCAGGTCGCGGTGCACCTGGCCGAGCAGCAGAATAGTTTCTCCCGCGGCGCGGCGCTTGGCGATCATCGGCAGCAAGTCGAGTGTAATGTCCGGGTTGCAGCTCAAACTCAGGCGATCGGCCTGTAATGAATCACGCGCGACCAGTTGCGCGACCAGGTTCAAGCCAGCGGCGTTGATGTCCCGGGCGGCATGGCTGTAGTTGCTGCTGACGTAGTCCTGCTGAGCGGCTGCACTGTTGAGCAGACTGCCCGGCAGCAGGAAAAACTGTTCGACCCGGATATTGGCTGGCAGGCTATTGCCGTGCAGATCGGCGAGGAAGTCCAACTCAGGATAATCGCCGAATACCCGCTCGATAAAAGGTTCGAGAAAGCGCCGCTGCAAGCCATCGCCCAGCGCTGGGCGGCCGAGACTCAAGGCGGTGTAGATCGTCAAGTGCCGCTCGGGCAACTGCGCAATGCGTTGGTATAGCGCGTTAACAAAAGCATTGGGTTTACCCAGCCCGAGTGGCAAGCCCATATGAATATGCGCCGGCAAACGCGCGAGCACGTCATCGACGGCATGCTCGATTGAACAGGACTGCACCATCTGACTCTCCCTGACCTTCCTTGAATTAAGGTTAGCCCGAGCTTGCCGGGTCTGGCTCGCAAAGAACAGTCTCAGGACGAATCACCGGGCACAAAAAAGCCGCTCGTAAGCGGCTTTTTCTAGAAGATCGAGCTTGTTACAAGCCAGACATCTCCTTGATTGCGCCTTTCAAGTCGTCATCCGAGCAATCTGCGCAGGTGCCTTTTGGCGGCATCGCGTTCACACCGGTAATGGCTTTGGCGAGGATACCGTCGAGACCACCCTGGTGGTCGGCACGTTCTTTCCAGGCGGCTTTATCACCGATTTTCGGCGCGCCCAACAGGCCGGTGCCATGGCAAGCATTGCAATGCTTGGCAATCACGTCTTTCGGCGTTTTCGCGCCGCCAGCGCCGCCAGCCGAAGCCGCGACTTCCATCCCCTTGCACTCTTTACCTTGTACACAGACCTGGCCGACTGGTTCAAGTCGCTTGGCAATGTCGTCAGTAGTCGCAGCTTGAGCGCTGACTGCCCAAAGGGCCAATACGGTTGCTGGTGCAGCCAGCATTTTCATAATTAGGTTCACGCGTACACCCTCAATGGTGGCTAGTCACGCCCACGGCCACGGTTCGCAGGCGGGCGCAAGTATAACGGTTAGCCGGCCACACTGAAACAACCCTAAAGTCGAAGGGGTATTAGTAGTGGCAGGAAAGTAACCAGGGCGCCTCCGCAAACCTTGCTGGACGCCTCTTCTGTCAGAAATTCGCGGGTGTGGCTGCGCTGATTAGTCGCGCCGGCGCATCGAACGGATTACGGAAACGGTGCGGCTTGGTGCTTTCAAAGTAGTAACTGTCACCGGCTTCGAGTACGAATGTCTCGAGCCCGACCACCAATTCCAGTCGCCCTTCCAGGAGAATGCCGGTTTCCTCGCCCTCATGGGTGAGCATTTCGCCACCGGTATCGGCGCCTGGCGGGTAAATCTCGTTGAGAAACGCAATCGCCCGGCTCGGGTGTGCCCTGCCGACCAGCTTCATGGTCACTGCACCATCGGAAATATCGATCAGTTCGTGGGCTTTATAGACGATCTGAGTCGGTTTTTCCTGGAGGATTTCTTCGGAAAAGAATTCCACCATGGACATGGGGATACCGCCAAGAACCTTCCTCAGCGAACTGATCGAGGGGCTGACGCTGTTTTTCTCGATCATCGAAATGGTGCTATTGGTGACGCCCGCACGCTTGGCGAGTTCACGCTGGGAAAGACCTTTCAGTTTACGGATGGATTGCAGTCGTTCACCGACGTCCAATGCATTAGCCTCCCAGGATTCAGGTTGTATGGATATTGAGCGTTATCATGGCGACAGCGTTCAGTATTTACAACACTTCGGGTTGAATCCTGTTCGGCCAGGCGACTTTCGGTACGGCCCTTTGCCTGTCAGCTCCCGGAATAGAGCAGTGGCACTCGGCGCAGGTTGCAGAAAATCTGATAGGGAATGGTCTCGGCGGCCATCGCTACGTCACTGGCGAGGATGTTTTTTCCCCACAACTCGACCGTCGAACCGAGGCCCGCCTGGGGCACATCGGTCAGATCGACGCACAACATGTCCATCGATACCCGCCCGAGAAGCTGGCTGCGTTGACCCGCGACCAACACGGGAGTGCCTGTAGGGGCCTGGCGCGGATAACCGTCGGCATAGCCCATGGCAACCACACCGATGCGCATCGGTTTCTCGGTGATGAATTTCGCGCCGTAGCCCACCGGCTCGCCGGCCGGCAGTTCACGTACGCAGATCACTTTCGATTCCAGGGTCATCACCGGTTGCAGACGCGCGGCCAGCGCATTGGCTTCCTCGAACGGGGTTGCGCCGTAAAGCATGATGCCGGGACGCACCCAGTCACTGGGAATGTTCGGCCAACCGAGAACGGCTGGCGAGTTGCGCAGGCTGATCTGGGCCGACAAACCCTGGCGGGCCGCCTCGAACACCGCGACCTGCTCCTCACTGCGGCTGCAATGCAGTTCGTCGGCGCGGGCGAAGTGGCTCATCAAGACGATCTTCGCCACTTTGCCGCTGGCCAGCAGGCGTTGATAAGCCGCCTGGTAATCCGCCGGATGCAAACCGACGCGGTGCATGCCCGAATCGAGCTTGAGCCAGATGGTCAGCGGTTTGGCCAGTGCGGCTTTCTCGATCGCCTCGAGTTGCCATAACGAGTGCACCACACACCAGAAATCATGCTCGACAATCAATGGCAGCTCATCGGCTTCGAAAAAGCCTTCGAGCAGCAGCACCGGCGCACGAATGCCAGCGGCGCGCAGTTCCAGCGCCTCTTCAATGCAGGCGACGGCAAAACCGTCCGCCTCGGCTTCCAGAGCCTGGGCGCAACGCACCGCGCCATGGCCATAGGCATCGGCCTTGATCACGGCGAGAGCCTTGGCTCCTCCCGACACTTCGCGGGCCAATTGATAGTTGTGACGCAGGGCTTGAAGATCGATCAGGGCACGGGCAGGACGCATGGCGGCAGACTTCTAGGCGGTCATGAGGAAGAAAAACCGGCGCTGGCTGACGGCGTGAACCGCTAACAGCGCCGGGAGAGGGACCTTTAATGCTTAAGGCAGAGCGGCCACAACCGACAGCTCGACCAGAATTTCCGGTTCGCAGAGTTTCGACTCCACTGTAGCGCGGGCAGGTGCCACACCTTTTGGCAGCCACTTGTCCCACACGCTGTTCATGCCGACGAAATCAGCGTCGATGTCTTTCATGTAGATAGTCACCGACAACAAACGGGTCTTGTCGGTACCCGCCAGATCCAGCAAACGCTCGATATTGGCCAGGGTTTCACGGGTCTGCTGTTCAATCCCGGCGTTCATATCGTCGCCGACTTGCCCTGCCAGATACACGGTACCGTTATGAACAACGATCTGGCTCATGCGCTCATTGGTGAGCTGGCGCTGGATTGACATGTTTAGCTGACTCCTTGGGGCTATTACCGTAACGAGAAATATCGAGGCCTTCGGCGCTGATCTGTGGCGATTTCTTCGCCATCAGGTCAGCCAGCAAGCGACCAGAGCCGCAGGCCATGGTCCAGCCGAGCGTGCCGTGACCGGTGTTCAAGAACAGATTGCGGAACAGCGTGGCACCGACAATCGGTGTGCCGTCCGGAGTGGTCGGACGCAGGCCGGTCCAGAAAGCGGCCTGGGACAGATCACCGCCCTGAGGATAGAGGTCGTTGACGATCATCTCCAGGGTTTCGCGACGACGTGGATTGAGCGACAGGTCAAAACCGGCGATCTCGGCCATGCCACCGACCCGAATGCGGTTGTCGAAACGGGTGATCGCAACCTTGAAAGTCTCATCGAGGATAGTCGAAGTCGGGGCCATTGCCGGGTTGGTGATCGGCACGGTCAGCGAGTAACCCTTGAGCGGGTACACCGGTGCCTTGATCCCCAGCGGCTTGAGCAACTGCGGCGAGTAGCTGCCGAGCGCCATCACGTAGCGGTCGGCGGTTTCCAGCTTGCCATCGATCCACACGCCATTGATGCGCTCGCCAGCGTAGTCGAGGCGTTGAATATCCTGACCGAAGCGGAACTCCACGCCCAGTTTCACCGCCATTTCGGCCAGGCGGGTGGTGAACATCTGGCAGTCGCCGGTCTGGTCGTTCGGCAGGCGCAAGGCACCGGCAAGAATATCGGTGACGCTGGCCAGCGCTGGCTCGACGCGGGCAATGCCGGCGCGGTCAAGCAGCTCGAAAGGTACGCCGGACTCTTTGAGGACCGCGATGTCTTTCGCCGCACCGTCAAGTTGCGCTTGAGTGCGGAACAGCTGGGTAGTCCCCAGGCTGCGGCCTTCGTAGGCAATGCCGGTTTCGGCGCGCAGTTCGTCGAGGCAGTCGCGGCTGTACTCGGACAGACGGACCATGCGCTCCTTGTTCACCGCATAACGGCTGGCGGTGCAGTTGCGCAGCATCTGCGCCATCCACAGGTATTGGTCGATATCGGCGGTCGCCTTGATCGCCAGCGGCGCGTGGCGCTGCAACAGCCACTTGATGGCCTTGAGCGGCACACCTGGCGCGGCCCACGGCGAGGCATAGCCTGGGGAGACCTGCCCGGCATTGGCAAAACTGGTTTCCATGGCAGCGGCGGGTTGACGATCGACCACCACTACTTCGAACCCGGCCCGAGCCAGATAGTAGGCACTGGCGGTACCGATGACGCCGCTACCCAAGACCAGAACGCGCATTTTCATATCCCTCATCGCGGATTACCGCTGACGTTTGTTGTTCAGAGCATTGATATGCGCAGTGTAAAAAACATTAGCCAGTGCTTTTCACTATATAAGTGCCTATATTTGGCGAGAATTCTCGGCAAAAACCCTTTTCACGGAGGCGCATCCCCTATGCGTACCAACACCCAGACCAAGCGTGAGCTGGACAAGATCGACCGTAACATCCTGCGGATCCTGCAGGCGGACGGGCGTATTTCCTTCACCGAACTGGGGGAAAAGGTCGGCCTGTCGACTACGCCCTGTACCGAGCGAGTGCGGCGCCTGGAGCGCGAAGGAATCATCATGGGCTACAACGCCCGGCTCAACCCCCAGCACTTGAAGGCCAACCTGCTGGTGTTCGTCGAGATTAGCCTCGACTACAAGTCCGGCGATACCTTCGAAGAGTTCCGCCGTGCCGTGCTGAAACTGCCCCATGTGCTGGAGTGCCATTTGGTGTCAGGGGATTTCGATTACCTGGTCAAGGCACGGATTTCCGAGATGGCCTCGTACCGCAAGCTATTGGGCGACATCCTGCTCAAACTGCCCCATGTGCGCGAATCCAAGAGCTATATCGTGATGGAAGAGGTGAAGGAGAGCCTGAATCTGCCGATTCCGGATTGAAGATTTTCGGGGCAAACGTTTAAACCAACACCTGCCGCGTACTGGCCATGTACTCATGAATCTGCTTTTCGACCCGCGGATGAATCATCTCCACCGGGCGGCGGCCATTGGGGCATGGCAAGGTCGGCGTGGTACCGAACAGGCGACAGATCAGCGGCCGCTCGTCGTACACCGTACAGCCGTTCGGGCCCAGGTGGACGCAGTCCAGCTCATCCATCGCCGCCTCTTGCTCGGCGGCGGTCTTGCGCGGCAAGCGGGACATTTCTTCAGGCGAAGTGGTCACCGGACCACAGCAGTCATGGCAGCCAGGTACGCACTCGAATGAGGGAATCTGCTGCCGAAGCAAACGGATTTTCTGGCTGTTGCAGCTCATCGAGGCGATTACCGGAAAGTAGATGGATTGGGATTTTGCCTTAAAAGCCACATTCCAGACAGCGCCGGCCGACCGGTGTTGCCGAAACTGAAAGGTCCGGCTTATGCTCCGTAAAGTTTTTCAAACACAATAATCAGGATTACGCACATGAACGCCCGTGCTCAGCAACCTGTCCCGAGCAACCAGCACACCGCCTCTTACTATGCCGCCAGCAGCCTGCCGCAGCCCGACCATCCGGTGCTCACAGGCGAGTCAGTGGCCGATGTATGCGTGGTCGGCGGCGGTTTCTCCGGGTTGAACACGGCGATCGAACTGGCTGAACGCGGCCTCAGCGTCGTGCTGTTGGAAGCTCGCAGGATCGGCTGGGGTGCCAGCGGGCGCAACGGCGGGCAGTTGATCCGTGGGGTCGGGCATGGCCTCGATCAGTTCGCCAATGTGCTGGGCACGGATGGCGTGCGCCAGATGAAGCTGATGGGCCTGGAAGCCGTGGAACTGGTCCGCCAGCGGGTCGAACGCTTCCAGATCCCCTGCGACCTGACCTGGGGTTACTGTGACCTGGCCAACAAACCCCGCGATCTTGAAGGGTTCGCCGCAGAGGCCGAAGCGCTGCGCAGCCTCGGTTATCGCCACACAACCCGTCTGCTGCAAGCCAATGAGATGCACAGCGTGGTGGGTTCTGATCGCTACGTTGGCGGTTTGATCGACATGGGCTCGGGGCATCTGCATCCGTTGAACCTCGCGCTGGGCGAAGCCGGCGCCGCGCAGCAACTCGGCGTGAAGCTGTTCGAGCAATCGGCGGTGACCCGCATCGATTACGGCCCTGAAGTTCGTGTTCACACTGCTCAAGGTTCAGTTCGCGCCAAGACCCTGGTGCTGGGCTGCAACGCCTATCTCAACGAACTCAACCCGGAACTCAGTGGCAAGGTGCTGCCCGCCGGCAGCTACATCATCGCCACCGAACCCTTGAGCGAAGCCCTGGCCCATTCCTTGTTGCCACAGAACATGGCGGTCTGCGATCAACGGGTAGCACTGGATTACTACCGCCTCTCGGCGGACCGGCGCTTGCTGTTTGGTGGTGCCTGTCACTATTCCGGGCGCGATCCGCAGGACATCGGCGCTTATATGCGACCAAAAATGCTGGAAGTATTCCCGCAACTGGGCGAGGTGAAGATCGACTATCAATGGGGCGGCATGATCGGCATCGGCGCCAATCGCTTGCCGCAGATTGGTCGTCTCAAGGACCATCCCAACGTGTATTACGCCCAGGCCTACTCAGGTCATGGTCTGAACGTCACGCATCTGGCCGGCAAACTGTTGGCCGAAGCCATTAGTGGCCAACAAAGCGACGGTTTCGATCTGTTCGCCAAGGTGCCGCACATCACGTTTCCGGGTGGCAAACATTTGCGTTCGCCGTTGCTGGCGTTGGGGATGTTGTGGCATCGACTTAAAGAGCTGGCGTGAGGTGCAGCGGCGCAACCACAGGGCCGATGTTCATCTCAAGATCCTTAACTGGCATCTGGTAAGCCTCTTAGAGCCGCCAGAACGGTTTGAGCCCCTCCTCCCGCGCCTGCTCACGGCTCAAGCCGATATCGCGCAGTTGCTCGGCCGTCAGATCAAGCAAGGCCTTGCGGGTGTGCAGGCGATGCCACAGCAGGCCCCAACGGCTCAGACCGGACGGGGCATTACGGGCCGTCGCCGCACGTGACCCGTTTTCCTGCCCTGCCGCCAGTTCCTGACTGTGTAACGCAAGCCGCACATCGCTCAAGCCGTTCATGTCTGTAGCTCCTGTTTACTTGGGTTGCCATGAGCAGACATCATGCGCGGGCACCCAAAACCATTACAGATTCAAAACGGATGTATTATCTCCATACAGAGTTTCCAATCGCAGCACTGAATCCTGTATTTTTGCTTCATCTGTACTGGTTATCTGAATCAATTCCCGCCGAGGCCCCGCCATGACCCTTTACGTCAATCTCGCCGAACTGCTCGGCACGCGTATAGAACAGGGTTTCTATCGCCCCGGCGACCGGTTGCCTTCGGTGCGGGCCTTGAGCGTCGAACACGGGGTCAGCCTGAGCACCGTGCAACAGGCCTATCGGATGCTGGAAGACAGCGGCCTCGCGACGCCAAAACCGAAATCCGGCTATTTCGTCCCGGTCGGTCGCGAGCTGCCGGCGCTGCCCGCCGTCGGGCGCCCCGCCCAACGACCGGTGGAAATCTCCCAGTGGGATCAGGTTCTCGAATTAATCCGGGCGGTACCGCGCAAAGACGTGGTCCAACTGGGTCGCGGTATGCCGGACATCACCACACCCACCCTCAAACCCCTGCTGCGCGGCCTGGCCCGGATCAGCCGTCGGCAAGACATGCCCGGCCTGTATTACGACAATATCTACGGCACCCTCGAACTGCGCGAGCAGATTGCCCGCCTGCTGCTCGATTCCGGCTGTCAGTTGAACGCCAACGACCTGGTGGTCACCACCGGCTGCCATGAGGCGCTGTCCACCAGCATTCGAGCCACTTGCGAACAAGGCGATATCGTTGCCGTGGACTCGCCGAGCTTTCACGGCGCCATGCAAACCCTCAAGGGGCTGGGCATGAAGGCTCTGGAAATCCCCACTGATCCGCTTACCGGGATCAGTCTCGATGCCCTCGAACTGGCCTTGGAACAGTGGCCGATCAAGGCCATACAGTTGACCCCCAACTGCAACAACCCGCTGGGTTACATCATGCCGGAGTCTCGCAAGCGGGCGTTGTTGACCCTGGCACAGCGCTTCGACGTGGCGATCATCGAGGATGATGTGTATGGCGAATTGGCCTACACCTACCCGCGCCCACGAACCATCAAGTCCTTCGACGAAGACGGTCGAGTCCTGCTCTGCAGTTCGTTCTCGAAAACCCTGGCGCCAGGCCTGCGTATCGGCTGGGTAGCACCGGGACGTTATCTGGAGCGGGTGCTGCACATGAAGTACATCAGCACCGGCTCCACCGCGCCGCAGCCACAGATCGCCATCGCCGAATTCCTCAAGGCCGGGCATTTCGAGCCGCACTTGCGCCGCATGCGCAGCCTGTACCAGCGTAACCGCGACTTGATGATCGACTGGGTCAGCCGATATTTCCCCGCAGGTACACGTGCCAGCCGTCCGCAAGGCAGTTTCATGCTGTGGGTCGAACTGCCGGACGGCTTTGATACCTTGAAACTGAATCGTGCCCTGCTCGATCAAGGCGTACAGATCGCCGTCGGCAGTATCTTTTCGGCTTCCGGCAAATACCGCAATTGTCTACGGATGAACTACGCTGCCAAACCAACGGCACAGATTGAAGAGGCCGTGCGCAAGGTGGGAGCGGCGGCGATCAAACTGCTGGCCGAAACCGAGGCTGCCATTGACTGACCTTTATTCGGAAACCAGCGTCCGTATGCAGACAACCGCCGCCAATCGGGACGATCCGACTTGAGATCCAGACGGGCTCTGCCCTTGCTTCTGCTGGTCATCCTGACCCTGAACAGCTGCGCCACGTTCAACGCTCCGCGCGAGCCGAGCCAAGCCTTACCTGCGGCGGACTCGGCGTTTGGCCGCTCGATCAAGGCCCAGGCGGCGCCTTACAAGGGGCAGTCCGGTTTTCGTCTGTTGTCCGACAGTGGCGAAGCCTTCACCGCCCGCGCCGAGCTGATCCGCAACGCACAAAGCAGCCTCGACTTGCAGTACTACATCGTTCATGACGGCATCAGCACGCGGATGTTGGTGGAAGAGTTGCTCAAGGCTGCCGATCGCGGCGTGCGCGTGCGCATACTGCTCGATGACTTGACCAGTGACGGCCAGGATCAGGTGATTGCCACGCTCGCCGCCCACCCGCACATCCAGATTCGCGTGTTCAACCCGCTGCACCTGGGCCGCAGTACCGGCGTGACCCGGACCGCGGGCCGACTGCTCAACCTGTCGCTGCAACATCGGCGCATGCACAACAAACTGTGGCTGGCGGACAACAGCGCGGCCATTGTCGGCGGGCGCAATCTAGGGGATGAGTATTTCGATGCCGAGCCCGACCTGAATTTCACTGACATCGACCTGCTCGGTATGGGTCCGGTGGCCGAGCAACTCGGGCACAGCTTCGATCAATACTGGAATAGTCCCTGAGCAAGCCGATCGACGAGTTTATGTCCACCAAGCCGACGGCCAAGGATCTGGCCAACACCCGGGCAAGGCTGGAGCAATCCCTGGCAGAAACCCGGCAACAGAACCATGCGTTGTATCAACAACTGATGACCTTTCGAACCGAACCGCGCATGGACATCTGGCGCAAAGAGTTGATCGGGGCCTGGAGCCAGGCATTGTGGGATGCCCCGAGCAAGGTGCTGGCCGATGGCGAGCCAGATCCGCAGTTGCTGCTCACCACCCAACTGGCGCCGGAACTCGAGGGCGTCAGCAAAGAACTGATCTTGATCTCAGCCTACTTCGTTCCCGGTCAGCCTGGCTTGCTGTACCTGACCGGACGCGCCGACGCCGGGGTCTCGGTGAGCTTGCTGACCAACTCTCTCGAAGCCACCGATGTGCCAGCGGTACATGGCGGTTACGCGCCCTACCGCAAAGCCTTGCTGGAACATGGCGTGCAGCTGTTCGAACTGCGGCGCCAACCCGGGGAGCGTGGCGGCAGCGGACCCTACATGTTCCGGGCTGGATCTTATGGCGAATCCGACTCCAGCCTGCACAGCAAAGCGATCATCTTCGACCGAAAAAAATCCTTTATCGGCTCGTTCAATTTCGACCCGCGTTCGGTGCTATGGAACACCGAAGTCGGCGTAATCGTGGACAGCCCTGAACTGGCCGAACACGTCCGTGACATGGCCCTGCAAGGCATGGCACCGGCCCTGAGTTATCAGGCCAAGCTGGAGAATGGTCGGGTAGTCTGGGTCACCGAAGACAATCAGCAACTGCATACCCTGCGCCGGGAGCCGGGAAGCTGGTGGCGGCGCTTCAATGCCTGGTTCAGCACCACCGTTGGCCTGGAGCGGATACTTTAGGCCGCTTCGGCAACTACCCCGAAAGCCCCCTGACGCGACACCAGAATCACCAGACCGAACGCCCCGGCCGCCATCAACAATGGCAGGGCATGCCCGCTGATCCACTGACTGCCCGCCCCTGCCACCAACGGCCCGATCAGGCAGCCGATACCCCACAACTGCGCGACGTGGGCATTGGCGCGGACCAGTGCATCGTCGCGATAACGTTCGCCGATCAGAATCAACGACAGGGTAAACAAGCCGCCGGCACTGGCCCCGAACAGCACCCACAGCGGCCAGATCAGCAAGGTATCGATCAGCAGCGGAATTGCCAGACTCGACAGCATCAGGATCACTGCACAACCGGTAAACAGTGTGCGCCGTGACAGCCGATCGGCCAGCGCACCAATCGGTAGTTGCAACAAAGCATCGCCGACCACCACGGTGCTGACCATCGCCAGGGCAATTTCGGTGGTGAAGCCCTGGCGCAAGCAATAGACCGGCAGCAAGGTCAGGATCATCGCTTCGAACGCCGCGAACAGCGCTACCGCCCAGGCAATCGCCGGCAACCCGCGGCAAAATCCCAGCAAATCGCCCAAGGTCACGCCAAGTCCCTCGCTGGTCGGCGCCCCGCTACGCCCCAGTAGCAGGAACGGCGAGATCACCAGCAGCCCGACCCCGACCCAGAAACCGTAATCACCCTCGGTTCCCAGAGCACCCAGCAGCAGCGGCCCGGACAGCTGGCTCAAGGCATAGCTGCTGCCGTACAGCGCCACCAAACGACCGCGCCATTGTTCCACCACTAACTGGTTGATCCAGCTTTCACCGAGAATAAAGACGATAGTCAGGATGACCCCGATCATCAGGCGCAACACCAGCCAGATCGGGTAGCTCGGCAACAGCGCCAGCAGGCCGATCGATACCGCCCCGCACCACAGGCACAAGCGCATCAAGCCCGCGGTACCGAAATGCGCCGCCAGACGGTTCGAGATCTTGGCGCCGAGGAGTACGCCCATTGCTGGCATCGCCGCCATTACCCCAATAGCGAACGAACCATAACCCCAGCCTTCCAGACGCAACGACACCAACGGCATGCTGACGCCCAGCGCCAGACCGACACTCAGGACAGACGCCAATACGGCGAAATAAGTCGCCCAACGCATTTCCACGCTCCTGTGGATGGCTTTTATTCGATGGCTGAAACAACACAGCCGGACCTTCCTGGAGGAAAGCCCGGCTGCGAGATGGATTACTCGCGATGGACTGTGACTGTCAGACCGCTATCGTCGGAACGCCGCCCGGAGCAAGCTCGCTCCCACAGGGAGTTACAACTTGATCCAGGTCGCCTTCAGCTCAGTGTATTTGTCGAACGCGTGCAGCGATTTGTCGCGACCATTGCCCGATTGCTTGAAGCCACCAAACGGCGCGGTCATATCGCCGCCATTGTACTGGTTGATCCAGACACTACCGGCACGCAATGCCTTGGCGGTCAGGTGCGCCTTGGAAATGTTGGACGTCCACACCGCCGCGGCCAGGCCATAGGGCGTGTCGTTGGCGATCTGAATGGCGTCTTCCACGGTGTCGAAGGTAATGACTGAAAGCACCGGACCAAAGATTTCTTCCTGGGCGATCTTCATCGCATTGCTCACGCCATCGAAGATCGTCGGCTCAACGTAGGTACCGCCGGTTTCCTCGAGGATGCGCTTGCCACCCGCCACCAGTTTGGCGCCATCGCTATGACCGGATTCGATGTACGACAGCACGGTGTTCATCTGCTGGGTATCCACCATCGCACCGACGTTGGTCTCCGGGTTCAGTGGGTTGCCAGGCTTCCAGCCTTTGAGGGCTTCGATCACCAGCGGCAGGAAACGGTCCTTGATCGAACGCTCGACCAGCAGACGCGAACCGGCGGTGCAGACTTGGCCCTGGTTGAATGCGATGGCACCGGCCGCAGCTTCGGCGGCGGCTTGCAGGTCCGGCGCATCGGCGAACACGATGTTCGGGCTCTTGCCACCGGCTTCGAGCCAGACGCGCTTCATGTTCGATTCGCCGGAGTAGATCAGCAACTGCTTGGCGATCTTCGACGAGCCGGTGAATACCAGCGTGTCGACGTCAATGTGCAAAGCCAGCGCCTTGCCGACGGTATGGCCGTAACCGGGCAGCACGTTCAACACACCCGCCGGAATACCAGCTTCAACGGCCAGAGCGGCGATGCGGATGGCGGTCAGCGGCGATTTTTCGGACGGTTTGAGGATCACCGAGTTACCGGTGGACAACGCCGGGCCGAGTTTCCAGCAGGCCATCGTCAACGGAAAGTTCCACGGCACGATGGCGGCCACTACACCGACGGGCTCGCGGGTCACCAGACCCAACTGATCATGCGGCGTGGCAGCGACTTCATCGTAGATCTTGTCGATAGCTTCGCCGCTCCAGCTCAGCGCTTGCGCTGCGCCCGGAACATCGATGCCCAGGGAATCGCTGATCGGCTTGCCCATGTCGAGGGTTTCAAGCAGGGCCAGTTCTTCGGCGTGCTTTTTCAACAAGCCGGCGAAACGAATCATGGTGGATTTGCGCTTGCTCGGCGCCAGCCGCGACCAGACACCGGAATTGAAGGTAGTACGGGCATTTTCAACTGCACGCTGGGCGTCGGCGACGTCACAGCTGGCGATCTTGCCCAGCAGGCGACCATCGACCGGGCTAATGCACTCGAACGTCTCATTGGAGACTGCAGCGGTGTATTCGCCATTGATGTAAGCACGGCCTTCGATCTTCAGATCACGGGCGCGTTGCTCCCAGTCGGCACGAGTCAGGGTGGTCATACGAATGTCCTCCTCTTATTGAATACAGGTGCTACGCGTTCTACGCAGGCACCCTCAGGAATTCTGCCCGGCCAGCCTTCACTTCGGCCCAAGGCAACCATCACCCTAAACCAGCGGCACCTCTAGTTTCAATATATTTGACACAGGGCGCTAAAACGGCCTTGCGATGTTCATTTTAATAAACATAGACTTTGGGCTTACCAGCCACTCGCGTCGCAATCACGGGGGATAAAACAATGAGTATCCAGGACATCGTCGACTTCAACCAGGCCAATACCCAGGCGGAGCGCTTTCGCCCGGTCCAGGAAAAAGTCCTCAAGGGCGACCCCGAGCAAGTCATCTACAACCACTACAACAGCCCTTGTGGCCAGATGAACGCGGGCGTGTGGGAAGGCGCCGTGGGCCAATGGACAGTCAACTATACCGAGCACGAATACTGCGAGATCGTGCAGGGCGTTTCCGTTCTGCGGGACGGAGAAGGCAACGCAAAGACACTCCGCGTGGGCGATCGTTTTGTCATCCCCGCAGGTTTCAAAGGTACCTGGGAAGTACTCGAACACTGTCGGAAAGTTTACGTAGTGTTTGAACAGAAAGCTTGAAACCCTTTGATTAGAGGGTTCCACGAAGCCCTGCCTTTTTGGCGGGGCTTTTTTTCGTTCGCTGGCGGCCCTCCTGCCTGGCTAATACCGCGATACATATCGACAGAGGCAATATCCATGGATGCGTACCAAGCTCCAGTGAGGCGCAGACCTCGCAGAGCTGAAGGTATACCACTTGGGACAGTGCCGAAACCACGTAAATGGAACGCGTCTTTAACCCAGAAATTCAATACAAGCGTGCGCTGGGGCTGATTGCCCGCCCGCACATTCATCAAACAAGGAAGTAAATGATGTCTAATTCTGATCAATGCAATACAAGCGTCGCCCAGTACACCATTGGCAAGCGTTTTACCCCGGAATTACTCGAGGAGGTCCGTGCCAAAGCAGATGGCGCGCCCGTCCGCGTCACCGGCCCACTGCACGCATCAACCATGGACCTGCGTCCAAATCGCATCAACCTGGAAGCCGACTCGGACAACATCATCAGGCGCATTACCTGCGGCTGATGCTTAGGTCGTAAAAATTCGGCACAAAGAAAAAGGCCCGTATCTCGCGATACGGGCCTTTTTCTTAAGAGACAAAACCAATTACTTGATTTTGGCTTCTTTGTAGATCACGTGCTTGCGAACCCGCGGATCGAATTTTTTGATTTCGATTTTATCCGGAGTGGTGCGCTTGTTCTTATCAGTGGTGTAGAAGTGGCCAGTACCGGCACTCGACACCAAACGGATCAATTCACGCATGATTATCTCCCTTAGACCTTAGCGCCATTGCGGCGAATTTCGACCAGCACGACATCAATGCCACGCTTGTCGATGATACGCATGCCTTTGGCAGATACGCGCAGACGCACAAAACGCTTCTCGGACTCGACCCAGAAGCGGTGATGCTGCAGGTTCGGCAGGAAACGACGACGGGTTTTGTTGTTTGCGTGGGAAATGTTATTCCCAGTCACCGGACCCTTACCGGTAACTTGACAGACTCTCGACATGCCTCAGCCCTCTAAAACCACATGCCCAACCCGGCATGGGTTGGCCGCTTAATCTCTCAGTCATTTGGCGCCAGGCGCCGCGTTTCTTTAAGGGTCTTACCGGCTACACCTACAAGCGAAGGAACCGGGCCCCTAGAAAAGAGCGCTGCTTTATACCAGAAAGACCCCATTGCAACAACAGCCGATGTGATCTGCCTTTCGTAAAGGCCCGAGTTTCTTGCTCCGGGCGCCTCAGTCAAAGGCTGCCGGCGCAGGTTACCGCTCGTCGCTGAATTTGCACCTGGCTGCCTTTACCCACGACTCAGCCATACAGATTACCTGTAAATCACCTTGATCAAACGAGGCAATGGAGCTGTTTTTCAGAAAAAATGGCTCTGATTTTGTCAGAAAGACCACTCATCTGGCCATTTACCCCTCAAAAGACCACAAGCAGGAAACGCCAAACTGAAAAATTGCATAGTCATTTTCAAAAGAGACCACTAGGGTAAGCCTTTTCCAGACTGCACTCGCAGATGGGCCTCCGATCTGCAAAGGAAACCGAATATGCGCCTCGCAGCCCTACCGCTACTGCTCGCTCCCTTTCTGAGCCCGCTGGCCCATGCCGCCGCCCTGAGCGTCTGCACCGAGGCCAGCCCGGAAGGTTTTGACGTGGTGCAATACAACTCGCTGACCACCACCAATGCGTCCGCCGACGTGCTGATGAATCGCCTGGTGGACTTTGATACCGCCAGCGGCAAAGTGGTACCCAGCCTCGCTGACAGCTGGGAAGTTTCCACTGACGGCCTGACGTATGTCTTCAAGCTGCATCCGCAGGTGAAATTCCATCGCACCGAATACTTCAGCCCCAGCCGCGAGCTGACCGCAGAAGACGTGAAGTTCAGCTTCGAGCGGATGCTTGACCCGGCCAACCCATGGCATAAGGTCGCCCAGAGCGGTTTCCCCCATGCACAATCGATGCAATTGCCGGCGCTGATCAAAAAGATCGACGCACTCGACCCGCTGACCGTGCGGTTCACCCTCGACCATCCGGATTCGACTTTCCTTGCGACCCTGAGCATGGGCTTCGCCTCGATCTATTCGGCAGAATATGCCGACCAGTTACTCAAGGCCGGCACCCCGGAGAAACTCAACAGCCAGCCGATCGGCAGCGGCCCATTCATCTTCGGGCGTTTCCAGAAGGACGCAGCGGTTCGCTACAAGGCCAACCGCGATTACTTCGGCGGCAAGCCTGCGGTGGACACCCTGGTGTTCGCCATCACCCCGGACGCCAACGTGCGCCTGCAAAAACTGCGGCGCAACGAGTGCCAGATCGCCCTGTCGCCCAAACCCCTGGACGTGCAAGTCGCCAGCAAGGAATCGACGCTTAAAGTCGAGAGCACCGCGGCCTTCATGACCGCGTTTGTCGCCATCAACAGCCAGCACCCGCCGCTGGACAAGCCTGAAGTACGCCAGGCAATCAACCTCGCTTTCGATAAGTCCAGCTACCTCAAGGCCGTCTTCGAAGACACCGCCGAACCCGCCAATGGCCCTTACCCACCCAACACCTGGAGCTACGCCAAGGAACTGCCGGGCTACTCCCATAACGTCGCCAAGGCGCGGGAGCTGCTGGCCAGGACCGGGCTCAAGGACGGTTTCAAAACCACCCTCTGGACCCGCCCCTCGGGCAGCCTGCTCAACCCCAACCCAAGCCTGGGCGCCCAGCTGTTGCAGGCGGATCTGGCCGAGGTCGGTATTCAGGCCGAGATTCGGGTCATCGAGTGGGGCGAGCTGATTCGCCGGGCCAAAGCCGGTGAACACGACCTGCTATTCATGGGCTGGGCTGGCGATAACGGCGACCCGGATAACTTCCTGACCCCGCAGTTTTCCTGCGCCGCGGTGAAATCCGGGACCAACTTCGCCCGTTACTGCGACCAGGGCCTGGACAAACTGATCAGCGCCGGTAAAACCACCAGCGAGCAGGGTGTACGCAGCAAGCTCTACCAACAGGCCCAGGCGCAGATCCAGCAACAGGCGCTCTGGCTGCCACTGGCGCACCCGACCGCCTTCGCCCTGACGCGCAAGGAGGTGCAGGGCTACCAGGTCAGCCCGTTCGGTCGCCAGGATTACTCGAAGGTCAGCATCAAGTAGCCAGCCGCAAGTTCAGAGCGCGTACCGCTCTGTCTTGCCGCTTGCAGCTTGCAGCTTGAGGCTTGCCGCTGCCTCTCTACATCCACCCATACTCGGACATCGACAGCGGGTCGCCTTCACCGATGATGAAATGGTCGAGCACCCGCACATCGATCAAGGCCAGCGCCTTCTGCAGGCGCTTGGTCAGTACGCGGTCGGCCTGACTCGGCTCGGCGATGCCCGAAGGGTGGTTGTGACACAGGATCAAGGCCGCCGCGTTGTATGCCAACGCACGCTTGACCACCTGCCGGGGATAGACGCTGGTGGTGTCGATCGAGCCTCTGAACAGTGCCTCGAACCCCAGCACTCGATGCTTGGTATCCAAAAACAGACAACCAAACACTTCGTGGGGCTCATGCCGAAGCAAGGCCTTGAGGTAGTCGCGTACGGCTAACGGACTTTCCAGCACCGAATCCCGCCGCAGCCTTTCAGCCAGATGTCGCCGGGCCATCTCCAGCACCGCCTGCAATTGAGCGAACTTCGCCGGACCCAGCCCCAACTGGCGGCTGAATGCCAGCTGATCCGCCTCCAGTAACGCCCGCAGGCTGCCAAATTGCAGCAGCAAGTGTCGCGCAAGATCGACTGCACTTTTGCCGCTGACCCCGGTTCGTAGAAAGATCGCCAGCAACTCGGCGTCGGAAAGACTGGCCGAACCCTGCTCCAGAAGTTTCTCCCGCGGACGCTCCGCCGCAGGCCAATCGCGAATGCTCATAGCACCTCCATGTGTGTGGGCGCCGCTGTTCCGTGGCGGTCGCTGTGCTATCTTAGCCCATCTTTTTAGCGTGCGATTTCACCTGGGGAGGAGGCGTCGCACGTAGTCATCACTGAACGAAAGGCAAGCCTATGCAGCGTCTGTATCGGAAACGCATTGTTCTCGGCGTCGGCGGCGGCATTGCCGCTTATAAGAGCGCCGAACTGGTTCGCCGACTCCTCGACCAGGGCGCCGAAGTGCGCGTGGTCATGACCCGTGGCGGCAGCGAGTTCATCACCCCGCTGACCATGCAGGCCCTATCGGGAAACCCGGTCCATATGGACCTGCTCGACCCGGCGGCCGAAGCCGCGATGGGCCATATCGAGCTGGCGAAATGGGCCGATCTGGTGCTGATCGCCCCCGCCACCGCGGATCTGATCGCCCGCCTGGCCCAGGGCATTGCCGATGACCTGCTGACCACCCTGGTCCTGGCCACCGATGCCACCGTCGCTATTGCCCCGGCCATGAACCAGGCCATGTGGCGCGATCCGGCCACCCAGGCCAACACCCAATTGCTCGAAAGCCGTGGCCTGCGGGTGTTCGGCCCGGCTTCAGGGAGCCAGGCCTGCGGCGACGTCGGCATGGGCCGCATGCTCGAAGCCGACGACCTCGCGCTCTGTGCCGCCGAGTGTTTCAAGCGCCAGTCGTTGACCGGCAAGCACGTGCTGATCACCGCCGGCCCGACCCAGGAAAACATCGACCCGGTACGCTACATCACCAACCACAGCTCCGGAAAAATGGGCTTTGCCCTGGCGGAAGCGGCGGTCGAGGCCGGTGCCCGCGTGACCTTGATCACCGGCCCGGTGCATTTGCCGACCCCGGATCGAGTGACCCGAATCGATGTGGTCAGCGCCCGGGATATGCTAGCCGCCTGCGAAGCCGCGATCCCCTGCGACCTGTTCATCGCCTCCGCGGCGGTCGCTGACTACCGCCCCGAAGTCGTCGCCCCACAGAAACTCAAGAAAGACCCTACAAACGGTGACGGCTTGTTGCTGCAAATGGTGCGCAACCCAGACATTCTGGCCTCCATCGCCACCCGTCCCGACCGTCCGTTCAGTGTCGGCTTCGCGGCTGAAACCGAACATCTGCTCGACTACGCTGCACGCAAATTGAAAGACAAAAACCTCGATCTGATCGTTGCCAATGATGTCGCCAACCCGAGCATTGGCTTCAACAGCGAGGAAAACGCCTGCAGCGTGATTGACCGGGAGTTGCACGCAACTCTCTTTGCCCAGACCAGCAAGGGCAAGATTGCCCGCCAGCTGATCACTTTTATCGCCGAACGTCTGAACCAGGTTTAATTTACATGCACGCTTTGCAAGCCAAGATCCTCGACCCACGCATTGGCACCGAATTCCCGCTGCCGCAATACGCCACGCCAGGCTCCGCCGGCCTCGACCTGCGCGCGATGCTGGAAAAAGACACTGTCATCAAGCCAGGCGAAACCCTGCTGATCCCTACCGGCCTGTCGGTTTACATCGGCGATCCGGGTTTGGCGGCGCTGATTCTGCCGCGCTCAGGCCTGGGCCATAAGCACGGCATCGTGCTGGGCAATCTGGTCGGCCTGATCGACTCTGATTACCAGGGCCCGTTGATGGTGTCGTGCTGGAACCGTGGCCAGACCGATTTCAACATCGTGATTGGCGAACGCCTGGCCCAGCTGGTGCTGGTGCCCGTGGTTCAAGCGCACTTCGAGCTGGTCGAAGAGTTCGATGAAACCCAGCGCGGTACCGGCGGTTTCGGACACTCCGGTAGCCACTGATCATAGAAAGGCCAGGCGCCCTGCCCGGCCTGAAACCCGCACTTTGTATTTCAGGGACGAAAAAATTGCGCAGCCCTCATTGGAACCTTTACCGCCGAAAATCAAGGCATTGACGGGCCATTCGGTCGCGGATTCTGGTGACATGGCCTTTGCACACCACGAACTCTCTGCCGAATACGCCGTCATATCCTTCAGTTTGAGACTGCCGACGAGTTTTTCGCAGGCAGGTCCAGCCACTTTCGAGATGGAGCATTTCCAGAAATGAGCACCCCAGGTCAAGTCGCACCGAAGTTCCCCGACAGCATTTTCCGCGCCTACGACATCCGCGGCACCGTCCCGGAATTCTTGAACGCCGAAACCGCTTACTGGCTCGGCCGCGCTATCGGTTCCCAGAGCCTGGCTCAGGACGAACCAAACGTTTCCGTTGGCCGCGACGGCCGTCTGTCCGGTCCAGAGCTGGTGGAACGACTGATCCAGGGCCTGGCCGACAGCGGTTGCCACGTCAGCGATGTCGGCCTGGTGCCAACGCCTGCGCTGTATTACGCCGCCAACGTATTGGCCGGCAAATCCGGTGTGATGCTTACCGGTAGCCACAACCCATCGAACTACAACGGCTTCAAGATCGTCATTGCCGGTGACACTCTGGCGAACGAACAGATCCAGGCCCTGCACGAACGCCTCAAGACCAACAACCTGAGCAGCGGCAAGGGCAGCATCACCAAGGTCGAGATACTCGAGCGCTACAACACCGAAATCGTCCAGGACATCAAACTGGCTCGCCGCCTGAAAGTGGTAGTCGATTGCGGCAACGGCGCCGCCGGCGTGATCGCCCCGCAATTGATCGAAGCCCTGAACTGCGAAGTCATTCCGCTGTTCTGCGAAGTCGACGGCAACTTCCCGAACCACCACCCGGATCCGGGCAAGCCTGAAAACCTGGTGGACCTGATCGCCAAGGTCAAGGAAACCAACGCTGACCTGGGCCTGGCCTTCGACGGCGACGGCGACCGCGTTGGTGTGGTGACCAACACCGGCAGCATTGTCTTCCCGGACCGCCTGCTGATGCTGTTCGCTCGCGATGTTGTAGCGCGCAATCCGGACGCAGAAATCATTTTCGACGTCAAATGTACCCGTCGCTTGACGCCGCTGATCAAGGAGTACGGTGGTCGTCCGCTAATGTGGAAGACCGGTCATTCGTTGATCAAAAAGAAAATGAAGCAAACTGGCGCTCTGTTGGCCGGCGAAATGAGCGGGCATATCTTCTTCAAGGAGCGCTGGTTCGGTTTCGACGACGGCATCTACAGCGCCGCGCGGCTGCTGGAGATCCTCAGCAAGGAAAAATCCACTGCGGAGGAGTTGTTTGCGACCTTCCCGAACGATATTTCTACGCCGGAAATCAATATCCATGTGACCGAAGAGAGCAAATTCAGCATCATTGATGCACTGCACGACGCGCAGTGGGGCGAAGGCGCCGACCTGACCACCATTGATGGTGTGCGGGTCGACTACGCAGAAGGCTGGGGCCTGGTTCGCGCCTCCAACACCACGCCGGTGCTGGTACTGCGTTTCGAAGCCGATTCCGAGGCCGAGTTGCAGCGTATCAAGGACGTGTTCCACGCCCAGCTGAAACGTGTTGCCCCTGATCTACAACTACCGTTCTGATTGACTAGATAGCTTCACCGGAGCCCTGAATGACCCTCGAACGCGATGCCGCCGCCAACACCGCCAAGGTTCTATCCGAAGCGCTGCCTTATATTCGCCGCTACGTCGGCAAGACGCTGGTGATCAAATATGGCGGCAACGCTATGGAAAGTGACGAGCTGAAAACCGGCTTTGCTCGCGATATCGTGCTGATGAAGGCCGTGGGCATCAACCCGGTGGTCGTTCACGGTGGCGGTCCGCAAATCGGTGATCTGCTCAAGCGGCTGTCGATCGAGAGCCATTTCGTCGACGGCATGCGCGTTACCGATGCGCAGACCATGGACGTGGTGGAAATGGTCCTCGGCGGCCAGGTGAACAAAGACATCGTCAACCTGATCAACCGTCACGGCGGCAGCGCCATCGGCCTGACCGGCAAGGACGCCGAGCTGATTCGCGCGAAAAAGCTCACCGTCACCCGGCAGACGCCGGAAATGACCACCCCGGAAATCATCGACATCGGCCACGTTGGTGAAGTAGTCGGGATCAACACCGACCTGCTGAACCTGCTGGTCAAAGGTGATTTCATCCCGGTCATCGCACCGATCGGTGTCGGCGCCAATGGCGAGTCGTACAACATCAATGCCGACCTGGTGGCCGGCAAGGTCGCTGAAGCCCTCAAGGCCGAGAAGCTGATGCTGCTGACCAACATTGCCGGCCTGATGGACAAGCAGGGCAAAGTCCTGACCGGCCTGACTACCGAGCAGGTCAACGAGCTGATCGCTGACGGGACCATCTACGGTGGCATGCTGCCGAAGATCCGTTGCGCACTGGAAGCAGTGCAAGGCGGCGTGACCACTTCGCACATTATCGATGGCCGTGTACCGAACGCGGTGTTGCTGGAAATCTTCACCGACACCGGCGTGGGCACACTAATCAGCAATCGCAAGCGTCACTAATCGCTGAAAGAGACCCCTTGTAGGAGCGAGCTTGCTCGCGATGGACGTTAACGGTGACGCGTTTATCCTGGATAAACGCGATGCCCTTGAGTCCATCGCGAGCAAGCTCGCTCCTACAGAGGGCTTTTTTATTTGCGGTGATGTCAGACGCCGAACTGTGCGCGGTAGGCTTCAACCGCAGGCAAATGCTGCTTGAGCTGCGGATCGTCAGCCAGGAATTCGAGCACCTGGTTCAGCGAAACAATGCTGATCACTGGAATGCCGAAGTCACGTTCGACTTCCTGGATTGCCGACAATTCACCGGTGCCACGCTCCTGACGGTTCAGGGCGATCAGTACACCGGCCGCCTTGGCGCCTTCCTGGGAAGCAATGATCTGCATCACTTCACGGATGGCGGTGCCCGCGGTGATCACGTCGTCAATGATCAGCACGTCGCCGGTCAATGGCGCGCCGACCAGGCTGCCACCCTCACCGTGAGCCTTGGCTTCCTTGCGATTGAAGCACCATGGCAGATCGAGTTGATGATGCTCAGCCAATGCCACAGCAGTCGTCGCCGCCAACGGGATACCTTTGTAGGCCGGGCCGAACAGCACGTCGAAAGAAATTCCGCTTTCAACAATGGCTGCCGCGTAGAAACGACCGAGTTGCGCCAGGGCCGAACCGCTGTTGAACAGACCGGCATTGAAGAAGTAAGGACTGGTACGTCCGGACTTCAGGGTGAACTCACCGAAGCGCAAAACGCCGCGATCGATGGCAAAACGAATGAAATCGCGCTGATACGCCTGCATGAAAAAAGCCCCAATATCACGGATTTAGCTAATTAGGTAGACCTCGGGTATCATACCCGCACGCGATTTTTGGGGCCACTTATGCGGATCATCAGTGTGAACGTCAATGGTATTCAGGCTGCAGTCGAGCGTGGTTTGCTCAGTTGGTTGCAAGCACAGAATGCCGACGTCATCTGCTTGCAGGACACCCGTGCCTCCGCCTTTGAACTGGATGACCCAGCCTTCCAACTGGATGGCTACTTCCTTTATGCCTGCGAAGCCGAAGTCCCCGCCCAAGGTGGTGTGGCTTTGTATTCGCGGCTGCAACCGAAGGCTGTCATCAGCGGTCTCGGTTTTGAGACGGCGGACCGCTACGGGCGCTACCTGCAAGCCGATTTCGACAAGGTCAGCATCGCGACCTTGCTGCTTCCATCAGGGCAGAATGGTGATGAAGACTTGAACCAGAAATTCAAGCTTATGGACGACTTCGCTCGCTATCTGGATAAACAGCGGCGCAAACGGCGCGAGTACATTTATTGTGGCTCGCTCTACGTGGCGCAACAGAAGCTGGATATCAAGAACTGGCGTGACAGCCAACAATCTCCGGGTTTCCTGGCGCCTGAACGGGCCTGGATGGACGAGATTGTCGGCAACATGGGTTATGTCGACGCCCTGCGTGAAGTCAGCCGTGAAGGCGACCAGTACAGCTGGTGGCCGGACAACGAACAGGCCGAGATGCTCAACCTGGGCTGGCGTTTCGACTACCAGCTGCTGACTCCGGGCCTGCGTCGTTTCGTCCGTAGCGCACGCCTGCCTCGTCAGCCGCGCTTCTCGCAGCATGCACCGCTGATCGTGGATTACGACTGGACGCTGACTATCTAAGCGTCTTTTCGCGGCCACAAAAAAGCCGACAGCGATGTCGGCTTTTTTGTGGGCGCTGAAATCTAATGTGGGAGCGAGCTTGCTCGCGATAGCGGTCTGGCAGTCACATCGATGCTGGATGTAATGGCCTCATCGCGAGCAATCTCCCACAGGGGATCTTCAGTGCTACTGGGATCTATTTGATCAAGCGCCAGGTGAAAGGATAGCGATACGGCTGCCCTTCATTGGCCTTGACCCCGGCAATGATCGTCAGCACCAAAGCACCGATCGCCACCAGCCCGAACAGGAAGAACCCGATCACTATCACCATCAGCAAGAAGCAGATCGCCGATGCAATGGCGACGGTGAGCTGAAAGTTCAGCGCTTCCTTGCCCTGGGCATCGATGAACGGGTCCGTTTCGCGCTTCCACTGCCAGAGAATCAGCGGCCCGATCAGCGTACCGAATGGAATCCAGATCCCCAGCAGCGCGGAGAGGTGACAAAACATCGCCCACTGACGAACCTCACGGCTCGGCGCAGGCAGTGGAAGCTGGTCCTCACTCATGGTAACGCTCTCCTTGCTGGAAGTCGGGCAATCAGTCAGCCAGAGCAGCGTTCTGCAGCTCGAAAATTTCGTTCATGCCTTTCTTCGCCAATGCCAGCATTGCGTTCAGCTCTTCAGGCTGGAACGGAGCGCCTTCGGCAGTACCCTGAACTTCAATGAAGCCACCGGTGCTGGTCATCACGACGTTGAGGTCAGTCTCGGCAGCCGAGTCTTCCAGGTAGTCCAGATCAAGCACAGGCTCGCCCTGGTACATACCCACCGAAACAGCCGCAATCATTTGCTTGAGCGGGTCACCGCCTTTCAGGCCGCCACGCTTCTTGATGACTTTCAAGGCATCGATCAGGGCAACCATGGCGCCGGTGATCGACGCAGTGCGAGTGCCGCCATCGGCCTGGATCACATCGCAGTCGACGTACAGGGTGATATCACCCAGCTTGGACATATCCAGTGCGGCACGCAGGGAACGGCCGATCAAACGCTGGATCTCCAGGGTGCGACCACCTTGTTTGCCACGGCTCGCTTCACGCTGGTTACGCTCGCCAGTGGCGCGCGGCAGCATGCCGTATTCAGCAGTCAACCAACCCTGGCCCTGACCCTTGAGGAAGCGCGGCACGCCATTTTCGACGCTGACCGTGCAAATCACCTTGGTGTCACCGAACTCGACCAGTACAGAACCCTCGGCGTGTTTGGTGTAGTTGCGGGTGATGCGGATCGAGCGGAGCTGATCGGCAGCGCGACCACTTGGACGTTTCATAGGGAATACCTGTACGGGGGACGGAAATCTGCCGAGCATTATAGAGCCCGCAGCACCGACTGGGCACTTCTAAAAATCCTGCGTCCCGACTGAAGGCTCTGAACAAGGGCCTGGGACTGACCGCCGGGCGCCTGCAGCGCTTTGTCACACGCTGGGTCTGGGGGCATTCGCTGCACTGCGTTACAATCCTGCGCCTTTGCAGCCTGTCGGCTTTAATTTATCCATCAGGTCCGCTCAAACCTTTCGAGGTTGATAGCGGGACCGAATCGCGAGGTACCTCCATGGTGCATAGCATGACCGCCTTCGCCCGCGTCGAAAAAGCCGGCGCCCAGGGCACCCTGAGCTGGGAGTTGCGCTCGGTCAATAGCCGCTACCTGGAACCGCACCTGCGTCTGCCGGAGTCTTTTCGTGACCTTGAAGGTGCTGTTCGCGAAGCGCTGCGCCAGGGTTTGTCCCGCGGAAAACTCGAATGCACCTTGCGTTTTACCGAAGAAACCACCGGCAAGCCGTTGCAGGTTGATCGTGAGCGCGCCGCGCAGCTTGTAGCTGCGGCGGAGACCGTGGCCAGCCTGATCAAGCACCCGGCAGCCTTGAACCCGCTGGAAGTTCTGGCCTGGCCGGGCGTACTGGTGGCCGATGCGACCGACCCGCAAGCGCTGAACGCTGAAGCCTTGAACCTGTTCAACCAGGGTTTGAAGGAGCTCAAGAGTGGCCGCGAGCGCGAAGGCGCGGAGCTGGCCCGGCTGATCAGCGACCGTCTGAGCTCCATCGAAGAAGACGTGGTAATCCTGCGGGAACTGGTCCCGCAGATGCTCGCGACCCAGCGCCAGAAAGTCCTCGACCGCTTCGCCGACATGAAGGCCGAGATGGACCCGCAGCGCCTGGAACAGGAAATGGTCATGCTCGCGCAAAAAAGCGACGTGGCCGAAGAGCTGGACCGGTTGAGCACCCACATCATTGAAGTTCGCCGCGTGCTCAAGTCCGGCGGCGCTGCCGGTCGGCGTCTGGACTTCCTGATGCAGGAGCTCAACCGCGAAGCCAATACACTGGGCTCCAAAGCCTTCGACCCGCGCAGCACCCAGGCTGCGGTCAACCTCAAAGTGTTGATCGAGCAGATGCGCGAACAAGTGCAGAATATTGAGTAAGGCTACCCCGACATGACCCACAGCACCGGCACCCTCTACATCATTTCCGCCCCTTCGGGCGCGGGCAAGACCAGCCTGGTCAAGGCCCTGATCGACGCGCAGCCGCAAATCCGCGTATCGGTTTCCCACACCACCCGCGCCATGCGCCCGGGTGAAGTCAATGGCGTGAACTACAACTTTGTCGACCGCGCCGAGTTCGTGCGGATGATCGAGCACGGTGATTTCCTCGAGCGCGCCGAAGTCTTCGGCAACCTCTATGGCACGTCGCAAAGCCATTTGCAGCAGACCCTGGATGAAGGCCACGACCTGATTCTGGAAATCGACTGGCAAGGCGCCGAGCAAGTACGCAAGTTGATGCCCCAGGCCCGCTCGATCTTTATTCTGCCGCCGTCCCAGCAGGCCTTGCGCCAGCGCCTGACCAATCGCGGCCAGGACAGCGATGAAATCATCGAAGGGCGGATGCGTGAAGCGGTCAGCGAGATGAGTCATTACGTCGACTACGACTACCTGATCATCAACGATGACTTCGCCACTGCCCTGGACGATCTGAAAGCGATTTTCCGTACCAACCAGCTCCATCAAAAGCGTCAGCAGCAGCGTTTCGGCAAATTATTGGCTGAACTGTTGGGCTAAAGAGCACTTCCCAAAACCGCTGCAAGGGCTTTACATTGGCACTTGTAGCGCGTTGGAGAGTCGGTTGAAAAATCAGCGCTTCCCTAAACGCTGGTGATTTTTTAAACTGTTCAGTCCGCTCGCCCATCCGGGCAGCGCGCATATTGCATTTGCTACGAGGAATACCATGGCCCGCGTAACCGTTGAAGACTGCCTAGATCACGTGGCTAACCGCTTTGAGCTGGTCATGCTCTCTACCAAACGTGCTCGTCAATTGGCGACCGGCGGCAAAGAGCCAAAGCTGGCTTGGGAAAACGATAAGCCTACTGTCATGGCGTTGCGCGAAATCGCGGCTGGCCTGATGAGCTATGAAGTTATCGCTGAAGCTGAAATCGTTGAAGACGAACCGCTGTTCGCGGCGTTCGAGGACGAGTCCAACGAGGCCGTCTAAGCCTATGCCTGGTCGACGTAGCACGGCGCAGGGTCACAGCCATCGGCAGGAGTCATCATGCCGAGCATAGACGCCCTCGCCGATCGCTTATCGACCTATCTCGGCACGGACCAGGTCAACCTGGTTCGCCGAGCGTACTTCTACGCCGAACAAGCCCACGACGGGCAACGTCGGCGCAGCGGTGAAGCCTACGTCACGCACCCGCTGGCGGTGGCGAATATTCTTGCCGACATGCATATGGACCATCAGAGCCTGATGGCAGCCATGCTGCATGACGTGATCGAAGACACCGGTATTGCCAAGGAAGCGCTCTCGGCGCAGTTCGGTGAAACCGTGGCCGAATTGGTCGATGGGGTCAGCAAACTGACCCAGATGAACTTCGAGACCAAGGCCGAAGCCCAAGCCGAAAACTTCCAGAAAATGGCCATGGCCATGGCCCGCGATATTCGCGTGATCCTGGTCAAGCTGGCCGACCGCCTGCACAACATGCGGACCCTGGAAGTGCTGTCCGGCGAGAAACGCCGACGGATTGCCAAGGAAACCCTGGAGATCTATGCACCCATCGCCAACCGCCTGGGCATGCACAGTATCCGCGTAGAGTTCGAAGACCTCGGCTTCAAGGCCATGCACCCGATGCGTTCCGCGCGAATCTACCAGGCGGTCAAACGCGCCCGGGGCAACCGCAAGGAAATCGTCAACAAGATCGAAGAATCCCTCAGCCACTGCCTGGCCATCGACGGCATTCAGGGCGAGGTCAGCGGTCGGCAGAAACACATCTATGGCATCTACCAGAAGATGCGCGGCAAGCGACGGGCGTTCAACGAGATCATGGACGTCTACGCGTTCCGCATCATCGTCGACAAGGTCGATACCTGCTACCGGGTACTCGGCGCTGTACATAATTTGTACAAGCCGCTACCGGGACGCTTCAAGGATTACATCGCGATTCCTAAAGCCAACGGCTATCAATCGCTGCATACCACGCTGTTCGGCATGCACGGCGTACCGATAGAGATTCAGATCCGCACCCGCGAAATGGAGGAGATGGCCAACAACGGCATCGCTGCCCATTGGCTGTACAAATCCACCGGCGACGAGCAGCCCAAAGGCACCCATGCCCGCGCCCGCCAGTGGGTCAAAGGCGTGCTGGAAATGCAGCAACGCGCCGGCAACTCCCTCGAATTCATTGAAAGCGTGAAGATCGACCTGTTCCCGGACGAGGTCTACGTCTTCACGCCCAAAGGCCGGATCATGGAGCTGCCCAAAGGCTCCACGGCGGTCGACTTCGCCTACGCGGTCCACACCGACGTTGGCAACAGCTGCATCGCCTGCCGGATCAACCGTCGCCTGGCGCCGCTGTCCGAACCCCTGCAAAGCGGCTCGACCGTGGAAATCGTCAGCGCTCCGGGCGCGCGACCAAACCCTGCCTGGCTCAACTTCGTGGTCACTGGCAAGGCCCGCACGCATATTCGTCATGCCCTGAAATTGCAACGCCGCTCCGAGTCCATCAGCCTCGGCGAACGCCTGCTGAACAAGGTGCTCAATGGTTTCAACAGTACGCTGGAAAAAGTTCCGGCCGAGCGCATCCAGTTGATGCTCCACGAATATCGACTGGAGCTGATCGAAGACCTGCTCGAAGACATCGGCCTGGGCAATCGCATGGCCTATGTCGTCGCCCGCCGCCTGATCGGCGAAGGCGAACAGCTGCCGAACGCCGAAGGTCCGCTGGCGATTCGTGGCACCGAAGGCCTGGTTCTGAGCTACGCCAAATGTTGCACACCGATCCCTGGCGACCCGATCGTCGGCCACCTGTCCGCAGGCAAAGGGATGGTGGTGCACCTGGACAACTGCCGCAACATCAGCGAAATCCGCCATAACCCGGAAAAATGCATCCAGCTTTCCTGGGCCAAGGATGTCACCGGCGAATTCAACGTCGAACTGCGCGTCGAGCTGGAACACCAGCGCGGCCTGATCGCCCTGCTGGCCAGCAGCGTCAATGCCGCCGACGGCAATATCGAAAAAATCAGCATGGACGAACGCGATGGTCGCATTAGCGTGGTCCAACTGGTGGTCAGCGTGCACGACCGCGTGCACCTGGCCCGCGTGATCAAGAAACTGCGAGCCCTGACCGGGGTCACCCGCATCACTCGCATGCGTGCGTAGCCGTCCCATTACAAGGAGTCATTCATGACCAAAACCGTTATCACCAGCGATAAGGCACCTGCTGCCATCGGCACTTATTCCCAGGCAATCAAGGCTGGCAACACCGTTTACATGTCTGGCCAGATCCCGCTGGACCCGAAAACCATGGAACTGGTCGAAGGCTTCGAAGCCCAGACCGTCCAGGTGTTCGAGAACCTCAAGGCCGTGGCTGAAGCCGCCGGTGGTTCGTTCAAGGACATCGTCAAACTGAACATCTTCCTCACCGACCTGAGCCACTTCGCCAAGGTCAACGAGATCATGGGGAAGTATTTCGACCAGCCTTACCCTGCCCGCGCCGCCATCGGTGTTGCAGCACTGCCAAAAGGCTCGCAGGTCGAAATGGACGCCATTCTCGTCATCGAATAACTCTGCTCACAGGTTCTGGCGCAGCCATCGTGCTGCGCCATTTTCGTTCTGAAAGGATTCCGTCATGCGCAAAGCGCTTGCTCTCTCGTTGCTCGCCGTTTTTCTCGGTGGCTGTGCCAGCGACCCCGCCGACCGTGACATCAGCGGCACCTGGATCAACCAGGCAGCAATCGATGCTGCTGCCAAAGGCGGTCCCTTGCGTGAAGCCCTCCAGGCCTATGGTCCAAACCTGGAATGGGACATCAACACCAGAGCCGGTCAGGCGCGATACACCAATGGTTTCGAGAATGTCGATGGCAAGCTGCTGGGTGAAGAATCCGGCGCCTGGAAGGTCGACTTCTATGGCAGTTCCGCCAGCGAGCTCAGCCGCGACGGCAAACAACTGCAACAAGTGGCAACCGACTCCGAACCGGAACAGGTTTTCGCTCGCGCACCAGGGGCGACTCCCGAAGGCGCACCGATCGGCGCCAGCTTCGAACGAGCCTTGTACTCCGCCTATATGGGCGGCGGCTGGAAAGTGCTTAGCGGCCCAGGCGAAGGCAGCACCGTTCAGTTCCAGGCCGATGGCCGGATAGAGGGACTTCCTGGCGCTGATCGCTACGCGCTGTGCCTCGCCGGCGATTGCGCGTCCATGAGCGGCGGCAACGACAACATCTGGCTGCAACAGAACGGCCAGGGCAATACCTGGATTTTTGCACGCAAGGGCAAACAGCTGGAGATATTCCAGACGATCAATACCGCTCAGGCGGACGAGATGCCTTCGTTCACGCCGGGTAATCGTCAGTGGCTGCTGGAAAAGCAGTGATGCCAACACCAAATTAATGTGGGAGCTCGCTCCCACATTTGTATCGCGGTGATTGACCGTCAGCAGCGCCCTTCAAGAATCGCCGCATAACCTTCACGAAAACTCGGATAACGCGGCACCCAGCCCAACGTCCGGGCCCGGGCATTACTGCAACGCTTGCTGCCGTTGCGGCGGACACTGGCATCGGCCGCCCATTCGGTGACTCCCAGATATTCGCGCAACCAGTCGAGCACTTCCGCCAGCGGCACAGGCGCATCGTCGACTCCGATGTAGCAGTCCTGCAGCGCCGCGCCCCGATGCTCCGCCTGGAGCAGGAACGCCAGCAGACCTGCAGCGTCATCGACGTGAATCCGGTTGCCATACAGCGGCGGCTCGATCGCCACGCGATAGCCCCGGCGCACTTGGGTCAACAGCCACTCTCGGCCCGGCCCGTAAATACCGGTCAAGCGCACCAGACTTGCCGGTATGCCGCTCTGTAAAGCCACTTGCTCGGCCTCGAGCATCAAGCGTCCGGAATACCCCGCGGCCTCGGTTGGCGAATTTTCGTCGACCCATTCGCCCGTCTGCTGGCCATAGACGCTACTACTGGAAACAAACAACAGGCGCATAGGCTGCTGACCATGCTGTTTCAACCAGCCCAGCACATGCTGGAGGCCTTCGACATAGGCCGCGCGATAGCCCGCTTCGTCGTGCTCGGTGGCCGCCGCGCAATACACCAGGTAATCCACCTGTTCAGTCGGCCACTCGGCCGGGCACTGCTCACTGAACAGATCGCCCGCGACCCCTTCGACACCACTCGGCAGGCGTGAAATGTTGCGCCGCAGCCCGTAAACCCGCCAATTGTCGACCAACAGTTGCGTGGCCAAACGGCTGCCGACATCACCGCAGCCGGCGATCAAAACAGTTGGGGTGGACATCACAAAACTCCTTTCAGAAGCACTCAGCCTGGCGTCGACAATGGACGAGCGGCTGGCAATCAAAGAAAAAAAGATACTCTATTACTTTTGTTAACAAGAATTACTTGCAATAATGCCTGCCCATTTTGTTCTCGGCCCTGCGAGGCCTGGAAGGACATCCACCCTCTTTTTCTCTCAGGTCCGGCCAGCATGACAAGCAATCAACTCCCCGCTTCGCCAACCAAACTTCCGAGCCCGTCGGGCCCATGGCGCATGGTAACAGCGCTGCTGTTCAGCCTGCTGCTGGCACCCGCCGCCGCTTTCGCCGACGAGCCCGTGCCAGCCACGCCGCCTGCGGCCGCCGTTCAAGGCAGCGCCGAGCCTGCCGCTCCGGTCGTGACCCCGATCGCCGCCGACCCGACCCTCGCCGCTGAAGACGCAACACTCGAAGACCAGCCTGAAGTACTCGAGGCGGACAACTCGCTGGGCATGGCCCACGATCTGTCGCCTTGGGGCATGTACCAAAATGCCGACATCATCGTGAAAGTCGTGATGATCGGCCTGGCCATCGCTTCGATCATCACCTGGACCATCTGGATCGCCAAGGGCTTTGAGCTGCTGGGCGCCAAGCGTCGTCTGCGCGGTGAAATCGCCCACTTGAAAAAAGCCACCACTCTTAAAGAAGCCAGCGCCACCGCCACCAAGGCAGGCACCCTCGCCAACCTGCTGGTCCACGACGCAATGGAAGAAATGCGCCTGTCGGTCAACAGCCGTGAAAAAGAAGGCATCAAGGAACGCGTCGCCTTCCGCCTCGAGCGTCTGGTTGCGGCCTGCGGCCGTAACATGAGCAGCGGCACCGGCGTACTGGCAACCATCGGTTCCACCGCGCCCTTCGTCGGCCTGTTCGGTACCGTGTGGGGCATCATGAACAGCTTCATCGGTATCGCAAAAACCCAGACCACCAACCTCGCCGTGGTTGCTCCCGGCATTGCCGAGGCCTTGCTGGCAACGGCACTGGGCCTGGTTGCGGCGATCCCGGCGGTGGTGATCTACAACGTCTTCGCCCGCTCCATCGCCGGTTACAAGGCTCAGGTTTCCGATGCTTCGGCCGAAGTTCTGCTGCTGGTCAGCCGCGACCTCGACCACATGCCTACCGAGCGCAGCTCGCAACCGCACATGGTGAAAATGGGGTAATCGGCCATGGGCCTGCATTTGAGAGAAGGCGCTGACGACGATCTCGCCGAGAACCACGAAATCAACGTCACGCCGTTTATCGACGTGATGCTGGTGCTGCTGATCATCTTTATGGTCGCCGCACCGCTGGCAACTGTGGACATTAAAGTCGACCTGCCTGCCTCGACCGCCAAACCGGCGCCGCGGCCAGAGAAACCGGTGTTCCTCAGTGTCAAGGCGGACCAGCGCCTGTTCCTCGGTGAAGACGAAGTCAAAGCCGAAACCCTTGGCGCGACCCTCGACGCCAAAACCCAGGGCAAGAAAGACACGACGATCTTCTTCCAGGCCGATAAAGGCGTGGACTACGGTGACTTGATGAGCGTGATGGATGCCCTGCGGGCAGCCGGCTACCTCAAAGTCGGCCTGGTCGGACTTGAGACGGCAGCCAAGAAATGATCACGACGCGCCAAAAGCTGACGCGTTACAGCGGTAGCCTGGCCGTGGTGCTGGGCGTCCACGCGGTCGCGATTCTCCTCGCGCTCAACTGGTCCACGCCACAGCCGGTCGAACTGCCACCGCTGGCGATGGTGGTCGAACTGGCGCCGCTTCCGGCACCACCGCCACCGGCACCGCCAAAAGTCGTGACGCCACCGCAACCACCGGCACCGGTGGAAGAACTGCCGTTGCCAAAACTCGCGGAAGCGCCGAAACCGACCATCTCCGTGCCCAAGCCGGTCAAACCCAAGCCAAAGCCACAACCGCCCAAGCCGGTGGAGAAAAAGCCGGAGCTGCCAAAGGAAAAACCTTCCGAGGAAAAACCTAGCGACGCTCCGCCGACCCCTGCACCGCCGGAGAAATCCGCCGCGCCTGCACCCGGCCCTACAGCCGCGCAAAAGGCCGCCAAGGAAAGCTGGCAAGGCACGTTGTTGGCGCATCTGCAAAAGTACAAGAAGTACCCGGCTGGAGCTCAAGCACGTGGCAAGGAAGGCTTGAACCGTCTGCGCTTCGTGGTCGACGCTGAAGGCAATGTACTGTCGTTTGAGCTGGTAGGACGTTCGGGCAATGCCGATCTGGACCGGGCCACCCTGGAAATGATTCGCCGCGCCCAGCCACTGCCCAAGCCACCGGCCGACATGCTGAACAATGGCTCGATCGAAATCGTTGCGCCGTTCGTTTATTCCCTGGAAAAACGCCGGCGCTAAAACCGGACATAAACCCCCTGTGGCGAGGGAGCTTGCTCCCGCCGGCCGGTCCGCGCTCGGGCGCAGCAGTCGTAAACCGGTGAATGCAGTATTTCTGATGGGCCGCGGTTGCCGGGTTTGGGGCCGCTGCGCGACCCAGCGGGAGCAAGCTCCCTCGCCACCGGGACAGCGTTCACAATAAAAGGCACCGAAAGGTGCCTTTATCCCCGCCAAACATGCATTGCAGAGTGTCGCTCTGCGCCCTCACTCTGATAACGTGCGCCTATCGATTGCAGCCGGTATGCTTGGCTCGCAACCTCATGGACGCCACTATGACTCTCACAGAATTACGCTACATCGTTACCCTCGCCCAAGAGCAGCACTTCGGCCACGCGGCCGAGCGTTGCCACGTCAGCCAGCCGACCCTGTCGGTCGGCGTGAAGAAGCTTGAAGACGAACTCGGTGTGCTGATTTTCGAGCGCAGCAAAAGCGCGGTACGCCTGACGCCGGTCGGCGAAGGCATCGTCGCCCAGGCCCAGAAGGTTCTTGAACAGGCCCAAGGCATCCGCGAACTGGCCCAGGCCGGCAAAAACCAGCTCACCGCGCCACTGAAAGTCGGCGCGATCTACACGGTCGGTCCATACCTATTCCCGCACCTGATTCCGCAACTGCACCGGGTCGCCCCGCAAATGCCGTTGTACATCGAAGAAAACTTTACCCACGTATTGCGCGACAAACTGCGCAACGGCGAGCTGGACGCGATCATCATCGCGCTGCCCTTCAACGAAGCGGACGTGCTGACCCTACAGCTCTACGACGAACCGTTCTACGTGCTTATGCCCAGCTCGCACCCCTGGACCCAGAAGAAGTCCATCGACGCCAGCCTGCTCAACGACAAGAGCCTGCTGCTGCTCGGCGAAGGTCACTGCTTCCGCGATCAGGTACTCGAGGCCTGCCCGACCCTGAAGGGCAGCGACGGCGCCAAGCACACCACGGTCGAATCCAGCTCCCTGGAAACCATCCGGCACATGGTCGCTTCCGGCCTCGGCATCTCGATCCTGCCGCTCTCGGCGGTAGACAGCCATCACTACGCCCCTGGGGTGATCGAAGTCCGCCCGCTGACGCCACCTGTGCCATTCCGCACCGTGGCGATCGCCTGGCGCGCCAGCTTCCCACGGCCAAAAGCCATTGAAATCCTCGCCGACTCGATCCGCCTGTGCTCGGTGGCCAAGCCGCCAGCAGCGGCCTAAGCAAGCACGATGACTGAGCTGTCGAAGGTGCCGGTCACGGCGCTCAAGGGCGTCGGTGAAGCCATGGCCGAGAAACTGGCCAAGGTCGGCCTGGAGAATCTTCAGGACGTCCTGTTTCACCTGCCGCTGCGCTATCAGGACCGCACCCGCGTGGTGCCGATCGGCCAACTGCGGCCGGGTCAGGATGCAGTGATCGAAGGTACCGTCAGCGGCGCCGACGTGGTCATGGGCAAACGTCGCAGCTTGCTGGTGCGCCTGCAGGACGGTACCGGCGGGCTCAGCCTGCGCTTCTACCACTTCAGCAACGCGCAAAAGGAAGGCCTCAAACGCGGCACCCGCGTGCGCTGTTATGGCGAGGCCCGGCCCGGCGCGTCAGGGTTGGAAATCTATCACCCGGAATACCGCGCCATCAGCGGCGACGAGCCACCACCGGTGGATCAAACCCTGACGCCGATCTACCCGCTTACCGAAGGCCTGACCCAGCAGCGCCTGCGCCAACTGTGCCAGCAAACCCTGGCCCTGCTTGGCCCCCGCAGTCTGCCCGACTGGCTGCCGGAAGAACTGGCGCGGGATTATCAGTTGGCTCCGTTGGATGACGCCATTCGCTACCTGCACCACCCACCGGCCGACGCCGACGTCGACGAGCTCGCCCTGGGTCATCACTGGGCGCAGCACCGCCTGGCGTTCGAAGAGCTATTGACCCATCAGCTGTCTCAGCAGCGCCTGCGCGAGAGCCTGCGCTCCCAGCGCGCGCCGGCCTTGCCGAAAGCCAAAGTACTGCCCGCGAAATACCTGGCCAACCTGGGCTTCCCGCCGACCGGCGCGCAGCAACGGGTAGGCAACGAAATCGCCTACGATCTCAGTCAGCCCGAGCCAATGCTGCGACTGATCCAGGGCGATGTCGGCGCTGGCAAGACCGTGGTCGCCGCCCTCGCCGCCCTACAGGCGCTGGAGGCTGGCTATCAGGTCGCACTGATGGCGCCGACCGAGATTCTCGCCGAACAGCACTTCATCAACTTCACGCGCTGGCTCGAGCCGCTGGGTATCGAAACTGCCTGGCTGGCTGGCAAGCTCAAAGGTAAAAACCGCGTGGCGGCCTTGGAGCAGATAGCCAACGGCACACCCATGGTGGTCGGCACCCATGCGCTGTTCCAGGACGAAGTGCAGTTCAAGAACCTGGCGCTGGCAATCATCGACGAGCAGCACCGCTTCGGCGTGCAGCAACGTCTGGCCCTGCGCCAGAAAGGCGTCGGCGGACGGATGTGTCCGCATCAGCTGATCATGACCGCCACGCCGATTCCGCGCACCCTGGCCATGAGCGCCTACGCCGACCTCGACACCTCGATCCTTGACGAACTGCCGCCCGGCCGAACGCCGGTGAACACCGTGCTGATTACCGATACCCGGCGGATCGAAGTCATCGAACGCGTGCGCGCTGCCTGCGCCGAGGGTCGTCAGGCGTATTGGGTGTGCACCCTGATCGAAGAATCCGAAGAGCTGACCTGCCAGGCCGCCGAAACTACCTATGAAGACCTGACCAGCGCCCTTGGCGAATTGCGGGTCGGACTGATTCATGGGCGGATGAAACCCGCCGAGAAGGCCGCGGTCATGGCCGAGTTCAAGGCCGGCGCCCTGCAACTGCTGGTGGCGACCACCGTGATCGAAGTCGGCGTCGACGTGCCCAACGCCAGCCTGATGATCATCGAAAACCCCGAGCGCCTTGGGCTCGCCCAACTGCATCAGTTGCGCGGGCGAGTCGGTCGCGGCAGCGCCGCCAGCCACTGCGTGCTGCTCTACCATCCGCCACTGTCGCAGATCGGTCGCCAACGCCTGGGCATCATGCGCGAGACCAACGACGGCTTCATCATCGCCGAGAAAGACCTCGAACTGCGTGGCCCCGGTGAGATGCTCGGCACCCGGCAAACCGGCCTGCTGCAGTTCAAGGTCGCCGACCTGATGCGTGACGCAGACCTGCTGCCGGCAGTGCGCGACGCGGCGCAGGCCTTGCTCGAGCGCTGGCCGCAACACGTGAGCCCACTGCTGGAACGCTGGCTACGCCATGGGCAGCAATACGGCCAAGTGTGAGCAACGTCTCAGTTTTTGAAACAATGGCGTAACCAAGCTGGTTATACTCTTGAACTTGTTCGAAAACGGATACAGGCCATGACTGAAGTTGCCCTCGCTCCAGCAACCCCGCACACTCCGTCTGTTATCCGGTTGCTGCTGGGCAAGCTCGCCATCAGCTACACCGAAGTGCTCGACCATCCCGGCCTTCCCGCCGTGCGCAAGGTTCAGGCAGTCCTGCTGGACGACGCTGTCGGCACCCTGATGGTGCTGTTTCCACAAAGCCAATTGCTCGATCTCAATCGTCTCGCCGAGCTGACCGGCCGACGCCTGACAGCTGTGCCGGTGGAGCGCCTGGAGCGCATGCTTGGCAAAAACAATCTGAGCCTGTTGCCCGGTCTGCCGAGCCTCACCAGCTCACCCTGTCTTTATGAAGAAAGCCTGCTGTGCGAACCGAGCCTGCTGATCAACTCCGGCGAGCCGGAGTGGCTGCTTGAAGTTTCCAGGGAAGACTTCAAAAGCATGCTGAACAAAGCCAGCGCCGCGACCTTCGGCGAGGCTCTGCAGGCAATCCGGCCGAACCTCGACCGCCCCCACGATGACCGCGAGGAAATCACCCAGGCGGTGCAGGCATTCACTGCCAGACGGATTCAGCAACGCCTCGAAGAAACCATCGAGATCCCGCCGCTGGCCGAAACTGCGCAAAAAATCATCAAGCTGCGAGTCGATCCCAACGCCACCATCGACGACATCACCGGCGTGGTGGAGACCGATCCGGCGCTCGCCGCCCAAGTGGTGAGCTGGGCGGCGTCGCCGTACTACGCCTCACCGGGCAAGATTCGTTCAGTGGAAGACGCGATCGTTCGCGTACTGGGTTTCGATCTGGTGATCAACCTGGCGCTGGGCCTGGCCCTGGGCAAAACCCTGAGCCTGCCCAAGGACCATCCGCAACACACCACGCCCTACTGGCAGCAGTCGATCTACACTGCCGCAGTCATCGAAGGCCTGACCCGCGCCATGCCCCGCGCCCAGCGCCCGGAAGCCGGCCTGACCTACCTGGCAGGCCTGCTGCACAACTTTGGCTATCTGTTGCTGGCCCACGTCTTCCCGCCGCACTTCTCGCTGATCTGCCGCCACCTGGAGGTCAATCCGCACCTGTGCCACAGCTATGTCGAGCAACACTTGCTGGGCATCAGCCGTGAACAGATCGGTGCCTGGCTGATGCGCTACTGGGACATGCCGGAAGAACTGTCCACCGCCTTGCGCTTCCAGCACGACCCTGGCTTCGACGGTGACTACGCCGCGTACCCGAACCTGGTGTGTCTGGCCGTACGTCTGCTACGCAGCCGCGGCATCGGTTCCGGCCCCGACGAAGAAATCCCCGACGCCCTGCTCGAACGCCTGGGCATAACCCGCGACAAGGCTGAAGACGTGGTCAGCAAAGTGCTCGAAGCCGAAGTTATGCTGCGCGAACTGGCTTCGCAGTTCAGCCAGCACTGATCCGCCGCCGGTAATACCGCTATCGCGAGCAAGCTCGCTCCCACATTAGATTTTCAGTGAACACTACATTTGTGTACGACTGCGATGTGGGAGCGGGCTTGCTCGCGATGGGATCACCCCGGTTGAACTGACTCGCCTCAAACCTTCGGCTTTTTCTTCGGCTTCAAATACTTGGTCAACCCCTGGAACCAGATAACCAGCGCCGGGTTGCCCTTGATCTGGATCGATTTGTCCTGAATCCCGGTCATGAACGCCAGTTGCTTGTTCTTCGCCTGCATCGTGGCAAAGCCGTATGCGGCATCTTTAAAGGCAATGGCAAACGCCGGCGTTGGGTAAACGCCCGAACTGCTGGTAATACGCTGGTCTTTGACGAAGAAATGACGGGCAACCTTGCCGTCGAGGGTCTGCAACTGGAACACCAGTTCTTTATCAGCCAGCTGCTGCTGAAACGCCGGGTTGTTACGACTGGCTTTGCCCATTAACAGGCCCAGCATCCAGAGAAGAAAACGAAATTTCATGCACACAGCCTCAGTGGAGTTATTGGATGGCCGTGGGAGTTTAACGATTCAACGGTAGAACGCCACCGATCTCCTTCGTTAGAAGGAGATCGGCCGGCTTTTAGCGGTTATAGCTACAAATTGCTACAAACCCACCTGACTTTACACGTTCGGGCAAGGCGCCGGCCCCCAAAAAAGCCAAGGGCAGCGGATCTCTGGTATGGACCTTGCCAGAGCATTACGCACGAAAAGGTTATAAAGTCAGACCATATCGATATAAGTGGTTATAAAAAATATCGCTATGCTGCCGGCCGGATATTTGTGTCGTCACGCGTGATTTTCAGGTCTTGATAATGGATTTCGGTAATTTGGGTTTTGTCGTTGCAGGCTTGATTGTCGGGTTCATTGTCGGCATGACCGGCGTAGGGGGTGGTTCTTTAATGACGCCCATTCTTTTATGGTTTGGCATTAATCCAGCAACTGCGATTGGGACAGACCTGCTCTATGCTGCTATCACCAAGTCTGGTGGCGTATTCGTTCATAAAAAGAACAACAACATTGACTGGAAAATTACTGGCTGGCTGACGCTTGGCAGCGTGCCGGCAGTAGCGCTTACACTGTGGTTTTTGAAAAATCTGGATACTGACCCCCAAGCGATGAATGCAGTTATCAAACAGGGCCTGGGCTTCGTTCTGTTGCTGACCGCGCTGGCCATTTTCTTCAAGAAAAAGCTGCTGGCATTCGCCCAGAAGCATGCAGGCGACCATTACCACCTCAGTGACTCGAACCTGAACATGCTGACTGTAGTCACTGGCGTGATACTCGGCACAATGGTGGCGTTGACATCCATCGGTGCCGGCGCATTGGGTACTGTGGCGCTTTTTATCTTGTACCCTTTTCTTGCCACCAAACGTTTGGTGGGGACAGAAATCGCCCACGCAGTGCCCCTGACGCTGGTCGCCGGTTTGGGCCATGCGAGCATGGGCAATATGGATTGGCATTTATTAGGCTACTTACTTATAGGATCGCTGCCAGGGATTTACATGGGCAGTCATTTATCTGGCCGCGTTTCTGACGAAATATTGCGTCCTTGCCTGGCTGTAATGCTGATTTTCATTGGTTCCAAGTTGGCGTTTTGAACCAACTGTAAGACTCACTCCGAACATCGCCCAAGCGCCTGCTCTTCATTCATAACTTGTAGCCGATCTGTCGCAAGAAATTCTTACGCCACAAAATATCTTCGTCGCCTTCAATATCAGTGGCACACAAGCCATCCACCACGCCAAGCACAGCCCGCCCCTGCGCGGTCTCAGCCAGAATCACTTCAGTGGGGTTGGCTGTTGCACAAAAGATCCGGCAGACCTCTGGAACCATTTTGACGGTGTTCAGCAGGTTCAACGGATAAAAACCGTCCCCGAGAAAAATGATGAAGCTATGGCCGGCGCCAATGGCTTTGGCATTTTTCTGGGCCAGTTCGATCATGGCGCTATCGGTGCCAGACCATCGCACCAGGCATTTGCCCGAGGCTTCGCAGAAAGCCACGCCAAACTTGATACCGGGCACGGCACCGACCAAGGCTTCGTGGATGTCCTCGACGGATTTGATGAAGTGCGTCTGACCGAATATGAAATTCGTCTCTAGCGGCTTATCGATTTTCACAGTGAAAAGTTGCATCTCACTCTCCTTTCCCGAAGTTGCTTGACGGTGCGGAGTCAGTCGGCGCCTTCCAGGTCTGGAGTCTTGAAAAAGAAGCAGAATTATTCGGCGAGAATAAGTCTGCCCCTTTTTCCTCAGCGCTACTCGGGCTCCCGACTATTACTTGCCGACCGCAGCTGCCAATAGCGGCCCTATCTGCTCATCGGTCATCGCCGGGTGAATCTCCATGCTCATGAGGTCACTCCAGTCGAGCACCCATTTCTGGATCAGAGCCACATCACTGGCCTCGGCGATACCAAAGCCGCTCATGCGTCCTACCGCATGCCAGCGTCCCAGCATCTTCACACCTGCTGGTGGAGCTCCACTGGTTTTGAGAAAACGTTCGATCGCGCTATTACGCCGCTCAGGACTGATTGACCAACTGACAATGAATAACATCTGCCACCTCCGCAGAGGAATGGGCACCTGTTGTTCTTTTCGCGCACCTGGCTGGCGCCGCGGCCACGGCCACGCGTCTGCTTGCAGCTGGCCCCATGGCCGGCCACAAACGACTTCACCCATGGGAAGGAATAGCAGCCTCCCAGCGTCTGCGTATGACCGCTGATCACGTTTTCCCCTCCTATACTCAAGACAGCGTCGTCGGACGCGCCAGACGTTCCATTCGGTATTTTTTGGGGGACTGCGATCTTGAATCTGCGCTCCCTGATCGTTGCCCTGCTCGTCGCCTTGATGGTGGCGTTGGTCGGGTGCGCCACGAAAGAGCGTCCCCCCGAGCTGAGGCCGCAGGTGCGGATCTCGGAAGACACCTGGCGGCGGGTCGATCAGGACATAGTCGCCGCCTCCAAAGACGCCACAGGCCAGGCCAAGATCTACACCCGCGGCTCCATGGATCACTGGAGACTGCGCGTCTACCAGCGCACCGAGGAAGACTTCATTCCGTGGTTCAGCAACTACTGGACCCAGGAATGGCTGTCCATGAAGGTGACCTGGTACACCATAAGCGCTGGAAAAGATGAGAAAGACCGTTCGACAAAACGATTGGCGGCCTATCTGCAGGAGCAATACCACGATCGAGTGCTCGCCCCCGTCGCCGTAGAGATCGATCCCGATGCGATTATGGGGCAGGCGACGGAATTCTACGTTCAACTCATGAGCACACAACTTCAGGCTATAGCCCGGCGCTATGGTGTCCCCGCGGAACAACTCAATCGCCGGCTCCAGGACATTCCAGCGATCACCTTGGCGCCTCCGCCCGCTAACAACGCTTCGCTCTACCAAGTAATCCACACCGCGCCGATCGCCACGCTGCCGGCCTATGTGGCCCTGACCGATCAGATCCATGCTGTCGCGGCCAAAACCGGCGCCAATACATCGGATGCGGCCATATCGACAGTGGCGAAACGCACCAGCGAAAAATTCGAGGCCCAATTCGCCAGCCGAGGTATCGCCAGCGCCGCTGCAGCGGCGGCCGGCCGGGTAGCGGGCATGATGATTTCCATGGGCGCCGCAGGTATTCGCGCCATGGCCCACGAGAGCGATCGGCCGGAAATGGAAGCGCAGGTTCGGCAGAACCTCGGCACCGCCTTTGACCAGGCGTGGCTCAAGCTGGTCAAGAGTCCCACCACCGGGGTCATGGCATCGGTTCTTTACCTGGCCGGGCAAATCGAAGGGAGTCTCGGCAAAGCCATTGAAATGCCAGTTCGATTCGGACCGGTACCGCGAGAAGTTCCTCTGCCTGGCCAGGAGTCTGTGCAGGACGAAAGAACTGACGAGCAAGTTCCTGCCGACGATGGGAACGCGGCGGAACAACCCGACATGGGTGATGGCAGCACAGATCCCTCAGTGGCCGAATGATCAGTGAGAAGCCTGCTGGCTGTGTTTTAACGGATCAGGCGAGCGAAAACTGTCCTACAGTCTAGTGGCAGTCGGCTATCTGACACGACTCTCCCCCGACCTTAAAACAAGAGACTCGACCCATGACCTTCGAACCCCTTGCCAAATCGCTTATTGCGACGGCATTCGTCCTTGGTTTCACCTGTGCGCAGGCGGCTTCGCAAGCTCCGGTGGCTGCCGAAAACGGCATGGTAGTCACCGCGCAACATATTGCCACCCGCATCGGCGTAGACATCCTCAAGGACGGCGGCAACGCTATCGATGCCGCCGTGGCGGTCGGCTATGCGCTGGCGGTGGTCTACCCCGCTGCAGGCAACCTTGGCGGCGGCGGTTTCATGACGATCCAGTTGGCCGATGGCCGCAAGACTTTCCTCGACTTCCGCGAGAAAGCTCCCCTGGCGGCCACCGCGAACATGTACCTCGACAAGGATGGCAATGTCGTCCCGGACTTGAGCACCAAAGGGCACTTGGCTGTCGGCGTTCCGGGGACCGTGTCAGGCATGGAACTGGCGCTGGAGAAATACGGCACGATGAAACGGGGCCACGTCATCATGCCGGCCATCAAGTACGCCGAGGACGGCTTCGTGCTGGATCGGGGCGATGTCGACCTGCTCGGAACCGCGACTGAAGTATTCAAGAAAGACATGAACGATTCGGGCTCGATCTTCCTGAGCAACGGTGAGCCGCTGCAAGTCGGCCAGAAGCTGGTGCAAAAAGACCTGGCCAAGACACTGCGGGAAATTGCCAGCAAAGGTGCTGACGGTTTCTACAAGGGCTGGGTGGCCGAGGCCATCGTCGCCTCGAGCCAGGCCGGCAAAGGCCTCATCACTCAAGCCGACCTCGATAACTATAAAACCCGCGAACTCGCGCCGATCGAATGCGACTACCGCGGCTACCACGTCATTTCTGCTCCGCCGCCGAGCTCGGGCGGGGTGATTATTTGCGAGATCATGAACATCCTCGAAGGCTATCCAATGCCAAGCCTGGGCTATCACTCGGCTCAGGGGTTGCACTATCAGATCGAGGCCATGCGCCATGCCTATGTCGACCGCAACAGCTACCTGGGTGACCCCGACTTCGTCAAAAACCCGGTAGCACACCTGCTGGACAAGGACTATGCGGCCAAGCTGCGCGCGGCCATCGACCCGCAAAAAGCTGGCGTATCCCAAGAGATCAAACCCGGGGTCGCGCCCCACGAAGGCAGTAACACCACGCACTACTCGATCGTCGACAAATGGGGCAATGCGGTTTCGGTGACCTACACCCTCAACGATTGGTTCGGCGCCGGGGTCATGGCCAGCAAGACCGGCGTCATCCTCAACGACGAAATGGACGACTTCACCGCCAAGGTCGGCGTGCCCAACATGTACGGGTTGGTGCAAGGGGAAGCAAACGCCATCGCCCCAGGCAAAGCGCCGCTGTCCTCAATGAGCCCGACCATCGTCACCAAGGACGGCAAAACCGTGATGGTCGTCGGCACCCCAGGCGGCAGCCGGATCATCACCGCCACCTTGCTGACGATCCTCAACGTCATCGACTATGGCATGAACATCCAGGAAGCGGTCGATGCCCCGCGATTCCATCAACAGTGGATGCCGGAAGAAACCAACCTCGAAACCTTCGCCGTCAGCCCCGACACCCAGAAAATCCTCGAAAGCTGGGGCCAGAAATTCACCGGCCCGCAGGACGCCAACCACCTCGCGGCGATTCTGGTCGGAGCACCGTCGCTCGGCGGCAAACCGGTTGGTAAAAACCGTTACTACGGCGCGAACGATCCGCGGCGTGGGTCGGGGTTGTCGCTGGGGTATTGAGTGAGGTGAAGCCCTGTTTCAGGGCTTTGTTGGGCGGTGCAGGTTCATCCTGACGCGTTGAAACTGCGCCGCGCAATAGCGAAAAAAGAAGTCGGCGAAATAAGCCTTTTACTTCTTGTCTCGAGTCTTAGAAAGGCCGTCCCGCAATGACCGCAAGCGCCTGCTGTTCAGCCATTAACCAGCCCGCTGACACTGTGCAACGGGCCTCGACCAGTCGGTGCGCCAAACCGAACTCAGCGACCAGGTTTCGAGAAACAATCGGCTCATGATGCGCAATTCGATTCCTCAGAAGCCGGATGGTGTTCAAGTCATTGTTAATTTCGCGGCGCAGTTGGGCGACCGTTTTACTAGCGTCTAAATTCGGCAGCACACGCCTCAGGTGAGGATCCCAGATCCGAGTGTCATGTCGACCAGTGAAAAGCGTTCCCCAAAACGCGAACTTCAATTCGGCGATCACTTGTCCCGTAGTCCGGAAGCGTTGTCGAGTCTTTACCAGATCGTCCAGGGTGCTATAAACAGGCCCTTTGGTTTTTGGAAGACTCCCCTCAAAGGTCGCACTCCATGGCCACCGAGCACCGTACAACGCCTCAAGAGCATCCGCGACAGCGTTTCGGATCACCACCTCACAGATATGGAGCGGCGGCAAGAGCGCCCAGACACCTGGGCGTTCCATGCATAAAGAGCCAACGCTCCCTCCAGATCTCGACCGGCAGCAGTTGCAAGGGTTTCATAGGTTCCCATTCTTGCAGTGGAGAGAGCGTTCCGGACGACCCCGCCTATAGCCGTGATTGACGACACCATCAGTTTTCCTTACAGTTAGCTCACTAGCCACGGGATTCGTGGGCGAAAGCCTCCCCCCGAGGACAGATGAAAGTACCAATCAACCCGCCTCAATTGGCGGGTTTTTTGTTTCAGAACTTAATCAAACCGGCCTTTCTCTCGAGTGGGATCTAGAAAACAAATCTGCCCTCTTTCTGAAAACCCGCATCTCTGCGGGCGTATTATTCCAGATCGCTAACACCAGTCTCAGGCTTCCCCCATCCCTCGCCTCTCAATCACCCCAAACACATCAGTGATGTCCTGAATCATCAGGCGGGCGACATTGACGACGGTGCTGATGTCGCGTTCCGCGTAGTCAGGGATATTGGTGCAGGCCATCAGGGTCAGGTAATTGAGGACGGTGTGCAGGCGTTCGCTGACGCAGGCGTGCAGATCGCTTAGCGGGGCTTGGCTGTCGATCATCAGGACGGGTTCGTCGGTGACGATATTGGTGAAGGGGATGAAGCGGTCGGGCGGATTTTGGGTGGTCATAGGTGAAAACTCATTTCGAATTAATGAAATGCCACCTTTCGCTGCGAAACAAAAATGGGTGGCAGCTGTGCGCGGGTTCGCAGACCGAGGAAATGAATAAACCCGGCAGACCCGAAGGTCTCCCACGCACAGCCGCCATAAAACGAAACGCAGGCAATATTTGCCCATGTTGTCTTTTGACGGTGCTGGTAAAACATTTCTGTACGGGCTGCGAAACCCTGTCGCTAACCGGAGTCAGCAGACGGGCGAACTATAAGCGGCGGGCTTTGGTGTGTGCAACCAGACACTAGACGGGTGCGCTGTTCCCCTGTGGCGCGGGAGCAAGGTCCCTCGCCACAAAGGCATCATTCCCACAGGTTTTTCGGGCACAGACCGCCGCCCAGCAAACCCGCCCCCACAAAAAATGGGCACCCAATCTGGTTGGCGTGCCCATCTTAAATATTGCTTCCCCACTATCCGGGGAGTCCGTATCCGTTACGGATTGACGCTATCTTTCAGCGATTTGCCCGGTTTGAAGGCAACGGTGTTGCTTGCCTTGATTTTCACAGGCTCGCCGGTTTGCGGGTTTTTGCCGGTACGGGCGCCGCGGTGGCGTTGCAGGAAGGTGCCGAAGCCCACCAGGGTGACGCTGTCTTTACGGTGCAGAGCGCCGGTGATTTCTTCGAGAACGGCGTTAAGAACGCGATTGGCCTGTTCTTTGGTGAGATCAGCTTTTTCAGCAATGGCGGCTGCGAGATCTGGTTTACGCATAGTGAAGCCTCTTTGACGGTTTTTTGTTGTTATGTCCGTGCTGTTCTTCCGGAACAGCGCCCAAAGCGCCGCAGGCTCTACTCTGCGGCAGACGGGAGTGAGGATGGCACGCCGACAGCAGTGGCGCCAGTCTCCCCGCGACCTTTGTAGGGGCAAAAGCGTGGTGTATCCGACAGAACGACCGGCATTTATGCCAGCAGTGCTGGAAGCTCCCTGTTTAGAGCGAGTTTTTCCATAACGGCACTGCCGGTCAGGGCATAACCCAGCAGTTTACCGCTGGCATCACGGCACAACGCCTTGATATTGACGCCCTCGCCTTCGACCGTCCAGATACCCTCAGAACCCCGTGGCGGTGGCGAAACCACCAGTGGGCAGACCGGTGTTTTCACGGTAATCGGCATGGGGCCATAGTTGACGATCGTCGGGTTGCCCGCCAAGGTCTGGGCCAGCGCACGGGCGCAGCTCATAAGTGGCATGACATACAGCAGGTTCAACCCGTCGACTTCGGCGCAGTCGCCCAGGGCGTAGATATTGGCGTGGGAGGTCTGCAGATGACGATCGACCACTACACCGCGATTGACCACCAGGCCAGCTGCGGCTGCCAGGTCGATGCGCGGACGCAGGCCGATGGCTGACACCACCACATCGCAGGAGATGACCTGACCGTTGGAGAGGTGGGCCTCAAGCCCGTCTGCGGTGCGCTGCAAGCTATTGAGCACCGGGCCGAGATGGAAGCGCGCACCGATACTTTCCAGACCGGCCTGGACCGCCGCAGCGGCAGCCGGATGCAGCAAGGTTGGCATCACCTGCTCGCAGGGTGCCACCAGTTGCACTTCATAGCCGCCGAGAATCAGGTCGTTGGCGAACTCACAGCCGATCAACCCGGCGCCGAGCAGCAGCACCCGGTGCTTGCCGATAGTCGCGGCGCGAAAGCGGGCATAGTCTTCGAGGTCGTTGATCGGGAAGATCGCCTCAGGTGCATCGCCTTGCACCGGCACTCGCACAGTTTCCGCGCCCCAGGCGAAGATTAGGTCGCGATACATCACCGCTTCTTCGCCGATCCACAGGCGCTTGTGGCCCGGGTCAATGCCGCTGATGCGGGTATGGGTGCGGATCTCGGCCTTGAGTTGCTCGGCCATGGCCCCGGGCTCGGCCATGCTCAGGCCGTCGGCGTCCTTGTTTTTGCCAAAGCCGGTGGACAGCATCGGCTTGGAGTAGGAACGACCATCATCTGCAGTAATCAGCAGCAGCGGGGTTTCGCCATCGAGTTTGCGAAACTCCCGGGCCAGGTTGTAGCCAGCCAGCCCAGTGCCGACGATCACCACAGGTGCGTTCATGCCTTTGTCCTTTTTATATTGATTCGAAAGCTGCGATTAACCGATTTCGATCATTTCGAAATCCATTTTACCCACGCCGCAGTCCGGGCACAGCCAGTCTGCCGGGACGTCTTGCCACAGGGTACCGGGCGCGATGCCGTCGTCTGGCCAACCGTCAGCCTCATTGTAAATCAGGCCACAGACCACACATTGCCACTTCTTCATTAGGTGTATCCTCAGATTCTCAGGCTATCGCTGGCGCGGACGATCGATGGGGTCATTACCGATGACACTTGGGTTGCCGTCCGGCTCAGGGCGTTTTGTACTGATCGGGATCGACAGATGCAAGCTCGTTCGATGCATGGGCCGCAGCCGATCAGGCTAAATCGCCCGTCGACATGGTAAGCTCGCCGCCTCATTTGCTGCCAATAATGACTCACTGTGCCGCACTCAATACCCCTCCCCTCTGCCCCTGCCTGGTTGCCGCAAAGCCGGCTGTCGCCCCTCCCCGAGGCGCGAACTCTCGACTGGTTATTCGATGAAGGCTCACTGACCCGCCGCCTGACTCGGCTGTCGAATGACAGTTTCAGTGTTACTCCGCTGCTTGAAGGCTGGCAAATTTTGCGTGAGGACGAATGCGCCGCGCTGGGCCTGCCCGAAAAGAGCGAGGGTTGGGTCCGCGAGGTGTTTTTGCGCGGTCATGGCCAGGCCTGGGTGTTTGCCCGCAGCGTGGCGGCGCGCAGTGCCTTGCAGGATGGCGGGTTGCATATGGATGAACTCGGCAGCCGTTCGCTGGGCGAATTGTTGTTCTGCGATCAGGCGTTTCAGCGCCGCGCCATCGAGGTCTGCCACTATCCACCACAATGGTTGCCTGCAGAGACCCAGGTTCCCGGGCTTTGGGGACGGCGCTCGCGTTTTGACCGGGGTGCCTTGAGCATACTGGTAGCCGAGATATTCCTCCCGACCCTTTGGCTCGCCGCGAGCGCCCATCCGGAGAACTGTTGATGTACCTGAGCCTGCTCAAATCGCTGAATCGCCTTAACCCACGGGCCTGGGACTTCATTCAACTGACCCGGATGGACAAGCCAATCGGCATTTACCTGCTGCTGTGGCCGACCCTCTGGGCGCTATGGATTGCCGGCAAGGGTTCGCCATCGCTGAGCAACGTGGTGATCTTCGTCCTTGGCGTAGTGCTGACCCGTGCCGGTGGTTGCGTGATCAACGATTGGGCCGATCGCAAGGTCGACGGCCACGTCAAACGCACTGCGCAGCGTCCGCTGGTCAGCGGCAGGATCGGCTCCAAAGAGGCGCTGGTGTTCTTTGCCGTGCTGATGAGTCTGAGCTTTTTGCTGGTGCTGTGCACCAATTCGACGACTATCTGGCTGTCGTTCGGCGGGCTGGCGCTGGCGTCCTGCTACCCCTTCATGAAGCGTTACACCTACTACCCACAAGTTGTGCTGGGCGCGGCATTCTCTTGGGGCATGCCGATGGCGTTCACCGCCGAGACCGGTGACCTGCCGGCCGCCGCGTGGCTGCTGTATATCGCCAACCTGCTGTGGACCGTGGGTTACGACACTTATTACGCCATGACCGATCGCGACGATGACCTGAAGATCGGCGTGAAATCCACGGCGATTCTGTTTGGCGATGCGGATCGGGCGATCATTCTCACCTTGCAGGGGCTGGCACTGGGCTGCCTGTTGCTGGCAGGGTCGCGCTTCGAGTTGGGCGGCTGGTTCCACCTTGGGCTTGTGGCGGCCGCGGCGTGTTTTGTCTGGGAGTTCTGGTACACCCGCGGGAAAGATCCACAGCGCTGCTTCAAGGCGTTTTTGCACAACCATTGGGCAGGGTTGGCGATTTTTGTCGGGATCGTGCTGGATTACGCCGTGCACTGACGGGTGGATAAAAAACCTGTGGAAGCGGCGGTGCGGCGATCCGACTTGCTCGCGAAGAACGATAACGCGCAATACCTGAAAAATCGCTTCGCGAGCCAGCCCGCTCCCACAGATGGCTAGAGTCGGCTACTTCTGCGACTCGTGCATTACGTGCCAGACGTCCTTCATGCCGTCGCCTTTCATTTCTCCCGGTTTTTCGTCCTTCATGAAGGTGTACAACGGCTTGCCGTCATAAGCCCATTGCATCTTGCCGTCATCACGCTTGATGGTCGACCACTTGCCTTCGGCTTTGGCGCCCGCCGGGGCCATCATCGGCGGCCAGTTCTTGGCACAATCATCGTTACACATCGACTTGCCACCACTGTCCTTATCGAACGTGTACACCGTCATGCCTTTGTGGTCGACCATCATGCCGCCTTTCATCATCGCCGGCTCTGCGGCAAACGCCAGCCCCGGCAGGGCCAGTGCAGCAGTCACCAATAGCGCTTTCCAGGAAACAGTGCTGTAAGTCATGGAAACCTTCCTCTTGTGGTTGTCAGGATTCGGACTTAGAGCTTAGTTCAGGAACGCGCAGATCGCCGTGGGACTAAAATACTGTCACACGACTGCAATAATTCCGTTATCTAATGCGGCGCAAGACAGTTAAATGACAAGAGGACTGAGCATGGTAGGCAGGAGCATTCTGATAGTCGACGACGAAGCGCCCATCCGCGAGATGATCGCCGTTGCGTTGGAAATGGCCGGCTACGACTGTATGGAGGCGGAAAACTCCCAGCAGGCCCATGCCATCATCGTCGACCGCAAGCCCGACCTGATTCTGCTCGACTGGATGCTCCCCGGCACCTCGGGCATCGAATTGGCCCGACGCCTCAAGCGCGATGAGCTGACCGGGGATATCCCGATCATCATGCTCACCGCCAAGGGCGAAGAGGACAACAAGATCCAGGGCCTGGAAGTCGGCGCCGATGACTACATCACCAAACCCTTTTCCCCGCGCGAACTGGTCGCCCGTCTCAAGGCCGTGCTGCGCCGCGCAGGCCCGACCGAAGGCGAATCGCCGATCGAAGTCGGCGGCCTGCTCCTCGACCCGATCAGCCACCGCGTGACCATCGACGGCACACCCGCGGAGATGGGCCCGACCGAATACCGCTTGCTGCAATTTTTCATGACTCACCAGGAACGCGCCTACACCCGCGGGCAACTGCTCGATCAGGTCTGGGGCGGCAATGTGTATGTCGAGGAACGCACCGTCGACGTGCATATCCGTCGTCTGCGCAAAGCCCTCGGCGAGGCATATGAGAATCTGGTACAAACCGTGCGCGGCACCGGCTATCGCTTTTCCACCAAAGGCTGAGCTGATTTTCACCCGCCAGACAAGCTGACAAGGACGCGTGTTTAAGTGAATCAAAACTGGCATGGCACCCTGATCCGCCACATGCTGCTCCTGATCACCGGCTGTTTGCTGGTCGGCTTGATCAGCGGCTACTACGGCTTGAGCCTGGCCATTGGCCTGGCGATTTATCTGGCCTGGACTCTCAAGCAGCTGCTGCGCCTGCATCAATGGCTACGCCTGCAAAAACCCGACGAAGCACCACCCGATGGCTATGGCCTGTGGGGCGAAGTGTTCGACAGCATCTACCACCTGCAACGCCGCGACCAGCGAGTGCGCGGGCGCCTGCAAGCGGTTATCGACCGGGTTCAGGAGTCCACTGCTGCGTTGAAAGACGCCGTGATCATGCTCGACAGCGACGGCAACCTGGAATGGTGGAACCGCGCCGCAGAGACCCTGCTCGGCCTGAAAACCCCGCAAGACAGCGGCCAGCCGGTGACTAACCTGGTTCGTCACCCGCGCTTCAAGGAATATTTCGAGCAGGACAGCTACGCCGAACCACTGGAAATCCCTTCGCCGATCAACGATCGGCTGCGCATCCAGCTATACATCACCCGCTACGGCAATAACGAACATTTGATGCTGGTGCGCGATGTCACCCGTATTCATCAGCTTGAACAGATGCGCAAAGACTTCATCGCCAACGTCTCCCATGAGCTGCGTACTCCGCTGACAGTGATTTGCGGTTACCTGGAAACCTTGCTCGATAATGTTGAAGAGGTGAACCCGCGCTGGACCCGCGCCTTGCAGCAAATGCAGCAGCAAGGCGGACGCATGCAGACCCTGCTCAATGACTTGTTGCTGCTGGCCAAGCTGGAAGCCACCGACTACCCGTCAGACAACCAGCCAGTGGCGATCGACAGCCTGCTGCAATCGATCAAGAACGATGCCCAGGCATTGTCCGGGCAACGCAATCAATGCATCACACTGGAAGCCGACCCGTCGATTTTGCTCAAGGGTAGCGAGGCCGAACTGCGCAGTGCGTTTTCCAATCTGGTGTTCAACGCGGTGAAGTACACCCCGGCCGAAGGCAATATCCACATTCGCTGGTGGGGCGACGAACAAGGCGCACACCTCAGCGTGCAGGACTCCGGCATCGGCATCGACAGCAAACACCTGCCGCGTCTGACCGAGCGTTTTTATCGCGTCGACTCCAGCCGCAACTCCAACACTGGCGGCACCGGCCTGGGCCTGGCCATCGTCAAACACGTGCTGCTGCGTCACCGCGCACGGATGGAGATCAGCAGCGTGCTGGGCCATGGCAGCACCTTCACCTGCCATTTCGCGCCCACCCAGGTCACGAAATCCAGGGCCGGCAGCCTGACCGACTAGCGCCGGCAGTGACTCGCCACTAGGCAATCGCCCTGCCAGCCGCTACATTGGCTGACTTGGGCCTGCCTTTCAGGCACAGCTGGCCACTTTCTTTTCGAATATACGGAACCCGCAAAACTCCACCATGGACCCTTCCCCTAGTTTCACCCTCGCGACAATCTTCGCCGACTTCGGCATGATCCTTTTTGCATTTATCCTGGTTTTGCTCAACGGCTTCTTCGTTGCGGCCGAATTCGCCATGGTCAAACTGCGCTCGACCAAGGTCGAGGCCATTGCCCATAAAAATGGCTGGCGCGGGCAGATCCTGCGCACCGTACACAGCAAGCTCGACGCCTACCTGTCCGCCTGCCAATTGGGCATCACTCTCGCCTCCCTGGGCCTGGGCTGGGTCGGTGAACCCGCGTTCGCGCACTTGCTGGCGCCGCTGCTCAGTGCGGTGGGCGTAGAGTCTGCTGAAGTGGTCAAAGGCGTGTCGTTCTTTACCGCCTTCTTCATCATTTCCTACCTACACATTGTGGTCGGTGAACTGGCCCCCAAATCCTGGGCGATTCGCAAACCCGAACTGCTGTCGCTGTGGACCGCAGTGCCGCTGTACCTGTTCTATTGGGCAATGTACCCGGCCATTTACCTGCTCAACGCCAGCGCCAACACCATCCTGCGGATCGCCGGACAGGGCGAACCCGGCCCGCATCACGATCATCACTACAGCCGTGAAGAGCTGAAACTGATCCTGCACTCCAGCCGTGGCCAGGACCCGAGCGACCAGGGCATGCGGGTACTGGCCTCGGCCGTGGAAATGGGCGAACTGGAAGTGGTCGACTGGGCCAACTCCCGTGAGGACCTGGTGTCGATCGAGTTCAACGCTCCACTCAAGGAAATTCTTGCGCAGTTCCGCCGCCACAAATTCAGCCGCTACCCGGTCTACGACACCGAGCGCAATGAGTTCGTCGGTCTGCTGCACATCAAGGACCTGCTGCTGGAACTGGCGGCGCTGGACCATATCCCCGAATCGTTCAACCTCGCCGAACTGACCCGGCCGCTGGAGCGTGTGTCCCGGCACATGCCGCTGTCGCAATTGCTCGAGCAGTTTCGCAAGGGCGGTTCGCACTTTGCCTTGGTGGAAGAAGCCGACGGCAACATCATCGGCTACCTGACCATGGAAGACGTGCTGGAAGTATTGGTCGGCGACATTCAGGACGAACACCGCAAGGCCGAACGCGGCATCCTCGCCTACCAGCCAGGCAAGCTGCTGGTGCGCGGCGACACGCCGCTATTCAAAGTCGAACGCCTGCTGGGCATCGACCTGGACCATATCGAAGCCGAAACCCTCGCCGGACTGATCTACGAAACCCTGAAACGGGTGCCGGAAGAAGAAGAAGTGCTGGAAGTCGAAGGCCTGCGAATCATCATCAAAAAGATGAAAGGCCCGAAAATCGTGCTGGCCAAGGTGTTGATGCTGGATTGATCGCAACGCGGGCGACCGCATGTGCATTGAAAAAGATCGCAGCCTCGCTTCGCTCGACAGCTCCTACGGGGGGGATCGCGTTCACCTTTATCACGGGTGTAGCGCGGCCTCTGTAGGAGCTGCCGCAGGCTGCGATCTTTTGCGTTTCAACATCACTGCTTACCCAATGCAAAATTCGGCAGGTTGCCCACCGGCTGATTGAACTGGTACGGAATCGACACTAGCCCCAGCCCGGTATTGCGCTGCACCACGAAGTGCAGATGCGGGCCGCTGCTGTTGCCGGTATTGCCCGACAGCGCCAGCGCGCTGCCCACTGCCACCCGCTGCCCTTCCCGGACATTCACTGAACCTCGCTTGAGGTGCAGATAGACGCCCATGGTGCCGTCGTCGTGCAGTACCCGAACGAAATTGCCAGACGGGTCGGTCCCCCTCCCGGTCTGCGCGTTCTCGGTCTTCACCACCACCCCGCCACGGGCCGCGATGATCGGTGTGCCTTCCGGCATGGCGATGTCCATGGCGTAACGACTCTTGACCCCGAAGTGGCTGTACTGACCATTGGCACCTTGCGTCAGGCGAAACGGCCCACCTTGCCAGGGCAGCGGATAACGATAGGCCTCTGCGGCCCCTGAAGGGTCACCCAGCGAATAACGGAAGCTTGGGGTATAGGCCAGCGGCTTGCCGGCCCGCGTCGCCGTGAGCAGCGCCAGGCGCAAGTTGCTGCGCGCCGGCAAAACCCGGCGGATCGGCCGGCTCGGCGCGCCGCTGACATTCTCCAGCCCGGCGAAACTCAGCTCGATCTCCACCGGGGCATACAAATCGTTGCGCACGAAGACGCTGTCCATGCCCTTCTGTTTCTTGATATCGAGACGAACCTGGTGATCCAACTGCTCGACCATCCGATCGCGAAACACGAACACTTGGGAACCGCTTGTGGGGCGGTCACTGTAGGAGACCACGCCATTGGCATCGGTGGATTTGTAGATCGTCATGGCCACAGCCGAAGTGGCGACCATGAAAAGGCCACAGAAAAGCAGTGATCGCGCGAGCATGGGCAAGAATCTGTCGAGTGAAGCGTGGAAGGCAGACTAGCAGGTGCAATGGACCCACGTACTCGCAAGATGTTTCAAAAGCGGAAAGTGATAGGCCAGATTCGAAGAGGGCAAGATCAAAAGATCGCAGCCTATGGCAACTCCTACAAAAGCACGTCGTGCACCCTGTAGGAGCTGCCGCAGGCTGCGATCTTTTATAGGCGGCGCTTATGCCCCCGGCACAAAATGCTTCTGCGCCGTCCCACGAGCAATCAACCGGGAGATGTAGTCGAGTTTCTGCGCATCCTGATCGACGAAGCGAAAGGTCAGTTGCAGCCAGTCGCTGTCCGGTTTCTGTTCGTAGGCCACGACCGCGTGCAGGTAACCGTTGAGGCGGGCCACTTCGGCGTTGTCGCCCTGCTCCAGGTCGAGTACGGCGCTGTCGAGTACCTGCGGCAGGCTTTCAGTTCGACGGACCACCAACAGCGCCTCCTTGAGGCTCAGGGCTTTGATCGCGCACTGCTGAATGCCATTGGGCAGACGCAGTTGCCCTTGGCCCCGGCCACCCACAGACGATGCCGCGCTCGTCGCAGCTTTTTTGACCGGCGGGTTGTTAAGCAGGCCCTGAGAAGGTGCGGCAGGCGCCGCGACGGGCTTGACCACTTCGGCCTTGCCGCCGGTCAGGGCGCTGAGGGAATCGTTGCCGAACGCCGAGTTCATTTTGGTCGTGGTGTTGGCGAGCAACGCCTCGAGTTTGCCAACCTTGTGCAGAGCCTGCCTGACTTTGCTCAGCAACTGCTCGTTGGTGAAGGGCTTGCTGACATAACCGGAAACCCCGGCCTGAATCGCCTGGACCACGTTCTCTTTATCGCCGCGGCTGGTAACCATGACAAACGGCATGGCTTTGAGGTGGTCCTGCTCGCGGCACCAGGTCAGCAGTTCGAGGCCAGACAATTCCGGCATTTCCCAGTCGCACAGGACCAGGTCGAAGGCTTCGCGCGCCAGCAAGGTCTGAGCCTTTTTGCCGTTGACCGCCTCTTCGATCTTGATGCCCGGAAAGTAGTTGCGCAGGCACTTCTTCACCAGGTCGCGAATGAACGAAGCGTCATCTACCACCAACACACTAACCTTACTCATCGACCACCCCTTCAAAAATCCCGGTAAGCATAATGCTTGGCTGATGGCAATTTGCCAAAACTCTTCAATCACTCCGGGACTTTTTTTGTTCGCGGGTGCCATGAATTCGAAAACCACAAACAAAAACGCCCGACCTCAAGGCCGGGCGTTTTTTTCTCGGGCAATCCTACTTATCGTCAGCTTTGCCCGGAACATTAGCGCTTTCGGCGCTTGTGCCTTCAACTTCTTCTTTCATGCGCTTGAGACCCAGGTGCCGGACGTCGGTGCCGCGCACCAGGTAAATCACCATTTCCGAGATATTGCGGGCGTGATCGCCGATCCGCTCCAGCGAACGCAGGACCCAGATGATGCTCAAGACCCGCGAGATAGAGCGCGGATCTTCCATCATGTAGGTGGCCAGCTCACGCAACGCGGTCTTGTACTCGCGGTCGATGATCTTGTCGTACTGCGCCACGGACAACGCCAGGTCGGCGTCGAAGCGGGCGAACGCATCCAAGGCGTCGCGGACCATGTTGCGCACCTGGTCACCGATGTGCCGGACCTCGACGTAGCCGCGCGGGGCTTCACCCTCTTCGCACAGCTGGATGGCGCGCCGGGCAATCTTGGTGGCTTCGTCGCCGATGCGCTCCAGGTCGATCACCGACTTGGAGATGCTGATGATCAAGCGCAAATCGGACGCGGCAGGCTGACGACGGGCCAGAATGCGCAGGCACTCTTCGTCGATATTGCGCTCCATCTGGTTGATCTGGTCATCGATCTCCCGCACTTGTTGGGCCAGACCCGAGTCGGCTTCGATCAGCGCGGTCACCGAGTCGTTGACCTGTTTCTCTACCAGACCGCCCATGGCCAGAAGATGACTGCGCACCTCCTCGAGCTCGGCATTGAACTGCTGGGAGATGTGGTGGGTGAGGCCTTCCTTCGAAATCATGATTTGCTCCGCAAAAGCTGTGAGCTGCAAGCTACAAGCTGCAAGCTATCTGTGTCGTTACGCTGAACCGCTTTTACTTGCCGCTTGAAGCTTGCGGCTTGGCGCTGCTTCCTAGCCATACCGGCCAGTGATGTAATCTTCGGTCTGCTTTTTGGCCGGATTGGTGAACAGGGTATCGGTGTCGCCGAATTCCACCAGTTTGCCCATGTACATGAACGCTGTGTAGTCGGAGACCCGTGCAGCCTGTTGCATGTTGTGGGTAACGATGACGATAGTGAACTTGGATTTCAGCTCGTAGATCAGCTCTTCGACTTTCAGCGTCGAGATCGGGTCCAGCGCCGAACAGGGTTCATCGAGCAGCAGGACTTCCGGCTCCACGGCGATGGTGCGGGCAATCACCAGACGTTGTTGCTGACCACCGGACAGACCCAGTGCCGACTCGTGCAGACGGTCTTTGACTTCGTCCCACAGGGCCGCACCCTTCAACGCCCACTCTACCGCTTCGTCGAGCACACGCTTCTTGTTGATGCCTTGAATGCGCAGGCCATAGACCACGTTTTCATAGATGGTTTTCGGGAACGGGTTGGGCTTCTGGAACACCATCCCGACCCGGCGACGCAGCTCGGCGACGTCTTCGCCCTTGCGGTAGATGTTGTGGCCGTAGAGGTTGATTTCGCCTTCTACCCGGCAACCATCGACCAGATCGTTCATCCGGTTGAACGTGCGCAGCAGGGTCGACTTGCCACAGCCGGACGGGCCGATAAAGGCGGTCACGCGCTGCTTGGGAATGTTCAGGCTGACGTCGAACAGCGCTTGTTTATCGCCGTAGTACAGGCTCAGGCCCGGAACTTCAATGGCGACGGTTTCTTGCGCCAGGCTCAGGCTTTGCTTGTCGCGGCCCAGGGCGGACATGTTGATGCCGTGGCTATGTGCTTCGTGCTGCATGGGAGGCTCCCTGTGCTAACAAATTCGTTTCGGTTGGCCGCCGCCCTCGCGGGGCCTGCGGCTACATCATTGTTCTGCTCTTCTGTAGGAGCGAGCTTGCTCGCGAAAAGATCGGACAACCGACGCATCGTCTGCGCCTGGAACATCCCATCGCGAGCAAGCTCGCTCCTACAGGGGTTAACTATCCAAAGCTTTGTACTTCTCGCGCAGGTGGTTACGTATCCACACTGCCGACAGGTTGAGCGTGGCGATCACCATTACCAGCAACAGTGCCGTGGCGTATACCAGCGGCCGCGCGGCTTCGACGTTCGGGCTCTGGAAGCCGACATCGTAGATGTGGAAGCCCAGGTGCATGATTTTCTGGTCCAGGTGCAGGTACGGGTAGTTGCCATCCAGCGGCAGCGATGGTGCCAGTTTCACCACACCTACCAGCATCAACGGCGCCACTTCACCGGCGGCGCGAGCCACAGCCAGGATCATGCCAGTCATCATCGCCGGGCTGGCCATAGGCAGGACAATCTTCCACAGCGTTTCCGCCTTGGTCGCGCCAAGCGCCAACGAACCTTCACGCACGGTGCGAGGAATCCGCGCCAGGCCTTCTTCAGTGGCGACGATCACCACCGGCACCGCCAGCAATGCCAACGTCAGAGATGCCCAAAGCAGGCCCGGAGTACCGAAGGTCGGCGCCGGCAACGCCTCAGGGAAGAACAACCGGTCGACCGAGCCGCCCAGTACGTAGACGAAGAATCCCAGACCGAACACCCCGTAAACGATCGCCGGAACGCCTGCGAGGTTGTTCACGGCGATACGGATCAGCCGGGTCATCGGCCCCTGACGGGCATATTCACGCAAGTAGACCGCCGCCAGTACGCCGAACGGGGTGACGACCATCGCCATGATCAGGGTCATCATCACGGTGCCGAAAATCGCCGGGAAGATCCCGCCTTCGGTGTTGGCTTCACGCGGGTCGTCGCTGAGGAACTCCCAGACCTTGCTGAAGTAGAAGCCGACCTTGGTCAGGGTGCTCATGGCGTTCGGCTGATAGGCGTGCACCACTTTGCCGATGCTGATTTCCACTTCTTTGCCATTGGCATCACGGGCCGTGAGGCTGTCGCGATTGAACTGGGCGTGCAGGTCGCTGAGTTGTGCTTCGATCGCCTGATAACGGCTGTTCAGCTCGGCACGTTCGCCATCCATGTCAGCCTGAGCGGCAGCATCGAGCGTGCCGGCCAACTCCAGCTTGCGGGCATGCAGACGCACACGTTCGAGACCGGCGTTAATAGCGCCGATGTCGGATTTCTCCAGAGTTTTGAGTTGTGCGGCAAGCTGGTTGACTCGCTCGACCCGGGCTTGCAGCTCCGGCCAGGCCGCTTCGCCTTCAGCGATGACCTTACCGTCCTGTTTGACGTTGACCAGGTAGCCGTAGAAGTTGCCCCACTCACGACGTTCGATGGCCATCAGTTCCGGTGGCGTGGTCTGGTTGGTCAGCCACTCGCCGACGATCCAGGTAAAATCGGTGCCGTTCAGGTCGCGGTTGCCGACCTTGATCAGTTCGCGGGTCATGAACTCCGGGCCTTGATCGGGTACTGGCAGGCCAGCACTTTTCAAGCGCTCACGGGGTACTTGTTCTTTCTGCACCACTTCGCCGACGACCAACTGATTGGCCTGGCCAGGGACGTCGTAGTGGGCGTGCACCAGGTCCGCCGGCCAGAAGTGACCCAAGCCGCGCACGGCAATCACGGCCAGCAGGCCGATGGTCATGATGACCGCGATGGACACCGCGCCACCGCTGATCCAGACGCCTGGGGCGCCGCTCTTGAACCATCCTTTCAGGGAGTTCTGTTTCACAGACTTCTACCTTTCTTAAAGCGACGAGTATTTCTTGCGCAGACGCTGACGGATCAGCTCGGCGAGGGTGTTCATGACGAAGGTGAACAACAGCAGCACCAGCGCCGAGAGGAACAGCACGCGGTAGTGGCTGCCGCCGACTTCCGATTCGGGCATTTCCACCGCGACGTTGGCGGCCAAGGTGCGCAGGCCTTCGAACAGGTTCATTTCCATGACCGGGGTGTTACCCGTGGCCATCAGCACGATCATTGTTTCACCCACCGCGCGGCCCATGCCGATCATCAAGGCCGAGAAGATGCCCGGGCTGGCGGTAAGGATTACCACGCGAGTCATGGTCTGCCATGGTGTGGCGCCGAGTGCCAGCGAACCCAGGGTCAGGCCGCGCGGCACGCTGAACACGGCGTCTTCGGCAATCGAGTAGATGTTCGGAATCACCGCGAAACCCATGGCCAGACCGACCACCAGAGCGTTGCGCTGATCGTAGGTGATGCCCAGGTCGTGGGAGATCCACATGCGCATGTCACCGCCGAAGAACCAGGTCTCCATGTACGGGCTCATGTACAGCGAGAGCCAGCCGACGAACAGGATCACCGGGATCAGGATCGCGCTTTCCCAGCCGTCCGGTACCCGCAGGCGCAGCGACTCAGGCAGGCGACTGAAGGTGAAGCCGGCAACCAGGATGCCAATTGGCATCAACAGCAGCAGACTGAAAATCCCCGGCAAATGCCCTTCCACGTACGGCGCCAGGAATAGACCGGCGAAGAAGCCGAGGATCACCGTCGGCATCGCTTCCATCAACTCGATCACCGGCTTGACCTTGCGGCGCATGCCCGGGGCCATGAAGTAAGCGGTGTAGATCGCGGCGGCAACGGCCAGCGGGGCGGCCAGCAACATGGCGTAAAACGCGGCCTTGAGCGTACCGAACGTCAGCGGCGAGAGGCTCAGCTTGGGTTCGAAGTCGGTGTTGGCGGCGGTCGATTGCCAGACGTATTTAGGCTCGTCGTAGTTCTCGTACCAGACCTTGTTCCACAAGGCGCTCCAGGACACTTCCGGGTGCGGGTTTTCCAGCAGCAGCGGCTGCAGTTTGCCGCCCTCTTCGACGATCACCCGGTTGGCCCGTGGCGACAGACCGAAGATCCCGGCGCCCTCGACCACTTGATCGACCAGCAAGGTACGGTGCGCGGTGCTATGGAATACGCCGAGCTTGCCCGAGGCGTCCAGGGCAACGAAGCCTTTGCGGCGCTCTTCGGCGGTGATCTCGATGATCGGCGTGGTGCCCATCTGGAAGGTGCGGATCTGTTTCAGACGCTGCTCGCCATCCGGGTCGCGGGCCATGAACCATTGGGCCAGGCCACCCTTGGAATCACCGATGATCAGTGAGATACCGCCCACCAGCTGGGTACTGGCGGTCACTTCGGCTTCGCCGTTTTCGAGCAGCTTGTAGCGACCGTTGAGGCTCTTGTCGCGCAGACTGAAGACGTCGGCCTGAGCCCGCCCATTGACCACATACAGCCATTGCTGGCGCGGGTCGATGAAGATGGCTTTGACCGGCTCGGTCATTTGCGGCAAATCGATGCGTACCCGATCACTGGTGACTTCACCGGTCATCATGTTTTCTTCTTGGGTCAGCGACAGCACGTGCAGTTGCGAACCGGTAGACCCGGCAATCACCAGTGCCGAATCGGTGGCATTGAGGCTGACGTGTTCCAGAGGCCGGCTTTGTTCATCGAGCGCGATCGGCGTTTCACCGTACGGGTATTCAATGGCCGGGGAGATGGTTTTCTTGCCGTCTGGATAACTGACTTTATAGGTATGACGGAACGTCAGAGCCTGGCCATTAGACAGGCCGACAATCACCAGCGGGCTGCCAGGTTGATCTTCACCGATGGAGGAAACACTGACACCGGCCGGGATCGGCAGGTCGACGCGGCGCAGTTCGGCGCCACTGTCGATGTCAAAGAACAGCGCCTGGCCCTTGTCGGAAACCCGCATGGCGACCTGGTTCTGTTCTTCCAGGGAAATCATCAGCGGCTTGCCGGCATCCTGCATCCAGGCCGGGGTGATGGCGTCTTTCGCGGTCAGGTCGGCGCCCTGGAACAGCGGCATCACCACGTAGCCAAGGAAGAAGAAAATCAGGGTGATTGCGCCGAGGACGGCAAGACCGCCGATCAGCACGTACCAGCGGGTCAGGCGGTCTTTAAGCGCGCGAATGCGGCGCTTGCGTTGCAGCTCAGGCGTATTGAAGTCAATTCGCTTGGGGGGATTGTTAGTCATGGTGGAATTGGCCAGATCATTCATGCGCACACCCTAGCGATTCTGTATGACAGAAAGATGACAATGCAGTGACGCAACAAATCCGCCGCTCAACAACGCTGGCGGCGGACCGAAAATTGGGGTCTGTGGGAGCAGGCTATCTCAGCTGCTAAAAGCTTCGCGGGCAAGCCGCTCCCACAGGAGTCCGGATTTAAACCGGACTCAGGGTGCTACTTTTTTACGACTGCAGCGCCTTCCTGCAGACCCAGGTCAGCCAGTGCTTTTGCAGCAACCTTGGCTGGCAGCGGGATGTAGCCGTCTTTCACTACCACTTCCTGACCCTGCTTGGACAGAATCAGTTTCACGAACTCGGCTTCCAGCGGGGCCAGAGGCTTGTTCGGGGCTTTGTTGACGTAGACGTAGAGGAAACGCGACAGCGGGTACTTGCCGTTGAGGGCGTTTTCTTCGGTGTCTTCAACGAACTCAGTGCTGCCTTTCTTGGCCAGGGCCACAGTTTTCACACTGGCGGTCTTGTAGCCGATGCCCGAGTAACCGACGCCGTTCAGCGAGCTGCTGATCGATTGCACAACCGACGCCGAGCCTGGTTGCTCGTTGACGTTTGGCTTGTAGTCGCCTTTGCACAGGGCTTCTTCTTTGAAGTAGCCGTAGGTGCCGGAAACCGAGTTACGACCGAACAGTTGCACTGGCTTGTTGGCCAGGTCGCCGGTCACACCCAGGTCACCCCAGGTTTTCACGTCAGCTTTGGCGCCGCACAGACGAGTCGAGGAGAAGATCGCGTCGACTTGTTCCATGGTCAGGTGCTTGATCGGGTTGTCCTTGTGCACAAACACGGCCAGGGCATCCACAGCGACCGGGATAGCGGTCGGCTTGTAACCATATTTGGTTTCGAAGGCTTGCAGCTCGTTGTCCTTCATCTTACGGCTCATCGGGCCCAGGTTAGCGGTGCCTTCAGTCAGCGCAGGTGGCGCAGTGGAGGAACCGGCAGCCTGAATCTGGATGTTGACGTTCGGGTATTCTTTTTTGTAGTTCTCGGCCCACAGGGTCATCAGGTTCGCCAGGGTATCGGAACCGACGCTGGACAAGTTGCCCGACACACCGGTGGTCTTGGTGTAGCTCGGGATAGCAGGGTCAACAGCGGCAACCGCATTGGCAGTTGCAACGCCAGCAGCGACAAACGTCATTGCCGCCATCAAACGCTTCAGTTTCATGCCTTACTCCTAGCAGATAGGTGTGTTAAGTCGGGCCAAGTATCTTTGGGCCGTGTGAACACTCTATGACTGGAATGTGACAATTAGATGAAAGGCCAGCATTCGATTAGAAGGCTGGCCTTTCAGGTGGTGATTCCGCGATTGCGGTGATGATGGGTGGCTGAGGTCTTTAGCGCCAACCGATATCTAAATCAACGCCCCTTTTTCCACAGATACAGACCCACCAACAACCCCATGCTGCAAATAACCGCCACATAGTAGGCCGGGGCCAACGGGCTTTCCTTGAGCATCCAGGTGACGACCATCGGGGTCAGGCCGCCGAAGATTGCGTAAGCCAGGTTGTAGGAAAACGACAAGCCGCTGAAGCGCACGACTGCCGGGAAGGCCTTGACCATCACGTACGGCACCGCGCCGATGGTGCCGACGAACAGGCCCGTCAGCGCATACAGCGGGAACAGCCAGTCGGGGTGGTTGAACAGGCTGTGGTAGAAGGTCCAGGAGGTCAGCAACAGCGCCCCGCTACCGAATACGAACACCCGGCCGGCACCGAAACGGTCAGCCAGCGCGCCCGAAGCCACACAGCCCACGCTCAGGAAGACAATCGCCAGGCTGTTGGCCTGCAACGCAATGGTCGGCGAGAAGTGATAAATGGTCTGCAGCACCGTCGGAGTCATCAGAATGACCACAATGATCCCTGCCGAGAGCAACCAGGTCAGCAGCATCGAGATCAAGATCGCCCCACGATGGTCGCGCAGCACCGCACGCAACGGCACTTCTTCGGCCAGGGCCTTGCGCAGTTGCAGCTCGGCGAACACCGGGGTTTCGTGCAACCAGCGACGCAGGTAGACCGAAAACAGGCCAAATACTCCACCCAGCAGGAACGGGATACGCCAGGCGTAATCGGCGACCTGCTCGGGGGTGTAAATGCTGTTGATCGCGGTGGCGACCAGCGAGCCAAGCAAGATCCCGACAGTCAGGCCGCAGGTCAGCGTGCCGCAGGCATAACCGATATGACGTTGCGGCACATGCTCGGATACGAATACCCAGGCGCCAGGCACTTCACCGCCGATGGCCGCGCCCTGGATCACCCGCATCAGCAGCAGGAGGATGGGCGCCCACATGCCGATCTGCGCATAGGTCGGCAACAACCCCATAATCAACGTTGGCACGGCCATCATGAAGATGCTCAAGGTGAACATCTTCTTGCGCCCCAGCAGGTCGCCAAAGTGCGCCATGACAATGCCGCCCAGCGGCCGAGCCAGATAACCGGCAGCGAAAATCCCAAAGGTCTGCATCAGGCGCAGCCATTCCGGCATGTCCGCCGGGAAGAACAACTTGCCGACCACCGTGGCGAAGAACACGAAGATAATGAAATCGTAAAACTCCAGCGCTCCACCCAAGGCAGACAGCGACAAAGTCTTGTAGTCGTTACGGGTCAACGGACGTGCGGGTTGCGCTGGCTGCGCAATGCTCGAGGGCACACTGGTCATGGCAAGGGCTTCTCTTATTAGTCGGATCTGCAAGCCGCAACAGCGCTGGTTGAGGCCTTACAGGATCGGCACCATAGCAAATTGTTCGAAAAAGCACATAGATGTGCGTAATTGGTGGTCAAAATGAGAACCGGACGGTCGTCGCGGGGTCTATCGACCGATATACTCGCAATCTGCAACGACTTGTAAGGGGTTGCTGTGCGAAAACGCAGTTGGAACCATCCAGCCGGTTTCGCAGAGTTTCCCTTTAGTACGCCTTACGAAAAACGCGACGAACGTAGTATGTTCGGGCTGAATCGTTTTTCCCAAGATGGCTATTCACCTGAAGTACCAGAGAGAGTCACGGGTCAGAGGCACCCCCGGCATGATAGAGCTCGAACAAGAAGATCCAATTCCGCAAGGCGATCTAGCCCTGCAAATCACCGCGCTTCCTCGCGAAACCAACGGCTTTGGCGATATTTTCGGTGGCTGGCTGGTGGCGCAGATGGACCTCGCCGGTACGGCAATGGCCAGCAAAGTGGCCGGTGGGCGCGTAGCTACCGTTGCCATCGACCGCATGGCCTTTCTGGTGCCAGTCGCGGTCGGCGCGCAACTGTCGTTTTACACCCAGGCGCTGGAAATCGGCCGTAGCTCGATTCAAATGATGGTCGAGGTCTGGAGCGACGATCCGCTGTCCAGCGAATGGCGTAAAGTGACTGAAGCCGTATTTGTCTTCGTCGCCATCGATGGCAGCGGACGCACCCGCTCAGTGCCGCCACGGCGTTAAACTCCTGGGCCCTTTGCGGGTCCATTGCAGTGAATGTTCCCGAGTGAGATTGCAGCATGCCTATGCCCAACGTTGAAGCCGTGAAACTGGATGAGCTGAACTGCTGGCGCATCCGCCACGGTCAGGCCGAATTGCTGGTGGCCCAGCAAGGTGCGCACATCCTCAGCTATCAGCTGGCTGGGCAACCGCCGCTGATCTGGCTCAACGATGAGGCCGTGTTCAACACCGGCAAAAGCATTCGGGCCGGGGTTCCAGTGTGCTGGCCGTGGTTCGGCAATCTGGCGCGCAATCCGCAAAGCGTTCAGGACATGCGCCAGAGCACTGAACCCGCCACCGCCCACGGTTTGGTACGGGCGATAGACTGGGAACTGGCCGGAATAGAAGCCGAGGGCGAAAACCTGAATGTCGAGTTCGTTCTGCCACAGCCTGAAGAGGGCTTGCCGGGTTGGCCGCACAAGGTCGAGTTGAAGCTGAACATTCGCCTGCATGAGCAATTGCACATCAGCCTCACCAGCCACAACCTGGGTACTGAAAGCGTAAGCATCAGCCAGGCTCTGCACAGTTACTTCGCCGTCAGCGATGTGCGCAACGTGCACGTCGAAGGGCTGGACGGGTTGAGCTATATCGAGACCCTGGACGACTGGAAGACCTGCACTCAAGCCGGTGATCTGCGCTTTGCCGGAGAAACCGACCGCATCTATCTGGATACGCCCGAACAACTGAGCATTGTCGACCCGGCATGGGAGCGGCGCATTCAGCTGACCAGCCGCGGTTCACGCTCGGCGGTGATCTGGAACCCCTGGATCGAGCGCGCCGCACGCTTCGGCGATATGGCCGACGACGGCTGGCAGCACATGCTGTGCATCGAAACGGCGAATGTGATGGATGACGTGGTGACACTGGCGCCGGGGGCGAGTCATACCCTGGGTGTGAGTGTTGCCAGCAAGCCGCTATAAAGCACCGCGGGTAATTTGTGGCGAGGGAGCTTGCTGTGGCGAGGGGGCTTGCCCCCGCTGGACTGCGCAGCAGTCCCAAAGCCTGCAACGGTATTCTGTCTGACACACCTCAGCTATCGGCTTTACGGCCGCTCCGCGCCCGAGCGGGGGCAAGCCCCCTCGCCACAGGTTCTGCGCCAGGCGAACTTACGTCTTACAAATCCGCCTCCTGCACCACCCTCACCTTCGCCGCATCCAGCGCATAAGCCGCATCAGCCAGATCGTTGTTGACCGTCTCCACCTTCAGCGTGCCGGTCACCCACAGCGGCGTATAGATATCGTCCAGCTTCAACCCCTGCGGATAACGCACCAACACCAGTTGATTGGGCGGTGGCGGCGGTACGTGGATGCAGGCGCCCGGGTAAGGCACCAGGAAGAACAGGGTGCTGCGGCCCTTGGTATCGGTCTCCAGCGGCACCGGGTAGCCACCAATACGAATGTGCTTGTCGTTCATCGCCGGCACGGTTTTGCTCGAATACATCACCGCGGGCAGACCTTTGCTCTGCTTCAAGCCACCCTTTTCGGTAAATGTCCCGTTGGCCTCAGGCGAGTCATGATCGATTTCCGGCATTTTCTCGAGGGCTTTCTGGTCCGACTTGGGCATCAGGTCGAGCCAGTCGGTTTCCGGCAGTTCAGCAGCATGGGCCAGGCCACTGCCCAGCAAGAGGAGAGTCAATAGAAGACGGCGCATGATGGTACTCGGCAAGGAGGAGACGGTGGAACGCCGAGTATTCTAGTGCCCTGTCTCGGAAATGCGGAACAGCCATTTTCGAGACAGGGCACCCTTCTCAGCGTGCGGCGCAGAGAGGGCTTTGTCGCTGATCAGTTCTTTCTGAGCAGGCCGTAGACCACCAGCAAGACCACGGCGCCCACCAATGCACCGATGAAGCCCGCACCCTGGCCCGCCTGATAGATGCCCAATGCCTGGCCGCCATAGGTCGCCGCCAGCGAACCGCCGATTCCGAGCAGAATGGTCATGATCCAACCCATGCTGTCATCGCCGGGTTTCAGGAAACGTGCCAGCAGACCAACGATCAAGCCGATAAAGATGGTTCCGATAATGCCCATGACATTTCCCTCTGTATGAATTGGCTATGCCAAAGCCTAGACAGACTTTGGCATCCTGCCATCAGAGAACGGCGAGGAACGAAGGTTCCCGCCTGCCATGGAGATTGTTACTCGGCGATCAGCGCTTCGACCTTGAGAATCTGTTGCTCAAGGGTGGTTTTGTCGGCGCAGCGCAGGTTGGCGTGACCGACCTTGCGACCGACCTTGAACGCTTTGCCATAGTGGTGCAGATGGCAGTCGGCGATGGCCAGGACCTTCTCGGTCTCCGGCACCTTGCCGATAAAGTTGATCATCGCGCTCTCGCCGACCTTGGCCGTCGAGCCCAGCGGCAGACCAGCAACCGCCCGCAAGTGGTTTTCGAACTGGCTGCATTCGGCGCCTTCGGTGGTCCAGTGACCGGAGTTGTGAACCCGCGGGGCGATTTCGTTGGCCTTGAGGCCACCGTCGACTTCGAAGAATTCGAACGCCATCACGCCGACGTATTCCAGCTGCTTGAGCACACGGCTCGAATAGTCTTCGGCCAGGGCTTGCAGCGGATGCTCGGTGCTGGCCACGGACAGCTTGAGGATGCCGCTGTCGTGAGTGTTGTGAACCAGCGGATAGAACCTGGTTTCGCCATCGCGAGCCCGTACGGCGATCAGCGAAACTTCCCCGGTGAATGGCACGAAGCCTTCCAGCAGACAGGCAACGCTGCCCAGTTCGGCGAAGGTGCCAACCACATCGGCCGGAGTGCGCAGAACTTTCTGACCCTTGCCGTCGTAACCCAGGGTGCGGGTTTTCAGCACGGCAGGAAGGCCGATGGAAGCAACGGCGGCATCCAGATCGGCTTGCGATTGAATGTCGGCGAACGCAGGAGTAGGAATCCCCAGGTCCTTGAACATGCTCTTCTCGAACCAGCGATCGCGGGCGATGCGCAGGGCCTCGGCGCTCGGGTAGACCGGCACGAACTGCGACAGGAACGCCACGGTTTCAGCCGGGACGCTTTCGAACTCGAAGGTCACCAGATCGACTTCGTCGGCCAACTGACGCAAGTGATCCTGATCGCCGTAATCGGCCCGCAGGTGTTCGCCCAACGCCGCTGCGCAAGCATCCGGCGCAGGGTCGAGAAAAGCGAAGTTCATCCCCAGCGGTGTGCCCGCCAGAGCCAACATGCGACCCAACTGGCCGCCACCGATTACACCGATCTTCATCGTCAACAACCTCAGGCGATGCGTGGGTCTGGATTTTCCAGGACGCTGTCTGTCTGCTCAGCGCGGAATTTTTTCAGCACCGTATGGAATTGCGGGTGCTTGGCGCCAAGGATGCTCGCGGACAACAACGCAGCATTGATTGCGCCGGCCTTGCCAATCGCCAGGGTCGCCACCGGAATGCCCGCTGGCATCTGCACGATGGACAGCAGCGAATCGACGCCGGAAAGCATCGACGATTGCACCGGTACGCCGAGTACCGGCAGGTGGGTCTTGGCCGCACACATGCCTGGCAAGTGGGCCGCGCCGCCGGCGCCAGCGATGATCACTTCGATGCCGCGTTCCTCGGCCTCTTCGGCGTACTGGAACAGCAGGTCCGGAGTGCGGTGGGCGGAAACCACCTTCACCTCGTAAGGGATGCCGAGCTTTTCCAGCATATCGGCGGTGTGGCTAAGGGTGGACCAATCGGACTTTGAGCCCATGATCACGCCAACCAGTGCACTCATCGTCGTGCCTCTTCTCTCTGGGCGCCCGCAGGCGCGTCAAAAAACAACAAGCCACGCGGGAGAACCGGCGTGGCTTGTTGTACGAATTCAGGCCGGTCGAACCGGCCAAAGGCCGCGCAGTATACCGTAATGACGCAGATAAACAGCCCCTTCTACGACCATCTGTCATACGACGCAAAGTAGTGGGTTTATTGACTTTCAGGTCAGCAGCCAAGATCAAAAGATCGCAGCCTGCGGCAGCTCCTACGCCGAGCCAGAGCAGCCGCACGATTGCATGTGAACGCAAATTTTGTAGGAGCTGCCGCAGGCTGCGATCTTTTGATCTTGGTTGCACCGCAATTCACGTACCCTGCGCCGCCCCACCCTCCAGCTTGCGCCAGAGCAACCGCACGTTCGCCTTGCGCACCAGAGCGCAACGATACAGACGAATCTCCAACGGCACATGCCACTGCGGGCCGCCACAGACCACCAGCTCGCCGCGGGCAAGTTCGGCGCGCACGCTCAGTTGCGGGACCCAAGCGATGCCCAGCCCCTCCAACGCCATGCTTTTCAGGCTATCGGCCATGGCGGTTTCATAAACAGTGGTAAACCGCAGGGCGCGCTGACGCAGCAGCAAGTTCACCGAACGCCCAAGAAAGGCGCCGGCGCTGTAAGCCAGCAGCGGCACACTGGCTTCGCCTTCCAGATCGAACAACGGCTTGCCGTCCGCGTCGGCGGCACAAACCGGGAGCATTTCGGTATGCCCAAGGTGCAGCGAAGGAAAGATTTCCGGGTCCATCTGCATGGCCGCATCGGGGTCGTAGAAGGCCAGCATCAGATCGCAGCCGCCTTCACGCAGCGCGTGCACGGCATCGCCGACGTTGGTCGCGACCAGCCGCGTGGCGATGTTCAGGCCTTCATTGCGCAGTTGCGCGATCCAGCGCGGGAAGAATCCCAGCGCCAGGGAGTGCGCGGCGGCGACCTGCATCACTTCGCCCTGCCCGCCTTCCAGGTGATGCAAATGCCGCAGCACCTCGCCGAGTTGCTCGACCACGGTGCGTGCGGTCACCAGAAACAGTTGTCCCGCCGCCGTCAGCTCGATCGGCGTGCGCGAACGGTTGACCAGAGTCAGGCCCAGCGCGGCCTCAAGGCTGCGAATCCGCCGACTGAACGCCGGCTGGGTGACGAAACGTCGCTCGGCAGCCTGGGAGAAGCTGCGGGTGGCGGCCAGAGCACTAAAGTCCTCGAGCCATTTGCTTTCCAGATTCATCACGTCCTCCCGAACACGCACCATTTTAGGTCATACGCTCGACGCCCAAGCGGCGTCACATCGACATTATGCCGTTTATGCATAGGCCAGTGTTTAACAGCATTGGCCCTAAATTGCCCGCAAGCCTAGCATTGACAGTGTTCCGGCATAGCCCGGGTCCATATCGAGATGATTTCTATCATGTCCTCCGCTGCATCTTTCCGCACAGAAAAAGACCTGCTTGGCGTACTCGAAGTACCTGCTCAAGCGTATTACGGCATCCAGACCCTGCGAGCGGTGAACAACTTCCGTCTCTCCGGCGTTCCGATTTCGCATTACCCGAAGTTGGTTGTCGGCCTGGCAATGGTCAAACAGGCCGCCGCTGACGCCAACCGCGAGCTGGGTCATCTGAGCGAAGCCAAGCACGCTGCCATCAGCGAAGCCTGTGCCCGTCTGATCCGCGGCGATTTCCACGAAGAGTTCGTGGTGGACATGATTCAGGGCGGCGCTGGCACTTCAACCAACATGAATGCCAATGAAGTCATCGCCAACATCGCGCTGGAGGCCATGGGCCACAGCAAGGGCGAGTACCAGTACCTGCACCCGAACAACGACGTGAACATGGCGCAGTCGACCAACGACGCTTACCCGACGGCTATCCGCCTGGGCTTGCTGCTCGGTCACGACGCCCTGCTCGCCAGTCTCGACAGCCTGATCCAGGCCTTCGCTGCCAAGGGCACCGAGTTCAGCCACGTCCTGAAGATGGGCCGTACCCAACTGCAAGACGCCGTGCCGATGACCCTGGGCCAAGAATTCCGCGCCTTCGCCACGACCTTGAGCGAAGACCTCGCGCGTCTGAAAACCCTCGCTCCCGAGTTGCTGACCGAAGTGAACCTGGGCGGCACCGCGATCGGCACCGGCATCAACGCCGACCCGCGCTACCAACACCTGGCCGTATCGCGTCTGGCAATCATCAGCGGTCAACCGCTGGTACCGGCCGCCGACCTGATCGAAGCCACGTCCGACATGGGCGCCTTCGTACTGTTCTCCGGCATGCTCAAGCGTACCGCGGTCAAGCTGTCGAAGATCTGCAACGACCTGCGCCTGCTGTCCAGCGGTCCGCGCACCGGCATCAACGAAATCAACCTGCCGGCGCGTCAGCCAGGCAGCTCGATCATGCCCGGCAAGGTCAACCCGGTTATCCCCGAAGCGGTGAACCAGGTGGCATTCCAGATCATCGGCAACGACCTGGCGCTGACCATCGCGGCCGAAGGCGGCCAGCTGCAACTGAACGTGATGGAGCCTTTGATCGCCTTCAAGATCTTCGACTCGATCCGCCTGCTGCAACGGGCCATGGACATGCTGCGCGAGCATTGCATCGTCGGCATCACCGCCAACGAGGAACGTTGCCGCGAACTGGTCGAGCATTCGATCGGCCTGGTCACCGCGCTGAACCCGTACATCGGCTATGAAAACGCCACCCGCATCGCTCGTATCGCCCTTGAAAGCGGTCGCGGCGTGCTGGAACTGGTGCGCGAAGAAGGCTTGCTCGACGATGCCATGCTCGCCGACATCCTGCGCCCGGAAAACATGATTGCTCCGCGTCTGGTGCCTTTGAAGGCTTAACCGAACGCCGGCTCTTTCAACGAAGAGCCACGCTCACCAGGTCGAGGGACTAGACACCTCTCACCTTTTGAGGGCTTGGGGATTTACTCCCCAGGCCCTTTTTTTTTAACCCTCTTACGGATTTCCCCAACATGTTGTGTGTGTCCAATGCCTCCAAGATCGCAGCCTTCGGCAGCTCCTACAGGGATTGACGTACACCCGTAGGAGCTGCCGAAGGCTGCGATCTTTTGATCTTCGTTACATCGCTCGCACCAAACCCGTGCAGACGGACGGCACTCTCATAGGTATAGTGCCGCCCCTCTTCGCGTGAGCGGTCGTCGGTAACGAGGCCCAAACCCATGCGAAACCCGAACTAACAACAACCCGCGATATGGAATCGGGACGAACCTTCGCCCCACCTGTTTTGCCGTGCGCAGACCGGTGTAAGACGATGTTTCGAACCAGCCAGCATTTGCCTACATAAAAAACAGCGAGGAATACTCCATGCTCGAAGTCATCAACGACTTCCTCTCAGGAAAAGTACTGATCGTGCTCATTGTCGGGCTCGGTAGCTACTTCACGATCCGCTCGCGTTTCGTACAATTGCGTCATTTTTTCCACATGTTTTCGGTATTCGGCGATAGCCTGCGCAGCAGCGCCGGCCAGCTCAGCTCATTCCAGGCACTGATGCTCAGCCTCGCCGGCCGGGTGGGTGCGGGCAACATTGCGGGTGTCGGCATTGCCGTGACCCTGGGTGGCCCCGGTGCGGTGTTCTGGATGTGGGTGACCGCGCTGGTCGGCATGTCCAGCAGCTTCTTCGAATGCTCCCTGGGCCAGCTCTACAAGCGCTGCGACTCCGAAGGTCAGTACCGTGGCGGCCCGTCCTATTACATCCAGCATGGCCTGGGTAAACGCTGGCTGGGCATGGTCATGGCGGTGTTGCTGCTGGTGACCTTCGGCTTCGCCTTCAACGGTCTGCAATCCCACGCTGTGACCCACTCGCTGAACAACGCTTTCGGCCTCGACACCACCTACACCGGCCTGGCCCTGGCGGTACTGCTGGGCCTGGTGTTCATCGGTGGCATCAAGCGGATCGCCAAGGTTGCTGACCTGCTGGTGCCGGTGAAAACCCTGGTGTACATCGGCGTGACCATCTATGTGATCGTGCTTCAGTTCGACCATGTACCTTTGATGCTGATGACCATCGTCAAAAGCGCGTTCGGTCTGGACCAGGCTTTCGGCGGGCTGATCGGCAGCGCCATCGTCATGGGCGTGAAACGCGGCGTGTTCGCCAACGAAGCCGGCCTGGGCAGTGCGCCCAACGTTGCCGCCGTGGCCTCGGTCGAGCACCCGGTGGCACAAGGCGTGGTTCAGGCATTCAGCGTGTTCCTCGACACCTTCGTGATCTGCACCTGCACCGCGTTGCTGATCCTCCTCTCGGGCTTCTACACCCCGGGTTTCGAAGGCGACGGCATTGCCCTGACCCAGAACTCCCTGGCGGCGGTAGTCGGTGACTGGGGCCGGATGTTCATCAGCGTCGCGCTGGCGTTGTTCGTATTCACCTCGATCCTCTACAACTACTACCTGGGCGAGAGCAATCTGCGCTTTTTGATCGGCGACAACCGTAAGGCGCTGATCGGTTACCGTGCGCTGGTGCTGGTATTGATCTTCTGGGGCGCCATCGAAAACCTCGGCACGGTGTTCGCCTTCGCCGACATCACCATGACCCTGCTGGCCTTCGTCAACCTGATCGCGCTGTTCCTGCTGTTCAAGGTCGGCATGCGCATTCTGCGTGACTACGACGACCAGCGCGCGGCGGGCATCAAGACACCGGTGTTCGATTCCAGCAAGTTCCCGGACCTGGATCTCGACCTGAAAGCCTGGCCCGCCAATCCGCCAGCAGCAATCACTCAAACCGAGGCCACACCTGCAGTCGTGAGCGCAGCGCAACGCTGATCGCCAAAACCGGGCGCAATCCGTTGCGCCCGACGTGACACACCGCGCGGTCAGCGTCATGCTCGACCGTACGGTGTACTCGTCCAGGAGATTCCCACATGAACCCCGAAAACTATCCCGCAGCGCAACACGTCATGGTGCTCTACACCGGCGGCACCATCGGCATGCAAGCCAGTGCCCACGGCTTGGCCCCGGCGTCCGGTTTCGAAGCGCGGATGCGCGACTACCTGCACAGCCAGCCAGAGCTGGTGGTACCGGACTGGCGTTTCTGCGAAATGGCCCCGCTGATCGACAGCGCCAACATGACCCCCGCCTATTGGCAGCGCTTGCGTGAAGCAGTCATCGACGCCGTCGACGTCCAGGGCTGCGATAGTGTGCTGATCCTCCACGGCACCGACACCCTCGCTTACAGCGCCGCGGCCATGAGCTTCCAGCTGCTTGGTCTGCATGCGCGAGTGGTGTTTACCGGCTCGATGCTGCCGGCCGGCGTACTCGATAGCGATGCCTGGGAAAACCTCAGCGGCGCGTTGGTCGCGCTGGGTCAAGGCCTGGCACCAGGCGTGCATTTGTACTTCCACGGCGAACTATTAGTGCCGACCCGCTGTGCGAAAATTCGCAGCTCTGGTCGTCATCCGTTTGCCAGATTGAAGCGTAACGGTGGCGTGGCCAAGGCGCCGTCAGTTCCCGTTCAGCTGGAATACCATCAGAGCAAGCAACTGGCCCAGGTTGGTGTATTGCCGTTGTTTCCTGGCGTTGGTGCCGAACAACTGGATGCTCTGTTCAATAGTGGTATTCAGGGATTGGTGCTCGAGTGCTTCGGCAGCGGCACAGGGCCAAGCAACAACCCCGAGTTCCTTGCCAGCCTGCAACGGGCGCGGGACAACGGCATAGTGGTCGTAGCAATCACTCAGTGCCATGAAGGCGGGGTGGTGCTGGACATCTACGAAGCCGGCAGCCGTTTGCGCGACACTGGTGTGTTGTCCGGTGGCGGCATGACTCGCGAGGCGGCATTCGGCAAGTTGCATGCGTTGATCGGTGCCGGGCTGGAAACGGCTGAGATTCGGCGGTTGGTTGAGCTGGATTTGTGTGGTGAGTTGAGCTGACTCAACGCTGCTACAAGGGCGGTGCAATACCTGTGGGAGCGTGGCTTGCCCGCGAAGAACGATAACGCAGTGAATTTGAAAAAACGCGGTGTTTGCTTCGCGGGCAAGCCCGCTCCCACAGAGATTGCGGTCCACCCAACAGCTTCTGCGGCACACAACTTGCTCCTTTCCAGCAACCCCAACGCTGGAACCGAGCATGCTCCACTCGCACCTCACCACTCTCAACGCAGTCTCCCTAATCCTCAGCACCTTCAAGGCCGAAGGCCTTTCCAACGAAGCACTGTTGGCCGGAAGCGGTATCAGCGCGGCGGATCTGAGCCGGGCGGACACGCGCATCACCACCAACCAGGAAATGCAGGTCTGCGCCAATGCAGTCGCCCTCAAGCGTGACATCGGCCTGGAATTGGGCAGGCGCATGCATGTTTCCTCCTACGGCATACTCGGTTATGCCCTGCTCACCAGTGCCACCTTAGGTGACGCTTTGCGTCTGGCGCTGCGCTATCCGGCGCTGTTGGGAACACTTTTCGAGCTGAGCCTGGAGGAGGATGGCGAGTGCATCTGGCTCATGGCCGGCGACTATCGGGAAAACCCGGCGCTGGCGGTGTTCAACATCGAATTCTGCCTGGTCTCGATGAAAGTCATCTGTGACGACCTGCTGGGTCACCCACTGCCATTACTCGGCGCCCGCTTCGAATATTCCGCGCCGGACTACCAGCCCCGCTACACCGAGCACTTTGACTGCCCCTTGCAGTTCGGCGCCGCGGCCAATGCCTTCGCCTTCGACAAACGCTGGCTCGATCGACCGTTGCCGCTGGCCGACACCATTACCCACCAGGCCATGGCTGAGCGCTGCCGCAAACAGAATACCGAGTTCACCGGGCGTCAGGCCTGGCTCGGGCGAATACGCCAGCTGCTCACCGCGCAACTCAACGCCGCACCCGGGCTTGAGGGTCTGGCCGAGCAAATGAATTGTTCGTCGCGCACCCTGCGGCGGCACCTCAAGGACCTCGGCTGCAGCTATCAGGAATTGCTCGACGAACTGCGTTTCGAACGGGCCAAGCAAATGCTTTGCGAGGATCAGCTACCGATTTACCAGATCGCCGAAGCCCTGGGCTTCAGCGAAACCGCGAGTTTCCGCCATGCCTTCGTGCGCTGGAGCGGTGTGGCGCCTAGCCAGTTCAGGCCTTGAGTGATGCTTTGTCTGGAATACCGTTATCGCGAGCAAGCTCGCTCCCACAGTGGTTTTGCGTCGTACACAAATACGCAAACTGCTGAAGATCGAATGTGGGAGCGAGCTTGCTCGCGATAGCGCCCTCAAGAACACCAAAGGAATCGCTAACAAAACCGCGCCCCGTGTGGGGGCATCAATCGCGCCAATAAGGGGCGAATTTCGGTCAAACTTTTTGGCCATATCGATCCCCTTTTGGCCTTTCCAGCCGTTCCCCGAAACGCCGCCCGCCGCAAGACTGTGAGCAACCGAATCAGCCTGCGGAGAATAAGAAATGCTGACGATTTACTCGGACGACCACCATCTGCACCACGGCCGCTGCGAATTGATGGATGGGCAACTGATGCCCTGCTTCGAAATGCCTTCACGTGCCGATCACGTTCTACAACGGGTTCAATTCCGCGACCTAGGTCCGGTAGAGGCACCACAGGATTTTGGACTCGACCCGATCGCGCGGATACACAGCCGCGAGTATCTGGAATTCTTCAAGGGCGCCTGGCAGCGTTGGACCGAGTTCGGTCGCGAGGGCGACTTACTGCCCTACACCTGGCCGGCCCGCACCCTGCGCTCGGTCATGCCGAAAAGTCTCCATGGCCAGCTCGGCTACTACAGCTTCGACGGCGGCGCACCGATCACCGCCGGTACCTGGCAAGCGGCCTATAGCGCAGCGCAAGTTGCACTCACCGCCCAGGCTGTCATCCAACGAGGCGCTCGCAGTGCCTTTGCTTCTGTGTCGACCACCGGGACATCACGCCGCCAGTGATTTGATGGGCGGTTATTGCTACCTGAACAACGCCGCCATCGCCGCCCAGGCATTCCTCGATCAAGGCCATAAAAAGGTCGCGATTCTCGACGTCGACTATCACCACGGCAACGGCACCCAATCGATTTTCTACGCGCGTAGCGACGTGCTGTTCGCCTCGATTCACGGCCACCCGGAAGCTGAATTTCCGTTCTTCCTTGGTTACGAAGACGAGCGCGGCGAAGGCGCTGGCGAGGGTTTCAACTTCAACTACCCTCTGGCCGCAGGCTCAGGCTGGGACACCTGGAGCGCCGCACTGGAACTGGCCTGCAAGGAGATTGAAGGCTACGGCGCCGATGTCGTGGTGGTTTCCCTCGGCGTCGACACCTTCAAGGACGATCCAATCTCCCAGTTCAAACTCGACAGCCCGGATTACCTGAGCATGGGCGAGCGCATTGCGCGCCTGGGCAAGCCAACACTGTTCGTCATGGAAGGCGGTTACGCGGTAGAGGAAATCGGCATCAACGCGGTGAACGTTCTCGAAGGTTTCCAGAGCGCCAATGAGGAATCGGCACAATGAACAGTCTCAAGAGTTTTATCGCTACAGCGCTGTGCGCCCCCCTGCTCACCGGCGCGGTACAGGCTGAAGAGCGCACGTTGCGGGTCTACAACTGGTTCGACTACATCACCCCCAAGGCTCTGGAAGATTTCAAGGCTCAGAGCACCCAGGTGAAACTGGTCTACGACATCTTCGATACCAACGAAGCCCTTGAGGCCAAGCTGCTGACCGGCAACTCCGGCTATGACGTCGTTGTGCCGTCCAACGTGTTCCTGGCCAAGCAGATCGAAGCCGGCGTGTTCCAGCCTTTGGACCGCAGCAAACTGCCAAACTGGAACCACCTCGACCCCAAGCTGATGAAACTGCTCGAAACCAACGATCCAGGCAACAAATTCGCCGTGCCGTACATGTATGGAACCATCCTGATCGGCTTCAACCCGGACAAGGTCAAGGCCGCGCTGGGCGACAACGCGCCGGTGGACAGCTGGGACTTGATCTTCAAGGAAGAGAACATCAGCAAACTCAAGCAGTGCGGCGTCGCCCTGCTCGACTCGCCGTCGGAAATTCTGCCACTGGCTCTGCAATATCTCGGCCTGGACCCCAACAGCAAAAAGCCTGCGGACTACGCCAAGGCGGAAGCGTTGCTGATGAAGATCCGTCCGTACATCACCTACTTCCACTCTTCCAAGTACATGGCCGATATCGCCAACGGAGATATTTGCGTCGCGGTCGGTTACTCCGGCAGCTTCTCCCAGGCTGCCAACCGCGCCAAGGAAGCCAAGAACGGGGTGATCGTCGACATGCGCCTGCCCAAGGAAGGCGCGCCGATCTGGTTCGACATGCTGGCAATCCCCAAAGGTGCCAAGAACCCGGAGGATGCCTACACCTTCATGAACTACCTGCTGCAACCTCAGGTGATCGCGCCGGTCAGCGACTTCGTCGGCTACCCGAACCCGAACAAGGACGCCACCGAGATGGTCGACCCGGCAATCCGCAACAACCCCAACCTGTACCCGACCGAAGCGGCGATGAGCACGCTCTACACCTTGCAACCCTTGCCACGGGATGCAGAACGGGCACGGACACGGGCGTGGACCAAGATCAAATCGGGGACGTAAAACCCTAAGAGCCTCCTGTCGTTACTGACAGGAGGTTTGTTGTCTAAGGTCAGGACAATCGATGCAAGGTGCTTACCTTGAAAGTGGCTTCAGTTATTTTTTTGTAAGGTAACCCTTCAACCAGCTTCACATTGAACGAACCAGAGAACTCGCGATGGGTGGCACAACCAATGCCCGCCTTGCCGTGTTCCGCGGGATATTCCTGAGACGGCTCTCCTGCGTTCTCAATTATATAACCAATGGTAACTTTCCCATCGAGACTGACATCATATTCGCCAGCACCAAGATCATCATCAGCGGCCACTGATATATATCGACGGTTATTCCCCTCATAAATGACCCCCACCACCATCCTTACACCAAAACTTATAAAACCGCGAATGTCCTGCGCGGTGAAGGAAACGCCATCAATCAGTGCAGTAAAGTAGTCTCCCGCTGCCTGCTGTGCGCCTTGACACTTGGTCGCCTCGATCGCTGCTTTCAGGCACTTTGCGTGTGAATGTTTCATCTATATATTCCTTGATGGGCAATGTAGAGCCGACAACCTGGCCGACACTTTTAGTTGATATGAGCACTTCATCAGTGGCCACCTAAATATTTATGCCCTTCGACATACACCGTCAATTCTGAAGAATGGTTTGATTGTAACCTCGTGATAAAAGAATAGTCCGCGAGTAATGAACACAACCAAAGCCCTCGCTCCGCCGTGACGAGAAACCTCGCCGCCTGGTTACGCCGCCCGCCTTTTATCCATCATCCGGACCAAACCTTGCGCAACCGTTCCAAGGCGGCCTCGATTGCCGCCTCCGGCACCGCTGCGAATCCCAGGACCAGGCCCGCACGCTCATTTTCGGCAACGCTAGAGTCCGGCAGCCAGTAACTGCTCAATCCATTGATTTCCACATCGACACTCGCAGCTTGTTCGAGCAGTTCGCGTTCGCGAGCCAGGCTGTCCACCCGCACCGTCAGGTGCAGCCCGGCCGCCACACTGGGCAAACTGCCAACTCCGGGGATATCCACAGGCCAGCCGGCCATAAGGGTGTTCCGCCGACTCAGCGCCGCCCGCCGCATGCGGCGGATATGCCGCTGAAAATGCCCGGCCGCAATGAAGTCGGCCATGACCACTTGGGTGCTGACTTCCGAGTGCCGAACATCCACTGCCCGCCGCTGGGAGAAGGCTTCCACCAGCGCCATGGGCAAGACCAGATAGCCGAGCCTCAGCGCCGGGAATGCAACCTTGCCGAAGGTCCCGACATACAACACTCGCCCCTGCCGATCCAGCGCGGCCAAGGGTGCCAGCGGTGCACCGCTGTAACGGTATTCGCCGTCGTAGTCATCCTCGACGATCCAGCCTTGGGTGCGCTCGGCCCAGGCCAGCAATTCCAAGCGCCGGGCCAGACTCATGATCACCCCGGTCGGGTACTGGTGAGACGGCGTGACATAGGCCAGTCGGCAATCACTGAAGGTCTCCAGTTCAGCGCAGTCCATGCCCTCGCTGTCCACCGTCACGCCGCGCAACTTTGCCCCCGCCACGGCAAAGGCATGGCCGGCAGCACGGTAGCCAGGGTTTTCCACAGCCACCCCATCGCCAGGCTCCACCAGCAGCTGTGCACAAAGGCTAATTCCCTGTTGCGCGCCACTGGTGATCACTATTTGTTCAGCACTGCACTGCATGCCTCGCGAGCTGCGCAAATAGGCCGCTATCAACCCACGCAAACGCTCGTCACCCTCAGGTGCGCCGTAGCACAGTTGCTGCAGGTCGGGCTTGCGCCAGAAAGCCGCATTCAGCTTGGCCCAGACCTCGAACGGGAACAGATCAAAAGCCGGTACACCGACCCGAAAAGCCCTTGGTGGACCACTGGGTGGCTTGGGCAAATGATGCCTTTCCACCCGATCGAGTGCACCGCCGTGGATAACTTTACTGGATGTAATGACAGGTAAATCGATCGAATTTGTGGATAACCCTGTGGGTAAACCTGTTGAAAACCCTGTGGATACTTTTGTGGATAGTTTTTTCGCGGGTAGCGCAGTTTCAGGCAGTTGCGCCACATAAGTGCCATCTCCCACGCGGCCTTCAATAAACCCTTCGGCGTACAGCTGATCGTAGGCACGAACTACGCTGTTACGAGAGATAGACAAAGCCACTGCCAGATCCCGGCTGGCCGGCAAACGCGTGCCGCTGGCCAGACGCCCGTCGAGCACCCGCATCCGCAGCGCCTGATACAGCTGACGGCTCAAGCCCTGGCGACGATCCAGCTCGATCCCCGCAGGGTTGAACGACAAGGACAGCAACGGGTTGCTCATCGCAATGGACCTTTAGCAATGGACCTGTGAAATTGGTCATTAATGGCTCTTACAACAGACCAATAGCCTGCCTAGGATACAGGCATTCGCCAAGGAAAATTCTCATGTACATACCCAGCGCATTTGCCGAACAAGACCTGCCACATCTGCACCAGCAGATCCTCAACACTCGCTTGGCGACGCTGGTCACCTACAGCGAGCAAGGCCTGCAAGCCAGCCACCTGCCGTTGCTGCTAAGCCCCGAGCAAGGCCCCAATGGCACCCTCTACGGGCACCTGGCCAGGGCCAATCCGCAGTGGCGGGAACTGGAGACGGGCGCCGAAGCGCTGGTGATTTTTGCCGGTGCCGACGCCTACGTCAGCCCGTCGTTCTATCCGAGCAAAGCCGAGCACGGCAAAGTCGTGCCGACCTGGAATTTCCTTGCCGTGCATGCCTATGGCAGCGCCGAAGTGTTCAGCGATGCGCAGCGCTTGCGCGACCTGGTCAGCGCCCTGACGGATCGCCATGAAGCCGGCCGCGCACAGCCGTGGAAGATCGACGACGCGCCCGCCCACTACATCGACGGTATGCTCAAGGCTATCGTCGGCTTCGCCTTGCCAATCCAGCGCCTGGAAGGCAAACGCAAGCTCAGCCAGAACCGCAGTACCGCAGATATCACCGGCGTGCGCGAAGGGTTGGCCGCCAGCCCCGACCTGCACGACCAGGCCCTCGCCCACTTGATGCGTTAAGGAATGACCATGAGCCAGATTGAAATCCGCCGAGTCACCGCCGAAGACCACGCCGCCTGGCTACCGTTGTGGCAAGCCTACCTGCGGTTTTACAACACCGAACTGGCCGACGCTATCACCCAAAGCACCTGGCAGCGTTTTCTCGACCCGAGTGAACCGACCCACGCGGCCCTGGCCTGGGACGGTGAAAAAGCCGTGGGCATGGTGCATTTCATCTACCACCGCTCCAACTGGAGCATCGAGAACTCCTGCTACCTGCAAGACCTGCTGGTAGTCCCGCAAATGCGCGGCACCGGCGTTGGTCGGCAGCTGATCGAATTCGTCTACGACACCGCCCGCAACGACGGCTGCGCCAAGGTCCATTGGTTGACCCATGAGAGCAACGCCACGGCCATCCAGCTCTACGAGCGCATCGCCGAACGCCCCGGCTTCATCCAGTTTCGCAAAGGCCTTCTTTAAGGTTCAAGGAGAACAGCATGTCGACTTCACTCGCCAATTGGAAAGGCGTCCCGGCGCCCTCGGTCAAACTCATCGAAGGGCGATTCATCCGCCTGGAAAAACTCGACCCGGCACGTCACGGCGAGAGCCTGTGGCAAGCCCTTGAAGGGCCCAATGCCGACCCGAAACTCTGGGACTATCTGCCTTATGGCCCGTTCGCCGAGCGCGCTGTGTTCGATGACTGGCTGAACAACCACGCGGCCAATAGCGACCCGTATTTCTTCAGCGTGATCGACCCTGCCAGCGGCGAGGTCCAGGGGATTCTCAGCCTGATGTCGATCGTGCCAGCCCAGGGCCGGATCGAAATCGGCCACGTCACCTTCGGCGCGCCGATGCAACGCTCGCCGAAAAGCACCGAGGCGGTTTACCTGCTGGCCAAAGAGTCTTTTGCCCTGGGTTATCGTCGCCTGGAATGGAAGTGCAACAACGACAACGCCCGTTCCAAATACGCGGCTGAGCGCCTGGGCTTCAGTTTTGAAGGGGTGTTCCGCCAGCACATGGTGGTCAAGGGTCAGAACCGTGACACGGCGTGGTACTCGATTCTGGATTCGGAGTGGCCGGCAATTGGTGCGGGGTTTGAAAAGTGGTTGAGCGAGGAGAATCAGGCCGGATCTGGCCAAGTCAAAACGCTGGTGGAATGCCGCGGATAAACCATCGGTTTATCGTCGCCTGACAAGCCGCCAACGCGGGCAAGCTCCAATGCCGGTCAAGTCAAGGATTTTGAGACGAGCATCGCACCTGTGGCTAGGGAGCTTGCCCCCGCTGGGGCGCGCAGCGGCCCTAAAAGCCGGGCACCGCATTGCGACAGGGAGAACGCATCGGCTGGATTTACGACTGCTGCGCAGCCGAGCGGGAGCAAGCTCCCTCGCCACAATTGAGCGCAAGACCCGGGATTTGAGTGTTCTCACGCTCAGCTGATGTTCCTGCGAATTCTCACCACCCCCATCTGCAAACCGAACGGCCGGAACACGGCATTCAGTGATTTCAGCGTCTGATTCCCTTCCCCTGTCTGACAGACCGCGTCATCGTTCTTCGCGGGCAAGTCCGGCTCCCACAGGGTATTTGGGCAGCCCGGCAGGTGTTTCAGCCAGGCGAAAAAAAGGGGAGCACATGCTCCCCCGAGGTTTAAAGCGTTTCAGTCAAAGGCTGTAAATCAGCCTTCGATCTCGATCAGGACTTCGCCCGGGTTGACCCGGTCGCCCTTGGCCACATGGATGGCGGTGACTTTGCCGGCGATGGCCGATTGAACTTCTGTTTCCATCTTCATCGCTTCGGTGATCAGCACGGACTGGCCGGCTTTCACGGTGTCGCCTTCCTTGACCAGCACATCGACGATGTTGCCCGGCATGTTGGTGCTGACGTGGCCCGGTGCCGTGGCTTGCTTGCGCTTGCTGCTACCGCCGCTGACGAATTCGTTGAGCGGCTCGAACACCACTTCTTCCGGCATGCCGTCGATGGACAGGTAGAAGTGACGCTTGCCTTCAGCCTTGACGCCAACGCCGGTGATGTCGACGCGGTAGGTTTCGCCGTGGACGTCGATAACGAACTCGGTCGGTACGCCTTCGCCACCAGCCGCGGTCGCGCCGCCGGCTTCTGGAATCGGCAACAGCACTTCCGGAGTCAGGGTGCCGGCTTCGCGCTCTTCGAGGAACTTGCGGCCGATGTCCGGGAACATGGCATAAGTCAGCACGTCCTCTTCGGACTTGGCCAGCGCGCCGATGTCGTTACGCAGTTTGGTCATTTCCGGCTTGAGCAGATCGGCCGGACGCACGTCGATCACGTCTTCGCTGCCGATGGCCTGGCGACGCAGTTTCTCGTCGACCTGGCCCGGCGCCTTGCCATAACCGCCTTGCAGGTAGAGCTTCACTTCGTTGGTGATGGTCTTGTAGCGCTCGCCGGCCAGCACGTTGAAGAACGCCTGAGTGCCGACGATCTGCGAGGTCGGGGTGACCAGCGGCGGGTAGCCAAGGTCTTTACGGACCCGCGGGATCTCCGCCAGCACTTCGGCCATGCGGTTCAGTGCACCCTGCTCTTTCAACTGGTTGGCCAAGTTGGAAATCATCCCGCCCGGTACCTGGTTGACTTGCACACGGGTATCGACCGCGGTGAACTCGCTTTCGAACTGGTGATATTTCTTACGCACGGCGTAGAAATACAGGCCGATTTCCTGCAACAGCTCCAGACTCAGACCGGTGTCGTATTCGCTGCCTTTAAGCGCGGCGACCATCGACTCGGTGCCCGGGTGGCTAGTGCCCCAGGCGAAGCTGGAGATCGTCGTGTCGATATGGTCGGCACCGTTCTCGATCGCCTTGAGCTGGCACATCGAGGCCAGTCCAGCGGTGTCATGGGAGTGGATGAACACTGGCAGCGATTGTTCGCTTTTCAGTGCCTTGACCAGCTCGCCAGTGGCGTACGGGGTCAGCAGACCGGCCATGTCCTTGATCGCCACCGAGTCGCAACCCATGGCTTCCATTTGCTTGGCCTGGGCCACGAACGCCTCGATGGTATGCACCGGGCTGGTGGTGTAAGCGATGGTGCCCTGGGCGTGTTTGCCGGCGGCTTTCACCGCTTCGATGGCCACCCGCAGGTTACGCACGTCGTTCATCGCATCGAAGATGCGGAACACGTCGATACCGTTGACCGCGGCCTTGGCAACAAAAGCCCGGACCACGTCGTCGCTGTAATGGCGGTAGCCCAGCAAATTCTGCCCGCGCAAGAGCATTTGCAGACGGGTGTTAGGCAAAGCGGCGCGCAGTTTGCGCAGACGCTCCCACGGGTCTTCCTTGAGGAAGCGTACGCAGGCATCGAAAGTCGCGCCGCCCCAGACTTCCAGCGACCAGTAGCCGACTTTGTCGAGCTTGTCGCAGATCGGCAGCATGTCGTCGGTGCGCATGCGGGTCGCCAGCAGCGATTGGTGGGCGTCACGCAGGATGGTGTCAGTTACATGGATCTTGGACATTGTTGTATTCCTCACAGGCCTGCGTGGGCGGCAATGGCGGCGGCGATGGCCAGGGCCAGCTCTTCGGGTTTGCGCTTGATCGAGTAGTTGGTCAGTTCCGGATGGCTTTCAACGAAACTGGTGTTGAACTGACCACTACGGAATTCCGGGTTACGCAGGATTTCCTGGTAATAGGCGGCGGTGGTCTTGACCCCTTGCAGACGCATGTCGTCCAGGGCGCGCAAGCCACGGTCCATCGCTTCTTCCCAGGTCAGCGCCCACACCACCAGTTTCAGGCACATCGAATCGTAGTACGGCGGAATGGTGTAGCCGGTGTAGATCGCCGTGTCGGTACGAACGCCGGGGCCGCCGGGCGCGTAGTAACGAGTGATCTTGCCGAAGCTCGGCAGGAAGTTGTTTTTCGGGTCTTCGGCGTTGATCCGGAATTGCAGCGCGAAACCGCGGTGCTGAATGTCTTCCTGCTTGACCGAAAGCGGCAGACCGGAGGCGATGCGGATCTGCTCGCGAACGATGTCGATGCCGGTGATTTCTTCGGTGATGGTGTGTTCCACCTGCACCCGGGTGTTCATCTCCATGAAGTACACCTCGCCCTCGGCGAGCAGGAACTCCACGGTACCGGCGTTCTCGTAACCCACGGCCTTGGCTGCACGCACCGACAGGTCGCCGATATAGGCGCGCTGTTCCGGGGTCAGTTGCGGGCTCGGGGCGATTTCGATGAGCTTCTGGTTGCGGCGCTGGATCGAGCAGTCACGCTCGAACAGGTGCACCACGTTGCCAAAACTGTCGCCGAGGATCTGCGCTTCGATATGCTTGGGATTGACGATGCATTTTTCCAGGAATACTTCCGCCGAACCAAAGGCTTTGGTCGCTTCGGAAATCACCCGAGGGAAGGCTTGTTCCAGTTCTTCACGGCTGTTGCAGCGGCGAATACCGCGGCCGCCACCACCGGAAGTGGCCTTGAGCATCACCGGGTAACCGATGCGGTCGCCTTCAACCAGGGCTTCGGCGATGTCCGCGACGTTGCCTTCGGTGCCCGGGGTCACCGGCACACCGGCCTTGATCATGCTGCGACGGGCTTCGGTCTTGTCACCCATGCGGCGAATGACTTCTGCCGAGGGCCCAATGAACTTGATCCCGCGTTCGGCGCAGATATCTGCCAGCTCGGCGTTCTCCGACAGGAAACCATAACCGGGATGCAGTGCATCACAACCGGTTTCCACTGCCAGGTTCACCAGCTTGCGCGGGTTCAGGTAGCCGGCCAGAGGGTCGGCACCGAGACTGTGAGCCTCATCTGCGCGCTTCACATGCAAGGCATGGCGATCGGCGTCAGAATAGACCGCGACCGAGCGAATACCCATCTCGGCGCAGGCACGTACGATTCGTACGGCAATTTCCCCACGGTTGGCGATCAGGATCTTTTTTATCACTTGGAGGTTCCCTTGAGCCGATTGCACCAACGACCCGCTAGACCGGGTCGACGAGTGACCAAATGTTTCAAGTCAGTCGCAACACCCACACTAGTCCTCTGAAGGGATTAACAAAAATCAATAATAATTGGGTTGGCCATAAGTAAAGACTTATAGTTGATTGATCAGCCCGCGGCGAGAGTCTTAAAAAATGCGTAAGTCCTTGATGCGTATGACATTGCGCCAGCTGCAGATTTTCAACGAGGTCTGCGATTTACGCTCCTACAGCCGTGCAGCCGAGGAAATGTCTCTCACGCAGCCGGCCGTCAGCCTACAAATTCGCCAGCTGGAAGAGCTTATTGGTCAGCCTTTGTTCGATTATGTCGGCAAAAAACTCTACATGACCGAAGCCGCCGAAGCCTTGCAACGGGCCAGCCGGGACATTTTCGGGCGCCTGGCAAACCTCGACATGCAGTTGTCGGACATGCAGGGCTCGTTGCAGGGGCAACTGAAGCTGGCAGTGGAATCCAGCGCCAAATACTTCGTACCGCACCTGTTCGCCGCCTTCAAGCGTCTGCATCCGGAGGTCAATCTACACCTGATGGTGATCAACCGGGCCCAGGCCATTCGACGCCTGTCGGACAATCGTGACGACCTGGTGATCATGTCCATGGTCCCGCAGGACATGGGCCTGGAGTTTCTGCCATTCCTCAACAACCCGATCATCGCCGTGGCGCCGCCTGACCATCCGCTGTGCCATATGGGGCCGCTGCGCCTGCAGGATCTGGAGCCTTATACCCTGCTGTTGCGTGAGCAAGGCTCAGGCACGCGACTCGCGTGTGAGGAGTATTTCAAGGAAAAGCGCGTGCATTTCTCGCAAACCCTGGAGGTCGCTTCGGCGGAGGCCCAGCGCGAATGCGTGGTGGCGGGTCTGGGCGTGGCGCTACTGACGCGCCACGCTCTGAACCTGGAGTTGGCCACCGGCACGCTCAAGGAGTTGCCCGTGGAAGAGCTGCCGCTGTACCGCAGCTGGTGCTTGGTGCAGGCCAAAGCCAAGCGCCTGTCACCGGTGGCGCATGCGTTCCTGGGATTTATCCGCAGCGAACGGGTACAGATCAGCGGGCTGGCTGAGCGTTTCGACGGGAAGCTGCCGGTGTCGCCTGCCAGTAATTGAGTTCCACCGAGTCGGACAAGTCGCCAATCTCGGCGAGCAACTGACGCTGCTCGCAACGGTGCTCGATCGCGCGGCGAAATTCCATACGGCGCTGGTCTTCTTGCTGACGACGGGTTCTGACGGCGCTATTGCGTGGATCGTAGGACTGGGCCATTTCGAGTCTCCCAAGACGATTACGGGAGTTACACGATGGACGTCGGGGATGACGGTTTGGCGGCGCAGGGGTTACAGGGATGTGAATGTTGCCGTGTGGCGAGAGTTTTGAGGGGTCTGCGGGATGGCTAAAAGATCGCAGCCTGCGGCAGCTCCTACGGGATTTGCATACACGCGCAATGGTATGTATGTAAGAGGTTGGCGTAGGAGCTGCCGAAGGCTGCGATCTTTTGCTCTTATCAATCGTCCAGCGCTTTGACCGACTTGGGTGACAAACGCAAGCTACGCAGGCTGCGTTTGACGCTCTTGAGGTGATTGACCAGGCTCGGACCACGGGCCATGGCCACGCCCATGGCCAACACGTCGATCACCACCAGGTGGGCGATTCGCGAGGTCAGCGGCGTGTAGATTTCGGTGTCTTCATGCACGTCAATCGCCAGGTTGACGGTCGACAACTCAGCCAATGGTGTCTGGCTCGGGCACAGAGTGATCAGCGTCGCGCCACTTTCGCGGACCAGATTGGCGGTGATCAGCAGGTCCTTGGAGCGCCCGGACTGGGAAATACAAATCGCCACGTCGGTAGGCTTGAGCGTGACCGCCGACATCGCCTGCATGTGCGGGTCGGAATAGGCCGCCGCAGTCAGCAGCAAGCGAAAGAATTTGTGCTGGGCATCCGCCGCCACCGCGCCAGACGCACCAAAGCCGTAGAACTCGACGCGCTGGGCCTGGGACATGGCGGTGACTGCGCGCTGCAAGGCCACCGGATCGAGATTCTCGCGCACTTCCATCAACGTGTGCAGGGTGGTGTCGAAGATTTTCAGGCTGTAGTCGGCCACCGAATCGTCTTCATGGATCGCAAACTGTCCAAAGCTCGCGCCGGCCGCCAGGCTTTGCGCCAGCTTGAGCTTCAAGTCCTGAAAACCCGAACAACCGATGGCGCGGCAGAAGCGCACGATGGTCGGTTCGCTGATACCCACATTGTGGGCAAGATCGGCCATGGAACTATGCATCACAGCCGCAGGATCAAGCAGCACATGATCGGCAACCTTGAGCTCCGACTTGCGTAACAAATGGCGTGACTGGGCGATGTGCTGCAACAGATTCAAAGGGCTGGACTCGTTGTTATTGGCAGATGCCAGGGATGTAGCGCGCTTGTAGTTATACTACATGAATCGGCTTTTTGCCCGCCAAATACGTAACTCAATGCCAGCGTTTGGCCCAAGGATTGGGCCGTGCACACGCAATGTAGCCATTTTCGCACGTTGACCCCAGCAAAGCCCCGGCCTCACTTTCAAGACCTTTGAAGCTCGTTAGTCCTTTATCGCTGCCAGAAACAGCAATCATCAGCACATCAGCCTTAAAAAACGCCAACACCCTATAAACAAATAATAAAACATTCAACTTACTCCCGACATGGCGAACAAACTTACAAACTGAATAGATATACCGCCCCACAAAAAAATATTTCACGCTAATAATGATCGTGCAGGAAGCATTCAATTTTAAATAAGGAATTATCAACTATGAGCATTAAAAACAGTGATTGGGTCGCGCAAATCAACCGTATGCCAGGGGACCTCTTCTTCCGGGTCTACGGAACCGTGACAGTGGCGCACCCCGGGATTATACCGACATTGGTGGTGAGCCGAATGCAGGACAAGTCTTTCGACCTGAGACTTGACCTGGAACTTAAAGATTCTGGCGATATTACAATACAAGTTTTGACGGAAAAAGCTGTCACCTATAAGAACCCAGGCAACTCAAATGTCAGCGGCGTCAGTATTTTCCTCGAAGGAAAATTATTGCATCACATTCAAGAAGTATTGATTACCCACTAAGACAAAAAACACCCGTAATGCTTTCCTGCCAGCCATCATATTACCTGGCAGGAATTTTCCTGGGTGTCGACAACTTACTCTGGGCACTCGCCCCTTAACAAGCTTGCAAGCTTGACCGCCTCCACCGGACGGCTGATCAGATACCCCTGCACTTCATCACAGCCCTCAGCCTTGAGAAATTCCAGCTGCTCCTGACGCTCGACCCCTTCAGCCACCACCTTGAGCGACAACCCATGAGCCATGGCGATGACCGCCCGAGTGATCGCCGCATCCGCGCTACCTTCGGCCAGGCCACGGATAAAGGTTTGATCAATTTTTACGTAGTCCACCGGAATGCGCTTGAGGTAACTCAACGACGAATACCCGGTGCCGAAGTCGTCGATGGCCAGTTTTACTCCCAGATTACGCAGTTGCTGGAAGGTCGCGATGATGTGCTCGACGCTGTCCAGCAGCTGGCTCTCGGTCAGCTCCAGTTCGAGGTAGTGCGGCTCGAGCCCGGTTTCCTCCAGCACCTGGCGGACCAGACTGACCAGTTTGCCCTGACGCAATTGATGCACCGACAGATTGACCGATACCCGGATCGGTTCCAGCCCCTGGCGTTGCCATTCGCAGGCTTGCCAGCAGGCCTGGCGCAGCACGAACTCGCCGATCGGTCCGATCAGACCGGTTTCCTCGGCCAGGCCGATAAAGTCGCCTGGCGGCACCCGGCCCATGGTCGGATGATCCCAGCGCACCAGGGCCTCGGCGGCATTCAAACGGCCGGTGGCCAGACAGAGTTTGGGTTGGTAGAACACTTTCAACTGCCGCTCTTCGATGGCCTTGCGCAGCTGGTTTTCCAGCTGCAGGCGCTCCAGGGTGCTGGCTTGCAGGCTCTCGGTATAGAACTGGAAGTTGTTGCCGCCCAGGTGTTTGGCATGTTGCATGGCGATATTCGCCTGGCTGAGCAATGCCGAAATTTCCCGCGCGTTGTCCGGCAACATGCTGATGCCCATCGATGCACTGACTACCAACTCATACCCATCCACCGTCAATGGCAAACGCAGCTTGGTTGCCAGTCGGGTTGCTACCCGCGCCAGGCTGGACAGGTTGCCGTAGGTGTCGAACAGCACCGCAAACTCATCGCCGGATAAACGCGCGATGGTGTCGGCCTCCGGTAGCGCATTGACCAGCCGGCGCGACATTTTCTGCAACAGTTGGTCAGCGACTTCATGCCCGAGGCTGTCATTGAGCAACTTGAAGCGGTCCAGATTGATGTGCAGCAACGCCAGGCTACGGCTGCCCTGGCGCACCCGTTGATGGGCCTCGTGCAGCCGTTCGCGGAACAGTGAGCGATTGGCCAGCCCGGTGAGTTCATCGTAATGGGTCAGGTAACGCATGCGCTCTTCGGATTCGCGTCTGGCCGATAGATCGGCGAAGAAACCGACAATATGGCTCACATGCCCCCGCACATCGCGCACCGCGTTGAGTTGTAGCCATTGCGGATAAAGCTCGCCGTTCTTGCGCGCCTCGACCAGCTCACCCTGCCAACTGCCGTGCTGCTCCAGTGCCTGGTGGATCACCGAATAATGTCGACGTGCATCCCGGCTGCACGGTAAGTCGACGACGTTGCGCCCGAGCATGTCGTCGATCTGGTAACCGGTCACCCGACTGAATGCCTGATTGACTGCGATCAATTCGTAATTCGGATTGAAAATAACAATGCCTTCACTGGCTGCCTCGAACACCGTGGCCGCCAGCCGACGCTGCTCTTCCAACTCCTTGCTGCTGCTGATGTCACGCCGAGTGCCGACCATACGGATCACCCGACCGCTCTCGCTACGCTCCACGGCCCGCCCACGGTCCTCGATCCACACCCAGTGGCCATCGCAATGGCGCACTCGGTACTCGATCTGGTAATCCTCGGTACGACCTTTCAGGTGCTCGACCAGGGCGCGCTTGAGCGCCAGCAGGTCCTGCGGATGCAACCGCGGCTTGAGATGGCTGAGCATCGCCGTTACGTCTTCAGGCTCCAGGCCGAACAGCTCCTTGAGTTGCGTGTGATGGACCTCGTCGGTTTGCAGATTCCAGTCCCACAACCCCAGCTCACTGGCCTTTAACGCCATGCCCAGACGCGCTTCGCTTTTGCTCAAGGCCTGGTTCGCCACGTCCAGCTCCCGGCTGCGCTGCGCCACGCGGCTTTCCAGCCCAACCTGAGCTTCACGCAATTGCTCTTCGGCACTGCGCCGTTGCTCGATTTCCCGGGCGAGTTCCTGGTTGAGCTGTTCGCTGCGTCTTTGGGCCTGCTGCAAATGCTCGATCAACGCCTGGTTCTGGAAGCGCCTGAGCAAACCGCGTTGAATCAATCGATTGACCTGCCAGGCAACAACGCTCAAGGAACCCAGCAGAATCAGTCCCAGCCAGCCCCAGCCTTGCTGCTGTTCGTCGCCGCCCCAGAACAAATAGCCGATCGCCGGTAACAGACAGGGCAACGTAAAGGACAGGAATGCCGGCAGACTGACGGCATAGGCGACACTGGCCGACAGCGTCGCCGCACCGATCAGGCCGAAGACCCAGGCCTGTTGCAGGAAACTGTCGGTCGGTACCAGGGCAATGCCGGCGCCGGCCAGGGTCAAGCCACTCACCGCCGAGCCAAGCAAGAACATTCGCTGCCAGATCGGCTGCGCCTGGCGATCCGGTATCGCCGAATCGAACGCAGCGACTTGGATCACGCGCATTGCGACCAGTGTCAGCAGCCAGACCAGCCAAATACTGACCAGGAAAGAGCGCTGCGGGCTCCAGAGCAACCAGGCGCAGACCAGACCATTGAGTAACATGAATAACGTGGGCAGTAGCGAGCCCTGGTAAAGCAGTCGCGTGCGTTCGACCGCCATTTCCATTGCGTAATGTTTGCGTATAACCCGTGGCTCCACAGAGGGGCCCGTCAGGCTAGTGCTGAATGTCATAGGCAGTATTCTTATAATGGTGAGCCCGAAACGTCGACCGAGCATACACAAGCAACTGCCCGGACCAAACTGTTCCAGATCATTAAACCGACAAAAGAAATAGCCCCTCGAACCTGCGCCAGACTGCTCGAGCGAGCCCCGTCAATGCCTGCAGCGAATGACTGACCGGTCGTCCCCGGCGCTTCTTTTTATCGGTTAAACCAAAGCTCGGTTTGCCCGGTGCGGTCCGGCACCCTAGAATGTTCCGATGCGCGATGATCTCTCCTTTCTGCTGAACTCCCTCAACGATGCCCAACGCCAGGCCGTAGCTGCCTCCGTGGGTCGTCAGTTGGTCCTGGCCGGTGCTGGTTCCGGTAAAACCCGTGTGCTGGTGCACCGCATCGCCTGGTTGATCCAGGTCGAGCAAGCCTCGTCACACTCGATTCTGTCGGTGACCTTCACCAACAAGGCCGCTGCCGAGATGCGTCATCGCATCGAGCAGTTGCTGGGCATCAGCCCGGCCGGCATGTGGGTTGGCACCTTCCACGGCCTGGCGCACCGCTTGTTGCGGGCGCACTGGCAGGAAGCGGGGCTCAGCCAGACCTTCCAGATCCTCGACAGCGACGACCAGCAACGGCTGGTCAAGCGAGTGATCCGCGAGCTGGGTCTGGACGAGCAACGCTGGCCGGCCCGTCAGGCGCAGTGGTTTATCAATGGGCAGAAAGACGAAGGTCTGCGACCGCAACACATTCAAGCCAGCGGCGATCTGTTCCTGGCCACCATGCGCAGCATCTATGAGGCCTACGAGGCCGCTTGCCAGCGCGCCGGGGTGATCGACTTCTCCGAGTTGCTGTTGCGCGCCCTCGATCTGTGGCGCGATCACCCGGGCTTGCTGGCGCACTATCAAAAACGCTTCCGTCATGTGCTGGTGGACGAGTTCCAGGACACCAACGCCGTGCAGTACGCCTGGTTGCGGCTGCTGGCCAAGGGCGGCGACAGCCTGATGGTGGTCGGCGATGACGACCAGTCGATCTACGGCTGGCGTGGCGCGAAAATCGAAAACATCCATCAATATTCCGAAGACTTCCCGGACGCCGAAACCATTCGTCTGGAACAGAACTACCGCTCCACCGCCGGTATCCTCAAGGCCGCCAACGCCTTGATCGCCAACAATACCGGGCGCCTGGGCAAAGAGCTGTGGACCGATGGCGGTGAAGGCGAAGCGATCAACCTGTACGCCGCCTTCAACGAACACGATGAAGCGCGCTACGTGGTGGAAACCATCGAAAGCGCCCTGAAAACCGGTATGGCTCGCAGCGATATCGCCATTTTGTATCGCTCCAACGCCCAATCCCGGGTGCTGGAAGAAGCCTTGCTGCGCGAACGCATCCCATATCGGATCTACGGCGGGCAGCGCTTCTTCGAACGGGCCGAAATCAAGAACGCCATGGCCTACCTGCGTTTACTCGAAGGTCGCGGCAACGATGCAGCGCTGGAGCGGGTGATCAACGTCCCTGCCCGGGGCATTGGCGAGAAAACCGTCGAAGCGATCCGTGAGCACGCGCGCCACAGCGATGTATCAATGTGGGAAGCGATGCGCCTGCTGGTGGCCAATAAAGGCCTGACCGGTCGCGCAGCCGGTGCCCTGGGGGCGTTTGTCGAGCTGATCGAGAACCTCGCGGCGAAAACCGTGGACATGCCATTGCACCTGATGACCCAGACGGTCATCGAGCAGTCCGGGCTGATTGCCTATCACGAGGCGGAAAAAGGCGAGAAAGGCCAGGCTCGGGTAGAAAACCTTGAGGAGTTGGTCAGCGCCGCGCGCAACTTCGAAAACGCCGAAGAAGACGCCGACCTGTCGCCGCTGGCGGCTTTCCTCGGCCATGCGTCGCTGGAAGCCGGCGATACCCAAGCCGACGAACACGAAGACAGTATTCAGCTGATGACGCTGCACAGCGCCAAAGGCCTGGAATTCCCTTACGTGTTCCTGGTAGGCATGGAAGAAGGTCTGTTCCCGCACAAGATGAGCCTGGAAGAACCCGGTCGCCTGGAAGAGGAACGCCGCCTGGCCTACGTTGGCATCACCCGGGCCATGCAAAACCTGGTGATGACCTATGCCGAGACCCGACGCCTGTACGGCAGCGAAACCTACAACAAGGTTTCCCGCTTCGTACGTGAGGTACCGAAAGGGCTGATTCAGGAAGTGCGACTGTCCAATAGCGTCAGCCGACCGTTCGGCGGCGGCCAGAAGCAAAGTTCGAGCAGCATGTTCAGCGGCACCGAGATCCCGGAAACCGCGTTCAGCCTTGGCCAGCAGGTGCGGCACTCGGTATTCGGCGACGGGGTGATCCTCAACTTCGAAGGCGCTGGCGCTCAGGCACGGGTCCAGGTGAACTTCAGTGAAGGCAGCAAGTGGCTGATGATGGGTTATGCCAAGCTGGAAGCCGTCTAAAGACTGCCTGAAGACTTATGTGTGCGGGCTTGCTCCGGGCGGCGTTGAACGATGACGCGGTGTTTCTGATAAACCGCGCGGCTGCCATCCGCGAGCAAGCCCGCGCCCATAGGTTGACCTGATAAAAAAGGTGCGGCACATGGACTCCCGTGCTGATATTGGTCAGCCTGGCCTTGATTTTGTACGCCACGGACCAATATCAATCACATTCCTACAGAACTTATCCAACCGGCCTACGGCCCAAACATTACCGGCCTTACGCCACCAACTGCGCTTCTTCACAGATGGCCAAGCAAAAGCCCGAAACACTCTGCCGCTAGCCAGTAACACTTCAGCTGTGCAACATGGCGCGCGTGCCATCCACAAATGGGAATTCCCTTTATGAAACGTTTTCTTAGCATCGCCATGGCGTTGTGCATCGGCCTGACGATGAGCCTCGACGCCAACGCCAAGCGCTTTGGTGGCGGCAAAAGCGCCGGCGCTGCGCCGACGCACCAGACTAGCCAAATGGCTCCTTCTTCTGCCGCGGGCGGTGCTGCCGCCACTGCGGGTGCGGCCGGTGCCGCAGGCGCTGCCGCCAAGGCTGGCGGTGCTTCGCGCTGGCTCGGCCCTCTGGCCGGCATCGCTGCCGGTGGCCTGCTGGCCTCCATGTTCATGGGCGGCGGGTTCCAGGGCATGCAGATCTTCGACATCCTGATCATGGCGGTCATCGCCTTCCTGATCTTCCGTTTCATCGCCGCTCGTCGCCGCAAGCAGCAAGCGCACATGGCTCCAGCTGGCCACGCACCAATGCAGCGTGAAGTGTTCGAGCAGAAACCGGCTCCAGGGTCGATCTTCGGTGGTTCGGCAGCACCTGCCGCAGCCGCTCGTCCGGTGATCAACGCACCGGCCTGGTTCAACGAAGAGCGCTTCATTGAAGCGGCACGCAGCCACTTCCAGTCCCTGCAGCAGCACTGGGACGCCAACGAAATGGACAAGATTGCCGAATTCGTCACGCCACAACTGCTGGAGTTCCTGAAAAAGGAACGTGCCGAACTGGGCGAAGGCTTCCAGTCCACTTACATTGATAATCTCAATGTACAGCTGGACGGCGTGGATGATCGCTCCGACAAGACTGTCGCCACCCTGACGTTCAGTGGTATGTCGAAAACCTCGCGCTTCGACCAGGGCGAAGTCTTCAACGAAAGCTGGAACATGGAACGCCCACAAGGCGAAAACCAGCCATGGCTGGTTGCAGGTATCCGCCAGAACGGCTGATCCCAAGCTCTGCGTTGAGTATGTTGAAACAAAAACCCCAGCCTCGGCTGGGGTTTTCTATTTCACGGTTGCACTTATACCGAGCTACTGTATAAACCGCCCCATACAAACCGCGCCATAGAGCAAGAGGATTGAGGTCGTGGAAGAAGTCATTGAAGAACTGCGTGAAAAAAATGAACCTGTGCCGGTCCCGTTGGAACTGCCAGATGACGATTTACTGGTGGAGATCGAAGAACAGCTGTTCATCGACATTCCCTTTGTCTTCAAGGAATTCCTGCTGACCGTCAGCGATGTCGTCTACGGCAGCCTGGAGCCGGTCACCGTTACGGACCCCCAGTCCCATACCTACCTGCCCGAGGTGGCCGCTAACGCCTGGGACGCTGGGGTTCCCCGGGAGTTGATCCCGATCTGCCAGGACGGTGACGATTACTACTGCGTCGAAGAAGACGGCACCGTAGTGTTGTGGTCGGCCGAAGAAGAGCTGGTCACCGAAGAAACCTGGGAATCGGTGTGGCACTGGGCGCGAGACGTCTGGCTGGAAAGCTGATATCGCGAGCCCGCTTCCAGCGTCGAGCTGGAGCGGGCTTCAATGCTCGCCTGAGTCCTTGTGGTTATCCAGGGTTTCCAGCAGAGCGACCTGCATCCGCGTATGCACTCGAATAAACCAGCGCCATAGCAGCGCCGCGACCGCCGCCGCAACAACGACAATCACTATCAACAGCTCGTTGGTCGGCAGAATGCTCGACGACAATGCCGCCAGCAGCAAGAAAATCACCAGCAACGATAGAATCGGTATCACCTCGGCAATCACTCGCCGCACGCGTTGGGTATGACGCCCGGCCATTTCCGCTTTCACCCCCATCTCTGCCAACAGCATCGACAAAGCCTTGAGCTTGCGATACGCGGCGATTAAGAACGGCAACGACAGCAGCAGCGCGCCACCCCAGATCAATGCTTTCTGCCAACCAGGGTCACTTACCCAGCCTTGCAGATAACCGCCAAGGTGCACGGCGAAAAAACCGCAGGACAAAAAGATCGCCATCACCAGCGCGAGATTGACCCCCACCTGTAGCAGGATCCGCCGAATCATTTTCGCCAGCAGCGCACCCTGCCCATGGGGCTGGATGCTGCGCAGCCATTCTCCATACATCCCCAATACACGAGCCAGACTGTGTGGCATCACCGCCGCAAGCTTCAGCGACAACGGGTCGGCCGCGCGAATCAGGTAGGGGGTCAGCAAAGTCGTTAACACCGACACGGCCACGGCCACTGGATAGAGGAAGTTACTGGTGACCTGCAAGGTCATGCCCAGAGCCGCGATAATGAAAGAAAACTCCCCAATTTGTGAAAGGCCCATGCCGACCCGCAATGAGGTACGTCCATCATTGCCGGCGATAAAGGCACCCAGCCCGCAGGACAATATTTTGCCCAGCACCACCGCGACCGTGATCACCGCGATCGGCCAGGCGTATTGCAGCAGGATCTGCGGGTCGAGCATCAAGCCGATGGCGACGAAGAAAATCGCGCTGAACAAATCGCGAACCGGCTCGATCAGCCGCTCTATTTTCAGCAGCTGCCGGGATTCGGCCATGATCGCGCCGATCAGGAATGCCCCCAGCACCATGCTGTATTCCAGTTTGACGACCAGCAGGCAGAAGCCGAAACACAGGCCCAGCACAGTGATCAGCAGCATCTCGTCGCTTTCGAATTTCGCCACATAGGCCAGCAGCCGCGGTACCAGCAGAATGCCGATTACCAGGGCGACAATCATGAACAACGAGAGCTTGCCGACCGTGGAAAACACTTCACCGGAACTGACCGTACCGCTGACCGCGATGCTCGACAGCAGCGCTATGATGCCGATACCGAGAATGTCTTCGACGATCAACACGCCGAAGATCAGCTGCGCAAAGCGCTGGTTCTTCATCTTCAGATCGTTGAGCGCCTTGACGATGATGGTGGTCGAGGAGATGGCCAGAATCGCGCCGAGGAACAGCGAGTCCATGGTGTTCCAGTCGAACCAGCGACCGATTTCATAGCCGATCCAGATCATCAGCACGATTTCGAGAAAGGCCGCGATAAAGGCCGTGGCGCCGACCTTGAACAACTTGCGCAGACTGAACTCCAGGCCCAGGGAGAACATCAGGAAGATCACCCCCAGCTCCGCCAGAGTCTTGATGGTCTGCTCATCGTGGATAAACCCGAACGGTGGAGTGTGCGGGCCGATGATGAAACCGGCGACAATGTAACCGAGCACTACCGGTTGTTTGAGCCGATGAAAAAGAATGGTCACCACACCCGCGACCAGCATGATCACTGCCAGATCCTGAATAAAACTGATGGCATGCATGGTGGGGCTCCTTGGGGTGCGAGCTGAAGCTGTCGCTCAATCACCCGAGCGACTGCAAAGGGCTGAGTGAGCGAAATACAATTCTCTTATCCCGGTAGGAAATGCCTTTGATCCGGGCTTTTGAAGGGTAACACCGCGACTTCCAGCAGTAAGGCGGTGCAATATATGGAAACAGATCGATCCGAACGTGACGGTCGCCACAAGCGCAGCGTCCCGTTAAGGATGGTTTCGAAAAAGTCATCAAGCGCCCGCAGAGGTGCCTCCCGCAATCCTGCCTAGAATCGTGAGTGTGCTATGGAACCCGGAAACGCCCAGCTGTCTATGACGGTACTGATGACCCCCGACATGGCCAACTTCTCTGGCAATGTCCACGGCGGTACCCTGCTCAAATACCTCGACGAAGTCGCCTATGCCTGCGCCAGCCGCTTTGCGGGGCGCTATGTGGTCACCCTGTCGGTGGATCAGGTGATCTTCCGTGAGCCGATCCATGTCGGCGAACTGGTGACCTTCCTCGCGTCGGTCAACTACACCGGCAACACCTCGATGGAGGTGGGGATCAAAGTAGTGACGGAAAATATTCGCGAGCGCTCGGTGCGCCACACCAATAGCTGCTTTTTCACCATGGTCGCGGTCGATGACCAGCGCAAACCTGCGGTCGTGCCGCAACTGCAACCGGTAACCAGCGAAGACCATCGCCGGTTCATCCAGGCAAAGCAGCGTCGGCAGATCCGCCAGGAGCTGGAAAAGCGCTATCAGGACATCAAGGCGGATGCGCCTTAAGAAATGCGGCGTTGCTGATATCGCCAAGATCGCAGCCTGCGGCAGCTCCTACAGGCTAATCGCCATCGCCTCGAACCGCACTCGCGGATGGGCAATCCGGTCCTGGGCGCGTACCAGTTCCAGCTCGTAGCTGGCACACGCCTGGGTTTCCAGCAGCACTTCGTGCACCGCCGCGGCGGCAAACTCGAAGGCTGCCAGCAGGCTGTCGCCCAACAGCACCCGAGCCAGGAACAGGCCGGACGTCAGGTCGCCGACGCCCACCGGTTGGCGCGGAAAGGCCAGCAGCGGCCGACGCAGATGCCAACTACCCTCGGCGGTCACCAGCAACATCTCGAAGCAGTCCGCCAGCTTGCCGGGATAATCCAGATGCTTGACCAGCACCGCCTTCGGGCCACGGGCCAACAACGCTCGCGCCATGGCCAGGCAATCGAACAACGACTTCGGTTTGCGCCCGGAGAAGCTGTCCAGTTCCAGTTGATTCGGGCACATGAAGTCAGCCATCGCCGCGGCTTCTTCCAGCAGGAAGTCACTGACCTCGGCCGGCACGCTACAGCCTTTTTCCGAATGCCCCATCACCGGATCACACAGGTACAAGGCCTTGGGATTGATCGCCTTGATCCGTGCTACCCCCGTGAGGATCGCCCGTCCCTGAGCCGCGCTGCCCAGATAGCCGGACAGTACTGCATCGCAGTTACCCAGTTCGCCAATCGCCGCGATACCTTCCACCAGCGCCGGAATCTGCTGCGGTGCCAATACCTCTCCCGTCCACTGACCATATTGAGTATGGTTGGAGAACTGAACGGTATTGAGCGGCCAGACATTTACCCCGACGCGCTGCATTGGAAACACCGCGGCGCTGTTGCCGGCATGGCCGAAGACCACATGGGACTGGATGGCGAGCAGATGGGGTGTACGTTTCATGCGAGATTTCCGTAAACCGATTGAAATTCGAGCCGCGCAGTATGCGACTAAACACAGCCTGTACGACAGACCAAAGACGCAGTTAAGCTGACACTACTTTGTTGGAGTGCTCGTACATGCTGACCCTTGGAAATATCTTCGTGCTGATGTTGCTGGCCACCGGCTGCGCCTGGCTGTGGCACAACCACGGCTTGCGAGAACGGGCACTGGAGCGGGTCAAGCAGCATTGCGCCAAGCTCGATATCGAACTGCTGGACGGTAATGTGGCGTTGAAGCGGATTGGCTTCGTCAAGGATGCCAACGGTCGTCGGCGCCTGGCCCGCATCTATAATTTCGAATTCACCGTGACCGGCGAAACGCGCCACAGTGGAACCATCACCCAGTTCGGTGCCCACAGCGCGCAGATCGAGCTGGCGCCCTACCCGTTCGAGGCCAAAGCCCCGACGCCGAGTGCCGAAGTGATCGAATTGAACCAGTGGCGCCAGGAACATAACAAGTGGCGTAGTTGAAGCAAAGGCAAGATCAAGCCTGGGCTACACGGCACGCTGCCAAGGCCTTTTGTAGCCCCTCCGCGCCCTGCGGCTCGTTGAATATCAGCTCGATTCGGGAATCACGTCGCCATTCGCTGGGTTGCCAGTGCAAATCAGAGTTATCCACTGCATTGGCAGAAACCCAGCCGTCCGTGCTGTGGATAACCAGCTTGGCCCTTTGCCAGTCGAGGCGTTCAAGCCATTGCTGTAGCTGCCTTGCCTGGAATTGCTGACTGGGGTGCCAACGCCAACCAATGCTCCAGCCACCTTCCTGTTGCTTGCTCAGGCAAATCGGTAGTGTCGGATCAGTCCATACAGCTGGCATCTGCGCCAGGCCTTTGGGCGCGGTAAAGTTATCCACACCTGCATTTGCTTGAGACTGTACGCCGGGCAACTCTGCCAGCGGCAAAGCTGCCTGCTGCGTCCAGTACACAGGACAATCCGGCAACTTTTCGATGATCCGCTGGCGATCAACATCACTGAGCCGCTCGTCCTTGTTCAGCAATAACAGACCAGCGCTAGCCAACGCCCCCTGCTGCGCCGCAGGCAGAGGTTTTCCGGCCGCCAGTGCCTGGGCATCGAGCACCAGCACACACGGCTGAACCGCCAACACGCCGTGCCACGGCGCATCGCGCAATTGCTTGAGCAACTGTGCCGGATGCCCCAACCCGGAAGGCTCGATAAACAGTCGGTCCGGACGCCCCTTACGCAACAAGCGCCCAAGCCCGACCTGGAACGGCGCGCCATTCACACAACACAAACAACCGCCAGCGACTTCCCCCAGCGCGATACCATCGGCATCCTGAGTCAGCAACGCGGCATCCAGGCCGATCTGACCAAATTCATTGATCAGCACCGCCCAACGCTCATGGGCCGGCCGCTGCGCCAGCAGGTGCTTGATCAGACTGGTCTTGCCGGCGCCGAGCGGCCCGGCAATGACGTGGGTAGGAATGTTCTGCAGCATGTTCTACGGTTTCTAAGGAGGTGAAGGATGCGGGTGATTTACTTGCCACTGCTATTGGCACTCGGCTCAGGCGAGGTACTGGCCCAGGCCTGTGTGGTCCATAGTCAGGCCGATCGGCTCGACGTCAAAGTCTGCCAGCAGAACCGCAACATCCCGGAAAAACTGTTCAACGACGGCTTCTGCCAGCCAAAACTGGCCGGTCAGAAAGTCGAAGTTGCGTTTACCGAGCAATGTCCTGTCGGCGCCTTCGGTGTTTGCAGCAACGCCCAAGTGGCCAATATGCCTTACCGGCAGGATATTCACTATTACGGCGTGGCTTCCGATGCGGCGTACTTGCAGCCGTTCTGTGAAAGCCAGAGCCAGGGCAAATGGCTGAAACCTTGAGCGCACCTAGCTCAGCCAGTCGAGGGTCAGGATCAACCGACGCTCTCCCGGGGCCGGTTGCGGCGAGCGGTGGATCAGGCCGAAGCCTTCGTTACCGTGCCATTTCTCACCCTTGAGCAGGGCCACTTCACCGCAGGCGATTTGCTGAATCTGTGAGTTGTCCTGGGGCTCGGCACTGGCCTTGCCCAGTTGCCGGCGATCCATCGCCCCTTCCCGCAGCCATTGGCTGCCGATGCCGGCGTAGGTGGTGATCAGGCGCACCGGCACATGATCGACATGGAAACGCGGGCACATGGCCTTGTCCAGCACCCGCAGACGCAAACCGACGCACCTGGCACCCAGCAGGCAGGCGAAGGCGCTGACCAGCCAGGAAACGTCGGCGATGAAGCCTTCGTAGCCCTCAAGATCACTGAAACCCGAAGCCAGGCCGCGCAGATTGGGCTGCGCATCATCAGTATCCAGTTCCAGTGACAGTGATTCTGCCAAGGGCTCGCCGAGAGACAGCAGCAAGGCGCCGAATTCGGCGATGTGAAGCGGTAACTGGCGCTTCCAGATCGCCAGGTTTATGCCGTCTTCAAGGATATGCGTGAAGACCTCGGGGGTTTCACCGTGAATTTGACGGGGTATCTGCCGCTGGAGCTGTACCGGAAGCAGGATTGTCTTCGCGGGCAAGTCGGATCGCCGCACCGCCGCTCCCACAGGGTTCTGTAGCGGACGTAACATCAAGCCGCCTCCTCGTCATGCCAAGGGCCGAAAGGGTCGATCATCAGTCGCCAGCCTTCCACGCCCAAGGCCATTTCGTCATCGGTCAGCAGACAATTGTCGAGCTCTTCGGTAAGCCCGGCGAAGTCGATGTTCTGACCAATGAACACCAGTTCCTGACGACAATCACCGGTGGCCGCGGTCCAGCTTTCCATGATCGCCGAGGTGCTTTCCTGGTCCTGTGGCCACTGTGGTTTCGGCACGAATCGCCACCAGCGTCCGGCAAAACCATGGCGCATCATCCCCCCGGCCTGGGACCAGCTTCCTGCCTCCTGATGCTTGCTGGCCAGCCAGAAAAAGCCCTTGGAGCGCAACAGTTTGCCATTCACCCAAGGGCGGTCGATGAAGCGGTAAAAACGCTGGGGATGAAAGGGTCGCCGCGCTCGATAGGCCGTCGAGGCAATGCCGTATTCCTCGGTTTCCGGCACATGCTCACCGCGTAGTTCCTGCAGCCAGCCCGGTGCCTGAGCGGCACGCTCGAAGTCGAAACGCCCGGTATTCAGGATCTTCTTCAACGGCACTTCACCCATCACCATGGGAATGATTTCAGCCTGGGAATTGAGCCGTTCGAGGATAGCGATCAACTCCTGGCGTTCGCTGCTACTGATCAAATCGATCTTGCTGATCAGGATCACGTCGGCGAATTCGATCTGCTCGATCAGCAGATCGGTGATCGAACGCTCGTCCTCTTCGCCCAGGGTTTCACCGCGGGAAGCGAGGCTCTCGGCGGCCTGGTAGTCGAGCAGGAAGTTCATGCCGTCGACCACCGTGACCATAGTGTCGAGCCGGGCAATGTCGGCCAGGCTCTGGCCTTCTTCATCACGAAAGGTGAAGGTTTCCGCCACCGGCAACGGCTCGGAAATGCCGGTGGACTCGATCAACAGGTAATCGAAACGACCGTCCCTGGCGAGCTTGCTGACTTCCTCCAGCAAGTCTTCGCGCAGGGTGCAGCAAATGCAGCCGTTGCTCATTTCAACGAGTTTTTCTTCGGCGCGATTGAGCGTGACATCGCGCTGAACCTCACTGCCGTCGATGTTGATTTCGCTCATATCGTTGACGATCACCGCCACTCGAAGGTTCTCGCGATTGCGCAGAACGTAGTTCAGTAGTGTGCTTTTACCGGCGCCGAGAAATCCGGACAACACGGTAACGGGAAGGCGATTGGGCATCAGGTATTCCTCATCAGATGTGGCTGGTCAAAACGTCCGTTGATGGCGTTCGCGCAGCTCTTAATGCTTTCGCTGATGTTATAGTATAACATTATAAATCACCTACAACGATGGACCTGCCCATGAACGCGCTGACTCTGCCGGATATCGCCGCGCAGGCCTCACGCCAAGCCTTGCCACTCGAATGGGTGGGCATGTGCGGCATTGCTTTACCGGCGTTGATCGATGGCCAGCGAATCAGCGCCAAGGCGGATGCGGGCGTCAGCCTCGACGATGGCGAGGCTCGCGGGATTCATATGTCACGGCTGTATCTGGCGCTGGAAATGCTCGAACTGGAAAACCTCACACCGCTGCTTTTGCGTCAGGTGCTGCAACGTTTTCTCGACAGTCATGACGGGTTGGCCAGCAGCGCCTCTCTGCGAATCCACACCGATCTGCTGCTCAAACGACCCGCCTTGGTCAGCCCTTTGGCCGGGTGGAAAACCTATCCGGTGAGCATTGAAGCGCGGCTAAAAAACGAAATGTTCCACGTGGAACTAAAAATTGAGGTGGGTTATTCCTCAACTTGCCCCTGCTCAGCTGCCCTTTCGAGACAGCTGATTCAGCAGCAATTTGTCGAGGACTTTGCCAACAAAGCGTTGCAGCACGCCGATGTTCTGGCTTGGCTCGGCTCTTCGGAAGGTATCGTTGCGACGCCCCATAGCCAGCGAAGCAGCGCGCAGTTGCAGCTGCGTTTGGACGATTTTCTGGAAGGATTGCCACTGATTGCCGTGATCAACGACGCGGAAGCCGCCCTCGGCACCGCCGTTCAAACCGCAGTGAAACGCGCCGACGAACAAGCCTTTGCCTTGGCCAATGGTCAGAATCTGATGTTCTGCGAAGACGCCGCCCGACGACTGAACCTGGCCCTGAAAAGATCGCCAGGCATCAGCGCCTTCTACCTGCGAGTCGTCCACGCCGAAAGTCTGCACGCCCACGACGCCGTGGCCGAAAGCCGCTGGAACTGGGAGGCACTATGATCCGTTGCGAAGGCTTGCGTTGGGGTGCGCCCGGCCAACCGCTCACTCCCCCGGTTTCCTTCGAACTGGCCAGCGGCAGTCTGACTGCAGTAATTGGCGCCAATGGTTCAGGCAAAAGCAGCCTGCTGAAAGTCATTGCCGGTTTGCAGAAGCCCTTGGCCGGTAAAGTCGAACTGGAGGTTCCACGACGCGGCAGTCTGTCTTTTCTACCGCAACAGCAGCATCTGGATCGACAGTTCCCCATCAATCTTCGAGAGTTGGTGGCCGCTGGTCTCTGGGGTAGCCATTCAGCACCACCGATCCGCAGCCAACGCCTGCAAACCGTACTGGAAGACTGGTGCTTGAGGGGCCTGGAACATCGTCCATTGATGGCTTTGTCCGGTGGTGAATTGCAACGCGCCCTGCTCGCCCGTTTGAGCCTGACCGGAGCGCCACTGCTATTGCTCGACGAACCTCATGCTGCACTCGACGAACTTGGCCAGGCACTGCTCTGGAAACACATCCACGCCTGGCATGCTGAAGGCCGGACACTAGTCGTCGTTTGCCATGACCTGGCGGCTGTCCGCCGACACATCCCTCAAACACTGCTGATCAAATGCAGCGGCTGCGTGCTCGCGCCCAGTGTCGAACTGATCTCACAACAGCCTTTGATGCAGGTGGCGTGATGGTCGCCGCCGCCCAACTTTGGCAACCGTTCCACGAGTTCCTGTTCATGCGTCGGGCCTTGCTCGGCGGTCTGGTATTAGCCTGCAGCACCGCACCGCTCGGAGTGTTCTTGATTCTGCGGCGCATGAGCCTGATCGGCGATGCGGTGGCTCACGGGATCTTGCCCGGCGCCGCCCTGGGCTTCTGGTTCGCTGGTTTGAGTCTGCCTGCGCTGACCCTCGGCGGCCTCGGTGCCGGCCTGAGCATGGCCGGACTTGCAGCGTGGATCACCCGTCGCACTGGCCTGCGGGAAGACGCCAGCCTCGCGGCGATCTACCCGATTTCCCTGGCCTGCGGTGTGCTGATTCTCGGAATGGCCGGCAAGCGCCTGGACTTGTTGCATCTGCTATTCGGCTCAGCGCTCGCCGTCGATGGACCGACTCTGACCGGCATGCTCTGGGTCTCGACCTTCAGTCTGATTGCCATGGCTGCGATATACAAACCACTGCTACTGGACACCCTCGACCCGCTATTCCTGCAAACAGTCAGCCGCCTCGGACCACTGGCACATGGGCTGTTTCTAACCCTGGTAGTGCTGAATCTGGTGATCGGCTTCCAGGCCATCGGCGCGCTGATGGTGGTCGGTTTGATGATGTTGCCGGCAGCGGCTTCGCGTTTCTGGAGCAGACGCCTGCCGGTGCTGATGGCCATCGCCGCGATGCTCGGTTGCCTCTCGGTATGGCTCGGTCTGTTGCTGTCGTTCTACTACTCGCTGCCCAGCGGGCCGGCCATCGTGCTGGTGGCTGGCGCGTTGTATTTGTTGTCCGTGGTGTTCGGTCCGGTGCACGGCTTGCTGCATCGCCCGCCTTTGCTCACATCCCAATGAGGTGTTACCCGATGCGCGCGCTACTCGTGCTGTTCAGTCTGCTGCTGCCGTTGTCGCTGTCGGCCACAGAGAAGCTGCAGGTGGTCACCAGTTTCAGCATCCTCGCCGACATGACCCGACAGGTCGGCGGCGAGCATATCCAGATCACCAACCTGGTCGGGCCAGACGCCGACGCCCACACCTATGAGCCCACCCCGGACGACGCCAAGGCGTTGCTCAAGGCCAGGCTGATCATTAAAAATGGTCTGGGTTTCGAGCCTTGGCTGGATCGCCTGGTCACCAGCACTGAGACCAAAACCCCAGTAATCAGCGCCAGCCGTGGAGTAATCCCGCGAACCCTGGATGAGGACGGCGACAGCATTCCCGACCCGCACGCCTGGCACAACCTGGCGAACAGCGAGCTCTATGTGAGCAACATCAGCAAGGCGTTGATCGCGGCTGATCCAGCGCACAAGGCCGACTACGAACGTAACAGCCAAGCCTACCTGAAACAGATCTACCGTCTGCTGGCCGAAGCCAAGGCCAAGCTCGGTTCCCTGCCCCCGGGCAATCGCAAGATCGTCACCTCCCACGACGCTTTCGGTTATCTCGGCCAGGCCTACGGCATCGACTTCATGGCGCCTCAAGGTCTGTCCACCGAGCGTGAACCCTCGGCCGCCGAAGTCGCTGCGTTGATCACCCAGATCCGTCAGGCCAACGTCAACGCGCTGTTCATGGAAAACATCAAGGACGCGCGCCTGCTCAAGCAAATTGCCGAAGAGAGCGGCGCGCATATCGGCGGCACCTTGTACTCCGACGCCCTCGCCGCCGAAGGTCCGGCCAGCACCTTTATCGGGTTGTTCGAATATAACCTCAACACCCTTTACGGAGCCTTGAGCAAACCATGATCGAGCGCCCGCGGCTGTCGATGCAGGACCTGGAAAGCGCCGCTCTTGGCAGTCGCTGGCCCCTCACTGGCGTGTTCGATGCGTTGCCGTGGAACAACGATGGATTGATCGCCGCCATCGCCCAGCAACACGACAGCGGTGAGGTGCTGATGCTCGCCTGGATGAATCGTAAGGCGCTGGCTGAAACCCTGGCCAGCCATCAGGTTTGTTACTGGTCACGCTCGCGCCAGCAACTATGGCGCAAAGGCGAGACCTCCGGCCACCGCCAACGGCTGATCGAAGCGCGCCTCGACTGCGACGGCGACGCCGTGTTGCTGCTGGTCGACCAACATGGTCCGGCCTGTCACACCGGTCGGCCGAACTGTTTCTACAACGCCATTCGTGACGGCGCGGTGCAGGTCATCAGCGCTGCCGAAGAGGAGCCCAACTCATGATTCGTAAAAACCCGTCGGGTGATCTGCCAGTGATCGCCGAGTCCGCCTATGTGGATAAAACCGCGATCATCTGCGGTAAGGTGGTAATCGGCGAGAACGTCTTCGTCGGCCCTTACGCCGTGATTCGCGCCGATGAAGTCGACGCCTGCGGCGAGATGGAACCGATCACCATCGGTGCCAATTCAAACATCCAGGACGGGGTGGTGATCCACTCCAAATCCGGGGCGGCAGTGACCATCGGCGAGTTCAGCTCGATCGCCCACCGCTCCATCGTTCATGGTCCCTGTCAGGTCGGCAACCGGGTGTTCATCGGTTTCAACAGCGTGCTGTTCAACTGCGCGGTGGGTGACGGTTGCGTGGTGCGGCACAACTCGGTGGTCGATGGTAGGGACTTGCCCGAAGACTTCTACGTGCCCTCGACCACCCGCATCGGGCCCAAGACCGACCTCTCGCAGTTCCCTCCCGTCAGCATCAGTGCTTCGGAATTTTCCGAGGATGTGGCGCGGACCAACGTCGATCTGGTGCGCGGCTATAAAGCCCTGCAGAACGAGTTTTGACCATGAACAGTGTGCTGATCCGCAACGCCCTGTTGGTTAACGAAGGCCGGGAATTCGAAGGCGATCTACTGGTGGATCACGGGCGCATCGTGAAGATTGCCGCCAGCATCGAAGGCGAAAACGCGGCCACGGAAATCGACGCCCAAGGCCAGTGGCTGCTGCCAGGCATGATCGATGATCAGGTGCATTTCCGCGATCCGGGAGCGCCGGACAAGGGCAGTTTTTACACCGAATCGCGGGCCGCCGTGGCCGGTGGCATTACCAGCTTCATGGACATGCCCAACACCCGTCCAGCGACTCTGAGCCTCGCCGCACTGGCCGACAAGAAGCGCCGTGCGGCGATCAGTTCGGTGGCCAACTACGGTTTTCACTTCGGCGTCAGCAACGACAACCTCGACACCATCGCCGCCCTCGATCCCTGTTCAGTGGCCGGGGTAAAAGTCTTCATGGGCGCCTCCACCGGCAACATGCTGGTGGATGATCCACGGATTCTCGAGCGGTTGTTTGCCGAAGTGCCAACCATTCTGCTCGCCCATTGCGAGCACACTCCGAGTATTCAAGCCAACGAACGCAATCTGCAGGAACTGTTCGGAGGGGCCATTCCAGCGGGAGCCCATCCACTGATTCGCGACGCCGAAGCCTGCTTTCGCTCTTCCTCGATGGCCGTGGATTTGGCCAAGCGTCACGGCACGCGACTGCATGTTTTGCACCTGACCACCGCTCGCGAGCTGGCCCTGTTCGAAGACAAACCGCTGGCCGAGAAACACATCACCGCCGAAGTCTGCCTGCACCACTTGCTGTTCGATGACCGCGACTACAACAGCCTTGGCAACCTGATCAAGTGCAACCCGGCGATCAAGGCCCAGGCCGATCGCGATGCCTTGCGCCAGGCTTTGCTGGGCAACCGCCTGGACGTGATCGGCAGCGACCACGCTCCTCACACCTGGGCCGAAAAACAACAGCCCTACTGTCAGGCTCCTTCCGGCTTGCCTCTGGTGCAACACGCCCTCCCCGCGCTGCTGGAACTAGTGGCCGATCAACTTCTGCCGCTGACCACCCTGGTGGCAAAAACCAGCCATCGGGTCGCCGACCTGTTCGCCATTCCCGACCGCGGTTACCTGCGCGAAGGTTATTGGGCCGATTTGGTGCTGATCAAAGCGGAGCCCTATGGGAAGGCCGTCGACCGGCAACCGATCCTCGCCCAGTGCGGCTGGACGCCCTTTGCCGAGCGGCGCTTTCGCCACAGCGTCAGCACCACGCTGGTTTCGGGGCAAATTGCCTGGCACGCCAATCGTCTCTATGACGGCTGCCGGGGTTTGCCACTGAGGTTTATGCGTTAGAAATGGCTGAGGGGGTATGTGAGGTCGCGGTCGCAATGGGTGGATTTGGAACAGATGGGTGTTGAATAGGTGTGTGAGCGGTTGCGGCTGGATGCCAACTTTATTCGGTGTTTTCTGCGGTGCGTGTTCTAACATCTTCGCGGGCAAACCCGCTCCCACAGAGTTCGCGTAGGAGCTGTGGGAAGGGCCGGGCGCCATTCGCTTGCCCGCGAAGCTCTTAGGCTCTTGGTTTAACTGTCCCGCAATCCTGCCCCATCCACACCGCGCGGGTATCCAGGCTGCCCTTTTGTTGGATGCCGGTGGCATTGAAGGTGCCGTTGACCTTGGTCGTGAACTCTCTATCGCTAAGGAAGTTGGCCACGCCCGTACCCTGGGCTTTCGGGCAGCTGAAGCGGAATTTCCACTGGTTACCCAGACGCTCGGTGACTTCCTGCTTGCAGCCCGATTGCGGGTCCTGCAACGGAATAGTGTCGGACTTGACCTGCTCAGGAGTCAGGCAGACCCGAATGCCTTTGCCGCCCATGGTAATGCCCTGCTTCTCCAGCATGGCCCGTTGTTGCGGAGTCATCTGGCTCTGCACCTGGCCAAGGATCATCTGGAGATCCGGCAGATTCTGATCGTCGACTTTCATATTGCTCGAAGTCAATTCCCACAAGCCAGGCTGCAGCATCTGGGCCTGAGCGGCCACAGGAAGCGACAAACCAACAGCCATGGCCAAACCCAGCAGACGAACGTTCATCGAGTAACTCCTAGAGAATAGTGGCCGTTAGACGTCAAAAATTGACTTGGGTTGCATGGCGAATTAAATAGCGACATTCGCCGTGGAACATGGTCTGTTAAGCATTGAATCTTCAGGAGTCAGGCTGCCACCATGGATTATTTTGGCCCGCATGTTTTCGGTTATCTGATCGCCATTACTCACTCGCTGGGCATGATCGCCGCCATCCATGCGGTATTCACCGTCCGCACCGCCCAAGGCGCGATTGCCTGGGCCATGTCCCTGCTGTTCATTCCTTATCTGACACTTATCCCCTATCTGGTCTTCGGGCGCAGTACTTTCGATGCCTATATCAAGGCCAGGCGCCAGGCCAACGAAGAGATGCGCAAAGCCATTGCCGATCTGAACTGGCGCCCTTGGGTCGAAGAAGCGCTGGCCGCCCGCGCCTCGAAGGCCTATGCCTCGCTACGAGCCATGCCCAAACTGGGGCGCATGCCGTGCCTGGCGAATAATCAGGTTCGCCTGCTGATCAACGGCGAAGCCACGTTCACGGCGATTTTCGAGGCCATCCGTAACGCTCGGCAAGCGGTATTGATCCAGTTCTTTATCATCCACGACGACCAGCTCGGTCGACGCCTGCAGGCCTTGCTGAAGGAGAAAGCCGCCGAAGGCGTGGCGATCTACGTGCTCTACGACCGCATTGGCAGTCACACCCTGCCCCACAGCTATGTTCAGCCACTGCGTGATGCCGGCGTGCAAGTCAAAGCCTTTGCCACCCGCAGTGGGTGGCTTAATCGCTTCCAGGTCAACTTTCGCAATCACCGTAAAATTGTCGTGGTCGATGGCCTGTTCGGATTTGTTGGCGGGCACAACGTCGGCGACGAATACATGGGAGAGAAACCGCCCCTGGCACCTTGGCGCGACACCCATATAGCAGTCACTGGACCGGTGGTAGCCTGCATGCAGGAGTCGTTCGCCGAAGACTGGTTCTGGGCGGCACGCCAGTTGCCACCGTTGATCCTGCCGGACACCTTTCCAGACGCCGGCGTGCTCTGCCAACTGCTGGCCAGCGGTCCTGCCGACTCTTATGAAACCTGTTCGCTGTTTTTTGTCGAAGCCATTCATTCGGCGAACGAGCGGATCTGGATCACCAGCCCGTATTTCATTCCCGACGAAGCAGTGTTCGCCGCGCTGCGGCTAGCGGTATTGCGCGGTGTGGATGTGCGGATTCTGCTGCCTTCGCGACCAGATCACCGCATCGTCTACGCGGCCTCCAGTCTCTTTGCTTTCGAAGCGGTGCGGGCCGGGGTGCGGGTGTTCCGTTATGAGCCCGGTTTCGTGCATCAAAAGGTGGTGCTGATCGACAGCGAAATCAGCGCCATCGGCAGCGCGAATCTGGACAACCGTTCATTCCGGCTCAACTTCGAAGTGATGCTGCTGACCGTCGACAGCCAGTTCGCCGCCGAGGTTGAGCACATGCTCAACGCTGACTTTGCCCTGGCACACGAGATTGCCAAAGGCGAAAGCCGGGAGACCCACCGCCTGCAACAACTGGGCATGCGGATCGCCCGGCTGATATCGCCGATCCTTTAAGGGTTGTAGATATCGTCGCGAGTCCACGGCAGTTCATGGCTGCCGTCGGCGTGGGTCTTTACCGCGAGGATCTGGTGCAGATTGATCCAGCCCCTGGCGAACGCGTAAGCGCACCCCGCCAGATACAGCCGCCAGATGCGTAGCGCTTGTTCCGGTACCAGTTTCGCGGCGGCGTCCAGATTGTCCTCCAGGCGTTCACTCCAATGGTCCAGGGTGCGCGCGTAATGCAGACGCAGGCTTTCGACGTCGACAATTTCCAGCCCGGCTTCGCTGATCTCTGCCGAAATCATCGACAGATGCGGCAGCTCGCCGTTGGGGAATACATAACGTCCAATGAATTCACCGAAGCCCCGCCCGACTGGCCGACCGTCGGTGTGCCTGGCGGTGATCCCGTGGTTCATCACCAGCCCGCCCTCGCGCACCGCGCCGAACAGGGTCTTACAGTACTGCGCCAGGTTCGCGTGGCCCACATGCTCGAACATGCCGACACTCACCACCTTGTCGAAACGGCCGTCTTGGGGCAACTCACGGTAATCGAGCAACTGCAGTTCGACCTGATCTTCAAGGCCCTCGGCCGCCACCCGCTCGCGAGCCAGGTCCAATTGTTCCTTGCTCAAGGTGATGCCGAATACCTTCGCGCTGAACTCCCGGGCCGCGAAGCGCGCCAGCCCGCCCCAACCGCAACCGACATCCAGCAGGTACTCGCCGGGTTGCAGGCGCAGTTTGCGGCACAGATGGCGAAACTTGGCTTGCTGGGCTTGCTCGAGCGTCTCGCTGCCGGTCTCGAAATAGGCACAGGAATAGACCATGTCGCTATCAAGCCAGAGCTGATAGAAGGCATTGGACAGGTCGTAGTGGTAGGAGATGGCCGCCGCATCGGTGGCTTTGTCGTGCTCGGAGCGCACCGGCTGAAGATCGTCGCTCTCATCCAGAAGGGCCTGGCTCAGAGCATCGCACACCCGAATGACTTCATTGATCGAGCCTTCGAGTTCCAGTTTGCCCTCAACAAAAGCGCTGCCCAGCAGATTCAGGTTGGGATGAGTGAATTGGGCAACCATCTGTGGATCCTTGACCACAATGGTGACGCTGGGTGTTGGGCCCAGATTGAACTCATGACCATCCCAGAGTCTGAGCCGTAACGGTAACTGCAGATTCTGTAAGGCCGCTGGCAGATGCGCGAGCATGGCTAGTCCCCTTGTTTCAGAACGTCTGATGTGAGGGTAGACCATCCAGAAAAATTAGCAGGTTATCGAACTCATAGCCTTTCTCTATGGTCCGAGAGTCTGCTCAGACTGCCCTAACTCAACTGTTTCAGCCGGGTTACAGTCGGTCTTGGCACACCCTCTTCACAAGAGACTACCAACTCGCTATACAGTTCGAAAAAGCTCCAGGCCCCTGACAACCGCCCTGCGCTTCAATGGTTTCAGGCTGTGAAATGGTGTTGATGCGACAGTATCAAACCTCCTCCTTAAGCTTGAGCAACGGCTCCTGAAAACGCAGCAACCGGCCCGCGTTGCCCAACACCAACAAAGTGCTTAGGTTGTGCAGCACTGCCGCAATCATTGCCCCCGCAGCCCCCAACCAGCCGAATGCGGCAAACGCGACAATCGCCAGGGTCCAGCCCAGACCGATGATCACGTTGACCTGCAGCGTCTGCCGACACTGGCGACTCAGGCGTACGCAGGTGCCCAGGCGTCGCAGGTCGCTGCCGATCAGCACGATATCGGCCGAGGCCAACGCGATGTCCGCGCCGCCCGCGCCCATGGCCACACCGACTACCCCTGCCTTGAGGGCCAGCGAGTCGTTGATCCCATCGCCCACGACCATCGGCCGGAAGCCACTGCGGATTTCTTGCAGGACCCGGTTGAGCTTGTCTTCGGGCAAGGCCTGGGCTTCGACGTCGCTTATCCCGACTTCACGAGCCAGGCTGTGGGCCACGCTTCGCCGATCACCGGTGAGCAGCAACTGCCGCCCCAGGCCCAGTTCACGCAGCTCGCTCAGGGCATTGCGCGCCTCGGGTTTGATGCTGTCCGCCAGTAACAGCCAGCCGAGAAATTTCCCGTCCAGCGCCAAGCCGGCGATAGGTCCGTCATGTTCGGGCACAACCGACGTGGCAATCTGCAGTTGAGCAAACAACTCCGGACGACCGAGTGCCGCCTCACCCTGCTCGGTCTGCGCGACCACACCCAAACCCTGGCGCTCACGAATATCCGACAACAACAGAAAATGCTCCTGCGTCACTAAACCGGCCAACGCCCGGCTGACCGGATGGCTGCTGGCAGAACCAAGGCTGGCGGCCAGCCTCAGCAGTGGGCTGCGATCTTCGATCGGGCTGTCGATTGACTGCAAACGCAGGGTGCCGAAGGTCAGGGTTCCCGTCTTGTCGACCACCAGCGAAGTCAGGTCCGCCAACTCTTCGAGAAACGCTGAGCTGCGAATCAGAATCCCGTGACGCGCCGCCACGGCGATCCCGGCAATCGCCGTGGCCGGCGCCGACAACACCAGGGCGCAAGGACAGGCCGCCACCAACACCGCCAACATCGCTTGGGGATCGTTGCTGATAAACCAGGTGACCGCCGCCAGCAGCAAGACCAGCACCATGTAGCTGCCGGCATAACGTTCGAGCAAACGAGTAATCGGTGGCTTCGAACGTTCGGCGCTTTGCATCAGCGCGATGACTTTTCCCAATGTCGATTCAGTGCCGGTGCGGGTGACTTCAATCCGCAGCAAGCCATCGAGGTTGATCGCCCCGCCGAACACCTGCATGCCGACACTCGCCTCCAGCGGCACCGACTCTCCGGTAATCGGCGCCGTATCAAGGCTGGCTTGCCCGGAAAGCACCTGGCCATCGGCCGGAACCCGATCACCGGCGCGCACTTCCACCTGGTCTCCGGTCTTGAGTGTGCTGTTGTCCACTTCGACAATCGTGCCGTCCGCTTGCACTTGCCGGGCGTGACTGCGAGTCAATTTGCCCAAGGCATTAATGGCTTCCTGGGAGCCGATCACGCTGCGCTCTTCCAGCACGTGACCGAAGATCATGATGATCGGCAGCAAGGCTGCGGTCAGCAAATCTCCAGTGGCCCAGGCGCCCATCATCGCCAAAGCGATCAATTGATCAGTGATGCCGTGCAGGCTTGGGTAACGCAGGCTGTACCAGGCCGAACGCATCACCGGTACGGCCACCAGCAGCGAGGCGAAACCCAGCAGCAACTGGCTGACGCCGTTTTGCTCCGGCGCCCACCAGCGCCAGACCAGACCCAGACCAAGCAAGCCGAGGGCGAGCATGGCCAGAGTCAATTGGCGAGCGGCACTGCGTTGTTCGACAGAAGTCAGCATGCTCGCCGCAGGTGTTGCGGCAGCGGATTGGGCAGTCATTGTTCAGCTCCCTGGATGATCAGGCGAGAATCGTCTTTAGGATCGACCGTGGTTACCGACCCGGCCTGGCCGAGGATTTTCGGCAGGCGCTCGCGGTAGATGCGCAGGAGCATTTCCGGGTCGGCGCCCTCCTGCTGCGCTTGGCTCAGGCGCAGTACTGTCGCGGTGTCGGCCGAGGCTTTGGCCAGGCGTTCACTGGCTTGGGCGTGGGCAACTTGCAGGGCACGGTCGGCTTGCTGGCTGGCAGTCTGGGTGAGTTTTTCGGCTTCGGTTCGCGCATTCGCCACGTTTTTATCAGCCTGTTGGCTGGCGGTCAGCACGGCGTTGAAGGCATTCACCGCGGGGCCGGGCAAACTTGATTGCACGTCGACCCGCGCCACCTCTATCCCCAAACCCTGTCCGGTTGCGGTCAACTCGGCCAAGCGTTGGTTGATACCGCGCATCAGGTCGCCACGCAGTCGCTCGCGACGCTCGGCAGCCTGATTGTCGGCGCCGATCAGCTCGGGGCGCGCCACCAGAATAGTGTCCAGATCTCGCGCGGCGGTCAGCGCCACGGCACTGCGGGTGACCAGCCGATCCAGTGCCGGCAGCACATGTTTGCCCTGCAGTACAAAGGCATAGGGCTCGGTGACCTTATAGAAGACCCGCACATCCAGTTGCACCACGCCGGCATCACCGGTCAGCAAGTAACCGGAGCCGGCCAAGGCATCACTTAACGGCGTGGCGAAGCTCGCCACTCTATCGCTCTGTAGTGCAGCATCGGAGCGCAGCAGGTTTTCCACCCGACGCTCGATCACCCGATCTGCCGCCGGCAACAACACCACCTGTTCAAACGGGCGCGGCCAAGCCAACAACAATCCGGCATTCTGAATCCGATCCAGGGCGCCGAACTGCAATACCACCGCACGATTCTGTGGATCGATTTGTCGTATGTTGGAGAACGTCCAAGCCAGCGCCGCCAATACCGTTACCGCGTACAACGCAAGGAAGGTCAAACGACCGGCCTGAATCCACGGACTTTCGACTGCATTTGTTCCACGTGGAACCTTATTCATGGTTGCGACCCGGCCTTGTTGCCGAGACTCGGCGGCCCATCAACCAACACCCGGAATGGCGCCGCATCGGTACGCAAAATCAGTTTGGTACCCGGAGTGACCACAGTGCCCAAGGTGTCCAATGAGCGCAGCAAGTTATACAGCTGCGGCGAACCCGCGTAAGCGCGGCCGTAAATCTGTGCGGCTTCGACTCGGGATTGCGCTTCGATATCGGCCGCTTTCACCGTGGCGTCGGCTTGCATGATTCGCGCATCACGCTCGGCAGCCGAACGAATCTGCGCCGCTTCCCGTTTGCCGATCGCCGTGCGCTCAGTGGCGATGGTTTCACGCTCGGCACGCATTCGATCGACGGTAGCGGTCAAGGTCACCGATGGCAGGGTCAGCCGTTCGATGCCAACTTGCAGCACACGTACGCCGTAGGTAGTGAGTAGTTGCTGATCAATCTGCTTGCGCAACTGTGCTTCGAAGTCAGCGATGCGGACCTGATTGGCATCGGTATTCACCAGATTGGCCAGGTCGAAACTACTGGCCGTGGTTTCCAGTGCCGAGCCTACAAAGGTGCGGATTTGTCGCGCCGCTTCGTCCGGCTGATTTTGCACCGCGCGCATAAAGCGCTGCACGTTATCCGGGTCGCCCTGCACCTGCCACGCCACATAAGCCTGCACAATGATCCGCAAACCATCGCGGGTACCGACGTCCTGCAAACCGCTGGAGGTGGTGCGCAATCGCAGATCAACCGGGATCGCCGCTTCGAACGGTGCCGGCCAACGCCAGCCGAGACCAGGATCGAGCAGCACCCGCGACGGGTTACCGAAGCGGGTAATCACCGTCGCTTCGCCGGAACGCACTTGCACCAGGCTTGCCGCGGCAATGGCAAACAACACCAGCAGCGCCGCCCAGGCCATGCGCCTCAAGGGAAAAGGCCCGGCCTCCTGTGGCTCACCATGGTGATGATGGTGGCCGTGATGGTGCCCGTGCTCGTGGCCGGAATGGTCTTGATGCTCATCGTGGGAATGCGGCTGGCTCATTGGGCGGCTCCTGGCTGAACGGGATTACGCGGCGCCGCAGGGTCAGCCGGTAGCGTGAAAGTGCGTAGATCAATGGTCGGCGCACCGTTGGCGCCGAGTCGATGATCGAGAACCAGCAGCCTGGCGTTAGCCAGGCCGAAGGTCAGCTGACTCAAATATTGTTCCAGCACAAAAGCCTGGCCGGCAGCCGCATAAGCCTTTTGCTCGGCGGCGAAACGCCGGTCGGCCGCTTTGGCGCTGGCGCTGATTTCATGGGCGATGGCCAAGGCTTGATCGTGGGCGATACTGGCCTGCAATTGCGCCTGGTTGGTCTGTTCACTGGCCGATCCGCGCTCACGGGAAATCAATGCCTGAGCGCCAATCTGCGCTGCCTGAACACCGTGATAAGCGTTTGCGGCACCTGCCGGTGGATGGATCGCTTCGATTACAGTGGCAAGAATTTCCACGCCACTGTCGAGCTTCTGCAAGTCAGCCTGCACGGCGCGGCCGATCTCCTCGGCAAGCCCCTGACGGTCCTCCCCCAGCAATCCGTCGAGGGTCCGCGAAGCGAAATCGTGAACCAGAATCCGGCTGGCGGTGCTGCGAATCAGGCTCGGCACATCGGCGCTGTTATAGGTCGCCGCCATTGCCGCCTGATCGGTCAGGCCTATGCGATAGACAAAACGCACATCCATGTTGACGATCTGAAAGCTCTGTTTGTCGGCGCGACTGCTGGCGATCACCTGGGATTTGTCATTCACATGGCTGGCATCCCACAGCCGATTGGCAATCAACGGCGCAGGGCCTTCCGCAGGTTCCGACGGCGTTGCGACAGGCGCATCACCACTTGTAGCCAACTCATGTACCACGCCATTCTCGACGCTCAACACTCGACCCAACGGCCAAGGCAAGCCGGCGTGCAGTCCTGGCCCGAAAACCTCCACCGGTTTGCCGAATCGCTCGTAAATGCCCCGACCTTGCAGTGGAACTTCGTGAATCCCGGTCAGCAACCAGCCGAGCGCCAGTACCACTAACAGCACCGGCAAAAATGCCCGTCGCATGTAGCTGAAGGCCCAGATCTGCCTGAGGTCAATACCGAAGCGGTTGTGCAATTCGTGCTGCAATGCCAGCAAGGGCTGGGGTGGCCAGCGCAGCATATCGGCAACAAAACTCTGCGCCAGCAACCGTGGTTCAAGCTGTTCACGGCGCGGGCTGAACAGCGACAACAAGGCGCGCAGCAGAAACTCGGCCGCCACCAAACCCGGCAACAGGCCGATCAATACCGCCAGCCGCACCGGCCAGACTGACGCCTCACTGCTGAACAACAGACAAAGCGCGCTCAACACCAGGCAAATGATCGCTACGCGCACCAATTGCCCAAGCTGCCCGGCTTCGGGCCACTCGACAGGGTTTTCCTGGGCCAGCTGACGTTCGAACACCAACAAGCCGAAGGCCAGTAACAACGAAAGCGCCGCCCCGACACTGGCCGACAGCCCCAACACTGCGCTGGGCAACGACAGGTTCCAGACCTGCTCGATACTCAACAGCGTCAGCAGCGACCAACCGGCCAACCAGAGGGTCGGTGCGCCAATCTGTGCCAGCAGCTTGAACCATCGCTGACTGATGCGTTCCAGCAATCGCTCGTACCAGCCAAGGGTTTCGGCGGGAGTGGGGGCGGCGGTTGCAACAGTCGCCGGCTTGCGAGTCCCCAATGCTTGCTGCCGCCAATGACTCACGCACCAGGCCGATTGCAAACCTGCAAGCACAACCAGTAACGTCGCACCCTGGTTGGCCAGCAACGCAGACCAGACCGACTGCGGCGCAAACACGCCGACAAAAAACCCCAGCACCAGCCCAACCGCCGCCAGTCCTGCCAGGCCTATGCCGACGCGCTTCAACCGTCGCGCGTGGAATGCCGCCTGTTGAAACCGTGGCAGCCCTTCCACATCCGCCCCATCCGCATCCAGATCGATTTGCATACCACCCCAGCGCTTGCCGTTGCCAAAACCGGGCCTGGGGATTAGTCCCCGGCCGTTGCGAATTTTTATTTCGTTACGATATAACGATAGTAGTGAAATTTTCGTATGCCGCACACTCTTGGTTAACGGTGTTGCGCACTCGACTGGCCGGCATCAGGGCAAGCTCCCTCGCCAGCAGCTACGCTCAGGGCCAGACACAACATCCTCGACAAGGAACTGTCCCCTCCATGCCTTCCATCTACCAGCTCAAACCGGCCTTTCAGAATCTGCTGCGGCCACTGGTTCAACGCCTGTTCGATAACGGCACCACCGCCAATCAAATCACCTTGCTGGCAGGGCTGATATCAGTGCTGGTGGGGGTCGCGGTAGCCAGTTTCGCCGAGCATCTCTGGGTGTTCGCACTGATTCCAGTGTGGATGATTCTGCGCATGGCGCTGAACGCCATCGACGGCATGCTGGCGCGCGAATTCGGCCAGCAATCGCCCTTGGGGGCCTACCTCAATGAGCTCTGTGACATCGTCGCCGACAGCGCGCTGATCCTGCCATTTGCAATGATCCCAGGAGTGGATCTGCTGATCGTATTGCTGGTGACCTTACTGGCGCTGTTCAGTGAATACACGGGAGTGCTCGGGCCAATGATCGGCGCCTCGCGACGTTACGACGGCCCGATGGGAAAAAGCGATCGGGCATTGGTACTCGGAGTGCTGGCGACCGGTATCGCCCTGGGCTGGCTATCGGCAAGCTGGATCAACGGCCTGCTGCTGGTGGTCGCGGCTCTGCTGCTCTACACCCTGGTCAATCGGGTCCGTCAGGGCTTGAAAGAAGCCCGCAACAACGCCCCGACGGCATAAGGAGACCAGCATGCGCGAAGCCCAGGATCAGACCTTCAGCACCCACGACGGGGTACAGTTGTTTTACCGCCGCTGGCCTGCCAGCGCGCTGCCTGCCGGTGAGCTACGCCAGGCGGTAGTGCTGTTTCATCGCGGCCATGAGCACTCCGGGCGCATCGCCCATCTGGTGGATGAGCTGGACCTGCCGCAATTCGATTTCTTCGCCTGGGACGCTCGCGGTCACGGCCAATCCCCCGGAGCCCGTGGCGACAGCCCGAGTTTTGCCAGCAGCGTGCGCGACGTGCAGAGCTTCTGCGACCACCTGAGTGCGAGCTACCAGATTGACCAGCAGAACATGGCGGTGATCGCCCAGAGCGTCGGCGCGGTGATCGCGGCCACCTGGGTCCACGACTATGCGCCGGGTATCCGAGCGCTGGTGCTGGCCTCGCCGGCGTTCAAGGTGAAACTCTACGTGCCCTTCGCCAGGACGGGCCTGGCGCTGATGCGCAAGTTTCGCGGCAACTTCTTCATCAACAGTTACGTCAAGGCGCGCCTGCTCAGCCATGACCGGCAACGGGTGGCCTCCTACGACAGCGACCCGCTGATCACCAAAGCGATTTCGGTGAACGTATTGCTCGGGCTGTGTGAAGCGGCGGATCGCGTGGTCGCCGATGCGCAGGCGATTCAGGTGCCCACTCAGCTGCTGATCTCCGGTTCGGACTTCGTGGTACATCGCCAACCCCAGGAGCAATTCTTTGAGCGCCTCGGCAGTTTGCAGAAGGAAAAGCATATTCTTCCGGGGTTCTTTCACGACACCCTCGGCGAACGAGACCGCGCCACCGCGCTGAGTAGCGCCCGGCGTTTTATCCTGCATAACTTTGAACGCCCGGCGAGCCGCCCTGCCCTGCTCGACGCCGACCGCCTCGGCCTGAGCTGCGCCGAATCCGAAGCGCTGGCGGCACCCTTGCCACGCAACTCGCTACGTGACCTGTACTGGCGCCTGACCCGCGCCAGCATGCGTCTGGGTAGCCGATTGTCGGCCGGGGTCAAACTCGGCTTCGACAGCGGTTTCGACTCCGGCAGCACCCTGGATTACGTCTACCGCAACCAGCCGACCGGGCTCACCGCCGTGGGCCGGATGATCGATCAGAACTACCTGAACTCCATCGGCTGGAGGGGCATTCGCCAACGCAAAGTGCATCTGGAGGAATTGTTGCGCCTGGCGATGGAACAGCTGCGCGAGCAGCACCGCGAAGTTCGCATCGTCGACATCGCCGCCGGCCACGGGCGCTACATTCTCGAAGCCTTGCAGGGCGTCAGCCCGCTGCCCGAATCGATCCTGCTGCGCGACTATAGCGACCTCAATGTGCGCGAAGGCAGCGCGCTGATTGCAGATAAAGGCTTGAGCGAGATTGCCAGCTTCATTAAAGGCGACGCCTTCGACCAGGCCGATCTCGCGGCGCTGCAACCGAAACCGACATTGGCCGTGGTCTCTGGGCTTTACGAGTTATTCGCCGACAATCAACTGGTCAGTGGTTCGCTGGCCGGGTTGGCTGCCGCCGTCGAGCCTGGCGGTTACCTGATCTACACCGGCCAGCCATGGCACCCGCAACTGGAACTTATCGCTCGCGCCCTGACCAGCCACCGCCAGGGTCAGGCCTGGATCATGCGCCGCCGCAGTCAGGCAGAAATGGATCAGTTGGTCGAAGCGGCGGGGTTTCGCAAGATCACCCAGCGCATTGATGAGTGGGGCATCTTCAGCGTGTCCCTGGCACAACGGGTGCAATGATGACCAGCGTCGCGACACCCCTGCGCGAACCAGGCCTACTGAAATCGGCGCTGCTCTGGTTGCTGTTGCTGGCGCCGTTGTTTTTCAGCACCTACGGTTTCGCCACCTGGGTTTCCGCTCAGCGAGATGACGTCGGCAGCCTGGTCTTTGGCTGGGAGTCGCACATTCCGTTCCTGGCCTGGACCATCGTGCCCTACTGGTCGATCGACCTGTTGTACGGTCTGTCGCTGTTGTTGCCGACCAGCCACCACGAGCTGAGGCGCCATGCCTTGCGCCTGCTCACGGCCCAGGCGATCGCCGTCAGCTGCTTCCTGCTCTGGCCGTTGCGCTTCACTTTCCAGCGACCGGAAATGGAGGGAGTGTTCGGTTGGTTGTTCGACGTGCTGGCGGGCTTCGACAAACCCTTCAATCAAGCACCTTCTCTGCACATTGCCCTGCTGGTGGTGCTCTGGGTTTGCTACCAACGTTATACATATACACAGGGCGCCTGGCGTTGGTTGATGCATGGCTGGTTCGGGCTGATCGGGATTTCTGTCCTCAGTACTTATCAACACCACTTTATAGACTTACCCACAGGTGTTCTGGCCGGTTGGTTGTGTGTCTGGTTGTGGCCGCTGGAACGGCCCAGCCCGCTACAGGCTGCACGCTTGGCAGCTGATCGCAAGCGCTGGAAATTGGCTCTGGGTTATACGTTTGGTGCCGTAGTTCTGGGCGTTCCAACCTTTGCGTTTGGCGGCTGGTGGCTGTGGTTGCTCTGGCCGGCCGTGGCCTTGTTGATGGTGGCGTTGAACTACGCGCTGTTCGATTCGGCGGGCTTCCAGAAGGGCGCCGATGGCCGGCTGAGCCCGGCCGTGCGTTGGTTGCTGGCACCCTATCTGGGGGCAGCCTGGATCAATTCGAGGCTGTGGACAAAAAAATATCCACAAGTGGATAACGTTTGTTTAGAACAGATCCCAGGTTCATCGGAATTGAAAGACAGCCAGCTCCAAAAGTATCCACAGGCAGACCGGGTTGTGGATAACGTTTGGTTAGGGCGGATCCCGAGTTCATCGGAATTGAAAGACAGCCAGTTCCGAGCGGTACTCGATCTCTGCGCTGAATTGTCGTTGCACGCAACCGGCCTGGACTATCACTCTCTGCCCGTGCTCGACCTGGTCGCCCCTACTGCCGGGCAATGCCTGGAAGCCGCGCAGGCCATTGAGCGACTGCGTCCGCACGGGCCGCTGCTGGTTTGCTGCGCGCTGGGTTATTCACGCAGTGCCACGGCCGTCGCCGCGTGGTTGCTGTACAGCGGTCGCGCCACCAGCGTCGAGGCTGCGGTGAGACAGATTCGACAGAGTCGGCCAGAGATCGTACTGCACTTGGCCCATCGCCAGGCACTGGAACAAATGAGAATCGCCCATGGCCACTGACCTTTCCCTGGAAGTCGTCGCCAGCCTGTTGCGCCGGGGTCGTGCGCTGGATCAGCTATCCACAGGCATAACCCTGCTGGGCTTGTTGTTCGGCCTGGTGCAACTATTATTGACCACCCACAGCCCGGTCTACCTGATCCTCAGTGCGTGGATGGTGCTGCTCGGGCTATTGCAGAAGTACTGGGCGCTGCGAGTAGCTTTTGATGCCGAGCTGTTTCAGCGGATGGCCTGCGAAACCGAGCAACTGATGCAAAGCACTCAAGCCATGGACCAGGCGTTGCAGAGCTTTAACCTGCAAAAAAACGATCCCCCCGCTAGAAGCTGGGCTGAACGCAGCCGCGGCGCACTGAAACTGTTGCGTCGGCAAGTGCAGCTGTTGGCCGGGCAAGTGCTGCCACCGCTCGTGGTTATCCTCGCCAGCCCTTGGCTGCCCTTCACTGGATAAGGAATCCTCATGTTCGAACCCGTGGTCGCCACGCTCATTACCTCCGCAGCCCGTACAGTCACCGGCGCTCGCAGCCTGTGGCTCGGTTGCGCGCCGCAGCCGGTGCAGCGCATCTACTTTGCCAACCACAGCAGCCACGGCGATTTCGTGCTGCTCTGGGCTTCATTGCCGCCAGTGTTGCGCAAGGTCACGCGGCCGGTGGCCGGTGCGGATTACTGGCAAAAAAGCCCGTTGCGTCGCTACATCATCAATCGGGTGTTCAACGGCGTACTGATCGACCGCGAACGCAAAGACCCTGTGGATAACCCTTTGCAGCCCATGCTTGAAGCGCTGAAGAATGGTGACTCACTGATCATTTTCCCGGAAGGCACGCGCAATCTTGAAGAGGGTCTGCTGCCCTTCAAAAGCGGGATTTATCACCTGGCGAAAAGTTACCCACAGGTCGAGCTGATCCCGGTGTGGATCGCCAATCTCAACCGGGTTATGCCCAAAGGTCGAGTCCTGCCTCTACCCTTGTTATGCACAACCAGCTTCGGGGTACCGCTCGTGCTCGAAGAGAGCGAGAGCAAAGTGCAATTTCTTGAACGCAGCCGCGATGCACTGCTGGCCCTGGCCCCGGAGCACTCCTGAGATGGATAGGCAAACCCTGATGTTGTTCAGCGCGATCGGCGCGATCCTGCTGCTGGCCTCGCTGATCGGTTTCATCCTCAAGCAGCGGACCCGCGGCACGCCAAACCCGGTGATCGATAACCTCAACGCGCGGATCAACGCCTGGTGGGTGATGGTGGTGGTTATCGGTATCGCCTTCTGGCTCGGTACTAGTGCAGTCATCCTGCTGTTCTACGCGGTGTCCTTCTATGCCCTGCGGGAATTCCTCACCCTGACACCGACCCGCCGCAGCGATTACCCGGCGTTGGTGGCGGCGTTCTACCTGGCACTACCTCTGCAGTACTTGCTGATCTACTTCGACTGGTACGGGCTGTTTTCGATCTTTATCCCAGTCTACGTGTTCCTGCTGCTGCCGATTCTTGCTTCGCTGGGAGGCGACACCACGCACTTCCTCGAGCGCGCCTCGAAAGTCCAATGGGGCCTGATGATCGCGGTGTTCTGCGTGTCGTTCGTGCCGGCGCTGCTGACCCTCGACATCCCCGGCTACGAAGGTCGCAACCTGCTGCTGATTGCCTATCTGGTGATGGTGGTGCAGCTGTCGGACGTGTTGCAGTACGTCTGCGGCAAGCTGCTGGGCAAACACAAGATCGCGCCGAATCTCTCGCCATCGAAAACTGTCGAAGGTTTTGTCGGCGGCATTGTGCTGGCCTCGCTGATCGGCGCTGCGCTGTGGTGGATCACTCCGTTCAACCCTTGGCAGTCATTCCTCATCGCCTTGTTGATCAACCTGCTGGGATTTGCCGGCGGCATCGTCATGTCGGCGATCAAGCGCGACCGCGGCGTGAAGGATTGGGGCCATATGATCGAAGGCCATGGCGGCATGCTTGATCGGCTGGACTCGGTATGTTTTGCCGCGCCGATTTTCTTCCATCTGGTGCGCTATTGGTGGACCTGAGAGTGCGCAGTACTCCAGTTTCTTCTCGGACCGCGACCCCTTGACGCGTCTCACTCGACCGACTCATATTACGATCATAATGTTTTACCCAGTCTACCGTTAGACGTTTCCTTCCCCTTGCAGGAGAGCAGCCATGAGTACCTACGACGTCGTGATTCTGGGCGGTGGCCCTGGTGGCTATAATGCTGCCATCCGCGCAGGTCAGCTGGGTTTGAAGGCGGCGTGCGTCGAAGGCCGGGCGACCCTGGGCGGGACCTGCCTGAATGTCGGTTGCATGCCCTCCAAAGCGCTGCTGCACGCCTCGGAACTCTATGACGCGGCGATGGGCGCCGAATTCGCCAACCTTGGCATCGAGGTCAAACCGACCCTCAACCTCGCACAGATGATGAAACAGAAAGACCAGAGCGTTGCCGGGCTGACCAAGGGCATCGAGTTTTTGTTTCGCAAAAACGGGGTCGACTGGATCATCGGCTGGGGCCATATCGACGGCCCGGGCAAAGTCACTGTAACCGATAGCCAAGGCGGCAAAACCGAACTGCACGGCAAGAACATCATCATCGCCACCGGCTCCGAACCTACCCCACTGCCGGGTGTGGAGATCGACAATCAGCGCATTCTCGACTCCACCGGCGCGCTGTCGCTCAGTGAAGTGCCCAACCATCTGGTGGTCATCGGCGCGGGGGTGATTGGACTTGAGCTGGGCTCTGTGTGGCGGCGCTTGGGCAGCCGGGTGACGGTGGTCGAATACCTTGATCGCATCTGCCCGGGGGTGGATGGCGAGGCCGGTAAAACTTTGCAACGGTCACTTGGAAAACAGGGCATTACCTTTAAATTGAGTTCCAAAGTCACCAGCGCCACCACTTCGGCCACCGGCGTGCAGCTGAGGGTCGAACCGGCGGCGGGTGGCGTGGCCGAGCTGCTGGAAGCGGACTATGTGCTGGTCGCCATTGGGCGCCGGCCTTACACCCAAGGGCTGGGCCTGGAAAACGTCGGCCTGGCGACGGACCAGCGCGGCATGCTGCCCAACATCGGCCACCGCACCGAGGCCGCCGGGGTTTGGGTGATCGGGGATGTCACCTCCGGACCGATGCTCGCCCACAAGGCCGAAGACGAAGCCATGGCCTGCATCGAGCAAATCGTCGGCAAGGCCAGTGAAGTCAATTACGAGCTGATCCCCAACGTGATTTACACCAAACCCGAGTTGGCCAGCGTCGGCAAGACCGAAGAGCAGCTCACGGTCGAAGGTCGGGCTTATAAGGTCGGCAAATTCCCCTTCACCGCCAACAGCCGGGCAAAAATCAATCACGAAACCGAAGGCTTCGCCAAAGTGCTGGCGGACGAACGTACCGACGAGATTCTGGGCGTCCATCTGGTGGGCCCAAGCGTTAGTGAAATGATTGGCGAGTATTGCGTGGCCATGGAGTTTTCCGCCTCGGCCGAAGACATCGCCCTGACCTGCCACCCCCACCCGACTCGCTCCGAAGCGCTGCGTCAGGCGGCGATGAATGTGGAGGGGATGGCGACGCAGATGTAGGGAGTGTCGGGTCAAGAATGGTGTGGGTAATTACACCGCTATCGCGAGCAAGCTCGCTTCCACATTAGATCGGCTTGGGGCACAGATGGTGTGCACACCGAAGATCCAATTGTGAGAGTGGGCATGCCCGAGTCAATCCGGCAAATGCCCCAGCGGCAACGGCCCTGGGGTTTTTACGGATTGGATGGCGAAGTTGCTGCGGATATCGCTGACTCCCGGCAATTTGAGCAGGCTGCCGGTGAGGAAGCGTTCATACGCCCGCAGATCCGGCACGACCACTTGCAGCAAAAAGTCCGATTCGCCCGACACCAGAAACGCTGAAATCACCTCGGGCAACGCCGTCACTGCCTGGCGGAAGGCTTCAGCTTCGGCGTCGTTGTGCCGTTCGACCTTGACCCCGACAAATACAGTCAAACCCAGGCCGACTTCGTCGCGATCGAGGTTGGCCTGATAGCCGCGAATCACTCCGGCCTCTTCCAGCAGGCGAACCCGACGCAAACAGGGCGAGGCTGACAGACCGATCTCGTCAGCGAGTTGCACGTTGCTCAGGCGACCGTCCCGTTGCAGGGCGGCGAGTATTCGGCGGTCGTAGGCATCCAGTTTCATTCTTGGCAGTTCCAGACTGTTTTTATTGATGGATTGGCAGATTGTGCCAAGTCTAGCTGCTTGAGTGGCTGACTACGCAAGCACCTGCCCTGCCCTTCGGGCATAGACTTTGCTCACCGAATCGATTAACGAATGGGGTGGCAAAGTGGCAGAGCTGTGGATGTTTTTTTTGGCCCTGGCGGTGGTGTACTTGCTGCCGGGTCCGGACATGATCCTGTTGCTGCAAACCGGTGCGCGTCAGGGCAAGGCCGCGGCGTTGGCCACCGCCGTGGGGTTGGCCATCGCTCGCGGTTGTCATGTGGCATTAGCGGCGTTGGGCCTGGCGACCCTGTTCAAGGCCGCGCCCTGGACCTTTGAAGTGGTACGCCTGGCCGGTGCCGCGTACCTGTTGTGGCTAGGGGTTCAGTGTCTGCGCTGCAACATGCTGCCCAGCCTGAACCCGGCCGAAGCGCCCACAAAGACCTTATTGTGGCGTGAAGCCATTCAGCGCGGGCTGCTAACTAACCTGCTCAACCCCAAGGCATTGCTGTTTTGCTCGGTGTTGCTGCCGCAATTCATCGACCCCTACGCCGGCCCGGTGGCGACGCAGTTTATCGAGTTGGGCATGGTGCTGGTGATCGTCGGGTTGTTGTTCGACAGCTGTTACGCGCTGGTCGGGGCCTGGCTCGGACGCTGGCTTGAGCGCAGCCCCTCGGCACAGCGGGTGCAGCAATGGCTGTTTGGCAGCCTGTTGATCGGCTTCGCCCTGAGGCTGACGTTCGTGCAGCAAGCGTAAATTCTGTAGCCTGGCAAAAAGCGCCAAAGACTGCTCTTACGTCTACAAATCAAGCACCAGCGGCTGCTGACCTTCGGGTCCGCTGGCCGGGACCGCGCAGCAGATCAGAACCTCGCCGACACCGGGCAACTCGGCTGGCGGCTGTGGATAATGCACCTGGCCACTGATCAAGCGCGTGCTGCAGGTCCCGCAGGAGCCACCCCGACAGCTGAACTCGGGTCTCAAGCCGCGGCTCTCCGCCAACTCCAGCAGGCTGCCACCGGCAGGCTCCCAGCGGGCCTCCTTGGCCGAACGATGAAACACCACCGGTACCGAGGTGGTAGCCGCCGACAGTTGATCGAAAGGCCTCGCTTCGGGGTCTGGCAGCCGGCGCAAGGTCGAGGGACCGAACGTCTCGGCATGAATCCGCTCATCACGGACATCCAGTTCACGCAAACCGTCGTAAAGCCCCTGGGTAAAGCTGCTGGGCCCACACAAGACAAAATCCACCTGGTCATAGTCTTCGATCTGGAGCACAGCCTTGAGCAATGCGATATCAAGGTGTCCGGTCAGATCGAAATCCTCGCCTTCACGGGTCTGACTTTCTGGCTGACTGAGCAGACGCACCACCCTTACCGCGTCGCCGGCCTGTTCCAGTAACTGGTCCAGCTCAGCGCGAAACGGTTGGTCGGCCAGGCTCCGCGAACTCTGAATCAACCAGCTGGGCCGGGTGTGACGAGTTCGCTGGCCCTGGTAAACCACCTCGCGCAACATCGATAACAATGGCGTGATACCTACGCCGGCCGCCAATAGCACCAGTGGCCGACGCTCTGCAGCAGCCACCGTGAAATGCCCCTGTGGTGCACGTGCCTCAAGCAGATCACCCACATGAATCTGTTGGTGCAAATGAGAGGACACAATGCCCTCACGCTTCACGCTGATTCGGAAAAACCCATCGGACGGCGCGCTCGACAGGCTGTAGGTGCGGATATGCACCTGGCCATCAATGGTGAACCGTACTGGCAAATGCTGCCCGGCCTGAAACAGCGGCAAGCCTGCACCGTCTGCTGACTCCAGGTAAATCGAACGGATGTTGCGGCTTTCCATTTCGATTCGGGTGACCCGCATCGGCCGCCAGTTGTTACCCAGCGCCTCGGCTTGCAGACGTGCGCCAGCCTGCTCCCAAGTGCCGGTCAGCCGACTGTTGGGAGAGAAGTCCTCGAACCGCCAGCGCAAACCCAGCGCCGCGGGCCGGCGGATAACCTGTTCCACCTGCAGCTTCCAGAGCCGCTCGGCGCCTTGAAAGGCGTCAACCTGCGGCCCTTCAAGAATAATTTCGGTACGCCCACTGACCTGCAGCAGATCCCCCGTGGTGAAATCGATGAACAACAAACCGGCCCGCGGATTGAGCAGCAGGTTGCCCAAGGTATTGAAATGCAGGTTGCCGGCGAAATCGGGAATAGTCAGGCAATTTCCATCAACCTGAACAAACCCACTCTGCCCGCCCCTATGCGAAACATCCACCGAACGCTGGTGCTCAACGTCGAGATAGCTGGCGACAAAGAAGGTGTCGGCCTCACGAATCATTGCGCTCGCCCTATCATCCAGCATGCTTAGACGCTGCACCACAGGCGCCGAGGGAGTTACTACAGGCACCGATTCGAACTGGCGCAACTGAATGTACTGCGGGCAATTGCCGAAAGCCTGCTCCACCACCACGGTAAAGCCGTTAGCGGTCATCTCGCTGACTCGCCCATTGATCCGGTTGCGCCGCCGGGTATGCAGCTCGATCCCCAGCAAGCCGATAGCCGCACCGGCCTGTAATTGAGCCGGATCGTCCTGGCGCGGCAGACTGTCCAGTTGCAACAGCACAGGCTCGGGAGAGCGGGCGAAACCCGGTTGCCCCTCGAGAATACTGGCCCACGGGTTGCCGTCGGCATCCACCGCACCGAACAGCATGAAGGGCAGCTGCTCATAGAACTGACGATGCTGATCAGGCAGGTAATTGCGGATGACCTTGGGGCCGAATGCTTCCATGCGCTCAGCGACACCAACGTGCGCCTGCAGCTGCTTCTCGCCGGCATGCCAGGGAGATTTAAGATTCATCGCGGTTTCCCCCTGCGCCGACGGCGCAGTCTGGTTGGGCCGGGCTCGGTGTTCTCAGGCGGTTTTTTGCAAGCCGGCTACCGTGCGCGGCATAGCGACAAACCCGGGCAAGGCTTCAATGCGGGCAAGCCACGCACGCACATTGGCATAGTCGGCCAGTGACACATTGCCTTCTGGCGCATGGGCGACGTAGCTGTAGGCGGCGACATCGGCGATGGTCGGTTCTTCGCCCGCCAGGTAGGGGGTATTGGACAATTCTTGATCGATAACCTTGAGCAGGCTATGGGAACGGGCGATCACTTCTTCAGCGTTATACGGCGCGCCAAACACGGTAATCATTCGAGCCGCGGCCGGGCCTGAGGCAATCTGCCCCGCCGCGACCGACAACCAGCGCTGGACCCTGGCAGCGCCAACCGGATCCGTCGGCAGCCAGCGGCCTTTGCCGTATTTCTGCGCCAGGTACACCAGAATCGCATTGGAGTCGGCCAGTACCACGCCTTGGTCATCGATGACCGGAACCTGGCCAAAAGCGTTCAACGCGAGGAACTCAGGTTGTTTATGCGCGCCCTTGGTCAGGTCGACGAATACCAGTTCGGTCGGCAGGCCGAGCAGCGAGAGCATCAGCTCGACTCGGTGGGCATGACCGGAGCGCGGGAAATTATAGAGTTTGATAGCTGGCTGGGACATGAAGGACTCCGCAGGCAATAGCGAACTCCAGGACAGAGCCGCGTCGATGGAAGCTATCTTCCACCCACAACGAAAACAACAGAATAACCAGAAAACACAATCAATTATTTCATTAGGTGCAATAAAGCTTCAGGCCTGCAGCGCAGGATGATCACGTAGCGACTGCACCGCGAAATCGACAAAGCTGCGTACCCGCGCCGGCGCCTTGCGCCCGCCCTGATACACCACATGAATGGGCAGTGGCGGCAGTTCGAAGTTTTGCAGCACGATTTCCAGCTCGCCGGCGGCGACCTTGCTGGCGATCTGATAAGACAGAACCCGAGTCAATCCCAAACCCAGACAGGTCGCAGCAATCGCCGCCTGATTCGCGGTGACAACCAGGCGTGGCTCGGGACGAACGCTCAGCACTGTACCCGCCTGCTGAAATTGCCAGTTCCTGGTCTGTCCGATGGACGATGGGGCGACGATCCGTGCCTGACACAGGTCATCCGGATGCAGAGGCCGGCCATGGCTCGCCAAGTAACCGGGCGAGCCGCAGATCACCCGCCGCACTTCCCCCACCAGGATCGCATGCTGATTGCTGTCCGGCAGTTCACCGATGCGCACCGCGACGTCGATCCCCTCCTCGACCATGCTTACCACACGGTCGACGAGCAAAGCATTGATGCTGACCTCGGGGAATTGATCCAGGTAAGCGACCATCACCGGCGTTACGAATAACTCACCGAATAACACCGGTGCCGTGATCGTCAGTTGCCCCCGCGGCTGGGCATGGCTTCCGGCCGCCGAAGCTTCGGCCTCCTGGAGTTCGGCGAGGATGCGTCGGCAGTCTTCCAGATAACGCTGACCGGCCTCGCTCAGGTGCACGCTACGGGTAGTGCGCGTCAGCAGCTGTGCGCCGATGCGTTTTTCCAGCGCCGCAACTGCCCGCGTAACGCTCGCCGCCGACAGGCTCAAGCGCCGCGCCGCAGCAGAAAAACCCTGCTCTTGCGCCACGGCGAGGAACACCTGCATTTCCTGGAACCTGTCCATGGCGGCACCTCTTTGGCAAGAGCAAACGCAAATGCCGTTCAGTTAAGCTCCAGGTACCCCCAAAAAGATCGCAGCCTTCGGCAGCTCCTACGCCGACCGCGTACATCCGTCGCTACGCCGATCCCCCGTAGGAGCTGCCGCAGGCTGCGATCTTGGCGATCTAGCCTGCGCTGAAAGCCTTGGGGGTAATGCTGACTTCCATTCAATCGACAGCCGCGGGCTGTGGATAACTCACTCCACCGTTACGGATTTCGCCAGGTTGCGCGGCTGGTCGACGTCGGTGCCTTTGAGTACGGCCACGTAGTACGACAACAGCTGCAACGGGATGGTGTAGAGGATTGGCGACAGGGTGTCGTGGATGTGCGGCATGTTGATGACGTGAGTGCCTTCGCCATTGGTCATGGCCGCCTGTTCGTCGGCAAAGACCACCAGCTCGCCGCCACGGGCGCGAACTTCCTGCAGGTTGGATTTGAGTTTCTCCAACAGCTCGTTGTTCGGCGCCACGGTCACTACCGGCATATCGGCGTCGACCAGCGCCAGCGGGCCATGCTTCAGCTCACCGGCCGGGTAAGCTTCGGCGTGGATATAGGAGATTTCCTTGAGCTTGAGCGCGCCTTCCATCGCAACCGGGAACTGCGCCCCACGGCCGAGGAACAGTGTGTGGTTCTTCTCGGCGAACAGCTCGGCGGTTTTCTCGATGATGCTGTCCATGGCCAGCGCTTCACCCAGGCGAGCCGGCAAACGGCGCAGTTCCTCGACCAGTTCGGCTTCCACACCTTTGGCCAACGTACCGCGGACCTGGCCCAGGGACAGGGTCAGCAGCAGCAACCCGACCAACTGAGTGGTGAAGGCTTTGGTCGAGGCCACGCCGATTTCGCGACCGGCTTGGGTCAACAGGGTCAGGTCGGACTCGCGCACCAGTGAACTGATGCCGACGTTGCAGATCGCCAGGCTGGCGAGGAAACCCAGTTCCTTGGCATTACGCAGCGCCGCCAGGGTGTCGGCGGTTTCGCCGGACTGCGAAATGGTCACGAACAGCGTGTCCGCTTGCACCACGACTTTGCGGTAGCGGAACTCACTGGCGACTTCGACCTGGCACGGAATCCCGGCCAACTCTTCGAGCCAGTAACGGGCAACCATGCCGGCGTGGTAGCTGGTGCCACAGGCGACGATCTGCACATTGCGGACCTTGGCAAACAGCTCGGCTGCTTGTGGACCGAAAGCCTGGACCAGCACCTGGTTCTGGCTGAGGCGGCCTTCCAGGGTGCGCTGGACCACGGACGGCTGCTCGTGGATTTCCTTGAGCATGAAGTGGCGGAACTCGCCTTTTTCTGCGGCTTCGGCGCCATCACGGTATTGCACAGCTTCACGTTCGACTGACTGACCGTCGATATCCCAGATCTGCACGTTATCGCGGCGGATCTCGGCGATGTCGCCTTCTTCCAGGTACATGAAACGATCGGTGACTTGACGCAACGCCAACTGATCGGACGCCAGGAAGTTCTCGCCCAGACCCAGACCAATTACCAGCGGGCTGCCACTGCGGGCCGCCACCAGACGATCAGGCTGATGAGCACTGACGACCGCCAGGCCATAGGCGCCGTGCAGTTCTTTCACGGTAGCCTTTAGCGCAACGGTCAGATCGCGCAAGTCTTTGAGCTTGTGGTTGAGCAGGTGGGCAATGACTTCGGTGTCAGTGTCGGAGGTAAACACATAACCCAGGCCTTTCAGCTGCGCACGCAGGGCTTCATGGTTCTCGATGATGCCGTTGTGCACCACCGCCAGATCACCGGAGAAATGCGGGTGGGCATTGCGCTCGCACGGCGCACCGTGAGTCGCCCAGCGGGTGTGGGCGATCCCTAGGCGACCGGCCATAGGCTCACCGGCCAGGGCTTGTTCCAGCTCGCTGACCTTGCCCGGGCGGCGTAGACGCTCAAGCTTGCCGGCGTTGGTGAAAACTGCCACACCAGCGCTGTCGTATCCGCGGTATTCAAGGCGCTTGAGGCCTTCGAGCAGGATGGCAGTGATATTCCGTTCAGCGACCGCGCCAACAATTCCACACATGCTTATTTCTCCTGGTTGACTGCCGCGCATATCAAGGTGATGCCGCGGGCCTGAATGTGCTCGCGTGCCTCGAGTGGCAAACGATCATCGGTAATTAGGGTATGGACACTGCTCCAGGGCAGCTCCAGATTGGGAATCTTGCGGCCGATCTTGTCAGCCTCGACCATCACGATCACCTCACGAGCCACTGCTGCCATCACCCGACTGAGGCCGAGCAGTTCATTGAAGGTCGTGGTGCCACGGGTCAGATCAATGCCATCGGCACCAATGAACAGCTGGTCGAAGTCATAAGAGCGTAGTACCTGCTCGGCGACCTGCCCCTGGAAAGACTCGGAATGCGGGTCCCAAGTGCCACCGGTCATCAACAGCACAGGTTCGTGCTCCAGTTCGCTCAGGGCATTGGCAACGTGCAGGGAGTTGGTCATTACTACCAGCCCCGGCTGCTGGCCAAGCTCCGGAATCATGGCTGCGGTAGTACTGCCGCTGTCGATGATGATCCGCGCATGTTCGCGAATCCGCGTCACGGCGGCACGGGCGATGGCCTGCTTGTATTTCGAAACGGGCTGCCCAAGATCGCTCACCAGCTCTTGCGGCATGGTGATCGCACCACCATAACGGCGCAGCAACAGGCCATTGCTCTCCAGCGCAGCCAGATCCTTGCGAATCGTGACTTCCGAGGTTTCGAAACGCTTGGCCAACTCATCCACACTGACTTCGCCCTGCTCATTGAGCAAGGCGAGGATATTGTGGCGACGTTGTGGTGTATTTCGTTTCGACATGGGCTTTATAAGTTTCGTTTCGAAAGATAACGAAGGCAATCAAAACCTATTGGGAGAAACTCGTCAAGTTCATAGATGAAAAATGTCTGTGGATAAACCGAAAGATCGCAGCCTGCGGCAGCTCCTCCCAAGGCTCCACGCTCACCCTGAATGAACGCAAATCCCGGAGCTGCCGCAGGCTGCGATCTTTTAGCGATGTTCGCAGCGCTGAATAACTCAGCTCTTCTTGAGTTTCACCGGCCGCTTCCAGCCATCGATATTGCGCTGGCGAGCGCGACCGACTGCCAATTGCTCGGCGCCCACCTCGCAAGTGATGGTCGAACCCGCCGCAGTCGTCGCACCGTTGGCGATATCCACAGGTGCCACCAACGAGTTGTTGGAACCGATGAACACATCTTCACCCAGCACGGTCTTCCACTTGTTGGCGCCATCGTAGTTGCAGGTGATGGTGCCCGCGCCAATGTTGGTGCGCGCACCGATCTCGGCGTCGCCCAGATAGGACAGGTGACCCGCCTTCGCGCCTTCACCCAGATGAGCATTCTTCAGCTCGACAAAGTTACCCACGTGGGCCCGGGCTTCCAGCACGGTCCCCGGTCGCAGGCGAGCAAACGGACCGGCATCGCTGCCTTCGCCCAGGATTGCGCCTTCGATATGACTGTTGGCCTTGATCACCGCGCCTTTGCGCAAAGTGCTGTCCTTGATCACGCAATTGGGGCCGATGACGACATCGTCTTCGATCACTACCCGGCCTTCGAGAATCACGTTGATGTCGATCAGCACGTCACGACCGACACTGACTTCACCACGCACATCGAACCGTGCCGGGTCACGCAGGGTAACGCCCAGCGCCATCAGGCGACGGCCTTCGCGCAATTGGTAGTGGCGCTCCAGCTCAGCGAGCTGCTTGCGGTCGTTGGCACCCTGCACTTCCATGGCGTCATGGGGTTGTTCGGTGGCCACCACCAGACCGTCCTTGACCGCCATTTCGATCACGTCGGTCAGGTAGTACTCGCCCTGGACGTTGTTGTTCGACAAGCGACCCAGCCATTCGGCCAACCGTGCGCCAGGCACCGCGAGAATCCCGGTGTTGCCTTCGCAGATGGCCTTCTCGGCGTCAGTGGCGTCCTTGTGTTCGACGATGGCGGCGACTTTGCCGTCAGTATCGCGGACGATCCGGCCGTAACCGGTAGGGTCGGCCAGGTTGACGGTCAACAGCCCGATTTGTTCGGGGGTTACTTTCTTCAGCAGGCGCTGAAGCGTCTCGACTTCAATCAGCGGCACATCGCCGTAGAGGATCAGTACGTTTTCAGCCGTCAGGAACGGCAAGGCCTGAGCCACGGCGTGGCCGGTGCCGAGTTGCTTGTCCTGCAATACGAAATTCAAATCGTCTGCGGCCAGACGTTCACGCACCACATCGGCACCATGCCCGATCACCACGTGGATGCGCTGCGGATCAAGTTGCCGGGCGCTGTGGATAACATGGCCGAGCATGGAATTGCCCGCCACCGGGTGAAGCACTTTCGGCAGTGCCGAACGCATGCGAGTGCCTTGACCGGCAGCGAGGATAACGATTTCAAGAGACATGACTGGCTACCAATCCTGGGTGGTCAGCGGCTGCGACCAAAAATTGAACTGCGGAAAAAGAAAAAGGGTAGCCGAGGCTACCCTTTTTAATCAATCACACAAAATGCCTGGCTTAACCGCCAAACTTTTTGCGGATCTGCTGGACGGTGCGCAGCTGAGCTGCGGCCTCGGCCAGACGTGCGGCAGCGGAACCGTAGTCGAACTCGGCGCCTCTGTCATGCAAGGCCTTCTCAGCAGCCTTGACGGCTTCCTGAGCGGAGGCTTCATCCAGGTCGGCAGCACGTTGCACGGTGTCGGCAAGAACCTTGACCATGTTCGGCTGAACCTCGAGGTAACCACCGGAGATGTAAAACACCTCGGTTTCCCCACCCTGCTTGATCAGGCGGATCGGGCCCGGCTTGAGTTCAGTAATCAGCGGAGCGTGACCTAGAGCGATACCAAGATCACCCAGGCTGCCGTGCGCGACCACCATCTCGACCAGACCGGAAAAGATTTCTCCTTCCGCGCTGACGATATCGCAATGGACTGTCATAGCCATCTGCTTGCCTCAACCTGATTAGCGCCCGTTGCCGGGCGCCGGGATTACAGTTTTTTGGCTTTCTCGACTGCTTCTTCGATGCCGCCGACCATGTAGAACGCTTGTTCTGGCAGGTGGTCGTAGTCACCGTTGAGGATGCCTTTGAAGCCGGCAATGGTGTCTTTCAGGGAAACGTATTTACCCGAGGCACCAGTGAAGACTTCAGCCACGAAGAACGGTTGCGACAAGAAGCGCTGGATCTTACGAGCACGGTTAACCAACTGTTTGTCGGCTTCCGACAGCTCGTCCATACCCAGGATCGCAATGATGTCCTTCAGCTCTTTGTAGCGCTGCAGCACATACTGTACGCCGCGAGCGGTGTCGTAGTGTTCCTGGCCGATAACCATCGGGTCCAGCTGGCGCGAAGTCGAGTCCAGTGGATCGACCGCTGGGTAGATACCCAGGGAAGCGATGTCACGGGACAGTACGACGGTGGCGTCCAAGTGGGCGAAGGTGGTCGCAGGCGACGGGTCAGTCAAGTCATCCGCAGGTACGTATACCGCCTGGATCGAGGTGATCGAACCGTTTTTGGTCGAAGTGATGCGCTCTTGCAGAGTACCCATCTCTTCAGCCAGGGTCGGCTGGTAACCTACTGCAGAAGGCATACGGCCCAGCAGTGCGGATACTTCAGTACCGGCGAGGGTGTAACGGTAGATGTTGTCAACGAACAACAGTACGTCGTTACCTTCGTCACGGAACTTCTCGGCCATGGTCAGGCCAGTCAGTGCTACGCGCAGACGGTTACCCGGCGGCTCGTTCATCTGACCGTAGACCAGTGCCACTTTGTCCAGAACGTTGGAGTCCTTCATCTCGTGGTAGAAGTCGTTACCCTCACGAGTACGCTCACCCACACCGGCGAACACGGAATAACCGCTGTGCTCGATGGCGATGTTACGGATCAGTTCCATCATGTTTACGGTTTTGCCTACACCGGCACCACCGAACAGACCGACTTTACCGCCTTTGGCGAACGGGCAAACCAGGTCGATAACCTTGATGCCGGTTTCCAGCAGGTCGTTGCCACCAGCCTGTTCAGCGAAGGTCGGCGCAGGACGGTGAATGCCCCAGCGTTCTTCGGTGTCGATCGGGCCAGCTTCGTCGATCGGGTTGCCCAGAACGTCCATGATCCGGCCCAGGGTCGCTTTACCGACCGGTACGGAGATGGCTGCGCCGGAGTCTTTGACTTCCAGACCGCGCTTCAAGCCTTCGGTGGAACCCATCGCAATGGTACGAACCACGCCGTCGCCCAGCTGTTGCTGAACTTCGAGGGTGGTCCCGGCCGCGCTTTGTACCAACAGCGCGTTGTAGATGCTCGGTACGCTGTCGCGTGGAAATTCCACGTCGATAACGGCGCCGATGATTTGAACGATACGTCCGCTACTCATAGCTGGATCCTCTGAATATTTGAACCGTTAAACCGCGGCAGCGCCGCCGACGATTTCCGAGATCTCTTGGGTGATCGCAGCCTGACGCGCCTTGTTGTAGATCAGCTGCAAATCGCTGATCAAGTCACCGGCGTTATCGGTAGCGTTCTTCATTGCGATCATCCGCGCAGCCTGTTCAGCCGCGTTGTTCTCGACCACCGCCTGGTACACCTGCGACTCCACGTAGCGGACCATCAAGCCGTCAAGCAGCTCCTTGGCATCCGGTTCGTAGAGGTAGTCCCAGTGGTGCTTGAGTTTCTGATCCTGGGTCGCCACCAGCGGAATCAACTGTTCCACCGTAGGCTGTTGCGTCATGGTGTTGATGAACTTGTTGGACACCACGGACAGGCGGTCAATACGGCCGTCCAGGTAGGCATCCAGCATCACCTTGACGCTGCCGATCAGATCATTGATCGACGGCTCTTCACCCAGGTGGCTGATAGCAGCGACGACGTTACCGCCGAAGTTGCGGAAAAATGCCGCACCTTTGCTACCGACCACGCACAGATCGATCTCTACGCCGCGATCGCGGTTTACCGCCATGTCCTTGACCAAAGCCTTGAACAGGTTGGTATTCAAACCACCGCACAAACCACGGTCACTGCTCACGACGACATAACCGACGCGCTTGATTTCGCGCTCGATCATGAAGGGGTGGCGATATTCCGGGTTGGCGTTGGCCAGATGACCGATAACCTGGCGGATGCGCTCCGCGTAAGGACGGCTAGCAGCCATGCGCATTTGTGCCCTGCGCATTTTGCTGACCGCCACTTTTTCCATGGCGCTGGTGATCTTTTGCGTGCTTTTGATGCTCGCAATCTTACTGCGAATCTCTTTTGCGCCTGCCATGTAACACCTATCAGGTTAGCAAGCGGGAGCCTTGCGGCTCCCGCTGCGGCTTACCAGGTTTGGGTGGCCTTGAACTTCTCGAGACCGGCTTTCATGCCAGCATCGATTTCGTCATTGAAGTCACCCTTCACGTTGATCTTCGCCATCAATTCGGCGTGATCGCGGTTGAAGAAAGCAATCAGCGCTTGTTCGAAGCTGCCGATCTTGGCGATTTCAATGTCAGTCAGGAACCCACGCTCAGCGGCATACAGCGACAGCGCCATGTCAGCGATCGACATTGGTGCGTATTGCTTCTGCTTCATCAGCTCGGTAACGCGCTGACCATGCTCAAGTTGCTTACGGGTCGCTTCGTCCAGGTCAGAAGCGAACTGGGCGAATGCCGCCAGTTCACGGTACTGAGCCAGAGCGGTACGGATACCACCGGAGAGCTTCTTGATGATCTTGGTCTGAGCGGCACCACCCACACGGGATACCGAAACACCGGCGTTAACTGCAGGACGGATCCCGGAGTTGAACATGGCCGATTCCAGGAAGATCTGACCGTCGGTGATGGAAATCACGTTGGTCGGAACGAACGCGGAAACGTCGCCAGCCTGGGTTTCGATGATCGGCAGTGCGGTCAGGGAACCGGTTTTGCCGGTCACTGCGCCGTTGGTGAACTTCTCTACGTATTCTTCCGAAACGCGGGATGCGCGCTCCAGCAGACGGGAGTGGAGATAGAACACGTCGCCTGGGTAAGCTTCACGGCCTGGTGGACGGCGCAGCAGCAGGGAAATCTGGCGGTAAGCCACTGCTTGCTTGGACAGATCGTCATAAACGATCAGCGCGTCTTCACCGCGGTCGCGGAAGTATTCGCCCATGGTGCAACCGGAGTACGGTGCAAGGAACTGCAGTGCTGCAGATTCCGAAGCGCTCGCAGCCACGACGATGGTGTTAGCCAAAGCGCCGTTTTCTTCCAGCTTGCGAACCACGTTGGCGATGGTCGATTGTTTCTGACCGATTGCTACGTAGACGCAGAAGATGCCGCTGTTTTTCTGGTTGATGATCGCGTCGATCGCCAGAGCGGTTTTACCGATCTGACGGTCACCGATGATCAGCTCACGCTGGCCACGGCCGACAGGGATCATGGCATCGACAGCCTTGTAGCCAGTCTGTACAGGCTGGTCTACCGACTTACGCCAGATCACGCCTGGAGCAACTTTCTCGACCGCATCGGTCTCGGTGTTGTTCAGCGGACCTTTGCCGTCAACTGGGTTACCCAGTGCGTCGACTACGCGACCCAGCAGTTCCTTACCAACCGGAACTTCGAGGATGCGGCCAGTGCACTTGGCGCTCATGCCTTCAGCCAGAGACTGATAGGAGCCCAATACAACGGCGCCTACAGAGTCTTGCTCAAGGTTGAGGGCCATACCGAAGACGCCGCCCGGAAACTCGATCATCTCGCCGTACATTACGTCGGCCAGACCGTGAATCCGCACGATGCCGTCAGATACGCTGACGACAGTGCCTTCGTTACGGGCTTGGGAGGTCACATCGAGCTTGTCGATGCGGCCCTTGATAATTTCACTTATTTCGGAAGGATTGAGTTGCTGCATTGCTCTGCTGCCCCTTCAAACTCAAGATTTCAATGCTTCGGCAAGGTTCGCGAGTTTGCCGCGAATCGAGCCATCGATAACCAGGTCGCCGGCGCGGATTACGACGCCACCAATAAGGCTGGCATCCTCCGACGCGTGCAGGCGCACTTCCCGGCCGAGCCGTGCACTGAGAACCTTGGCGAGTTTGTCTTGCTGTTCTTGGTTCAATGCGAAAGCACTGGTTACGTCCACGTCTACCGATTTCTCTTGTTCGGCCTTGTACAGGTCAAACAGAGCGGCAATCTCCGGCATCAGCGGGAGACGGTCGTTTTCGGCAACGACGTGAATGAAGTTCTGCACTTTCCCATCAAACTTGTCGCCGCACACGTCGATAAACGTGGCGGCCTTGTTTGCGCTCGTCAGTCGCGGGGCCTTGAGCACGCTCTGCATAGTGTCGTCTTGCGACACTGCTGCAGCCAGGCCGAGCATGGCTGACCAAGAGGCCAGCTGCTTGTGGGACTGGGCGTGCTCGAAGGCTGCCTTAGCGTAAGGTCGGGCCAACGTGGTCAATTCTGCCATGATCGCCCTCGCTTAAATTTCAGCAGCCAGTTTGTTAACCAGCTCCGCGTGCGCTTTTTGATCGATTGTGGCACCCAGGATCTTCTCTGCGCCATTGACAGCCAGGCTACCCAGTTGGGCACGCAAGGCGTCTTTGACGCTGTTCAGTTCCTGTTCGATCTCGGCCTGAGCCTGAGCCTTCACACGTTCAGCTTCGACGCGAGCCTGATCTCGGGCTTCATCGACGATCTGAGCACCGCGTTTCTTGGCTTGCTCAATGATTTCAGCTGCCTGTGCTTTAGCATCGCGCAGTTGGTGACCCGCTTTCTCTTGGGCCAACTCCAGGTCGCGAGCTGCACGGCTGGCAGCGTCCAGTCCATCCGCGATCTTCTTCTGACGTTCGTGCAAAGCCGCGATGACCGGAGGCCACACGAACTTCATGCAAAACAGTACAAAAATGAAGAACGCAACGGACTGGCCAATCAGGGTTGCATTAATGTTCACGCCAACACCTCGCTCGTTCGTTGTCTATCACCCTAATCAACTCGAAAATTCGAGTGATTAGCCAGCGAGTTGACCAACGAAGGGGTTCGCGAAGGTGAAGAACAGAGCGATACCAACGCCGATCATGGTTACGGCGTCGAGCAGACCGGCAACGATGAACATTTTAACTTGCAGCATTGGAACCATCTCTGGCTGACGCGCTGCGCCTTCCAGGAACTTGCCGCCCAACAGGCCGAAACCAATTGCGGTACCCAGTGCGCCCAGGCCGATCAACAGTGCAACAGCGATAGCGGTTAGACCAACTACAGTTTCCATCTTTCCTCCCGACTTTTACGTCGTATGGTTTAGGTTTTTTAATTTTTAAAGCGGTAAAACAAATCGTTTCATAGCCCTGTTCGGGCACCCTCTCGTTTGACCGAGAGGGACATCAGACCAGTCGAGACTGGTCTTAATGGTTCTCTTCGTGCGCCATCGACAGGTAGACGATGGTCAGCATCATGAAGATAAACGCCTGCAGGGTGATGATCAGGATGTGGAACACAGCCCACGCCCACTGCAGAACTATGCCCAGGCCGCTAAGCCAGAGCAGACCGCTGCCGAACATCACGGCGATCAGAATGAAGACCAGTTCACCGGCATACATGTTGCCGAACAGACGCAGTGCCAGGGAGATTGGCTTGGCAACCAGCGTCACGAACTCCAGCAGGAAGTTCACCGGAATCAGCAGGGCCTGAACGAAAACGTTCTTGCTGCCGAACGGGTGCAGGGTCAGTTCGCCGATGAAGCCGCCGATGCCCTTGACCTTGATGCTGTAGAAAATGATCAACGCGAACACCGACAGGGACATACCCAGGGTGGCGTTCGGGTCAGTGGTAGGAACGGCACGGAAGACCAGATGCGGGTCGCCGGTAATGATGGCAGCCAGCTTGGGAATCCAGTCGACCGGTACCAGGTCGACGGCGTTCATCATGAAGACCCAGACAAAAATCGTCAGTGCCAATGGCGCGATCAACGGGTTGCGGCCATGAAAGGTATCTTTCACGCTGCTGTCGACGAACTCGATCAGAACTTCGACGAAGTTCTGCAAGGCGCCAGGTTGACCGGAGGTCGCCTTTTTCGCGGCCAGGCGGAAAATCAGAATGAAAATCAGACCCAACGCAACAGACCAGCCGAGGGTATCGACGTGGAATGCCCAGAAGCCCATTTCTTTGGCCTCTGCTGCGGTGTGGGCAAAGCCCCAGCCACCGGTAGGTAGCTGCCCGAAAGTCAGGTTCTGCAAGTGGTGCTGGATATAGCCCGAAGCGGTTTCTGCTGCCATGGTTGCCTCAAACGCCCTAAGGTCTCGAAAGTCTTGTTTTCATAAGCAGGGGTGCGAACCAGCTGACCAGTTGGGTCAGCACGAAGACGCCAAATACAGCTAGCGGCGCCAGTGGCTTCACACCTGCAAACGTCAGTGCAAACAGCACCGCCGTCAAAATCAGTTTGCCCGCCTCGCCGGCATAAAATGACCGGACGATGGCTTGAGCTGCCCGGGCGCCGGAAAACCGAAATGCCCGATGAGCGAAATATGCGTTGGGCAGCAAGGCTATCAGGCCTCCGCAGAGACCCGAGTATCCGGCTACGACTCCATGCCAGTACCAGAGCGCCAAAGCGGCCAGTACCAAAACGACAAATTGAGCCAGTAGCACCGGAAATACGGCCAGACGATGGAAGGGCAAGCGGTTTGGCATGCGACTCTCCATCGATATTGCTCCCCAAGAATCGGCTGCCAGAACGCTATAAATTGGCATAATTTGTGCCGACAAAATGCGCGCAGAGTATAGGGGCGGTTCCGCCCCTATTCAACTGCCAGGTAGTGTTTTTTGACTGCTGCTACATATGGAATTGTTTCAGCGGATGTGTGCGAGAACGCCCTGCAATTCATCCAGGGAGTTATAACCAATGACCAACTGCCCTTTGCCCTTCTTCCCGTGGCGGATCTGCACCGCAGAGCCCAGGCGCTCGGCCAGACGCTGTTCGAGACGGGCGATATCCGGGTCGGGTTTGGTGGGTTCGGCGGGCTCATGTTTGCCACTCAACCACTGGCGAACCAGGGCTTCAGTCTGGCGCACAGTCAAACCTCGTGCGACAACGTGTCGCGCCCCTTCGACTTGTTGATTTTCCGGTAAACCGAGCAATGCACGTGCGTGACCCATTTCCAGGTCACCGTGAGACAGCATGGTTTTGATGACTTCAGGCAATGCAATCAGGCGCAGCAAGTTGGCCACGGTCACCCGGGATTTACCTACTGCTTCGGCAACTTGCTGCTGAGTCAGCTGGAATTCCTGCTGCAAGCGCTGCAGGGCCACCGCTTCCTCGATCGGATTGAGGTCTTCGCGCTGAATGTTCTCGATCAGCGCCATGGCGATGGCGGTCTCATCCGGCACATCGCGAACCATTGCCGGGATGGTTTCCTGGCCAGCCTGCTGGCTGGCACGCCAGCGGCGCTCACCAGCAATGATCTCAAAGCGACCAGCGCCGATCGGACGAACCACTATGGGTTGCATCACTCCTTGGGCCCTGATCGACTGAGCGAGCTCTTCCAGCGCCTGTGGGTCCATGTCCCGACGCGGCTGGTACTTGCCGCGTTGAATCAGGTCCAGCGGCAGATGCTGCAGCTCACGCTGATCGGCCTGCACCGCCTGCTCTTCCAGCGAGCTGACAGTCGGACCGCTCAGCAGTGCATCCAGTCCACGTCCGAGACCTCGTTTCTTGACGGCCATGGGGATTCCTTAAGTTGCCGGAGCAGCGGCGATGCGTGAGTTACGACGTTGACGACGAACCAGCTCGCCCGCCAGGGCCAGGTAGGCGATCGCGCCACGGGATTGTTTGTCATACACCAGCGCTGGCATTCCATAACTCGGTGCTTCGGCCAACCGGATGTTGCGCGGAATCACAGTGTCGTAGAGCTGCTCACCGAAGTGTTCCTTGAGCTGCGCCGAAACGTCGTTCATCAGACTCAGCCGCGGGTCGTACATGGTCCGCAGCAGACCTTCGACTTTCAGGTTCGGGTTCAGCAGTTCAGCGATTCGCTTGATGTTGTCCACAAGGTCGCTCAAGCCTTCGAGTGCGAAGTACTCGCACTGCATGGGGATAATCACCCCATCGGCAGCGACCAGCGCGTTGAGCGTAAGCATCGACAGCGACGGTGGACAATCGATCAAAATGTAATCGTAGTTTTCACGAATCGGCGCCAGGGCGCTGCGCAGGCGGCTTTCTTTCATCTGCATTTCCAGCAGAACGACTTCTGCCGCCGTCAGATCGCGGTTAGCCGGCAGCAGCTGATAACCGCCATGCTCGGAAAAATGCATGGCCTGGGCCAGATCGCATTCGCCGATCAGCAGGTCATAGACCGAATTTTCCAGGTTGTGTTTATCCACACCGCTACCCATGGTGGCGTTGCCTTGTGGATCGAGATCGATCAACAGCACTCGACGCTTGGTAGCGACCAGCGATGCTGCGAGGTTGATACAGGTGGTGGTCTTGCCCACACCACCCTTTTGGTTCGCTATCGCGAATACCTTAGCCATTCTTGCTTGTATTCCCAATCATGCCGTGCGGCGCAGTATCAGCAGATGGCGTTGGCCTTGGCAACCGGGTACGGCCAGGGCGTGTGCGCTATCGAGGTGGAAGTCTGCCGGCAATGCTACCAGTTCATCCGCCGGATGCAGTCCTTTCATTGCCAGCCAACGCGTATCGAGGTCGCCCAGATGACGCGTCCAGTTGGAGAAATCTTCCAGACTGCTGAACGCTCGGGAGACGATCCCGGTGAAGGGTAGCTCAGGATGGAAGGTTTCAACCCGACTGTGGATAACTTGCAGGTTATCCAGCTTGAGTTCGAGTTTGACCTGGGTCAGAAAGCGGGTTTTCTTGCCGTTGCTGTCCAGAACTGTCACTTGCGAGTCGGGAAACAGGATCGCCAATGGAATCCCCGGCATGCCTCCACCGCTGCCGACATCCAGCCAGCGGCCGTTCTCGATGAAGGACATGACACTCAGGCTGTCGAGCAAATGCCGCGAAACCATTTCGTCCGGGTCGCGCACCGCCGTGAGGTTGTACGCCTTGTTCCATTTGATCAACAGGGCCAGATAAGCCAGCAACTGAGCGTGCTGGCTTTCTGTCAGGGTGACACCGAGCTGGCGCGCACCTGTGGATAACTCTTCGGCATGTTGCGAGGTGACCAACGAACTCAAGCGCTTTGCTCCAACTGACGGCCCGCGCCGCGTTTTTTCAAATGAATCATCAACAGGGAAATCGCCGCCGGGGTGACACCGGGGATCCTCGAGGCCTGACCCAAGGTTTCAGGCCGAGTTATCCCCAACTTGCTCTGAATCTCTTTCGAGAGACCGGAAATATTCGTGTAATCAATATCCACAGGCAATTTGGTGTCTTCACTGGCCCGCAGACGAGCGATCTCGTCCTGCTGACGATCAATGTAACCGGCATATTTGGTCTTGATTTCAACCTGCTCTGCAACCAGTGGATCAATCGCGCCGTCACCGGTAATCGCGATCAGCCCGGCGTAGTCGATTTCCGGACGCGTCAGCAGGTTCAGCAGGTTGTATTCGTGAGTCAGCGGCGTGCCGAACTTTTCGGCAATCGCATCACCCTGCTCGGTGCCCGGGCGAACCCAGGTACTTTTCAGCCGTTGTTCTTCCAGCTCGATGCTTTCGCGTTTGGTGCAGAAAGCCTCCCAACGCGCGTCATCCACCAGACCCAGCTCGCGACCTTTTTCCGTCAGACGCAGGTCGGCGTTGTCTTCGCGCAGGATCAGCCGGTACTCGGCGCGAGAAGTAAACATTCGGTACGGTTCTTGAGTTCCCAAGGTGATCAGGTCGTCGACCAACACCCCGATGTACGCCTCATCCCGACGCGGACACCAGCTGTCTTTGCCTTGCGCACGCAGTGCGGCGTTGGTTCCGGCCAGCAAACCCTGGGCGCCGGCTTCTTCGTAACCGGTGGTGCCGTTGATTTGTCCGGCAAAGAACAAACCGCCGATCACTTTGGTTTCCAGGCTGTACTTCAGATCCCGCGGATCGAAGTAATCGTATTCGATGGCGTAGCCGGGACGCACGATATGCGCGTTTTCCATCCCGCGAATCGACTGCACGATCTGGATCTGCACGTCGAACGGCAGAGAAGTGGAAATCCCGTTCGGGTACAGCTCGTGGGTCGTCAGACCTTCCGGTTCGATGAAGACCTGATGGCTTTCCTTGTCGGCAAAGCGATGGATCTTGTCTTCGATCGAAGGGCAGTAACGCGGGCCGATACCTTCGATAACCCCGGAATACATCGGCGAACGATCGAGGTTCGCGGCAATGATTTCGTGGGTTCGGGCATTGGTATGGGTAATCCAGCAGCTGACCTGCGCGGGATGCTGCTCCTTGGAACCGAGGAACGACATCACTGGAATCGGCGTATCGCCCGGTTGCTCGGTCATCACCGAGAAATCCACGGAACGGCCGTCGATTCGCGGCGGGGTCCCGGTTTTCAGGCGCCCGACCCGCAAAGGCATTTCGCGCAGACGTTGTGCCAGGGCAATCGACGGTGGATCACCCGCGCGGCCACCGGAATAGTTCTGCATTCCGATGTGGATAAGTCCACCGAGGAAGGTCCCGGTGGTCAATACCACCGAGTCGGCAAGTATGCGCAGCCCCATCTGGGTCACAACGCCGCGGACTTGATCCTGTTCAACGATCAGGTCATCGCAGGCTTGCTGAAATATCCACAGGTTGGGCTGGTTCTCGATAATTTCGCGAACGGCGGCCTTGTATAGAACCCGGTCGGCCTGAGCACGTGTTGCACGCACGGCTGGGCCTTTGCGGCTGTTCAGCACGCGAAACTGAATACCACCTTTGTCGGTAGCCATGGCCATTGCGCCGCCAAGGGCGTCGATTTCCTTGACCAGGTGGCTTTTGCCAATGCCGCCAATCGCGGGATTGCAGCTCATTTGCCCGAGGGTTTCCACGTTATGCGTGAGCAGCAGGGTTTTCACCCCCATGCGTGCTGACGCTAGTGCTGCCTCGGTACCGGCATGACCGCCGCCGATGACGATCACTTCAAAACGGGAAGGGAAATCCACCACGCACCTCGTGCCTGCTTCTGAATGGGTAAAAAGGGATGGGTTATTGGGCTAGGCGGCAAGTATAGGGACTTCGCCTCTCCTAAAGAACCCTTTGCACAAAATTTAACCAGCTGTGGATGAATCACGAATAATAGAAATTAAAAGAGAGAAAAGTATTAAATCTTTGTTTTTATGTTTATTTCTACTGAGGCACTTTTCTGTGGATAGATCTCTGTACACCTTTAAATTCAACGTGTACAGAGGTTTGAAAGTCTGTGGTCATGTGGGTATGAGGCCCTTGGATAACCGGTTTAAGCCTGTGGGTAAAAGAGGTGCTTATCCACAGGTGGGGTTTTCCTCAGTTTTGAGGCCCTGTTATCAACCGGGCCTAAGGGCAGTTATTCACAGGGCTTAATCCACAGAAAATTCCTTGGCGAGGCAAATCCCGGACACGAAAAAGCCACCGAGGCAGATAAATTCCGCCCGGCAATTCAGAAAAGGATCAGGAAAGGAGGAGAACAGACGGGCGCCAATGGCCCGTCTGTGGACAACGAAGGGGTTATTTACCGATGCAGAAGTTGGAAAAGATCCGTCCGAGCAGGTCATCGGAGCTGAATGCACCGGTAATCTCGCCCAAAGACTGTTGCGCCTGACGCAAATCCTCGGCCAGCAGCTCACCAGCGCCGGCAAGGGTCAATTGCGCCCGACCGTGCTCGAGTGAAGCACTGGCATGGCGTAGCGCTTCCAGGTGGCGTCGGCGAGCGCTGAAGCTGCTTTCAGAGGTCTGCTCGTACCCCATGCAGGCTTTGAGATGGTCTCGCAGCAACTCCAGGCCTTCGCCAGCGGATCTGGCGCTGAGGCTGATCGTCACGTGGCCATCCGCACTGACTTCCAGGGCAATTGCCTCGCCGGTAAGGTCAGCCTTGTTGCGGATCAAGGTCACTTTGGCCGGATCCGGCCGCTGCTCGAGGAATTCCGGCCACAGGGCAAAGGGATCCAGGGCTTCAGGGGCCGTGGCATCGACCACCAGCAAAACCCGATCAGCCTCGCCAATGGCCTTGAGCGCTCGCTCGACGCCAATCTTTTCGACCTGGTCATCGGTATCGCGCAAGCCTGCGGTGTCGACCACATGCAACGGCATGCCGTCGATGTGGATATGTTCACGGAGGATATCCCGGGTAGTCCCGGCAATTTCCGTGACGATTGCCGCCTCGCGACCCGCCAGCGCATTGAGCAGGCTGGATTTGCCGGCATTCGGCCGACCTGCGATCACCACCGTCATGCCGTCACGCAGCAATGCCCCCTGCCCGGCTTCACGCAGCACGGTGGATAACTCGCCACGCACGTTATCGAGCATCTTCAGGACATGCCCGTCCGCCAGGAAGTCGATTTCTTCCTCCGGAAAGTCGATCGCCGCCTCAACGTAGATCCGCAGGCTGATGAGTTGCTCGGTCAGGTTATGCACACGCTGGGAAAAAGCCCCTTGCAACGAGCGCAACGCATTGCGCGCGGCTTGTGCCGAACTGGCTTCAATCAGGTCGGCAATGGCTTCGGCCTGAGCCAGGTCGAGCTTATCGTTGAGGAACGCTCGCTCGCTGAATTCCCCCGGGCGCGCCTGTCGACAGCCCAATTGCAGGCAGCGCTGCAGCAGCATGTCGAGCACGATCGGCCCACCGTGGCCCTGAAGTTCGAGCACGTCTTCGCCGGTAAATGAGTTCGGCCCCGGAAAATACAGGGCGATCCCCTCATCGAGGACCTCATCGTGCTCACTGAAAAATGGACCGTAATGGGCGTAGCGCGGTTTCAGTTCACGGCCGCTAATGGCTTTCGCTGCAATGCTTGCGAGCGGCCCGGAGATACGGACGATGCCCACGCCGCCGCGACCTTGAGCGGTAGCAACGGCAGCGATGGTTTCACGAGGGACATTCATAAACCAATATCCAGACAAAAGTGACAGATAGCAAAACGCCCCACTAGGGGGCGTTTTGAGTGGTTATCCACAGAGTAGATCAGGCCGTTGCTTTCGCCGCCGCTTCAATCTTACGCGTGATGTACCACTGTTGTGCGATCGACAGGCAGTTGTTGACCACCCAGTACAGCACCAGACCTGCCGGGAACCACAGGAAGAAGAAGGTGAAGATGATTGGCATCATTTTCATTACCTTCGCCTGCATCGGATCCGGAGGAGTCGGGTTCAGCTGCTGCTGGATGAACATGGTTGCACCCATGATGATCGGCAGAATGAAGAACGGATCCTTGATCGACAGGTCAGTAATCCACAGCATGAACGGTGCCTGACGCATTTCCACGCTTTCCAGGAGAACCCAGTACAGCGAAAGGAAAACCGGCATTTGCACAAGAATCGGCAAGCATCCACCCAGCGGGTTGATCTTCTCTTTCTTGTACAACTCCATCATCGACTGCGACATTTTCTGCCGGTCATCGCCGTGTTGCTCTTTCAGGGCGGCCAGTTTTGGCGCCACTGCGCGCATACGGGCCATGGATTTGTAACTGGCTGCCGACAGCGGGAAGAAGATCCCTTTGATCAACATGGTCAGGAAGATGATCGACCAGCCCCAGTTACCCACCAGCGCGTGGATATGTTGCAGCAGCCAGAAGATCGGCTGGGCAATGAACCACAGAATGCCGTAGTCGACGGTCAGTTCCAGACCTGGGGACAACTCTTTGAGTATGTCCTGGCTTTTAGGACCGGCGTAAAGCGTAGCGGTGGTTTCAGCCTTGGCACCTGGCGCAACGGTCAACGCCGGGCCGGTGTAACCGATGATGTAATTGCCTTTGCTGTCTTTACGGGTCTGGACGATGTTGTTTTCGCCCTTCGCCGGAATCCACGCAGTTACAAAGTAGTGTTGCAACCAGGCAACCCAGCCACCCTGAACAGTTTCTTTCAGTGCGGCCTTGTCCATGTCACCCATCGACACTTTCTTGTACGGCTCGTTACTTGTCCACAGGGCGGCGCCTAGGTAAGTCGCGGTGCCGGTGGCAGTGCTGGAAGAAGGATCGGAACTGGCGTCACGTTTCAATTGCGCGAACATTGCACCGGACCAGGGCTGAGCGCTCTGGTTGTCGATAATGTAGGAAACGCCGACATCGTAATTACCGCGTTGCAAGGTGAAACGCTTGATGTAGTTGACGCCGTCCTTGCTGAACTTCAGGTCCACGACCAATTGGTCCTGACCGTCAGCCAGTTGATAAGTCTTCTTCTCGGACGAGAACACCGGGCGACCCGTTGGACTGGCATCCGGGCCATTGGTGCCGATCAGACCGCTTTGCGCCAGATAGGTCCGTTCATTGCCGTTGTCGAACAGCTGGAATGGAATTTCCGGGTGGTCCTGACGACGAGGATAAAGCGGCAGCTTCAGCTGGGCGATATCACCACCTTGTGGATCGACACCCAGATCGAGCACATCCGTTTTGATCTGGATGAGATCTTTGCTTACGGCGACCGGTGCTTCGGCGGGTGCGCTGGTATCGCTTGCCGCGCGAGGAATGTCGTCACTGACGGAAGCGCTATTACCAGTCGCCTTTTCCGGTAGGCCCGGAGCGGTAGAGCTGGCGGCAACATTCTGAGTCGGCAGGGCAGCCTGGCCATAGTCCTGGTTCCATTTAAGGACCATAACGTAGGTCACGATTGCCAGGGCGACGATCAGGATCGTGCGTTTAATATCCATGATTACTCGGCCATCGAAGAAGAACGGGAGGTAGGGATAGATGGAACCGGGTCATAACCACCGGGATTCCACGGATGACAGCGACCTAAACGACGAAAGGCCAGCCAGCCACCGCGCAGAAGGCCATGATTTTCTATGGCTTCATACGCGTAGCAGGAACAACTGGGGTAGAAACGACAGTGACTGGCCATCAGAGGACTAATGGCATAGCGATAAAACTGGATCGGAACGAGTGCCAGTTTACGCATCGGGACTGTCTACCCCTACAGTTTCGGTTTTGACTTCCGGTACCGGCTTGCTGCGTGCCAGACGCTTCCAGAGTTTGCCGAAATGCTGAATCAATTCGGGGTTTTCTACGTCACCCAAACCTTTGCGCGCGACGATAACTATGTCCCAGCCGACCAGAGAATCCTGGTGCAGGCGAAACGATTCGCGCATCAGACGTTTGAGGCGATTGCGCTCAACGGAGAGCTTTACGCTCTTTTTCCCGATCACTAACCCCAAACGGGGGTGATCAAGATCGTTGTTTCGCGCAAGGAGCAGGAGATTTTTCCCCGGAACCTTGCCGGTGGGGGAGTCAAAGACTGCCTTGAAATGCCGGGGAGTCAGCAAACGCTTTTCCCGACTGAAGTCCTGACTCACCACCAGTACCGGATTATCAAACTGCCAGACGCGCACGACCTTTGGCGCGGCGACGCGACAGGACTGCGCGGCCGTTTTTGGTTGCCATGCGAGCACGGAAGCCGTGAGTACGGGCGCGTTTGATGGTGCTTGGTTGGAAAGTACGTTTCATGTCGTGTTACCTGGTTCGTCCACAACGGGCCGGAATGGCCCCCGTTTTAAGAGACCGGCGATTCTAGAGAAAGCAGGCCTCTAGGTCAATTTCCAACCAGCTTTTCCTTGAATTAGATCTCTGAGGGGTTCGCCGTCTGACAAGGGATCGCTAGATATAGAAATAAAGAAGGGAATTATTTAAAGCTTTTCTGTAATGCTTATAAAAGCTAGGGGCGGCCTCTTCTGTGGATAAGTGCCTTAAGGCCTTCTAGTCCGCCCTGTACAGAGAATGACAACCATGGTGGAAAACGGTGGTCAGGCTGTGCTGCGCTGTCGGATAAGCTGTGTGTGGAATGGCGTGTTATCCACAGGCAGGTTATCCACCGAGTTTACCCCCCACTTGTGCAACGAGCTTAGGTGGGCTTATCCACAGAGCTTATCCACATACCATTGGTCGTGTTTTTTTCAGTTAAGGCATTGATTCTTCGTGTTCTCTGATCAACCTACATGTGGATAAGTGGACGCTCGGTCGCTACAATGGCGGCTGTTTTTGCCTCACCGGCTTTCAACTTAGGGGATATCC